>JBCNUU010000001.1:0-267174 GCA_039630545.1 Endomicrobiia bacterium
AGACCCGAGACTAAGGGGATCTTAAGCAGCAGTATATGATCTGGTGAGAAATCAAAGTAAAAATTTTGCTTCTAAGTAATTTTTATTTTCGTTTAGTTGAAAATGTAATTTTAATGTTGTAATTCAATTTAATGAACTTCATTGATTTTAAAATTCATACCAGAGATAGTCTCGTTGTTGTTGAGTTTAAGTTAAGTAGAGAACTTCAACCTGAGGATCTTCTAAAAATTAACCCACCAGATGCTGTAAAAGAAGGTTTTGCTTCTAAAGGTGTTATTATTTCAGGAAGGGGACCTGTTTGGTTGTATGGGTTTCTTGTGCATTTTTATCACCCTACAAAATATGTAGGAATTTATGATCCAAGATTAGGTGGTGCTGTTGTTGTTGAAACGCATACTCAGGATGTAAAGGTTGGGGATTTAATACCTATTTCTTTATAATGAAATATATATATCAAATAGGAAGAATAGATAAAAACATTTTAGAAAACAAAAAATTTCAAATAGATACCGAAAGTTTTGAGGTACCTTTAAGCAGTATTGCTCTTAAGAAATTTTTTGAAAATAAAAAACAAGATGTAAAACTTGTACTTATTTATCCTGTAAGTTTAGCAATTAACAAGACAGTAACTGGTCAGAAGTTAAATTCTTTTTGTGATAAAATTGGAGAGTTGTTTAGTGACAAATCAAAACTTAATGATTTTTTGAACTCTCCTTATGAACTTTTTAGATATCATCCACACAATACCTGCGCAGATGATTTTTTTGTTATTCACTCTATTGGTGAGTATGAAGGAATAAGTTTTAAGTCAGATTTTAGTTTTATAGTATTAGAAATTTTTTGTGATATTATAAAAAGATATACCGAGTGGGAAAAAACTCGCAAGGATGACAACTTCGAGTTATATATAGATATTTCAACTGGTCTTAACATATACATAACATCCTTGCTTGAAGCTGCCAGATACTTTGTTGTGTTTCAAAAATTAAGAAACTGGAATAACAACAAAAATGCTAATGTAAAAATTGTTTTCAGTGATCCAGTAATAGGAAGTTCTGCTCAGAGTTATAACCTTTATTTTGACTACACGCTTGATGTTAAAGTTTTTTTAGTTTCTCCTGTTAAAAAAGAAGATTTAAATTTTAATTTAGCAAGAAAAATTTTTCCTGGTGAGGATGAAAAAGAATTAAAGCAAAAATTAAATAAACTTCTTGAGGATTTCGCTGTTTTGTTTTCTTCTGTGAAAAATACAACTCCTCTGGTTTGGTTTTCCTTTAATTTTGCAAATGGTTCTTTGTTAGGTGAACTTATTGAAAAATGTTACAAAATGTTTTCATCAAACTGGAAGAGTTCCTGTAGTGTTGATGTTTCTTATTTTTTTAAAGCTTTTTTAGTTGTTTCTTTTTATGAAGGTCTGCTTGAAGTCTTAAAAAGTAATGGTGTTAACTTTGGCTGTAAAGAAGTTTCTCTTCAAAATTTAAAAGAGGTAAAAAGTAAATTAAAAAAATTATTTCCTGATTTAAAAGTTGAATTGTTAGGAAACGAGCTTGCCAATTTAGAAAGAAACAAAAGTTGTTTTTTGTCTGCGTCTAATTGGAGTTTGCTTAAAAATTTTGTTAGTGGTGAATCTCAAGATTTTCAACCAAGAAACTTTATTGCTCATGGTGGGTTTGAAAGAAATATCGTAGAGGTAAAAATAGAAAACAATGAGTTAAACTTTAGATATGTTGATAATAGGGATGTTTTTGATAAAATAAAGTCAGCTTTAATAAATAACCTCTAAGTATGACTTCTCTTTATATCACTGAGGACTACGCTGTAATAAAGAAGCACCAGCAACGCATAGTGGTTCAAAAAGATGACAGAATACTTCTTGAGGTGCCTTCTTTTAAAATTGATAAAATTTTGCTTTTTGGTAAAATTCAGATTACTGCTGACGCTATAGAGTGGCTTTTAGAAAACAATATTGATGTTGCTTTTTTTAACCAGTATGGTCGTCTTAAAGCAAAGCTTCAAAATATAGAAAGTAAAAATGTGTACTTAAGAATACTTCAGTATGAAACATATCAAGATGAAAAAAGAAGATTGTCTATTGCTAAAAGTATAGTTAAAGGTAAAATAGAAAATATGATAAGTTTTATTAAAAAATTTCATAAAAATCACCCTGATATAAGTTTTGATGAAGAGATAAATTTTTTGAAGAAATCAGTTGAGTTGCTTGAAAGAAAACAACATATAGGTGGTGTTCTTGGTGTGGAGGGTGTTGCTTGTAGTGTTTATTTTGGAAGTTTTAATAAGTTTTTGTTAAACCCTCACTGGCATGGAAGTTTTTCAGGAAGAACAAAAAGACCTCCAAGGGATCCTTTGAATTCTCTTTTATCTTTAGGTTATTCTCTTGTTACTAATGAGTTAGTTTCTGTTTTGTGCGGAGTTGGGTTTGATCCTTATGTTGGGTTTCTTCATGAGATTGATTATGGAAGGCCATCTTTAGCTGTTGATTTGCTGGAGGAGTTTAGAGTTGCTGTGGTTGACAGAGTTGTAATAGAAATGGTCAACAACAGAGTTATTTCAATTGATGATTTTGATTATAAAGAAAATACTGTTTTGATGAAAAAGGAATCATTAAAAAAATTTTTTGAACATTTTGACCGTAAACTGAATACTTCATTTAGAGATTACTTTACTCAACAGGAGATTACTTATAGAAAAGCTTTTTATATACAAACTCAAAAATTAGCAAAAGCTATTTACGAAAACATAAACTATACTCCATTTTGTTTTTTTTGAAGTTTTATGTTTTATGTTGTATGTTATGATATATCTAACGATAAAAGAAGAAATATAGTTGCTAAAGTTTTAGAAAATTATGCTGTGAGGGTTCAAGAAAGTGTTTTTGAGATAATATGCGATGAAGAGATAATAAAGGAAATATTAAACAAGTTAGAACCTATAGTTGATAAGAAAGAAGATAGTTTAAGAGTTTATACCATATGTAGTAGTTGTTTAAAAAAAATAACTGTTATTGGAGTAGGTGAGGTAACAAAAGATATTGAAGTTTTTGTTGTTTAAATTTTATGTTTATTAGTTGACAAATAATATCAAAAAAAGTATAAATTTAATTCTTTAATAAAAAATGCTCGGGTGGCGGAACAGGCAGACGCACGGGACTTAAAATCCCGGGACCCATTTAGCAGGTCGTGAGGGTTCAAATCCCTCCCCGAGCATTTTTTTTGTTTGTGGTGTGTTTGTGTTAGTAACTTTTCTTTTGAAATTGTTAATGAGTAAATATCAATAAAATAGCTAAACTTTGTTAAGTGTAGAAAGTTTCATAATGACGGTGGGTTATATTATATAGAAAAGTATATGATTGTGCCGAAGGAGGGAGTCGAACCCTCACTCCCGGTTAAAACGGGAACTGGTTTTTGAGACCAGCGTGTCTGCCAATTCCACCACTTCGGCTTTTTAAAAAATATAAAATTTTATAAATCAATTTTCAATAATTTGCTAAAAAATATATTTGGACTTTACAATTTTTTAAAAACCCTTGAAATAAATTTTATTTTTTTATAAATTTTAAAATATGAATAAAATACTGATTATAGAAGACGACCAGGAAACTGCTGAATATACAAAGCAAATTTTAGAAGCAGAAGGTTTTGAGGTTTATAATTCATATACAGGTAAAGATGTTATAAAGAAGATTTTAACTCTTTCACCGGATTTAATTTTACTTGACCTGACTTTACCTGATATTGATGGTATTGATTTATGCAGGGAAATAAAGACCGACTTTAGATTGCAGACTATACCTATAATAATGCTTACAGCAAGAGCTTCCACAGAAGACAAAATTATAGGGTTTGAGAGTGGTGCTGACGATTATATAATTAAGCCATTTGAACCTCAGGAACTTATTTTAAGAATAAAAGCTTTATTAAGGAGAGTAGAAATCTTCGGTTCAAAACCTCAGGAAGTTTTAACTATAGGACCTATAACATTAGATATTGCTGGTTATAGTGTTACAGTTGTTAAACCTTTAAAGATAGAGCTTACTCCTAAAGAATTTCAACTTTTATATTTATTGATGAAAAATCAAAATCGCGTTCTGGAAAGAAAGTTTCTTCTTAGAACACTATGGGGTTATGCAGATGAACAGGAGATGGAAAAAACAAGAACTTTGGATGTGCATATAATGAACTTAAGAAAAAAATTAGGTGAAGATATCGGGAAATATATTAAAACAGTAGAAAACATTGGTTATAAATTTGAGTATATAGAGTAAATATTTTGATTGATTAAAAATTCTTTTTGTCTTAGTTTATACTAATCGCGGGGTAGAGCAGCCCGGTAGCTCGCGAGGCCCATAACCTCGAGGTCGCAGGTTCAAATCCTGCCCCCGCAAGTTTTTTTTATTTAATGTTTAAGGTGCGGTACCCAAGTAGCTAAGGGAGCGGTCTGCAAAACCGCGATTTCGTGGGTGCAAATCCCACCCGCACCTTTTGTTTTTTTCTTCTTAAATTAAAAATGACAGACCCTTCCCTTAAGGTTTCCGTTGGTAGGCTTACTATTAAAAATCCAATAATTTTGGCATCTGGTGTTTGTGGTTTTGGTGAAGAAAATGTTAGTGTGTTAAATAAATGTGGAGCGGTAATTTTTAAAACTATAACATTGCTGCCTAAAAAAGGAAATCCTCCACCAAGGGTTGCTGATTTTCCTTATGGAATGATTAATTCTATAGGATTGGAAAATCCTGGAGTTGAGGGATTAAAAGATAAATTATGTTACATAAAGAAAATTAAAACCAAAAAATTAGCAAGTTTCATGCCTGAAGATAAAAAAGACTTTCTGGTTCTTTTAGATAAATTAGAAAATTTTGATGTATTTGATGGGTATGAGATAAATCTCTCATGTCCTAATGTTGAAAAAATTAAATGGCTTAATGAGACTACTACTTTAAAAAAAATTTTTAAGAATGTAAGAAAATTAACTGAAAAACCATTAATTGTAAAACTTTCGGTTGAAAATGATATCTCAAAAATAATAGAAATTTTAAAAGAAAATAATTTTGATGGTGTGAGTTTGCTTAATACCTTTAAAGCAGTGGCTGTTGATTGGAAGAAAATGAAATTTAAGCTTGCTAACATATATGGAGGATATTCAGGTCCGGCAATAAAACCAATTGTACAAAGATATGTATATGATATAGGAAAAAAATTTGATATAGACATAATAGCTACAGGAGGGATTATTTGTGGACAAGATGTGATAGAATATCTTCTTTTAGGAGCAAAGGCTGTTCAGATAGGAAGTGGGTATTTTAGAAATCCTCAATTACCAGTAGATTGTATTATGTTTTTAAAAAAATACTTAAAAGAAAATAAAACAAAGCTTGAAGATATTATAGGGAAATTAAAATAATGATAAAAAAAGTTGGTATAATAAACTATGGAGTTGGTAATTTAATGAGTATAGCAAAGGCTGTAGAGTTTCTTGGTATTTTGCCTGAAATAATAAAAAAAGCAACTAAAAAAAAATTTGATATGTTAATTTTACCTGGAGTTGGAAGTTTTGGTTATGCTGTCGACTATGTTAAAAAAAATGGCCTCTATGATATTATATTAGAATTTATAACCTCTAAAAAACCTGTTTTAGGGATATGTTTGGGTATGCAGCTTTTGTTTGATAAAAGCGAAGAGGCTAAAAATTATAAAGGGTTTGAAATATTAAAAGGAGATGTTATAAAATTTAAAAATAATACTAAATTTCCTGTGCCTCATATGTGCTGGAATTTAGTTGAGTTTAAATTTTTACATCCTGTTTTGCTTAAAGGGTTAAATAAAAAAGAATTTTTTTATTTCGTCCATTCTTATTTCTGCGTTCCAGAAGATAAAAGTATAATTTTTGGAACTACAAACTACATAAATAAGTTTTGTTCAATGATAGTGAAAGAAAACATAATTGCAACACAGTTTCATTTAGAAAAAAGTGGCATATCTGGTTTAAAGCTATTAAAAAATATACTGGATTACTTTAACACTTTCTAACGGGAGAAAAACTATGTTAGTAAAATATCTAAAGTCAAAACTTCATGGATTGACTGTTACAGAAAAAAGTGTTTACTACATGGGTAGTATCATTTTAGATGAGGAGTTTTTAGAAAAAGCAAATATAAAACCATATGAAGTGGTATTAGTTATTAATTTAAATAATGCAGAAAGGTTTGAGACATATGTGATCCCCGCCAAAAAAGGCTCAAAAACAGTTGCTCTTCAGGGTGGAGCAGCCCGTTTAGGGGAAGTAGGAGACCAGCTTATAGTAATGTCTTTTTACTTTTTAGAACCTGATAAAGACTTAAAGCCTGTTACTTTAATCTTTGATAAAGGTAATAAAATTAAAAAGATCCTTAAATAACAGTTTTTGAATTTTTTCTTATGATAAAATTTCTTTTATTTAATAGGATAGTTAAATTTTTTTATGGAATAGTTCTTGTACCATTTTGTTTTGTGCTTTTAAAAGTATTGGTATATGTAGTATCAAATATAGAATTCAGAGATAAATTAGTAATTTTTTTCTTCGCTGGGATGGGTAGTTATTTGTTGCTTCATCTGTTTTTTTACAAGCCAATAAAAATGTATGTAATAGGCCATGAACTTGTTCATGTTTTGAGTAGCTATTTATGTGGAGCTAAGGTTAGAAAATTAAAAATAGGAAAATTTTCTGGTTATGTTAGTGTTAATAAGATAAATACATTTACAGCTTTATCGCCATATTTTATTCCTTTTTATTCTCTGACTATTTCCATTTTGTGGGTAGTTTTTAGATATATTTTAGGAATGAAAATTCCAGTAGATATATTCGTTTTTCTTTTAGGTTTTAGTATTATGTTTCATTTAGTTTTGACCTTTCATGCTGTATCTATAGGACAAAGTGATTTTAGAATTGGAGGTTGGTTGTTTTCTTTAGTAATAATTTTTATCGTTAATTGTTTGATTTTAGTTTTTTTGTTATATTTTTTATTTCCATCTAGACTAAATTTTTATCAACTAAAAAACTATTTTCTTTCAACATTAGACACTACATATAAGTTTTTTTATTTTAAGTTTAAAAATCTGATTCCATTTTTTGTTAAAAGTGAAAGTAAATAGTTTAAATGGGTTAAAAGAAATAAAAAGAAAAAGTTTGCATCTTTTGACAGTTTTTTATCCTATTGGTTACAATCTATTGCCATTTCAAACCTCCGTAATTGTATCTGCAAGCTTAGTAATAATAGATTTAATATTTGAAACAATAAGATTACTTTATCCCTCAGTAAATAGAATTCTTCTTAAAATTTTCGAAGGAACATACAGGCAGAAAGAAGAAGAAAATGTATCTACGCTTATCTGGACTCTTTCTGGTGCTTTTCTTACGATACTTTTATTTTCTGATAATAAAAATATAGTTACATTGAGTTTACTATATTTAGTTTTTGGAGATAGTATCGCTGCAATAGTAGGGGTGTGGTTTGGGAAAATCAAGTTAGGCTCAAGGGGCAAAAGTTTAGAGGGGTCGCTGGCGTTTTTTTTAGTTGCGTTTCTCTGTGGATTGTTTTTTGTAAAGGTAGAATATGCTTTTTTAACAGCACTTTTAGGAGCTGCAATAGAGTTTTTGCCTTTACCAATAGATGATAACTTTATTTTGCCATTGTTTACTGCAGGACTTCTTAGTATACTTATATGAACTCAAAAAGTTTTCTTAAGCTTACAGGTGTTTACAAAAAATTTGGCAATAAAGAAGTATTAAAAAACATAAATTTTGAAGTGCAACCTTATGAAATATTTGTTCTTTTAGGTCCAAATGGTGCAGGTAAAACCACAACCCTTAAAATTATCTCTGGAATATTGGAAGCAGATAAAGGAGAAGTTTATATTTTAGGTAAAAAAATGTCTGTGTTAAATACAGAACTAAAAAGGTATATAGGATATCTTCCTGACGAACCTTATATTTACTCTAAACTCACTGGAAAAGAATTTTTAGAATTTATTATTTCAATATATAAAAAACAACCTATAAATGGTATGTTTGAATTTTTTCTTTCTCAATTTGAGTTAGAAGATGCAATACATAATCCAATAGAAACTTACTCCAAAGGAATGAAGCAAAAGTTGCTCCTTATGAGTATTTTTTTAAGAGAACCTGATTTAATTTTATTAGATGAACCTTTAGTAGGACTTGACCCCAAAAGTATAAACTTTTTTAAAAAACATATTTTGAAACTAAAAAGCGATGGGAAAGCCATAATTTTGTCTACTCATCTATTAGAACTTGCAGAGCAGCTTGCAACTAGGATAGCTATTATTTATAACGGCAGGATATTAATATGTGGCACAAAGGAAGAACTTTCAAAAAGTTTAGATGTCTATTCAGGTAGTTTAGAAGATATTTATATAAAAGCAATTCAGATCAAATAATTTTATGATTGATTTTTTATTCATATTAAATCTTAATATAAGAATTTTTTTGAATTCTTTTAAATTTGCTACAAAAACAGAACGAATAAGAGAATTTTTTTTAGGTTTTATAGGATTTGTATTTTTTTTAAGTAGTTACATCATTTCTTACCAGATAGTAGTTTATATTTCAAACTTGCCGGTGATAGGTAGTTTATTTACTGTAAGAATTCTCGCTTTAGGGTTTCTATCGAGTTTTTTAATGTTATTTTTTTCTTCTTTAATTATTCCATTTTCTACCATGTTTGAAGCAGAAGATTTAAATTTGTTGTTTAGTTTGCCTTTAAGATATAGTAGCATATATCTGAACAAAGTTTTTTTATCACTTATCAGGTCAAGCTGGATGATACTGGTTATATTGGTACCTTTCGTTGTGGCTTTTGGTGTTGTTAAAAATTTTGATATATTGGGATATATTGTAATTATAATTTCTATTTTATTAAAAAGCCTAATTTCTTCAAGTTTGGGAATAGCTACGTCAATTTTGCTTTCTTACTTATTTCCATCTAAAAAAATAAAAAATGTAGTTTTAGTATTGCTTATTATCTTTTCAGCAGTAGTTTATTCTCTTTTTAGATTTTCACAACCAGAAAAACTTCTTTCGCCACAAAATTTCCATGAGATATTTGATTATTTAGATTTTCTTTCAAAACCAGTAGCAAAAGTTCTGCCGTCGTGGTGGGTGGCAGAAATATTTCGTGGATTAATGGTTAACGATAGAAATATTGTCATTATAAATTTAATCAAATTATTATTAACTGTTAGTTTTATTTTTGTTATTCTTTTTACCATTTTTAAAAAAATTTTTTATAAATGTGTATTTTTTTTAATGAGTGAGGGTAAAAAGAGTAAATTATATAAAGCGCCAATAATAAATTTGAAGTCAACTTACTTTGTGGTTATTTTAAAAGAAATAAAAACTCTTTTAAGAGAACCAGTTCAATGGATACAGTTTGTAATAGTTGTCGCATTGTCATTGGTTTATTTGTTTAATATAAGCAGAATCCCGTTAGAGTTTAAATATGTTAAAATAACAGTTTCTTTTTTAAATCTGGGTGGTATAATGTTTATCTTAACAGCAATAGTTTTAAGATTTGTGTTTGTACAGCCATCTTTAGAATATAAAACATACTGGTTAATAAAGTCATATCCAGTCTCTATGGAAAAACTATTCTTTTTGAAGTTTTTGGTTTATTTACCAATAGTTTTGTTACCTGGGTTGGTGTTGTGTATTGTGTCAAATTTAGTTATAGGTGTTGAAAGAATTATATTTGTTTTTAGTATAGCTGTTGTTTTATTTTCTTGTTTTGTGCTCACAATAGCTGGGTTTTCTTTAGGGTTACTTTTCCCAAAAAAAGAATTCAAGGACATACCACAGATAGAAACTTCATTTGGAGGTTTGATGTTTGTTATTCTTTCTTTATGCTATATAATTTTATCTTTGTCTTCTATAGCAGAACCAGCAAGAAGGTATATATTGAATTTAAAAATTTCACATTTGGATTTACTTTTTTACTTTTTTATTTTTTTTATGATAAATTTTATCTATGCTTTTGCGCCTGTTTACTATGCTAAAAAAAAGTTTATTGAAGAATATTAAACATTTTACTTTTATTTTATTTTTTTGCAAAATCTTTGCTGAGCAGATTTTTTATTGGAAAATAGACACAAAAGATAAAATCATTTTTTTAACATTTGATGACGGACCTGATAGAGTTTTTACATATAAAGTGTTAGATATTCTAGATGAATACAATATAAAAGCTACTTTTTTTGTTTTAGGTGAACTTGTAAAATATAATCCGGAAGTAATAAAGGAAATCGTAAAAAAAGGTCATACTTTAGGTAATCATACATATTATCACAAAAACTATTATCAGCTTCAAAAAAAATATTCTCTACAGACTTGTAAAAAATTATTAGAAGAAGATATACTTTCTACAGAGAAAGAGGTTAAAAAAGTTAATGAAAATTTAAAAATAAAATATCTTAGAATGCCACACGGATTTTATAGAAAGTGGATGGATGAGATAGTAAAGAAGTTTGACTACAGAATAGTAAATTGGAGTTTTGGTTGTGACTGGCAGGATATTCCGGAGGAGATTATGTTGAAGAAATATTGTGAAGCTTTACAACCAGGAGCTATATTCCTTTTTCATGATGGTGGAACATATAAGTACAGAAATAAAACAATTAACGTTTTAAAAAAATTTATTGTATACTGTCTCCAGAATAATTACAGGTTTGATAAAATAGAAAATTGGATAAAATAAAAAATTTCATAAGGTATTGAAAAATTTCATTTGATTTGGTAAAAATATCAAAATTTTAAACTACTACTTAAATGAAAAAAGTACTTAATTCTGTAATAAAATTTGTTGGTGAGTCTTATATTGAACTTAAAAAAGTAAACTGGTTGAGTAAAAAGGAAGTTTTAATTTCTAGTTTAGTAGTAGTTGTTCTTATTTTAATTTTTGCTCTCTATATAGGAATAGTAGATTTTGTTTTAGCTAAAATTCTTTCACTTTTGCTTAGGAGGTAGAAATAATGTCTCAAAACGAAAAAAGTGAGCAGATGTTAGATACTACTGGTTATTCTGTTAATGACTGGTATGTTGTGTTTTGCAAAGGTGGTAAAGAGTTAGAAGTCAAACAAATGATAGAAGAAAAGATTTCTTCTATTGAGAGTTTAAAAAATAAAATTTTTGAAATATTAGTCCCAGAAGAAGAAGAAATACAGATTAAAAAAAGTAAAAAAGTAAAAGTTAAAAAAGCTATATATAAAGGATATATATATGTAAGAATGAAACTATCCGCTGAGACATTTGATTTTATCAGAAGCATCTCAGGCGTGAAAGGGTTTTTAGGTGGTGCTAATCCTAGAAAAATTTCAGAAAAGGAAATAGAAAATATTAAAAAATTGACAGAAAAATTGAAAACTTCAGAACCTAAAGTTGTGCGAAAATTTGATATAGGGAGTGCTGTGAGAATAATAGAAGGACCTTTTAAACACTTTACAGGTGTGGTGGACGAAATAAACGAAACGAAAGGTAAACTTAAAGTTATACTTACTGTTTTTGGTAGACCCACGACTGTAGAACTTGATTTTACACAGGTAGAAAAAGTTTAGTTTTTAAAAGGAGAACAAATTTTATGCCAAAGAAAATCAAAGCACAAATAAAACTTCAAATACCAGCAGGACAAGCAAACCCTGCTCCCCCTGTAGGACCTGCACTTGGTCAACATGGAATAAATATTATGCAGTTTTGTAATGAGTTTAATGCGAAAACTAAAAATATGGATCCCGGGATGGTTATACCTGTGATTGTTACTATATACGATGACAGAAGTTTTAGTTTTATACTTAAAACTCCACCTGTATCCTCTTTTTTGAAAAAAATAGCAGGTCTAGCTAAAGCATCTTCAAAGCCTGGGAGTCAGACTATTGCTACTGTTACTAAAAGTCAAATAAGGGAAATAGCAAAAATCAAAATGCCTGATTTAAACGCAAATACTTTGGAAGCAGCAATTAAAATAGTTGAAGGTACAGCTAAAAGCATGGGTATAGAAGTTGTAGAAGATTAAAATATAGAATAATGGAAGAAGATATAGAAATAATTGATGTAATTAAATTTTTTATAAGAAATAAAAAAATAATAACTATTTGCTTTATCTTTTCTTTAATCTTAGGAATAATCTGGGTGGCTTTCCAAAAAAAAACTTATACAGCAGAAGCAGGAATTATTGTATTGGGTGTAAAACCAAAAATTACTTTTGAACCTAAAATTCAAATAAAAGAAATTTCAGAAGGTGTAATCCAGCAGTTTGATGAAAGAAAAAAGACTATTGTGGAATTTCTTAGATCTCCTGTGGTAATCTCTGAAGTCATAGAGAAACTTAAAAATCAAGGACACATAAATCAATCTGAAAAATTTAGTGTTGAAAGTTTTATCAAATCAAAAAAAATATTAAATATAGAAACGGTTGGAGAACTTATAAAAGTAAAGGTCAGACTTAAAGATAGAGAACTTGCTAAGCGTTTTGCTGATGAAATAGTAAAAACTACAGTTGAAAAAATGGTCTATTTTACTTACTATGAGATTCCCACAGATATTCTAAAAAATAAACTATTAGAAGCACAAAAAAATTACAAAGATGCAGTAGAACGATATAATTTATTTGTTCAGGAAAATAAGATTTTAGAAATTAATAAAAGACTTTCACAACTTCAAGATATGTATAATTATTATGTTGTTAACATTACGAAAATAGAAAAATATATCTGGGAGGCGAAAGGACTTAAAGCCCAACTCCAGAAAGAAGATTTTTCTTCTGTTGGAGAGCTTGGAAATGCGCTAGCTATGCTTAGATTTAAATCCTCTATTTTTATAGAGGATAAATTTGAAAAAGTTGAAATAGAAAAAATAGATAAAGAATTACTAAAACTTCAAGATATAAAGTTAGCTATAAAGGAAATAGATGAGACAATAGAAATACTTGAAGCAAGGAAAAAAGAATTTGAAAAAAAACTTGAAGAAGAAAAATATGAACAACAAATACAACAATTAAAAAAAGAATTAGAAAAAGAAATGGATAAAGAGAAGCAGTTAATAAAAGATAAAGATCTATATTGGGATATGCTATTGACTTTAGAAAGAAAACAAAAAGAAATAGAAATAAGTAATGGAATTTCAGAAAATATTCCAGTTAAAATTGCATATTTTAGTTTTTTGCCAGAAAAACCAGATGACGGAAGATATATGGTATTTTTACTTGGATTTATGTTTTTAGGGCTACTTATAGGAGTAACTATAAGTGGAGTTAAGGAGATTTACAAAATTTTGATATGAAAATTGGTATAATTGGTTGCGGTTATGTTGGCCTTACTAGCGGTGTTTGTTTTGCAGAGCTGGGTCATGATGTTGTCTGTGTTGATAATGATAAACAAAAAATAGAAATTTTAAAAAAATATAAACCTCCCATCTATGAACCTGGTCTAGATAAGTTTCTAAAGAAAAATAAAAAAAGAATAAAATTTTCTTCCGAAATAAAAGATGCTGTATTAAATAATAAAGTAGTATTTATAGCAGTTGGCACCCCTTCCAATTCAGACGGTTCTCCAGATTTAAGTTATGTAGAAAATGTTGCAAAAGAAATTGCATTATGGCTTGATGACTATAAAGTTATAGTAGAAAAATCCACCGTTCCTGTAGAAACAGCGGAATGGATTAAAAAAACCATTGAAAAATACAAAAAAAATAATGTTCAATTTGATGTGGTATCAAATCCAGAGTTTCTACGTGAAGGTTCTGCGATAAATGATTTTCTAAAACCAGATAGAATTGTAATAGGTACCGAATCTAAAAAAGCACAAAAGATAATGTTAAATTTATATAAAAAAATTAAAGCACCAAAAATAATAGTAGACACAAAAAGTGCCGAGCTTATAAAACACGCATCTAATTCATTTCTTGCTATGAAAATTTCTTTTATCAACGCAATTTCTAACATTTGTGAACTTACAGGAGCTGATGTGAAAAAAGTGGCTTTAGGCATGGGGTTAGACAAAAGAATTGGGAAAGAGTTTCTTTCTGCTGGCATAGGATATGGTGGTAGTTGTTTCCCTAAAGATATAGATGCTTTCATTTGGATTGCTAATAAATTAGGTTACGATTTTTCTCTTCTTAAAGAGGTAAAAAAAATCAATCAATACCAGAGAGAAATTTTTGTAAAAAAAATTGAAGAAGTTTTATGGATATTAAAAAATAAAACCATAGGAATTCTGGGACTTTCTTTTAAGCCCAACACAGATGACATCCGAGAAGCTCCTTCAATTTTTATTATCAAATCACTAAAAGAAAAAGGTGCAAAAATCAAAGCATACGATCCAAAAGCTATAAATAAAATGAAACAGGTTTTTTCTGACATAGAATACTGTGATTCAGTTTATAAAGTAGCAGAAGGTTGCGATTGTCTTGCAATTCTAACAGAGTGGGATGAGTTTAAAAAAATTGATCTTATGAAAGTTAAAAAACTGATGAACCATCCAATTATAGTGGATGGAAGAAATATATTTGAACCTGAAAAGCTAACAAAATATGGTTTTGTTTATATACCTACAGGAAGGAGTTGTATAAAAGTAAGTTTTAAAAAATGAGGATAGTTATTACAGGTGGTGCTGGATTTATAGGTTCTCATTTGTGTGATTATTTTATTAAAAAAGGACATTATGTTATATGTCTGGATAATTTAATTACTGGTAATTTGAAAAATATAGAACACCTATTTGGTAATGAAAAGTTTTTGTTTATAAAGCACGATGTGACAAACTATATTCACATTCCTGGCAGGGTGGATGCTATATTACATTTTGCTTCTCCTGCTTCACCTGAAGATTATCTCAAATATCCAATACAAACTCTAAAAGTAGGTGCGTTGGGCACACATAAGGCTTTAGGTTTGGCAAAAGAAAAAAAAGCAATTTTTATGTTAGCTTCTACTTCTGAAGTATATGGAGATCCAGTTGTTTCGCCTCAGAGTGAGTCTTATTGGGGAAATGTAAATCCTGTAGGTCCCAGAGGTGTATATGATGAAGCAAAAAGGTTTGCAGAAGCATTGACTATGGCTTATCACAGATATCATAAAATTTCGGTAAGAATTGTTAGAATATTTAATACATACGGTCCGAGGATGCGTCTTAACGATGGAAGGGTTGTTCCAAATTTTATTTCACAGGCACTTAGCAACAAACCCCTAACCGTATACGGTGATGGTACTCAGACAAGATCTTTTTGTTATATTTCAGATCTAGTGGAAGGAATATATAAGTTGTTGTTTAAAGATATACCTGAACCTATCAATTTAGGCAATCCTCAAGAGATGCGAGTAATTGATTTTGCATATTTAATTAAAAAATTAACTGGTTCCAGAAGTAAAATAGTATTTAAACCTCTACCACAAGATGATCCAAAACAAAGAAGGCCTGATATTACTAAAGCACAAAAACTTTTAAAATGGTATCCCAAAATTTCAATAGAAAAAGGACTTAAACTTACTATACAGTATTTTAAGAACTTGAAAAAAATTTAAAAAAAATTAATTTGTGCTAAACTTTTCTTTTTAATTTTTTATTGACAATCATAGTAAAATTTAGTAAAGTAAATAATCTTTAACTTTTAATTGAGAAAGGAGTAAAGAAATGAGAAAAAATGTAAAAAAAATAAAGCAACCCAAGTATGTATATCTTTTTGGTGGTGGTAAGGCAGATGGTAATGAAAAAATGAAAGAACTTCTTGGAGGCAAAGGTGCTAATCTTGCTGAAATGGCTGGACATAAGGACTTGAAATTGCCAGTTCCTGCTGGTTTTACTATTACCACAGAAGTATGTACTTATTTTTATAAAAATAAACAAAAATATCCAGCTGGATTAAAAGAACAAGTAGAAGCAGGACTTAGATTTATTGAAAAAATAATGAACAAAAAGTTTGGTGATTCTAATAATCCACTTCTTGTGTCTGTAAGGTCAGGGGCAAGAAGATCAATGCCTGGGATGATGGAGACAGTTCTTAATATAGGTCTTAACGATAAAACAGCAGAAGGATTAATAAAACAGACAAACAATCCTAGATTTGTATATGATGCATATCGTAGATTAATTCAGATGTATTCTGATGTGGTAATGGAAAAAGCAGAAGGAATAGAACCACCGGAAGGAAAAGGTATAAGACAACAACTAGAAAAAGAACTTGAAAAGATGAAACATAAAAAGGGAGTTAAACTTGACACAGAACTTACAGCTGAGGATTTAAAAGAGTTGATAGGGATTTATAAGAAAAAAGTAAAAGAAGTTTTAGGTAAAGATTTTCCAGAAGATCCTTATGAACAACTTTGGGGTGGAATAAGAGCAGTTTTTTTAAGTTGGAATGGTAAAAGAGCTGTAGCCTACAGAAGAATTGAAGGTATACCTGATGATTGGGGAACAGCTGTAAATGTTCAAGCAATGGTTTTTGGAAATATGGGAGATGATTCAGGTACTGGAGTTGCTTTTACACGAAATCCTGCTACAGGTGAGAATAAATTTTATGGTGAATGGTTACCAAATGCACAGGGAGAAGATGTTGTAGCAGGAATAAGAACTCCTTACCCGATAAACGAATATTCACGCACAGAGCATAGTAAGGGTCTTCCTTCTTTAGAAAAACAATTTCCAGAGATTTACAAACAACTTGAAGATATAAGAAAACGTTTAGAAAAACACTACAGAGATATGTTAGACATAGAATTTACAATAGAAAAAGGTAAACTCTGGATGTTGCAATGTCGTGTTGGGAAAAGAAATGGTCCTGCAGCAGTCAGGATGGCAGTAGAAATGTATAAAGAAAAACTCATCTCTGCTGAAGAGGCTGTTTTAAGAGTTTCTCCATCCCAACTTGATGAACTTTTACATCCTATAGTAGATCCACTTAAAGAAAAAGAAACTCCTGTTTTAGCCAAAGGGCTTCCAGCAGGTCCAGGTGGTGCGGTTGGAAGAGTGGTTTTTTCTGCAAATGATGCCGTTGAATGGACAAAAAAAGGAGAACAGGTTATTCTTGTAAGAGAAGAAACCAACCCGGAAGATGTTGAAGGTATGCGTGCTGCAGTAGGAATTCTTACAGCAAGAGGAGGTATGACTTCACATGCAGCATTAGTTGCGCGTGGCTGGGGTAAATGTTGTGTTGTTGGAGCAGGAGATGTTCATATAGATTATGATAAAAAACAGTTTAAAGTAAAAGATACGATTGTTAAAGAAGGTGACTGGATTACTCTAAATGGTACAAAAGGAAATGTGTATCTAGGACAGCTTCCTCTAATTAAAGCAGCGGAAGAAAATCCATACTTTGTGGAGTTTATGAAAATATGTAATAAGGTTCGTAAAATGGGTGTGCGAACAAATGCCGACACACCTGCTGATGCAAAAAAAGCAAGATCTTTCGGAGCTGAAGGAATAGGTTTATTTAGAACAGAACATATGTTCTACGGAGAAGGCTCTGAGAAACCTCTCTTTATTCTAAGAAAGATGATAGTTTCTACAAATGAAGAAGAAAGAAGAAAAGCTCTTGAAGAATTATTCCCTTACATGAAAGAAGATATTAAGAAAACTTTGGAAGTCATGGAAGGTTATCCGGTGACGATAAGACTTTTAGATCCTCCATTACATGAATTTGTCCCAAAAAGAAAAGAGGAAAAAGATAAACTCATTAAAGATTTAGGAATTACAGAGGAAGAGTTTGAAAAAAGAACAGCCAAGCTTCATGAAGTAAATCCAATGATGGGACACAGGGGGGTTAGGCTAGGTATAGCTTATCCTGAGATTACAGAATATCAGGTAAGAGCCATTTTTGAAGCAGCAGCAGAACTTATAAAACAAAACAAAAAAGTTTTTCCTGAGATTATGATACCTGTGACATCTACCGAAAAAGAAATAGTTCATCAAAAACAAATTATTGAAAAAGTTTATGAAGAAGTAACAAGCAACTTTAAACTCAATAAAAAGAGTCTTCCTTTAGTTATTGGGACAATGATAGAGATCCCACGAGCCTGTATGATAGCAGATAAGATGGCATCGGTTTGTGAGTTTTTCTCTTTTGGAACAAATGATTTAACTCAAATGGGGTTCGGTTTTTCAAGAGATGATATAGGTGGATTTTTGCCAATTTATCTTGAAAAAAACATTTTACCTAAAGATCCATTCCAGACAATAGACTTTGAAGGGATTGGTGAGTTAATAAAAACGGCAATTTCAAAAGGTAGAAAAATAAAACCTAATCTGAAAATTGGAATTTGTGGAGAACATGGCGGAGATCCTGCTTCTGTAAAATTTTGTTATGAAGTTGGCATGACATATGTTTCCTGTTCACCTTATAGGGTTCCTTTAGCAATTCTTGCTGCAGCACAAGCAGCTGTAGAAAAGAAGAAAAAAGGATAAAAAATATGGCAACATTAGAAGAACTTAAAAAATACTTAGAGTTTCTGTCTACTACTGACATAGAGGAAATAGAAATTCAATCTCCAGATGGAGAAAAAATTTTTCTTAAAAGAAATAAAATTTCTTCTAATAATGTTATATCTACTTTTAATAAACTACAAAAGGAAAAATCTCTTCAAATTGAATCTAAACAGGAGTTAGACAAAGAATTTGAGCACACAAAAGAAAGTTTGAAAAAAGAATTTATCATTCGGTCTCCAATGGTGGGACGGTTTTTGCTTTCTGTTTCGCAGGATCATCCACCATTTATAGTGGAAGGTTCTCAAATTAAACAAGGTCAAAAAATAGCAGTGATAGAAACAATGAGAATATTAAGGGATGTTCTTTCTCCTCAATCAGGAGTAGTAAAGAAGATTTTAGTAAAAGATGGTGAGTTTGTTGAATATGGACAGCCGCTTGTCATATTAGAAATTTTGCAAGGAGAAACTCTATGATTAATAAATTACTTGTAGCCAATAGAGGAGAAATAGCTATAAGAGTAATTCGTGCTGCAAAAGAGTTAGGTATAAAAACAGTTGCTATCTACTCAGAGGCAGATAAAGATTGTCTTCACACTATGCTAGCTGATGAAAAAATATGTATAGGTCCTGGGCCTGCTAGTGAGAGTTATCTTTCTATACCTAATATAATTTCTGCTTGCGAAGCTACAGGAGCAGATGCTGTTCATCCAGGATATGGATTTTTGTCTGAGAATACTCACTTCGCAGAAGTATGTGAAGCCTGTAATATCGTATTTGTTGGCCCCTCTAAAGAAAGCATCCAAAAAATGGGAGACAAAGTTGAAGCAAAAAGAATAGCAAAAAAAGCAGGAGTACCAGTAGTTCCAGGAATAGAAGAAGAAATAAAAGATCCAGAAGATCCTGCATTGATTAAAGAGATAAAAAAGATAGGTTTTCCAGTTATTATAAAAGCTGCGTTAGGTGGTGGTGGTAAAGGAATGAGGATAGTGAACTCAGAAGAATCGTTAAAGGTGGCTTTACTTACTGCTATGGAAGAGTCAAAAAAGGCTTTTGGTTCTGATAAGGTATATATAGAAAAATATATAGAAGAACCAAAGCATATTGAAATACAAATTCTAGCAGACAAAAAGGGTAACATAGTTTTCTTCCCTGAAAGAGATTGTTCTATACAAAGAAGACATCAGAAGTTAATAGAAGAAAGTCCATGTATTATAATAGATGAAAAATTAAGAAAAAAAATAGGTAGAGCCGCTGCAAAGTTAGCAGAAGAAATAAACTACTATTCAGCTGGCACAGTTGAGTTTATAATGGATAAAAAAGGGAACTTCTATTTTATGGAAATGAATACCAGAATACAGGTAGAACATCCTGTAACTGAGATGGTATCCATCATTAAAGGTAAAAGGGGAGTCGATCTGGTAAAAGAGCAGATACTTATTGCAGCAGGTGAAAAACTCAAATTCAAATCAGAGGACATTACAATAGGAGGTCATGCCATAGAATGCAGAATAAATGCAGAGGATCCTGATAAAGATTTTTTACCTTCTCCTGGAAAAATAGAAAGTGTAATATTTCCAGGTGGCAACGGTGTTAGGTTAGATACTCACATCTATTCAGGTTACTCTATTCCTTCTTTCTATGATTCTTTAATTGCTAAGTTGATAATATTCGCCTCTACTCGTCAGGAAGCTATAAGAAAAACCTTACGTGCTTTAGATGAGTTTAAAGTTGTGGGAATAAAAACAACCATACCATTCCATAAAAAAGTTTTGCAGACACAAGCTTTCTTAGAGGGAGATATTACAACTAACTTTTTGCAGAAATATATATATGAACAGATCTAGCAAGGTTAACTTCTATGTTAATAATTCCAGCAGTTGACTTACATAAAGGTAAATGTGTTCGTCTTACCCAGGGGAAATTAGATCAAGAGACAGTTTATTCTAATGATCCAGTTTTTGTTGCAAAACTCTGGCAGACAAAAGGTGCCAGACTTCTTCATCTTGTAGACTTAGATGGTGCGTATACTGGTTGTGTTCAACATTGGGAAATAATAAGAAAAATAAGGGAATCTTTAGATATTCCAATTCAGTTTGGTGGAGGAGTAAGAAGTCTAAAAGTTGCTGATAGACTTAATAAGATAGGAATTGATAGAATTATTATTAGCACTATTTTATTTTCTAAACCAGAAGAAGCAAAAAAAATAGTCAAGAAATATAAAGAAAAAGTTTTAGTTGCAGTGGATTTATATGAAGAAAATAAAATAGGAATAGGTGGCTGGAAAGACCAGATACCATTTAAATTAGAAGAGCTTTTGGAAAAAATTTCTTTGTTGGGGGTTAAAGAAATAATAATTACTGACATACAAAAAGAAGGTATGCTTGAAGGAATAGACATAGAAAAAATATCAAAAATTGTTGATATTACAGCTAAGTTGGATTTGAGTGTGATAATTTCTGGAGGGATAACCTCTTTAGAGGATATAAAAAATATAAAAAAATTTGAAGAAAAAAAAGTTGTAGGTGTAATAATAGGAAAAGGACTTTATTCGGAAAAAATAAAATTTGAAGATGCAATAAAAATAGCACAATGAAAAAGATATCCGATAAAAGATACGAAAAAATTTTTGAAAACATTAAGTTTGACTCAAATGGTCTTCTTCCTGTTGTGGTTCAAGATTATAAAACAAACAAGGTATTGATGGTAGCTTATATGAATAAAGAAGCACTTTTGCTTACTCTTGCCAAAAAAAAACTTCATTTCTTTAGCAGATCCAGACAGAAGATATGGATGAAGGGAGAGCAATCCGGTAATATTCAGGTGCTTAAAAGTATATATATTGACTGTGATGGAGATTGTTTACTTGTAAAAGTAAAACAAATAGGTTCTGCAAGTTGTCATACAGGATATGAGAGTTGTTTTTACAGAAAGCTTGACAGAAATTTTAATTTTAAAGTTGTAGAAAGAAAAATTTTTGATCCAGAAAAAGTATACAAAAAATAAATATGATAACTGCTGGAGATTTTAAGAGACTGGTAAATAAAAATATAAAAAAATCTTCCAAAAAATTGATAATTCCTGTATTTAAAGAAATTACTTTAGATACAGAAACACCAATTTCTTTATTTTTAAAATTATCAGTTGGACAAAAATTTGCTTACCTTTTAGAAAGTGCGGAAACAAATGTAAGATGGGGAAGATATTCATTTATTTCTTTTCTGCCTTACATTATATTTTTGTCTAAAACCAACAGGATAGAAGTAAAATTTAAAGATAAAGTTTTCTATTATAAAGATGATCCTTTTGATAAAATAAGACATTTACTTAATAATTTTTATCTTCCTAAAGAAATATTTTCAAAAAATGACATTCCAAAATTTGCAGGAGGTTTTGTGGGATATATAGGATATGAAAATGTTCACCTAATAGAACCTAAAGTAGAAAAGCCTTTAAAGGATGAATTTGAAGATATTCCTGATATATATTTGACATTTAATAAACAACTGTTAGTATTTGATCACTACTTAAATAAATTAAAAATAATAAACCTGGTTATCGTTGAAAAAAATTCTTCATTAGATGAGATTTATAATTCTGCAATAGAGGAAATTGAAGAAACTGAAAGAGTAATAAGAACTACCATATCTTTGCCAGAAGAACTTAAGTTTAATTTTAAAAATTCTTTTGATTTTAAAGAATTTGATTCAAATATTTCAAAGGAGAGATTTATAGAAATAGTAAAAAAAGCCAAAAAATACATCTACAATGGTGATATTATTCAGGTTGTAGTTTCAAGAAGATTGTATAAAGTTACATCTGCTGAGCCATTTGAAATATATAGAAGCTTAAGAGTAATTAATCCTTCAGCATATATGTTTTATTTAAAATTTGATAAGTTAATTCTTATTGGTTCTTCTCCAGAAATTCTTGTAAGAAAACAGCTTGACACAGTTGAGACTCGTCCTATTGCTGGTACACGGCCTCGTGGAGAAACAGAAGAAGAGGATAATTTTTATGAAAAAGAACTTATAAATTCAGAAAAAGAAAATGCAGAGCACATAATGCTTGTAGACCTGGCAAGAAATGACATAGGAAGAATCTCA
The DNA here is from genome assembly GCA_039630545.1 of Endomicrobiia bacterium. Lineage (GTDB taxonomy): Bacteria > Elusimicrobiota > Endomicrobiia > DTEH01 > DTEH01 > JANXDG01. Next base: position 22,576 of record JBCNUU010000001.1, read on the forward strand.
GAAGAAGGAAGTGTGAAGATTCCAAGTTTTAAAACAATAGAAAAATTTTCTCATGTGATGCATATAGTATCGACAGTTAAAGGAAAAATTAAAAAGAACATAGATGCTATAGATGTTCTTAAAGCGTGTTTCCCAGCAGGAACTGTTTCAGGTGCGCCTAAAGTAAGAGCTATGCAAATAATTTCAGAGTTAGAAAATGAAACAAGAGGACCTTATGCTGGAGCTGTGGGTTATTTTAGTTTGACTGGCGATATGGATATGGCTATCACTATAAGAACAATAGTGTATCTAAATAAAAAAGTCTACATTCAAACAGGTGCCGGCATAGTAGCTGATTCTTCTGCTTATAAAGAATATCAGGAAACATTAAACAAAGCAAAAGCATTACTTTTAGCAGTAAAGATTGCAGAACTTAATAAATAAAAGGGTTTTTTATGATATTAGTAATTGACAACTACGATTCTTTTACTTATAATTTAGTTCAATATTTAGGAGAAATTTGTCTTAATAATAAAGAGTTTTTAGCACAGAAAATTAAAGTATTTAGAAATGACAAAATAACGATTTCTCAAATAAAAAAATTAAATCCTGACTATATAGTAATATCTCCTGGTCCATGTGATCCAAAACGGGCAGGAATTTCGACAGATGTAGTAAAAAGTTTTTATAAGATAGTACCTATCCTTGGGGTATGTTTAGGTCATCAGTGCATAGTAGAAGCATTTGGAGGAAAAGTAATAAAAGCAAAAAAGGTTTTTCATGGAAAAACTTCATATATTTATCACGATAATAAAACAATATATAAAGATTTACCAAATCCTTTTTTAGCCACAAGATATCATTCTTTAGTAGCAGACAGATCAAGTTTACCAGAAGAGTTAGAAATAACAAGCTGGACAAAGGATAACACAATAATGGGTGTAAGATTAAGGCATTCAGAGTATATAGTAGAAGGCGTACAATTTCATCCAGAGTCAATTCTTACAGAAGTGGGTAAGAAAATTCTTTTAAATTTTTTAAAATTAAGGAGCAAAAAATGGAAAAGGTAATAACTCAAGCTATAGTAGAAAAATATCTTAAAGAGATAGTCGATAACGTAGAAGTAGATGTGGTGATATGTGGAGCAGGTCCTAGTGGTCTTTTGTGTGGATATTATTTGGCAAAAGAAAAAATAAAAGTAATAATTTTTGAAAAACACCTTAAGGTAGGTGGAGGAATGCCGGGTGGCGGAATGATGTTTAATAAAATAGTATTTCAAAAAGAAGTGTTAAATATATTGGATGAAATTGGAATATCTTATTCCTATTATAAAGATGATTTATTTGTTTCTGACAGTATAGAAGCAATTTCTTGTTTAACATATAAAGCAATAAAAGCAGGTGTAAAAATCTTTAATTTGTTTAGTGTAGAAGATGTAGTGGTAAGAGAAAATAAAATCTGTGGAGTAGTTGTAAACTGGACAGCGGTACAACAGGCATCTTTGCATGTGGATCCTTTAGCGTTTATTTCAAAATATGTGGTTGATGCTACAGGTCATGACTGTGAAGTAGCAAAGATAGTAGAAAAAAAACTTGGAGTTATAAAAGTAAAAGGAGAACAGTCAATGTGGGCCGAGGTAGCAGAAAAACAGCTTCTTGACAATACAAAAGAGGTATATCCGGGGCTTATAGTATGTGGAATGGCAGCAAATGCATTTTTTGGTTCTTACAGAATGGGAGCAATTTTTGGTGGTATGTTTCTGTCAGGTAAAAAAGCTGCAGAAATTATAAAATCAGCTCTTCTTAAATGATTTAATCCTTTTTGTAGTTTTATATCTTCACTGTATTGAAATTTATGGCTAATCTATTAGAAAAATTGATTTCCTATACTTTTACTACAAAAGATAAGTTTATTATTTTTGAAACATTAAAGATAGACAGTTACAATACCTATTCTTATATTTTTTATTCCCCTGTAAAAGAATTGATTTTAAGAAATCCTTTACATATAAAAAAGTTTTTTGAAGATATTGAAAAATATCTTAAGAAAGGATTTTATCTTGCAGGATTTCTTTCTTATGAGTTAGGATATTTTTTAGACTATAAACTTGATGAGAGAAATTTAAAGTATAAAATTAAAGGTTTCAGTTTCCCTTTAGCTTTTTTTTATGTATTTAAGGATCCTATTATTTATGACCATCGATCAGAAAAATTTTTTAATATTGACAAGGAATTACTTCTAAAAATAGAAAAATTCGTTAATTCAAATAACCACTATAAACTAAAAGGTGTAAAACTAAATTTAAGCGAAGAAGAGTATATAAAAGATATAAATAAAATAAAACAATATATATTAAATGGAGATACTTATCAAATAAACTATACAATTAAAACAAAATTTAAAATAAATGGCTCTATAGCTGGCTTTTATAATAAAGTAAAAAATTTTCAAAAAGTTTCTTACTCTGCAGCAATAAAAACGAAAGATTTTTATATTCTATCATTTTCTCCAGAACTTTTTTTTAGAAAAGATAAAAATATCTTAATTGTAAAACCAATGAAAGGGACAATTCTTCGTGGAAAGAATTTACTTGAAGATAGAATAAATGCTAAAATTTTAAAAAACAGCATTAAAAATCGTGCAGAAAATGTAATGATTGTGGATCTTTTAAGGAACGATTTAGGTAAAATTTCTCATTATGGTGCAGTAAAGGTTGAAAAACTTTTTGAAATAGAAAAATATGAGACACTTTTTCAGATGACTTCTACTATTAAAACAGTTCTATTGGAAGATATTAATCTTTATACTCTTTTTAAAGCTATATTCCCTTCAGGGTCTGTCACAGGAGCTCCCAAAATTAGGTCGATGCAAATCATTCAAGAGTTAGAGAAAGAACAAAGGAAAATTTATACAGGTTGTATAGGTTTTTTAACTCCTGAAAAAAATGCTGTGTTTAATGTAGCAATAAGAACAGTTTTGATTGAGAAAAACAGAAACGCAGAAATGGGAATAGGAAGTGGAATAGTTGCAGATTCGGATCCAAAAAAAGAGTTTGAGGAGTGTAAACTAAAAGCAAATTTTTTGTTTAAAACACAGCCTGAGTTTCGTCTTTTAGAAACAATTTTGTTTTCAAATTTTCCTGTTAAACTTAAAAAATTTGATAGTATTTATCTCAACATAGATGAAAGTAATTTTAAAAATGGATTTTTTTTGCTTGATCTTCATCTTAAAAGATTAAAAGAATCTGCGTATTATTTTGACTTTAAATATGATGAAGAACTTATATTAGAAGTTTTAAAAAAACTAAAAAGAAAGATTTTATATGAAAATTTCTATAAGGTAAGATTGCTTCTATCAAAAAATGGCAAAGTTGAACTTCAACCACAACCACTTATGGGATTTAAGTTCTGTTGTGAAAGTCCGGTAAAAATAAAATTATCAAAAGTTTCTATTAATCCTGAAGAGGTATTTTTATATCACAAAACAACACATAGAATAATTTATAATAAAGAGTACAACAATTATAAAAGATATGGATATTTTGATGTTTTATTTACTAACAACGAAAGACAAATTACAGAAACATCCAGAGGAAACATTTTTTTAAAAATTGATGGAAAAATTTTTACTCCAAAATTAAAAAGTGGACTTTTAAAAGGAGTTTTTAGAAGTTTGATCATGAAGTATAATGATGTTATAGAAACTTTCCTTACTGTAGAAGACTTGTTTAAAGCTCAAAAAATATACATCACCAATTCTGTAATAGGTATAAGAGAGGCAGAGATAAAGTTGTAGTTTTATTGAATTTTTTAGAAATTTTATATATAATTTTAACTTTGTAATTTATATTATAAGAGAAATAAAGGAGAAATTCAATCTATGTTGGTCGACTATTCAAAAACTGTCAATTTGCCAAAAACTAATTTTTCAATGAAGGGCAATCTTTCTCAAAGAGAACCCGGTTTTATAAAATTCTGGCAGGAGAACCGGATTTATTATAAATTGTTAGAAAAAAATAGAAATAAAAAAACATTTATTTTACATGATGGCCCACCTTATGCCAATGCTCCTATTCACATAGGTCATGCTTTAAATAAAATTTTAAAAGATATTGTTGTAAAATACAAATCAATGTGTGGGTATTATTCACCCTTTATTCCGGGTTGGGACTGTCATGGATTACCTATAGAATATCAGTTATTTAAAGAACTAAATATAACAAAAGATGAAATTTCACAGGTGGAGTTTAGAAAAAGAGCTAAAAATTATGCTCAAAAATATGTGGATATTCAGAAAGAAGAGTTTATAAGACTTGGTGTTTTTGGTGAATGGGATAGACCATATCTTACAATGGATCCAGAATATGAAAAAAATATAATTTCTACATTTAGAACTTTAGTAGAAAATCATTACATTGTAAAAAGAAAAAAACCTGTATACTGGTGTATACACTGTGAAACTTCTTTAGCAGAGGCAGAAGTAGAATACGAAGAAAAAATTTCGCCTTCTATATATGTTAAATTTCCTGTTTATAAACTTGCTGAAGAGTTGAATAAAAATTATGAAAAACTTTTTATCTTAATATGGACCACTACTCCCTGGACGTTACCAGCAAATCTTGCGCTTGCAATAAAACCAGATGAGAAGTATGTCGTTGTCAGATATAATAATGAAAACTATATTTTTATAAAAACAAGACTTCAAGAATTAGAAAAAATTCTAAACTCAGAATTAGAAGTAGTAGAAGAATTTTATGGAGAAAAAATAGCAAAAGGTGATTTACAAAAAACCACTATATGCAAACATCCTTTTATAGATAGATTTTCTTATTGTATACCGTATGAAAATGTATCTGTCAATGAGGGTACAGGTATAATACATATAGCTCCTGGACATGGGGAAGAGGATTATATTTTAGGATTAAAATTTGGTTTTGATATCTATTCTCCTGTTGATTATAAAGGTAGATTTGATGATACTTCATTTAAGGATCTTCCTTTGTCTCTTTTAGGGAAAGATGTGTTTAGTTGCAATTCTTTGATTATTGAGTATCTTAAGCAGATAAATATGTTGCTAAAAGAAGACAAAATTCAGCATTCTTATCCTCATTGCTGGCGTTGTAAAAATCCAGTAATTTTTCGTTCAACTCCACAGTGGTTTCTTTTAATGGATAAAAATGATTTAAGAAATAAATTATTACAAAATATAAAAAAAGTAAAATGGATACCTGAAATTGGGGAAAATAGAATTTCTTCAATGGTAGAAGTAAGGCCAGATTGGTGTTTATCTCGCCAAAGATACTGGGGTGTTCCAATTCCTGCCGTATACTGTGAACAATGCAAAGAGGTGTATTTAAGTAGCGATATACTTAAGAAAGTTGAAGATTTTTTTGAAAAAGAAGGTTCTGATAGTTGGTTTATAAGAGATGTGAGAGATTTTCTGCCTCAAGATTTTAGGTGTAAATGTGGAAGCAACAAATTTATAAAGGAAAAAGACATTTTGGATGTGTGGTACGATTCCTCTGTGTCTTACAAAGTGTTAGAAAAACTAAAGATTAATACCGAGAAAGAAATAATGTATCTTGAAGGTTCAGATCAGCATAGAGGATGGTTCCAAGTTTCGCTTATAACCTCAACAGCGACTCAAAATTGTTCTCCGTATAATATTGTTTTAACACATGGTTTTGTAGTAGATGGTGAAGGAAGAAAAATGTCCAAGTCTTTAGGGAATGTAATTTCTCCACAGGAAGTAATAAAACATCATGGAGCAGAAATTTTAAGACTTTGGAGTGCTTCCTCTGATTATTCAATAGATGTAAGAATTTCATCAGAAATTCTTCAAAGGTTAATAGAAACATACAGGAAGATAAGAAATACAATTAGATATCTATTAGGTAATCTTTATGATTTTAAAATATCTGAAGTTCAATATAGTTTTGATTTTCTTGATAGGTATATACTTTCAAGACTGTCTAATGTAATAGATGAAGTTTTAATTTCATATGAAGAGTTTAAATTTTATAGAGTTATTAATATAATAAACAACTTCTTCATAAAAGAACTTTCAAGCTTTTATTTTGATGTTTTGAAGGATAAACTTTATACTTATAAAAAATCTTCCATAGAAAGAATTTCTTCTCAGTATGTTTTGTATAAAATTCTGGTTTCTGTGGTACCTTTAGTTGCTCCAATTTTAAGTTTTACTGCAGAAGAAGCCTGGCAAGAAGCCAGAAATAATAATTTGGTAAAAGAAGAAAGTGTATTTTTATGTGATTTGAACTTAATAAAAGATGATCTTAAGAAATATAAGAATAAAGATTTAGAAAAGGAATTTGAAAAAATTTTGGAACTAAAAGAAGAAGTAAATCTAAAAATAGAAAATTTAAGAAAAAAAGAAATAATAGGCAACTCTTTAGAGGCTGAGGTTTTGCTTAAAATTAATTCTGAAAGTGAGTATAAAAAAATTGTAGAGAAGTATAAGGATAAATTAGCATCTTTGTTTATCGTTTCTTCAGTAGTAGTAGAGTTTTATTCAGATCTTTCTGAAGGATTTGTCGTAGAGGTCTCAAAGTATGATGGTATAAAATGCCCTAGATGCTGGGTCTACTATAAAACTCTTACAGATAAAGGTGTATGTGAGAAATGTAAAGAGGCATTAAAAGAATATGAAGAAAATTTTTCTAAATAATTTTTGGTGGATTTTGCTTTTTTTATTATTAGTATTTTTAGACCAGTACTCAAAATATCTTATAAGAGCAAATTTTTCTCTTTACCAAACAAAACAGATCTTACCAATTTTAGCTTTAACCTATACCACAAATACTGGAGTTGTATTTGGATGGTTTGCTGGAGTTAACTTTTTGTTCGTTGTAGTAGTAACTTTAATTTTAATATTTGTTTTAATTTCAGCAAAGGAAATAATAAAAGAGATGGGTCCTCTAGGAAAATTAGTTGTATGTTTGATCATAAGTGGAGGTGTTGGTAATTTAATAGACAGAATCTTCTTAGGGAAAGTTACTGATTTTATTGATTTGCAGTGGAATTATAAAAATATATGGCCGATTTTTAATTTTGCAGATAGTTATGTTTTTATTGGTGTGTGTATTGTAATAATGAAATACTTATTCACTAAAATTAAATTTTTTAAAGTTCAAAAAAGAAATGTATCCAACTCTATTTAAAATAGGCAACATTGCTTTAAGAACCTATGGATTGTTTGTTGCATTAGGAGTACTTTTAGCTTATAACTATGTGCGCTACTTTGGTTATAAATTAAAACACATAAAACAGGAATTTTTAAGTAATTTTTTGTTTTATACTATTTTGATAGGATTTTTGGGTGGAAGATTATTTTATGTTTTGTTTAATTTCTACTATTATAAAAACAATTTAATAGATATTTTTAAAATCTGGGAAGGTGGTTTAGTCTTTTATGGAGGATTTATTTTAGGGTTAATATTTGGTGTTTTTTATGTAATAATAAACAAACAAAATCTTTTTGATATAATGGATATATCTTCTTCTGGTTTGTATTTAGGTTTAAGTGTGGGACGTATCGGGTGCTTTTTTGCTGGTTGTTGTTATGGAAAACCTACAGAAAGCATATTAGGAGTAGTTTTTAGTCATCCCGAAAGTTTAGCACCCACTGGAATCAAGCTTTTTCCAACTCAACTGTTTGAGTCATTTTATTCTTTTTTAATATTTATTTTTTTACATGTTTTACTTCAAAAGCAGATTTTCCAAAAAAGATTGTTTTTTATAGGTGGAATTATTTATTCAATTTTCAGATTTCTCAACGAGTTTTTAAGAGGTGATGATAGAGGAAGATTTATCTACAATCTTTCACCATCACAGTTTATAAGTATAGTAATTTTTTTGTTGTTTTTGCTTTTGTTTTTTTATATAACTTTTAAGTATAAAGATGGAGAAGATAAAATTGAAAGTAGAAAAAATTGCCTCTCCAGTAAGAATAGATAAATATTTAAGTGATAAGTTTACAAATTATTCACGGGAGTTTATAAAGTTGCTTTGTAAAAATCAACTTGTAAAAATCAATGGACAATATGCTGAGCCTGATTTTAGAATAAAAGAAAATGATGAGATAGAAATTAGTTTTCCTCACAGAGATGAATATGTGGTTGGAGAAGTAGAAAAACTTTCTATTATATATGAAGATGAAGATATTCTGGTGATTAATAAACCTCCATTTCTTAAAGTTCATCCTTCAAAAAATTTTGACCCTGAGATTACACTGATAGATCTCTTATCCAAAAAAATCCCGCAAAAGCCAGATTTTGTTTGGCCTTTAAATAGACCATATCTTGTCCACAGATTAGATAAAGAGACTTCTGGAGTTTTAATAGTTGCTAAAAACCCTCAAGCACAGTATCAAATTTCTAAACAGTTTAAACAGAGACAAATTAAAAAAGTTTATAGATGCATGGTTTTTGGTGAAATAAAAGATAAAGAGGGTGAGATCATAGCCCCTATTAAAAAAGAAAAACACATCTCTAAAGTTGCCAGTATAGGTAAGCAGGCAGTTACTCGTTTTAAGCTTTTATCTTTTAAAAATAATATATCTTATTTAGAAGTATATCCATTTACAGGAAGAACACATCAAATAAGAGCACATCTAAGTTTTATTGGCTATCCTTTGTTAGGAGATTTGATGTATCATGGGGTCTCAAAAATAGAAAATATAAAAATTCCTCGTGTTATGTTACATGCTTATTCAATAGAATTTATACATCCCGGGAGGCAGACATGGCAAAAATATATTGCAGAATATCCAGAAGACTTCAAATTTTTGTTGTCATATTTTTCGTTGGAATCTTAGTTTTTAATAATATTTTTTCTGAAACTCAAATTAAGTCTTCTCAGTCATCTTCTTATGCAAAAGCAATAAAAGATTTAACCAAAAAATTAGAAGATTTACAAAACCAACTAGATGAAGTTACCCAGAAACTTTCTTCAAATACTCAGGATATAAAAGAAACATCTTCATCCCTTATAGAGCTCAATAAAAAAATAGAAAAGATAAATAATGACATATTAGACATATTAAAAAAAATTGAAGCTTTATCTCAGGAAATCTCCTTTTTAAAAAGAGAAAATATAGAAATAAGACAACAGATAGAAACACAGAAGACCTCTCAGGAAGAGGAACTTCTGAAACCTGCACAGCAGATAACCGTCGATTCTTCAAAAGATATTGATTTTAATGATTTTCAGGTTCTCAATAAAAGAATAGAAGAACTTAAAAAAGAAGTTCAAGAGATAAAAGAAACACAAAAACTTCAGATGGTTTCTGAAATAAAAGACCCTAATTTAAAAAGGATAATTTCGTCACCTTACTTTATTTTATCAACTTTTTTTATTTCAATTTTTGCCCTTCTGGCTGCATTTTAAAAATATAGTGTAAATTTCCATAAATTAATTTTTGCTTGACTTTTCCTGTAGAATTTGATAAATTAAATTTGTATAAATCTAACATTGATATGGCAGAAGATTTTTTGTTTTTAAATTGTAATTTCGTGAAAAAAATAAGATCAGCTCTTCTCTGGTTTTTGGTCTTAGTGTGTTCCTTTGTTTTTGTCTCATCTAAGAAGCAGAAAAAAATTCTTAAGGAGGTAAAGTCAATGAAAATAGCTATGATTATTGCTAAGGAGAACTTCCGGGATGAGGAATATTTGCAACCTAAAGATATCTTTCTAAAAGCTGGTTTTTTAGTTGAAACTTTTAGTACTTCAACAGGTACAGCTAAAGGTATGTTAGGTGCCAAAGCAGAGGTAGATAAAAACATAAAAGATCTTAAAGTAGAAGACTATGACGCTATAGTGTTTGTAGGAGGTAGTGGTTCTTCGTGCTACTGGGATGATCCTTTAGCGCATAAGATAGCAAAAGAAGCCGTTTCTAAAGATAAAGTTTTGGCTGCTATATGTATAGCACCTGTGACTTTAGCTAGGGCTGGAGTTTTGCAGGGCAAAAAGTCTACTGTTTATCCTTCAGAGGCTACACAGCTTAAACAGTTAAAAGCAAACTATACAGGCAAAGATGTAGAAGTAGATGGAAAAATAGTTACTGCTTCTGGCCCTCATGCGGCAAAGCAGTTTGCTGAAAAAATAAAAGAGATGCTGCTTAAAAAATAATATGGAATGGGTACTGAGTATCACCATTATTTTTCTTTGTTATTTGTTCTGTTTTACAAATGGTTTTAATGATGCTGCAAATATTATAGCACTTCCAGTAGTTACAAGAGTAATATCACCTTTTTTGGGATTGTTTTTAGCTTGTATTTTTGAATTCATAGGATGCTATTTTTTAGGTGAATTAGTTTTAAAAACAATTCTAAAAGATATCATAGATTTTAGTTTTTTACAGAGTAATTTATATAAATTTTTATTTTCAATTTTATTTGTCGCTAGCAGCTGGGGTATAGTGTGTACTATTTTAGGATTTCCTATATCATCCTCTCATACTCTCATAGGAGCTCTCTTGGGTGGAGCTATTGGAGCAAAAGGTTTTTATGTGATAAAATGGATTAATATTTTAAAAATTGTTTTATTTTTAATTTTAGCCCCAATTTTAAGTTTATTTTTTTGTTACTTATTAACAAAAATTGTTTATTTTATTTTTTTAAACTCTGATAAAAAAGTAAGCAAATTTTTTGAAGTATTACAAATTTTTTCTCTTTGTTTTTTTGCTTTGGCACATGGTTCAAATAATGGTAAAAAAATAGTTGGTTTATTTTATTTTTGTTTGTTAGTTTTGGGATTTTATAAAGCAGAAGAAGTTTTGCCTCAATGGGTTTTGTTAAGTTGTGCTATTGTGATAAGTTGTGGTGTTTTTTTAGGAGGCAAAAATGTGATAAAAACTGTAGGAATGAAAATATATAAACTAAAACAATGGCAAGCGGCTATTTCGCAGTTTGGTTCGTCTTTGCTTTTGTATTTAGGTAGTTGTCTTGGTATCCCTCTTTCATCTACTCATCTGATAGTGGGTTCAGTTATAGGTTCTGGATTGTCATATAAAACAAAGTGTGTGAGATGGAATTTTGGTTTAGGAATTTTTCTTGTGTGGATTTTAACTTTACCGTTGAGTGTTATTTTGTCTTATTTTGTATTTAATATAGTTAAATTTTTATGAAAAAGATATTATTTTTTATTTTTACAGCCACTCAATTATTACAAGCTATAGAAATTATCTCTTATGGAGTTGACGGGAAAAACTATAATACAGATGTAGTAATTCATCAAAGAAATCCAGTGGTATTTTTTGAGTATATAGAAGGTTATGTTGTGAAAAATTTTGAGATAAAACTTTCTAGCTTTTCTTCAGGGCTAATTAGTGGTAGTACTATCTGGTATGTCAATCAAACAACGACTTCTTTAAATACCTTAAACAATATTACTAGAATAGAAATTCCGTCTACACAAATAGGTTTAAAAGTAAGAACTACATACTATCTGATGATAACAGTTTATGACATTTCTTCAACCAGTGTAACTTTAACAGATACATTTTTTACTACTCTTTCGGCAGCAAAACTTGAAGGAAATATCATTTTAGAGGTGGACTACAAAAATCCATTTTCACCAAAAATGGGTGAAACTACACAGATAAGATACAAGACAAATAAAGACACCCAGATAAAAATTTGTGTTTTTAGTATCTCAGGAAAGTTTATAAGAAGTTTAGTAGATAACATAGCTTTAAAAGATATGGTGTATACTGTTTCATGGGATGGAAAAGATGAAAATGGTGTGTATTTGCCTTCTGGGATATATATTGTCTCTCTTATAATTCCAGAAGAAACACCAGTAACAAAATTAATTGGTATAGTAGAAAAGAAATGATAAAACTATTCTTTTTTATTTTTCTGACAACAAATCTGGTTTTTTGTGTAGAAAATTTTGATTTTTTACTAATACCATTTGGTGTAAGAGCTACTGGTGCAGGTGGTAACTTTGTGTCGTTATATGACACCTCTGAAGGACTTTTTTATAATCCAGCGGCTGCCGTGGCTTCAAACCATAGTGAAGTAACTTTAGCTCATCATATCTATTACACTGACACTTCTTTACAACAGCTTGCCTGTAATGCTGCGTTTGGATGGTTCGGTTTTGGAATCACTGCTGTGAGGTTGGCCACTTCAGATATTCCAATTATTGACAATTATTATCTTTACGAAGAGAGTTTTAATTTTAGTTCATTATTCAGTGGAGTTACTTTAGCATTTGCACCTATTAAAAATATATGTTTTGGTTTTACTTCCAAGTATGTAGAAGAAAGTATCTTCAAAGACAGAAATTCATCCATCGTATATGATACTGGTTTTGTTTTAAGGACTAACAATGACTTATTCTCGGTAAGTGCTGCTTTACAAAATCTGTACTATAATGGTGAGAAATATACCTTTCCAACTTTTTACAATGTAGGTATAAGACTTTATTTTGATCTTCCTCATCAAGCTACAAAAATTAATTTTTTAGCAACAGCAAAGGTTGATTATGCAACTAATAACAAAATATACACTTTTGGTATAGAACATTGGGGAGCTGATGTATTAGGAATAAGGGTAGGATATATATTTGATGAGAAAAAAAATAACCTTAACATATATGAACAAATTTCATTTTTTACAGCTGGTATAAGTTTAAAAATAGGAAATTTTGGAGTTGATTATTCTTATTTGCCCAACACAGCCTTAGGAAACACTCATAATATTGGTTTGAGTTTTAAATTTAAAACCAAAAAGGAGATAAAAATAATAGAACTTCCCTGTGAGTTAGAAGTTGAACCTTACTATTTCTCACCTAATAATGATGGCTACTTAGATAATATATTTTTCAGACACAATGTTACCACCACAACTAATGTAAGAGAAATTTTGTATAGTGTAAAAGATATAAATCAAAAAGAAGTTTTCGTTTTTACATCCACATATATTCCTACGGTAGCTGATACTTTTTATACTTTTGATGGTAAAGATTTAAATAAGAATACTCTTCTTGATGGAGAATACTTTGTAGAATTTGCTATGAAACAACAGAAAGAAGATAAAATTATAATTTATAGATCTCCTAAAGAAAAATTTGTTGTTGATACGATTTCACCGAGTATAAGTATTATTCTTTCTACTCCTACAATCTCTCCTGATGGAGATAATGTGGATGACTCTGTGAAGTTTAATATTTCAATCCAGGATGAATTTTCACCTTTAGAGAATATAGAAGCCGGTATATTTAACTTCAAAAATCAAAAAATTTATTCATACAAAATAACTGTTTCTTCGTATCAAAAGCAGGAGATAGAGCTGATATGGGACGGAAAAGATGAAATTTATGAAAAAGTTGTTCCTAATGGAGAATATAAAATTATTTTAATAGCAAAAGATAAAGCTGGAAACAAATCAACTAAAGAAGAAAAATTTAAAGTAAATGTATTAGCTAAACCGCCTCAAAAAATCATAGAAAAGCAACAAGAGATATTTTATATAAAAGGTGCAAAAGTAACAATAGAAGATAAAGGTATAGTAATCACCTATCCTACAGATGAATTGTTTGATAAGGAAACAAAAGAAATTTCTTCTAATATGTTTAGTTCATTAGATTCACTTGCTGAAATTATAAAAAATAAATATCCAGACAGAAAAATCCTAATTGAGGCTCATACTGACTCTGTAGGAGATGAGTTAGCCAATAAAGCAAAATCTTCTGCTTTTGCCTGGAAGGTGTATTCTTACTTTGTAAAAAATTGTGCTTTGGATGGAAAACTATTAGAAGTAAAAGGGTGGGGTGAAGAAAAACCAATTGCATCAAATAAAACTAAACTTGGTAGAGCAAAAAACAGAAGAGTAGAAATAATAATTACTCATCCATAAAAGGAGGAAAAACTATGCCTGAAGAAGTCCGTCAACTACCAAAGGGTGCAAGTATTTTGGTTGTGATTTTTATTTCTTTAGTTGTTTCATTTGCAGTGAGTTTTTTTTCTTATTTTTTTATTTTTCCTGGCATAGAAAAAAAATATCTCTATGTAAGAGTTCCCGACATAAGAAAACTTCCTTTATCAGAAGCTACAAAGACCTTGCAATCTTTGGAGTTAAACTACAATATAGTAGAAGAACAAGAATCTGAGATTCAAGCCGGGTGTGTTATTTCTCAACAACCTCCTCCTAAAGCACTTGTTAAAAAAAATACAGAAATTTTGATTGTCCTATCTAAAGGAACCCAACTGATAAAAATACCTGATCTAAAAGGGAAAGACTTACAAGAAGCAAAAAGAATTTTGCAGGAAAATAATTTAGACATTTCTGAAATCAAAGAGGTTGAATCAGATGTAGTTGAAAAAGGTTTTGTAATTTCTCAAGAACCTCAAGCTGGAATTGATGTGAAGAAAGGTTTTAAAGTTACTTTATTGGTAAGTAAAGGAAAACCACTACCTAAACCACCTCAGATACTCAAAAAAATAGAAGTGCCAGATATTACAGATAAGTCTTTAATAGAGGCAAAAAAAATTCTTGAATCTAAAGGTTTAAAACTAGGCAATGTCAAAAAAGTTTGTGATGAGGATAAAGATTTTGATATAGTAATTTCTCAATCACCTAAAGCTGGAAGTTTGGTACCAGCAGGAAGCAGTGTTAATGTAGTATATAACACTGAAGAAGAGTAATTTTTGTCCCTGTAGCTCAACTGGATAGAGCGTCGGGCTTCGAACCCGCAGGTTGCAGGTTCAACTCCTGCCAGGGACATGGATTTTAGTTTTAACAAATTAAATAAACACTTGACAATTTATACTTAATTTTGTAGATAATCTCATCTAAATTATTATTTTAGCTAATTAATTAGGAGGTATCTAAAAATGTATAAAAAATATAGTCTTATTCTAATTTTGTTTTCTTGCATAATTTTTTTTGGTTGTCCTAAAAAGGTCACGACTCCTTCTCCAGAAGAAGTAACACCACCTCGACAGCAGGAAGTTGAAGTAGAACCACAAGAACCTTCCATTAGAGGTGATGAGTTTGTATCTATACCAGAATTAAAAAATGTTTATTTTGAATTTGATAAATATGATTTGACAGAAGAAGCTAAAGGTATACTCCAAAAGAATGCTGAGTATCTTATTTCTAATCCTCAATATGAAATCCTTGTAGAAGGTCACACTTGCGAATGTGGCTCTAACGATTACAATTTAGGTTTGGGTCAAAAGAGAGCCAATGCTGTAAGAGACTACTATATTAATCTAGGTATTCAAGCTAATAGAATTGCAACCATTTCTTATGGAGAAGAAAAACCCATAAATCCTAATGCAGGTCCTCCTGATACATCTCTTTGTAAGCCAAATCGTAGAGCAGAAACTAAAGTCAGGCTCAAAAAATAAGCTGAAGTAATAGTTTATATTTTTAGGATTTTCAACAAGCCTCTATGATATGAAAAAAATTGAAGAAGCATATATTTTTTGCATTTGGTTAGTATTTTCAAGCGTAGCTTTTTATGGTTGTCTTGCTACTTCTGAGGAAGTGATATCTTTAAGAGAAGAAATAGCAGCGCTAAAAGCAGAAATGGTTTCTCTTAAAAGAAATCAAGCAGAACTTAACTCTCAAATGAAACAGCTTAACACTAATTTACAGATTTATACAGAAAAAATTGAAGAAAATAAATATAAAATGTCAATGCTTTCCCAAAGAATGGATGATATCCACTCCAGTTTATCTCAAAGAATGGATATTTTATCAAAACAGCTTCCCAAAGTAGATACAGCTATGATTCCTCTGCCTACCGAATTTTTCAACATGGCTTACAATGATTATTTAAGAGGTATGTATGATTTAGCCATAAGAGGTTTTAAGGATTATCTTTCCAGATATCCTGAAAGTGAACTGGCAAACAAAGCATATTTTTACTTAGCAGATTGTTATTATGTTAAAAGACAATATCAAGACTGCATAAAGATAATAGATGAATATCTTAAAAAATATCAGAAAGATGATTACTTAACCACTATGTTGTATAAAAAAGGAGTATGTCTGCAGCATTTAGGAAATAAAAAGCAAGCACAAGAGATTTTTGATTTGATCACATCTGAGTATCCTAACTCAAAAGAAGCACAGGAAATATTGGGCAAGTAATTTATGTATGGACTCTCTACGGATAAGAGTATCTTTTTTATTATCTTGTTTGTTTCATTTTTTATTATTTTTTGGTGTGAAGTATATACCTAAAAAAAAACCTATAGTTATATCTTTCCCTGTAGAACTTATAACTTTGCCATCATTTGAAAAAGTAATAGATGAAAAATTACCTTCTGAAAAGCAAATAAAGAAAGAAGAGATAATAATTCCAAAAAAGATAAAGAAACAAAAAAAAGAAATTAAAAAAACTGAAGAAATAAAAGATAAACAACAAACACAACAAATTTCTTCAACTTCCAAACCGTCCAGTTTACCCTCTTTATCTTTAGAGACAGCGAAGTTTCCTTTTACCTATTATGTAAATCAAATAAGAAAAAAAATTGTAGAAAACTGGATGTGGTCACACAATTATCCGGGAGAGTTAAAAACAGTGGTATATTTTAGAATATTAAAAAATGGCAACATTGAAGATCTAAAAATTAAAGAGTCTTCAGGCAACAGGTTTTATGATAATCTATGCATCAGAGCTGTAGAGCTTGCTCAGCCTTTTCCACCTTTACCTGCTGGATTTAAAGAGGATTATCTTGGAGTATTTTTTGAATTTAAATATTATGAATAAACTAAAAATTTTTTTTATTTTTGTAGTTTTAAATTTTGAGGTTTATGCTGGAATAGATATATATGTTCAAGCTATAAAATCAGGTAAAAGAATAGATATAGGTATTTCTAAGTTTATTTCAAAGAATTTTGAAACGCTTAAGTTAGCTAAACAACTTCAGGATGTAGTAAAAAATGATTTGATGTTTACCAGATTATTCAATGTTGTTGAACCCGGATGGCAATACATACCAGATAAAGTTGTTTCGGAGAAGTGGTCTCAATATGGCATAGATGTGGTGGTTTGTGGAGAGCTTAAAGTCGAAGAGGGCAAATATGTTCTGGTTGGTGTTTTATATGATGTGGCATCTTTAGAAGAAATATATAAAGAAAGTTTTAAATCTACTGATTTAAGATATTTGGCACATTTGTTTTCAGATAACATTGTTAAAGTCTTTACAGGAGAGTATGGCATTGCAACTACCCAGATAGTATTTGTTAATGATATGAGTGGTTACAAAGAGATTTACAAAATGGATTACGATGGATATAATTTAGTTCAGATTACATATGATAGAAGTATTAATATTTATCCAAGAGTTTCTCCTGATGGAAAAAAAATTACTTTTACCACTTATAAATATGGCAATCCTGATTTGTATATAATGAATATAGATGGCAGCAACAGACAACCACTCTCTACACATCAGGGACTAAATATTACAGCTAACTGGTCTTTTTGTGGTGAAAAATTGGTTGTGACGATGACAAAAGCAAAACACTCTCCTAATTTATATATTTTAGATCTCAATACTAAAATTTTTAAAAGATTAACATTTGGTGATATAATAGATGTAGGTGGTTTCTTTTCGCCCAACAATAGAGAAATTGTTTTTATTTCCAACAGAAGTGGTAAACCTCAGATGTATATTACTTCTTTAGATGTGTCAACAATAAGACAACTTCCAACAGCAGGCTACAGTAGTTCTCCTGCTTGGTCTCCAAAAGGTGATAAAATAGTTTTTAGTATGGAAACATCCAAAGGTATGTTTGATATTTTTGTTTATGATATAATTAAATCTGAATACTACAGACTCACATATTCTGAAGGAAGCAACGAAAATCCATTTTTTTCTCCGGATGGAAGATTTATTGTTTTTGTGTCTAATAGATATGGTAGGTGGGAATTATTTACTATGTTTATAGATGGTTCTAATCAAAGAAGAATAAGAGAAATGAAAGGCAATTGTTTTTATCCCTGTTGGACTCCAAGAAAGCTTTAAATTTGGTTTTAATTTAATTATTGAAAATTTTTGTAAATTTAAGTATTTTACTCTTAATAAACTTAGAAAGAAAGGAAATTCGTAATATGAAAAAAGAGGTCTTAAAACTTTTTCTGATAATAATTATAGTGAGCTTTTTTTTGATATTGACTTCAAATTTTTTAACTTTTAAGAAAACAACTGCTGAACCTAATTTTTCTTGCTTAAGTTTGATAAGCAAACAAACGCAGAATTCATTGCAAGATGTGTATTCGCTACAGCAAGCCGTTGTAGATGTTGTTGAGAAGGTAAAGCCAGCAGTTGTAAGTATTACTACTATTTACAAGTACAAAGTTGAGATACCTGATTTTTATTTTGGTGATCCTTTTGAGGAATTTTTTAGAGAGTTTTTTGATCTGCCTCAGAGATATCCTAAAAAACAATATAAAGAATACAGAACCGAAGGAGGAGGGAGTGGTTTTATTATTTCTTCAGACGGATATATATTAACAAATGAACATGTAATAGCTAATGCTTCTGAGATTAAAGTAATAGTAAATATAGATGGAAAAGAAAAGGAGTATAATGGAAAAGTTGTAGGAAGAGATCCCAAAACAGACATAGCAGTGGTTAAAATAAATGCTAAGAATTTGCCTTATGTTAAATTAGGAGATTCTGATAAGATAAAAGTTGGAGAATTTGTAATAGCAATAGGTTCTCCTTTTGGACTTGAGCAGACAGTAACCTCAGGAATAGTTTCAGCCATAAGACAAAGAATAAGAATTGAAGGTAAAGAATACAGAGAATTTATTCAAACAGACGCTGCTATAAACAGAGGTAATTCTGGAGGACCTCTGTGTAATTTGCAAGGAGAAGTTATAGGTATAAATACAGCCATATATGCTCCTACAGGTGTGTTTTCTGGAATTGGTTTTGCTATTCCTATAAATAGAGCAAAAGAGATTTTAGATACCCTTATAGAAAAAGGAAAAGTTACAAGAGGATGGTTGGGTGTGGAAATACTTGCTGTGGATGAAGCAATTGCAAATCAGTTTGGACTTTCTAAGAAACAGGGAGTCATTATTAACAGAGTATTAAAAAATTCTCCTGCAGAAAAAGCAGGACTTAGAAGGTCTGACATTATTCTTTCAATAAAAGCGAGAAACAAAACAACAGAAATTAACTCTCCTCAGGAGTTGCAGGATATTGTTTTTTCTTTATCGCCAAATGAAAAGGTTGAACTTACAATCTGGAGGGAAGGAAAAGAACAAAAGGTATTAATTACTTTAGGTGAGTTACCAGAAGAAGTCTCTGTGGGTTCCCTGGATGAAGAAAAAGTTCCTCAAAAAGAAAAGTTTACCTGGTTAGGGCATACATTTATAGAATTAACTGATGAATTAATAGAAAAACTTTCAATTGAAGAAGATACAGAAGGAGTTGTTGTACATAGTATTGATGTAAAATCAAAAGACTATGAAGATTTGGGTCTTTTAGAGATGGATGTAGTAGTTGGTATAAATCAAAATAAGATAAGAAATTTAAAAGATCTCAAAGAAATACTAAATAAAGTCAATCTTAAAAAAGGTATAGTTTTTGACATAATAAGAAATGGTAGACAGATGTATTTGTCATATATAAAAGAATGAGAAAGGTGTTAGTTGTAGAAGATGATTTAGAAATACAGGATTTATTAAAATTTACTTTTCAGCAAGCAAACTATGACGTATATCAAGCCTACAATGGCAAGGAAGCTCTTCAAAAAGTAAAACTTATAATGCCTGATATTATAATTCTTGATGTAATAATGCCTGAAATGAATGGTTTTGAAGTCATAGAACATCTACGTAGTGATCCCGAAACATGTCTTATCCCTGTGATAATGTTGACTTCTTTAGGTCAAACAAAAGATAAACTTACCGGTATAAAGCTTGGAGCTGATGAATACTTAGTAAAACCTGTTGAACCTTATGAATTGTTGTTTAGAGCTGAGATGTTGATAAAGAAATACTATGAAAATGTAAACTCTGTAACTTGTCTTTTAGGTTTAAACTCTTTAGAAAATCATTTGAAAGAACTTATAGAAAACAAAAAGGATTTTATTGTGATTCTTTTTGATATTACTAATTTTAAACCTTATAATCTGAAATATAGTTTCAAAAAAGGAGATGAATTACTTAAATTTTTTTCAAGTATTTTAAGGACTGCTGTTACAAATTATGGAAGTAAATCTGATGTTTTGTTTCATTTAGAAGCCGATAAATTTTGTATAGTTACAGAAAAAATAGAAATTCAACCGATGTTAGAAAATATTTTTTCTTTGTTTGACGATCTTACAGAAAGAATATATAATAAAGAAGATATATCAAATAGGTTTTTTACATATAAATTAGAAAATGGTGTTGAGTTAAAAGCAAATTTTATGAAGATAGCAGCAGGAGTTCTTAAAGTAAACAAAGGCACAGCCAGCCATTATGCTGAAGTTTTATTTCATGTGAAAGAAATACTTAACACAGCTAAAAAACAAAGTTTGCAAAATAATGAACATGCAATAGTTATTTTATAAAAAAAGAAATTACCACAAATACCACCACAAGAGAAATAGAAGTTGCTAAAATATTTCCTAAAGATATACTTTTTTTAGTTTGTTGAGTTATTTTTTCTTTTTTTTCTTCTGATGTCAAAGATTCTACTCTTTCTATTTGATGCTGAATTCTAGTTTCGTTATCATAAATATCTTTTGCTACTATTTCTATTTTGTTTATACCTAAATTTAATGAAAGAGCATAACTAAATTTTCCATCTTTATCTACATCAACAGAGTTATTATTTATTTTTAAAAAAGTATTTTGTTCTGTTTCTCCGGAAAATTGAATTATTTCCTGATCAGTTTTTGTGATATTAAGAAGGTTTGTTGATAGTTTAGGTGGAGTTGTATCAATAATAATAGGTTTAGGGTCAGATGGATTTTCAAATCCTATTTCATCTATATACGAAACTCTTAAAAAATATTTTCCATCAGGAAGTTGTAAGGATTTCAAATTAATGTTTATTTTTTGATTAGGTTTTATGTCATTAGTTTCTTCATATATAATTTTTTTAAAATCTTTTTCTTTAGAAATTTGTATACGATATTTTTTTATTATACTTCCTATCGTTTTTGGCTTTTGTTTAGTTTCCTGGGTGATTTTATCTTGTGGGAAGGGTATTTCGCTTTTTTGTTCTAATTTTGGCAGGGTAAGTTGAAAAGAGAACGAAGGAATATCTTTTGTAATTACTATTTCATTTTGAGATGTTAACTTTGCAGTTTCTAAAGTTATTTCTGGTGGTTTAGGAAGTGCCTTAGGCAAAGATGGAGCAGAAAAGGGTTTGACTTCAGTTCCAAAACCTTTAGGTACATATACAGTTTTTCCCTGGGCTGTTACATCTACAGCACCCTCGTAAACTTCTACTAATGTTGTTTTGTCTTCTTCACGGATTTTAGTTTTAAAATCTGTTTTTTCCGTTTTAGGTTCTATTCTGGGGGTAATTATAGCGTTGTCAGTAATTACTTTGGCTTTGGTAGATCTTACTGCTCCTTTGTGTAATGTAACTTCTTCTTGCTTTAGCTCAGGTCTAATTGTTACAAATGAGTTTTCGTCTATACTTAAAATTTCGCCAGAATAAAATTTTATGTTAGCTCGTGATTTTTCATAAGTGGCTATAGCATCGTTGTTGTAAAGTTCCATGTTAATTAAAGGATCTTCCCATATAACTGAGTCGCTTTTTTTATATTTCACTTTATTCAAAATATATATTAAGTAAGCTGGACGAAATTTTTCTTTTACAATTACAATTGGGACTTTTAATTTCATACCAGGAAGAGGAGCGTATATATCTGTGATTTCTAATTTGTTATATTTTAAAATTTCTGGCCATAGTTTTGGGTCTTTAAAATAATAATTTGCTATATAAGAAAGAGTCTGTCCTTCTTTTACTTCTATTTCTTGTAAAAAAACTTCTTTTTCTTCTGCTTCTTGTACAGTATATTGTTGAGTAAAGATAAAATCAAATAAACATAAAAATAAAATTTTTAAAATTAATTTCTTTAATCTCATGCTGTATTTTTAGGTAATCTGAAAATAAATTTTGAACCTTTACCAAGTTCAGATTCTACCCATATTTTTCCATTATGTAATTCAATGATATATTTGCATATTGTAAGACCTAAACCTGTTCCTCCTTTTGATTTGTTTTTTACTTGAGTAAATTTTTCAAATATTTTATCTAAATATTCTTTAGGTATGCCTTCACCGGTATCTTCTACAAAACTTTCAACGTAATTGCCTGTTTCATAAATATCTACTGTAATTTTTCCATATTCAGGTGTAAACTTTATTGCATTTCCTATTAGATTTATATATACTCGTTCTATAAGTTTAGCATCTACTGATATTTCAACATTATCTTTTTGAGGTGCAAAAAAGAGAGTTATGTTTTTTCTTTCATATTGAGGTTGTAAAAGTTCAATAACAGAAGTTATAATTTTTATAATATTTGTTTTTTCTAAATTTATTTCCATCTTTCCTGCTTCAAGTTTTGCTATATCAAGAATATCGTTTATCATATTTAGCAATTTAAAAGAAGCTCTCTCCATAGTTTCTAATATTTTTTTCTGTTGTTCGTTTATAGGGCCAGCTACTCCATCTAAAAGAAATTTTATAAATCCCCTAATGGAAGTCATAGGATTTCTTAAGTCATGTGTAATAGAGTGTAAGAAGTCGTCTTTCATTTTGTCTATTTCTTTTTCTAATGTTATGTCGTGTAATACAGAGACTATACCTAATTTTTCATTTTTGGGAGTTAATACTGGTAAAGAAATACCTTGATAAAATCTGGGATAATTTTCAGTGGATAAATCAATTTCAAAAATTTTATTTGGTTGATTTATAATTTCTTGGATTTTTGGTTTTAAAGTTTCGTTTAAAATATTAAAAATGTTTAAATTTTCTATATTTTCTTCTTTAATGTCTAAGATCTCTTTTGCTTTTTTATTTATTAACAAAATATTTCCTTCATAGTCTGTTAAGATGATACCATCTTTTATTGAAAAAATAATAGCTTCTGTTTTTGTCTTTTCAGCAATAAGTTTGTCTAGTTGAATTTCTGCATACTCATTTAATTTTTTTGCCATATGATTAAAAGTTTTTCCTAAAATTTCGAGTTCATCGTAAGTTTTTATATCTATTGAAACATTAAAATTTCCAGCCGCTACAGCTTTGGCAGCTTCAATTATCTTTAATATGGGCTGAGATATACCTGTTGCTATTAGTAAAGATATTATTACAGAGATTATTAAAATTAAAATTAAAAGTTGAGTAGTTTGCCGTACTAAAATTCTTACAGGTAGATGTGCTTCTTTTTGAGTTTGATGTAAAAGTAGTATCCAGTTGATTTGTGGTAGAAACACATACGAAACAATATAATCATTATTTTTAATTCTTAATCCCTTAGAACCAATTGATATAGACTGCTTTGCAGTTTCTAAAAAAGGATTAGCTAAAAGTTCTTTCAAAATTTCTTTTTCTTCATAAGTAGCAAAAATTAAATTGTTGTTTTCAGCATCAAGTAGGGTAATACATCCTGTTTTTCCTATTTTTGTGTCTTTTAATTCTTCAAATAA
This sequence comes from Endomicrobiia bacterium, assembly GCA_039630545.1. GTDB lineage: Bacteria > Elusimicrobiota > Endomicrobiia > DTEH01 > DTEH01 > JANXDG01. The sequence continues at coordinate 46,201 of JBCNUU010000001.1, forward strand.
ATTGTTTATTGACATAGAGATTCTCAAATAAAAATTTTGTTTTTCATAAAGACTATCCAGTTGATAAATATTGTTTGAATGTGAAAATTTAAAAATTTTTGTTTCTTTTGTTTCTTTTAATTTTCTAAAGATATAGTCGTTGCTAAAATCTTCTAATTTTGGTTCAAGAATTATTTCTGGGTTATAAATTTTTATTTTTTCTTTACCATAGTTATCTAGTATAGAAATGGAAATTATGTTTTTATTAATACTCATCAGTGACTCTAGAATATTTTGTTTATAATTCCAGTCTATGTCTGTTCTTGAGGTAGTGTCTTCAACAAGAGGAAGAATATAAGATAATGTTTCAAAATAACTTTGGATTTTTGTAGAAATATTAGATAATGTTTTGGTATGTAATTCTAAATATATAGTTTGTAAAGCAGGTTTTAGAATTTTGTTGCTTTGTAGTGTTAGAATTAGAATAGGTAATGTGGAAATTGATATAAATATTAGGATAAACTTGAAAAAAAACGGAAAATAGAATTTTCTCATAAAGACTCATTTGAAGATTGTGGCATTTCTGTCTCTACCTAAAGAAATTATTTTTATCTGTAATTTACAGAAATGTTCAATAGCCTGTATATAGTTTTTCACATTTTTAGGTAATAAATTATAATGTGTAATTTTACTTATATCTTCATAAAATCCTGGAAGTTCCTTATAGATAGGTTTTACCAACCATTGAAGTTTTCTTGAAACTGGATAGTCATAATAAGTTTTGTTTTTATATTTATAAGCGACGCAAATTTTTAAGGGATTAATATCTTTTAAACAGTCTAGTTTAGTAAGTACTAATTCTTTAATGCCATTTATTTTTATTGCATGTCTTACTATAACACTATCAAACCATCCACATCTTCTGGGTCTTCCTGTAGTAGAACCATATTCTTTTCCCTGATTTCTTAAAAATTCTTGTAAAGCCGGTTCCATTTCTGTGGGAAAAGGACCTTCACCTACTCTTGTGGTGTAGGCTTTTGCTATCCCTATTACTTTAGAGATATACAAAAAAGGCAAACCTGTTCCAATAGGAATTCCACCTACAGTTGGATGAGAAGATGTGACATAAGGATAACTTCCGAATTCTACATCCAACATAGTTCCTTGAGCACTTTCAAAAATTATTTTTTTATTTGCGTTTATTGCTTTCAACAATAAATCAGTTGTGTCAGTTACAAATTGTTTTAGAAACTTTGAATATTTTTTATGTTGTTCAAAGATTTGTTTAAGTAATTCTTCTTTTGATATAAATTCAGATATCAAAGGATATTTTTCTTCAACATTTTTTTCTACCAAATTTTTAAAAGTATCTTCTTCTAAATAATCACATACTCTTATTCCTACCCTTAAATATTTATCTCCATAGCAAGGACCTATTCCTTTTTGAGTAGTACCTATTTTTTGTGTTTTTTCTTTTAATGCGTCCAGGTATTTATGATATGGCAAAATTATATGTGCTTGATGAGATATAAACAAATTATTTTTGTTTACTTTTATGCCTTTTTTTCTTAAAAATATAACTTCTTGATAAAGAGCTTCTGGGTCAATGACTACACCATTTGCAATTACGCATTTTTTATTTTCAAGAATACCAGAAGGCACAAGATGTAATATGTGTTCTTTTCCGTTAAAAACTACAGTATGGCCTGCATTGTTACCTCCTTGGTATCTTACTATATAGTCAGCATTTCTTGACAGAAAATGTACTACTTTACCTTTACCTTCGTCTCCCCATTGTGTTCCTATTATTACTATTGTGTTTGGTTTCATAGTTTTTAAAATAATAAATTTTTTAAAATAATAAATTTTTTAGATTTTTTGTTAATAAACCTAAATATAAAATTATATATATAAATTCAACAATTTAAAAACTTGCTTAATTGGTGGATTTTTTATATAAAATAAATTCTATGGATGAAGAAAAAAAGTTTTTATCTTTAGTAATAAAAAAAGTAGGCAGAGCATTTGGAGATTATAAAATGCTTTCTGAAAATGACAAGCTATTAATAGGTGTTTCTGGAGGTAAAGATAGTGTTACTTTGTTAGATATTATGATTTACAAAAAAAGATTTTTGCCTTTTAAATATGAAATTTATGTGGCTAATATAGATTTTGGTTTTTTTGACAACTATGAAGCATATTTAAAAAAACTTGAAGAATTTCTAAAAAAACACGAAATAAGTTATTATTTCATTAAAAAGACACTTCCTGGAGAAAGAAAAAACATAAACTGTTTCTGGTGTAGCTGGAACAGAAGAAAAGAAATTTTCCTTTTAGCGAAAAAATTAGGATGTAACAAAGTAGCTTTAGGTCATACATTAGATGATGTAGTAGTAACCTTCTTGATGAATCTTTTTTATCATGGAGAAATTTCCACAATGCCTCCTGTTTTGGAAATGTTTAAAGGAGAAATTACCCTTATAAGACCTTTGGTGTATTTAACTTCAAAAGAGACACAAAAATATGTGGAATATAAAGGTTTACCTGTATTTAAATGTAAATGTCCTTATTTATCTAAAAAATTTAGCTATAGAAACTATTTGGAAAATCTTGTTGAAGAAGAACTTCAGAAATACTGGCCTAATATAAAGAAAAATATATTTAATAGTTTAAAAAAAGTTAAAAAGGAGTATCTTGTATAACATGAAAATATATAAAAAAGAAATAAACATAAGAACTTCCAATAGAGTCGAATTTATAGATATTACAAAAAAAATTTTAGAAATTGTTCAAGAATCAAAAATCTTAGATGGAATATGTCATATATTTGTACCTCACACTACAGCAGCTGTTACTATAAATGAAAATGCAGATAAAGATGTAGTGAGAGATATTATAGACAGACTAAACCGATTAGCTCCAGGGGATGATAACTATAGACATATAGAAGGTAATTCAGATGCTCATATTAAATCAAGCATAATCGGTGTTTCCTTAAGTGTTGTTGTTTCGGATAATGAATTAGAGTTAGGAACATGGCAAGGAATATATTTTTGTGAGTTTGATGGGCCAAGAAATAGAAAACTATGGATAAAAATTTTAGGTGAATAGGAGGGGAAAGTGATGATACCAGAAATAAGACAAAATATAGCCACTAAAGAGTGGGTAGTTATTTCTACAGAACGAGCTAAACGGCCGGAAGATTTTAAATCTATAAAAGAAAAAAAACAACTTCCAGAGTTTTCTGAAAAATGTCCTTTTTGTCCTGGCAATGAACACATGACACCTTATGAAACTTATGTAGTAAAAGATGAATTTAATAAGTGGAAAATAAGGGTAATACCTAACAAATACCCAGCTGTAGTCCAGGAAGGAACTGTTGAATACAGAAGTGATGGTATTAAAAGATGGGTTTCCGGGGTGGGGATTGCTGAGGTAATTATAGAATCAAACAAACACAACGACATTCTTCCTCTTATGCCTGAAAGAGACATCGAAGATATAATAAAAGTTTACAGAGAGAGATATCTTGCTGCTGAAAAAGATAAAAGAATAAAAATGATAATAATATTTAAAAACTATGGAGAACAAGCAGGAGCCTCAATCGAGCATCCACATTCTCAACTTATAGCGATTCCTGTGGTGCCATTTCATATAAGGTACAGAATAGAAGAAGCCATGAGATATTACGATGAGACAGGAGAGTGTGTTTTTTGTAAAATGTTAAAAGAAGAGCTTAAATACCAGGAAAGGATTGTAGTGGAGACAGGACATTTTGTATCTTTTGTGCCATATGCAGCTTTAGCTCCTTTTCACATGTGGGTTTTACCCAGAAGGCATGTTGAGTCGTTTGGAGAAATAGATGATAATGAAATTACAGATTTAGCAAAAAATTTAAAGATCACCTTATCTAAACTTTATATAGGATTAGATAATCCTGACTATAACTATGTAATAAGAAGTGTTCCTGTAAATGAAAAAGGAAAAGAATACTATCACTGGTATATTACTATAATGCCACGGCTTATTAAGACAGCCGGATTTGAGATAGGAACAGCTATGTCTATAAATTCTTCGCTTCCAGAAAATGATGCTAAGTTTTTAAGGGAGATCAAAGTAAGATAGAAAAGGAGGAAAAACTTAAATGAAAGTCTTATTTGCAAGTTTTGAATGTTCACCTTTTGCAAAAGTTGGAGGGTTGGCTGATGTAGTAGGCAGTTTACCTTTATTTCTTAAAAAAGATAAAATTGATGTTAAAATAGTTTTGCCCTTGCATAAAATAATAGATTTAAAAAAATTTAAAATTAAAAATACAAACTTGAAGGTCTTAATCCCAGTGGGAGAAGAATATATAGAAGGTGTTATTTACAGAGGCAAGCTGGATAAAAGTATTGATGTATATTTTGTAGGAAATGAAAGATTTTTTGGAAGAGATGAAATTTACGGCACAGCTTATGGAGATTATCATGACAATCATTTAAGGTTTATATTTTTTAGCAGAGCCGTGCTTGAAACAGCAAAAGCTGTGGATTTTAAACCAGACATAATTCACTGTCATGATATGCAGACAGCACTTGTTTGTGCGTATCTTAAAACTTTATATAGAATTGATGCTTTTTATCAAAATACCAAAACTGTGTTTACAATTCACAATATTGCATATCAGGGATTATATGGACCCGAAGTGCATTTTATTGCAGGATTTCCAGCTTACGATTTTATACCTGAGAAATTTGAATACTACGGACGTATAAACTTCCTGAAAGTAGGAATTGTATTTGCAGATTTTGTAACAACAGTCTCACCAACTTATGCTAAGATGATTTCTACTCTTCATTCAGAAGGAAGAGGACTTGAAGGTGTTCTTGCAAGACGTGTTTCTGAAGGAAAGTTAATCGGAATTTTAAATGGAATTGATTATAAAGAATGGCATCCTTCAACCGATGAGAACATAAAAGCAAATTATGATTTAGAAACAATAGAAAATAAAAAAATTTGTAAAGAAGATCTTCAAAAAACTTGTGGTTTACAGCTGAAAGATGTACCTTTATATGGAATGGTTTCAAGAATAGATCCTCTTAAAGGTTTTGATATCTTAACAGTTGCGATAGATAAATTTTTAACTACCTATGATGCACAGGTTATAATTTTAGGAAAAGGTTATAAAGATATTCAAAACGAACTTAAAAGAATAGAAAACAAATATCCAGATAAGCTTAAATTATTTTTTGAATTTAATAATCCATTAGCTCATAAAATCTATGCCGGATGTGATTTTTTCTTGATGCCTTCTAATTCAGAACCATGTGGTTTAGGACAGATGATAGCTATGACATATGGAACAATACCTATAGTTTATAAAACTGGGGGTTTAGCTGATACAGTAAAAAATTTTGATGAGAAAAGTTTCAATGGCAACGGTTTAGTTTTTGAACAATATTCAGAAGAAGCACTGTATGAAAAATTAACACAATCATATGAAATTTTTTACAAAAAAGATGTAATGAAAAAAATAATCTCAAATGCAATGAAAGAAAATTTCTCATGGAGTGAATCTTCAAAAAATTATGTAACTTTATATTCTCAACTTTCAGGTATTTTTCCTTCTAAAAAATCTAAATCTTCCCAAAAGATAAGAAAGAAAAAATGAAAGTTAAAATAATGTTTTTTTTGGTATTACTTTTTTTATCTTTAATAGCATTGGTAAATATAACATCTTTCTACGAATGGTATAAACATAAGCCCTTAGATATAATAATTGATGTAGATTATTTTTTTGAAAATGGAGTTTGTTTAGATAGACTTGTTGAATTTCTCAAAAAATTAAATATAGAAAAAATTGCTTTAGATGTCCAAAAAGTAGAAAATTTCCATAAAGAAACTGGTTTTTTTTTAATATTAAAATTTTCAAATAAAAAAAGATATGAAAAAAAGTTTGTTTTTGATGTTCTTAATAATTATAGAGAAAGAATTTTTTCAATACTCTACTTAAATGAAGCACCAAGAAATTTTAGAAAAATTAAATATCCTTATAAAGAGATTTGCGAATTGTTTGATAAGAATTTAGTAAAACTTAATTTTGAAAATCCTTTATATTTTGATATCTTTTCTTTGTGTGAAGGGGATTTTGCTTTAAGAAGTTTTCTGTGTGATTTATCTATATATGAAGAGATTTCACTTATAAACCTAAAGATTAAAAAAGCAATCAAAGAAAGAAACTGTAGCATTATTTATATTCTTCCATCTGAATTTGCTGCTCCAGAAGAAAACTTAAAGATCATAGAAGAAATAGTTCAAAATATAAAAAATAATTATCGTTTTTCTTCAAATTTATCTAAATATTCTTCAGTAAACTTAGGTTTTAATAATGTTTTAGGGTTTTTTTTAGGGGTAGTGGTTCCCTTGCTGATATATAAAAAAGCGATAACCGAAATAGATGGCGTTAAACTTTTATATTTTAAAATTAACTTTCTTGTTCTGCTTACAGGAATATTAATTTGGGGTCTAATTCAGAATTACAATTATATATCTTTAGAAGAAAAAATAAGTGGAATAAAAATTATGTTTGTTTTACCACTAATATTGGTGTGTTTTGTAGTTTTAAATAAAAAGGAACTAATTGCACTGCTTAGTTATCAGATTACAACAAAAGATTTTTTGTTTATTCTTTTATTTATTTTGTTTTTATTTTATTTGATATTAAGAACAGGTAATGTACCTGAAAGTTTTGTGTTATCTTTTGAAATAAAAATAAGACATCTAATAGAAAAAGCTATTTTGTTTAGACCAAGATTTAAAGAAATTTTTTTTACACATCCACTTTTGTTTTTAGCAATAAAATTAAATAAAGAAACTAAGAGTTTAAAAAATAAAATATTATTTTGTTTGAGTATATTATCTTCATCTTCTATAGTTAATACATTTTTGCATGTGCACACACCTTTACATATTTGTATTTTAAGAACCATAACAGGTACGGTGGTAGGATTATTCTTTGGTTATATTTATTTTTTGATATATAGAGCCTTTAAAAAACTCAACTTTACTTAATGAAAAAAATATTAATAGTAGGATATTTTGGTTTTGAGAATTTTGGAGACGAATGGTTATTGAAAAATCTGACAGAGTTAATAAAGAAAACTTCTCTGAATAAGAAAAAAATTTATGTTCTTTATAATCTTAAAAGACATATAAAAATAAACGATGTACATTATATCCCACGATGGAACCCTTTTTTGGTTTTAGAAACACTCATTAAAATTAATACTATAATTTATTGTGGAGGACTATTTCAGGATTATACGAGTTTATGGAGTTTTTTTTATTATTTGTTTATATTCTTATGTTCCAAGTTGTTTTTAAAGAAAATACTTCTTTTAAATACAGAATTTTCTTTTAAAAGAATACCATCTGTTTTTATTTACTTATTATGTGCTATCTCCGACATTGTAGTTTTTAGAAACAAAATAGAATTAAATAAAATAAAAAAGTATTTTAAATCCTCAAATAAGATATTGTTCAGTCCAGACATATGTTATTTTGAATCCGAAAATATAGATGTTATTGATGTTTTCAAAAAAGAATATAGTAAAATATGTTTAATACTTAAATCAGAACCAAAAGAATTAGAATTTCTTAAAAAATTTTGTAAGGAATTATCTAGAGAGAATAGATTAGTATTTTTCCCTCTGCATTTGAAACAGGACTATAAATTTTCTTTAGAAATAGCAAAAGGAATTAAAAATTGTGAAATAAGAATTTGGGATAAGGTAGAAAATTACAAAAACATTCTCGAAGATATAGACTTAATTATTACTTCAAGATTACATGGAATTATAATTAGTGATAGTTTAAAAATACCTTTTATATGTATTTCAACGCAAAATAAAATAAAAAATTTAATGTTGAGTATATATAATAAGGACTGCGTAGATATAGAAAATATTAATTTTGAAAAACTTAACGATTTAATAGTTGATCCCCTTAGATGTAATTTTAATTTTAAAAATGAAATAAATAACATGTTTAAATATCTAAGTAATTTAAATTATTTCTAACCGGGAGGAGATATGGAATTTTTAGAGAAAATAAATAAGTTTATAATTAATTTAATTATTTTGATTTTGTTTTTTGGTATGTATGATGTTTATCTCTTAAGTAATTGGTTAGAAAAAAGATTGTTGGACAGATTTATAGTAGCTTTTACTCTTAAAGATGATACGAATAAAGAGAAAATTATTGAAAGTATAAAGAGTATGTGCAACTTGTTAAAGATAAAAAAAATAACTTATCTGGATAAAAATCAGATATATGAGGAAGTAAAAGGTAATCCAGAAATAAAAACATTACTTAGTGTAATCATGGACAATCCATTTTCTGATACAATAAAAATAGAATTTTCAAATTATTTTGATGAAGAAGTTGAAAAAATTTTAAAATTAGATATGATATTTCCGAATGTTAAAGAAATAATTTACGATTATAATTTAAAAAGTTACTTAAAAAGATTTAAAAAAATTAAATTATTATTTGAAAAAATAGCGATTTTATCAGGATTATTTTTAGGAATATTTGTGGTTTTTAATTTAGCTAGCAAAGGTAGTTATAAAATTTCTTTTAGTTTTGTCTTGTTTTGGAGTTTTATATATTTTGTTATGTTTTTTTTGAATATGAGATTTTTTAACAATTTTATCTCTTATGATTTAATTAAGTTAGACGATATAAATATAATATTTCATGTTTGCCTATATGTTTTCTTTTTGAATTTATCTATTGAAAAAGAAGAAAAAACTTTTTTGCAGGAGATGAATTAAATTTATGTTTTTATTTTTTAAAAAGTTTCTGATAGCATTTTTACTTTTTCTTTTTAATTTAAATTTTTTTGCTTCAGAGAAAATATCTCAAACACAACAAAAATTAAATCATACAAAAGATATAATAAAACAGAAAAAAAAAGAAAAACAAATTTATATAGATAAGCAAAAAGAAATACAAGAAGATTTAAAAAAAATTGAACAAGAAATTGAAAGCATAAACCATGAGAAAAAAGACATCGAGAAAAAAATCCATCAAACAAAAATAACAATATCGGCTTTAGAAACTAATCTTAAGCTGCTTGCATCTGATGTTGATTTTTATTCTATGATATTAACTGCAGAGATAAAAAATTATATAGAAAGATATTATCTTATAAGAAAATTTTTTGAAGATAACTTTGATAGAAGACTAAAAAAAGACATATTTAAAGGATTTGTTAAACAAATAATAAAAATAAAAGAAACTTTGAATTACACTGAAGATTTAAAAAGGGAATATGAAAAAGAGAAAGAAAAATTAAATTTTCTAAATTATAAACTGGATGAGAAAAAAAGACAGCAGTTATCTTTATATAAGAAAAAAGGCGAGCTGCTTATGGAACTAACAGCAAAACAAAAACAATTAGATAAAGAAATTGCAGAATTAAATAAGACTCAAAAAGAATTGGAAGTACTTTTAAAAAAGTTGTATAAAGAAGAAAAAGAAAGAAAAGCCAAATTACAAAAAATTCAAGTTCCAGAAAGAAAAATTGTCAGAATTGAAAAGAAGTTTATGAAACCGTTAGAAGGTGCCGTGATATGTAAATTTGGTAAAACACAACTTGAAAAAGATGGTTATTGTGTTTTAAGAAACGGAATAATAATTCAAGGTATGTCAAACAGCGATGTGTTATGTGTTGATGATGGAAAAGTTTTGTTTATTTCAAATAATTTTAGAAGCTATGGTAAGATAGTAATAGTTGAACATAAAGATGAAATTCACACTGTTTATGGAAATCTTGGAAAGATACTGGTTTCAGAAGGGAACACAATAAGAAAATCAGCTCCTGTGGGTAAGACAGATAGTTCAGGACAGTTATATTTTGAGATTAGAAAAAATCTAATACCTGTAGATCCAGAATTGTATTTGGAATAAAATCAAACTATTATGAAACTTTTGATACTTTTATCTGGAGTTATTTTTATTTTAATAACACCTTTACATTGTTTTAAAACAGAAATTCTGAAATATAAAGTTTATAAAACAGATAATTTTGATATTTATTACCCACATGAAAGCCTTAATAGAATTATGCCAGAATTGGAGAATCTACTGGAGAAAATATTTATAGAAAATGAAGAATATTTTGAAATAAAATTTGACTACAAGATTCCATTTTTTATTTATTATGGATATCAACAATTTCTACAGAATACAATTGTAAATGTTACAGAATATACTGGAGGTGTTACAGAAGCCTTTAAAAATAGATTTTTAGTTCCTTATACTGGCAGCAAAAAATTTCTTCAACATGTAATAAATCATGAATTTATTCATGAGGTAGAATATAATGTGTTGTATTCTGGTATGTGGAGGACTCCTCTTATTCTTAAATCAATATTTTATCCTAACTGGTTGATGGAGGGTCTTGCTGAATATAGATCAGCTTTGTTTACTAAGACATTACAAGAGATGATAGTAAGGGATATGGCGGTATCAAAAAAACTTATTTCTCTTGAACATTTACATAACTTTTCTCATCTTAAACCTCATATGGTGCTGCCGGCTTATGAAGAGTCAGCAAAACTTATGGAGTTTATAGAAAAAGAATATGGAAGAAAAAAATTGATAAATTTACTGAAAGTTTACAGAGAGAAATTTGAAGCAAACAGCGTTTTAAACATTGTATTAGGTATAAACTTAAAGCGTCTTCAGCAGATATTTTTTGAAGAGATGTATACTCACTATGAATATGAAATTAAAAAAAAATCAATGGTTGACCTCGATAGTTCAAAAAAAATTTCCTCGGATAGCATTTATCCAGTTCATTACTATTTACCTGTGATATTTGAGAATAAAATTATTTATCTAGGTGATCCTGATGGAAAAGTAATGTTTTATGTAAATTCTAATAATAAACAATCATTGTTAATTCCCAAAAGAGTAATAGAAAAAGAAGTGGATATAATTGAAACAGATTACACTCGGATATCTGTTTCTAAAGATGGGTTGTTGTGTTTTGTAGGTATTAAAAACAATAAAAGTTATGTTTATCTTTACAATTTAAAAAGTAAAAAATTAAAAAAAATTGCTATAAAAGAACTTGATTTGATAATCAGTAGTTACATCACTTATGAAGGAGACAAAGTTTATATAGCTGGAATAAAAAATTGTGAAAACTTAATATGTAGATATGACTTAAAAAATAAAACTGTTGAAATTTTAAAAAAAGATGATAACTTTATATCACAAATATCTGTTTCTAAAGATGCTAAAAAAATTCTTTATACAAAAGAACAACAATGTATTAAAAAGGAATATATCACATGGCAAAATGATATTTTTATGTATGATCTAGAAAGTTTTGAAGAAACAAGATTAACGCATACCTTATCTGACGAAAATTTTGCTATTTATTTGGATGATAAAAAAATTCTTCTTATAAGTGATAATGATGAAGAATATGAAAAAAATTTTTACGGTGTAAAAAATTTATATCTGTTATCATTAGATGAACCTACAAATTTTAAAAAAATAACAAATGTAATAGGTGGAATTATGGATTTCTCTGTTTCTTCTGATGACATAGTTTTGACTTATTATAGAAATTTCAATAGAACAATCTATAAATATTCATTAGAGGAGTTAACCGCACCGGATAAGCCAACTTTTACCCAGAAATCAGTTGGAGATTACATTTTCTCTAAAAAAGAACTCTCAGTTAGAAGATCAGTCCCATATAAGTTTTATTTTTCTACAGATTTATTTTTACCTTTTATTTACTATTCTTCTTATGAAGGATTAGTTATGTTGTTATACTGGCAGGGTTCAGATATGGTGGGTGAGCACAATGTTGCAGTTAGTTCTATAATGTTGGGTGAGAAAAATTATTCCTTTAATTTTGATTATAGATTTTTAAAATTTCGTCCTGCATTTATCTTAAATGCTACAACTGAAAGTGCTTATAACTACTATAAGTCATCACTGGAAAAATACACATCTTTGATTTCTGGTATATCTTATCCTGTAAATAAACATTCATATTTAGACTTTCTGATGGGATATATTTATTTTTCTTCTTTATATGAAAAAGAAAACACAGAAGAAGTTAAAAAAGAAAATGTTATATACATAGAATATTCACAGAACACCCTCATTGGTAAGTTTATAGAACCTTTAAGTGGTGAATATTTATCTTTATCTTTTCAGACTTCACACAAATTTATAGATAGCAATTATTTATACCAGATTTATAGAGGTTATTTTTTAAAATATTTTCATTTGGGAAAAGAACATAGGTTATTTGCTATTCTCCAATTTATAATAAGTACAGGTAGAGATAAAATAAGTTTTGATTTAGGAGGTCATGAGAGAATAAGTGGTATATGGTATGGAGAGAAAAAATCTGAAGAGTTATATTTATCCAGAATAGGTTGGAGATTTCCTATAATTTATGATATAAATTATTATATGTGGTATCTTTTTCCAGATTTGTTTTTTAAAGGATTATATGGTGAGATTTTTATAGATTCAGGTTGTGATAGAGAGTTGAAATTTTATAATTCTTTTGGTATAAAATTTAATCTTTATAGTTTTGTGATACAAAGCTATTTATTAAAATTTGAGTTAATATTTGCTTCCCAGCTTCAACAAAGAAGTCCCATACATACATATTTTTTTATTTCTGGAGGATTTTAAATTTTTTTATATAATGGAAAAAATAATTGAAAAAATTATAGAAAAGCTTAAAAATAGAAAACTTCCTTTTTTTGTTTTGGGTTTGAGTATATTTTTATTTTTTTTAATATTTAGTATAGCTTTTTATTATTTTATAGGTATGATTGTTCACTCAAAAAAAGAGGTTAAAGTTCCAGATATTACAGGAAAACCACTTCTGGAAGCGTTGGATATAGTTTCTAATGTAGGCCTTGGTTTAAAAAAAATAGGAGAAGTTTATAATCCTGATTACCCGGCAGCTACTGTGGTAGTGCAGCAACCCAGAGCTGGTATGAGTGTAAGGAAAGGAAGATTTGTTAATGTTATTTTGAGTTTAGGAGGAGAAAAGGTATTTGTGCCCAATATTATTGGAGAGGAAAGAAGAAAAGCAGAGGTACTTCTTAAACAATACGGATTATTTTTAGGTACAACAACATTTAAATATTCTCTAAAATATGAAAAAAATATAGTTATGAATCAAAATCCTCTACCTGAAAGTATAGTTGAAAAGAATTCTTCTGTAGATATAGAAGTATCTTTAGGTTTACCTCCTCCTGGTATAGTTTTAATTCCTGATTTTACAAGTAAAACTGTTGAAAATGTATATGATTGGACAGTAAGACATAATATAGAAGTAAAAATAGAGGAAAAAATCGTTGAAGAAGGAGAAGAGGGAATTGTGTTATCACAAAATCCACCTCCTGATACTCAGATAATAATAAATGAACCCTTAGTTTTAGAAATAACTGTTTCAAAAACACAAAAAAAATCTCTTAAAGAAACTCATAAAGAAATTTATAATTTTGAGTATGAATTGCCGTTTATTGGAGAATCTTTAAAAGTAGTAAAAATAGTTCAAATAAGTGATGAAGGAGAGCATGTTTTATATAACAAACCGACTTCTTCTAAACAGAAAATTTCTTTATATGTACCGCCCAGAAGAAATTCTAAATTAAGAATTTTTGTCGATGGTGTTTTAATAGATGAAAAATAACTTAAGAAAAATTCTTAACCCATTACCTACTATAGCTGTTTCATTACTTGATAGCGATTTGGCAAATTTAGCAACTATAACAAGGAAGCTTCAGAAAAATAAAGTAAAAATTTTTCATTTAGACATAATGGATGGACATTTTGTGCCTAATTTGACATTTGGACCTCCTTTAATAAAGTCTTTAAGAAATCATACTAAGGTTTTTTTTAATGTTCATTTAATGATAGAAAATCCTCAAAATTATATCTCAGATTACATTAATGCAGGAGCTGATCTTATAGTTTTTCATTATGAGAGTGTTAAAAAAAGAATTATCAGTCAAATAATAGGAGATATCAAAAAATCTAAAATTTTTTGTGGGATCGCTATCAAACCAGCTACTCCCATAAAAGTTTTATTTCCATTTTTAAATATTATAGATTTAGTTTTAATAATGACAGTAGAGCCAGGTTTTGGAGGTCAAAAAATAATAAAAAGCTGTATCTCCAAAATTAGTTTGCTAAAAAACTATAAAGAAGCTAATAACTTAGATTTCATTATTTCTTGTGATGGAGGAATAAATGAGCATAATCTAAAAGAGATACTAGATTTAGGATGCGAAATCCCCGTGATGGGACATGCGATTTTTAGTTCTTCTGATTATGTTAAAAAAGTAAAAATTTTACAGAGATTGACAAATAGTTTAAAATTTCATAAATATACTAAAAATGAATGAGTTATTTTTAGTGTTACAAAAATTAGTGAAACTTCAAAAGTATGATGAAGAATTAAGGCTATTAGATGAAGAAATTAATACTATTCCTTTGGAAATAAAAAGTCAAGAAAATCTGCTCTTAGAAGAGCAGAAAACAAAAGATGAAATAAAAGAAAGAATTAAAAAAAATCAAGTAGAAATAAAAGAAAAAGAAATAGAAATTCAATCTATAGAACAACAAATTAAAAAGCACATCCAGGAACTTAATTCCGTAAAAACAAATGAACAATATCGTGCTTTGCTTTCCGAAATAGAAAAATTAAATGCCCAAAAAGACGCAATAGAAACAGAAGTTCTGATTTTAATGGAAGAATTGGATAAAGAAAACAAAGAGTTGAAAAAAGAAGAAGAAAAATTGGATAAGATTAAGAATTTAGCAGAACAAAAAATTAAAGAATTAAAAGAGTTACAACAACAATTAAAACAGAAATTTGATTTAAAACTTAAAGAAAGAGAAGAATTTGCTTCTACCATAGAGAAAAAATATTTGGATATATATAATAATATATCTTCAAAAAAAGAAAATGCATTATCTGCTGTAAATTTTAGTGACAATACTTGTGAAAAATGCAATATGGCTATTACTAAGCAAGAAATAAACGAGATTAAAAAATACGAAGAGTTTGTATTTTGTAGTTCTTGTTCTCGGATACTTTATATAGCTGAAGATATAAAAAATATACAACAAAATACAGAAGAAGGCATCGCTTTACCTCAGTTGAGGTAAAGAGGAAAGTCCAATTTTCCTACCTGGCAGAATTTTCTGCCAGGTAAAAAATGCAGTTAGCGAGGGTAGGGCGTTTTATGGAAATTTTTTAGACCATAAAATCTCTACCTGAAGCTAACCGCTACTTTCTTTAAAAGAAAGTAGCAGAGGTGCGAACAGAGACGCACTTACCCGTAAGGGTAAGTGGGTTCTATATTAAAGAGAAATTCTCTTTAATATAGGACTAGTCCTAACAAAATTCTTTCTTTAAAGAAAGAATTGAGTTAGGGGTGAAACGGCTAAATCCTTGCAGGAAACAAGGCCAAAAATATGGTGGGCCGCAGTAGACGAATGATGCCGTCTCGCTTAATAGCGAGATACAGAAATTGGCTTACTTCTGTATTTTGTTGTAAGAAATATATTGATACATGAATCTATTTACAGCAAAAAAAGTTGTAGGGTTAGACATAGGTTCCAAATGTATAAAAGTAGTTGCTTTAAACAAAAAAATTGATAGATATCGGTTAATGAGTTGGGAAGTAGCAGATTTACCTGATGAAATAGTTTCTATAGAAACTCCCCATGAAAAAAGAAATCCCATAATAATAGAAATTATAAAAGATATTTTTTCAAGAAACAAAAAACTATCAAAAAAAGTTAATATATCTGTATCAGGCCCTTCAGTAATAATAAGATATATAAAACTTCCTATAATGACAAAAGAAGAACTCTCAAAATCTATTTTGTTAGAAGTAGAACCTTTTATTCCATTCCCTTTGTCTGAAATATACTTGGGTTTTGATGTAATAGGAGAAGTGGTAGATGAAGGTGTAAAAAAAAATGAAGTTGTAATAGCGGCAGCTAAAAAAGAAATAGTTGATGCTAAACTTGACATTTTAAGACAGCTTAAATTTACACCTAAATTTATAGATGTGGATGCCTTCGTATTAGAGAGAGTTATTGGATATAATTATGATATAAATAATGATGTAGTATGTGTGATTAACATTGGAGCTAATGTCACGAATGTGAATATTATAGAAAACGGTATAACTAAAGTGTGTAGAGATTTATCATTAGGTATGTACTATATTATAAACGAGATAAAAAAGACTACACAATTACAAAATAAAGATATTCTTAAATATTTAAAAACAGATGGTCTGATTTTAAATGAACAAAAAAAAGAGGAATATATCTTACAGGATAAAAAGTTAGAATTAAATATCTCAAAAATTTTACTCTCTTTGTTAAAAGAGATTGTAACCGAGGTAAGAAAAATTATAGATTTTTACTATTTTCAAAAAGGTGAACAAAAACCAATTTCAAAGATTTTCTTAAATGGTGGTGGATGTGTTATAAATGAATTGGTTAGTTATTTTAATAGTGAATTTAAGATAGATGTTGAAATTTTAGATCCTTTCAAAAAAATAGATAATGCTGAAGATGTGCCTGAAGAAGTTAGACCAGTTTTAAGTACTGCCGTAGGTTTAGCGATGAGGCAAACATGATAAGTATTAATCTTTTACCAAAAGAAATAGAAGAATACCAAAAGTTTAAAGAGTTGGTAAGTTTAGTTAGTGTAGGAGTAATTTTTGTTGGAGTTATAATGTTTGTGTTTTATTTTTTACGTGTTTCTAAGCTTACAATGTTGAATTTTGAGTTGTCCAGAATAGAACATAAACTTAAACAACTTGAAGATGTTGTAAAGAAAGTTGAAGAACTAAAAGCTACAAAAAGAAATCTTGAAGCGAAAAAACAATTAGTAGAGCGTTTGTTATCTAATGGGTTGATTTATCCAAAATTTATGACAGAGTTGTTGAAGGTTTTACCTGATGGCATATGGTTTTCCAATATGAATACAACTTTGGTTACTAATCCCGCTGATCCTGAAAAAAAAATTACAGGTATAAAAGTAAATTTAACATGTTTTTCTTACGATAAGTTTTCTATTGCAGATTTTTTAGATAATCTTGAAAATTCAGAAAAATTTACAAATGTAGTTTTGGGCCCTATTAACATATCTCAGCAGGATAAATATGAGCTGCATAATTTTATAGTTGAATTTAGTTATAAAGTTGAATAATTATATATGAAAAAACAACAGCAAACACTGATAGGAATTATTGTAGCATTTGGAATATTTGTTCTTTTTTACTTTAGAGTGTTACTACTACCTCTAAACAAAAAAATATCAGAAAAAATAAGATTAATAGGTGAAAAAAATAAAAAACTACAGGAAGCAATACTTCTTCAAGAAAGTTTACCTTTATTACAACAACAAACTGAAGCTTTAAAAATTCAAGTTGCTGATCTGGAAAAAAAATTGCCTAACAAACCTGATATTCCCGAACTAATTAAAATTATAAGTAGAGTTTCTTCTTACTATAATATAAAAATCTCAAATATTACTACTAAAGAAATGGATACATCTGCTAAAGATTATAATGAAATCCCTTTTAGTATCAGTTTTACTACTAATTATCATAATTTAGCACAATTTTTAGCAAGTATTGCTCAGGAAAAAAGAATTTTTGCAGCTAGGGATTTAGTATTAACATATTCTGCTGGAAGTTCTGCTGGAAGTAAAGATAATTATTTAAATATAAGCGGGGTTATTTTTTCTTATGTTCTTAAATAGGATAAAAAAATGAGATTAGTTTTAATAACAATTTTATTATTTTTTTCCTGCAAAAAAGATACTAAAAAAGTAGAACCTTCACAGTTCAGACAGCTTCCTGTAAAAATAGAAACAAAAGAAATTACTACTGTAACTGGTTTAGACACAATACCTTCAAAATATGTATATGAAGGTTTATCATATCGAGATCCATTTGTGCCAATTTCTCCAGAAAAAATAGCAAAATCATCTCTTTTTTCGACTGGAGAGGCCAAAATTCCTTCCCTAGGAATTTTGCAATTAAAAGGTTTTATAGTTGACAAAAAAGAACAATTGGCCTTATTTAGTAGTCCATATGGAAGATATATTCTTTATAATGGTAAACTTTATGATAACCAAAACAGGTTAGTTAGAGGTTTTAGTGGAAAAATAATTTTTAATAAGAATACAAAACAACCTGAAGGTGTAATCTTAATAGATGAAAATGATGAATATAAAGAATATGTATTATCCAGATAATTTTTTAAAAATAATTTTTGGAGGAAATATGAAGATATTACTTGTTTTTACATTGTTTTTTATTCTTACTGTATCTAAAGGAAATAGTCAAACTGATAACTTAACATTATCACAGAAGGAAGCGCTACAAGAAATAACAGAGGTAACAGATATAATTGTCTCTGAGCAATTAGTAACTGTGGTATGTAGTACTGTTCCGAAATTTTCAAAATTCTACCTGGATTCTCCACCCAGGGTTGTTGTGGATATAAAAGGAATATTAAAATTTGAAAAAGAGGAAGTTTTAGTTACCAGCAGTTATATTAAAAGGGTAAGAGTAAAACAATTTAAAACAGAACCAGAAAAAGTAGTAAGGGTTGTGTTAGATTTAATTAAAAAATATCCATATAAAGTGGAAACTAAAAACTATAATATCCTTGTAAGTGTTATTCCGCCTGTAATGAAGGTAGTAAAGCAAGAATCTCCTTCACAGCAAAAATTTAAACAGGAAGTTCCTTCGGAAGAAGAAGAGGTGAGTAGCCAGGTTATAGAAGAGACTTCTTCAGTACAACCTTCTGTTTCTCAACAAGAAAAAATTTTACAACCGCAGCAGAAGACAAAAGCTTTAACACAGAAAAAAAATTCTACAAAAAAAGAAGAAATATTAGAAAAAAAGCCATCTTTACCTAAGGTGATGGTCACTTTAGAATGTGTAGATGCGGATATAACTGATGTTTTACAAATGCTGGCGATAAAAGCTGATGTGAATATAATCTATGGGCCAGATGTTACCGGAAAGATTACTATAAGTTTAAGAAACGTTCCATTTGATAAAGCTTTTGAAAATATATTAAGAATTAGTAAACTTGCTTATATTCAGGTAGCTGAAAATGTAATAAGAGTTGGAACTCCTCAGACACTTGAACAAGAAAGAGCTATGCAAGTAGTGTATACTAAAATTTTCCCTTTAAACTATGCAGTAGCAGATGATGTTAAAATGTACCTTGAACAGATAAGACAGGCAGAAGGAAGAACCAAAGGTATGATTGCTGTAGATAAAAGGACAAACTCTTTGATAGTTACAGAAAGCGAAGAGGGTCTGAAGTATATAGAGGAATGGATAAAAAAATTAGATACTAAACCTTATCAGGTTTCTATTGAAGCTCAAGTGATAGATATCTCTATAGATGATCTGTCAGAACTTGGTGTTCAATGGGGTGTAAGAAGTGTTGAGACTCAGCCTGGTAGCGGAGTTAACTATACATTAGAACAAGTAGGTGGAGCAGGAGTTACAGTAAGTGAAGTAAATGCCACAGCAAGAGAAGTCCAGTCTTCTATGTTGGTTGCTCCAACAGGAGCTCCTATTGAAAGTGCTGTATTTTTATTTGGGAAATTTACAGATGCCCTAGCAATTTCAGGAAGGTTAGCTATGCTTATAACACAGGGGAAAGCAAAAGTTTTGTCAAATCCAAGAGTTACAACTATGAACAATAAAACAGCAGTTATTATTGCTGGAGAAAAAATTCCTTATAAGTCAGCTGTTACTCAAACTACAACTGGAGCAGGAACTGGAGTTGGTCAAACTGTTCAAGAAACCTGGGAATATATTAATGCTGGAATTCAGCTTACAGTTACTCCAACAGTAAGTCCTGATGGATGGATCACTCTTAATGTTAAGCCTCAAGTGGATATTCCTCAAATTTCAGCACCGGGTGTGCCTCCTACTGTTAAATCCAGACAAACAGAGGTAACAGTGATGGTAAAAAATAACGAACCTTTAATAATAGGTGGTCTTATTTCTGATTCAGATATAGACGCCATCAAAAAGATTCCACTATTAGGTGACTTACCTATATTAGGATATCTTTTTAAATATAAAACATCTACTAAAAGAAGAACAGAACTCATAATTCTCATTACACCCAGAATTATAGAAAATTAAATTTTTTCATATCTTTTTTTCAGAAATTTTATTTTTAAGTTCTTCTCTTAAATGACAAATTTTAATTTCAAAGATTGTGCTTCGAATTTGAAAAATCTGTTCATTATTTTATTTTTTATAGCTTCCGTATTTTTATTCAGTAGTGTATCTGCTATTTCTAAATTAATACTTTTTGTAGTTTTGATTTTTATATTTTTTATTAATATTTATATTAAAAAATTCAACTATACTTCATTTAACCCGACATTTCTAATTTTTTTAGTATATCTTTTTATTAACACTTTTTTATTTTCAAAAATACCTTCTGAGAGCAAATTTGAACTTTTGAATTTCCTCTTGTATGGAGCAGTTTTTTATATTTTTTCTGATTTAGAAGATATCAATAAAGATGTTTTGCATTTTAGTTTTTTTTTAGTATTGTCTATTTTTTTGATGTTATACATTTTTTACAAAGAAAAAGCTATTTATTTTTTTGTATATAATCCTAATGTTTTTTCTGGATGGTGTATATTAGTATTTTTATTTTCGTTGGTTAATATTGTGTATAGTATTCCTTCAAAATTTGTAATTTTTTTGAAATTTAACTTAATAGCTTCATTTGTATTTTTAATTTTATTAAGAAACATTTCAGGAATATTTGTGTCTTTAATTTTTTTAAATTTTTTGTTTTTTAAGAAATGGAGTTTGTTTCTTTTAGTTTTGATTTTTGGTTTGTCTTTGGGTGTGGTTTTTAATTTTACAAGTATTCTGGATAGAATAATTTGGTTTGTGGTGGGTATAAAAATGTGGGTAGATAACCCAGTATTTGGTGCTGGATTAGGGAGTTTTAAATTTGGGTATCCTTATTATTCTTACAATCTACCTTTATCTTCTTCAGCTACTACGTTTGTTCACAGTTATTTTTTACATATTTTTGTAGAAACAGGAATTGTAGGTGGATTTTTTTTAATATTTTTTATTTTAAGTGTTTTTATAAAAAGTTTTAATTTTATAGAAAGTAGAATTTACCTTTTGCCTGCTTTAGGGATTCTACTTCAAAATTTAATAGATTATAATCTTTTGATACCACAAAATAGCATAATTTTTTTTTCGTTTTTGGGTTTATCACAAAGACAACATATTATTAAAGAAAATAAAGCTTTATTTATAAAGAAAATTTTTATGATTGTTTTTTTAATTTTGTTAGGAGTTTATAACTCTTTTTATTTTCATAAAATTATGATATTAATAAGAAAAAATGATTTTCAAAAGGTAGTTAACATAGATAAAACCTGCTGGTATGCTTATAGAAAGTTAGGTGAAAAAGAATTTCATATAAGAAGTTACAAAGAAGCAGAAAAGTATTTTTTAGCTAGTCTAAAATACAATCCGTTTGATGCTGAAAGTTATTTTTACTTATCAGTTATAAGTTTGAAACTTGGACAAGTCGAGTGGGCTTATAAATATCTTAAAAAGGCAATTAGACTTAACCCTAAAGCATCTGTGAGATATAAAAAAGAGTTAGAAAAAGAAATTTAAAAGATGAACTATTTTTTACTTTGTGCATATAACGAGTCAAAAAATATAACTGAAGTCATAAAAAGTATAAAAGAAAATTTTAAACATGAAAATAAAATAGTAATAGTAAACGATGGTTCCAGTGATGATACAGAAATACAAATAAGAAAATGCTTACAGAAATACAAAGATATAATTTTGCTAACTCATAAAAAAAATCTTGGATTAGGTAAAGCTTTAAAGACAGGTTTTATGTTTATTTTAAAAAGTAGGATGAAAGACGAAGATACTATTATAACTTTAGATGCTGACAACACCCATCCTGTAGAAATTGCAAACTTAATGATGGAAAAATTTTTAATGGGCTACGATTTAGTTATAGCATCAAGATTTGTTAAGAATGCAAAACAACAAGGGGTACCATTTTTTAGAAAGTTATTGTCTTTGATGGCAAGGTTTATTTTTAAATATTTCTTTTATCACCCTTTAGTTAAAGATTATACATCAGGATATCGACTTTATGGAGGAAAAATTTTAAACAGAGCTTATGCTTATTATAGAGAAAATCTTATCAAAGAAAAAGATTTTGTGGTGCAGTTAGAAATTTTAATAAAACTTTTGAAATTTAAACCAAAAGTTTATGAAGTGCCTATTGATATTAAATACTTTTTAAAATATGGAAAAAGTAAATTAAAAATAGTAAAAAACATTATCTCTTATTTAAATTTTATAATCACATATTTTGCCAAAAATTTATGAAAAACAGAAACTCTTATACTGTTGGAATAGACATAGGTGGTACAACCACAAAAATCGGATTAGTTTTATACAAAAACAAAAATTTTATTTTAGAAAAATATAAAGAAATCACTACTTTATGTGGAGAAAGAAATTTAGAAAAGATGCTAGAAATATTAGCTAATGAGATTAATAAATTCAAAAATGTTTCTGCTTGTGGAGTAGGTATGGCTGCATTAATCAGAGTTAAAGATGGGATAATTATAAATGCTCCAAATGTTCTGTGGACAAAAGTAAATCTTAAGAAGAAACTTTATGAAAAAATAAAACTACCTGTGATAATCGAAAATGATGCAAATGTAGCTACATTAGGTATATATAATGCTATAATAAAAAAGAAATACCCTGAAGTTAAAAACCTTGTGTGTTTTACTTTAGGTACAGGTATAGGTGGAGGAATAATAATAAATGGAAAATTACTTGAAGGGACTTCAGCTACCGCTGCTGAAATTGGACACTGCATAATAGATATAAACGGTAAAAAATGTGGATGTGGAAGCTATGGCTGTGTTGAAAGATATATAGGAGCTAGGTGGTTTATAGAAGAAGTTATCCACCTACTTAAAAAAACAAAACCATCCACTATTTTGTATAAGATGGTGAATAATGATTTTACTTTGATTACTCCCAAAATATTATATGAAGCTGCACAAAAAAAAGATAAATTTTCTTTAGAACAATGGAAGAAATTCGGAGAATATTTAGGAGTAGCAGTTAGTAACTTGATAAATATATTAAACCCAGAAATGATCGTTTTTACAGGTGGAGTTGCTAAAGCAAATAAGTTTTTTTTACCTTACCTCAAAGAAAAAGTAAAATCGTCTTTTTGGCCTGTAATTTCTGGAAGCAAATATTCGCCTTTAAAGTATATAAAATATGTAACTGTAGCTGACAAAAAGATATATGGAGTTTTGGGTGCAGGAATTTTAGCTCATGAAAGTTTTCTCTCCTTATAAATTCTTCTTATGTGCGTTTTTGGGAGTTTCTTTTTTGTTTTGTTTTAATAATGATAATATGATGCTTACCGCAGAAAAAATTGTTTATGAAAAAGAAAAAAATATACTCACAGCAGAACAAAATGTAGAAGTAAAATATAAAGATATTCATTTGCGAACAGAGTCCTTAATTTATGATGTAGAGAAAAATGTTATATACATTGACACTACTACCACACTTTTTTATAAAGGAGATGAGATTTTTTTAAAAAAACTTTTATATGAAATAGACAACCAACTAATAAAAATACATGATTTTTATATTCATTACCATCCTTATTATAGCTACAGCAAAGAGTGTATTATTCAAAAAGAAAAGTTTTTTCTTACAGATTCGAAAGTTACACATTGTAGTTTAAGAAGACCTCATTATTATTTAGCATCTAAAAAAGTTATAATTTATCCTCACGATAAAATAATAATTTACAATCCTAAACTTATTATAAGAAATTTTCCAGTTTTCTGGCTTCCTTATTATAAAATTTCATTAAAGCCAACAAAAGATTATTTAGTGGTGGAGCCTGGTTATGAGAGTGAAAGAGGTTTAACGACAAGATTAAAATACGGAAGAAAATTAACAGAAGATTTAGAATTAAGAGTAAACTGTGAGAATTACTCTAAAAGCAGTATTGGTTTATCTTCAGAGTTAAGATATGACTCTGATTTTTATAACGGCATTATTTATTCCTGTTATATTTCTGAATTTGAAACTAAAACCAACCGTTGGAATATAAGAATAAATACCACAAATAGACTTCCATACAGATTTTCCTTCAGAACAAATTTAGAATTTATAAGTGATGAAAGTTTATATTACTATTATAATAAAGAAAGTTGGTTTTTATTAAAAAGAGAATTAAACTCTTCAGCGTCTTTGTCATGGGATACACAAAAAATTTCAGCTAGAAGTTCTTATTTAAGGAAAGATATTTACTCTGATGAACACCAGAAATTTATCAACTCCGAAGTTAAAATGCCATCGGAAATTACAGTCTATCCTTTTAACATAAGTAAGTTGAAAATATCAAACAGTTTGAAAATTGTACCATCTTTGATTGAAAACTCTACATTTTATAAGTTTAATACAGAAAACAATTTTTCTTTAAGTATTCCTTTGGCAGTTTATTTTTTAAGTTTTACGCCTTCATTAAATATAGTTTCAAATTATATATATCATGTAAACGATTTGTTTTATAATATCTACGGAGTAATTTTCCCCTTAAGAATAAATATTATAAAGAGGGGAGGATTGGATCTTGTATACAGCTATAAAATAAAAACTAAAGAAAACAGCTTTGAAGTCTTGGCCTCAACATCTGCTTTCAATAATAGTTTGCAGGTAAGGTTGGATTTTTATTATAAAAGGAATTTTTTTAGATGTTATACTACATACGACTTTTTAAAGCAAAATAATGTTTGGTATTATAACTTTACTCCTGTAGTAACTAATATAGGATTTGGATATAAGTTTTTAGATTTTCAGATATATAAAGAATATCTTTTGCAAAAAAGAGTTATCTCTAATTTTCAATTTTCATTAACTGCAGCTATACCTAAATATAATAGAATATCTTTGGGATATGGACAAAATTATTATCAGCCAGAGACTCATTATTTTTCTACTCAATTAGATCTATATTTTCCTGACAATTTTCAGTTTAAATTAAAAGCATCAACAAATTTTACAAAAAATAAGTTTGAGTTTCCTAGTGTGAGATTTGATTTTTATAAAGATCTTCATTGCTGGGAAGCAATGATTTTTTGTGATTTAAGAAAATCGCTTTTGACATATGGTCCAGATTATATTTATGAAGTAGGAGGAAATATAGGTTTAAAATTTAAACCATATGTTGGAACGGGTGGTAAAGTTTCAGATATAGACAAAAGATATTATCCATGGAGAGAATAAGGTTTATAATTTAAAATTTAAATATTGACAAAATAAATTAAATTTTATATTTTTGAAATCTAATTTAAAACTCTTTTCCTTATTGTCTTTTTTAATTATTTTAACACCATGATAGAAATTAAAAATGTCACAAAGACTTTTGGTAAAGTAGTTGCTTTAAATAATGTTTCATTTGATATCAACGACAATGAAATTTTAGGACTTTTAGGTCCTAACGGAGCAGGCAAGACTACGTTGATGCGTATTATTACTGGCTTTTTAATTGCTGATAGTGGGGTGGTAAAAATTAATGGAAAATTAAATTCTGAAGAATCATTAGATCTAAAAATGTTAATAGGATACTTGCCTGAAAATAATCCTCTTTATGAAGATATGAACGTATATGAGTATCTTGATTTTATAGCAGAAACTAGAAATATTAAAAATAATAAAAATAGGATAAAAGAAGTAGTTGAAATATGCAAGTTAAATGATGTTTTATTAAGAAATATTTCAGAACTTTCTAAAGGATATAGACAAAGAGTAGGATTTGCAGCAGCCATCCTACATGATCCCAAAATTTTAATTTTAGATGAACCTACAGCAGGGTTAGATCCAAATCAAGCTCACGAAGTAAGGCAGTTAATAAAAGAGTTTAAAAAAGACAAAATAATAATTCTTTCTACTCATATACTTTCTGAAGTTGAAGAAGTAGCTGATAAAGTAGTAATAATAAATAAAGGAGAAATAATTGCTCAAGGTGATATTGAGGATCTTCACAGTTTGGTTATGAAGAAAAATGTAATAAAAATAGCTGGCAAATTTAATAAAGACCTAACAGAGTATCTACCAATTTTAATAAAAGGCATTTATCAAATAAAATTAACTTCTCAACAAGATGAGATAAAAGAATACGAAATAGAGACAGAAAAAGATGTGGATATAAGAGAAGAACTTTTTGAGATAGCTGTTAAGGAAAAATGGAAATTAGTTGAACTTCATAGAGTATCTGTTTCTTTACAAGATATATTCATGGAGTTAACAAAATGAGAAGTCTAAGCAAAGAAAGGATATTAACAATATTCAAAAAAGAATTTAGATTATATTTTAATTCTCCTATTGCATACATTGTAATTTCTATATTTCTTGTAATATCCGGATTTTTTTATTCTAGACCATTATTTATTCAAAATTATGCTACAATGAGACATTACTTTGATGTGCTTCCACTTTTTTTGTTGTTTTTTGTACCTGCTATAAGCATGAAAATTTTTTCAGAAGAATATAAAACAGGAACTATAGAAGTTATTTATACTTTACCATTTAGTAAATTAGATATCATACTAGGAAAATATCTTTCAGTATTAACATTAGTCTGTGGAGGAATAATATTGACCTTGATTTATCCTATTAGTTTGTTTTTGATTGGTAAACCAGATGTGGGAATGTTGTTTTCTAGTTACTTAGGAGTTATTTTTCTTTGTATATTTTTTTGTAGTATAGGTGTTTTTGCTTCTAGTGTTACAAAAAATCAGATAGTAAGTTATATTATAGCCTTTTTTATAATGTTTATATTTTTCATTATAGGCAAAATGGGAATGTTTTTACCTCAATGGTTATATTATGCAGGAATAGATTTTCATTATGATAACTTTGTCAGAGGAATAATAGATATAAGAGATATAATATTTTTCATTTCCTTAGCTGGATTTTTTATTTACCTTACTTATGTTTCTATGTCATATAGAATAAGATGAAAGACAAAAAGAATTTAATAATAAATGTAGCTTTTGCAGTGATAGTTATAATTTTATTAAATTTAATCTTTTACTTTGGTTTTTTTAGAGTGGATCTTACTTCAAACAAAATTTACTCCTTATCTAAAGCTTCAAAAAAATTAGTCTCAAAATTTGATGACTACATAATCATCAGAGCAGTATTCAGCAAACTTCTTCCTGAACAGTTTAAGTTTATAAAACTTTATGTGGAGGATATACTTAAAGAATACAGAATAGCATCTCGTGGTAAAATAAAATTTGAATTTATAGATCCTCAACAACCAAGATCCAAGTTTAATGAACAGGAAATTCAATCTATGGGTATTGTCCCTGTAGAATTTACGGTGTTAGAGAAAGATAAATTTGAGGTTAAAAAAGGCTACATGGGGTTAGCAATGCTTTATAAAGACAAAAAAGAAGTAATACCAGTGGTAAACAATATAGAAACCTTAGAATATGATATTACATCGGCATTAAAGCGTCTTACAATGAAAGAAAAGAAAGTGCTAGGTGTTTTAAGCTCTCATAGAAGTAACACATTATCCGGAGATAATTACTTTAGGTTCAGACAACACATTGAAAAGACATATAGTTTAAAAGAAGTAGAAATTTCCTCTGATAGTCTAAAAGATATAGAAGGTTTAGTAATAATATCTCCCAAAGAGAACTTTGATAATAAAGAGTTATTCTACCTAGATCAATATATTCTTTCAGGTAAACCTGTAGCATTTTTATTAAGTAGATATAATATCAATCTTCAAACTTTTTGGGCATATAAGATTTACTCTAACATATTTGATTTATTGGCTCACTATGGAATTGAATTTACAGAAGGATTAATTGCTGATTATAAGTGTCAAAGAGTTCAACTTACTTCAAGGCATGGTTTTTTCATAATGACAAATTTAATAGATTATCCCTATATGCCTATAGTAACAGATTTAAATAAAACTCATCCTTTAGTAAAAGACATTTCTCAAGTAGTTTTGCCATTCGTAGCTTCTATTAGTGTCAAGTCAGATCTAAAAGATGTTTCTTATACTATTCTAATGAAAACTTCAAAACATAGTTTTATTAAAAAAGATGTCTTTTCTATTAATCCATTGACAGTTGATTTCAAAATGCCTAAAGATGCGCAAAAGGGGCCGTTCATTGTAGGTGTAGAGTTAAGAGGTAAGCTAAAAAGTTTTTATGAAAAAGAAGAAAAATTTAAAGAATTGAAATTAAATTTAAGCTCATATCTAAAAGAAACCACTCAGAATAAGGAGTCAAGAATTTTAGTGATTTCTACAGGTGAATTTGTAGAGCAAGAATTAGGATTGTTGTCAAATATATTTGACTATCTAGCTCAGGAGCAAGATCTGCTTTCTATAAGAGGCAAAGATGTGACTCCTTCGCCTTTAAGAGTTGTATCGCCTACATTTAAAATAGTATATAGGTACTTTGTTATGATTGTACCTACTGTTTTGGTAATAGGCTTTGGTATGTTAAGATGGTATTATAGGAAAAATAGGTTGATACAGTTATGAAAAATTACATTAGATGGTTAATTTTGATAACTATTCTTTTAGGTATCTTTTTTGTAAGATTGTTTAAAAGAACTTATAGTTTTTCTAAAAAGATATTTAAAAATAAAGAAGTCGTTGAGATAGAGTTTACCAGTTTAGATAATAAGAATATAAATATAAAAAAAGAAGCGAATACCTGGAAAGTAAAAACCTTGGCAAAGAGCTATCCTCCTAATGAAAATTTAATTAAAGAATTAGTGGAAAAAATAAATAAATTTGAACTTCTTGATGTGGTAACAGAGGATCCTAAAAGGTATGAAGAGTATCTAGTAAATGAAGCTTCGGCTACGGTTGTAAAAATATTTTTTAAAAAAGAAAAAAAACCAAAAATAGTGTATTTTGGTAAAACAGGTGGATTTTCTTTTAATGAAATTTATGTAAGGATAGAAAAAGATCCTAAAGTTTATCTTGCAAAAGGTATCAGTAGTTTCAATTTTAAAAACTACTTCTATGAGTTTTGTGATAAAACAGTTTTAAAATCCAATGTGGATGAAATAGAGACTATAAGTATAGATTTTCAGAATAAGATTCTTTCTTTTAAAAAGGAGCTAAAAGATTCTACAACCAGCTGGATAAATTTAAAAACATCTAAATCAGTAGAGCTTCAAAAAATTGACAATTTTTTAAGATTATTTTCAATTTTTACTTCGGATGTTATTTTAGAGGAAACAGATTTAGAAGATGTTAAAAAATTGAAAATAGATTTTAAAATAGCTATAGATTTTAAAGATAAATCAAAAATAGAGTTAACTTTTTACAAAGAACAAAAAATAAGAGACATTCCTGTCTATCCTGTCAAGATAACCTATACTACAAAACCCTCTTCTGTAGAAGTAATAGGTGTTGAAGATATTATGTATGGCGTGTATAGATATAAATATGATGATTTCACCAACCGCATTACTCCGTTAAAATAGTTTATTTAGATATTGTTTTCTACTTTTGTATTTTGTAAAAATAAAATCTTAAATTTTATGAAAGAAAAAATTTATATTTTTGACACAACTCTAAGAGATGGGGAACAATCACCTGGTGCTTCGCTTACTGCTAAAGAAAAATTAGAAATTGCTTTTCAACTTGAAAAATTAAATGTAGATGTAATAGAAGCTGGTTTTCCAGTGGCATCTTCGGGAGACTATGAAGCGGTTTCATTAATTGCTAAAAATATAAAAACTCCCGTAATAGCCGCTCTTGCTAGAGCAAAAAAGGCAGACATAGAGACAGCCGCCTCCTCATTAAAAAACGCAAAACGTCCAAGAATTCACACCTTTATTGCCACTTCTGATATACACATTAAATATAAACTTAAAATGACAAGACAACAGGTACTAGATGCAGCTGTTGAGGCTGTAAAATATGCCAGAAAATTTACAGATGATGTTGAGTTTTCCTGTGAGGATGCTGCCAGGTCTGATTTAGATTTTATGTGTAAGGTTATAGAAGAAACTATTAAAGCAGGTGCTACTGTAATAAATATTCCTGATACAGTAGGTTATTCTGTTCCGGAAGAATTTGGAGAAATTATTAGAAAAGTAAAAAACAAAGTTCCAAATATAGACAAATGTATAATTTCTGTTCATTGTCATAATGATTTAGGTTTAGCTGTTGCAAACTCAATCTCAGCTATAATAAATGGAGCAAGACAAGTTGAATGTACTATTAATGGTATTGGAGAAAGAGCGGGAAATGCCTCTTTAGAAGAAATAGTAATGATTATAAAAACTAAAGGAAAACTTGGTCTAATGGAAAATTTTTATACTGATATTAACACAAAAGAAATATATCCAACAAGTAAATTGGTATCAAACCTAACAGGTATAGTAGTTCAGCCAAATAAAGCAATAGTAGGAAAGAATGCTTTTAGGCATGAATCTGGTATTCATCAAGATGGTATAATTAAACAAAGATTGACCTATGAAATAATAAGTCCAAAAGATGTAGGTGTACCATCAAGTGAACTTGTTTTAGGGAAACATTCTGGAAGACACGCATTAGCTAAGAGGTTAAATGAATTAGGATATAAAGTAAGCAAAAAACTACTTGATAAAATTTTTGTTAAATTTAAAATATTAGCAGACAAAAAAAAGGATATTTTTGATGAAGATTTAATTGCTATATTAAATGAAGAGTTAGGAAAAGAAAATCAGCAGTTAGAATTAAAGTATTTTCATATAAACAGTGGAACAGGGATTATTCCTACAGCTACAGTTGAGTTAGTTGTTAAAGAAGGCTCAAATCAAAAGGTATTAAGAGAAGTAGAATATGGCGATGGGCCTGTTGATGCGGCATATAAGGCTATAGATAAAATTTTACTTAAATTGTTAAATTTAAAAAATCCACCAAAACTTGTTGACTATCAACTTAAAGCGATTTCTTCTGGAAAAGATGCTCAAGGAGAGGTAGTTGTGAAGCTAGAATATAAGGGTGATTTTTTTACTGGAAGGGGTGTTTCTACTGATATAATTGAAGCAAGTATTAAATCTTACATTTCTTGCTGGAATAATATGTTAATAAGAAAAAAATTTTCTAAGAAGGTAAAGATATCTTTATAATTACTATCAATGAATATCAAACCTCAAACAATTACTCAGAAAATAATTGCTAAGCATTCTAACAAAAAATATGTAGAAGAAGATGAGTTTGTTTTAGCAAATGTGGATTTAGCCTTAAGCAATGATGTGACCACACCTTTAGCAATAAAGCAGTTCTATAAAATATTTGAAGGAATAAAAGAACCTGAACTTTTTAATAAAAACAAAATAGCTATTGTTATGGATCATTTTACTCCTAATAAGGATATAAACTCTGCACAACAGAACAAATTTACTCAAGAATTTGCCAGGAAGTTTAAAATAAAACATTTTTATTTTGGAGGATGTGCTGGTATAGAACATGCTTTGCTTCCTGAAGAGGGTTTAGTTTCTTCAGGAGATTTAGTAATAGGGGCAGATTCTCATACTTGTACTTATGGTGCTTTAGGTGCGTTTGCTACAGGTGTTGGTTCTACTGATTTAGCTTTTGTGTGGGCGACGGGAAAGATATGGCTTAAAGTTCCAAAAAGTATCAAAGTTATTTATTATGGAAAACTTAATAAAAATGTAGTTGGCAAAGATTTAATTTTAGCAACTATTAAAAAATTAGGAGTTGATGGAGCAAACTATAGAGCTTTAGAGTTTAGCGGCGAGGTAGTTTCTAAATTAAGTATATATAGCAGATTCACAATGAGTAATATGGCAATAGAATGCGGAGCGAAAAATGGAATTTTTGAACCCGATGAAACAACATACAGATACTTAAAACAAACAAAAACGAAAATTCAAAAAGAAAAATTTTTAAAAAGTGACAAAGAAGCTAAGTATGAAAATATTATTGAGATAAACTGTAACGAGGTTTATCCTCAAGTAGCCTTACCACATTTACCTTCAAATTGTGTAAATGTTAGAGATCTAAAAGAAAAAATATATATTGATCAGGTTGTAATAGGTTCATGTACTAACGGCTGGTATGAAGATCTTTATTTGGCAGCAAAAATATTAAAAAATAAAAAAGTAAATCCTAACGTAAGATGTTTAATTTTTCCTGCCACACCTAAGATTTACAAACAAGCATTAAAAAATGGACTAATAGAGATTTTTCTTAATGCTGGTTGTGTGGTAAATCCTCCTACCTGTGGGCCATGTTTGGGAGGCCATTTAGGAATTCTGGCAGAAAATGAAAAAGCAGTTGCCACAACCAACAGAAATTTTATAGGCCGTATGGGCCATATTAAAAGTGAAGTTTATCTTACAAATCCAATAGTTGCAGCTTACTCTGCAATAAGAGGATACATAGCTGATTCTTAAACTTTTTTATTATATTTTCTTAGATATTTAATAAGTAGCTGCATATCTTTTGGCAATGGAGCAGTTAATTCTATTTGTTGTTTTTTTCTAAAATGGAAAAACTTAATCTTGTAAGAATGTAGTGCTTGTCTTTCTATTAATGGTTTTTCTGAATTTTTCTTTTTATAGTTTTTTTTAATTGAGGATAAATAAAAGCAGTTTTTACCACTGTAAAGTTGGTCAGCCACTACTGGATAGCCTATTGTAGTAAGATGAATTCTTATTTGATGGCGTCTTCCTGTTAGAGGTTTAAGTTCTAGTAATGTGTAGTCTTTAAATTCTTCTAACACTTTATAAAAAGTTATAGATTCTTTACCATCTTTAAAATCTATTTTCATTCTTTGAGGATTGTTTTTGTCTTGAGAAATAGGAAGTTCAATTTTTCCTTCCTTTGTAGGCAGGTTTCCGTATACTACTGCTAAATATGTTTTTTCAACTTCATGAAGAAAAAATCTTTTAGTTAATTCCTTATGAGCTAAAGGATTTTTGGCAAAACATACTATTCCTGAAGTATCTTTGTCAATTCTATGAATAATATATACCCTGTTGTAGTATCCTTCAAGAATCTCAAGTAAGTTTTCTTTAAATATCTCAAATCTATCTGGTATTGTAAGTAATCCTGGCGGTTTGTTTATCACTATATAGTCGTCATCTTCATAAATTATCAATGTTTTTATTTCCATATTGAAAAGTATAATAAATTTTTATAAAATAATTTTCAATAAAATCGTTGATAATAGGTAAATACAAAAATGTTCTTTAAAAAATTTTTTAGAGTTTCTTTATATTTTTTAGTTGGTTTAATTTTGATTAATATTTTTTATCTTTTTATTCAGGAGATATACTACTTGCCTTTTACAATTCAAATAATAAAGCTTAAAAAATGGAAAGATAAGTTTGAAGTGTTTTTAAAAGAAGAACAAAAGAGAGTAAATTCTGCAGTGTCAGAGTTAGAAGCTATAAATAAAAAAATAAGAAATTACTCAAGAAGAATAAGTCTTGGAGAATATCATCTTATAGATAAGTATAATAGTATGGTGAATGAGTATTATTATCTGGCTAAAAATTATGAGACTTTATTTAAAAATCACAAAAAAAATTTAATGTTATTTGATGAAAATTCAAAAAGATTAAAACGACTTATAAATGACTATGGGAGAAGGAGATTTATTTTATTTTTACCATTTAAATTTAAATATGAAGTCAAAAGAGGCGAAGTTTCCTATAAGATATCTAAGTTAGGTGCTCATGAAAATAATAGGTAAAGTATATAAATGTCCTGATAACATTGATACTGATGTAATCATTCCTGCTAAGTATCTAAATACTTCTGATGAAAAAGTATTAGCTTTACATTGTTTGGAACCTTTTGTAGAACAAACCGGGAAAAAAATTTCTGCTGAAAATATTATAGTTGCAGGAAAAAACTTTGGATGTGGGTCTTCAAGAGAACATGCTCCTTTGGCTATTAAAGCTTTGGGGATAAAATGTGTTATTGCTGAAAGTTTTGCAAGGATATTTTTTAGAAATGCGATCAATATTGGACTACCAGTTGTAGAGTTGAAAGACGCATCTAAATTTTTTGTTGATGGTGAAGAAATAGAGGTAGACTTATCTTGTGGGACTGTTAAAAAATTTTCCAGTGGAGAGTTATATAATTTCCCTCCTTTTCCTGAATTTTTACAAAAGTTAATTTTAGCTGGTGGTCTGGTTGAGTTTTTAAGAGAAAGTTTGATAAATGGCAAAGGAATATAGAATATTTTATTTTAAACTTTTTTTACTTTTAAATCTTAACCTTGTTGCATTTCATGATAACGAGTTGTTTATAAGTGATATACAAAAAGTAAAAGATGTAGAATATAATATAGTTTTAAACAATGTGATAGTTGTAAAAAATATAAAGTTGCACAAATTAAATATAGGCAAAAAAGAAGTTTTAGAATTAGAGCTACCTTCTTATACTGCTCCTGATGGAAGAGAGTATCCCCAGATAAGAATTCTTTCAGAAGAATTTCAAGAAAGAATTTTAAAAGCTATACTTGAAAATAAAAAAGAAAATTTTGATTTTAAAAATAATTCTTTTCCCAGGTTTGAAATAAAAAAATTTCTTCCAGTTAAAAAAGAAGGAAAAGTTAAAGTTAACGCATCCTTGGTGTTTGAAGGAACTTTAGAAGTTATCTGTAAGATAGTTGAAGACGAAAATAATGTTTATGTATTATGGCCAGCTGAAAAATTGAAAACCACAGATAAGTGGATAAAGAAAATTGAATTCTTATCGAAGCCTTATCAAAAAATAATAGAAAAACAACTCATAGAAAGATATAAGGTATATAAGTTAGAAAAAGGAATTTAATGTCTTATCTATTTTAATCCGTCTGGTTTGTGATGATGAAAAAGCTTTTTTTTGATCAAAAAATTTTGACTGGAATTTCTGATTATATAATTTATAATGTTATCTCTTACAATAATTTGATGATTTTGTTCGATGATTCTTTAGATATGTTGTCTTTTAAAGACATTTTTGTGGAATACAAAGATTTAGTTTTGAAATATCAGCTTTTAAACTTAAAAGAAGATTTTGAAGTTTTCTTTATAGTCAAAGATAATGGAA
Source organism: Endomicrobiia bacterium (assembly GCA_039630545.1). GTDB lineage: Bacteria > Elusimicrobiota > Endomicrobiia > DTEH01 > DTEH01 > JANXDG01. The sequence goes on from JBCNUU010000001.1 coordinate 81,442, forward strand.
ATTTGAGTTATGAAAGTATAATTGATTTATATAATTTTAATAAGATGCCAAAGTATGATAAAAAAATATGTATTTTTACAAACTCTTTTAGTTTAGATGTAGAAATACCTTTAGATTTAGAAACTATAGAAATAATCCACAATAATGAAATTGATTTAGAAAAGTTAATTTATATGTTGATTAAGTTTGGATATAAAAATGTGGAATATGTAGAGATGCTTGGAGAATTTGCAGTTAGAGGGAATATCCTGGATATATGGAGCAATAGTATTATCTACAAAAATGGTCTGAATGAAAAGTATTATAGACAACCCGTAAGAATAATTTTAGATGAGAATAGAGTTGAGAATATAAAATTTTTAAATCCATCGACTCAAAGAAGTATATCCGAAGATATCTTTAAAGTAGTAATTTTCCCGATAAACTTTATAAACTTATCTTCTAAGAAAATAAAATTAAAAGAAACTTTTAAAGAATATAAAAATTTTATTTTTTTTGGGTTAGAAAATTGTGATTACTTAGAAGGATATTATCCAAATAAGAAATATTATGGTAACACCGAAATGTTTATAAGAGATATTAAAAATTTTATCTCAGAGGACTATAAAATTGTGATAGGATATACTAATGAATATCAAAAAGCACACATAGAAGAACTACTTAAAAAAAATGGAATTTTTCCTATAAAATTAGCAAAAACCTCTCTTACAAGTGGATTTTATAATATAAATAGAAAATTTTTGTTTATTACCTTTAATGAAATTTTTTTAAAATTTCAACTTTCAACTCTTGTAAAATCTCCAAAGATATATGAAAGCTTAAGATTAGAAAATATCTGGGAAATACAACCTGGTGATTATGTAGTCCATTTTGAATATGGAATTGCAAAATTTTTAGGAACAAAAAAAATTACGATAAGAGAAATAACTAAAGAATTTTTAGTTTTGGAGTTTAAAGATAATGCTATTCTTTATGTATCTGTTGTAGATATAAACCAGGTAGAAAAATACATTTCTGTTAAAGGAAAACAACCCACTTTGTCTTCTTTAAGCAAAGAAAGCTGGGAAAAAACAAAAAAGAGAATAAAAGATTCTCTAAAAGAGTTTATTATAGAGTTATATAATGTGTATTCACAAAGGAAAAAACTTAAGGGATATAAATTTACAACTGATCAGGAATTAGAAAAAGCATTAGCTGAAAGTTTTGAATATGAGGAAACAGAAGACCAACTTAAAGCGATAAATGATGTATATAAGGATATGTCAAGTGATTATCCCATGGACAGAATAATAGTAGGAGATGTAGGTTTTGGGAAAACGGAGGTTGCTTTAAGGGCAACTTTTAGAGCAGTAATTAACGCAAAACAGGTGGCGATGTTGTGTCCTACGACAGTTTTAGCACATCAGCACTATATAACATTTTCAAGAAGACTTGAACCATTTGGGGTAAAAGTAGAAGTGCTTTCTCGGTTAAAAACTAAAACTGAGATTAAAAAAATATTGGAAGATTTAAGAAGTGGTAAAATAGATGTAATTATAGGTACGCATCTTTTATTAAAAGATGATGTAGAGTTTTTTGATTTAGGAGTTTTAATAATAGATGAAGAACACAAATTTGGTGTTAAACAGAAAGAAAAAATTAGATTGAAATATAATTCATTTAAAAATTCATCAGATAAAATTATACCAGATGTTTTGTACTTAACAGCAACACCTATACCTAGAACTTTAGCTTCTGGTCTTCAAGGGATAAAAGATATTTCAATAATAGAGTCTCCTCCTCAGGGACGCAAGCCTATAGAGACCTTTGTGTTGCCTTATAATGAAGAAACTGTAATTTATGCTATAACCAAAGAACTTCAACGCAACGGGCAGGTATATTATATTTATAACGATATTAAAACAATTGAAAATAAAGTTGAAAAAATAAAAAAATATTTTGGTGAAACAAAAATAGAATTTATCCACAGTAAACTGCCTGAAAAAAAAATAGAAGACATAATGATAAAATTTCTAAATAATCAAATACAAATCTTAGTGTCTACAACAATTATTGAATCAGGATTGGATATTCCTGAGGTCAACACAATAATAGTAGAAGAAGCCCACAAATTTGGTTTAGCACAGCTTTATCAACTTAGGGGACGAGTAGGGCGAAGAGATAAAAAGGCCTACTGTTATTTTTTTTATTCTAAAGATAATTTAACTTCAGATGCTAAAAAACGACTTTCAGCATTGATGGAATTTACATCTTTAGGTAGTGGTTATTATTTAGCTTTAAGAGATTTAGAAATAAGAGGAGCCGGAGAAATTCTCGGGACCAGACAACATGGTTTTATAAATGAAATTGGCTTAAATATGTATTCAAAATTTATTCAAGAACTGTTATATGAAATAAAAACTAATGAAAAATATGAAGATTTTATTCCGTCTATTGATATGGAAATAAATGCTTATATTCCTAAAGAGTATATAAAAGATGAAACCACAAGAATAACTTTTTACAGAAAATTACTTTCCGCTGAAAGTTATAATGAGATAGACAATATAAAAGAAGAAATATATGACAGATTTGGTAAAATTTCTCAACAGCAAAACCAACCTCTGGAAAATCTTTTTTATTTAAGCTATTTAAAGATATTAATGAAAAAATTTAAAATAAGGAAAATTTATGAGGAAAATAATAAAGAATACAAAAACATATTTCTTATTTTCGGAAGTAATAATAAAATTTTAAAAAAATTCCATGAAAACCTAAAGGATATAGCTTGTTATATTGAGCCAGATAAGATATGTGTAAAGTTTAAAAAAGAAAGTTTTTCTGTTGAGTCTATTCTTGAAAAACTTTTAGAAGTTGAAAAAAAATTAACAAGTGAGATGAACACATAATGCTGTTTTTTTTGGTGAGTTTGGATATAAGTTGTTAAAAAGTTTTACTGCTTCATAAGTATTTGCAATGTAAAATTTTATATTTTTTTGTTTGAGATACTCTTTTAACTCATCAGATACTTCTAAAACACAATTAGCACCACACCCTATAATTAATACCTCAGGTTCGCTTTCTAGGATGTCTTTTATATCTTCTTTATATAATTTATGACCTTCTTTACGCCACCAGTCTGAAATTATTTTTTCATTAAAAATTTTTATATCAGTAGTGTATGTTTTTCCATTAATTATTATTTTACCAAATTCATAGTGAGATATTTTTACCATATATATCTCCAGTAGGTTTTAATTCTTCTTTTTTTTCTTGTTTTAAAAGCAATAACTACTCCGCACAGAAATCCCCCTATATGTGCCCAGTAAGCAACTCCTGGAAGATCCCTGCCTAAAGCAGCCTTTATCATTAGATTTTGTGTACCACTTAAAAACTGAAAAATTATCCACAGACCTAAAAATATTACCGCAGGTACAACCACTATTCTGCTAAAAATTCCAAAAGGTACTAATGTCAAAATTCCTGCAGAAGGAAAAAATACAAAATAAGCACCAAGAACACCAGATATCGCACCTGAAGCTCCGATCATAGGAATTCTACTTGTTGGATTAAGAAGAAACTGAAAAAGACTGCCAGTAAGTCCGCATGTTATGTATATTATTAAATATTTAAAATGGCCAAATCTATCTTCTACATTGTCACCAAATATATAAAGAAACCACATGTTTCCTAAAAAATGCCAGAAACCACCATGAAGAAACATGGATGTAAATAAACTCCACCATGAAGAAGAGAAATCAGTAATGAATCTATAAGGTATAAATCCGTAAGAATAAATAAAATTTTCAATTTCATAAAAACTTTTATTAGAGAAGATATACTGATAGATAAAAACCAAAGAGTTAACAGAAATTATCACATAGTTTACAATTGGAAATCTATAAGATGGTATGTTATCTTTTAAAGGTATCATTATTTTTTATTTTCTTGAATTTGGGGTCGTGTAATGTTAAGCTGGACCAGAGGTGTATATCCTGTATTCCCAAAAATATCTCTTGCTACAAATCTTATCCAGAAATCTCCAGAAATTTCTTTAGGTATCATTTCAAGATTTAAATGAAAAGCATATGGTGGACAAAACATATATTTTGAAAATTTAGTAAAATTTTCTTTATCTGCGGATATTTCCATGTAAACACATTCAACATTTGGAGTTAGGGCTTGAATAAAAAATACTTTTTCATCATTTTCAGGTCTGCCATCTACTATCTTTGCAATTTTTATTTCAACAGGTAAGTTTTCTGCTCCCTCAGGAATAAGTTTTATTACTATTGCCGGATCAAAAACTCTAATTTGAGTTTTAAGAGAATTTTGTGGATTTATTGGTGGTGCTCCATTTATTTCATTGTTTAACCAGATATTGAATTCTTTTTGATTTTTTTCTCTCCAGGCACCTGCTATAATAGGTGAGGAAGAAGCAGAAGTTAAATAAGGTGTGTTTGAATATACACAAACCCATATGTCCTCTGAAAAATTAACTTTTTCTAAAGGAATTTCTGTAAAAAACCATCTAGCTTCTCCTGTGGTAGTAATTGCGTTTTCCCAGTCACCTTCTGTGGGAATATCTTTTACTTTACATAAAAAATACCTTTGATCTGATTTCCAGGCAGGGGTTGAAGAAACACCTATGTAGATGTTGCCATCTATGATTTCTTTTTCCCATGGTGGTGCAGATGGTTTTGGTTTTGTTTTTGCCCTTCCTAGTTTTGCTCCAACATACATTTTAGAAAACAAATTTTTTGGTGGCAATAAATCTTTTTTAAATTTTTTAATCCAGCACATGTTACTTCCTACATACCAGTTGCCGTCCCATCCACTATTTGCAAAAAGAGTGTATTCATTTATAGGAACACCGCCAGTAATATATGTGGGATAGTATTCTTGGTGTTGACTAAAAGCAAAATATATAACAAAAAAACAAAAAGAAAAACACTTTCTTTTTAGTTCTTTTTTCATTTTTAAAGATTGTTTTTTTGTCTCTTAAATGTATTTGCTATTTTCTCAAAATCTTCTAAGGAATTATATGAAATTATAACTTTACCCTTTATATTACTTGTAGGTTTTATTTTTACTTTCAATCCTAAAGATTCTGATAACTCTTTTTCTATTTGTTTGATGTCCGCTGAAACAGTAAATATTTTTTTTGTTTTAGTTTTTTGCATCTTTAATGACTTGACAATGTTTTCAATATCTCTTACAGTAAGTTTATCCTGGATTATTTTGTTTGAAATCTCTAAAATTGTTTGTTTATCCTTTATACTGGCTAATGCTCTGGCATGACCTGCAGATATTAAGCCGTCTTCAATATAACTTAAAACTTCAGATGGAAGATTTAATATTCTTAAAGTATTTGCTATTACGCTTCTGTCTTTTCCTATAAGCTTAGCGAGTTCCTCTTGTGTTAAGTTATATTCTTCAGATAAACTTTTATATGCATAAGCTTCTTCTATAGGATTGAGTTCTTCTCTTTGAAGATTTTCTATTAAAGACAAGATTTTTTTCTGTTTTTCATCTAAAACTTTTACTATTACAGGCAGTTCTTTAAGATTTGCAAGTTGTGCTGCGCGCCATCTTCTTTCTCCACATATGATTTCGTAACTGTTTTCGTCAATTGGAGAAACAATGAGAGGTTCTATGATCCCTGAATTCTTTATAGAATCAGCAAGTTGTTGTAGAGTTTCAATTTTAAAGTTTTTTCTTGGCTGCCATTTTGGAGGTTGAAGTTTTTGTATTTCAACTAATAATATGTTTTCTGCAGTTTTAGTTTTATGGTCTAGTTGTGAAATTGAACCAAATTCTGACAACAAAGCTTCTAAACCTTTTCCAAGGTGTTTTTTCATAGTTAATTTTTGTTAATTTTTAAAATTTCTTGTGCTAGTTGTAAATATGCTATTGTTACTTTTGAATATCTATCATAGTAAAGCAAAGGTTTACCATAACTTGGAGCTTCCGCTGCACGAATTCCGCGAGGAATTATAGTATTGTAAACTTTATGTTGAAAGTATTTTTTAACATTCTGTGCTATTTCTTCACTAAGGGATGTACGTGTATCATACATGGTTAAAATTACGCCTTCTATAGATAGATTTTTATTTAAATGTGTCTGCACAAGATTTATTGTTTTTAAAAGTTGAGCCAGACCTTCTAAAGCAAAATATTCACATTGAATAGGAACCAGTACACTTTCACAACTTGCCAGTGCGTTTATTGTAAGAAGTCCAAGTGACGGTGGACAATCTATTAGAATATAATCATAAGTTGATTTTATTAACTCTAAAGCTTTATTTAATCTATACTCCCTGTTTAGCATACTTACAAGTTCAACCTCAGCTCCTGTCAGGTCTATATGTGAGGGAGCGATATCTAACCAGTCTACAGAAGTGTGAATTATTATATTTCTTATATCTTCATCTCCGATTATCACATGATAGATATTTTTGTTTGCAACTTTGTCAATTCTTATACCCAGACCACTTGTAGCATTTGCCTGAGGGTCAATATCTACAATTAATACACTTTTTCCATAATATGCTAATGATGTTGCTAAGTTTATTACAGTTGTAGTTTTGCCAACACCACCTTTTTGATTTGCGACAGTTATGATTCTGTTCATTTATTTTGAAAAAATAAAAATTATTCCGATAACTATAAATATAATACCACTTATATATTTTAAGTAGTGATATGGAAAAATTTTACTAAAAACAGAACCTAAAATCACTGCTAAAAAATTAGTAATACAGAAAGCAAATGTAGCACCGAGCCAAACATTTAAAGGTTTAAACGATTTTGTAGTAAATGAAATTGCAACAAGTTGTGTTTTATCAGCCATTTCTGCAAATAACATACTAAAAAACACAATGATTATTTCTTTCATTCTTTTTCCTCCTCAGGTTTAGTTTTTTTATTTTTTAAAAATAAAAGCAAAAATTTATCTTCGTATTCTTTATATACACCCCATTTATCCAACTCTTCTTTTAGTTGTTTAGCATATTCTATGTTCTCAGATGCTAACTTAAACAGTTCATTGATTTTATTTTTTGCAGATTGTGGTAAAGAAAATTTTATTTGTTTTTTGAGTTCTTCAAAAGTGATACCTTCCTCAATTCCTAATAAATTTTGTTTTTTTGGTTTTAAAATAGGATTTTTAATTTCTGTGTTTAATTGTTTAAAAAACTTTTGTGTTTTTTTATCTATTTCTACAAATAAATCTTTTATTTTTTCATCAAATTTTTTTATGTCTTCATATATAGTGCTAAAACCTAAATCAAATGAAAATGTTTTTTTAAGCAACTCAATAATAGGAATAGCTGCTTGAGGATTAATCATATCTATTGTATAAAAAGGTATTTCGCAAAATATACATACACCCTTTATAGCTAAATCCCTAGCTAAAGTAAGCAATACTGCATTGATTCCTTCTAATGTTCCAAATTTTAGATTTTTGACTTCATTAAATATTTTTATGTCAGGCATATTTTTTGCAATATATATTTGAGGATAATCTGTATGCAGAATATAAGATGGTAAAGCATGAAAGGTAATAATTAAAGATACCTCTAATTGCTCAAAAAAGTTTATAAGTTCATCTGCAAATTTTTTGTAATATATTATAGAAGGTTCTAAGTTGGCAGATATAAACAAAAAATCACCCTGTTTTTGTTTTGAATAATATATTTTATCATAAGATGAAGTATTAGAATAAATTATCCCGTTTTCTACTATAGTATTACTTACTATATATTCGTCAATTTCTATTTCTGCAAAAAGTGACGGTTTAAGTTGAGAAATTAAATGGTTTATCACATAATTACCTATCATTCCTATTGAAGGCCATGAAAAAAACACGATAGGTTGTTTTGTTTTTATTTTACTTTTTTGTATAATCATTTTTTTAAATTTAAAATACAGGCTAATCTTAGAAATTCTACTGTTAAGTCTATTTTAAGTATCTCTATATTGTTTTTAGATGGAGTAATAACCACAGGAGTAAAGTTAAGAATACCTTTTACTCCGCATGATATTACATAGTTTATAGTATCTTTAGCTACTTCCTGTGGAACCGTAATTACAGCAATATCAATTTTGTGTTTTTTAGCAAAAGTTTTTAGGTGGTCAATGTGATATATTTTTATTCCATTAATTTTTTTATTTATGATACTTTTTGAAACATCAAAACCAGCAATTATATTTAGTTTATGTTTTTTAAAGCCCGGATATTTTATTAAAGCAGAACCAAGTTTTCCACAGCCTACTATTATTACATTCCAGGTTTTATTTAATCCTAAAACATTTGATATTTTTTTGAGTAAATTTTTTATTTTATAGCCCTTTTTAGGAATACCTAATTGTCCAAGTAAAGCTAAATCTTTTCTTATTATTTCTGGTGTAAATCCAAGTTGATCAGCAATTTCCTTAGAAGATATAAATTCTTTGCTATAAGGTTTTAATAAAAGTTGATAATACAAAGAAAGTCGTGTGATGGTTCTATTGGGTAACATAACGTTTTTAGTCATAGTTTTTGATATACTAATTATTTTTTTTAAAAACAAGTGATAATGATAAAAAATTGTGATTTATTGACAAAATTAAATTTTTATTATAAAATATAAAAAACTTAATAAGGGGGGTAGTTATTAATTATGGAAAAATTAAAAAATTTAATGATTTTATTAATGGTCAATGTTTCTTTATATGCTGTTGATATATTTGAAGAATTTAAAAATAGAGTTCAACAGCAATATATAGATCCTTTCACTAAAGATCTCACAGGTATTGTATGTAGTAACTCCATAAATACCGCAGATAGTTTGGGTCTATTTAAGGCTGTTCCACCATCAATAGGTTTGGATCTTAGTGCATCTTTTGTGTTAAAAGAAATCTCTTCAGAGAATATAATTTTAAATGAAGCATTTAAAGAACAAGATTTTAAGTATATTCCATTTTTTAGTTTACAAATAAGTAAAGGATTACCATTAAATATAGATTTGATTGGAAGAATTTTTAGTTATTCAAATGTTATCTTTTATGGTGCAGGAGTGAAATATAGGTTTTTATCTTTTCCACCGATTGTTCCTGTAGTAAACTGTGCTGTAGGTTTATTCTATAATGTGATAGATGCCAAAGATATTCTTAAACATAACTCCTATTCCATAAACGCTGTAATTTCTGTGGATAAACTACCTTTTATAAGGCCATATATGGTAGTTGGTTTGGATAATGGAGAACTAACAGTGTACGAAGCAATAGGAATAGGTGAGATAAAAAGTAGATTTAAAAACGGGTTAAGATATGAAGTAGGTTTCAGGTTATCTTTTGTTCCTTTTGTTTATATTAGTTTAGGATATTTAAATGTATATTCTGTGAATGGTTATACTTTAAATCTTGGATTAAAATTTTAACATGTCAGAAGTATTAGTACTTAATAAACATTTTGTAGCAGTATCTTTAACATCATGGCGTAAAGCAATAAAACTGGTGTATCTTGAGCGTGCGGATGTGGTGGATGAAGATTATAAGACATATTCGTTTAAAGATTGGTTTGAACTTTCTCAATGTATGAAGGAACATCCAGCAGGATTTGTATATACACCAAAATTTAAAATAGCAATTCCAGAAGTGATAGCACTTAAATTTTATGATAAAGTTCATTTTGAAGAACCGAGATTAACACGAAAAAATATATATGAACATTACGGCTATAGATGTTGTTACTGTGGTAAAAAATTCAGTGTTGATAAACTTAACATAGACCATATACTGCCTAAATCTCGAGGAGGAAAAACTGAGTGGAATAATATTATCACTTCATGTATAGAATGTAATCTGAAAAAAGGAAATAAAACTCCACAAGAAGCTGGTATGAAACTAGCTATATCTCCGTCTAAACCACAGAGAAGATTAAAACTTACTTTTATATTCAAGCCAAATATAAAAATTCCGACTTCCTGGCAAAAGTTTATAGATACTATGTACTGGAATGTTGAGCTTGAAGAATAATTTTTTATTTTGAATTTTTGATGACCCATAGATACAACAAATTATAATCTTCTCTTTTTAAAAAATTTTTAAATCTGTTGCGAAATTTTAAAAATTATAGTAAATATAAAACTAAAAACAAAGTTTTTTTGTTAATTTATTTTTTAATACAGGAGGAAAAAGAAATATGTTATCTTCTTCGTTTTTGTTAGTTTTAATTATAATACTTGGAATTATTTATGTATATAATGCAGTAAAAATAATAAGACAACATGAAAGAGGACTTATAGAAACATTGGGCCGTTTTACTAAAATGGTGGAGCCTGGATTAGTAGTAATATTTCCCTTAATTCAAAAAATAAGAGTTGTAGATATGAGAGAACAGGTCATAGATGTCCCTCCACAGGATGTGATAACGAAAGATAATGTTGTGGTTACTGTTGATGCTGTAATATATTTTCAGGTTATAGATCCAGTAAAGGTTGTATATGAAGTATCTAATTTCTCTTTAGCAGCTTTGAAATTAGCTCAAACGAACCTAAGAAATGTTATAGGTGATCTTGAGTTAGATCAAACTTTAACTTCAAGAGAAAAAATAAACTTGCAATTAAGACAAGTCCTTGATGAAGCAACTGACAGATGGGGAGTAAAAATCACAAGGGTGGAAATTCAGAAAATAGAACCACCAAAAGACATTACTGATGCGATGAGTAAACAGATGAAAGCCGAAAGAGAAAAAAGAGCAATGATATTAGAAGCAGAAGGTATAAGACAAGCAGCTATATTAAAAGCAGAAGGAGAAAAACAAGCTGCAATACTTACCGCTGAAGGTAGGGCTGAAGCTATTAAAAAAGTGGCTGACGCTGAAAAATATCAAATAGAAATAGTATACGATGCTATTCATAAGGGTAAACCTACTAATGACCTAATAGCAATTAAATATCTTGAAACATTACAAAAAATAGCAGACGGAAAAGCTACAAAAATTTTTCTTCCAGTAGAAGCGACGGGAATTTTAGGATCTATTGGAGGAATAAAAGAACTTTTTGTAGAATCTGAAAAAAAAGAAGAAAAATAAAACTTTCAATTATATTTAAAAGAAAGGAGAGGGTTTAATATGCAAGAAATTATAAATAACATCAAAGAAGCTGTAGATTACAAAGACGGAAAAGTAGAGATAAAAAATTTAACTCTTTTAAGAGAAAAAATAATAGATGAACTTGTATGGAAAGCTGTATTTGGTACTTCAGAACAAGAAAAAATTTTTTGTAGAAAACTAATTCGACTCATAGCTCAGAGGCTGAATTTAGGACCGGCTAGTATTTATGATCTATATGTTGCTATAGGAAGAAATGAAGTGAGTGGTTTTACAGTTCCAGCTGTGAATATTCGTGGTTTAACTTATGATACTGCCAAAGCACTATTTAGAGCTGCAAAAAAATTAGATGTTGGAGCTGTTATTCTTGAGATTGCTAGATCTGAAATGGGATATACTAATCAATCACCTGATGAGTATGCAGCAGTAATTCTTGGAGCTGCTATTAAGGAAGGTTACGATGTAGTTGTGTTTTTACAGGGAGATCATTTTCAAGTTAATGCTAAGAGATATAAAGAAAATTCTCAGAAAGAAATAGAAGGCATAAAAAACCTTATACAAAATTCTATAGATGCTGGTTTTTACAATATAGATTTAGATACCTCAACTTTAGTAGATGAGTCAAAACCGACACTTGATGAACAACAGAAAGAAAACTATAAAGTTGCCTCAGAGTTAACTGAATTTGTAAGGAGTATTCAACCTAAAGGCATAGAGGTGAACCTTGGTGGAGAAATTGGGGAAATAGGAAGCAAAAATTCTACAGAAGAAGAACTTATAGCTTATATGGAGGGTTATAAAAAAGAATTAAAAAGCGGTTTAAAAGGTATTACAAAACTTGCTATTCAAACAGGGACAACTCACGGTGGGATTCCTTTACCTGACGGGTCAATTGCGAAAGTAAAGTTAGACTTTGATGTGATAGAGAGATTAACAAAAGTTGCAAAAGAGAAATACAATCTTGCAGGTTGTGTTCAACATGGAGCTTCTACTTTACCTGCAGAACTTTTTGATAAATTTCCAAAAGTTGGCACTTTGGAGATACATCTTGCTACAGAATTTCAAAATATAATTTTTGATCATCCTTTATTCCCTTCAGAGTTAAAACAACATATATACAAATATTTAGATGAAAACTGTAAAGATGAAAGAAAACCTTCAGATACAGATCAACAGTTTTATTATAAAACAAGAAAAAAAGCATGGGGACCATTTAAGAAAGAAGTTTGGAGTTTATCACAACACATAAAAGACAGCATATCTTTAGATCTTCAGAAGAAATTTGAGTTTTTGTTTGATAAGTTAAATGTAAAAAATACCAAAGATATAGTTAAAAAATACATAAAGCCTGTAGAAGTTGAGATAAAAGATGTTATAAGCAAAAAAGAGAAATTTGAAGGTGCAGACTAAATTATTAAAAATTTGAAAAAATGAGTGAAATAGGAAAATTTTTAGTTTTTATTGGTGTGATAATTATTTTGGTTGGAATATTTTTGTTGTTTTTTGAAAAAATACCCTATTTAGGTAAACTTCCAGGAGACATTCTTATAAGAAAGAAAAACTTTGTGTTCTATTTTCCCCTAGCTACTTCAGTACTTTTAAGTATTTTGTTAACTTTATTGTTAAATCTTATCATTAGGAGAAAATAGTCTTGCTAAAACAAAGGCTTATCTTTGTGATATTTATATTTTTGTGTATAAGTTTGCTATTTTCTTATGAGCTTTTTGTTAGAGTAGGAATTAAAGATAATGTTAAAAGTTTTCAAGTTTTTTGTGATGAGAAAAATTATGTAATAGTTAGATCTTACAATGATAAAATTTTAAAAAAGATAATAAACCCTTTTTATGTCGTATTAAGCAGAGATGGTAAAAAAGTTAAGATCTTAAATGAAAGTTATTTTTTGCCTTTAAAACTTTATTCAAAAAGTAACATATCAATTGATGGTAAATTTTATCCAGGAACAATAGAAATTTTTTCAAAAAATAAAAGTTTAATTCTTGTAAATGTTTTAGACATAGAGAATTATTTATATGGAGTGATTCCTTATGAAGTAGTAAGCAGCTGGCCTGATGAGATGTTGAAAGTTCAAGCAATAATAGCAAGAACCTATACGATTTCTCACTTAGGAAGACATAAATATGATGGATATGATGTATGTTCAACTTTTCACTGTCAGGTTTATAATGGAATTTCTGAAAAAATGCATCAAAGAGTAAAAGAAGCAGTTGATGCAACTCGTGGTCTTGTGATAGTGGATAAAATAAAAAACACCCCTATACAGGCCTACTACCATGCAGCCTGTGGAGGAGCTACTGATAATGTGGTTGAAATATGGGGTGATGTGTGTAGTTTTAGATATCTTTGTGGTGTAAAGTGTGATTTTTGTAAAAATTCACCTTATTATCAATGGGAATATGAAATTAAAATAGAGGAGTTTATAAAAACATTAAATAAAAATGGTTTTTCTTTGAAAAATATAAAAAAATTGCAGATACTTTCTTATACAAAAAATGGTAGGGCAAAAGAGATAAAAATTATAACTGAAAATTTACCATTAATAGTCAAAGCAGAAGATTTAAGAAAAATGTTTGGTTACACCAGTATAAAAAGTACAAAAATTAATGATATAGAAATAAGGAATAAAAATATAATATTTTCAGGGAAAGGATGGGGACATGGTGTTGGTTTATGTCAGTGGGGAGCTGCTACTTTAGCTTTCAAAGGAAAAAGTTTTAAAGAGATAATAAGTTATTACTATCCTTTTACTACTGTTAAAAAATATCGTTAGAAATTTCTATGAATGAAAAGCAATTTGATATTCAGAGTTATGATTTTTATTTACCTAAAGAACTTATAGCTCAAGTTCCATCTGAAAAAAGAAGTAATTCCAGACTTTTGGTATACTTTAAAGATAAAGATGTTGTAGAACATTTAAATTTTTCTGATATAATAAATTTATTAGATGAAAACTGGTGTATAATTTTAAATAATACCAAAGTAGAAAATAGAAAGATAGAATGTAAAAAGATCACTGGAGGTGTAGTTTATATTCTTATTACTTATTATTCTGAAAATTTAATAAAATTCATTCCTTATAAGAAAGTAAAAATAAATCAAAAATTGATACTTCCAACAGGCAAATTGGGTACAGTTGTAAGTAAACAACAAGATACTCCAGAGTATGAAATGCAAGGAAATTTTGGTGTAGATGAAATAAAAGAAATGATTGAAAAATATGGTAGAGCACCTCTACCACCTTATATAAAAAGGAAGCCTCAAGATCCTTTATGTGAATTAGATAAAGAAAGATACCAGACAGTTTTTGCTAAAAATCCAGCTTCTTTAGCTGCTCCTACAGCTGGTTTTCATTTTGATGAGGAATTGTTAAAAAAACTACAAGAAAAAAAAATCAAAATATTTTATATAACACTTAACATAGGTTTGTCTACATTTATACCTGTAAAAACATATGACATAAGAAAACATAAACTTCAACCTGAAGAGTTAATCATAAATAAAGACACAGCATATGAAATTAACAGATGTATAGAAGAAGGTAAAAATTTATTGTGTGTTGGCACAACAGTAGTAAGATCAATAGAGTTTATGGCTACAAATTTTGGAAAAATAAAACCGTATAATGGAGCTGTTGATATTTATATTTATCCTGGATATAAGTTTAAAATAGTAAAAAGTCTCCTTACTAACTTTCATCTCCCAAAATCAACAAATTTGCTGTTAGTAGCTTCTCTTATAGGAAGAGAAAAACTTTTAGAACTTTACAAGATTGCTATTGAGCAAAAATATAGGTTTTATTCTTATGGGGATGCTATGTTGATAATATGAAAATATTTGAACAACTCAAAAATAATCCAGAAGTTTTGGTATATCTTAAACAAGCAGATGAAAACTTTAAAGCACTAGGCTATACAGAACAGGGTATTTTACACGCAAAGTTTACAGCACAACAGGTTTATAATATTCTTTCCAAACTTAGTTTTTCTAAACAGGATATAGATATAGGAATGTCTGCAGGTTTCCTTCACGATATCGGTTGTTGTATTTCTTATAAGGGACATACACAGAATAGCACATTTATAGCAAATAGAATTTTATCTAAAATGAATGTGGATTGCGAAAGTAAAATTAAAATTTTAAGTATAATAGGCTCACATGAAGATACAGAGCCAGATTTTTTTCCTATTTCTGAAGTGGCTGCTTCTGTTACTATTGCTGATAAAACAGATGTAAGAAGGCAGAGAGTAATAAAGACAGATTTTAAATATTTTGATGAGTACGACAGAGTTCATTATGCAGTTATAGACAATAATTTAGAAGTATTTAATTTGGAAAAAATTATTAGATTAAATATTACAATTGATGAAAATATATGTAGCGTACTTGAATATTTTGAAATATTTCTTTCAAGAATTAATTTCTGCAAAAAGGCGGCAGGAAAGTTAGGAATGAATTTTGAGTTGTATATAAATGGTTTAAAATACCTTTAAACCATATGCAGATTTTTAAAGTTTTTCATAAAGACCCTCATTCACAAGCACGTACAGGTGTTCTAAGTTTTAAAGACTTTCAAATTACTACACCAATTTTTCTTCCGGTGGGGACTTTAGGTGTAGTAAAAACTTTAAGTTATCAAGATCTCAAAGAAATAAAAGTAGAAGCTTTTATTGCTAACACATATCATTTATATTTTAGACCCGGTGAGGAAATTCTTAAGAAATTTGGAGGATTAAAAAATTTTATAAACTGGGATAAGATAATATTTACGGATTCAGGTGGTTTTCAGGTATATAGTCTAAGAGAACTTAAAAAAATTTCCGAAGAAGGTGTGGAATTTAAGTCACATATTGATGGATCGTTGCATTTTTTTACTCCGGAAAAGGTGATAGAATTGCAGTCGGTTATAGGATCGGATGTAGCTGTGTGTTTGGATGAATGTGTTGAGTATCCAGTAGAATATAACTACGCAAAAAGGGCAGTTGAAATTACTACTTTGTGGGCTAAGAGAAGTAAAAAAAGGTTTGAAGAACTAAAGAAAAGTAATTTAAATGTTACTCATCAAAAACTTTTTGGTGTGATACAAGGTTCAGTTTATAAAGATTTAAGAAAACAAAGTATTGAAGAAATTTTAAATTTGTCTTTTGATGGATACGCAATAGGTGGGTTAGCTGTAGGAGAGCCTAGAAGTTTAATGTGGGAAGTTGTTGAATTTATCAGTGAAAATTTGCCTGAAGATTTGGTTAGATATATAATGGGAATAGGTGAAATTGAGGATATTTTTTTCTGTATAGAAAAGGGATATGACATAATGGATTGTGTTTTACCTACAAGAAATGGAAGAAATGGTCAAGCATTGACTTCTTTCGGAAAACTTAATATAAAAAACTCCAAATACTCCAAAGATGAAAATCCGTTGGATTTAGAGTGTAATTGTTTTGTTTGCAAAAATTATAGTAGAGCTTTACTTCATCACTATTATAAATCACAGGAACTGTTGGTGTTGAGGTTAATGTCTTATCATAATGTATATTTTATGATAAACTTATTTAAAAAAATTCAAGAAAAAATAAATACTGACAGATTTTTAGAGTTTAAAAAAGAGTTCTTAAAAAAATTTTCTAACTCTGAAAATGAATAGTTTTAAACTGTCAATTTTATTAGCGTTTTTACTTTTTTTTAATAAATATTCAAATTGTGAAATTACCAAAGAAAAATGTGAAGAATGGATTATTAGCACTTTGAATACTGCAGATGATGCGAGTGTTAAAATTTATATTTTAGATAGTATTCACTACATTCCATCTAATAGATTCTTACCGGAGATCAAAAAACTTTCTTTATTAAGTAGTAAAACAAACCAGAATATATACCTTAAATCCCTGTATGTTCTTTACAAGGTATATAAAAGTACCCCTTCTTTAGAAAAAATAGTTGACTTTTTGCTTCAAAAACCACAGAGATCTCTTAAAGACAATCCTGTAATAAAGGCAAAAATATATATTAAGAATCAACTCAGAGCAGAAGCAGCAAAAATGCTTGGAGAACTTGGAGATGAAAGACATTTGGAGGTTTTGTCTAAAATAATAAAAGAAGATGATGAAGGAATGGTTTCCGATGCTTGTTATTTTGCTTTAGCTATGTTATCAAAAAGAGGGAAAATTAAAAAATTAGATGAATTAAAAGAATTTTTTTATTCAGGGCTTAAAGATACAGATCCAAAAGTAAGATTAAAAGCTGTCAAATACTTAGGAGAACTTTCTTACCCAGATGCTTTAGGACCCTTGAGTCTTCGTTTAAAAGACGTCAATAAAGAAGTAGTTACAGAAACAATTTTAAGTTTAGGTAAAATAGGAGACCCATCTATATTTCAAGAACTGCTGCAGTTTAAAACTCACCAAGATGTAGCCTTAAGAGTTGCTTTGGCAGAAGCTTTAGGTAATATTGGAAGAAGTATTTTAAATTCTGGTAATTTTTCTACATTAGAAAAAATAAAAAGTGTAATTAGTAGTTTGATGAATGATACTCATGGGATGGTAAAAGTTACATCTGCGGTAGCATTGTTAAAAATTTCTGATAAAAGTGGCCTTGAAGTTATAAAAAAAGGACTTAACAGCACAGATACAGATGTGGTGTTGTATTGTTTAGAAAACTTGGGTAACTATGGAAGTTTAGAAGACATAAAACTTCTTGAAAATTTTACTCAACATCAAGAACTTATATTTAGAGCTTATTCATATGTGAATATTTTAAAAATTTATTATAGAGAAGGAAAGTAATTATATGAAAATAAATAAACAAAAGCTAATAGCAGTTATTAAAAAATTTCATGGTAAAAAAATCTTAGTAGTAGGAGATATAATGCTGGATAAATATATATGGGGTGAAGTAGAAAGAATTTCTCCAGAAGCACCAGTTCCTGTTGTAGATGTAAAAAAGGAAACACAGAATTTAGGAGCAAGTGGCAATGTGGCTGATAATATAGTTTCAGCTGGAGCACAGGCATATTTAGTCACTGTTGTTGGTAATGATTCCTATGCTGAAGAGTTAAAAAGCATGCTTCTTAAAAAGGGAATAAACATAGATGGCGTATTTTCTGACAGTTCAAGACCGACTACTGTAAAAACAAGAATTATAGCTCAAAATCAACAAGTTGTAAGAGTTGATAAAGAAAGCAGAATTCAGATAACCCCAGTTCTTTTTGAAAAAATTAAAAAATATATAGAGAGTATAAAAACAGATCTTGATGGTATTCTTATTTCTGATTATGGTAAAGGAGTAATAACGCATTCTCTGTTATCTTTTTTAATAAACCTGGCTAAAAAGCTTGATATTCCAATCTGTGTAGACCCAAAAATTGAACATTTTATGGAATATAAAAAAGTTACAGTTTTAACTCCAAATTTAAATGAAGCTACCCAAGGTATGAAATTAACCAAAAAACCTCAAAAAGAGCAAGAAATACATGAATTAGGAAAAAAAATCTTAAAAAAACTAAATCCAGATGCATTGGTTATAACGAGAGGTCCTGATGGAATGACACTTTTTGAAAAACAAAAAATTTATCATATTCCTACAAGAGCAAAAGAAGTTTATGATGTAACAGGAGCAGGGGATACTGTGATATCAATATTAACTTTATGTTTAGCAGCTGGTTCAGATTTTGTGTCTGGGTGTGAGATTTCTAATTTCGCTGCAGGAATAGTTGTAGGAAAAGTTGGAACGGCTGCTGTATCTTTAAAAGAATTAGAAGAAAGCATTTTAAAATATGAACCTTAAGGAATCAAAAGTTAGATATTTTTTTGACCTTATTTCAGAGCTCACAAAAAAAGAGATAAAAGTAAGATATAAAAATAGCTTTTTAGGTTATTTATGGTCTGTGTTAAGTCCGTTATTTACAGCTTTAGTTTTTTTTGTGGCTTTTAAAGTTGTGATTAAACTAAAAATTGAAAACTATGTGTTATTTTTAATTTCAGGACTTTTTTGCTGGCAGTGGTATACTAACTCTATTTTTGCTTCCTCAACGCTTTTTTTGAATAATTCTTCATTGATAAAAAAGGTAAACTTTCCAAGAGAAACACTTGTGTATTCAATGGTTTTAAGCGATATGTTTCATTTTTTGCTGTCAATACCTGTAATTCTTTTGTTTGTTTTTATATATCGTCAAAAATTTCCATATTTTATTTTTTTATTACCTTTTGTGGTTTTTTTTCAGTTTGTTTTTATTTCAGGAATAAGTTTAATAATAAGTTCAATAAATTTATTTTTTAGAGATTTAGAAAGATTAGTAATAGTTTTCACTAATTTACTTTTTTATATTACTCCCATAATTTATTCTGAAAATATGGTTCCAGAAAAATATAAAATTTTTTTATATATCAACCCTATGGCGTATTTTGTGATTTTATACAGAAACATATTTTTATTTAATAAAATAAACTTAGATTTACTATTAGTAGCAGCTGCTTACAGTCTGGTTGCATATTTTGTAGGATATAAAATTTATAGCTTTCTTAGATGGAAGTTCGCAGAGGTAGTATGAAAGAAACTGTTGTTATTTTTAAAGATGTTACAAAGTATTATCCACTTTATCATAGCTTTATAGGGATTAAAAATTTTTTGTTTAATTTACCTTTAGCTATCAAGGAGTTAAAAAGAAATAAATTATGTGCTTTAAGAAATATTAGTTTTGAAATTTATAAAGGAGAAACGGTTGGGATTATTGGCCATAATGGAGCAGGGAAAAGTACAATTTTAGGACTTATTGCTGGAGTTTTAAAACCAACAAATGGTGAAATTATAGTAAAAAGTAAAGTTGTAGGACTTTTAGAACTTTCCGCTGGTTTTCATCCAGATTTGACAGGTTATGAGAATATAATTTTAAATGGTATACTTTTAGGAATGACAAAAAAAGAGATTTTGTCTAAAGTTGATGAAATTGTGGGTTTTTCTGAGTTAGATGAGTTTGTTTTTCAACCTATCAGGACCTACTCAACTGGCATGCTTGCAAGATTAGGTTTTTCTGTCGCAATAAATGCTCCTGCGGATATTCTGCTGATAGATGAGGTTTTAGCTGTAGGAGATATTAACTTTCAAAAAAAATGTTATAAAAAAATTGAAGAGATTAAAAGTCAAAATAAAACTATAATTTTTGTTAGCCATGATCTTGAAAATGTTTTAAGATTATGTAATAGAGTAATTCTTTTGCATCATGGAGAAGTTATAAAAGATGGAGATACTTACGAAGTTATTGATTATTATAAAAAAGTTTTTTCTTAAATTATTTTAAAAAACAAAACATATAAGGATCAATGTTTAAAATTGCAGGAAAGTTTCTTACTTAAAAGTTTAAAACAGACTGCTGAAGAGATATCTGACTTTGAATATGAGAAATGGAAAAAGAAATATTAGGATGAACTTTTTTATTTTTTATTTGAACAGATATTTAGAGGTAAAACTCAAGAAATTAAAAATTGGCAAAGAATCTACACAGAATATGTAAAGCAAGCATATGCTGAAAATAAATTTCTACCCTGGCTGGATGTAGGTTGTGGAAGAGGTGAGTTTCTTGAGGTTTTAAATGAAGAACAAATTAGTTATATAGGTGTTGATAACAATGTTGTGAATGTGGAGATTTGTTTAAAAAAGAATTAAAGGTTGTTAAGGATGATGCTATAAGATATTTAGAAAAAATTGGAAATAATTCCTTATGTGGAATTTCTGTTTTCCAGTTAAATAGAACATCTAAGCAGAAATGAACTACAAAGACTTTTAAAATTATGTTATGATAAAATTTCCTATAAAGGTAAAATTATTATTGAAACTGTAAACATAAGAAATGAAATAGTTTTAAAGAATTACTTCCTGGATCCGACACATGGGCTTCTTTTGATGCCGGAGTTTTTAGTTATGTATTTAGAGTTTATTGGTTTTAAAGATATTTTTGTATTATATATGATACATTCCTACAACTGCTTGCAAGATAAAAATGATATTTCAATTTATCCTGATGATTATGCAGTTGTTGGAACAAAATAAAAATAAGAAAAATATAAAAAGTGAACAATCTACCACATGTTTCATATAACTCACTTAAAGGAAATATTAAATCTTCATTTATAGTTTTGTTCTTGTATAGTTTTTTTATTTTTTTAAGATTAAATAATTTTGAATATAAACCATCTTATTTTATTAATGCTGGTGAAATTTTCTGTGATACTAAAAGAATACCAAAAAATCTTGTTGTCGTTAAAAAAAGTGGTTATGATGGACAGTTTTACTATAGGTTTAGTTTAAATCCATTTACTTCAAAACTTACAGAATTTGGTATAACACTAGATGCTCCTCCTTATAGACATCAGCGTATAGTTTATCCATTTTTAGTGTGGCTGTTGTCTTTTGGTGGTAATTTTGAGTTAGTTCCTGCAGTAATGATAATAGTAAATCTTTTTTTTATTTTTGGTTTTTCGTTTATGGTAGCAGAATATTTAAAATTTCTTGGTTACAGCTGGATAGAGGTTGTTTTATTTTCTTTACAACCAGGATTTATTTTGTCTCTATCAAGAAACCTAACAGAAATAGTTGGAAGTTTTTTTCTCGTTTCATTTTTTGTCTTTTTTAAAAAAAATAAATTTTTTTTGGCAAAAGTTTTTTTAATACTGGGTTTATTAAGTAAAGAGACATTGTTAGTTGTTCCTGTAGTTGGTATTTTAATAAGTATTTACTTTTATTTTAGAAAAAAAATAAATAAGAATTATTTTTTGGCTGTAGTTAGAGTGTTTATTATAAGCAGTATTGTTTGGTTTTTATGGCAGATAATTTTATTTTTTAACTGGGGTAAATTTTCTTTTTATTATGGCAGAGATAATTTCGGTATGCCATTTAGTGGAATATATACATATCTGACTAATTTGTCTATATTTAAAGATACATATTTTTTGGGTTTTGCTTTGATATTAGTATTTGTATTTTTTGTTTCTTTAGGAGTAATTTTTTCTTTCAGATTTGTTAAAAAAAACTTTGTGGATAGTTTAATAAAGTTTGTTTGGGTCGGTTATCTGTTAGAATTAATATTTGCATCCCATAAACTGTGGGACAATGTTAATCCTTTAAGGGTATTTTTGGAATTTTTTATATTAAGTTTTATGATTTTATATATTACAAGAAATAAATTTAGAATTTCGTTTAATATAATTTATATTTTTATGTGGTTAGGAATTTTTTATATAAGAATTAAAATGTTATAATTGTCATGAAAAAAATAGTAGTCAACTCAGTTCCTCTTCTATCTCCCTTAACCGGTGTAGGAAGATACTTATTTAGCATTCTTGAAAATATAGAACAACTTGACAAAGTAAATAAATATTACTTCTACTACGGAATAGGAAATACTGATAAATTTTTTAAAAGGAAACCTAATTTTTGGGAAATTAGTCCATGGAGTAAGTTTTCAATTATTGTTAAATATTCTATTCCTGGGGTAAAATCTATCTTTAATTTTTTTATGATAAATAAGTTTCTTCACACTTCGTTTGGATATAAAACCGAACGTTTTGTGAAGCGTTTCATAAAATTTTACTTAAGACTACTGTTTCACTATGATAAAAACCATTACGACATATATTTTGAACCAAACTTTATCCCATTAGATGAGATTAAAGCAAAAAAGATTGTCACTACAGTGCATGATTTTTCTTTTCATTTATATCCCCAATGGCATCCTGAAGATCGTGTTTTGTTCTTTAGAAAAAATTTTTGGAGAAATATTTATAAATCAGATATAATAGTTACAGTTTCCAATTATGTAAAAGAAGAAGCTAAAAGATTGCTTAAAGGATATAAAGGAGAAATAGTTACAATCTACAATGGATATGATAAAAACAAGTTTTGTTTAATAGAAAAAAGTGTTTTACAAGAATATAGAAATAAAAAAAATCTTCCTGAAAATTTTCTTTTATTTGTTGGAAGTGTAGAACCAAGAAAAAATCTTTTAGGACTTCTTAAAGCATATAGTTTGTTGCCAGAATACATAAGAAAGGACATAAAACTTTTAATTGTTGGTTTTCGTGGATGGAAAAATAAAGAAGTGATGCAGATTATTTCTAAACTTAAAAATGATATTTTTTATATAGGATATGTTGATGATTTTGAGCTTCCTTTGCTTTATAACTTAGCTTTGGCAAGTATTTATCCATCTTTCTATGAGGGATTCGGTTTGCCTAATATAGAAGCGATGGCATGTGGCTGTCCTGTTGTCACTTCTGATATACCTTCAATTAAAGAGATATGCCATGATGCTGTATATTATGTAAATCCACATGATATTGAAAGCATAAAAGATGGTATAATAAAGATAGTTGAAGATGAAAAAATAAGAGAGACTTTAAAGGCAAAAGGGCTTAAACATGTAGAGAAATACTCTTGGAAAGAATCAGCCAAAAAACATATCGAATTATTTAACAAGCTATAGTAATGAAAGAAAATATAAATGATAAAATAACCTTCAACAAAGAAGCCTTGGAGTATAAAATTCTTAAAACAACCAAAACACTAAAGAATTTTAAAATTGGTTTTGTTTTGTTTATAATAGGTGTTATTGTATTTTTTTTAGAAGTATGTCCACCACCGGGTAGATTAAGTTTTAACTGGTGGCTTTTGTTTTTTTGTGTTGTTAGTTTTTTTTGGGGGTTTTTATGTAAAGATTATAGCATAGCTGGGCTTATATTGCCAACAGCTAATGGACTTTCAACATTTTTGTCTTCTTACTATTATCCTGTAGTATCACTTTTGATTTTATTTTTAGTTTTGGGTTTTGTTTTATCTAATAAATTTAGTGGGAATATTTTTTATAATTATAATAAAAATAAAGCTATAATACTTTTAGTGTTTTTATTCTTTATAATAAATATAATTTCAGCATTCTGGAGTTTCTTTTATCTTATATACCCTGGGATAGTTTATCCTGTTAATTATAAAGGTGAAGATAGTTTTAATATGGTAGTGCATGTGGTAGGATATTTTTTTGTTCCTTTTGTGGTTAGTATCTTGTTGTTTATTTTGAACTTGCTTTTTAAAAGTGAGATCGAAATTGAAAAGTTTTTTAAATTTTTAATAATAGGTTTTATAATTGCTTGCATTGGTGGAATTTTTCAGCATTTTGGAGTTATAACAACTAATTTTGGTTACGGAGTTCCATGGGAAAAAAGGATAAATAGTTCCTTTTCTAATGTTAATTCTTTTGCTTTAAGTTCTTCGTTAGTTGTTTTTATTTTTGCTTATTATTTACTTGTTTTTAGAAAACTTGAATATAAAATAGTAACTTTTATTGCTATAGGACTTATTGTCAGTACAAATTTGTTACTTACAGGTTCTAGAAGTGCTTTAGTTCTTATGATTTTAGTTGCTGTTTTCAGTGTTTTATATGTAATAAGTAACCGAAAAGTTTTTTTTTCTGTTAAATTAGTTTTTTTTATTTTAATACTTATTTTTATTTTTTGCTTTTTGATATTAAAAATAAATACTTTCGGGTTAACTAGAATTTTGAAAACCAATTTAAAAGAAGAAATACAAGGTAGAAGTATTTTTTGGAAAGTTGGATGGAGACTTTTTAAAAACAATATATTAGTTGGGAATGGAATAAAAAGTGTTTATATAAATTTTTACAATATTATTCAATCAGGATATTTATCAGATAATGCTTGTAATACTTATGTACATTTTCTTGCGGAGATAGGAGTGTTAGGTTTGTGTTTGTTTGGTTTAATTGTTGTTTTTATTTTAAAGTCCTTTTTTTATTCAGTAAAAAATAAAAACCATTTTGAAGTAATAATAAGCATAATTCTGGTTTGTTTTTTAATTGTAAGTTTTTTTGGTCACCACTTAGATGCAGAAGAAGTTTCTATTTTGTTTTGGATGCTGCTTTCTTTTGTCTCTCATGATAAAATTTTTGAAAAAAATTTTTATATAACAAAGTGGATAGTTTTTGGATTAGTAAGTTTATTTTTTTTAATATCTTCTTATGTAAACATTAAAAAATTGAAAAACTTTAATGTTTTAATGTATAAACCTTATGCAGGTATATATGGCAAAGAAAAATTTCAAGACAAAAAAAATGTATTTTTTACAGATAAATACGCTATATTTAGCACTAAATATTTTAAAAGTAATAAAGTTATTCTAGAATTTTACAACAAGCACATAAAAGATCAAGAAGTAACTGTGTTTTTAGATATGCAAAAATATTCTACTTTAAAACTAGAACCAGACAGATGGTGTCGGTTAGAGGTAGCTTTAGATAAACCTGAGATTTCAACTATAAAGATTATAGTAAAAAAAACTTATTACGAAGCAGGAATGTTAAGATACATCTTTCCATTTATCGGTAAAGATTACAGGCGCTTAGGAGTACTTGTTAGTTTTTATGAACTTAACTAACATAAAAGTAGCTTTAGTTCATGATTGGCTTACTGGGATGCGAGGAGGAGAAAAGGTGCTTGAGGCGTTGTGTGAAATTTTTCCGTCAGCGGATATTTATACTTTAGTTTATATTCCAGGTAGTACTTCAAAAATTATAGAAGACAGAAAAATTCATACATCATTTATTCAGAAATTTCCTAATATTGAAAAAAATTATAGATATTATCTGCCAGTTATGCCGTTAGCAATATCTCAATTTGATCTTTCTGGTTATGATTTAGTTATAAGTTCAAGCCATTGTGTAGCTAAAGGAGTAAAAATTGGAGATAAAACACTTCATATATGTTATTGTCATACTCCTATGAGATATATCTGGGATATGTATGATTTATATTTTGGTAAAAACTCCAATTCCTCTTTTTTTGCAAAATTAGCTATGAGAGTAATTAGAAAACATCTTCAACACTGGGATGTTAAAACCTCACAAAATGTAGACTTTTTTGTTGCTAACTCCAACAATGTAAAAGAAAGAATAAAAAGAATTTATAATCGTGATTCTTTTGTTATTTATCCACCGGTGAATACAGATTTTTTTGTCCCTGCCAGTTTTAAAAATAATCCAGACTTAAAGAAAGATAGTTATTATCTTGTTGTATCTGCATTTGCTCCTTATAAAAAAATTGATATCGTAATAGAAGCATTTAAAATGTTAAAAAGAAATTTAAAAATAATTGGTTCTGGTCAGCAGGAATTCTATTTGAAGAAATTAGCTAAAAAACATAACAATATAGAATTTTTAGGATGGGTTGATGATGAAAAGTTAAAATATTACTATCAAAATGCAAAAGCTTTGATATTTCCTGCAGAAGAAGATTTTGGGATAGTACCTGTTGAAGCCCAAGCGTGTGGTATTCCTGTTGTGGCTTATCGCAAAGGTGGGGTTTTGGAGACGGTTATTGAAAATCACACGGGTATTTTTTTTGATACCCAAACACCTCAAGCTGTAAAAGAAGCAGTTTTAAAGTTTGAGAAAATGGTATTTGAACCTCAGAAAATAAGGCAACAAGCATTGAAATTTAGCAAAGAAAGATTTATAAAAGAAATAAAAGAATTTATAAAAGAAAAGTTGATTTAATATGAACTCTATAATTTTAGCTGGAGGAGCAGGTACTCGTCTGTGGCCATTATCAAGAAAATTTTCACCTAAATTTTTGTTAAAAATTGGTTCTTCCAGGTATTCTTTGTTTCAACAAACATTTCTTAGGGTAAAAAAATTTACTGCTTTAGAGAAAATTTTTGTTGTGGTAAATAGAGAATATAAGTTCTTAATAAAAGAGAATCTTCAAGATTTAAATATAGATTTCCCACTGGAAAATATAATTGCCGAACCCGAGGTAAGAAATACTCTTGTTGCTGTTGGTTTAGGTTGTTGGTTTATAAAAAATAAATTTTGTGATGAAGAAATAGTAGGAGTTTTCCCTTCAGACCATATTATTAAACCATCAGGTGAACTTGTCTCATATGTTAAAAAAGCAGAAAAACTGGCAGAAGATGAAAACATAGTGTTATTCGGAATAAAACCCAATAGAGTTGAGCCAGATTATGGTCATATAAAGGTAAAAAATAAAAGTAAAAATAATGTTTGCTATAATGTTGAAGAATTTATAGAAAAGCCTGAGTATAACTTGGCTAAAAAACTGATGAAAAATCAAAATATATACTGGAATAGTGGAATTTTTGTTTTTAAAATAAAAACCTTTTTTGAAGAATTAAAAAAATTTCAAAATGATTTATATAAAAATTTTGAAAAATTTAACTATGATGAAGTTGATAAATTGTATGAAAAGCTAAAACCTATATCAATTGATAAAGGATTGATTGAAAAAACAAATAAGTTAAAACTCATCCCTATTCAAAAAGTTTTCTGGGATGATGTTGGCAGCTGG
Source organism: Endomicrobiia bacterium (assembly GCA_039630545.1). Lineage (GTDB taxonomy): Bacteria > Elusimicrobiota > Endomicrobiia > DTEH01 > DTEH01 > JANXDG01. The sequence goes on from JBCNUU010000001.1 coordinate 108,892, forward strand.
ATATCTTTTGAAAGAATTTACAAAAAGGATAAAAATAATAATGTTATTCTTTCAAAAAATTTTGATTTAGAGAGTACAAATTCAATAATAGTAGGAGACCAGAGTCGAATAATAGTTACAGCTGGATTAAAAGACACAATTGTAGTTGATACAGAAGATGCTTTATTAGTTTTAAATAAAAGTTATATCTCCAAAATCAAACAGATAATTGAAAAAATAAAAGATGAAACAACAAAATACCACAAAACCACAAAAAGACCGTGGGGATTTTATACAGTTTTAACAAAAAAAGACAACTACAAGGTAAAACTCATAAATGTACAACCTAACAAAAAAATAAGCTTACAAAAACACTTAAAGCGCAGTGAGATGTGGTTTGTAGTATCAGGTGTGGCTAAAATTACCTGTAATGGAAAAACAAAGTATGTCAAAAATGGAGAAACTTTTAAAGTAAATAAGGGTGTTCCTCACAGAATAGAAAATCCTTCCTCTACAGATATTCTTGAGATAATAGAAGTAAGCAGAGGTAAGTATCTGGATGAAGATGATATAGTAAGGTTAGAAAAATAGCTAATAAAATTTTTAAAATTTTACTGGATGGGTTTAATATGACTATATATATACTGGTTGTAATTTGTATTTTTGTTCTAGCTTACTTTATATATGCTAATTTTTTAGAAAGAAACTTAGAAATAAAAGAAACCGAAGAAGTTCCTTCACAAGTTAAAAAAGATGGAGTTGATTTTGTTCCTACAAATAGACTTGTACTTCTTGGCCATCACTTTTCTTCTATTGCTGGAGCAGGCCCCATAGTTGGACCAATTTTTGCTGGTTTTAGTTTTGGTTGGGTACCAACTTTGTTGTGGATTGTTATTGGCGCAATTTTTATAGGAGGGGTACATGATTTTTGTTCTCTTGTAATTTCTGTTCGACACCAAGGAAAATCAATTGCAGAAATAGCAAACAAATACATAGACAAAACTACATATAAGGTACTGCTTGTTTTTATATGGTTTTCTTTGATGTATGTGGTAGCAGTATTTGCAGACATAGCAGCTGATACTTTTTCATCTAATGCCTCGGTAGCGCAGGTGAGTATGTGGTATGTTGGTGTGGCTGTTTTATTTGGAGTTTTAGTTTATAGAGTTAAATTTGATTTAGTAACTTCAACTGTTATTGCTTTAATTTTGATACTTCTGGGTATAGTTTTTAACTTAAATTTTAAAATAATTTTTTTGTCAAAAAATATATGGATTTGGATTTTGCTTCTTTATTGTATATTTGCTTCTGTGTTGCCTGTTTGGTTTTTACTTCAACCACGGGATTACCTTTCAAGTTATTTTTTGTATTTTAGTGTGTTAATAGGAATTTTAGGACTTATCTTTGGAAAAAACAAAATTTTATATCCCGGGTTTGTAAGTTTTTATTCTGGTTCAGTTGGACCTCTTTTTCCTTTTATTTTTATAACAGTAGCTTGTGGTGCAATATCTGGGTTTCATTCACTGGTTGCTTCTGGAACAACTTCTAAACAGCTTGACAATATTAAAAATGCTAAATTTGTAAGTTATGGTGGAATGATCCTTGAAGGAATAGTAGCAGCTGTATCTTTAAGTACTTTAATGATGTTGCCCTTTAATACAGATTTAAAAAATCCTCAACAGATTTATGCTTCAGGCCTTTCTAAGTTTATAAACGTTTTTGGGATAGAGCCAGAAATTGGCAAAACCATCGGGTTTCTTACAATATCAGCTTTTATTCTTACTACACTTGACACCGCTACAAGAATCTCAAGATATATTTTTCAGGAACTCATAGAAAAACATACAAGTTCTTTAATAGATAGAATAGTTGCTACTCTGGTGTCGCTTTTGTTGCCTTTTATTCTTTTAAGTGTAAAAATAAAAGATGCTTCTGGAAATATAGTACCTTGCTGGAGAATAATCTGGCCGTTGTTTGGTGCTACTAACCAGCTTCTTGCTGCTTTAGTTTTACTTGTAGTTTTTGTCTGGTTTAAAAAACAAAACTATAAAGGTGGTTACAGTATATCTTTGCCGATGATATTTATGGTTATTACTACTTTGAGTGCTTTAGTTTATACCATATATGTAAAAATTTTCCATAGAATTATTGACATATCTATAATTATGGCATCAATTTTAACAATTCTGGCAATATTTGTGATAATAAAATCAATTGAAAAATTAAGTATTTATAAAAAAGTGTAAAAAATTTGACATAATGTAAAAAATTTTTGTTAAAAAAGTTTAATTTTTAAATTTATTTTTAGCAAAAAAATTGCATCCTCCACCACTATGGGATGGGAAAAACAAAATTTTTAATATTTTTTCTGCCACTGTTTATTAGTATTATATATGGTGGAATTATATGTGACAGATGTGGGATTGAAAATCCTGATGAGAATATGTTCTGTCAAGATTGTGGTGCGAGGTTAGTCAAATCTAAATCAACAATCTTTCATGATGAAAAGCCAGCTTCTCAAAATCAAGAAAAAATTTGTCTCTCCTGTAAAACAAAAAATTTAATTTCTGCTAAATTCTGTCAAAATTGTGGTGTAAAATTATCAGAAATTTCATATAAAAAAGAGCAGTCTTTAAAGTTCACAAATATAGATGCTTCAAAAAAAACAGGGGCTATTGTTTTTTCTATGCTGTTCCCAGGAGCAGGACACATCTATTTAGGTCATAAGCAAGAAAAAATAAAAGGGATAATTCTTGCCTCTGCATCTGGGGGTTTGATTTTAAGTAGCATCTTAATGTGGAGTTATGCCGAAGCAAGATATAAAGAATATGAAGACACCAAAGATGAGTTTGCCTATGAAGATTATTCATCAAGTATAGATATTGTAAACTTTTTGCTTGTGACACTTGCTGGTGTATGGGTTTATAATGTAGTAGACATCTTCATTACTACTTCAAAAGTTGGCAAATTTTCACATTTTGGTAAGGATTTTGAAATTTCAATAAATTTTTCGTCTAAGAAGTTTGAAGTATGTTTTGCTAAAAAATTTTAAATTCTAATTAAAAAGGAGGTACAAAATATGAAGCATAAAATAATAAAAATAGCTACAGCAATACTGGTTGTTGTGTTGTTTTTTAGCTGTAGCCAAAGAAAAACTGCTCCATCGAGTGCACAAACCCAAACATACTCATTAAATGTGATTATTAACCCTCCCGGTGCAGGAACAGTTACACTTAATCCTTCCGGACCCACATACAACGCAGGAACAGTTGTAACACTTACAGCCACCCCACACAGTGGATATGTGTTTTCTAGTTGGGCTGGAGATTTAACCGGGACAACAAATCCTGCTACTATTACTATGAACTCAAACAAAACTGTAGTAGCTAACTTTACTCAAACCGGAAGTGGCGGTGGTGGCAGTGGTGGTGGCAGTGGTGGTGGCAGCGGTGGTGGCGGCGGTACTACTACTACTTATACTCTTAATGTATTAATTTCTCCACAAGGAGCGGGAGCAGTTACCTTAAATCCTGCAGGGGGGACGTATCCTGCTGGGACTCAAGTTACACTTACAGCAACTCCTTATTCAGGTTATATATTTTCATCTTGGTCAGGTGACCTAACAGGAACTTCAAATCCTGTAACAATTATTATGAACTCTAATAAATCTGTAACAGCTGTTTTCACTGCCTCTGGTGGTGGCAGTGGCGGTGGCGGTGGTGGTGGCGGCGGTGGTGGTGCTGATACTGCAAAATATAATTTTGAGACTACTGCTCAAGGTTGGCAGGCACAAACTTGGAGGGATTCTCAAGGAATTACTGCTGTAGCAAGAGATACATCAAAAGCAAAAAATGGAGTGGCAAGCTTAAGGTGTACGGTAAATATACAGGGAGGAGATGAAACAGTTTTACCTAACACAAAAGGTGAAGCATGGGTAGATATGCAAAATAATCGCCCTTCTGGAGTTACTACTGTGCCTGTAAATTTATCTAATGCAACTGTTTCTGTATGGGTATTCTTACCAGATGAAGCAGCAGGAGATCCACAAAAACCAAATGGTATTCAGATTTTCTTTAAAGATAGCAATTGGAAAAATAGATATAGTTCTTGGAAAAACATAGGTAATCCACCTTATGGACTTGAAACGAATACTTGGGTGCAGATTACGATTGATTGTGCTACTGAACAGTGGGCATATGATGAAGCAGGATTTGATATGACTAAAGTTAGAGCAGTTGGTGTAAAAATTGGAACTGGTGGTGGCTCAACAGCTACATTTAATGGCTACATCTGGATTGATTCTTTTGATTGGCAGTAATTTTTGTGTTGAAAAGAGGGGGTACTCTTTTAATGAAGCGAGAGTGCCCCCTCTCTTTAAATTGTATAAATTTTAATTTCAGTTTCATCTTTTAAAAAGGAGAGCTATTTTAAATCTTATATTAGAAAGATAGCTCCTTTTTAATAGATGAAATTGATATAAATTTAAAATTTTAATGATCAAAAAAGGAGAAGCAAATTTATGAAGAAATTGTTTATTTTCTTTCTAACTGTAAATTTTATATTATTTAATTTCTTAAGTTGTGCTAAAAAATCAAAATCACCAGTAACTACATCTACAACCACTTACACGTTAGTTGTGGTATGTAATCCTCAGACTGGCGGTGAGGTAGTATTAAATCCTCCAGGTGGAACATATAATGCTGGTACAGTTGTTACTATTGCTGCTTCTGCAAAAAGTGGCTATGTTTTTAGCGGATGGAGTGGTGATTTGACAGGTACACAAAATCCTGTTACTGTTTTGATGGATAGAAACAAAACAATAGTAGCTAATTTTACACAACAAAGTACAACTGCTTATTATACACTTACAGTTAATATCTCTCCAGCTGCAGCAGGAGTAGTTGTACCTTCAAGTGGTACATATGCTGCTGGGACACAACTTACTTTAACAGCCACTGCTTCAAGCGGGTATGTGTTTAGTCACTGGAGTGGAGATTTAACAGGCACAACAAATCCTGCACAAATCACTATGGATTCAAACAAAGTAATTACAGCTAATTTTACACAGCAGCAAGTAAGCACCTACACTCTTACTGTAAACATAAATCCTTTAGGTGGTGGTACTGTACTATTTAATCCTCCTGGTGGTACATATCCTGCTGGAACACAAGTGACACTTACAGCTAAGGCAAATCCTGGTTATGTGTTTAATAACTGGAGTGGTGATGCAAGTGGGAATTCTGCCTCTGTGAGTATCGTGATGGATTCGAATAAAACTGTTACGGCAAACTTTACTCAGACAGGTGGTGGAGGTGGAACGACTTATACTCTTCTTGTTAGTATAGAGCCCTCTGAAGCAGGAACGGTTTCTTTGAATCCAGCTGGTGGAGTGTATACGGCTGGAACTGTGGTGACACTTCAGGCACACCCTGAAAGTGGTTGGGTATTTGAAGGATGGAGTGGTAATCTTTCTGGCAACCAAAATCCAACTACTATTACAATGAATTCAAACAAAGTAGTTACAGCTAATTTTACCAAACAGCAGACCACCTATACGCTTACTGTTAACATAAATCCAGATGGTGGTGGAAATGTTACGTTGAATCCTGCTGGTGGCACATATACTGCTGGAACGCAGGTGACCTTAACAGCTACTGCTTCAAGTGGGTATGTATTTAGCCACTGGAGTGGAGATTTAACAGGAACAACAAACCATGCAACGATAACAATGAACTCAAACAAAGTAGTTACAGCTAATTTTACCCAACAGCAACAGCCCACCTATACACTTACTGTTAACATAAATCCAGCTGGTGGTGGAAATGTTACACTGGATCCTGCTGGTGGTACATATACTGCTGGACAGGTAGTAATATTAACGGCTACTCCTTCAAGTGGATATCAGTTTTTAAACTGGACAATAGGACAAAATACAGTAACCTCAAACCCAACTACAGTTACAATGGATTCTAACAAAACAGTAACAGCTAATTTTGAACAAGTAGGTTCTGATACAGCAAGGTATAATTTTGAAACATCTGTTCAGGGTTGGGTCCATCAGACATATACTGATTCTCAAGCAATTACAGCGGTATCAAGAGATACATCAAAAGCAAGATATGGTCAGGCAAGTTTAAGATGTACAGTTAACCTTCAAGGAGGACATGCTAACTATTCTAAAGGTGAGACATTTGTAGACCTTCAAACGCCGACTGATTTAAGTAATAAAATAGTTACAGTATGGGTATGGGTCCCTTCTGAAACAGTTGCTACACCATCTAACGGTATCCAGGTATTTTTTAAAGACTCAAATTGGAATAGTAAATATAGTAGCTGGCGCAATATAGGTGGTGATATTACTCCTGGAGTATGGAATCAGATCTCAGTAAATACAGCTAATGAAGTATGGGGTTGGGATAATGGTTGTAATTTGTCCCAGGTAAGGTTGGTTGGAGTGAAGATAGGGACCGGAGATGGTTCAACTTTTACATTTAATGGTTATATTTGGATTGATTCTGTAAACTGGTAATATCGTTTTTCTTAGAACAAATTAATTTAGAAAGGAGCCCACCTTATCAATGAGAGGTTATTGCAGATTTAAGCCCTTGTTGCTTTATATTTTTTTATTGTCATTATCTTTTTATGTTTTTTGTAGCGGATTTAGTGGATTAAAACTGTTTTTTGGAGCAAGAACCACTGGGTTAGGTGAAAATTTATGTGGTTTATCAGAGGAAGTAGAAAATATTTACCACAATCCTGCCGGTCTTGTGGGAATAAATCCTTTTGAATTTAAAATTATGTATTCAAATTGGGTAGCAGATATAAATAGAAGTGATTTGATTTTAGCAAAATCTTTTAAAAATAAATCCGTGGTTGCTTTTTCTTTTAACTATATGTGGACAAGACTTGAAAGTGAATATAATAGTAGTGATTATTTTTCTTTAATACACACTATAGCATACGCAAGAAAATTAAATAAAATTTATTTTGGATTAGGCACAACAATAGTATATGAATCTTTTTCTTTAGAAGAGGGTTATAATCTAGCTGGAGGTTTAGATTTAGGTGTACTTATCAGAAAACAAAGAGCTGCTTTAGGCTTTAGTGTAAAACAAATAGGAAAAAGTTTTGTTTATATGGGAGAAGACTCAGAGATTTTGCCTTTTAATTTAAACTGTGGAGTAAGTTATATAATGCCTAACAATTTTGTTGTAGTTGGTAACATAAAATACAATTTGGATGGTTTAATTTCATTCCATACAGGATTAGAAGTTCCTCTATATAGAGGAATAAAAGAAGAAATAGCTATAAGAGCAGGCAATGTATTAAAATTACCATCCCTTAGTGATTTGCCTATAATTTCAAATTTTAGATTAGGTTTTGGATTTAGAAAAGAAGGTTTAAAGATAGATTATTGTTTGGTGCCTCTTGGAGAAAATATAGGTTTTTTTCATTATATATCTTTAGGATTTATTTTTTATTAAAGTTATGAAGAAAATATTTTTTATAACAACCTTAATAATACTTAATTCCAACATTTTTTTGTTTTCTCAACTTAAACCTAACCAGCTTAGAGTAAATGGAAGAAATTTATTAGATGGAAATGGACAAGTGATTCGTTTGGTTGGAATAAATCATGGGCATGCATGGTATAGAGGATATTTAGGTTCTGCTCTTCAGGGTATAAAAAGTTGGGGTGCAAATTCTGTAAGAGTAGTTCTTTCTTGCGGTTATAGATGGACAAAAATTCCAGCTCATGAAGTTTCTGCAATAATAAGTGAAGCAAGAAATTTAGGTTTTAAAGCAATAGTTTTAGAAGTACATGATACAACAGGTTATGGAGAAGACAGTGCTGCATGTGATCTACAAACAGCAGTCAACTACTGGATTGAGATAAAGAATGTTTTAATTGGACACGAGGATTTTGTAATAATAAATATAGGCAATGAACCATGGGGTAACCTCAACACCAGCGGCTGGGTGAATGCTACCAAAAATGCAATATCTGCTTTAAGAAATGCCGGGTTTACTCATGTTATAATGGTAGACGCACCTTGTTGGGGTCAGGATTGGAATAACACTATGAGATATAATGCCACAAATGTGTTGAGTGCTGATACTTTGAATAATACAATTCTTTCGGTTCATATGTATGGTGTCTACAATACAGCTTCAAAAGTTCAGTATTATTTAAGTTATTACTATAATAATAATTTACCACTATGCATAGGCGAATTTGGACATTATCACTCTGATGGAGATCCTGATGAACAAGCAATAGTTAATTATGCAAGACAGTACGGAATGAGTATATTTGGATGGTCCTGGTGTGGAAACAGCGGAGGAGTCGAGTATTTAGATATGGTATATAATTGGAATCCGAATAGTCCTACTAATTGGGGAAGCTGGTATAAAAATAATGCATTAAGTGATCTTCCTCAAACTTATACTATTTCTATCAACATAAATCCTCAGAACTCAGGAAGTGTCACTTTATCTCCACCAGGTGGAACATATACAGCAGGCACTCAAGTTACACTTACAGCGCAGGCTAACAGTGGATATGTATTTAGCAGCTGGTCAGGAGATATAACTGGCAGTCAAAACCCGGCCACTGTTGTTATGAACTCAAATAAAAATATAACTGCTAATTTTATTCAATCAACTGTTAACACTTACAGGTTATCTTTAAGTATTTCTCCTTCCGGTTCAGGTGTGGTTTATCTAAACCCTTCAGGTGGGTTATATATAGCAGGAACTCAGGTGACTCTTACAGCACAACCTAACAGTGGTTATGTATTTAACAGCTGGAGTGGGGATCTCTCTGGTAGTCAGAATCCCGCAAGTATTGTTATGGACTCCAACAAAAGTATTACAGCAAACTTTGTACAATCAGGTTCAACCAGTATTACTTATACTTTAAATATAACTATTTCACCACAACAAGCCGGAAAAGTAAGTGTGAATCCGGTTGGAGGTGTGTATCAAGAAAATACACAGGTTGAAATTACTGCCTTTTCAAACAATGGATATGTGTTTTCTGGATGGAGTGGTGATATAACAACTAATGAAAATCCTTTAAAAATCACTATGAATTCTAACAAAAACATAACAGCTAATTTTTCCTCTATAAGTAGCACAACTTACACAGTTACAGTTATAATTTCACCTCAAAATGCTGGATTTGTGTACTTGAATCCAATAGGGGGTGTATATACAGCCGGGACTTTACTTACACTTGTTGCCTATCCTCAAGATGAGTATGAATTTTTAAACTGGTCAGGAGATATTTTCTCAGAGGCCCAAACTGTAAGTATTGTGGTTGATTCTAATAAAGTAATACAAGCAAATTTTATTTTAAAATCTTCAACAGCTCCTTTTTCAGATCAAAAAGAATTTTTAGATTCTATAATTATTCTTCCTCCTTCTGAAAACCCTTTTTATTTAAACAAAACCAACAGCTATGTTAAACTAAAATATTATCTTAAACAGTCAATGTCTGTAAGGCTGAAAGTATATGATGTGTCTCTAAATTTAGTAAGGATCACAGAATACCAACACAATCAAGCTGGAGAAAATTATTTCATATTTGATGCTAAAGATGACGAAGGATATCTTTTGCCAGCAGGACTTTATTTGTATCAAATTGAATCTCATAGTTCAAAAAGTAGTTTTGGTAAAATTTTTATAGTAAGGTGAAAATTCTTTTTGTTATATTTTTATCTTTTCTTGTTTATTTAAACACATTAAAAAATGATTTTGTTTGGGATGATACATCAATTATTGTAAATAACAAATGGATTAGAACTCCCTCAAATTTTTTTAAATTTTTTATATTGAAAGAAACTATTTCCGAAGATACAAGAACAAAGCCATACATATATAGACCACTTGTAACCTTTAGTTATTCTTTAGATTATTCAGTCTGGAGACTTTCTTCGTTTGGTTATCATTTAAGCAATATAATTTTTCATACAGTTACGGTTATATTTTTATACATACTTACAGATTTGATTTTAAATAACAAAAAAATTTCTTTATTTAGTAGTGTAATTTTTGCAGTGCATCCTGTGCATACAGAGGCAGTAAGCTGGATAAAAGGCAGAGCTGATATTTTGGCTTGTATGTTTTGTATGTTATCTTTTATATTCTACATATTGTATTTCATTAGAAATGAAAGATTTATTTATTACTTTTTGTCCTTATTGTTCTTTATTTTTGGATTATTTTCAAAAGAATCAGCAGTTGCTTTAGTTGGTATTATAATTGCATATGATATAATTTTTAAAAAGAAATTTCTCTTTAAGAGTTATATTTTGTTTATAATAGTTTTATTTCTTTACATTATTTTAAGAAAAAGTGTATTAGGAAGCAATCTACCTTATAGATGGTGGGCAGGAAGTCAGTATTATACTTTTTTAACTGCTATGAAAGTTCTAGTTGAGTATTTCAGGTTGTTGGTTTTTCCTATAAATTTATGTGCTGATTATGTCGTTGAGATTTCGTTTAATGTATTTGACTTAAAAGTAATTTTTTCAATTCTATTTTTAATTTTTTTAATTACTATTTCATTTATTTCTATTAAAAGATTTTCAATTTTTTCTTTTTGCATTTTTTTTATCTTGATTTCATTACTACCAGTTGCAAATATTATTTTCCCGATTGAAGTATTACTGGCAGAAAGATTTTTATATATGCCTTCTGTTGGCATGTGTTTATTTTTTGGCTGGTTAGTGTATAGAATTTTAACAAGAAACAAAACATTGGGATATATAGTTTTTGTTTTAATTGTGCTTCCTTATTCAATTTTAACCTGTAATCGCAACAAAGACTGGAAAGATGAATTTAACCTGTGGTCTAAGACAGCAAAACAATTTCCTGATAACTTTAGAGCACACAACAACTTAGGTATGGAGTATGAAAAATCAGGAAATTTAGAAAAAGCTCTTTACCACTACAAAATAGCATCAAACCTCACACCTAATCTGTCATGGTTACACAATGATAAGAACCAGACATATGCAAGAGTATATAATAATATTGGAAATGTTTATTTCAAACAAAAAAATTTTAACACAGCAATTGAATATTATAAAAAAGCTATTGATTTAGATCCTTTATATTCTTCACCTTACTTTAACTTAGGCTTATTATATAGAAATAAAGGTTTACTGGATTTAGCTATCTATTACTACAAAAAAGCAATAGAACTTAATCCGTATGTTGCAGACTACTATAACAATCTTGGAGTGGTGTATGCATTAAAGGATGATTTTAAAGAAGCTATTATTCAATATGAAAAAGCAGTGGAGTTGTCTTCAGATGAAGATTTTAAAAAACAAGTGCTTAAAAATATAGAGATAGCAAAAAATTTTTTGAGGAGAAAATGAGAGGTTTTTTAATAAGTTTTATTTTTTATACAAATGTATGTTTTTGTTTACCTACTATTAATACAGTGCTGCCTGAAAAAAACAGAGTAGGTAAATATGAAAAATTTGAATTAGTGGTTGAAATTTCGGCAACATACACAAATCCATATGATCCTCACCAAGTAGACCTATCGTGTGTGTTTTTTTCTCCAAGTAATAAAGAATGGAGAATATTTGGTTTTTATGACGGGACAAAGTGGAAAATAAGATTTACTCCAAATGAAACTGGAGTTTGGAGCTACAGAGTTTTTTTAAAAGATCAAACAGGACAAACTGAATCTAATCTTTTAAGCTTTGAATGCATGGAGTCTGATTCCCATGGTTGGATTAAAGTAGCACCTAACAAAAGATATCTAATGTATGACGATAATACTCCGTTTTATGGAGTTGGATTTTGTAGAGCGTGGAATTCTCTAAGTGTCCCGTTTGAAACATTAAAAGAGTTTGGAGTTAACATGATATTAATCTGGGTTGGTCCTCCATGGGTTGGGATGATTGAAAATACTTCAAAAGGTATTGGTATTTATGATCAACAGATATGTTATACAATAGAAAACTATATTCAGCAAGCAGAAAAAAATAATATCCATATAATACTCTGTTTGTGGCCTCACGATGCTTTAAGAATTCCAGGACAGCCATGGCCATCAGGAAACTGGGCGAAAAATGCCTACAGTCTTATTACAACTCCAGAAGGTTTTTATTCAGATACATCTACAGTATGGGATTATCAACAAAAACTTTATAGATACATTATTGCCAGATGGGGATATAGCACATCTTTAGCTATATGGAATATAATAGTGGAGATCAATGGAACCACAGGCTACTCTATAAATCCTTCTGCTGCTGAAGAATGGTGTAAAAGAGTGCATAATTTTTTCAAACAAAACGATCCTTACAAAAAACCTACATGTGGTTCTAAATCAGGCGATCAGTTTTGGAATAACGGATACAATATTTTTGATATTGCAGAGATTCATACATATAAGGATAAAAATAATGCTTCAGAAGTAGCAGATACTATTATAACCTATACAAGACAAATGTGGGCAGGTTTTTTAAAACCAAACTTCGTTGGAGAATTTGGGACAGATGATCAAAATTTACAGCCATTTCATTTACACAATGCTATCTGGGCAGGTTTGTCTGCAGGAGCAGCTATAACTCCGTTAGATTGGAATGACGGTGGTAGTTGGGGAGATATTACTGATGATATGCTTCAACATATGAAAATTTTTTCAAACTTTATAAAAGAAATTGATTTTGTGAATGATGATTTTATACCTGCTAATGTTTCTGTTGTTCCTTCTGGTGAGGTTTTTGGAATGAAAGGGAATAAGTGTTGTTTTGGCTGGATAAGGAAAACAGATGACACTATTGAGAGAGTATTAACCATTTCAGGAATGACAGATGGCGTATATGAAATGAAGTTTTATGATACATATACAGGAGATTTTTTTTATATTACTTTAGCAACTTCAACTTATGGATTTTTATCAACAAAAATCCCAGCTATTTCTAAAACTGATTTTGCTTTTAAAGGGTATCTTAAATTTTCTAATAATCAATCTTCGGGTAACAAAGAATTCACCGTGGAAGGAGAATTACTTAAAATTTTACCATTAGAGAAAAATCCTGTAAAATTTTATAAAGATAAAGAAGTAAAAATAAGATTTCTTGTTAATATTCAGATTCCTTCTAAAGTGAAAGTTACTATTTATGATATAAACATGAATTTAGTCAAAATTCTTACAAGTTCTTCGGATGGTTGGTTAAAAGTTTTTTCTCCATATCAGGAATTTACATGGGATTTAAAAGACGAAAATGGTAGAGAAGTTGACGGTGGTCTTTATATTTACAAAATAGAAGCAATAAATGATTATAAAGTTAAAAGTAGTAAATTAAATAAAATTATGGTAATAAAATAAGCTAAAAAGGAGGATGTTATGAAAAGTAAAATATTAGTTTTTATAAATACAGTTTTATTTGCTTTTTTTTGTTCTGGTTATTCTAAAGATTGGTATGTGCTGGAAGATTTTGAAGGTGTAAACTACTGGTCAATAGTAAGCTGGAAAACAGCTACTAAAGCTGTAAGTATTTCAAAAGAAATTTTCTCTGAAGGAGAAAAGGCACTTAAAGTTGATTTTGAAAATTCCGATTGGTCTGAAAAAGCACAGGTTATGATAGAGCAGTTTTTTGATTTCTCAGGAGTAGAAAAAATTTCCATGGATATTTATAATCCAAATAAAGAAACACTTCTTACTACAATGGCTTTATGTACCGGTGATAAATGGGAGTGGTATGAATCACCTGAACAAAGGTTAGTTTCTGGATGGAATAAAGAAGTCACTTTTAATTTGCGTTCTCCTAACTGGAAAGCAGAAAGAAGCGGATGGAGAAACATAATTAAAGTTGAGAACCTCAAAGATGTAAGAAGAATTACTTTAACTTTTGTTGGTGGAAGAGGTCCTGTATATATAGATAATATTAAAGTTTATGGGGAAAAGAAAATTGATAAAATTTCACCCACAATAAAACAGATAGGTGATAAGATATTGTTTGAATCGTTTGAAGAAGATAAGACACAATGGAGTATAGCAGGATGGCGCACTCAAGCAGTGGAAGTAAAATTTAACGAAAAATGGGCTACCGATGGTAAAAAAAGTTTAGAACTTATTTTTGAAGATGTTACTGACTCTAACAAAGCATCCTACTGTATAGAGGGAGACTTCAATTGGGAGAAAGTCAACAGATTTTATATAGATGTGTTTAATCCTCTTAAAAAAAACATAAAAATAAACTTAGCTCTTTCCACAGGTGGTGGTTGGATATGGTATGAATCTCCTGACAAAGTGTTAACTCCAGGAGAAAATAAAGATATAGAATTTGACCTCAATGCGAAAAATTTTAAATGTGAAGCAACAAATTGGACTTACTCAAGTTATGTAAAACATAAGGAGAAAGTAAAAAGAATAGCAATACAGGTTATCGCGCCTCAGGGAGAGACACTTAGTGGCTCAGTAAGTATTGACAACTTAAGAATCACAGAAGGAGAACCTTTAGTGATACCTGTAGAAATAAAACCACCTAAATATCCTGAGGTAGTAAATCCTTCCAGATACAGTATACCCAAAATCAAATCGATTACTTCAAATTTAGAAATGGTGGGTCAATATGAAAAGTTTGAACTTACATTAGAAATTGATTCTTATTTTGAAAATCCATATAATCCTAATGAAGTGCTATTAACTGGGATTTTTATTTCTCCGGATGGAAAAACATATAGAGTTCCTGGATTTTATTACGAAGATTTTAGAGAAGAAACTGGTCTTTTAAAACCAACTGGTAAGAAGTACTGGAAGATTCGTTTTTCACCGAATAAAATTGGTAGCTGGGACTATTATGTGGAATTTAAAAATCCAGCAGGAAAAATTGAAAGTAAAAGACAAAGTTTTGAGTGCGTAAGTTCAAGAAATAAAGGAATAATCGTAGTTTCTGAAAGTAAAAATTACTTTAAATTTATCACTGGAGGAACATATTTCCCTTTAGGACAGAATGTTTGCTGGGTGACAGCTTCTGATAATTGGAAATACTCTGATTATTTGAGAAAACTTTCGGAAACAGGCCAGAACTGGACTAGACTATGGAACTGTCCGTGGGGTTTTATAATAGAATGGGGAGAACCAAGAGGACAGGGGCTTGGAAGATATAATCAAAAAGATAGTTTTGAGTTTGACAGAATAATAGAACTTGCAGAAAAATTAGGAATTTATATCCAGTTTTGTTTGGATTATCATGGAGCTTTTGATGAAGAAATAACATGGGAGCAAAATGCTTATAACTTTGTAAATGGAGGACCATGTAAAAAACCAATTGATTTCTTTAAAGATGAAACAGCAAAAGAGTATTATAAAAGGAGGTTAAGATATGTAGTAGCAAGATGGGGATATAGCTGTGCTATCATGGCGTGGGAATTTTTAAATGAAGCAGACCTAATTTCTGATTATGATGAAAATATATTAAGAGAATGGCACAAAGAGATGGCTACATACCTTAAAGAAATAGATTACAATGGCCATTTAATTACGACTTCTTTTGCAAGAGCTTTTGCCGGAGATACTATTTTTAAACTTCCTGAAATAAGCTATACACAAACACATATGTATACAGATGAGGTAATAAATGGAATCTATAGTATCGCCATAGAAAAAAGAAACAGATACAAAAAACCTCATTTCTTTGGTGAAATAGGAGGAGCAATTACAGATGCCTCAGTTGAAGCAAAAGATAAAAAAGGTATACTTCTGCATGATACTCTCTGGGCTTCTGTGATGAGTTTAAACTCAGGTACAGCTATGTACTGGTGGTGGGACGGTCATATAAAACCAAATAATCTTTATTATCATTATGCTGCTGTTTCAAAGTTTTTAAAAGGTATAGATTACGATTCTAAAAACTTCTCTTTAGTAGAAGCAGAATCTATTGGAGAAGCCGACTATACAGATTTAGTTTATTCTCCGCCATTAGATTGGGAAAAATCAATTATGTTTTCTGATATGCTTTTAATAGATAAAAGCGGTTTAGTTAAAGGGGGACTTTTATCAAGATATTTCCAGAGTCCTAAATGGCACAAAGATATGTATGTGGTTCCAACTTTTAGTGTGGAGTATCCTACAGATGGAAGTTTTTCTATTTATGTTCTTCAGTCAGCAAAAATAGGTGCTAATTTGAAAATCTATATTGATGATAAACTTATGCTTTCAGAAGAATTTCCTAAAGGAAGAAGTGATTTTAAAATACAAAAATCATTTTCAGTACCAGTTTCAAAAGGAAAACATATAATAAAGATAATAAATGACGGAGATGACTGGTTTAATGTTGGAAATCTTACATTTACAAATCTTATAAACAAATGTCAGGTAGTTGGTATAAAATCAGCTTCTGGAGATTTTATCCTTTTGTGGCTTAAAAATCCAAGATATAATGTAAAAAACTATCTTTCAGGGATTCAGCCTCCAAAAGTAAAAAATGCTAGAATCCAAATAAAAGATGTAAATGACGGAGATTATAATGTAGAGTTCTGGGATACATGGAATGGGAATATAGTTTCAAAGAAAAATTTTACAGCAACAAATAAAACATTAGTTATTCTTGTGCCGGAGTTTGACAGCGATATAGCATGTAAAATTTATAAATAAAACTTTAAAAAAGGAGGATAAAAAAATGGACGTAACCAAAAAAATAATAAGTGTAATAGTTATATTGGTAAGTGTAACAAGCATAATGTATGCCCCTATAAGGTCTTTTGAATTTATAGGTGAAGTAAGAGCTTGGTGGTCACGTACAAACAACGCCTGGGATAAAACAGAAACTATTCTTCGTCCAGATGGTTCTGCGGAATTTGATGATGTAAATGACTTTATGTTTTCTGATACAAAATTAGGAGTAAGAGGAAGTATCTTAAGAGATGTGTTTGGAGTAATAGAAGTTGAAAAAAGAGATACTTTATGGGCAACACATAATAATTCTTTTAACGCAGAGCATTATGGGACAATCGGGGGGTATCTTGGTGATCCTAATATTCAGAATCCTACAAACTATACTGGTTATAAAATTACGAAATCCTATATAGTATGGGATAAAATTTATGATTTGTTTTCAGTTGTTGTTGGAAGACAGTTTATTTCAGGAACAGAGTATCCTGATCCAGAAAGAATGGATTTAGTTTTGTGTATGACAATGGATGGCTTCAGAGCTGATATTTTTTCAGAATATGGGAAAATTATGCTATTTAAGGCGAAACTAAACGAATCTACTGCTCCTCTCTATGCTCCACACGGTGGATTAGCCTGGGAGACAAAATATGAAGACAAAGATTTTGATGCTCAGGGAGTTATGGTAAAATCAGCATCTTTACTTCCAGGACATAGATTAAAAATGTACCTTTTAAATTCCATAATAAATGATCCTGCAGAAACTAATCCTGTTGGAAAAATTTTTAGTCAATACGATTTAAGGAATATTTTAGGTTTTAGAGTAGATGGAGGACTATCTTTTGGTTTGGACTACGGAGTTGAATTTGCTTATCTTTTTGGAGAGAAGTATGTTACTACTTACAGAGCACTTGATCCTGTTACATTAAATTATGTAACTAAAGATTATTATGGTTTAGCTTCAAGAAAAGCTTTTGCTTTTCATATTATGGCACAATACAAACGTTCAATGGGTGCACCTATTATGGAGTCGCCTACATTGCTTAAAGTATACACTAATATCCTTGGAGGTTCAGGAGATGATTCAACCACACCTGATGATGAAGGATTTATTGGTCTAAATGACGATTGGTGGACAAGAGCAAGAGGTTATGATCATCAGGGTTATGGAGAAATTTATAAAGCTAATCCCTACCAGCATAATAGATTTACTTCAGGTGATAACCCGACAGAGGTATATGATGGAAGGTATGTAGAAAAAAGTATATGTTTATATCCAGCAAGGATAATTAATTTAGGAGCAAGATATGAATTTAGTGAAGGAGGAAAACTTCAGGGACTATATGCCGGGTTTGATTTTTATCTTTATAACCACTTAAGTCCTGATGGAGTTATAATAACAAACGAAGATAATCAAAAAGAGCAAACGGACGATTTAGGTAAAGAAATAAATCTCCAGATTGGTTATACCTATAAATACTCTACTTCATTCAGGTTAGTTTTAGGATGGTTTTTCCCTGGCAGAGCTTACATAAACGGAAAAGATGCTCAGACGGGCGCTGTAATTGGTGCAGATCCTGTCTCTTTAATAAAATTAGAAACAGCTGTATACTTTTATTAAAATTGTGTTGATTAAAGGAGGAGTTTATGAAAAAACTATTTAGGCTGTTTTTTATTTTTCCATTGATATTGAGTTGTGCCAAAAAAGAACAAAAAAATGTTTTGACATTGTGGCATGTTGGTTCTGAAGAAGAAGCACAAATTATAAAAAATCTTGCTGATAAATACTTCACACCAGAAAGTGGTATTTCTGTTGTGTGTGAGTCTGTTTCCTGGTCTGAAGCACATACAAAATATCTTACTGCCATAGCAGGAGAAGTTTTGCCTGATTTAGGAACCATGGGTTTAACCTGGGCTTCTGAATTCGGGTATAAAGGAGCAATGGTAGAACTATATGAGAGATTTCCTGCTGATGTAGAAACTCTAAAGAAAAACATATTTAAATCTATCTGGGAGTCTGCAGAACTAAAAGGTAAAGTTTATGGTATCCCTTTTGATTTAACAGTTCAACTTTTATACTATCGCTCTGATATAATTTCTAAGCCACCTCAGACATGGCAGCAGCTGACGGAAGTTTTAAAAAATCTTAATGCTCAAAATAAATCTATGATGATAGCCTGGGGTTCGCTTGATTGGATTGGTTTTTCTCCATTTTTGTGGCAGGCTGGTGGAGATTATTATAATAAGGAGGGAACAAAAAGTATAATAAACAGTGAAGAAGCAAAAACAGCTTTAAAGTTTTTTGCAGATTTATATAAAAAATATAATGTTCCACGTTCAGCAGAGAACTTCGGTGCAGGATTTCGATCAGGTGAGTATCCATTAGGAATGTGTGGTAACTGGTTAATAAATAGTTTTCCATATGAGATGCCAGAGCTTGAAGGAAAATGGTCTATAGGACTTCTGCCAAAAGGGCCTTCCGGAAAAAGAACTTCATTTATAGGAGGTAGAGTAATAGGGATATTTAAAACTTCAAAAAACATAGATAAAGCTTTTGAATTTATAAAGTTCTTATCAAAGCCACAGATACAGAAAGAAATATATATTGAAGTAGCCAAAACAAAAAATATATATTTACCACCTAATGTAAACATATGGAAAGATTTGCCCATAAAAGAAGAATTTAAAAAAGTTCTTTTTGAACAGATAAAAGAAGCAAAAGGTCCTCCTTCTGTTTTAGGCTGGGATGATAGCACAAAATATGTAGTTGAAGCTATTCAGAATGTGATAGTGGCGGATAAATCTGTAGAAGAAGAACTTAAAAAATGTGAAGAAAAATTAACTCAGCATATTATTAAATGAAAAAAAGAAAAAAATTTAAAAAACATTTAATATCTTATTTATTTATTTTACCTGCTTTTCTTATTCTTAGTATTTTCGTGTTTATTCCGGTGGTGGCTTCTTTCTTTTTAAGTTTTACAGAATATGATGGTATTTCTCCTCCAAAAGTTGTTGGACTTAAAAATTATGTTGATATACTTTTTCATGATAGATTATTCTGGAAAGCCGTGATTAACACTGTCTACTATGTTATATTTACTGTACCAATAGGAATAGCCTGTTCTTTAGCTGTTGCTATGGCTTTATACCAAAAAATCAGATTCAGTGCTTTATTTAGAACTGGATTTTTTCTGCCGACAGTTACTTCAGTTGCTGCTATTTCAGTTGTATGGAGATGGATATATTCTGGAGACAGATATGGTTTGTTAAACTATATATTGACTAAATTAGGAGTGCTTGCAGTGTTGCAAGACTGGCTTATGCAACCATCTACAACACTGCCTGCTATAATAGTAATGAGCATCTGGGGTGGTGTTGGATACAATACAATTATACTTTTAGCTGGACTCCAGTCTATTCCTGATAGTGTTCTGGAAGCAGCTAAAATAGATGGAGCTACTCCCTGGGAAAGATTCTGGTATGTTATACTACCAATGCTTAAACCTGTTATGCTTTTTTTAGTAATAATGTCTACTATTAACTCTTTTCAAGTATTTGAGCAGGTCTACATCATGGCTTCAACCACAGAATATTTTGGTGGTGTTTTGTATTCTGCTTTAACGATTGTGCCCTATTTGTATGAAAGAGCATTCAAAAGGTTTTTGCTTGGTTATGCTTCTGCATTAGCATATCTTTTGTTTGCTATAATTTTTATGATAACACTAATATATATGAAAGTTTCAAAGTTTTATGAACAGTAAAATTAAAAGAAAAATAAACTACAAAAAAATTTTTAACAAAACAACTTTATATCTTTTTTTATGTTTTGGGTTTATAGTTATGGTTTTTCCGTTTTTTTGGATGTTAATAAGTTCAATAAAACCCAGAGAAGAACTTTTAGCATATCCTCCTAAATTTTACACTTTAAAACCGACCCTTGAATACTACAAGCAACTTTTTACACTTGTGCCTATGTTCAGGTACTTGCTTAACAGTATAATAGTGGCAGTAGCAGTGACTGTTACCAACTTGTTTTTGTCATCTTTAGCAGGATATGCTTTTGCAAAACATAAGTTTTATGGAAATAAGTTACTTTTTACGATTATATTAGGTTCAATGATGGTTCCCTGGCAGGTAAATATAATACCGAGTTTTATTATAGTAAAAAAATTAGGATGGCTAAACTCATTCTACGGACTTATAATTCCTGCTATGGTAAATGCCTTTGGAATATTTTTTATGCGTCAAATAATTTCTACAATACCTGACGAGTTGATAGACGCAGCTCATATTGATGGTTGTAGTGAATTTTATATATTCTGGAAAATAATTTTGCCGCTATCTAAAAGTGGACTTGCAACTTTAGCGATATTCACCTTTATGAGCCAGTGGAACAATTTTGTTTGGCCATTAATAATAATTCATAAAAGTGAAATGCGCACAGTTCCTTTAAGCTTAGCAGTATTAAATTCTCAATTTGGTAACAACTTTGGGCTTTTAATGGCTGGCTCTACTGTTGCTATAGTTCCTATGCTTTTAGCTTTTATATTTTTGCAAAGGTATTTTGTAAAAGGAATAGTTTTTACAGGTTTAAAAGAATAAATTTTAAAAAAGAAAGGAGAATAAAAATATGGCAAACGAAGTTGTATTTAAAAGATATCCTAACAATCCAATAGTCACTGCAAAAAATGTGCCAAGAGCCAATAGTATACATAACAGTGCAATTGTAAAATATAAAAATGAGTTTAGAGGTATTTTTAGAGTGGATGAGATCGATATGAGATACACACTACATTTAGGAAAAAGTAAAGATGGTATCTCGTGGGATATTGAACCCGAACCGATAAAAATGAAAAGTTCAGATCCTGAAGTTTATGTAACAAATCAAAGTTATGATCCAAGAATTACTCAGATTGAAGATACTTATTATATTGTTTGGTGTAACTCTTCTAAACAAGGGCCTGCTTTGGGTTTAGCATACACTAAAAATTTTGAAGAGTTTATTCAATTAGAAAATCCCATGCCTCCGTGTAATAGAAACGGTGTTTTATTTCCTAAAAAAATAAAAGGTAAATATGCTCTCCTATATAGACCTTCTGACAGAGGACACACTCCATTTGGAGATATTTTTTATGCAGAAAGTCCTGATCTTATTCACTGGGGTCACCACAGGTTTGTAATGGGGCCAATAGATGTGGTATGGCAGAGTCTAAAGGTAGGAGCAGGTCCTGCTCCTATAGAAACAAAAGATGGATGGCTTTTGATTTATCATGGATGCTGGCAGAGTTGTAACGGTTATCTTTATTACATGGGAGCGGCACTATTAGATTTAGATAAGCCTTGGAAAGTTATTTATAGAACAAAAGATTATCTTTTAGCACCAACTGAGTGGTATGAAAGAGTTGGAGATGTGCCTAATGTAGTTTTTCCGTCAGCTGCTGTTCTTTTTGAAGATGGGACTTTAAGAGTTTATTATGGTTGTGCTGATACATGTGTTTCAATGGCTGAAGCTAAGTTGAGCGATGTTATTGATTTTGTAAAAACACACAGTATTTAATAAGAAGGAGAAAAAAATGAGAGTAGTAGAAAAACCATGGGGTAAAGAGATATGGTTTGCCTTAACAAAAAAATATGTTGGTAAAATCATAATAGTAAAAAAAGGCCACAGAATGAGTAAACAATACCACAGACTAAAAGATGAAACGCACTACTGTGATAAAGGAAAATATATAATGGAGCTAGGTAGGAAAACTATAACTGTAAAGGAAGGAGACGCTATAAGAATAAAACCTAAAACAGTACACAGAATTTATGCAAAATATTGTGATGTAAAAATAATAGAAGTTTCTACTCCTCATCTTAAAGATAGAGTAAGAATTGAAGATGACTATGGCCGTTAACCAAAAATTGAATTTTTTAAAAGAGGTAAATGGAAATGGCAAAGGTAGAAATAAAAAATCTTAAAAAAAACTTTGGTAACAATTCTGTATTAAAAGATATTAATCTCACAATAGAAGATAAAGAATTCTGTGTTTTGCTGGGTCCTTCTGGTTGTGGAAAGACTACTTTGTTGAGAATAATAGCAGGATTAGAAGAACCTACTGAGGGAGAAGTATGGATAGGAGAAAAAAATGTAACTGATTTTGAGCCAAAAGATAGAGATATTGCTATGGTTTTTCAAAACTACGCTTTGTATCCTCATATGAGTGTTTATGACAATATGTCCTTTGGTTTAAAAATTAAAGGATACTTAAAAGAAGAAATAGACCAGAGAGTCAATTCTGCAGCAGAAATTCTTGGAATAAAGAATTTTCTTACTCGTCTACCAAAGGCCTTATCAGGTGGACAAAGACAACGTGTTGCTGTAGGAAGAGCTATAGTAAGAAAGCCAAAGGTATTTTTGTTCGACGAACCACTTTCAAACTTAGATGCAAAACTTAGAGTTGAGATGCGTGCAGAACTTAAGAAGCTTCATGAGCGACTTCAGGCTACTATCATTTATGTGACTCACGATCAAGTTGAAGCAATGACATTAGGTGACAAAATTGTGGTCATGAAAGATGGAATTATTCAACAAATAGGTAGTCCTCTTGAGATTTACAATAAACCTGCCAATAAGTTTGTAGCAGGTTTTATAGGTTCTCCTCCAATGAATTTTATAAGCGGCAAAATAATAAAAAAAGACAACAGTTTATATTTTGACGAAGGAAGTTTTAGTATAAAAATTCCAGAAGATATGGAGAATAGTTTATATAACTATATAGAAAAAGAAGTAATTTTAGGGATAAGACCTGAAGATATATATGATAGAATTTATTCACCAACAGGCGAAATAGAAAATGTGATAGTTGCTACAGTAAATATAGTTGAGTTGTTAGGAAATGTTAAACATCTTCATCTTATTTCAGGAAACAGTAGTTTTGTGTGCATAGTTAAATCATCCAATCAAGCTGAAGAAGGACAGACAATAGAAGTAGTTTTTGATGTATCTAAAATACACATTTTTGATAAAACTACAGAAGAAGCTATAGTATGACAAACATTCTAGAAAAATTTAAAAAATTAAAACTTTTAGCCATTTTTATATTCAATGTCTTAATTGCTGGTTATATTAAACTCAAAAGTTTATATTCTTTCCCTCAACCTGTATGGGCGACTAAATCGTTTATTTTATTTGTGGAGATTTTTATTGTAGTGGTCTTTATAAGTGTGCTGCTTTTGATAATATTTCATTATTTAAGAAAGATTATTATATTTTTGCTTCATAAATATCAAGAAGGAGAAGAAAATGTTAATGAGATAAAGCACTTAATGGAAAAGATTTCAAAACAAACGAAATTTCTTAACGAAAAGCTTCAAGAAAATAATCTTCTTAATAAAGTAATATTTGAAATGAATCAAACTATGGAATTAGATAAAGTTTTGAAGATAATTTTAGAAAGTATCTGCAGCTATCTTAATTTTGATAGAGCGGTAATACTTATTTTAAATGAAAAAAACATGTGCTTAGAACCAGCATATGGAGAAAATATAGATAAAGAAAAACTACAGGAACTCTTTATATCTCTTAGAGATGATGATTTCTTTTTGGTAAAAATTTTATATAAAAACACTCCTTTAATAATAAAAAAAGTTCCAACAACTCAATACAGTTATTTTAAAGATATTACCAAGCAAAATACTTTGATTTGTGTCCCTTTGCAAGCAAAAAAGAAAACCGTAGGAATGCTTTTAGCTGACACATCTAAATCTCAAAGGCAACTTACAGAGAAAGATCTTCGTCTCCTTATAAATTTTTCGAATCAAGCTTCATTGGCAATAGAGAATGCGAAATTATTTGAAACAGAAAAAAAATTTAAAGAGAAGCTTCAAGAAGAAGTTGAGATTGCCTTAAAAAAACTTCAAGAAGCTCAGAAACAACTTATTCAATCAGAAAAACTTGCTGCTTTAGGTGAAATGGCGGCAGTTGTGAGTCATGAAGTAAGAAATCCGTTATCCACCATCCTTATGTCTGCGCAGGTATTAGATGAAGAAGTAAAAGATGAAAAATACAGAAAATATATAAATTATATTATCTCTGAAGTAAAACGCTTAAATAAAGTGGTTTCAGAAATTTTGACTTTTTCACGACTTCCAAAACTGGAACTTAAGCTTTCAGATATGCATAAATTAATAGATGAAGTGATAAGTTTTCTTGAAATAAGTGATTTTATAAAATATGACATTAAATGTTATAAAGAATATAAAGCAGAAATTTCAGAGATCATGGTGGATGTAGATCAGATAAAACAGGTCCTGTTTAACATAATTCAAAATGCCTGCCATTTTATGTTAAACAAAAACATAAGAAATTTGCACATCACAACTGAAAATAAAAATGGATTATTTGTTTTAAAAATAAAAGATACAGGTACAGGTATTCCACCTGAAAATTTAAACAAAATATTTGAACCATTTTTTACTACAAAAACAAAAGGAACAGGGTTAGGACTTACCATTTCTAAAAATATAATAGAGTCTCACAGAGGAAAAATAGAAGTGGAAAGTGTGCTTGGAGAAGGAACTACTTTTAATATTTTTTTACCTATAAAACTATCAGAAATAAAAAATGAAAAAAATTTTAATAGTGGAAGATGAAGAATTACTTTTGGATGCTTTCAGCAGTGCGTTAAAAAAAAGGAATTACGATGTTGTTGGTATCTCTAATGGTAAAGACGCCATAGATTATGTTAAAGACAACAGTGTTGATCTTATAATTTTAGATATAAAACTTCCCGATATGAGTGGTTTAGAGGTGTTAGAAAACATAAGAAAACTACTGCCAAATGTGCCTATAATAATGTGTACAGCATATGATAGTTTTAAAACCGATTATCAGATATGGGCAAACAAGGTTTCTGACTATGTTGTAAAACCTATTGTTTTAGAAGATATAGAAGAAAAAATCAGAAAAATTTTTAGTAAGTAATCAATTATGTATGTTGAATTTGTTTTTATTTATTGTAATAATCATTCAGATCGTAATATTTGCGTATTTTCTCTATCTAAATAAAAAAAATAAACAAGAAATAATTTCTTCCTTTAAAGAAAGTCTGGAAAATATATTAAAAATAACCGAGACACTTCGTAGTTCTCTTGACTTAGAAAAAATCTTTATAGAGATACTTAATATTTTTTCAAAAAACTTTGGATATAAGAAGGTATTTATCTATTTGGTAGAAAAAACTCCAGATCATCTGGAATTCAAATGTATTGCGTGTCCTGGTCTTGTCTCAGTGGAAGGAATTGGTATTTATAGTTTTATAATTGATGATGTAAAAAATCCGATTTTTCAGATAGTTGAGAATTATAATGAAATTGAGCTTACTTCTTACCTTTTGCCTCAACTAAAAGAGAAACTTAAATTTACCGAAATGTTTTTGTTGCCTATAATATTAAAGGATACTTTAGAAGGTTTTATAATAACTGAAAAACCTATAAATTCTCAATTTATTTTTCCTTTAAGAATTTTTGCCAACGAATGTGGAGTAGCTTTAGAAAATGCAAGACTTTTTAAAAAAATTCAGGAGATGTCTATCACTGATGCCCTTACTGGAGTCTACAATAGAAGATATTTAGAAAAAAAACTTCCAGAAGAAATTGAGCTGGCAAAAAGATACAAAAGTTTTCTATCAATAGGTATTTTAGACATAGATGATTTTAAACATTACAATGATACCAATGGGCATCTTTTAGGGGATGAGTGTCTTAAAAAAGTTGCAGAGGTTGTTACTTCCACTTTAAGAAGTGGTGATATAGTGTTTAGATATGGGGGAGAAGAATTTATTGTAGTTTTACCTGCCACAGACAAATCTGGTGCTTTTATTGCCTGTGAGAAAATAAGAAAAAACATAGAAAGTTATCCATTTGAAAATAGAGATAAACAACCTTTAGGAAAAATTACAGTAAGTATTGGTATTTCTGTGTATCCTGTAGATGCTCAGGAGGAAACCTCACTTATAAAAATAGCAGACGAAAATCTTTATAGAGCAAAAAAATCGGGTAAAAACAGAGTTTGTTGTTTATAATTTATGAAAAAAGAAATAAAATTAAACATTAACCAGCAATTAAAGCCTTCAGTTTTGCCTTTTCTCAAAATTAAACTTACCGGTAAACTTTCTTTAAAAGAAGAAGAAGTTGTGTCTTTAATTAAACAAATAGAAGAAACAGATGATTTTCAGAAATTGTTAGAATTAAAGATAATAAAGCGCACTCCATTTCCATCATTTCATGTCTCTATAAAACCTTTATATGAATATAAAGAAGATTTGTTTGAGATATTATCTTTTTCACTGCCAGATATTAATAGTATTATTCAGCAAAATCCTGATGTTGTGGAAACTATAAGAAAAATTGGTGAGGAAAATTATAAAAAATTTTTTTTAGGTTACGAAAGTTACTCCTTTGAAGAGATTTCAAAATTTTTAGGAATTTCTTGTTTAGAGGTAAAAAAAATTTTTGAATTTACAAACAATATATTTATTCATACTGAAATAAAATTACCAGATGGTAGTTTAAAAAAAGAATTAGTCGCAAAAAAATATACTAGAATAGCGAAGGTAGAACTTTCAGGAAATAATATTTTAATAACATATTTTAGCCCATTTATGTTTCGGGGTGTTTATGTTGTAGATTATGAGAAATTTAACAATTTTATAAAAGATCTTCCATCCTCAAAGAAAAAATACCTAAAACAGATAGTAAAAGAAATAGAGCTATTAGAGATAAAAAAAAGAACTTTTCACAGATTATTGGAAGAAATTCTTTTTATCCAGAAAGAATTTATTAAAACAGAAAAAGAAAACGACCTTAAAATCTGTACTCAAAAGGATTTAGCAACAAAAATTGGTGTTTCTCCTTCTACAATTTGCAGGTTAATAAAAGAACGATCTATAATTTTGCCTTCAGATAGAGAATATCCTCTGAATTATTTTTTTGTTAACAAAAAAAGAATAGCCCTTATTTATATTTCTGAAATTTTAAAAAATAATAAGAATATAAAAGATAAAAAAATCAAAGAAATTCTTTTTGAAAAATTGAAAATTAAGTATTCTATTAGAAGCATAAATTATTATAGAAATCTTTTAAAAAATAGAAATGTATAAATATCTGAATTTGAAAGAGTTGTTGAAATGTGGTTGAATTTATTATTTTTATTTTATAATTATGTTTTTGTATGGATATAAGCGATGAAAAATTATTGGTGGCGTTAGCACAAAAAGGTGACATAAAAGCTTTTGAAAAACTTATAGAAAAATATCAAAAAGAAATTTATAATCTCGCCCTGTTTAAAACTCAAAATCCAACATTAGCAGAAGAAATAACTCAAGAGACAATTATCAGGATATATAGAAACATTCATAAATTTAAATTCAAAAGTTCTTTTTCCACCTGGATGTATAGAATTACTTATAATATTTTAAAAGACATCGTTAAAAAATTTAAACCTCTTGCAGAAATATCAATAGAAGATGAAACTTCAGGATGTTTCTTTAAAGCAGATGATGAAGATGTTGAAGAAAAAATTAACAAGTTAGAAAAATCAAAAAAAATAAGACAGCTTATTTCAAAAATACCACATAAATTTCAGTTTGTTCTTATTCTTTATGATATAGAAGGAAAAACATATCAAGAAATAGCTGAGATTCTTAAAATAAGAATTGGGACAGTAAAATCAAGACTTTTTAGAGCAAGAAAAATTTTAAAGGATCTAATAATAAAAGAAAAATTGGAACTATGAGGTTTTTAATTTTAATTTTTTTATTAGTTGACTTAGTTTTTTGTCAAGAAGAATTTAACCAACAAAATATCGAAGAAATAAAAAAACTTATAAAAACTGGCAACTATCAAGAAAGTTTGCAGAAACTTTTAGAATATGAAGTATTCATTTCAAGTTTTCCAGAGATTGGATATTATTTGGGGATATGTTATTTCCGATTAAAAGATTATTTAAACGCTGAGAAGTTTTTTGAATTAAGTTTTAATTTTAACTACAATACACACCAGCTTTACTATAATCTTGGGATGACAAAATATAAACTTAAAAAATATAAAGAAACTATTGAATGGTTAAAAAAAATAGAAAATGTTATAGAGTTTGAACCCAAAAGTTTATATGTGATTTTAGCCTGTTTTTTAAAATTAAATGATAAAGAAAAGGCTTTAGAAACCTTCAAAAAATTATTCTCTAAATATCCATATTCTGTTTATGTATTAAAATCTCAAACTTTGTTAGATAAATTAAATATTGACTATTCCAAAGTTTTAACGGATTCTGATTCTAAAAGAGTGTTTCATAGATTTTCAATAAATTTTAACTATGGTCAAGATAATAATATTTCATATGTGTCATCACAGGACTACTCTAGTATTAGTAGTTCTCATGTTGCTGATAATTTTTTTTCATATTATCTTTATGGTTCATTAGCTTTTAAAAAATTTTTTGGTTATTACAAATATTATAAAAAATCTCATTCAAATTATGTTAACTCTGATTATAATTTTTCCTTGCATTCTCTTTTCGGTAATATTAGAGTATATAGAAGTAAAAATTTTATTTTATCTTTAGGATGTAACGGCAACTACTATGAATATGAAAAACCCTATAGTTATTTTCTATCAGGAGATGTTAATTTGGAAATTTTAGATGATAAGGATACATCATTGGAGATAGGTTATTCATATACATCTAATAACTACTTTGAAGGGAAAGAATATCTTGAGGGTGGCACTCATTTAATAGAAGTTGCTCTTAAAAATTTAGCTAAAACTAAATTTATTTTTACAAGCTCCTTTAAAAGAAAAGACACACTTTCAGAATATGTGGCTTCAGAATATAACTATTCTTATTACATAGTTGATGGAACATCAGTTTATATTAATCATGTATATACTCCGCTGCTAAGAAGTTATGCATATAACTCTTTTGATTTTGAAATTTTAATAAGTCGCTTTATTTCAGAGAATTTAAATCTGAATTTAAATCTCAGTTATGAGATTTTCGAATACTTCCCTTTATATGAACATTATGGAAAAATTAAAGATATATACGCCTACGATGTAGAAGATAATTTATGGTTTGTTTATACGGCTACTGGTTGGGAAGAAACCACTCAACCACCTCAGCTCGAAAAAATATATACTAAAAGAAAAGATAATTTATTTTCTTTATCTGCAGTTTTAAGTTTAGAGTTATTTGATAATGTAGAGCTAATTTTTACATATAATTATCTTCTTAATGAATCCTCTTTAGATGCTTATCAATGGACAAAGCAAATATATCAAGCCTCTTTAAAGATATCTTTTTAAAAAATTCTCTGGGAACATTTTTAGTTATTTTTATGTCTAATAAAGTGAAAAAAGGAGAAAAAAATGAAAAACTGTAAAAAAACAGAATATCTTATATGGAAAAAATTAGATGGAAGTATTCTAACCAATGAAGAAGCACTTTTAGATAAACATCTTGAAATATGTGATAAATGTAGAAGTGAATATATTTTAAATTCAAAAATTAAGGAAAATTTAAAAGAAATAAAATATCAGGAAATTCCTCCCTGGTTTAAAGATAAGCTTCATCAAAAATTAGTTGAAGTTTCAAATGTTTTAAATCATCAAGAGTTTATTAGAAAAGTGATTTATGAGAGTTTCTATAGATATGCGGTAGCATTAGGTTTAGTTTTAGTTGCAGTGGTTGGATTATTTTTTTATGTTTTTAAAAAACCATCTAATGTGATAATTTATTCTTCTTTACCTCAGTTAACTTCCAATTATGAAATAAGAAAGGAAATTCCTGTTGGAAAAGAGAGTTACTTGCGACTTAAAGTAACAAGTAAAAGGAACTTAAAAAATGTAAAAATTCAAATATTGCTTCCTCCGGAAATTTCAGGAGAAAAAAAACCTAAAGTAGTAAACTGGGAAGGAGACTTAAATACTGGCGACAACTATATTATTTTAAAAGTAAAAAGTATAAAAGAAGGACAATATCCCTTGGAGATCAAACTAAGAAAAAACTCTAGAGAAAAAAAGTTTATAAGAAATGTTAAAATTTCTCATATATAACACTTATCTTCTGCTTAAATCTAAATGGAGGAAAGGAGGTGGTTTGAAAGTTTACTCCATTTTAAGCAGAAGATAAACAAAAAGGAGGTAGTAAATAAATGAAAAAACTGCTTATATTTTTAATCTTGTTGTCATTTCTGTTTAGCTTTATAACTGCTCAGGAGGAAGCAAATGTTGAAAACGATTGGGATGTAGATGTGGAGATAGATGTTATAGTAGAAAAAGAGGATGTTCCTTTTGAACCGTTGACTTCTGAAGAGATTGTGGAAGTTATCTCTGAGAAATTAGAGGATAACAAAAAAATTTCTGAAGAAACAAAACAAAAAATAATAGAAATAATAAGACAGAAAATAGAAGAAAAAGAAGTGCCTCCTGTTCAGCTTTGTATAGAAGTGTGTAAAGAAATAGAAACCAGCTGGAAGAAAGGTTGTGATGTTGAAAGATGCAGAAAGGATATCGAAAAAATTGAGAAGAATATAGAGCAACAAATCAAAGAAGTAGAAAAAAAATTAGAAAAAAAATATGAGAAAATATCAAGAAGAAAAGGAAGAAAACCTGAAGAGCCACCAGTTGTGCCAAAAGATCCTGAAAAGAAAGAATCTCCTGTAGAAGAACCGCCTCTGAGAACTCTTCCATATCCTCCTGTAGAAGAACCGCCTCTGAGAACTCTTCCATATCCTCCTGTAGAAGAACCGCCTCATCCTCCTGTAGAAGAACCGCCTCTGAGAATTCTTCCATATCCTCCTGTAGAAGAAGATTTCTCTAAAGTAAAAGAAGTTATGAAGGCATTGATTGAGGTTGGAATTCCCCCAGATAAAAGTTTAGATATTGTAATCTCTGCAGAGTTATATGGTATTAAGAGAGGAGAGATAAATATGTATAACAGGGCTCTTTTGGAAGAAAATGTAAAAGAAATCATTGAAAAAAGAATTCAAAATGGAGAAGAGATAATTCCTGAAATTCTTCCTGAAGAAATACAGAACAAACTACAACTAAAAATAAAAGAACATTTAGAAACAAATCTTTCTACACAACTACATTTAAATGCTAGTAGTGGCACTTCAGATTCTACTATTTCTCCAATGGCTTCTAATGTGTCAAATTCTGTTATTTCAATACTTACTAATAAACCAGATGATCTATCCTCTATTACACCACTTTTGGAGAAATCCAATAATGAAAATTTAACATCTCATCAATGTAGTGGATGTGACAAATAATTTTTAACCAATACTTGACTTTAGGGAGCGAATTTATATAAATTAACAAAAAATTCGCTCCCTATTTTTTTATATTTGGTTCTTTAAATGAAATTAGAAGAAAGAATAGCAAAAGATCTTTCTTATGTTCTTTTTAAAAATTTAAAAGACAAAAAGAAAAAAGTTAAAAAGATAATTTTTCATATAGAAGGCTCTCCGCAATTAAATATCTCACTTGTTAAAAATGCTCTTAAAAAATGTGTCTCTTATACTTCATGTGAATCAGCAGAAATAGTGTTTATGTATAAATATGATGTTGATTTAAAAAGTTTAAGTACTAATGATCCAGGTGCGAATAATATCTATCTACATGAGGTAGAGTATGAGGACTAGATTGAGTTTGGTTTTATATGGAAATTTTGTCCCCGGCGAGAGTCGAACTCGCAACCAACGGATTAAGAGTCCGCTGCTCTTCCAGTTGAGCTACGGGGACAAAAACTAATTATTCTGTACTAAACTGATAATTAAAAGTCAATAATTAATTTGGAAATTTACAATTATATTTATTTTGTAGGTTTTTATAAATTTTTTATTCTAACCTATTGACATACTGCTGACTATTATTATAACTATATATTGTAGCATAAATCAAAAATAACTACAATATATAGATTAAGGGGGCTTAAAAATCATGTCAGTAAATATACCTTATCCTCAAGAAAACAAAGAAATAGCAGAAAACACCCTAACTGAAGAGGTTTTAGTTTCTGAGCAAAAGGAGAACATAAATGTTATGGGGTATAACACTGGAAAAAAATTTATAAAACCTTCTCTTTCAAGTAACGCCTTAGTCGTTTTAGAGAAAAGATATTTAAGGAAAGATGAAAACGGGAATATCATTGAGTCTCCTGAAGATATGTTTAAAAGAGTAGCTAAGGCTATTTCTGAAGCGGATATAAACTATGGAGATGATCCTAATGAATCTTATGAGAGGTTTTATGAAATAATAGCTTCTCTAGAATTTCTTCCTAACTCGCCTACTTTGATGAATGCTGGTACACCATTTCAACAGCTTTCTGCATGTTTTGTTTTGCCCATAGAAGATTCTATGGAGTCAATTTTTGAAACATTAAAATACGCAGCTTTAATTCATAAAACAGGTGGAGGGACTGGTTTTTCTTTTTCTAACCTTAGACCATCAAATGATGTTGTAAAAACAACTTCTGGAATTTCTTCAGGTCCTATATCTTTTATGAAAGTATACAATGCTGCTACAGAAGCTATTAAACAAGGTGGCAGAAGGAGAGGAGCTAATATGGGAATTTTAAGAGTAGACCACCCTGATATTATAAGTTTTATTAAATGTAAAGAAGAAGAGGGAGAGTTAGTTAATTTTAATATATCTGTTGCCATCACTGATGATTTTATGAAAAAACTCCAGAATGATGAAGAATACGAACTTATAAATCCAAGAACAAAACAAGTAGTAAAAAGAATAAAAGCAAGAGAAATTTTTGACTTAATTGTGGAGCATGCATGGTTAAATGGAGAGCCGGGAGTAATATTTATAGATACAATTAATAAACATAACCCTACACCAGAAGTAGGAGTTATAGAATCCACCAATCCATGTGGAGAACAGCCTCTTTTGCCTTTTGAATCCTGCAATCTGGGATCTATTAATCTTGGAAAAATGGTGATTCGCAGAGGAGATAGTTGTGAAATAGATTGGCAACGTCTCAGATATGTGACAGAAACAGCAGTTCATTTTTTGGATAATGTAATAGATGTTAACCAATATCCTGTAGAAAAAATAAAACAGATGACTTTAGCAAATAGGAAAATAGGTTTAGGAGTAATGGGTTGGGCTGATATGTTGTTTCAGCTTAAAGTTCCTTATGATTCGAAAGAAGCCCTTTCTCTTGCAGAAAAAGTGATGAGCTTTATAAAAAAAGTAGCAGTAGAAACTTCTCAAAAACTTGCTCAAAAAAGAGGACCTTTTCCTAATTTTGAAAAAAGTATTTTTAAAAACGAAACTCCAAGACGTAACGCTACACTCACCACTATTGCTCCTACAGGTTCAATAGGAATAATTGCTAACGCTTCAACAGGTATAGAACCAGTTTTTGCTTTGGCGTTTGTAAGAAAAAATATTTTAGGAGGAGAAGAACTTTTTGAAATAAATCCTTATTTTAAACAAACTTTAATTGCTGAAGGTTTATATTCTAAAGAATTAATTCAAGAAGTAATAGAAAAGGGTTCATTGAAAAATATAAAAGGCATACCTGAAACTATTAAAAAAATTTTTGTTACAGCATTAGATGTACCGCCAGAGATGCATGTAAGAATGCAGGCAGCTTTTCAAAAATATGTGGATAACGCTGTTTCAAAAACAATTAATCTGCCTAACTCTGCTACAAAAGAAGATGTAGCGAAGGTTTATATTTTAGCATATAAACTTGGATGTAAAGGAGTTACTGTATATAGAGATGGTTCAAGATCAGCTCAGGTATTAAATGTAGGTTCATCCAAAAAGAAATCTCAAAAAGAACAGCTGAAAGAAGAACCAAGAGTAAGACCTAAAGTTGTTTCTGGTAAAACAGTAAAGATGGTTACAGGATGCGGTAATATGTATGTAACTGTTAACGAAGACGAATTTGGGCCATGTGAACTTTTTACTTCTTTAGGTAAAAGTGGCGGTTGTACTTCATCTCAATCAGAAGCTATTGGAAGATTGATTTCACTTGCTTTAAGAAGTGGAGTAAACCCCCAAAAAATTATAGAACAACTTCGTGGAATTCGTTGCCCTTCTCCTGTGATTTTTCAAGGAGAGTCTATTTTATCTTGTGCTGACGCGATATCAAAAGCACTTGAAATCTATATTAAAGAGAAAGAGTCACCATCCCTTTTTGACAGCGTAAAAACTCACACTTCTTCATATAATAATATGGGCTTAAATCCAGAATGTCCTGAATGCGGGGGAAGATTAGAGATATTAGAAGGATGTGCGACTTGCCAAAGTTGCGGTTTTTCTAAATGTTTATAATCATATTGAAAAACTTATCCAAATCTAATATATAATTAAGAAAATTTTCAAACCCTCCTTAAATTTGAATAGTTCAAAAATGATATTATCAGATTTAGAATTAAAAAAATATGTTAAAAAATATAAAATGATAGAGCCTTTTGAAGATACAAGACTTTTTAAGTTAGATAAAAAAATTTCCTGGGGTGTGTCTTCTTATGGATATGATTTTAGATTATCTGATGAATTTATTGTTCCTCAAGATACTACTCAGATTACAATTGATCCTAAAAATTTTGATGTTTCAAAGTTTAAGAAAATAAAATCTCAAGAATATATAGTTCCAGCTAATAGCTTTGTGTTAGGAAAGTCAGTAGAATACTTTAGAATTCCAAGAAATATTCTTGTGATAGTATGTGGGAAATCCACATATGCG
Source organism: Endomicrobiia bacterium (assembly GCA_039630545.1). Taxonomy (GTDB): domain Bacteria; phylum Elusimicrobiota; class Endomicrobiia; order DTEH01; family DTEH01; genus JANXDG01. Next base: position 144,273 of record JBCNUU010000001.1, read on the forward strand.
AGGTCAGGACTTGTGGTGAATGTAACTCCTCTTGAACCAGAGTGGGAAGGATATATTACAATTTCCATAATTAACCCTTTAAATCATAAAATAAAAATATACGCAAATGAAGGTATAGCACAGGCTGTATTTTTAAAAGCAGCAAAAATTTGTAAAATTTCCTACAAAGATAAACAAGGTAAATATCAAGCTCAGAAAGATATTACACTTCCTAAGTAATATTTATATTGAACAAATTTAGCAGGAGGACAAATTTATGGCTTTTTTTATAGGTAGAGACAAAGAGGCAAGAAGAGCATATGGTTTTGACGAGGTTGCTATTGTACCAGGTAACATTACAATAGATCCTGAAGACACAGACATATCTGTGGAGTTGTGTGGTTTTAAGCTTAAAGTTCCTCTAATAGCATCTGCTATGGATGGTGTGGTGGATCCAAAAATGGCTGTTGAATTAGGCAAACTTGGTGCTTTAGGTGTTTTAAATTTAGACGGACTATATACCAGGTATAAAGATCCTTATCAGCAGCTTGAAAAAATAATAAACGCTTCTGATGAAAAAGCTACTGAGATTATTCAACAGATATATAGAGAACCAGTTAAAGAAGATTTAATATATGAAAGAATAAAAGAAATAAAAAAAGAAAATGTTTTATGTGCCGTGTCTACTATACCTCAAAATGCTCCGAAATATATAAAAATAGCAAAAGAAGCTGGTGCTGATATATTTGTTATACAGGCAACTGTAGTTACTGTCAAACATTATTCTTCACGATATGGTTGTGTTGATTTAGAAAAAATCTGCAAAGAAAGTGGGTTGCCGGTAATTATCGGTAACTGTGTTACTTATAAAGTAGCATTAGAACTTATGGAGATAGGAGCCCAAGCAATTTTGGTAGGAGTAGGACCTGGTGCTGCTTGCACTACAAGACAGGTTTTAGGTTTAGGAGTTCCTCAAATTACTGCTACAGTTGACTGTGCTAAAGCACGAGATTTTTATTTCAAAAAAACAGGAAGATATGTGCCAGTAATTACAGATGGGGGTATGATAACAAGTGGTGATATTTGTAAATCATTTGTAGCAGGTGCTGATTTGGTAATGTTTGGTAGTGGTTTTGCCAAAGCAAAAGAAGCGCCAGGCAAGGGTTATCACTGGGGTATGGCTATGCCTCATTTTTATTTACCTCGTGGTGCAAGAATTTATGTTGGAACAACAGGCACGCTTAAAGAGATACTTTTTGGCCCTTCTAAAGTTGACGATGGAACACAGAATCTTGTTGGTGCTTTAAGGACATGTATGGGTAATGTTGGTGCAAGAACAATAAAAGAATTTCAACTTGCACAACTTATAATAGCTCCGGAAATTAAAACAGAAGGAAAAAGATATCAGAAAGAACAAAAAGTAGGTATGGGTAAATGATATTGATTTTTGATTTTGGTTCTCAATATACACAGCTCATAGCAAGAAGAATAAGAGAGTTAAATGTTTACTGTGAGATTCATCCTTATAATGTAAATATTAAAAATTTTGAAACAGAAAAGATAAAGGGAGTTATTTTTTCAGGCGGTCCTGACAGTGTCTATGAGAAAACCTCACCTAAAATTAGCCTCTCCAGTTTGGAATATCTCATAAATAAGAAAATACCTATATTAGGTATCTGCTATGGAATGCAGCTTATAAGTTATCTTCTTGGAGGTAAAGTTATAAGAGGTAAAATTCATGAATATGGACTTTCAAGAATAAAAAAAGTAAAAGAAAGTGCTTTGTTTTTAAATATTCCTGAATATTCAAATGTATGGATGAGCCATGGTGACACAATTTTAGAATTACCGGAAAATTTTGAAGTCGTTGCTAAAACAGAAAACAATTTGTTGGCAGCTGTTGAAAATATAAAATCCTCTTTGTATCTCTTACAGTTTCATCCAGAGGTAAGGCATACAGACTACGGCACAGAGATTATTAAAAATTTTGTATTCAGAATTTGTAATGCCTCACCAGACTGGCAGATGAAAAATTTTATTGAAAGTTCTTTAGAAGAAATAAGAACTACATTAAAAGACAAACCAGCAATTTGTGCTATATCTGGTGGAGTGGATTCTTCAGTAGCAGCAACTTTAGTATACAAAGCAGCTGGCAAAAATCTTTATTGCGTGTTTGTAGACAATGGAGTGTTAAGACATGGAGAAAAAGAAAGAGTAAAAAGGATCTTTAAACCAATGTTTGCTGAAAACCTTCATATAGTAGATGCCAGCAAAATTTTTCTTTCAAGACTCAAAGGTGTCATAGATCCAGAAAAAAAAAGAAAGATAATAGGAAAAACCTTTATAGAGGTTTTTGAAAAAGAAGCAAGAAAAATAGAAAAGAAACTTAAAAAGAAAATAGAATTTTTAGTTCAAGGAACACTTTATCCTGATGTTATAGAAAGTGTTTCTGTGAAAGGACCATCCAGGACAATAAAAACCCATCACAATGTTGGTGGTTTACCAAGAAAATTAAAATTTAAACTCATTGAACCATTAAAATTTTTATTCAAAGACGAAGTAAGAAGGTTAGGAAAAGAACTGGGACTTCCTGATGAGATACTTTTAAGACATCCTTTTCCTGGTCCTGGACTTGCGGTGAGGATTATTGGAGAGGTGAATCCTTCAAGGGTAGAGCTTCTTAAAAAAGCAGACAAAATTATTGAGGAGGAAATAAGAAAAGCAGGACTTTATGAAAAAGTTTGGCAATGTTTTGGGGTACTTCTTCCTGTAAAAAGTGTAGGTATTATGGGAGACAGAAGAACATATGAAAATGTTTTAGCAATAAGATGTGTTGAATCACAAGATGCTATGACAGCTGACTGGGTGAGGTTGCCTTATGATGTTTTAGGAAAGATATCTAACAGGATAATAAATGAAGTTCGCGGAATAAATCGTGTAGTATATGATATATCTTCTAAACCCCCAGCCACAATCGAGTGGGAATAAATCTGTCAATATAAATATATAAATTCACTGGAGGTTTATTATGAAAGAAACAATTTTTAGAGAGTATGATATTCGTGGAGTGTATCCTGAAGATATAAACAAAGATGTTGCATATAAGATTTCTTTAGCATTTTCAAAATATCTTACAGAAACTATAAAAAAAACAGAAGACATATGGGTGTGTGTAGGTATGGATGTTCGTAAGAGTTCTCCTGAAATTAAAGAAGGAGTTATTTCTGGATTTGTTGACTCAGGAATAAATGTAATAGATATAGATATGGTTCCTACGCCGGTTTTATATTTTTCTTTATTTACAAAACTTATTCCTGTAGATAAGAAAATAAGCCAGCCAGATGGTGGAGTTATGATAACAGCATCACATAATCCGCCAGAATTTAACGGGATGAAACTTTGTGTAGGCCCCTATGCTTTGTATGGAGAAAAGATAAAAGAAATTTTCAAGATTGCGATTTCTCAAAATTTTATAACGTCAAAGAAAAAAGGTCAAGTGGTAAAGTATGATATTGTATCTGACTATGTTTGCTTTTTAACAGGGCATTTTTACAAACTTAAAAAGTTATTTTCTGAATTTAAAAAACCTGTTTTTGCTGTGGACTGTGGAAATGGAACAGCAGGTCCTGTAATAAAAAAGATACTAGATAATTTAGAAATAAATTATATCCCTCTATTTTTTGAACCAGATGGAAACTTTCCAAATCACCATCCTGATCCAACTGTTCCTGAATATGTAAAAGAACTTTCAAACACAGTAAAGAAGAAAAAACTTTTATGTGGCATAGGTTATGATGGTGACTCAGATCGTCTTGGTGCAGTGGACAGCAAAGGAGAAGTTGTATATGGTGATAAATTACTTCTTTTGTTTTCAAAATATGTGATAAAAGAATTTGGTGCTAAACATAAGTTTATCGGTGAAGTTAAATGTTCTCAAGTTTTATATGATGGGATTAAAAAACTTGGAGGGCAACCGATAATCTATAGAACAGGTCATTCTTTAATAAAAGAAAAAATGAAAAAAGAAGGTGCACTTCTTGCAGGTGAAATGTCAGGACATATGTTTTTTAACGATAGATACTTTGGTTATGATGATGCAATTTATGCTTCTTTAAGGTTGTTAGAAATTATTGGGTTAGAGAAGAAACCACTTGATAAAATCATAAGTTTTATACCAAAAACTTACAACACTCCTGAGATAAGAGTAGAATCTTCTGATGAGAAAAAATTTGAAATAGTAGAAAAACTAAAACAAGAGCTTAAAAAACTAAAAATGAAATTTATTGATATTGATGGAGTAAGAGTTCAGTTTCCAGACGGTGGTTTTGGGCTTGTAAGAGCATCCAACACACAGCCGGTGTTGGTTTTACGGTTTGAAGCAAAAACACCAAAACTGCTTGAACATCATAAGAAGTTTGTAATGGAATTGTTGAAAAAAATAAAATAAAAAAATGCCCGGTCATTCAAGACCGGGCTATCTATATTTTTTGTAAGATTTTTTTATTCTATTTCAATTTTTGTAGATTTTTCTTTTGCTTCTTTTGTTTTTGGCAGTGTAAGTTCTAACACACCATTGTTGTATTTTGCCTTTATAGCTTTTTTATCAATTTCAGCAGGTAGTCTTAAACTGCGGACAAACTCGCCATATGACCTTTCTGCATAGTAGTAATTTTTGTCTTTCTTTTCCTGTTCCTGTTTTCTTGTAGCTTTTATGGTTAACACATCGTCAGTTATATTTATATCTATATCTTTCTTTTCAAACCCGGGAAGTTCAGCTTCAACAACATATTTGTTTTCATCTTCCCATACATCTATTTTAGGAAGATTTACACTTTCAGATGGTAGTTCTATATCCCAATCCTCAAAGAATCTTTTTAGCCTTTGAAGTGGCTTAAAAGCTTGTTCAATTGTTTTTTCAAAATCATCTAATGGTTTTATGAGTTTCATGGTTATCACCTCCTTTTCATAAAGTTTTTAAAATTTGTATTTTTGCTTTAACTTTTTTTCCATAAATTATAGATGCATAAGACAATTTTTAGGTTTCACTTTATCACTGTTAATAAGTTGATTTTTTGTAATAAATTTTGTATTTAGAAAAAAACTTTTTGAAACAACGGGGAGGATATATGATTACACATTTGACTTACTCAAGGTATCTTAGCCAGAATATTCTCAAAATCTCAACTCCACTACAGAAATTTATATACATAATTTTTATATCTCTATTTGGAAGTTTTTTGTTAGCAGTATCCTCAAAGATAAATTTTGTTTTGCCTTTTACTTTTGTGCCTTTCACTATGCAGACTTTTGTGGTTCTTCTTTTATCAATGATGTTTGGAAGAGAGGTTATATACATTCTTATATCCTATGTTTTTGAGGGTATAGTTGGTCTTCCTGTTTTTGCAAAGGGTGGTGGTGTATTGTATATTTTAGGACCTACAGGAGGATATATTGTGGGTTTTTTAATTTCTGGTTATATTTGTGGTTTACTTGCTGAAGCTGGTTTCACAAAAAGTTTTCTTAAGACGATTTCTGTTATGATTTTAGGGATTTTAATTATATATTTTTGTGGTGCCTTGTGGTTGTTAAGATTTGTTAATTTTAGTATTAAGCAAGCGTTAAAAATTGGGGTTTTGCCTTTTATAATAGGTGATTTAATAAAAATTATTTTTGTTTCTTTTGTTTTACCTTTAAGTTATAAAAGAATCAATAATTAATTAATTAATCCTGTAAATTAAGTCTTTACTCCTCAACAAGCACTTTTCAGATAAAATTTGTTTATTTTAAACTTTTAATTTTATGGATAAAATAGTAATCATTGGAGCCAAAGAACATAACCTCAAAAATATAAATCTGGAATTACCTAAAAACAAACTTATTGTAATTACCGGCCTTTCTGGTTCAGGAAAATCATCCTTAGCTTTTGATACGATTTACGCTGAAGGACAAAGAAGATATGTTGAATCTCTTTCTGCATACGCAAGACAGTTTTTGCCTTTAATGGATAAACCTGAAGTTGACAAAATCGAGGGTTTGTCCCCAGCTATTTCAATCCAGCAACGTGCTCTATCCCACAATCCACGCTCTACAGTAGGCACAACCACGGAAATTTATGATTACATGCGTCTTCTGTATGCAAGAATAGGAAAGGTATTTTGTCCTAACTGTGAAGATCACCCCCAGATAAGATCTACTTCTGTTTCTCAAATAGTAGAAGAAGTTTTTAAAAAATACGAAGGTCAAAAAGCTTTTATATGTTCACCTGTGGTCCGAGGAAGGATTGGAACTTATCAGGAGCTTATTAATAAAATATTAAAAGATGGTTTTATTCGTATAAGAATAGACGGAAAAATTTATGATCTGGATGATACACCACCACAAAAAATCAAACTTGATAGATACAAAAAACATAATATAGAAATTGTAGTAGATAGTCTAACTATAAACCAACAAAATAAATCTCGTATTGTTGACTCTATAGAAATTGCTCTAAAAAAATCTCAAGGGTTGCTACTTTTGCTTTTCCCTAAGGGAAACTCAAACAATTATATAGAACAAATTTACTCAGAGCATTTTAGTTGTGTAAATTGTGGTTATAGTTTACCTATGTTAGAACCAAGGATGTTTTCGTTTAACTCACCTTATGGGGCCTGTCCGTCCTGTGATGGTCTTGGGCACAAATTAGAAATAGATCCTGATCTTGTGGTTCCAGATAAAAACATTTCTGTTAAAGAAGGCGCTATAAAACCATTTGATGAACCTATTACTACAAGAACTCATAGATGGAGATCTTCCTGGAGAAGTTACTATGAAGAGATACTGGAAGAGGTAGCAGAAAGACATAAAATTGACCTTTCAAAACCTTTTAATAAGCTATCTAAGGAACATCAAAAAATAATTCTATACGGTGACGGAATATTTGAAGGTGTAATACCACATCTTCAAAGAAGATATCAGGAAACTGATTCTGAATATGTTAAAGAAGAAATTTATAATAAATATATAAGCAAAGTTGTTTGTAATACCTGCCAAGGCAAAAGATTAAAAAAAGAAAGTTTATATGTAAAAATTAATACAAAAAATAAGGGATTTCTTAACATAGCAGAGATGAGTGCTTTTTCAGTAAAAGAATTTAAAGAAGTTATAAATAATTTAGCAATTTCAGATCAAGAACAAGAAATTGCCAGACCAATATTAAAAGAAATAAATCACAGGATAAATTTTTTAATTTCTGTCGGTATTGACTACATAACTTTGGATAGAGAGACTTCAACTTTAGCCGGTGGAGAAGCACAAAGAATCCATCTTGCTACCCAGATTGGTTCTGGACTTACGGGTGTTCTGTATGTTTTAGATGAACCAACAGTAGGACTTCATCCTAGAGATACGCAAAGGTTAATAGATGCGATGAAGTCATTAAGAGATATAGGTAATACATTGATTGTAGTAGAACACGATGAAAATGTGATAAGACAGTCTGACTTCATAGTAGATTTAGGACCAAAAGCCGGGATTCATGGTGGAGAGGTTGTTGCTTGTGGTAATCTTAAGGAGCTTCTTGAAGAAGATTCGAAAGTTAAAAATTCTCTTACCTTGCGATATTTAAAAAAAGAACTGAAAATAGAAATAAATTCTAAAAAAAGAAAACCTAAAGGTAAATCAATAAAAATTATTGGAGCTAAACAGTTTAATTTGAAAAATATAGATGTAGAAATTCCTTTGGGTTTATTTGTATGCGTTTGTGGAGTTTCAGGTTCAGGTAAGTCTACTTTAGTAAATGAGATTTTATATAAAGCCTTAGCTAAGAAACTATATGGAAGCAAAGAAGAACCAGGAATACATGATAAAATAGAAGGTGTAGAATATATCGACAAAGTGATAGTTGTGGATCAATCTCCAATTGGTAGAACTCCAAGATCAAATCCTGCAACTTATACAGGTGTGTTTACTTACATTAGAGAACTCTTTTCTCAGACACCAGAAGCAAAAAGAAGAGGTTACCTTCCTGGAAGATTTTCTTTTAATGTTAAAGGTGGAAGATGTGAGAACTGTCAGGGTGATGGGGTATTAAAAATTGAGATGCAATTTTTACCTGATGTCTATGTGAAGTGCGATGTATGTGGTGGTAAAAGATTTAACGAGGAGACCCTTCAGGTAAAATATAAGGACAAAAATATTTATGAAGTGTTAGAAATGACTGTTGAGGAAGCGTTAGATTTTTTTGGTAATGTAAATAGAATAAGAGAAATTCTTTCAGTTATAAATGAAGTAGGTCTGGGGTACATAAAACTTGGGCAGCCTGCTACTACCCTTTCAGGTGGAGAAGCTCAAAGGATTAAATTAGCAGCAGAGTTATGTCGTAGATCTACAGGAAAAACCTTGTATATCCTAGATGAACCAACCACAGGACTTCATTATGCTGATGTAGAAAAACTGCTTAATGTTCTTCATAAACTTGTGGATTTAGGTAATACAGTAGTCGTAATAGAACATAATTTAGAGGTTATAAAGACAGCAGACTGGATTATAGATTTAGGTCCAGAAGGGGGGGATGCAGGAGGATATGTGGTTTATTGTGGTCCATTTGAGGGGTTGTTGAAATTAAGAAATTCTTATACTGCTGAATATTTAAGAAAAGTGTTATAGATTTGAATGAAAAATTATTCATATATCTACAGAAATACCAAGAAAGAACTGCATGGTTGGTATGTGGTAGATAATCGTAAAGAATGTACTGCTGAGAGATTGCTTGTAAATCCTTATAATGGTTGTTCTGTTGGATGTTTTTTTTGTTATGCAAGAGCCCTTCCGGGTAATTTTGAAGAGTACCATAAAGAAAATAAAATTTTTATCTTTGAAAATTTTCCAGAAGTAGTTGATAAACAACTTTCTGAACTTTGTGTGGCTAGTTGTGGATATTTAAGTCCTGTTACGGATCCATTTCAAGAAATAGAAAAAAAGGAAAACATTTCAAAAAAAATTATAGAGATTTTTTTAAAGTATAATATACCAGTAGAGTTTATTACAAAATGTGAAATTCCTCAACAGATAATAGAACTCATAAGACCATCATTTAACGAAGATAAAACTTCTTGTAAAAAACATTGTTTTGGCCAGGTGAGTATAATAACTATTGATGAAAATTTAAGAAAAATTTTATCTCCTGGTGGAGCATCTGTTGAAGTTCTCTTTGAAAATCTTGCAAAGCTGGCAAAAAACAAAATTTTTGCGGTATGCAGGATAGATCCAATTTTTCCTTTCATTACAGATAAAAAAGAACATCTTAAAGAAATAGTTATCAGAGCAAAAGATAATGGAGCAAATCATATTATAGCAAGTGTTCTTGATATTCCACTAAAAATCTATGATTTTATACTGGGAAATATCAAAAAATATTTTGGAACATCTGTTTATTATGATTACAAAAATTTATATATTGAAAAGATAGGATATCTTAATGCAAAGCTTGACTATAGATTAAAAGTGTTTGATTATTTAAGAAATCTATGTGATAAGTATAACTTAAGTTTTGCTTTGTGTATGGAATATAAAGTAGAAAAAATTACGAAAGAAATTCTGGAAGAAAAAGTTTATTACGAAGGACTAAATAAAATGTTTATGTCATCTGTTAATTGTGAGGGAATAAATATTCCTATATATATAAGAAAACCCGGAGAAAGAAAGTTTTATCCAGCCGCAGATTGTAATGGAGCATGTTTAAACTGCAAAGATGCCATCTGTGGTATAAAAGAACTTGCGCAAGCAAAAACTTCTCCTAAAGGTTTAAAGCTAAAAGATTATAAAAACTTCACAAAAATTTTCAAACAGGAAGTATTATTTTAATGAATTTAGTCACTATTTTATCCATATTGATAGTAGCATTATTAGTATATTTAATTTATTTATTCAAAAAACTAAATGAACAAAAACTTACAGATTTTATAACCAAGTTAGAACTCTCATCCCAGCTAGTAAATGAGTTAAAAAATTCTGTGTTTAATTCACTTGCTTTACTTCAAAATCATATTAACCAGACAATAAATCAAGTTTCTGCAACCGACAACACATTAAGAACTCAACTTGAACTTTTAAGAAACTCAATTAATGAACAGATTTCTTTTACTGTGAAGAACTTAAATATGCAGATTAAAACCACTACAGATGCGACTTCCAAGAGCCTTGAACTTGTAACACAACAGATAGATGAACGTCTTAAAGGCACAATTGAAATTTTTTCTCAGATGAGTCAGATGTTAAGTAGACTAAATTTTTTTGCTGAAGAGCTGAAGGTAAATACAGATGAATTAAATAAAATTTTAGGAGCAACAAAATTAAGAGGAAGTTTTGGAGAGGTTTTGCTTGAAAAAGTTTTACTGGATGTTTTTCCACAAGAAAAAGTAAAATTTAACTACTATGTTAATCCGCATAGCAGTGAACATGTTGAGGCGGCTGTTCTGTTTAAAGATAAAGTTTTCCCAATAGATTCTAAGTTTAATTTAGACAAAATCCGTCAGTTGGAAGAGGCTAAAGATGAAGCTTCTGTTCGACGTGCCGAAAAAGATTTAATAGAGACACTAAAAAAACAGATTGATGAAATAGCAGAGAAATATGTATTACCACAATATGGTGCAGATTATGCTTTTATGTATATTCCTTCAGAGTCGGGGTTTTTAAGAATTATAAATTTAAAACTAAAAGATGGAGAAAGTATTGTAAAATACGCATCAAAAAAACATGTTGTAATTGCCTCCCCACAAACCTTACTTCCTTATCTTCAATATGTTATTATTGGTATCCAGACTGAACAAATTGCAAAAAACGCCGTATATTTAAGACAGCAGATAAATTCGTTAATTATGAGTATAACTAAATTTCAAGAAAAATTTTCTACTTTAGGTAAACATATAAAAAACGCATATGAGAGATATACTGAAGTAGAAAGCGATCTTAAAATGTTAGAAATGCAAGTAAAAAACATAACAGCTATAGATACTGTCCAGCAAGAGACTTTAAAGCTTTCTGGAGATTCAAAATAAAATCATGAAACTATTAAATTTATTTAAAACTAAAAAACAACTTATTCCATTTTTAACCTGTGGATTTCCTACAAAAAAAGATACAGTTGATATTATAAAATTACTTCTGGATGAAGGTATAAGGATTATAGAAATAGGCATACCTTTTTCCGATCCTGTAGCAGATGGTCCTACGATACAGTTTTCTTCTTATGTTGCTTTAAAGAACAAAATTACAATTAATGATGTTTTTGAAGTTGTAGACAAAACATTAAACTATGCTGAGTATTTTCCTGTACTTATGGGATATCTAAATCCTGCAGTAATATATGGTATGGAAAGATTCATAAAAGATGCAAAAAACAGTGGAGTAAAAGGTATGATCTTTGCAGATTCGATTGTTGAAGAAAAAGATATATTTTATCAATTGACAAAAAAATATGGAATTTGTAGTATATTCTTGTTGTCTACAACAACTAAATTAGAAAGAAGAAGGTTGATATATAAATTTACTGAAGGTTTTATATACCTTATTACTCTTAAAGGTACAACAGGAGCTAAAGAAAAACTGCCTGAAGAGTTTTATAAATTTGTCAAGATAGTAAGAAAAGAGACAGAACATCCTTTATGTGCTGGATTTGGTATTTCAAAACCCCAGCAAATTCTGCCTGTGCTTGAATATATTGATGGATTTATTGTTGGTTCTGTGATTATAGAACACCTAAAACAAGATTCCACATACAGATCTTTAAGAAATTTTATTAGAGAATTTATGAAAATACTATAAAATATCTTTATGCAAAAAGAACTTTTAGATAGATTTTTAAGTTCATTTAATTTAGACAGAAAACTGATAAAATATGATATAGAAGCATGTATCGCGTGGATAACAACACTTTTTGAAAATAAAATCATAGACAAAAAACAATCATCCAGACTTATTAAAGTTTTAAAAAATTTAAAAAAACAAAAAGACCTAAAAAATATTCAAGCAGAAGATGTACACTATGCTGTAGAAAAAAAACTAGAAAGAGTTTTAAAAAAAGATAAATATCTAGCCGGAGTTATTCGTACAGCAAGAAGTAGAAATGATTTAGTTGTTTCTGATGAGAGGATGTATATAAAAGATGAGATTAATCAAATTATAGTACTTCTTAAAAATTTAATATCTTCAATAGTAGAAGTAGCACAGAAAAATCTTGATGTTCCGATGGTAGGATACACTCATCTTCAACCTGCACAACCTGTACTTTTTAGCCATTATATTTTGAGCTTTGCTTGGTGGTTTGTAAGAGATATTGAGAGATTTAAAGATTGTTATAAGAGAGTAGATGTTTCAACTTTAGGTGCAGCAGCTTTTGCAGGAAGTAGTTTTGAAGTTAACAGACAAAAGGTTGCAGAAAAACTAGGTTTTTTGAAGGTTTCAGAAAATTCTGTTGATAGTGTTTCAGATAGAGACTACATTATAGAATTTATTTCATGTTGTGCCATCGTAATGATACATCTTTCAAGAATAGCTGAAGAGCTAATCATCTGGTGTACTCCTAATTTTGGATATATCAGTTTACCTAAAAAGTTAACCTCGGGTTCATCAATTATGCCACAAAAGCAAAATCCTGATTATTTAGAACTAATAAGAGGAAAAACAGCAAAAGTAATTTCGGATTTAATTGGAATTCTGGTAGTCATGAAAGCGTTACCTCTTACCTATAACAGGGATATGCAGGAAGATAAAGTTTATCTTTTTTCATCTGTCGAGACAATAAAAGATTGTCTTAGAGTTATGAGAGTAATTTTTGAAAATCTTATGGTTAATGCTCAAAGATTAAAAGAAGATATTCAAAAACACGATTTTATTTTTGCAACTGAAGTTGCTAATTTTTTAGTTGAAGAAATGAAATATCCATTTAAACTTGCTCATAAAAAAACTCAACTTTTAATAGACTACTGTGTAAAAACAAACAAAAAACTTAAGCAATTAGGCTTAAAAGATTACAAAAAAATTGTAAGCAGAGAATTTACAATTGAAATGTTTGAAAAACTAAATCGAAAATTCAACAATTCATATTCAAATTACAAAACATTTGGTGGAAGTTCTCTACCACAGGTGAAGCGTCAAATAAAAAATATTAAAAAATTAATAGTATGAACATGCAACCAGTAACTCCAAAACTGATATATAAAAACAATACTCTTTATTTTGAAAATGTAGAAATTAAAAAAATCATTGAGAGATTCTCTACACCTGTTTATGTCTATTCAAAAAATCAAATAATAGAAAACTTTCTTAATTATAAAAAGGCACTTAAACAAAGAAATCATATAATATGTTTTGCAATGAAAGCCAATTCAAACTTGCAGATTTTAAAAATAATAAAAGATCTTGGGGGAGGATGTGATGTTACAAGCGGGGGAGAAATTTTTCGCGCTTTAAATGCAGGGATTGAGCCTAGAAAAATTGTGTATGCTGGAGTTGGTAAAACACAACAGGAGATAGAATATGCCTTAAAAAACAAAATTCTTATGTTAAATATAGAATCAAAAGATGAAGTTTTACTTTTAGAAAAAATTGCTAAAAGAAAAAAAATAAAGATAGATATTTCTGTAAGAATTAATCCAGAAGTAACTACCACAACTATCTCTTATATCTCTACTGGAGAAGAAGGCACAAAGTTTGGAATACCTATAAAAGAAGCTGAAAGTTTTATTAAGTATGTTAAAAACTTAAAGAATTTAAATTTAGTTGGATTACATTTTCATATTGGTTCTCAAATTTGCAATGTGAAACCTTTCGTAGAGGCAACGAAGAAAGTGACAGAATTGATAAAAAAAATGAAACTTAAGTTAAGATATTTAGATATAGGAGGGGGATTAGGTATAAGATATAAAAATGAAACTCCTCCTACACCAGAAGAGCTGATGGATGAGTTGTTAAAACATATTCCTGAAGATTTGACAATTATATGTGAACCAGGCAGATACATTGTAGGAAACGCAGGAATACTTGTAAGTAAGGTATTATATCATAAAAATGTAAAAAATAAAAAATTTTTAATAATAGATGCAAGTATGACAGATCTTATAAGACCTGCATTCTATGATGCATACCATAATATAATTCCTTTGAACTTAAATTTAATTAACAACTCTAAAATTAAAAAGTATGAAGTAGCTGGTCCTGTATGTGAAACATCTGATTTTTTAGGCAAAAATATACGACTTCCTGAGATATCAAATGGTGACTATGTAGTTATAGAAACAACTGGTGCTTATGGTTTTGTAATGAGTTCAAATTATAATTCAAGATTAAAAGTAGCTGAAGTGATGGTAGATGATAATAAGTTTTATTTGATTCGTAAAAGAGATACTTATCAAGATTTAATAAACAAAGAATTAAAAGTATCATGAAAAAAATAAAATTTGCAAAATTTGTTGCCGCTGGAAATGATTTTGTTATCATTAACAATTATGATAAAAAAATATCATCTAAAAAATACCATGAACTTGCAAAAATTCTGTGTCAGCCCAAATTTGCTGTAGGTGCTGATGGTTTTTTAGTGATAGAGCCTTCTTTCAAAAAAAACTGTGATTTTAAAATGGTTTATTATAACTCAGATGGTTCTTTTGCTTCAATGTGTGGAAATGGTGCAAGATGTATTGCTTATTATGCTTATGAGTTAGAGTTATGTGAAGAAATTGCGAATTTGGAGACGGCAAATGGAGTGGTAAAATGTATAATAAACAAGAAAAAAAACTCAGTTAAAATTTCGCTTCCCGATCCTAAAAATCTTAAATTGAATATTTTATTAAAACTTGAAAATAATAAAGAGATAAATGTGGACTTTATCAACACAGGTGTGCCCCATGTAGTAATTTTCGTTGATGACATAGAAAGAATAGATGTTCACAATTTAGGTAAAGAAATAAGGTATCACAAAACTTTTGCCCCTGAGGGTGCAAATGTTAACTTTGTAAAAATAAAAGATGAGCATACTTTATATATAAGGACATATGAAAGAGGGGTTGAAAACGAGACACTTTCCTGTGGGACGGGATCTACTGCTTCAGCATGTGTGGCTGCTGTGAAAGGTTTTGTGAAATCACCTGTTAGTTGTGTTACAAAAAGCAAGGAAATACTTAAGATAAGTTTCAATTTAAACTCACCTGAAGATATGATATCTCCAGTTTCAAGTTTGTATCTTGAAGGAAAAGTTAAACATGTTTTTGACGGAGAATTTTATATATGAAGTTGTAAGTGTTAAAATTAAATTTAAAAATTGGAGGGTAGTTGTATGTTTAAAGGTTCTATAGTAGCATTGGTTACTCCGTTCAAGAATGGAGAAGTTGATGAAAAAAAACTTTGTGAACTGGTAGAGTGGCACATTTCAGAAGGGACTGATGCGCTATTACCTTGTGGTACAACAGGAGAGTCACCTACTTTATCATATGAAGAACACAACAGAGTAATAGAAATTGTAGTAAAGCAAGCAAGAAAAAGAATTCCTGTAATAGGTGGAACAGGAACTAATTCTACCTCAGAGAGTTTACTTTTATCTGAACATGCAAAAAATGTGGGGTGTGATGCTTTATTGCTTGTTGTTCCTTATTATAACAGACCGACTCAAGAAGGCATGGTTCAACATTTTAAGTTGATCGCAGAAAAAACAGGTATGCCGATAATTATTTATAACATTCCTGGAAGGACTTCTTCTAATTTAGAACCACAATCTTTCGTGAGATTAGTCAAAGAATGTAAAAATATTGTTGGGATAAAAGAAGCATCTGGTTCTATAGAACAAGTATCTCAAATTTATTCTCTTCTTCTTCAGGATGGGTTGGAGAACAAAATTTCAATACTAAGTGGAGATGATAGTATGACTTATCCTATAATGTGTCTGGGTGGAAAAGGAGTGGTTTCTGTAGTAGCAAACATCATTCCTAAAAAAGTTTCTCAGTTTACTTCACTTTTACTTGAGAAAAAATTTGAAGAAGCACAGAAACTTCACTATGAACTTTATCCATTAATGAAAGCAATGTTTATTGAGACAAATCCCATTCCAGTAAAGGCTGCTATGGAGATGATGGGATTATGTAGTGGTGAGGTAAGATTGCCACTTACTTTTATTTCTTCACAGAATAAAGAAAAACTAGAAAATATTCTTAAGAAATACAAATTGATTTAAATGAGATTATTATACATTTATCATATCATATATATTTAAAATTCAACAATTACAAACTTTTAAGCAAACTATAAAAGAAGATGATTTTTAAAAACACCAAAAAGAAAGGAAATCTAAAAGTATTCCTTGCCAGTCTTTTTTAGAGCAAAAGGACTTACCGGTATAATCAACTAAGCAAAAGAAATAGTTGCAGCAATAAAACATAATTATAATAATACTATGTTGCTTTATAGCTGTTATTCTACTGTTGAGAGTTATGCATATGCCCATAAGTGGAAATTTAGCTAAAAAAATAGTTTTTTTTGACTCTTTTTAAGAGTGATTTTTTTTTAATAATATTAAAATGACAAAAAAATATATCAAACCTCAAATTACTTCCAGGAAAGTTTTATTTCCAAATGATACATCTGTTGTTTAGTTAAATGAAGTTTACTATAAAAATGTAATCTGAAAACTTTATCATCTTTTAAGCTGCTCGATCGTTGGATTTTATTTTATTATCATGTCATTATAAGGTTTATTTTTAAAATAGATAGATTTTTAAAACGTTCGCTGATGAAGTAAATAAAAAACTGATAACTTTCATAAAAATTTTTTTCTTTCGGTTTTATGTTTTAAAATAAATAAACAGGTTGTTTTTAACATTAGTCTTCATTTTTTAAAAATGTTTAGGTTTTTCTGCAACAAGAATAAAAACGGTAGAGTATACAATTTGGTGTAGGTTTTTCCACAGGTATAATATAAGGAGCAGACCATACTGTGTATGTGCTCTATGTACTAAAAGACACTACAACTTCAGCCCTACCTTAACCTAAATTTTTCACAAAAAGATGTGTTAGTTTTTTGAAATGAAGTTAGTTTTGAGTTGTATGCTTTTTTTGATACACGGAGTTGTGTAAAAAAATAACATGAATTACAAATCTTAACTTCTGTAACATTTAAACATCTTCATTATTCAACATCAACAGATGTGATAAACTATACTACCACATTATTATCCTAAAGAAGATACTGCTGGTGTGTAAAAACAAAGAATTATGCAGAAAAGTTTTCTTTGTAGTTTTCTGCGAGAAAATTCTTGATTGATACGCAACCAGCAATGTTATGTTATTTGTTTGGATTCAGATACAGGTTTATTTAGAATGGTAGTTTTTCAAGATTTAGACTGAGAACTTACAACCGAGATAAAACTAACAAGTTTGGTTTATAAATTTTTACCTATCAACTTAAGCTTAATAAATCATCGTTAAAATTAGATGAAGAAATAAAAAATTTTAAAAATAAGAAAGACTTAGAATGTTTTGGCATTAAAAAACTGCCTCGTTGTGCAGTATTTAGATACCATATTTTCACAAAGTAGATATATGTATAAAACTTTTTATTTTTAATTTAAATAATATAAAAAACTTCAATCAAGTTTGTGTTGATTTTTTATTAAATTTATTGTATTTTTATAAATTCTGCCTCGGGGCGTAGCTCAGGTGGCTAGAGCACTCGTTTGGGGTGCGAGAGGTCAGCGGTTCAAGTCCGCTCGCCCCGAGATTATCTCAACAGTATGATAATAGCAATTGCATCGGATCATGCTGGGTATAGGATTAAGAAAGAACTGGTTGAATTATTATCAAAAGAGTACAAGATAATAGATTTTGGAACTTTTTCAGAAGAATCGTGTGATTATCCTGACTATGTAAAAAAAGTAGTTTTGGCTATAAGAAATAAAGAAGCAGATAGAGGTATACTTTTATGTAGCAGTGGAGAAGGAGTATGTATTGTGGCCAATAAATTTAAAGGCATAATGGCTGGTTTGTGTTATTCAGAAGAAGTAGCAGGTCTTTTATCTTCTCATAACTTTACAAATGTGATATGTTTTCCTACAAGAATAAAAAAAGAAATAACATCTGAGATGCTTTATAAGTGGGTAAAAATATGGTTGAATACTCCAAATTCAGATGAAGAAAGGCATTTAAGAAGAATAAGAAAAATTAAAGAAATTGAGGAGGAAAATTTTAAATGAAATATTTTTCTGTGATTTTTTTGCTGTCTTTTACGACTTGTCAAGTATTGTATTCTCAAGTTCATAAGACTATAGACGAAGCAATAGATTTAATAAATAAAAATAAATATGATGAAGCAATAGAAATTTTAGAAACAAATGGCAAAGAAAACGATATTCTTATAGCTATAGCTTACTTAGGAAAAAAAGATTTCAAAACAGCTAAAGCTTTTGCTTTGCAGTACTGGTTTAACAATGAAAATGATGTGTTAGCTAACTATGTTCTTGCTTTAATTTCAGAAGAACTTAAAGAGTATAATCTTGCTTTAATGTACTGGTCTGCAGTTTTAAAAAACGCAAAAGTACCTGTTCTAAAACAGCTTGCAAAAAAGCACATAGAAGTACTCAATAAATTAAAATGAAAAAATCGAAATTCTATTTTATGTTTTCTATCCTTGCTATCCAGTGTTGTGTAACTCCAAAGGGGGTTTTCCATAAAGATTTTGACATAGACAAACTTACAACGATATTTGTAGAAGAATTCAAGCCCTACAATGGTTATCCTTCCAGCGGAGAAATGATAAGAGATTTAATAATTCAACATCTTTTAAGAAGAAAATTTGTAGTAAAAGATTTAAATACAGAAGATGTAAAGTATATATTGTCAGGTTCTGTAACCAAGTTTTATCCTGAAAAAAGATATTTAGTTTACATTGGAGAGGAAGGTAAAGATAACATAATAGTAGGAAGCACATTAACAGAAATAAGTGGAAGTTATGTTTATAAAATTTCATCTGCGTTTGGCCTTAAAAATGCAGAGATAGTAGCAACTAACTCAGTAGTAGGAGTGTCAGCAAAACTTATAGAAAAAGATACAGGTAAAATTTTATGGAGCAGTTCTTTTACATACGAAGCTTTAACTGTAGAAACCGCAGCAGATGTTGTAGTTAACTATTTAGTTACATCTTTAACTGGCAAAAAATAACATAGATATTAAATGGAGATTGCTAAATTTATAGAATACACTAATTTAAAGCCATACGCTACAGAAAAAGACATAATAAAACTTTGTAAAGAAGCTATAAGATATGGATTTTTTGGAGTATGTGTTAATCCTGTATATGTGAAATTGTGTAAAGAAATCCTTAAAAACACCAATGTTAGAATATGTAGTGTGGTGGGGTTTCCTTTGGGTTGTAATACTACAAAAGTGAAGGTGTTGGAATCCCAGCAGGTAATTTGTGATGGTGCTGATGAGATAGATATGGTAATAAACCTTAGTGCTTTAAAATCAGGTAATTATGAAGAAGTTTACAAAGACATAAGCTTTGTAAGGAAAGCTACTGAAGGAAAAATACTGAAAGTGATATTAGAAGTTTGTTACCTTACTAAAAAAGAAAAGGTTATAGCAGTTGAAATAGCAAAAAAGGCAAAAGCAGATTTTATAAAAACTTCAACAGGATTTGGAACAAGCGGAGCAAATGTAGAAGATATTAAATTAATTAAATCCATAGTAAAAGAAAACATAGGAATAAAAGCAGCAGGGGGAATAAAAGATAAAAATACAGCTTTAAAAATGATAAAAGCAGGAGCAGATCGTATAGGAACTTCATCTTTAATTAAGGACTGAATTATTTATGATCCATAAATGGGAGATAAAATCATTTAAAGAAGCTAATAAGGTAGAATATAGAATAAGATTAAAAGCACAGGAAGAAGATTTAGTAGAACTTAAAAATTTTCTTAGAGAAAACAAAATATAAATCTCAAAAGAATTTTCTTCTTTGAGCACAGAGTTTAATTATGTGTTATATGTAAGCAAAGTAGCTCAAGAAAAAATAAGTAAATTATCACTATTGCTTAAAAATCTATGTAATGATGGTAGTTTTATAGATATAGAGGAAGCTTCTGTTAAAGATGATGATGGTTTAAAATATCTCTATGAGATTTTAAGAGGTATGTATGAATTGCCGATAGTAGGACAGCAGAAAGAGTTAAAAGAGGAATATTATGATATTCTAAAAGAGGCAAGTAAAATGATTTCTTCGGTTACAGATTTTAGTCAGCTCATAAAGATACTTTTTAAAATTTCGCATCAATTAAACTATGACAAAACAGTTATACTTCTTAGAGACGAAGATATGTTTAGTTTTGTTGATGGATATGGAATAGACAAAAGCATTGCTGGTTTATATAAGTTAGATTTGAGCGTTGGGGAGATGATAAAAGATTTAGGAAGGATTGTCCCCAAAGAAAAAATTCCTATAGAGATTTTAAATTCACAAGAATTATTTAAGATATTTCCAGTAGGTATAATAATTTCTTTAGTTTCTGAAAAAGAAACAGAAGGATTTATATTGTTAAATGAAAAATCTCATATTATGAAAAATTTTAAAACCGATTATGATTTATTAGAAATTATTTCTTCTCAGATTTCTTCAGTTATTAAGAATTTTCGTCTTTCTAAAGAAGCAATTACTGATCCATTAACTGGTACATATAGGTATAACTATTTTGTAAAAAGATTAAATGAAGAAATTTACAGAAGTATACTATACAAACATCCTTTAAGTTTATTGATGATAGATGTAGACAATTTTAAAACAATAAATGATACATATGGACACCAAATAGGAAATGTTGTGTTAAGAGAAATAGGTAAAGTTTTAAAAGAAAATGTTAGAATAAGTGATATAGTGTGTAGATATGGCGGTGATGAATTTGCTATAATTTTTCCAGAAACTAATATAGATGAAGCATTGAGATCTGCAAAAATATTAAAAGACCATATAAATAACGTAGTTAAAATTACAAATGAATTAAAGCAAAAAATAGAAAGAATTGGAATAGAAATTATTCCTAAAATTATTATTTCTGATATTGAACCGAAGGTTACAGCTTCTATGGGTTTAGCTTTTATTACTGGGAAAGAAGAAAGAAAAATTACTTCAGAAGAGTTTATTAATTATGCTGATAAAGCTTTATATTTATCTAAAATAGAAGGTAAAAATAAAATAACCATATGGAATGAAGAAGAAATTATAAAATTTTTAAATGGAGAGATCTACTAAAGCTATGAAACCTGCAGATATAGACCAACTGTTACGGTTGATGGTTAAGAAAGGAATTTCTGATATTCATTTTAAAGCGAATTCTTCGCCACTAATTAGAATAAATGGTAAAATAGTATCTTCCAGATATGAAAAACTTTCTAAAGAAACAATAGAAAATATAGCATATGAACTGATGAATGAAGAACAAAGAAAAACTTTTGAAAGAGAATACGAACTGGATTTTGCTTATTCAATAGAAGGATTCGCCAGATTTAGAATAAATGTTTATAAACAAAAAAATACAATAGCTTTGACATTAAGAGTTATACCGTTAGAAATCAAGTCATTTAAAGAGTTAAATTTACCAGAAGAAGTGTTAATAAAACTTGCTCACGAACCACGTGGTTTGATACTTATAGCTGGTATAACAGGGTCTGGTAAGACAACCACTTTAAACTCAATGTTAAATTACATCAATGAAAATTTTGAATATAATATTATCACCATAGAAGATCCTATAGAATATTATCACGTAGATAAAAAATCATCCATTTCACAAAGGGAAATAGGTTCCGATACTAAATCATTTAAAAATGCTCTTAAATATGTATTAAGACAAGATCCTGATGTTGTAGTAATAGGAGAGATGCGTGATTTTGAAGCAATATCTGCAGGAATAACAGCAGCAGAGACTGGGCATCTTGTACTTTCTACAATTCATACTATTGATGCTGTTCAGACAATTGACAGGATAATAGATAGTTATCCTCCTCATCAACAAAAGCAAGCACGTATACAACTTTCAAATGTTTTGAAAGGAATTGTAGCACAAAGACTATGTAATTTAAAAGATGGTTCCGGAAGAATTCCAGCTGTTGAGGTGCTTATAGGAACTTCCTTCGTTAAAAAACTTATTTTAGAAAATAAAACGCAGGAAATATATAAAGCAATGGAAGCAGGAGAGTATTATATGATGAATACTTTTGACCAATCATTACTTAAACTATACAACTCAGGTCTTATTACATTTGACGAAGCTCTGGATAAAGCTACAAATCCAGAAGATTTACAGTTAAAACTCCGTGGAATTTCTCAAACAAGAGGTTGATTATGCTGCAGGATAAAGACAAAAAAGTAGACGAAATACTGGAAGAATTAAAAAATGTATTAGATTCTATTACTAAAAAAACTCAGACGAATACTCAACCATTGCAAGAAGACAGTTTCAAAAAGATAGAAGAAATGAAAAATATATTGAAATCTAAAGAAAAAGAAGAAATTAAACTTGAAGAGAAAAAAGAAGCAACACCTACCGAGAAGGTAGACAATGTTAATAAATTAAAAACTTCGTTAACTATCTTCTCTGAAACGACTAAAGAAGAGAAAACAGAACAAAAAATATCTTCCACAGCTCCAGAGAAACCATCTACTGAAGTGATGCCTCCTGAGGAAGCTGATAAAAAAGAGGGTATTGTAATAAAAACTATGGTGCTGGTTCCATTAGCTTTACAGGATGCCAAAGATGAGTTTTTTAATAATGTTAATTCTACTTTAAAACGGGTAAGTAAAAAGAATATAGAATTTAAAGAAAGTATCTGTGTAAGTTATAGTTCTTTAACCAAGGATATTTTTTTACAATATAGTTTAGTAGTTGAAAAAATCAGAAACAATAACATAAATGCCTTAATTTTTATAGTTAATGAAAATACCTTAGAAGTAGAAGAGTTTATTAAAAAAATATCATCCTTTGTTATCTTAGCAAAAAGTATAACAATGAAAGAATTAAAAATGAGATCTACATATTTAGATCTTTCTATAGATTTACTTTTAACTATAAAATAACATGATTTCTACATGGGATTTAAAATTTTTACCAACAGATAAATATCCTAATAGGTATAGATTAAGGGTTAAGTGTTCTGCAGAAGATTTGGAAGAGTTATGTAATTTTCTTAAAGAAGACCTAAACTTAGACATATCACCTCCTTTTAATGTTTTATCTTCAAATTATAATATAGGAATTTTTATATATGAATTACCACTAGAAACTAAAAATAAACTTGTAGATAAACTATTTTCTATTTGTAAAAGTGGTACAGTAGATGAAGGAATTTCTTCCAAAGAAGAAAATCAAGAAGAGAAATCTTCTAAAAAAGAATCTTTTCCTGACGAACTAAGCAGTGTCCTTGCCGATTTGGTTGAACAACTAAGTTCAAAAGCAGTTGAAGAAGATAGCTCATCCAAGCAAAATATCTTCAATGGGATGCCTTTGAATCCTAAATATACTTTTGAAAATTTTGTAGTAGGTGCAAGCAATAGATTTACTCATGCTGCTGCTTTAGCAGTTGCTGAAAATCCAGGAAAAGCATACAATCCCTTATTTATATATGGTGGTGTTGGTTTAGGTAAAACACATCTTATGCAGGCAATAGGACATTATATAAAAAAGAAACGTCCATTACTAAAAGTAGTTTATATCCCATCTGATAAGTTCGTTACTCAGGTAATAGAAGCTATCCGTTCCGGTAATATTCAAATGTTAAGGGATGCTTATATGAGGGTAGATGTATTATTAGTGGATGATGTTCAGTTTATGGCTAGTTCAGAATCTACACAAGAAGAGTTTTTTCATATTTTCAACACTTTGCATCAGTATGGAAAACAAATTGTTCTTACAAGTGACAGACCTCCCAAACTTTTATCCACACTTGAGGATAGATTACGTTCTAGGTTTGAATGGGGACTTATTGCAGATATAAAATCACCTTCTTTAGAAACAAGGGTAGCTATTCTTAAAAAGAAAGGAGAAGAAGAAAAGGTTAATGTTGATGATAATATTCTTTTATATATTGCATCAAAATTGAAATCAAATATAAGAGAACTTGAAGGTTTCTTAAAAAGAATAACAGCATATGCTCATTTAAACAATGTGCCTATAAATATGGAGCTGGTTAAACAGTTAATGAGCGAACTTTTACCAGAAGAAGAACTCACAGAAGAAGAAAAAGCATTATCTGAAACAAGAAAAGAAAAAATAGAAGAAAAATCTAAAGAAGAACCCAAAGTTTCAGTAGCGCAAGAAGCTGCTTCTAAGAATAAACAAAAAGAACCTCAAACTATTTCTCTTGAAGAAATATACAGTTCAACACAACCTCCACTTCAACCTCAAACTCCACAGGTTTCTTCCGAAACAGTTGCTTCAAGATCATCTGCACCAGATGAACAGAAATTGTATCAAGAGTATGAAGCAGAAACAAATGTAATTGAGGCTGCATTTTTCTATCCTGAAGGTAAAACTGAAGAACTTAATATAGTAAAACAAAAATTTACTGAAGTTATTAAAAAACATAATTTAAAATATAAATTGGCTACAGCTTTTGATAGACCATACATGTTAGAAAATATAAACTATAGATTATTTATAGAACTATGTAAGACAAACAAAGTAAATATATGTATAGTTATATCACCTCCGCCCAATAGTAATCTCTCTGCAGAAGAATTCTATAATAATCTTTTACCATTAGCAGAATCAGAAGGTATTAGATTGGAATACATTAACTGGAAGGAAATAACAAAAGAATACAGATACCTAAATCTCGCCTTGGATATAGCCCTATCAAAATTTAAGATGTTTTAGGCCTTTTTTTTCATTTCATAAACTATTGATTTATAATCATAAATTTCTTAAAAATTATGAATTATGAAATTAACAAATTTTTATTTACCAACATTAAGGGAACCGCCAAGTGAGTGTGATATAATTTCTTCTAAGCTAATGTTTAGAGCAGGTATGATAAGAAAACTTGCCAGTGGTATATATGAGTATTTGCCACTTGGTTTAAGGGTTCTTAAGAAGATAGAGCAAATAATACGTGAAGAGATGGATAGAATAGGTGGTCTTGAAGTGTGGCTTCCTCATCTTTTGCCTCGGGATATATGGGAGCAGACAGGTAGATGGCAACTATACGGTAAAGAACTTTTTAGATTAAAAGACAGAAAAAACGCCGATTTTTGTTTATCTCCTACAGCTGAAGAAGTTATAACACATCTTATAAGAAATGAAATGCGTTCTTATAAACAATTACCAAAAATGTTTTATCAATTTGGTACAAAATTTAGAGATGAAATAAGACCAAGATTTGGAGTAATAAGAGCCAGAGAATTCTATATGAAAGATGCTTATTCTTTTCATAAAGATGAAAAAGATGCGGAAGAGTTTTACCAGAAGGTTTTTGATGCCTATTGTAGAATTTTTAAAAGATGTGGATTAAATTTTGTTGCGGTAGAGGCATCTACAGGGGCTATTGGAGGCAAATTTTCTCATGAGTTCATGGTTGTCAAGGAAAAAGATCCTGATTTTGTGGGTGAAGAGACAATAGTGTTTTGTTCTAATTGTGGTTATTCTGCAAATATAGAAAAAGCAAAGTGCATATATGAAGATACTACTGAAAAGTTTTTGAAAATGGAAGAATTATGCGAAGTGTTTACTCCGGGTATGAAGACAGTGGAAGAAGTAGCCGGTTTTTTGAAGGAATCTAAAGATAAATTTATTAAAACTTTAGTGTATAAAGAAGAAACACAAAATTATGTGTATTTAGTTCTTATTAGAGGTGATTATGAAGTAAACGAAGCAAAACTTAAAGAAGTTTTGTCATTGTCAGATATTAAGTTGGTAGAACCACAGGAGGTGGAAGAAATCTTTGGTGTTCCTGTGGGTTTTTTAGGACCTGTTAATTTAAATATTGTCAATAAAAAGTATGTAGTTAAGACTGTAGCAGATGAGTCTGTGAAATATATAATGAATGGTATTTCTGGAGCAAATAAAAAAGATTATCATTTAAAGAATATAAATTATCAAAAAGATTTTACTGTAGATATAGTTGCTGATATTAGAAATATTACTAAAGAAGATTTATGTCCTGTATGTAGAAATAAGAGTACTTTAAATTTTTCAAAAGGGATAGAAGTTGGTCATACTTTCAAATTAGGTACAAAATACTCAAAGTCGATGGAAGCCACTTTTCTTGATGAAAATAATAATCAGAAGTACTTTGTCATGGGATGTTATGGGATTGGTGTTTCAAGAATTATAGCAGCAGCTATAGAACAAAATCATGATGATAAAGGGATTATCTGGTATCCTGAGATTGCTCCATTTTTAGTATATATATTGCCTATTGATTATAGTGATCCCCAGATCAAAAATATTACTGATAAACTCTATAACTTATTGTTAGACAACAATATAGAAACAATCTTAGATGACAGAGATGAACGGCCAGGAGTAAAATTTAAAGATGCGGATCTTATAGGAATACCTCTAAGAATAACTATAAGTAAAAAACTACTTCCATCAAAAGTTGAATTATATTTTAGAAAAAACTCTGAGAAAGAAGTTGTGGAGTTGGATGGTATAATAGATAAAATTAAAAAAACACTTGCTTCATTAAAAAATTTTTAATATAAACACAATTTACTTACTATGAGTAAAAATGAAATAATAGAAAAAGTAAAAGAGGTAATTTCTCCAGTTTTAGAATCAGGTGGATATGAATTAGTAGATATAGAATATGATTTATCACAAGAAGGAAGAGTTTTAAGGATATATATAGATAAAGATGGTGGTGTCAAAATCAAAGATTGTGAAACAGTAACTGCAATGGTTTTGACTGTATTAGATACTCATAAGATAATTGAAGAGGATTATTTCATAGAAGTTTCATCCCCTGGAATATATCGTGAGTTAAAAAAAGAAAAAGATTTTTTAAGATATATAGGACATAGAATAAAAGTAAAATTATACAATTCAATGGAATTGCCTCAGTTTGGTAAGCAGAAAGTTTTTTTTGGTAAATTAAAAGATTTTAAAAATAATACTTTGTGGATCGTCTTGGATAACAACTTAGAAATATGTTTTGATATGAGTATAGTTGCGAAGGTAAATTTAGAACCAGACATTTCTATTTTATTTGATAAATAACTTTAAATCTATGACAGAAATAAAACTTGAAGATATATTACCAGCATTAGAACAAATAGAAAAGTTGCATAAAATACCTCGTGAGGAGGTTATAAAGTCTATAGAATCAGCTATAACTTCAGCTGCTAACAAATTTTTTGGTTCCGAATATAAAATCGTAACTAACATAGATTTTAACAGCGGTACTGGAGTGCAAACTTTTATCATTAAAAAAGTTGTTGAAAAAATTACTGATGAAAAACAAGAAATTTCTTTAGAAGAGGCAAAAAAATATAATTCTCAAGCTAAAATAGGAGATGAAGTAAAAATTTTAGTAAATAATGCTTCTTTTAGCAGGTTAGCTGCTCAGTCTGCTAAGAAGATTATTTTACAAAAACTCCGTGAAAGTTACAAAAAGAATATCTTTGAGGAATATAAATCAAAAGTAGGTGAAATAGTATCAGCAAATGTGTATGCTATAAAAGGCAAAACCATTATATTAGAAGTGATGGGAAATATTGAAGGAATAATTCCACAGAGGGAACAGGTGTTTAAAGAGAAATTTAGAATAGGACAAACAATAAAAGTATTAATAAAAGATGTTGAAAAAACAAAAAAAGGTATAAGAATAATAGCATCCAGATTTGACAAAGATTTTATTAAAAAACTTTTTATGTCTGAAATCCCAGAGATAAAAGAAAATGTAATAGAAATAGTAGAAATTGTCCGTGCAGCTGGACATAGGACAAAAATAGTATTAAAATCAAATAATCCTAAAGTGGATCCTGTAGGATCTTGTGTTGGAGTAAAAGGTTCAAGAATAAAACCAATAATTGATGAATTACAAGGAGAAAAAATAGATTTGATACCATATACCGATAATATTACAAAATTCATACTTTATTCCTTAGCTCCATGGAAAGTAGAAAAAGTAGAAGTAGAAGATGCTGACAAAAAAATAGCGAATGTTTATTTGTCTAAGGATTTTTACGAAACTGTTAGTGACAAAGCTAACATTAATCTTAATCTTGCTAAGGAATTAACAGGTTGGGAGATAAAGATATATCCTTTAGAAACTAATGTAGATACTAAAAAAAATGAATAAAAAAAGTACCAAAAAAGACATAGATAAAATTAAAAAGACAATTGTTGATAAGAAGAAAAAAGAAAAAAAAACTTTGCCTAAAAAAAACAATCTCAAGTCTTCTACAACGCTTTCTCGTAAACGAGAAGTATCACAGAAGTTGTTAACTATAAAGTTAACTAAGGAAGGCATTTCTCCCCAGGAAATTTCAGAGATTATAAAAGAACCTGTCAATAAAATCATTACAGAGTTGATAAGCTTAGGAGTAATAGTTTCTGCCACACAGAAAATTACTGATAAAGATACTCTTGAATTATTATTTATTCAGTTAGGAAAAAAAATAAAATTTGAAGAGGTTGTGGAAGCAAAAGAAGAGATTACTATTGAAGAAAAAGAAATTAAAGAAATTAAGGTAGAAGAACCAAAAATAGAAAAAAAACCAAAAGTAGAACAAGTTAAAAAAGAAATACCTCCTAATTTTGTTAAAAAAATTCCTGTAGTCACAGTAATGGGACATGTAGACCATGGCAAAACTACTTTATTGGATACAATTAGAAAAACTAATGTTGTTTCACAGGAATACGGAGCTATTACTCAACATATTGGAGCTTATAAAGTTAAGTATAAAGAGAATTTTATAACTTTCATAGATACTCCGGGCCACGAAGCTTTTTATGCTATAAGAGCAAGAGGTGCTAAAGTTACTGATATTGTAGTTTTAATAGTAGCAGGTGATGAGGGGATTAAACCCCAAACTATTGAATGTATAAATCATATAAAATCTGCTAATGTTCCCTTTATAGTTGCTGTTAACAAAATAGATTTACCACAGTGTAATGTAAACAATGTTAAAAAACAGTTTTCTGATTTAGGGATTATACCAGCAGATTGGGGGGGAGATGTTGAGTTTGTAGAGATTTCTGCAAGAAACAACATTAACATAGACAGGTTATTAGAAATAATAATTGCTCAAACTGAACTAATGGAGTTATATTCACCAATTGATGTTCCTTGTGAAGCTGTGGTAATTGAAACTAAGTTTGATCAAAAAAAAGGATTTTTAGCCACTGTAATAGTCAACAAAGGCAAATTGAAAATAGGAGAAAGTTTTATATGTGGTTATTCATATGGGAAGGTAAGATCTATTTTTGATGAAAATGGTCAAAAGTTAAATGAGTTAAATCCCGGAGAACCTGGAGAAATTTTTGGTTTTGAAGTTTTGGCTAATGCCGGAGATATTTTAAAAGTCGTAAAAGATGAAAAAGAAGCAAAAAGGATATATGAAGAACTTGAGGCTCAAAGGAAGATACAATTAAGTAAAACAAAAAGACATCTTACTATAGAAGATGTGATATCTGGTAAAAGAAATGTTTTAAGTTTAGTTATAAAAGCAGATACTCAGGGTTCTTTAGAAGCTATACTAAAGATGTTAAATAATTTATCAGAGGAACTTAAAAATTCTGCGGAACTTCCGGAGCTAAAGATATGTCATTCTTCTGTAGGAGAAATAAAAGAATCCGATGTATTACTTGCTACAACAAGTGACGCTATAATAATAGGTTTTAATGTGAGACCCAATATTCAAGCTTTAAAAGACGCTAAACATGAAGGTATTGAGATAAGAACTTATAGGTTAATTTATGAACTTATAGATGACATAAGAAAAACACTGCAGCGTTTAGAAATAAAAAAAGAAACAGAAGAGTTTTTAGGAAGAGCAAGAATTAAAAAAATTTTCGAGATTTCCAAAGTAGGAAAAATAGCTGGATGCATAGTGGAGGAAGGCAAAATTGTAAGAAATTCAAAGGTAAGAATTTTGAGAGATAATGTTATTATAGGTGAGACAAAAATTATTTCTTTAAAACATTTCAAAGAAGATGTGAAAGAAATTCAGCAAGGATATGAATGTGGTATTGGACTTGAAAACTTTCAAAACATAAAAGAAAACGATGTGATAGAATGTTATCAAATTGTAATTAAATAATGAAGAATTTTCTTTACAGAACATATAGAGTAAGAAAGCAACTTCATAGAGAAATAGCTAATATAATTTCTAACTTAAAAGATCCAAGAGCTAACAACATTACTATTACTGAAGTTGAACTTTCATCAGATCTTAGAACTGCGAAAATATATTATACTGTGATTGGTAATAATATTCAGGATATAAAAGAGATGTTTAATTCGGCTAAAGGTTTTATTAGAAGTTCTTTAGCGCAAAAGTTAAATCTTAAACATGCGGTTGACATAGAATTTATTTATGATAAATTTTTAGAAAAAGCTTTTAGAGTTATCACAATTTTAGATAAAATTAAAGATGAAGAAAGTAACAAGTAAAGAAGCAAAAAAGTTCTTTGAATTAGTAAAAAATTCAAAAAGTATCCTTATTATAGGTCATGAATTTCCAGATGCTGATGTAGTTGGAAGTGCTTTAGCTATTTTCTTATTTATAAATAAACTTTATCCAGAGAAGAAAATAGATATATATTCAAAAGATAAAATACCCGAATATTTAAAGTTTCTACCTGAAATAGATAAAATAAAAATAATAAGAAAAGTTCCACATTATAAAAAATATGATCTTGGTATCATGCTTGAATGTATAGATAAATCTAGGATAGGAGATATAATAGAATTTTCTCAACTTCGTTATATAGTGAATATAGATCATCATTTAAATAATCAGAATTTTTCAGATAGAAATTTCTTAAATATTGTATACACTGAATATGCTTCATGTGCTGAGATTGTTTTTGACATATTTAAATTAAATAAAGTTAAACTTAACAAAGAGATGGCTTTATGTATATATGTAGGGATTCTTACCGATACTGGAATGTTCCAGTGGACAAATACTAATAGACATACTTTTACTACTGCAGCTGAACTTCTTTTATATGGGATAGAACCATATTTTGTTTATAAAAGTTTGTTTAGAAATAAAAGCTACGAAAGTATGTTGCTTTTGAGTAAAGCACTGTCTACTATGAAGTTTGAAAAAATAAAAAATTATAAGGTAGGCACAATGCAAGTAACACAGAAGATGCTAAAACAAACAAAAACTACTTTGCGGGATACAGAAAATTTTATAAATTTTATAATGGATGTATCTAACACAAATATAGGAATTTTATTTAAAGAAGAAGAAAAAAATTCAATAAAGGTAAGTTTCAGGTCAGATGTAGTTGATGTTGAAAAAATATGTAAAAATTGGGGAGGTGGAGGGCATAAATCTGCTGCTGGAGCGATGATAAAAGGTAACATCGAAAAAGTTAGAGTTGAAGTTTTAAACTACTTAAGAAAAATATTGTAATGCAAAAAGCTGGTGTTGCTACGATTGGTTTTTTTGACGGAGTTCATCTGGGACATCAGAAATTGATATCTATAGTTAAAAAAGTAGCTGCGGCTTCTAACTACAAAAGTATTCTTTTTACTTTTAATAAAACTTTAAAATCTGAAAATTTGATTTATAGTTTTAGAAAAAAGATTGAGATTTTAAAATCATGTAATTTGGACAAAATTATTGTACTTGATTTTTGGAAAATAAAAAATTTAACACCTCAGATGTTCTTTGAAAAATTTATAATAAAAAATAAAATTAAACTAGTTATTGTAGGCAGAAATTTTAGATTTGGGAAAGACGCATCTGGCGGAACAAAAGAGTTGATAGAATTATCACATAAATACAAAGTTTCTTTAGGAATAATCAAAAATGTTAAAATTAAGTTGAACACAAAATCCTATTCCGTATCTTCATCAATGATAAGGAATAAAATATTAAAAAGTAAATTTGAATATGTCAACAAACTCCTTAATAGGGATTATTATATTGAGGGCTTTGTTACAAAAGGATATGGGATTGGCAGTAAGCTTCTGGGTGTTCCTACTTTGAATATTTCACCTAAAAATCTTGTGTTACCCAGAGGTGTAATTTTAGGTATAACAGAGATAGACCAAAAAAAATTTTACTCAATTGCAAATTTTGGATTCGCTCCTACTTTTAAAAAAAAGTATTTTTCTGTGGAGATACATATTTTGAACAAAAGTATTAATATCAAAAATAATAGGACAATAAAATTTTATCCTATAAAAAAAATAAGAAATGAAAAATTTTTTTCTTCAGTTTCGTCTCTTAAAAAGTGTATTCTAAATGATATTAAAAAAGCTTCGCTTTTTTTTCGGTCATATAAAATTGATTAAGGAGGAAATATGAATAATATAATAAACATCTCTGTGATAGGTTCATCTACTTCAGGTAAAACTTCTTTAGTTGAAGCAATTTCATTTTTGGCCGGTATAACTTCAAGATTAGGAAGTGTTCAAGACGGAAACACTATATCAGATTATTTGCCTGAAGAAATAGAAAAACAAATGTCAATAAGTAATTCTGTAATTACATTCACTTATAAAGATAAAAAAATAAATTTAATAGATACACCAGGATTTCCTGATTTTATAGGAGAAGTTTTGTGTGCTTTAAACGTAGTAGAAAATTGTATTTTAGTGGTAAGTGGAGACTCACAGCTGGATGCCCAAACCATGGACTTTGTAGATATGCTTCGCGAAAAGCAAATACCTTTTGTTACAGTAATAAGTAAAATGGACAAGGAAAATATTAATTTTGAAGAGAAATTAAAAGAGATTGAAGAAAAATTGGAGTTAAATTTTACTCCTGTTACAATTCCTAAATCTGTTAGTAGTAATCTTGAAATTATTAATTTGTTATCTCTTCAAGAGAGACCCTCGCAAGCTGAAATTGCTAAACTTTATGATAAATTTTTTGAAAATGTTGTCAGTTTAAATGAACAGCTTATGGAGAAATATTTAAATAATGAAAAAATCTCTTTAAATGAAATTTCCTCACAAGTTAGAATAGGATACCAATCCTTACAGATAAGACCTTTGTTTTGTGCTTCTTTTAACAAATTAGTTGGTGTTAAAGAAATTTTAGAATTTGTTTTAGAAAACTTTACAGATGCCCAAAGTGTTTTAAAAAAGAATGGATTTTCTTTAGATCAGCAAGTATCAGCTTTAGTGTTTAAAACTGTAAGTGAACCTGGCATGGGACAGATGAATTATATTAAGGTTTATAGTGGAAAGTTTGTAAGTGGTATGGATGTTAAAAATATTACAAGGAATATTACAGAACGAATAGGTCAATTAGTGTTTTTACAAGGTAAAAAACGTCAGGAACTAAATGAGATTGTATTTGGAGATATTGGCGGATTGATTAAGCTTAAAGATACAAGAACAAATGATATTTTATCTAACGATGAAACATTAGCAAAAAAAATAAAAAGAATAGAATTTCCAGAACCTTTAACAGATATGGCTGTAGTAAGTAAGTCTAAGGGAGAAGAGGAAAAAGTAGGTAACGCTTTCAGTAATATTCTGTTAGAAGATCCGACTTTAAGATTTAAATACAATCCAGAAATAAAACAAATGATAGTTTCAGGGATAGGCTTTACTCAGTTGGATATTATAGTTAAAAGAATAAAATCAAGATATAATGTTGAAGTTGATCTCATTAAACCGAAAATACCTTATAAAGAAACAATTAAGAAAAAAACAGAAGCTGAAGGTAAATACAAAAGACAGTCAGGAGGAAGAGGGCAGTATGGTCATTGTTTCCTAAGAGTTGAACCTCTTCCGCGAGGAAAAGGTTTTGAGTTTGTAGATGAAATTTTTGGAGGGGTTATTCCTAAAAACTATATACCTTCTGTTGAAAAAGGTGTTTTGGAAAAAATGGCAGAGGGTGTGATTGCTGGCTATCCGGTGGTTGATATAAAAGTTACATTATATGACGGTTCTTATCATGAAGTAGATTCTTCTGATATGGCATTTAAAATTGCTGCAAGAATGGCTCTTCAAAAAGCAATAATGGAAGGTTCTCCATGTATTTTAGAACCAATAATGGATGTTGAAATAAAAGTTCCTGAAGAGTACCTTGGGAATGTCATAGGAGATATAAATAGTAGAAGAGGTAGAATAATATCTTTTGAAAAAGAACATAAATATCAAAAAATTAAAGCACAGATTCCTTTAGCTGAACTTCACGGATATACTATGGATTTAAGGAGTTTAACTAAAGGTGCAGGTAAATTTTCAATGAAACTTTCTCACTATGAAGAGTTACCACCACATCTATCTCAGCCTTTAATTGAAGAATATCAAAAAAGTAAAACTCAACAAGAAGAATAATTTATGTTTAAAGGAGGATTTTAAAAATGAAAAACATATTACAAATGATTTTTTTAATTGTAATTTGTTGTTTTATTTTTAACAGTTGTGCTACAACTCCTACTGTTACCAGGATAGATGTTTCTGAACAGATAGATTTAAGTGGAGAATGGAATGATACTGATTCTCAACTTGTAGCTGCTGAGATGATAAAAGATGCGTTAAGCCGTCCATGGATAGATGAATTTGTTTCAAAGAAAAAACAAAAGCCCAGAATAATAGTAGGTACAGTAAAAAATCGTTCTCATGAACATATAAATACTCAGACTTTTGTTAAAGATCTGGAAAGAGAATTAATAAATTCAGGAAGAGTAGTATTTGTAGCTTCTAAAGAAGAAAGACAGGAAATAAGGGAAGAAAAACTTGACCAGATGATGCATGCTTCAGCTGCTACGAGAAAACAGTTAGGGGAAGAATGGGGTGCAGATTTTATTCTTCAAGGACAGATAAACACTATTCTTGATCAAGCTGGCAACAAAACTGTAAAATATTATCAAGTTGAATTAGAAATGGTAAATATCTTGACTCATGAAAAAGTCTGGATAGGGCAGAAAAAAATTAAAAAGCTTGTTGAACGTCCAAGAACTAGGTTCTGATTAAATTTGTTATTTAAAAATATGAAAGTTTTAATTACAGGTGGTGCTGGTTTTATAGGTTCTCATTTAACAGATGAATGTTTAAGAAAAGGTTGGGATGTGGTGGTTGTAGATAATCTTTCTACAGGAAAACAAAAAAATGTAAATAAAAATGCTAAGTTTTATATGGTTGATATTACAGATCTAGGAACACTAAGAGATATATTCAAAAAGGAAAAACCACAAATAGTAAGTCATCATGCTGCTCAGATAGATGTAAGAAAGTCTGTAAGTAATCCTCAGTATGATGCAACTGTAAACATAATTGGTTCTTTAAATTTACTGCAACTTTCTGTAGAATATAAAGTTAAAAAATTTATATTTGCTTCTTCAGGTGGAACTATTTATGGGGAATGCAAGAATAAAACCGCGCCTAAAGAAACATCAAGAATGTCTCCTGAATCTCCCTATGGTTGTGCAAAATCTTCAGTGGAGCTTTATTTGTGGTATTACTATAAAGTTTATGGATTAAATGCGATCTCTTTAAGATATGCTAATGTATATGGCCCAAGACAGGATCCAAAAGGAGAGGCAGGAGTGGTAGCTATATTTATAGATAAAATGTTAAACAATCAAGATGTGTATATCTATGGGGATGGTAATCAAATGAGAGACTTTGTATATGTAAAAGATGTAGTGGATGCTAATATAAAAAGCATGCTTAGCAAAAAAGAATTTGGTATCTTTAATGTAGCCACTGGTAAATCAATTTCTATCAATAAAATATTCAATCTTCTTAGTAAGTTTTTAGAATACCACAAACCACCAATATATAAACCATCCAGACCAGGTGAGATATTTAGAAGTTGTCTTAATATTGAGTTAATAAAAAAAGAACTTAAATGGAAACCGAGATTTTCAATTGTAGATGGACTTAAAGAAACTGTTTTATATTTTAAAAATCAATTTAGTATAAATGGAAAAATCCAAAATTATAAATGATTTAATTAATATTTTTAAAAATTTTCCTTCAGTAGGTCCAAAAACCGCAGAAAGATTTTCTTATTTTCTTTTAGATAATGAAAATTTGTTGGATTCCTTTATAGAAGTTTTAACAAAGATAAAAAATAATGTAATTAAGTGTAAATATTGCCATAACTTTTCATCTGTAAATCCTTGCGAAATTTGTACAGATCCAAAAAGAGATTTTAAACTTTTATGTGTGGTGGAAAAGTATCAGGATATTTATTCTATAGAAAATACAGAATATAATGGTTTATATTATGTGCTAGGAACAATTATAAATCCTCTTGAAGGTAAAATGCCTAGTAGTTTAGATGTAGAATCTTTATATAAAAGAATAGTAAATGTAGAAGAAAATTATAAACCCGACGAAGTAATTATAGCTTTAGGTTTTACAACAGAAGCAGACATTACTTCAAATTTTATAACTGAATATCTAAAGTCTAAGAATTTAAAAATAAAAATGTCTAGAATTGCTAAAGGTTTACCTGTAGGGGCTGAGGTAGAATATTCAGATCCACAGACTTTAAGTTTTGCTTTTAAAAATAGAGTAATTATATGAAAATCTCTCAACCAGAATTTCCAACTCGTCTATATTTAATACTTGATAATCTGTTAAAGTATAGTTTGCCTGTGTTTTATTTTCTTATAGCTGTAATGTTTTATTTAAGAACATATGACTCCTGTCAAATAAAAATAACGATTTTTCAGATAGGTGGTACTGTGATGGTATTATTGTGGTTTTTGAAATCACTAGAAAATCTGAAAGAAACAAAAGAATTTTATTTTAAAAACTGGCAGATAACTTTGGTATTTGTTTTATTTTTGCTTTCAGGTATTCAGTCGCACATTTTTATGTCACCTCTTAAAAAAGCCTCGGGAATGGAGTTGATAAGAAGAGTTATATATATGTTGTCTGTTTTGGTGATAATGAAAGAAATAGATAGCATAGAAAAATTTCAAAGGATGATAAGATGGCTTCTAGCTGCGTTGTTTATATCTACTTTTTATGGTATTATTCAATATCTGGATATAAAATATTTCCCTCCTAATCCTGCAGTTGGCTTAGATCCTTTTATTTGGAGGCAGGCTTTTGGTAGCAGAATATTTTCTACATTTGGTAATCCGAATTTTTATGGAGATTTTCTTGTAACAATGGCACCTGTAAGTTTATCATTGTTTTTATATAAGAAAAAAATTTTCTTTTTAATACTCTGGATAATGACTTTATTTAACACATATGTTACTTACTCAAAAGGAGCTTGGATTGGATTTGTTGCTGGATTTATTTATTTTTGTTTTTTATACATAATATTTTTTATTCATACTAAACAGCAAAAAATTAGGATTTATGTTTTAATAGCAAGCATATTTGCGATTTTGATTACTACATATGGAGTTTATTTTCAGTTAACACAGCGTACGGATTCTGCAAAGTTTAGAATTTATACATGGCTTTCTTGCTGGGAAATGATAAATACCTCGCCTGTTCTTGGCACAGGTATAGGAACTTTTTATGTTACTTATCCAGCATGGAGAAGACCTCAAATTTTTTATATCGAAGGTAAACATAACACAGAATCAGATCATCCTGAAAATGAATATTTAGAAGTGTTGTATGATGAAGGTATAGTTGGTTTTGGAATATTTTTGTTTATTATAACTTTATTGGTTGTTTCATCTATTAAAGCACTTAAAAAATTTTCTTACGGAGTAATTACAATAGATAAAAAGGGAACCAAAAAAGAAATTACACAGGATATAAGAGCGTTTTACTTATTAGGATTTCTTTCTGGATGGTTGGGATCACTTACTCATAACTGGGTATGTGTTTCAATGAGGTTTGTATCTTCTGGAAGTATTGTATGGATGATGGCTGGTTTGATATGTTCTTTGTTGATTAATAATCCTTTGTCTGAAAAATCAAAACAAGCAGATGTTTTATCTCCACTGACAATTTTATTTTTTATATGTATGTTCTGGTTTTTAAATTTTTTATGGTGGAAAATGACTACAGATGTTTCTTTAGCAGTAAGTGTTTTTTTATTTGTGTTAGGAATTATATTAGAGACGAGAACTTTAAAACCCTTAAATTTAGCTACTAATTTTTCTGCTTCTAAGAAATCTATTGTTTTGAGAATTACACAATTGGCTTCTTTTATTGTTTCTTTTTATTTGATGAATATTTTTAGAGGATATTTTATAGGTGATATACATCATAATATAGCAATTTTTTATTCAAAACAAGGCAATTGGTCTGAGGCCTTAAATAACTACAATATAGTAGCTAAAAATAATCCTGGGTTCATAATGTGCCACTATTTTATGGGAAATGTATTTAATGACCGGTGGAGTTTACAAAGGGAATACCATCCTGAATGGGGAGACAAAGAAAGTGACACTCCATTTGTGGAAATAGATTTAGGTAAACCTGGAAGAGTAGATCCTGAAAGATCTATTTCAAAATATCAAGATGTTTGGAGGTTAGCTCCTAATTATGTTCAAAGTCATCATCAAGCAGGTGTAGTGTATATGAAATTAGGTTTGCATTTTAGAAACATAGACATTCAAAAGTCCATCCTTTATTTTAATAAAGCTCTTGAATATTTTTGGAAATACCACAAAATCGATCCTATCTTTCCGGTAAACTATCAACGAATGGCATCCATTTACCTAACTTTAGGTAATTTAGAAATGGCAGAGAAGGTGCTAAAAG
The DNA here is from genome assembly GCA_039630545.1 of Endomicrobiia bacterium. GTDB lineage: Bacteria > Elusimicrobiota > Endomicrobiia > DTEH01 > DTEH01 > JANXDG01. The sequence goes on from JBCNUU010000001.1 coordinate 183,096, forward strand.
GTCATCTTTTTACACAGTGGTTGTGTCAAAATCCTGAAGATATTATCAACCCTAAAAAAATAAAGACTGAACAAGATAAAATTAAATATGAAGAAATAAAACAAAGATTTGAAGAAGAAAAAAACTGGCACTGCTGTGATTATCATAAAAGAGAACATTACCTTTTATCTACTGAAAACTGGGCCAGAAGAAGATCACATGAGTATTCTGAAACGTATTTACAACTAGCTAAACTTTTTGTTGGAAGAAATAATTCTGAGGCAGAAAAATTCTTTATTCGTGCTGTTAAAGTGTATCCTCAAAATTTTCAGGCCTGGAAAAGTTTGATAACTTTTTATCAACAATTTAACCTCAATGACAAGATAAAGGAAACAATTAAATGGTATACTCAAGAGTTTCCACAAGACAAAGAGTTGTCTAACCTAAAAAATTAAGCGATATTAATCTCAATGAAATCTAAAACTATAAACTTTCTTTTTTATTCATTAATAACAATATCACCCCTTGTCTTCTTTACTGATCTTACAAGAAATCCATATTACTTTCAGATTGTTTTTGCTCAATCAATGATGGTGGTGTTATGGATAATAATTTTGTTAAGAAATAAAGATGGAATTTATCATTTTACAAATCCTTTTGAAATTCCAATGTTTAGTTTTTATGGTTTTGCAGTAATCAGTTGGGGTATATCAATGTTTTTGAATCACAATTATAAAGTCCCAGAAGTTATTTTTGATTCTCTTAAAGTTTACAAAAAAAATTTTCTTTTAATGAGTATGTTTAATGAGGGTTTAAAAAAATTTATTTTTACTATCACAAATATAATTTTGGTTTATGTTTTTGCTACAAATTATGTAAATAGAGAAAATTTTAAAAAAATTTATTTTACTTTCTTTATCGTTGGATTTTTGGCAAGTATATATGGAATTTTGCAATACTTTGGTATAGAATTAATATGGCCTAAAGTTCTTAATCCATTTGGAGGTAGATGTGTTTCTACTTTTGGAAATCCAAATTTTTTGTCGTCATTTTTGATTTTACTTTTTCCAATAATGATGGTAGAATATTTTTATGGGAATAGTGTGGTTATGTTTATATTTTTAATTGTTTATTTTTTTGCGCTTCTTGCTACATTGACAAGATCCTCCTGGTTAGGATTGACAGCAAGTTTAGTTTATATTTTTATTATTTTGTTTATAGAAGAAAAAAAAGTGTTAAAGGAAAATAAAAATAAAATTTTAATTTTGTTAGGAGTTTTAGTTTTAACATTTTTAATATGGCCTAAAAGTCCTGTTGGTAAAAATCCTTCTGCAATTGAGAGATTATTAGAAGTTAGACAAGCAAAAGAGATATATAGTCCTTTACATCAAAGATTTCTTATATGGTTGTGTGGTTTTGATATGATAAAAGAGAAACCTATAACAGGTAAGGGATGGGGTTTATTTGAACTTTTTTATCCATTCTATCAAGGAAAATATCTTTTTATTAAAAAACTATCACATAGAACACATGCAAATAACGCGCATAATGAAATTATAGAAGTATGGTCTCAGACAGGTACTGTAGGGTTAGGAATTTATATTTTATTTTTAATCACATTTTTTATCTATAGTTATAAGTTATTTAAGAGAGAAAAACAAATTTATTACAAACTTGTAATTTTAGCAATATCAAGTTCAGTGTTAGGAATGCTGATAGATAACTTACTAAATGTTTCGATTCATTTTTGTATTCCAGCATTTTTATATTTTTTTAATATAGGTGCTTTAGCTACTTTTGATGTTGCAAGAGTAAAAATAAAGGTTAAGTTTAAAAGTATTTTCAGATATTTGTTAGTGGTTGTCGGATTGTCTATTGTGATTCGTCTTTGGTTAAATTTCTTAGGTGAAATTAATTACTTTAAAGGTTTTAAATATTCCAAAAGGAATGATTTAGAACCTGCGTTGTATTATTTGTCTAAAGCAAATAAATTTCAAAAATATGAAGTAAATAATAATTATGAACTAGCGAACACATATGCTCGTCTTAAAAGATTAAAGGAAGCTGTATATTACTACTACGAAGCTTTAGCAAGCAATTGTGGGTATGATGAAATTCACTTTAACTTAGCAACAGTTTATTCTCAGCTGAATAATTTTGATATTGCTAAGTTTCATTATACTCAAGCACTGTTTATAAATCCTTTGTCGAAAGAAGCTTATATGGCATTAGGAAGTATTTTTTTATCAGATATCGACAAAAATTTACAGTCAGCGGTTAAACTTTTTGAACAAGCAATTTTAGTTTTCCCAGAAGAAAAAGATTTTTATAATAATTTAGGTTATCTTTACATAAAATCTAATCAAGAACAGAAAGCTTTAGAATATTATGAGAAAGCTCTAAAAATAGACCCTAATTATGAATTTGCTAAAAAAAATTATATGATTTTAGCAAACAAACTGAATGTAAAAAACAATCTGGTTGTTATTTATAATGATATTTTTAACGAAATGTTAAAAGATATAAATCAAAAAAAATTTGAAGAAGCAGAAATAAAGTGTTATAAACTTCTTGAAATCTTTCCTAACGATTACAATGCTAAATTTTATTTAGCCAATATTCTGTTTTCAAAAAATGAGTTTAGGAAAGCTTCTGATCTATACAAAGAAATAATTTTGGCTCAACCAGACAATTTGAATGTTAGGTACAACTATGCTGTTACTTTGGTTAAATTACAAAATTATAATGAAGCAGAAGAACATCTTAGATATATACTTTCAAAACAACCGAACAACATTCAGGCTAAACATTTATTAATAAGTATTAAAAAAAATTTTTGATATACTATTGAAAATTTTTAGAATTATTTATAAAAAATAAACATCTTAAGCAGTATAGGTTAGGTCGTTGAGCTTGATCTGATACTGCTACATTTTTATTTTTAAGGGAGGTGTTAAAAGAAGTGGTAAAAGGTAAAGTAAAGTGGTTTAATGAGAAGAAAGGCTTTGGGTTCATTAGTTGTGAAGATGGCTCAGGTGATGTATTTGTGCATTATTCGGGTATCCAAAAGAAAGGTTTTAAAACTCTGAAAGAGGGCGAAGAAGTAGAATTTGAAATTACTACGACAAGCAAAGGTCCGAAAGCAATTAATGTTAAAAAATTAAACAAATTTTAATATTATTGACACTTTGTGCAGAAAAATTTTGCTTTGGTTATATTTGTTATAACCAAATTTAAGTAGCACAAAGTTATATATAATAAGATTTTACTGATAGTTAGTTGGTAAAGTCTTATTTATTAAAAAATAAAACTTTTTTAGAAAATTGGTTTGTCTTTCCTTAATAATAATTACTTCTTGTATTTCTCTTGCTTATTTTATATTAAGATATAAATTTTAGGAGAAAAACCACCATGTTAAGATATATTTTATCCAAAATTTTTGGTTCACAAAATGAAAGATATTTAAGATCACTAAAGCCAATAATAGAAAAAATTAATTCTTATGAAAATGAATTAGAAAAACTATCAGATAGTGCTTTAAGAGAAAAAACTTATGAGTTTAAACAAAGGCTTAAAAACGGAGAGACGCTTGATGAAATTTTACCAGAAGCTTTTGCCGTAGTTAGAGAAGCCTCTAAACGTACAATAAAATTACGCCATTTTGATGTTCAACTTATAGGAGGAATTGTTTTACATCAAGGGAAAATTGCTGAAATGAAAACTGGAGAAGGAAAAACTTTAGTTGCAACTTTAGCTGCTTATCTTAATGCTTTAGAAGGCAATGGCGTTCATATTGTAACAGTAAATGACTATCTTGCAAAAAGAGATAGATTCTGGATGGGGCCAATTTATGAATTTTTAGGTTGTAGTGTTGGTTATATTGAGCATGATATGGATCCACAAATAAGAAAGCAGATGTATGCATGTGATATTACCTATGTTACAAATAATGAACTTGGTTTTGATTATTTAAGAGATAATATGGTGTTAAAAAAAGAAGATAAAGTCTTAAGAGGTCTTAATTATGCTATTGTGGATGAAGTAGATTCTATTTTAATAGATGAAGCAAGAACACCCCTTATAATTTCAGGTCCAGCAGAAGAATCCACAGAAAAGTATTATATAGCCAACAAGCTGGTTCCAAGATTAAATATAAAAATTATCACTGAAGATGAAGAAATAGAAGCAAAATATAAAGGAATAAATATCTATAAAGGTTATGATGCTATAGTAGATGAAAAAAATCATACAGTAGTTTTAACCGATGAAGGTATCAAAAAATGTGAGAAATTACTAAATATTTCAAACCTATATGATGATTTATCTTCTGACTGGGTTCACATAATTACCCAGGCGATAAGAGCTCATAAACTGTTTCATAGAGATGTTCACTATGTAGTTAAAGATGGAGAAATAATTATTGTTGATGAGTTTACTGGTCGTCTTATGCCTGGTAGAAGATGGTCCGATGGATTGCATCAAGCAATAGAGGCAAAAGAAAACTTACCTATCAGAGAAGAGAACCAAACACTTGCAACCATAACATTTCAAAATCTTTTTAGAATGTATAAAAAACTTGCTGGTATGACCGGAACGGCGTTAACTTCAGCTGATGAATTTTGGGGTGTTTATAAACTTGATGTAGTAGTGATACCTACTCACAAGCCAATGATAAGAAAGGACCATCCAGATGTTGTATACAGAACAGAAAAAGAAAAATGGCAAGCGATAGTAAATGATATTGAGTATCACTACAGAAAAGGTCAACCTGTACTTGTAGGGACTCGTTCTATAGAAAAAAATGAATTTCTTTCATCTCTTCTAAGAAGAAGAGGGATTCCTCATCAGGTATTAAATGCAAAACACCATGAAAGAGAAGCTCAAATTATTGCTCAAGCAGGAAAACTTAAAACAGTAACAGTTGCTACCAATATGGCGGGTAGGGGGGTAGATATAATTTTGGGAGGTAAACCTTCTCCTGAAGATGCTTCTCATCTTATATGCAATGATCCGAACTGTAAAGTTGAGTTTCTTCATAATAAAGAATATCATGAAGTGGTAAATTTAGGAGGGCTTTATGTTATAGGGACTGAACGTCATGAAGCCAGAAGAATAGATGATCAACTAAGGGGAAGAAGCGGTAGGCAAGGAGATCCTGGTGAATCAAGGTTTTATGTTTCACTTGAAGATGAACTCATGAGATTATTTGGTGGTATAAAGATGTCTGAAATTATGCTTAAGTTGGGAATGAAAGAAGGAGAAAGTATTCAGCATCCGTGGATTACAAAATCAATAGAAAGAGCACAAAAGCGTGTTGAAGCTACAAATTATGATATAAGAAAACAACTTTTAGAATATGACGATGTAATGAATAAACAAAGAGAAGCTGTTTATTCTTTAAGGGATGCAATATTAGAAGGAAAAGATCTTGAGGAGAGAATACTCACAATGTTAGAGGAATCAGTGGAAGATAAAATAGAAAATTTTTGTACTGCCAAATATCCTGAGGAATGGAACTGGACTGCTTTAAATTTATGGTTAAACAGAGTATTTGATGTTTCGTTTCAGCTTCAAGATAGAGATGTAAACAAAATAACTAAACAAAAGCTGAAAGAGGAGATTGTTAAGTTAGTAAAAGAAAGATATTATAAAAGAAAAGAGGAACTTACACCAGAAGTATTTTTTGAATTACAAAAAATAGTGTTTTTAAATATGTTAGATATAGCTTGGAGAGAACATCTCTATGAGTTAGATCATCTTAAAAGAAGCGTAGGACTTAGAGCATATGGCCAAAAAGATCCTCTTGTGGAATATAAAAAAGAAAGTTATATCTTATTTAATAATCTAAAAACAAGAGTGAGAGAACAAACAATTGAATATGTGTTTAAATTACAACCAATCGTAAGACAATATCAACCATCCAGAACAATGGGTGGAGTTGTTTCTACCATTAAAGAACCTTCACAAAAAGTAAAAATTGGAAAAATAGGCAGAAACGATCCCTGTCCTTGTGGTAGTGGTAAAAAGTACAAAAAGTGTTGTGGAAAAAGTGTATAGTTTTTATAAAAATAAATTATAATGTCTAAGAATGTCTAAGCAATACTTAATTAGTTTTTTTTTGAATTTATTGTCAGGTATTCTTTTCTTTTTATCTTTTCCTAAATTTGGTCATGGTATTTTTGCTTGGTTTTGTTTTGTTCCGTCTTTACTTGTACTATTTTATTTAAAAAATACCCAGGTAAGTTTGAAAAAAATATTTCTTTTAGGTGTAGCATTTGGTATAGCTGGATATTGCGGATTACTTTATTGGATTGTTCCTACCTTTGTTGTAGCTGGAGAAAATGTTATTTTTGGTGTTATTGCAGTGATTTTGCTTAGCTTATATTGTAGCTTATATTATAGTTTATTTTATATTTTTTCGTTTTATGTTCAAAAAATAAATTTATTTTTTTATTCTCTATTGTTATCTTGTTTGTGGATTTTGCTTGAATATTTAAAAAGTTTTCTTTTCAGTGGATTTCCATGGATGTTGCTGGGATATTCACAATATGAGAATCTAAAAATGATACAGATTGCAGAATATTTTGGTGTATACGGAGTTAGTTTTATTTTGATATTTTTTAATGTTTTTTTAACGAGAGCTCTATATGAATTATTTTTGAAAAAGAAGTTTTTAGAATTCATTTTTAGAATATCTTTGTTGTCTTTTTTCATTTTATTAGTCAATATATATGGCCACAATAGAATAAAAACAATCAATGAAAAAATAAAAAAAATTAACAATAAACTTACAGTAGCTATTCTGCAGGGAAACATTGATCAGTATAAAAAGTGGGACAGACAATATATAGATTATATTATGAATACATATTCGGAACTCGTTTTTTTATCTCATAAAGAAATAGAAGAAAAAAAACATAATTTAGTACTTTATATCTGGCCTGAGAGTTCAGCACCAGGATGTGTACTGCAAGAAGATTACTTATATAACTGGATAGTGTCTCTTGTAAAGTTAACAAATACTAAAAAAATTATTTCATACCATCTAGTTGGAAGTATAAGAAAAGGAAATAAGAAAGATGAGTACTATAACTCAGCCATGTTATTTGAATTTAAAAATTCTAAAGTAATAGTTAGACAGATATATGATAAAATTCATTTGGTTCCATTTGGAGAATATGTGCCTTTAAGAAGTGTTTTAGGCAAATTTATAAGTACTGTAAATGAACTTGGTGAATTTACAGAAGGGAAGAGAAATGTTGTTTTTAGGTTAAATGCTAAAGAAATGAGATTTTCTACTCTTATTTGTTATGAAAGTGTTTTTCCAGAGTTAACTAAAAAATTTGTTATTAATGGAGCTAAATTTTTAGTTAATATTACTAATGATGCATGGTTTCTTAAAACATCAGCTCCTTATCAACATTTTATTTTTAATATATTTAGAGCAATAGAAAATAGGTGCTACTTGATTAGAGCAGCTAACACAGGAATTTCTTCTATAATTTATCCAACTGGTTATGTTTATAAAAAAACTAATTTATTTGAAACAACAAAAATTGTAGATGTTATTAATATCTACCATGAAGATACTTTTTATACTAAATATGGTGAATATTTGTGGCTAATGTATTTAGCTGGGTTTTTATTATTAACCATTTTTCTTTATAAAAAAACATGAAGGTTCAACTCACATTAATCTCAATATCTGCCCTAGCTTGGATATATTTCAATAAGATTATTAAATCTGACATGTTTGTTTTTAGATGATGTCCAGTATAAAAAATGGATGGCAAAATAGAAACAAAATAAAATCTTCAAAATAGAAAAACTCCTTAATGTATATTTAGGAATTAAAAGGAAAGTAATAAGTTTTCATCTCTTAAAGTAGAAAACTAAAAAAACTTTAAAATTAGTAAATACATGTAAAAGTCTTTCTTCTTGCATATATATTTCAGTAAGCGCTGTTAAAGGAATGTTTAGTTTTGGATAAATTCAAAAGATACAATATAGATGTATTTTTTCAAAATTATACTACTTCAGTATATTCTTAGCTTTATAGAGAGTTTATACCAAATCTTTCTATAATAGAGATGATTTTTAATGTAAGAAAAGAAGAAACTCTTAAATATTATAAGCATATGATACAGCATTTAAAACTTTAAATTGTAGAATGAATTTTTTTCTTTATAAAAGCATAAAATAAATCTTAAAATCAGCTCAACTTTCCGAAGAAGAATTTGTAAATGGATTTGGGGAACTGTTATGTAAATTTTTTCAAAACAAAATATAGCATATGTGTTTCTTAAGAAAGCGTAGATTTATATTTAGCACTTTAAAGTTTAAGTATAGGAAAAAGTTGTGATGTGATAATCTCTTCTTATAGTTGCTTTTGGCAGTTATTAATAGTGTTCTTTAAACTAGCGAAATCCTATAATTGCTAATTGTGAATATGGACACCTTACTTATTTGGATATCCAACTGAAGATATTAGATTTAGGAATTCCAGTAATAGAAGATACTGCTCAAATTAAATTGTCAGTACAAAAATTAATGGAAAGTTTGTAGTTAATTTTGGAGTAATAAATACGATTTTTTTTATGCAACTAAAATGTTTACGACTTTTGGAGAAGGTGATGCTTTTTTAACCAATTATTAAAAAATATGAATTTATAAAAGACATAAAGAGTTATGACAAAAAATATAGTTTTTTTGTGTACAGGATGATTTTAAAATATCAAAAATTCAAGCACTTAAGAGATTAATTCAACTTAAAAATATCTATATAATAAAAAAAGAAAAAATTTTTTTAATGCTACAAAAATAGATTTAAAAATTGTAATAATATAAAAATATTCACTTTGTTGAGTAATATAGAAACAGTATTTTACAGATTTAAATTATAGAAAACAAAAAACATATAAAGTAGTTGAATATAAAAAGTGACGGAATCAGTGTATCTTCCTTTATATAAATATTATTCAGACAGTATAGAGTTTTCTGGAAACATTCCAAGAAGAAACACCCAAATATGCAATACTGCACCTCTTGCATTATTAGTTCAAATATTTACTACTTTAGTAGTAGTATTTTTTGAATTTAAAATCACAACTTTACCTATTGGGTTTTCTATTGAAAAAAGTTCTGTGGGTTTAATTTTGTTAGTAAGTTTCTGTACAGGTTTTTATTCAATAATTATAAGATACGCCTGTATAAATAATTTTGTTGCTTCTTTGATACTATTTCAAGTTTTTTTAATTTTTTGTATAATATCACTGATAATGTACGCTGGGAGAGAAAAGACATGAAAAAGAAATGTCTTAAAATAACTGCTATACTAGTTTTAATTTTTTCATTATTGATTTCTAATTTATTTTCTTCTTCATGGAGTTCATCTAAAAACAATTCCTGTGTAATAGTTAAGGAAATTCATGAACAAGAAGATGTGGATTCCTTAGTTTTTACTTCAAAAAGAAAAGTTTTAACTAAAAAATCTCCTTTTGTAGCCTTGTTTTTAGCTTTGGTTCCTGGATTTTTCATTCATGGTCTTGGACATTTTTATGCTGGCAAACCGTTGATAGGTAGTGTATTGCTAATATGTGGTGTGGTAGGCACTGTAATGTTAATTACAGGGATAGTAATGGTATGGTTTTCGGGTGCTATTTTAAGTCCCGGAATTATAGTTTCTATTTTAACAGGAACAAATATTTTTGTTTCCGAAACTGTGACAGGAATGGTTTTAGGTGTAGAATTAATTAAGTATGGAAGTATTTTGTTTATTGGAAGTTGGTGGATAGATATAATAGGTGCCTATTCATTGTGGGTTATATAACAGGAAAATAGATACTCAACCAATAAAAACTGACTATTCTATGCCGTTGCTTCTAGTAAAATTTTAAATCTACAGGAGGACAAATTTATGTGCGCTAAAATTTATGAGGGTAAACTCACAGGTAAAGACAAAAAAATATGTATAGTGGTTTCAAGGTTTAATGATTTTATCACTAAAAATATGTTAGAAGGAGCCATTGATACTTTAATAAGACATGAAGTAAAACAGGATGACATAGATATTGTCTGGGTACCAGGGAGTTTTGAAATTCCTTATATATGTAAACGGATAGCTTTAAGCAAAAAATATGATGGGATTATAACAATTGGTGCTATAATAAAAGGTGATACTTCTCATAATGAGTATATAGCTACTGAAGTAACAAAAGGTATAGCACAGGTGATGTTAGAAACAAATGTCCCTATTGCTTATGGAATAATTACACCTGATAACTTAGAACAGGCAATTGAGAGAGCTGGAACCAAGCATGGTAACAAAGGTTCCCAGGCAGCTTTAACACTTTTAGAACTTATAAATTTAAATATTTGAAAAAAATAGATAAGTGAGAATTATAAAAAGAGAAAAACCTGTTTTAACTTTTCGCAGACAGTCAAGAATATTAGCTTTAAATGTACTTTATTTAATAGATATCTGTAATCTTAACATTAATCAGGCAATAAATTTTGTATTTTCAGAAGAAAAAAATTATCCAGAACCAATTAAAAAATATTCTTCATTTTTAGTAATAGCTACTATCCAAAATTTAAGTCTAATTGATAATATAATAAAAAAGAATTTAAAAAATTGGAGTTTAGAGAGGTTAACAGCTGTAGATAGGTGTATATTAAGATTAGCGAGTTGTGAGTTTTTATGTTGTCCTGAAACTCCTATAAAAGTTATTTTAAATGAAGCCATAGAGATAGCAAAAACCTATTCTACCAAAGATTCCGGCAGGTTTGTTAACGGAGTATTGGATAAGATAAAATATATAAGGGAAGATAAAACTATTACCAGTAAATTTATAGAACCAGAAAATGCAAAAGAATGTAAGAAATTAGCAGTTCAACAGGAACTAATGGAGAAAAATTTATAAAATAAAAGATATGAAAGAAAATAAACAAAAAATTCTTGAAAGAATAAAAGAGTTAAGAGAGAAAATAAGATATCATGACTATCGCTACTATGTTTTAAATCAGCCTGAAATCTCAGATTATGAATATGATAAACTATATAAAGAACTAAAAGAGCTTGAAGAGAAGTATCCTGAATTTGTGACTTCTGACTCACCTACTCAAAGAGTATCAGGTGAAGTTGTAAAAGAATTTAAACCTGTAAAACATACATTTCCAATGTTATCATTAGATAATACATATTCTCAGCAAGAAATTCTTGATTGGGCGGAAAGAATTTCAAAATATGTTCCTTTAAAAGATCTTGAGTTCATAGTAGAACCAAAACTTGACGGTTTAAGTTGTACTGTTCACTATGTAAATGGTATATTTCATACAGCAGCCACACGAGGAGATGGAGAAACAGGAGAAGATGTTACATTAAATGTCAAAACCATTAAAAGTTTACCATTAAGTTTGAAAAGCAAAAAAGGTAGTGAAATACCCAGATTTTTTGAAGTCCGCGGTGAGGTAATAATGTTTAAAAAAGATTTTGAAAGATTAAATAAAGAATTACAACAGAAAAATCAACAGACATTTGCTAATCCTAGAAATGCAGCAAGTGGTTCTTTAAGACAAAAAGATCCAAAAATCACTGCCCAACGTCCTTTAAGGTTTTATGTTCATTCATATGGTAAAATAGAAGGAACTTATAAGGTGCTTACGGATGAGGAATTTCTTGAGCTTTGTAAAGAATTTTCTTTACCTGTAGTTGAGCACTATAAAGTGTGTAAAACAATTGATGAGGTAATAAATTATTGTCTTTTGTGGCAACAAAAAAGAGATACTCTGGAATATGAAATAGATGGGATGGTTATAAAGGTTAATCAACTTAAATATAGAGAAAAAATAGGCTCCACATTAAAATCTCCAAGATGGGCTATCGCTTATAAATTTCCTGCAAGGCAAGCAACCACTGTTATAAAAAATGTAATAATGCAAGTAGGACGTACAGGTATAATCACACCTGTGGCTGAGCTGGAACCTGTGGAGTGTGGTGGAGTGGTGATTTCCAGGGCGACGCTTCATAATTTTGATGAAATAAAGAGATTAAATGTAAAAATTGGAGATACTGTATTAGTGGAAAGAGCTGGTGAGGTTATTCCCAAAATAGTAAAAGTAATAGAATCCAAAAGAACAGGAAAAGAAAAAGAAATAGAAATTCCAAAAAAATGTCCAGTATGTAGTAGTAGTGTAGTTAAAGAAGAAAAAGAAGTAGCATATAGATGCCCAAATTCTTCTTGTCCAGCTCAAATTATAAATAGCATTGTCCATTTTGCTAAAAGAGAAGCTATGGATATTGAGGGATTAGGAGAATCTGTTGCAGAGTTGTTAGTTGAAAGAAAACTTGTAAAAAAACTTTCTGATATATATTTTTTAACTAAACAACAACTTTTAACTCTTCCTTTGTTTAAAGAAAAAAAAGCTACCAATTTACTTAATGCTATTGAAAAATCAAAACAAAAGCCTTTAAGTAAACTTCTTTACGCACTTGGCATAAGACATGTTGGAGAAAAGGCAGCAGAGATTTTAGCAGAAAAGTTTGGAAGCATAGATGAACTTATGAGGGCATCTGAATTTGAACTCCAGAAAATCCCTGAAATAGGTCCTGTGATGGCTAATTCTATAAAAGAGTATTTTTCTAATAAGTATACCCAACAAATAATAGAAGATTTAAAGAAAGCCGGTGTAAAAATGACCCAACCAGAGATAGAAAAGAAAGGACCACAAATATTTTCTGGCATGACTGTGGTATTTACTGGAGAACTTGAATCAATGACAAGAACAGAAGCTGAAGAAATCGTAAAACAGTTTGGTGGAAAAACTTCTAGTTCTGTTTCAAAGTCAACATCTTTGGTGGTTGTTGGAAAAAATCCAGGTTCGAAATATGAGAAGGCAAAACAGTTGAATATAAAGATAATTTATGAAGAAGAGTTCTTAAAAATGATTAAAAAAACATAGTTTTTTACCTCATCTTCAAGTACTCTAAATGAGCACTATCCTATATTTCATTAAAACTGCTAACAAAGAGAGTTTTAAGAAAATTCTGGAGAAAATAGATCTTGGATTTATAGATAAAAAAGAATTTGTAGCTTTAAAAACACATTTTGGTGAAAAAGGTTGTGATACTTTTGTACCTTCGGATATGTATAGACCCCTTGTAGATATATTGCTTAAAAAAGAGACACTACCATTTTTTACAGACACAAATACAATTTATACAGGGAAAAGAGCAAATGCTATAGAACATCTAAAATTAGCAGCTGAGCATGGTTTCAGCTTAAATAAGTTAGGTGTTCCTGTAGTTATAGCAGATGGCTTAAAAGGTAATGATTATGTAGAAGTAGAAATAAATCTTAAAAATTTTAAAAAAGCAAAAATTGCTTCATGGATTTATTATTCTGATGTCATTATCTGTTTGACACATTTTAAAGGTCATATGTTGTTTGGTTTTGGTGGGACACTTAAAAACTTAGGTATGGGTTGTGCAGCAAGGCCTGGCAAGTATTTACTTCATAATGTTTTAAAACCAAACTTAAAACTGGAAAGATGTATAAGATGTGGAAAGTGTGTTGTTTTTTGTCCGGCAGGAGCTTTAAGTTTAGAAAAAGACAAAAATATTACTCTTAACTATTCAAGATGTACAGGCTGTGGTGAATGTATTCATACATGTGCATATAAAGTATTTAGCATACCATGGGATTTGTCATATAAAGAAGTCCAGGAGAGGACGGTAGAATATGCATATGCTGCTGTAAAGAACAAAAAAGTTTTGTTTATTAATTTTCTTTTAAATATTACAAAAGACTGTGATTGTATAAACAAACAACAAAGGCCTATAATTAAAGATATAGGAATTGTCATAGGTAGTGACCCTGTTGCTTTAGATTTTGCATCTTTGCAGATGGTTAATTTTTATTATGGAAAGGATCTTTTTAAAGAACTTTGGCCAGAAATAGATTATTTGTATCAAATTGATTATGCTGAAAAAATAGGTTTGGGCAGAAGAGAATATAAAATAGTAGAGGTAGAATAAACTTTTATGGAAGATAAACCAAAATTTATAGTAGATTTTATGTGTGGAAGATTAGCGAAATGGTTAAGAATTTTAGGATATGATGCTTATTTTTTTAATGACACATCAAGAAATAAAATTTTAATTGAAAGTTTAAAAACTCAAAGAATAATTTTGACACGAGATACTCGTTTGAGTAAAAAAAAGGCATATAAAATTATTCTTATTAGTTCTGATAAAATAAGGCAGCAAATAAAACAGGTAATAAAAGAACTAAACTTAAAACTAAATCCTGAAGAATTTTTTAGTATATGCTCTATTTGTAATAGAAAAATAGAAAAAATAGAAAATAAACAAGAAATAAAAGAAACAGTTCCTATATATGTATATGAAACTGCTAAAGAATTTTATAAATGTCCTGAATGCAACAGAATTTATTGGCAAGGATCTCATTATGAATTGTTTTTAAAAGAGATTGAAAAAATCCTTCAAAAATGATAATTTTAACCTCTGTTACTATATTCTTAAAGAAAGAATACTAATAAGTAATGTAATGAAAGTTCCATTTATTAATTTATCCGCAACTGAAAAGTCCATAAATAACATTATAAAAAGAAAAATTCTTCAAGTAATAAAAAGAAAAGATTTTATATTGGGTAAAGAAGTTAAACAATTTGAAGAAAATTTTTCTAAATATATTGGATGTAAATATACCGTAGGTGTAGCTTCTGGTTCGGCAGCTTTATTTCTATCATTAAAAGCACTGGATATTAAACCAGGGGATTATGTTGTTACAACACCTTTTACATTCACAGCTACAGCTGAATGTATTGTACATTGTAATGCTAAAATTGTATTTGCTGATATAGATGAGAAAACATATAATATTTCTGTAGAGGAAATACACAAATGTGTAGACAAATTTAAAAGAAAAATTAAGGCAATTATTCCTGTTCATTTATATGGTCTACCATGTGAGATGTACAAAATTATGGAGATATCTAGAGAGTATGACATAAAAGTAATTGAAGATGCAGCACAAGCTCACGGAGCTATGTATAATTTCAATGGGTTAAAAAAAATAGTTGGTTCCATAGGTGATACTGGTTGTTTTAGTTTTTATCCAACAAAAAATTTAAGCTGTTACGGTGACGGTGGAGCAATTACAACTAATGAAGATGAAATATATCACAAGTTGTTAAAGTTGAGAAATCATGGAAGAGAAAAACACTATTTTTATAGCCAAATAGGATTTAATTCTCGTTTAGATAATCTTCAGGCAGCTATCCTGTTGGTAAAACTAAAATATTTAGATAAATGGAATAAAGAACGACAAAAAATAGCTAAAATTTATACTGAAGAACTTAAAGGTGTAGGAGATATAATCACACCTTATATTTCAGACAATGCCACTCATGTTTTTCATTTATATGTTATAAGAACAAAACAAAGAGACAAGTTGATGAATTATTTACTTTCAAAAAACATAGGTTGTGCCATCCAGTATGGTGTACCTTTACATTTACAACCAGCTTATAAAGGGCTATACGAAACAGCAAACACTTTGACGACTTCAGAAAGAATTTCAAATGAAGTTTTAAGTTTACCTCTTTATCCTGGTATTAAAGAGTTAGAGTTAGAATGCGTAATAGATTCTATAAAAAAATTTTTCAAGTAAGGGGGAAAATACATAATGAACATTCTGGTTACAGGGGGTGCTGGTTTTATAGGTTCGTTTCTTGTTGATGAATTAGTTAGAAGAAAACATAGGGTTATAATATATGATGTTTTAGACAAACAGGTTCATCAAGATAAACCGCCATATTATTTAAACAAGAAGGCATCTTTTATACAGGCAGATATTAGAGATTATAATAAACTTAAGCAGATAATTATAAATAACAAAATAGACACTATTTATCATTTAGCTGCAAAAGTTGGAGTTGGGCAGTCACAATATCAAATTAAAGAATATATGGATGTTAATGTAGGAGGGACAAGTAATTTATTAGACATAATAGTAAACAACGAGATAAAAATTAAAAAACTCATAGTAGCTTCTTCTATGTCGACTTATGGCGAAGGGATGTATTATTGTAAAAAATGTAGAATTACATTTCAGGGAGATCTTCGTCCTAAAGAACAGTTAGAAAAATGTTTTTGGGAAATAATGTGTCCTGAATGTGGAACTGTAACATCTCCCCAGCCAACACCTGAAACTTCAAAACAAGTTTGTAATTCAATTTATGCCTTATCAAAAAAAGTTCAAGAAGAAATGTGTATGATTATAGGAAAAACTTATAATATTCCTGTTGTTGCCTTAAGATTTTTCAATGTCTTTGGTCCAAGGCAGTCACTTTCAAATCCATATACAGGTGTTGCAGCAATTTTTATGTCAAGAATAAAAAATAACAAGCCTCCGGTTATATTTGAAGATGGTCTACAAACACGAGATTTTATTTATGTTACAGATGTAGTTCAAGCTTGTCTGCTTGCACTTAAACCTCAGGCAAATTTTAGAATTTATAATGTTGGTTGTGGAAAGCCGATTAAAATTTTAGATGTTGCAACTACAATTGCAAAACTCTGCAATAAAAATATCTCTCCAGAAATTAGAAACAAGTATAGAAAAGGAGATATAAGACATTGTTTTTCTGACATAACTAGAATTAAAAAAGAATTAGGATTTAAGCCTAGGATAACATTTCTTGAAGGAATAAAAAAACTTGTTAGATGGGCTCAAACAACTCAAGCTAAAGATTTTTATAGTCAGGCAGAAAAAGAGTTAAAACAAAAAGGTTTAATTTGATTTTTATTTGATTTGTTTTATATATGAAAATTTTAGTTACTGGTAGTTGTGGTTTTATTGGGACAAACGTTTGTTTGTTTCATTTGAAACGTGGTGACGAAATAGTTGGTTTGGATAATTTATCTCGTTGTGGAACAGAATTAAATCTTAACTTTCTTAAGAAGTATTCAAAATTTAAATTTTATAAAGCTGATATTAGACATAGAGAAGTTGTTGATAAAATTTTTAAAAGTAATGGAAAGTTTGAAATTATATATCACCTTGCAGCGCAAGTTGCAGTAACCTTTTCAGTTGAAAATCCAATCCAAGATTTTGAAGTCAACCTTTTAGGCACTTTGAATTTGCTTGAAGCTACACGGAAATATCAAGCCCAGGCATTTCTTATATTTGCTTCAACAAATAAAGTTTATGGCAGTATGGAGCATATAAGAATAAAAGAAAAAAATAGCAAGTATTATGCTGTTGATTATCCGAATGGCATTGATGAAAGTTTTAACCTTGATTTTCATTCACCATATGGTTGCTCCAAAGGTTCTGCAGATCAGTATGTTAGAGATTATAGCAGAATATATGGACTAAATACAGTGGTATTTCGTCAATCATGTATTTATGGGCCCTATCAATTTGGTATTGAAGATCAAGGGTGGGTGGCGTATTTTTGTATACAGGCGAATTTTAACAAACCTATTACAATTTATGGAGATGGCAAACAGGTTAGAGATGTTTTGTACATTGACGATTTAATAAATGCGTATTGGCTTGCATATAAGAATAGAAATAAAGTTTCTGGAGAAGTTTTTAATATTGGAGGTGGAAAAAAGAATGTTTTAAGTATTGTTGAGTTTATAAAATATCTTGAAAAGAAATTTAATAAAAAAATTAAATATAAATATGCACCATGGCGTCCTGGTGATCAAAAATATTTTGTTTCAGACAACAAAAAGTTAAAAAAAATTTTGAACTGGCAACCAAGAGTAAATTTTGAAAAAGGTGTTGAAAAGCTTATATCATGGATTGAAAAAAATGAACAATCTATAAAAATGGTTATGGAATAAAGTTATACTAAATTTTTTGCCAGAAGTTTTTATTTTTGAATTGTAATAATAAAATTGTGATGAGATAGATATAAAAATTTTACCAAAAAAATGTGTGGTATTACAGGTATATATAGTTTCAACAATAAACAGGTAGAATTTACATTATTAAAAAAAATGGCAGATGTTTTGCTCCATCGGGGTCCAGATGAAGAAGGCTTTTACATAAGTAAAAATTTTAATATTGATGAAAAAAAATCTATTCAGGTTGGCTTAGGAATAAAAAGACTAGCAATTATAGACCTTAAGACAGGTTCTCAGCCTATTCATAATGAAGAAAAAACTGTTTATGTCGTTTGCAATGGAGAAATTTATAATTTTATTAATTTAAGAGAAGATTTACAGAAACAGGGACATGTTTTTTATACAAAATCGGATGTTGAAGTTTTAGTACATCTTTATGAAGAAGAAGGAATTGGGTTTCTATCAAAACTTCGTGGAATGTATGCTTTTGCAATTTGGGATGAAAAAAATAAAAAATTATATCTGGTGCGCGACAGAGTTGGTAAAAAACCCTTATATTATACACTTCATAATGGAGAACTAATTTTTGGTTCAGAGATTAAATCTATTCTTGTTTACTTAAATAAACAGCCTGAAATAAATTTTGAAGCGATAGATTTTTTTCTTACCTATCAATATATTCCACAACCCATTACAATTTTTAAAAACATCTACAAACTACCACCTGCTTCATATTTAGTAATTGATAGTTCTGGCAGTTATGATATTAAAAAATATTGGCAACTTGATTTCAGAAAAAAAATTAAAATAAATTTTGAAGAAGCAAAACAAAAAATAAGAGATATTTTAACAGAAGCTGTCAAACTTAGGTTAATAAGTGATGTGCCACTTGGTGCATTTCTTTCTGGTGGACATGACTCCAGTATTATAGTTGGACTTATGGCAGAGAGCTCTTCAACAAAAGTAAGAACATTTTCAGTAGGTTTCAAAGAACAGGATTTTTCTGAATTAAAATATGCAAGAATCGTAGCAAAACATTTTAATACGGACCATACCGAGATTATAGTTGAACCTAAAATGGTTGAAATTTTACCTAAACTTGTATGGCATTACGACCAACCTTTCGCTGATACTTCTATGATACCTTCATATTATGTTGCTAATGTAGCAAGAAAACATGTAAAAGTAGCACTTAATGGCGATGGCGGAGATGAGAATTTTTGTGGTTACTTAAGATATCCTGCAATAAAAATTTCTTCATTATTCCCATTTGAATTGGTCGGTAAAAATTTTTATGAAAAATTAGGAAACTTAATCCCGCTTGTAGAAACAATTTCTGCTACACATAAACTCAGATTTTTTAGACGGTTTTTTACTGCTTTAGGAAATCCTATTCCTGTAAGAAATGTATTGTGGCATTGTTTTTTTACTAACGAACTTAAAGATTTTATTTACTCTGACTTTATGAAAAAAATAGTTAAAAATAATGTTTACAACTATCTTGTAAATACATTTTATTTAGCAAACGCATACGATACAATTGACAGAATCTCTTACACAGACATTACCACATATTTGCCAGAGGATTTACTTGTAAAAATGGACATAGCCTCAATGGCCAACTCTCTTGAGGCACGTTCTCCATTTTTAGATTATAAACTTTTAGAATTTACCGCATCTATTCCTTCAAGCTGGAAACTAAAGTTTGGATTTAAGACAAAATATATTCTTAAAGAAACATTTAAAAATTTTTTACCTAAGCAAATACTTAAACGGAGCAAAAAAGGTTTTGGATTGCCTGTTAGTGAATGGCTAAAATCATCTCTTAAGGATTATGTGAAAGAAATTCTTTTATCTGAAAAGTTTAGAAATCGTAAGTTATTTAATTTCAGAAATATAAAATTTTTAATTGAACAGCATTTTCAAAATATACAAGATCACGGAAATAGAATTTTTGCTTTAATTGTCTTAGAAATTTGGTTTCGTATTTTTGTTGAAAAAGAAGACATGTTATGAAACTATCATTAATGCAAAAAATTGATAAAATATTAGGACCTCCTATTTGCACAGTTTTGACTATTTATGATAAAGTTTTATTATTATTAAAAATAAAAAGTCAAAAGAATAATTTCCAATTAGACAACTGCAGAATTTTAGTCTTAAAATTTTGGGGAATGGGTAGCATTATTCTGGCAATGTCAGTTATAAAGAAAGTTAAAGAACGACTTCCTAATTGTAAGATATATTTTTTGACTTTACTTCGTAATAAAGAACTACTCGAAGGGTATAAACACATAATTGATGGATGTGTTTTTCTAGATATAGACAAAAGCTTCCTAAAATTTATATATGACTTAATTAAAATTTTAATAACGATTCGAAAATTAAAGTTAAGTCTATTAATAGACTTAGAATTTTTTACAAGATTTTCTGCGATTATTTCATATCTAAGTGGTGTAAAAAATAAAGCAGGCTTTGCAGCATGGGAGGTTTGGAGGGGTTTTCTTCATACAACAACAGTTCCATTCAATAGATATTGGCATGTAAAGAAAAATTTTACAAATTTAATTTCTAAAGCGCTTAAAAAAGATATAGATTTTGATAGTAAGTTATACCCACCTTATTTTGAATTTGAATCTGAAAATATCAAAAAGTTTGATTTTCATAAATACATATCAATTAATCCAAATGCTGGAGAATTGGCATTAGAAAGAAGATGGCCATATGAAAACTTTATAAACCTAACTAAAAAAATCCTTGATAACTGGGATGGATATGTTGTGTTTTTAGGTACCAAAATGGAAAAAAGATATGTTGAGAAGATTGTTTTGTCTTTAGATTCAAAAAGAGTAAAAAATTTAGCTGGAGAGTTGTCTTTTAAAGATTTGGTTTTAGTACTTAAAAACTCAATTTTGTTAATCACAAATGATAGTGGACCACTTCATTTAGCAGTGGCGTTAGATGTTCCCACAATTTCATTTTTTGGGCCAGAGACTCCTGTTCTTTATGGCCCTTTAGAAAAAAAACACGTAGTGTTTTTCAAAGATTTGGATTGTAGTCCGTGTATAAATGTTCACACTGGTAAAATAGTAAGATGTATTAAACCTTTACCAGAATGTATGACAAAAATTTCACCAGAAGAAGTATGGAAGACTATAAAAGAAAAAATTTATGCAACAACATAGTTTACCTTTGGACAAGTTGGTACCAGAATATAGACACAAAATTTGGTTTATAAGAAAATATTTTTTAGATAGAATAAAAGTCTCTTTAAGAATTGCAGATATAAAAGACAAAGAAGTAATTCTAGATGTAGGATGTGGAGAAGCAGTTTTATTAAAAGAAATTAATAAAATGAAAAAAAATATAGACTATTTTGGAGTGGATATTAATGAAAATATCAGATCTTTATCACTATATTACAGAGGTGAATTTAGAGTATGTAATATACAAAATGGTTTACCATTTCAAAATGAATGTTTTGATGTAGTTTTTGCTTTAGATGTATTAGAACATATAAATAATATTGAAAAAGTTTTGAAAGAAGTTTTTAGAGTGTTAAAAAGCCAAGGTAGATTTGTAGTATGTGGACCTACTGAAAGTATGTGGTATAAATTTTGTAGATTTTTAATAAAAGGGACATTTTCTTCTAAACATGGACCTTCATCTGGAGAACATGTTTTTAGTATATATGATATTTTTAAAAAAATTGAAGAATTAGGTTTGTTCATTAAAAAGAAAACTCTACATTTGCCATCTTTTTTACCCAAGAATTTTGCTGGAGTTTTGATAACATTGTATGTTAAAAAATAAAAAAAGATATTTTATTTTAATATTTCTTTTATCGATGTGTGTTAGAATAGGATATTTATCTATTTCTAACTATCCAGATTATTCTTTGAGATTATATGATGCACCTTCTTGGGATGGAATTGCATGGAATTTGGTGTTGTCTAGAGGGTTTGTTGAACCTAACGATAAACCTACTTCCGTCCGTCCACCTATTTATCCTATATTCTTAGCTACCATCTATTATATTTTTGGCAGAAACTATTTCGTGATATATATTATTCAGAGTTTCATAAGTAGTCTTACCAATATGCTAATTTTTTTACTGTTTAATTATATCTTTAATACAAAAATAGCTTTCTTAACAGCTCTAATTACCAGTATATGGCCTGCCTTTGTGGTGTACAGTGGATTAATATGTTCTGAAACTTTATATGTTTTTTTATTTATACTTTTTCTGATTTTTTATTTTAAATCTTATGTTACTGACAACCTCAAGATGTATATATTGACTGGATGTATACTTGGAATTTTAAATTTGACTAGATCTACGATATTTTTATATCCCATTTTTTTAATGTTTTTCTTTATGTTATTTAAATTAAATAAAAAAATTATTCTAAATAACTTAATTATGTTCTTGATAAGCTTAATAGTAATATCTCCCTGGACAGTAAGAAATTATCTTGTTTTTAAAAGATTTCTCTTGATAAACACAGCGGCAGCCGAATTGTTTTGGAGTGGTACTTATATCCCTTGGGATGGAATTTGTAGACACAACAGAGATGAGGATTTTTATAAACTTTTTAATTTAGAAAATCCAGTAGATAACGAAAGAAAGATGATAAAAGAAGGTATAAAAAATATTATTTCAAATCCTTTAGGTTTTGTTATTTTAAGTGTAAAGAAATTTTATAGATTTTGGTTTAAACCTATAGGTTTTGAAATGTTGAGAATTTTTGATTTCAAAATGTTCAGCTTTATAATTTTGTTTTTTCATGTTTTATTAGTTATAATTTGTTGGGTAGATATTTATTTAAATTTTTCTACAAAAAAAGAAAAATTTTTGCCGTGGCTGGTTTTATTTATATACTTTACAGTGATGCATAATATTTTAGCTCCAATTCCGAGATATAGGCTTCCATTGGAAGTAGTTATGTTAGGTTTTAGCGTAAATGGTATACTTAGAATTTTCGGTTTGTATGAAGGAAAAAATAATAGATAGACTGACTTTTTTAGTTGTGATTAGTGCTTTTTTGTTAAGAATTTGGAATATAAATTGGGGCTTACCATATATTTATAACACAGATGAGTATAAATTAGTAAATTATACTCTTAAAATGGGTGCTACTAGAAGTTTAAATCCTAAATTTTTTATTTATCCAAGTTTTTATCTTTACTTTATGCTTTTTGTATATTTTATAATATTTATTGTAGGGAAAATTCTTGGTTATTATGCAAGTTCTATAGATTTTGGAATTAAGTTTTTAAAAGACCCATCAGTTATATATATTGCAACAAGAAGTTTTTCTGCGTTTTTTGGTTTTTTAGTAGTTTTATTTAGTTATATTTTGGCTAAAAAAATGTATGACAAAAAAATAGGAATTTTAACTGCTTTACAACTTACTTTTTTACCCAGTTTTGTAGAATATTCACATTACGCAAAAATTGAAATGTTTTCAACATTTTTAGTTGTAATTTTTGTTTATTTTCTTTATGAATATTTTATTCGTAATGAGATAAAATATCTCTATTTAAGTTGTTTATTTTTAGGATTAGCAATTTCATCAAGATATCTTCCTGCGGTGTGTATACCTGCAGTAATTTTTGTAATTTTTAAAAAGAAATTAAAGTTAAAATATTATGTTTTTTGTATTTTGATTATAATTTGTGCTTTTTTAATTGGTACACCGTTCGCTTTACTTGACTATAAAACTTTTTTTAAAGATGTCTTTTATGGACATGCTATTGGAAATGAAGTTAAACGAAATTTTATGTATTCGTTATATTTAACTGTTGTTAAAAACTATCTTTTTTTAGGAAGTGAAACATTTATATTAGGCTTGTTAGGAATAAGTGGTGTTGTGTATTATATTCTGTTTAAGTCATCTTTTAAAGAAAAACTTTTATTAATAATTTTTTTTGGTTATTTTTTAATAAGTGCTTTTCACTATCATACAGAATGGCATTATGTAGCAGGATCATATCCATTTTTGTGTATTTTAGCCTCAGTATTTGTAGAGAATTTTAGGAAATATAAATTTAGCCATAAACTTATTTTTGCTATTTATACTATTTTGTTGTTTATTGCAGCAATAGAATCTATCAAATTTGGCTTATCATTAGGTATTAAAGATACACGTACTGAAGCTAAAGAGTGGATTGAAAACAACATACCATATGGAAGCAAAATTTTGATAGATATGCATACTTATTCACCTCAGATAAAAATGACAAAGTCACAACTTGAACTGCTTTACAAAAAAGCTGTTGAGTTAAATCATTATAAAAAAGAATATCTTTATTATCAAATTTTGGCACATCCCGGAGGAAATTATGGATATGAAATTTATCAAGTATGGCGTCCTTTTCATGAAGTTTCCACGATAAAGCATGAAGTAGAAGAAGCACAAAAAATGCAGAGGCTTATTGACGTAAAAAAGGGATTAGATTATGTAAAAAGTTTAGGAATTCAGTATGTTATTATAAACAGCATAAACTATTCTGGATACCCACTTACTTTCTATAAAGAAGTTGAACAAAAAGGCTTACTTCTTAAAAAGTTTGTGCCTAAAAATAAATTTCAGCCTGGACCTACTATAAAAATTTATAAGATTCAATGGTAAAAAGAAAAACAAAAATTGTATTTATAGTATATTTATGCATTTATCTATGTTGGCATTCGTTTTATTTAAGCAAATATCCTTTACCTAATACTGATGATGTGTGGTTAACAGAACCTGTTTGGAGACTATTTACATTTAAAAAATTTTCTTCTGTAATTTTTGGAAATGTTTATGATTTAGATAAAACAGATACATATCATGGTAGGCTTTATAGTATTTTTCACTTTCCAATTTTATTATTTGGACTTGGAATATATCAAGCGAGATTATCTTCTTTGATAGCTGGTTTGATTGTTTTATACTTGACATTTCTTATTAGTAAAAAACTTTTTAATTTTAATATTGGAATACTTTCAACTTATTTTCTTTCTTTAACTTATTTATTTATCAATCTGACTCATAGAGTGCGTCAAGAAATGGCGCTGGTAAGTTTTTTGTTATTGTCGTTTTATTTTTTTAATCTTTCAATAAATACTATCTCCAAAAACAAAAAGAAAGTGTTAATTCTTATATCTGGACTTTTTTCTTCATTATCAATTGATATTCATTTAAATGGAATTATAGTTGTTTTTACTATAACTTTGTTAGTTTTTTTAGAATTTTTTAAAAAAGTTAAGACGATAGAAATAGATGAAATAGTTTGGTTTGTTTTTGGTATTTTTTTAGGAATATTTTGGTGGATATATTCTCATGTTTTTATTAATTCTGAAGCGTTTTTTTGCCAACTTTATTGTATAGTACTTTCAAAACAGTTTATGCCAGGTTTATTAAAACTAACCTCAATATATGAGTTATTTAAAAAACTTTTTTATGATTACTTTTATCAGTATTGGATAATGACAGGATTATATAGGGGAGTTTTAGAATATTTGTTAATTGTAGGATTAGTAATTTATTCCTTTTTTGTTACACAAAACAAAACATCAAAGTATATTGCTTGGATTATTACTATAATCTATTTTCTTCTTCCTTTATTTTCACGTGTTTCGCTAGACTACTGTTTCATATTTTATCCGTTTGTAGGCATGTTGTTTGGGTGTGTAGTGGCTAATTTATGGAGAAAACAAAAGTTTTTTGCAAAAACTTTGTTAATTGGTTTTGCAGTATTTTCTTTTTGTTTCAACATATTGCCTATTAGTGTTAGATACTTTAAAGTTAATTTTAATAATTATGCAAAAAGAGTGTGTAGTTTTCTCCCTGCCAATGCAAAAGTTTTTAGTGACCTTCCTATTTGGTTTTGCCGTACAGATATACAGTATTATCTTCATCATGGCTACTATTTTTACAGAAATAATAAGAATAAAAGTTTAAAAAATTTTTTTAATGAAAATCAAATAGAATATTTAGTGCTTTCTGAAGAAGACTTTAAGGGTAATTTAAATGAGTATCTTATTTATCAAAAAGATTTTTCAGAATTAAAATTAGAACTTATTGGTAAAGTAGAAGATAGATTTTTTGGCGGCAATTTTTCATATTGTGGTCTACATAAATTTCATACAACAGGAATATTTAAAGTAAGAAATGAGTGATAAAGTTATATCGATAATAATACCTGTAAGAAACGAAGAAGATACAATAATTAATGTATTATCTTTGTTGATTTCAAAATTAGAAAAAGAAAATGTAAATTTTGAAATTATAGTTGTTAATGACTACAGTACGGATAGCACAAGAAAATTAATAGAAAGTTTTATTGAAAAAAATAGAAAGGTTAAATTGATAGACAACAAATTTCAGGCTGGATTTGGACATGCTATAAAATATGGTTTAGAAAACTTTAGTGGTGATTATGTAGTAATTTATATGGGGGATGGATCTGATGATCCTGAAGATGTTGTGAAATATTATTATAAACTTCAAGAGGGCTACGATTGCGTGTTTGGTTCAAGATTTATTAAAGGAGCAAAGATTAGTGGTTATCCTTTTGTAAAACTAATTTTTAACCGTTTAGGAAATTGGTTTATCAAATTTTTGTTTGGTATAAAATATAATGATGTTTCAAATGCGTTTAAAGCATATAGGCGAGAAGTAATAGAAAATATAAAACCACTTATTTCAAACTATTTTAACATTACAGTTGAAATTCCACTTAAGGCAATAGTTCGAGGATATAAATATACTGTAATACCTATTAAATGGTATGGAAGAACAAGTGGTGTGTCTAAATATAAACTTAAAGAATTACAGAAAAAATACTTGTTTTCTGTATTATATGTATGGTTAGAAAAGGTTTTACTAAAAGAAGAATTAGATAGGAATGTCATTACAAAATAAAAATTTAGAAAAAATTTTTTTTGATAAATTTGGAGAATCTGGTTACGAAGTATTCAAAACAGAAAGTTATATTAGATTTTTAAGATTTCTAAAAAATCTTGTTGTTCCACTAGAAGGTCAAAAATGCTTAGAGATAGGTTGTGGTAGTGGTGCTTTTACAAGATTTATTAAAAGTTTAAAGTTAGATATAACAGCATTAGATATCTCCTCTGAATGTATAAAATATGCTAAGCTACATATTCCAGAAGTTAATTTTCAGATCGGTGATATAGAAAATTTACATTTTAAAGATAACACATTTGACATCGTTATAAGTGGCGCAGTTATTCATCATTTTGCTAATGATCTTTATAAAGTATTTACACAAATCTATAGAGTTTTAAAAGTCAATGGCAAATTCTTTGCCTACGAACCAAATAGGAGAAATCCAATAATGTATTTATACAGAGATCCCTCTTCACCATTTTATTCACCAGTAGGTGTTACAAAAAATGAACGTCCATTAGATAAAAGTGAGTTAAAGAAGGCTTTGTATAAAGTAGGATTTTCAGAAGTTAAAATTTTTGCTACATCTGGTGTGTGTTATAAATATGTTGAAAGTAAATTTGCGTTAAAACTTTTACCATTATATAATTTGTGGGAAAAATTTTTAGGTATTACTCCTTTTGCAAAGGAATATGGTTCGTTTTTGATTATTTTTGCAATAAAATAAGATATGAAAAAATATACTTTTATAGTGGTTATTATATTTTATGCTATATTTACATTGTTAGAATTTAAATTTCAGCCAGTTCCTGCTTATTGTGATGGCTACTGGTATATAAAGGTTGCACAAAATATTGCAAATGGTAAAGGAATGGTTGAAGATATTGTTTTGTATCATTTTCCGCGGATAGAAAAAATGAAAAAATTTCCACATCCAATCGGTAATTACTGGAATCCATTAAATTCTATTATTCTTGCCGGATTTTACAAAATTTTTGGTATTACAAATTATACTTCAAGATTAGCTGCGTTTATAATTGATTTAATTGTTGTTTTGACAATTTTTTTTATTGCTAAAAAATTATTTTCTGATGACTTATTTATAGCTATTTTTTCATCCTTAATTTATATTGTGCATTATTATTCACTAACTTTAAGAGCTTTTTCGGGATTACCAGAAACTTATACTACTTTGTTTTTAGTTCCAGCATTGTATTTTTTATATCTTTCGTTAACAAAAAGATGGGATTATGTTATTCTATCTTCTTTATTTGGTGGTCTTTCATATTTATCCAGAAATGAGTCCGGAATTTATGTAATTTTATTATTAGTGTTATTTATATTAAGAAAAAAATATAAAGAAAATTTTAGGTGGTTTTTAACTGGTATTTTGATATTTTTGATTACAGTAAGTTGGTGGGAGATAAGAAATTTTGTTATTTTTGGCAAATATACAGGTGAAATGAAGAAAAATTTGTTGTTATGTAACGAATTTTTTGACTATATGTGTTTTAATAAGCAATGGACAATAAAAGAATGGTTATCAGATGGAATAATGAATGTTGTTATAAGAAAGTTTGCTTCTTTGCATTACAAGATAGATTCTTTTATTTCAATTGTTCATTGGATAGTTGGTACATTTTTGTTCTATCCTTTATAAAATACAAAAATCATTTACTGCTTAAAATTGTAGCATTATATTTAGTTTTAACATATTTATCAGTTGGAATTTTATTTTCTTTTATGCAACGAGGTGGATGGCATGCACCATCCAATCTTTTACCATTAATTATTTTATTTGCAGTAGCAGGGATTAAAGATTTCATTTCTTATATAGGAGTTTCAAAAAAATGGTTGTATTTTTTGGCTATTTTTGTTTTCATTTATTTTGTTGGAGGGAATGTTAAAAGATATAAGGATATCATTGTTGCTAATAGCGTGGATTTATATAAACAGGTAGCTGCTGACATTGTGGAATATTTTTCTTCACAGAAAATTAGTTCTCCTAAAATAATGGTTAATGACTCACCGATTATATGGTATTATACTAACTATAACCTAATACAAATACCATTTGATAAAGATATTGATTCCCTAAAAAAAGCTATTAGATATTATGAACCTAATTATCTAATACTTACGGGATACTATCCTGTATCAACTCGCCGAATTTATATGGGCGAGGAGACAGATGAAAGTTTATTGCTGGTTTACTCTAAAAAGTATCCGTTTCAGATACCTGTAACTGATGGCAATGGTGGTTATGAATTAAAAATTTACAAAATTCTATATGATAAGTTATGAAAAAATTTCTAAGGATATATTGGTTAGAATCTATAATTTTGTTTTTTTCTTTTATTATTAAAATTACTGGTATCAATTATGGATTACCTTATTCTTATCATACAGAAGAATATAAGATAGTAAACTATGCTTTAAAATTTGGTACTGGAGATTTTAATCCACGTTTTTTTGAATATCCATCTTTATATCTGTATTTTATATTCTTTATTTATGGTATTATATTTGTGATTGGTAAGGTTTTAGATTTTTACAAATCAGTCTCAGATTTTGCATTGTTGTATTTTAGGAACCCTACTATATTTTATCTTTCAGGCAGAATAATATCTTCCATTTTTGGCACTTTGTCTGTGTTAATATTATATTTTATTGTAAAAAAAATTTACGATAGAAAAACTGCTATAATTTCTATGTTATTATTTTCTGTAGTGCCTTCTGTTGTTGTTTCTTGTAAAATTGTTAGAATAGAAATGGCGTTAATTTTTACATCATTAGTCTTCTTTTGTTTTTTTTTAAAGACGTTTTATGATAGAGAAGATAAAGATAGTAATTGATCACATTGTGCCATCTTGTGGGTATAGGCACTTCATAAAATATATACCTGCAATTTTTTTACCTCTTATATTTTATGTTCATTTTTTAAAAAGGAAAAAGTTAATTAATAAAACTACAATAATATGTTGTTTACTTTTTATTTTATCTTTTATTTTAGGCACACCTTATTCTGTTTTTGATTTTAGGACATTTATACAGGATATAAAAGGCTTGTCAGTAAGTTCTTACGGAAGACAAATATCATATATTAAAAATTTTTTTACAGTGATGTCACATTATCTTTATATAGGGAATGAAAAAACTTCTTTATTTCCATTTTTAGGTCTTATTGGTTGGGGTGTTTTTGTGATTATGTTGTATGAGTTTATTAAATTTAAACAATATGTAAATTTTTTATTACTTTATCCTATATTAGCAAATGCAATATTAGTTATAAGACATTATTTTCCAGGGAAAGGTTTTTTGTTTGTTTCCTTTCCATATTTTATAATTCTAACATCTTATGGTTTAAGCAAGATATTAGAAAGAAATAAGTTATTTTTTGTTATTATATTTATGTTGAGTTTTATGCCTTCTTTAGTAGAAAGTATTTTTTATAATATTTATTATTCACAGAAAGATACCCGCACATTAGCACTTGAATGGATTGAAAAGAATATTCCTCCAGGAGAAAAAATTCTTATAGATAGGTATCCAAACTCTCCACCGCTTAAAATGACAAAACAGCAACTTGAGAAACTCTATAAAAAAGCGGTTGAACTTAATCATTACAAAAAAGAGTATTTCTACTGGCAATTAAAAGCACATCCGGGTGAAGGATATGGATATGAAGTTTATGAAGTTTACCACCCACCACATGAAATCGGGACTATTAAGCATCAGGTAGAAGAGGCACAGAAAGTTAGAGAAATTATTGATGTTTCTTATGGTATAGAATATGTAAAACAACTTGGTATAAAATATATCATTCTTAATAGTTTTTCTGAAACAGAATTTACAAAAAAATTTTATCAAGAAGTTAAACAAAAATGTTTACTTTTTAAGAAATTCAAACCTAAGACAGAGCTTTATCCAGGTCCTATCATATGGATTTATAGGACATAAAATCTTCAAGTTTGTGATTTTTAAGTTTCGCTTTATAAATCCTTAGGTGTTTAATAGTAGATTAAAAAAATACTTCAATATTATTGAAATTAACTCTATAATTATGTAATAAACAACTTTAAGTTGATTTAATTAAACATCAAAGGAAAAATTTATATGAGTTGGCAAGAAAATTTTTTAGAAAAGGAATTATTCTGGCAAAAGAAGTGGGAAGAAAATAAAATTTTTAAAACAGAAGTTAAGCTAGATAAAAAAAAATTTTATTGTCTTGTTATGTTTCCTTATCCGTCAGGAAAAATCCACATGGGGCATGTAAGAAATTATGTGATAGGGGATGTTATTGCAAGTTACTGGCGAATGAAGGGGTATAATGTATTTCATCCAATAGGTTGGGATGCTTTTGGTCTTCCTGCGGAAAACGCTGCTATAAAACATAATGTCCATCCTGAAAAATGGACAAAGAATAATATTCAAAATATGCGAGATCAACTTAAACGTTTAGGTATAAGTTATAACTGGGATGTTGAAATTACGACTTGTGAACCAAGTTACTATAAATGGAATCAATGGTTTTTTATTAAAATGTTTGAAAGAGGATTAGTCTATAAGAAAAAAGCATTAGTTAATTGGTGTCCAAAATGTCAAACAGTTCTTGCTAATGAGCAGGCTCAGCAGGGTGTATGCTGGAGATGTGATAATATAGTTGAACAAAAAGAGCTTGACCAATGGTTTATAAAAATTACAGAATATGCAGAAAAATTACTGGATGGTCATAAATTTTTAGAAAATAACTGGCCTCCAGAAGTTTTAACAATGCAAAAAAATTGGATTGGAAAATCAGAAGGTGCAGAAATAAAATTTGCAGTTAGAGATTCAGATTTTAATGAAATAGTTGTTTTTACAACAAGAGCTGATACTTTATTTGGTGCGACATTTATAGCTGTAGCACCAGAACATGATTTTTCAAAACTTGTTGCAAAAAATAATTTTAAAGTTGCTGAATATCTCAACAAAATACTTAAAAAACCTCTTAATGAGAGAAAACTTGCTAAAGAGAAAACTGGTATATTTAGTGGTTTTTACGGTATAAATCCAATAAATAATGAAGCTATACCGATATACATTGCTGATTATGTTTTAATGGAGTATGGAACAGGAGCTATAATGTGTGTACCAGCTCATGATCAGAGAGATTTTGAATTTGCTAAAACACACAATATTACTATTAGAGAAGTAATAAAACCTTTATCAGGTACTACAACATTGCCAGAAGCTGCTTATGAACTGGATGGTATAATGGTAAATTCTGATAGATTCAGTGGTTTGTCATCATATGAAGGGAGAATAAAAATTATAGAATATCTTGAGTCAAAAAATTTAGGAAGAAAAAAAATCTACTATAAACTAAAAGATTGGTTAATTTCAAGACAGAGATACTGGGGTACTCCAATACCTATAATATACTGTGAAAAATGTGGGATTTTAACTGTAAAAGAAGAAGATTTGCCTGTGATGTTACCTCAGAATGTACACATTACAGGTACAGGTGAATCACCTCTTAAGTATATAGAGGAATGGGTAAATACTAAATGCCACAAATGTGGTGGCAATGCTAAACGAGAAACTGATACCATGGATACTTTTGTTGATTCTTCGTGGTATTATGCAAGATATTGTGATTCTAAAAATGATAAAGAACCTTTTGATGTTAATATTACAAATTACTGGTTACCTGTGGATCAGTACATAGGTGGTATTGAGCATGCATGTATGCATTTAATATATTCGAGATTTTGGCATAAATTTATGTATGATTTAGGTTTGGTAAAGACAGAAGAACCATTTTTAAAACTTTTAACCCAAGGAATGGTAACTTTAGGTGGAGTAGCTATGTCAAAATCCAGAGGTAATATTGTAGAACCCGATGAGATAATTTCTAAATATGGTGCAGATACAACAAGATTGTTTATTCTTTTTGCAGCTCCACCCCAGAAACAACTTGAATGGTCTGATAAAGGTGTTGAAGGATGCTGGAGGTTTATTAATCGTGTTGATAGACTTGTTGAAAAATTTTTGGAAGTCAAAAATAAAAAACAATTAGATACAGAGCAGCAAGAATATGAAAAAGAAAAGAAGTATCTTCTATCAGAATACAATAAACTTTTAAAAGGAATAATTTTAGATATTGAAAAAGAATATCAGTTTAATACTGCTATTGCAAAAACTATGGAAATAACAAATTTATTGTATTCCTACAAGTATTTTGGCGATGAAGTTTCAGAAAAGGTTTTAAAAGAATTAGTTGTAATTCTTTCTTTATTTACTCCGCATTTATCTGAGGAGCTTTGGTATAAACTTGGAGAAAAATTTTCAGTAAGAAAGACAAACTTTCCTGAGTATAATGAAGATTTAATTATTGAAGATAAAATAGAAATTCCTATAGAAATTAATGGTAAATTAAAATCTAAAATTTTAGTTGACAAAGATTTGCCTGAAGAAGATCTTAAAAGAATTATATTAAAAGACACAAAGATACTACAAGCTTTACAGAATAAAAAAATTTTAAAATGGGTAATCATTAAAAATAAACTTGTAAATATTGTGCTTGAATAAAAAAACTTTAAATTAAAATATGAAATGTCCTTTTTGTGATGAAAACGATACCTATGTTGTGGATACCAGAACTCTGAAAGGAGCTTCTGTAATTCGTAGAAGAAGAATTTGCAAAAAATGCCAAAAAAAGTTTACTACATATGAACGTGTAGAAGAACCTTTAGTAAATGTTATTAAGTCTGACGGGAGAAGAGAACCTTTTGATGCAAACAAGATAAAAGAAGGAATATTAAAAGCAGTAGAAAAACGTCCTGTGACAGTTGAGGAGGTAGAAAAAATTGTTGCTGAAGTTCAACAAGAAATCTCAAAAAAGTTTGTTTTAGAAGTTCCAAGTTCTCTTATTGGGAAAATTGTTTTAGAAAAGCTTTTTCCTGTTGATCCTGTAGCATATGTGAGGTTTGCATCTGTTTATTACCAGTACGATAGTATAGATAAATTTCTTAAAGAGCTTAAAGAACTTAAAAAGAGATATTTATTAAAAGATAAAAAAAAGAAAGGTAATAAAAATGCAAAATCATGAAGTTATAGAAACATTATATGATGAAATAAAATCTTCAGGATATAACTTAGAAGAGGTTGTTTCTGGTGATGTTGTGCCTCCTGATACGGTGAGAGAAAAAATTAACAAATTAGTCTCTCTGGATCCTAATTTTTATTCTAATCTACTATCAAAACTTTTATCTGAGGAATTTGATGAGGAAGTAGCTAAAAAATTATGGTTTGAGATTCTTGAGCATAAATACCGCATTTCGGAAAAATTAGGAAGAAATGTGGGAATTAGAGTTGCTACATTGGATTATCTTGAAAATATAAAGAAGATTATCAAAGCTCCTAAAATTATAGAAGAAGAAGAATTTATAAAAACTTTAAAATTAGCTACAAGAGACCCCCTTACAGGGCTGTACAACAGAAGATATTTATTTGACTATGTTAGACAGTTGATAAGAAAAAAACAAAGATTTTCCTTAGCTTTTTTAGATCTGGATGGATTTAAAAGATATAATGATAAAGAAGGACATCAAGCAGGTGATGTGATTCTTCAAGAATTTGCTGCAGTTTTAAAATTAAGTTTTAACGATGAAAACAAATATATAGTTGGAAGATATGGTGGTGATGAATTTATTTTATGTATGCTTGATGTAGATAAAAGAACAGCTCAGGATATCCTGGATAAATTTAGACAGGAAATTCAAAGACAGTTTGCTGAAATAAAAATAACAGTAAGTATAGGTGTATGTGAATACAATCCGGATCTTGAAAAATCAGATGTTAAAGATTTTGATGAACTTATTGAAAAAGCTGATGAACTTTTGTATAGAGTAAAAGAATTTGGTGGGAACAAGGTGTTTAGATTAAGAACAATATTTTTTTATTATACTCCGGAGGGAAATTCTGCTCCTAAAGAGGTGGCGGTGGTGGGTGATTTTAATAACTGGGATAGAAAAAAAGGGCAGATGCAGTTCATATCACAACAAAACTTGTGGTGCAAAAAAATGTTACTTAAACCGGGAGTTTATAAGTATAAGTTTCTAATAGATACAAACATATGGTTAGCAGACAAAAATGCTAAATTTTTTGCTGATGATGGATTTGGTGGTAAATGTTCTGTCATCACAGTAGCTGAGAAATAAAAATTTCATTAATATTAAATATTAAAAGGGAGGTATAAATTTATGTCAGAAATTCTTGTGGTAGTAAGTAAAATAAAAAAGATGGTAAAAGAGCAAGGTTTAAGAACAGGTGAAGGTTTTATAGAAGCTCTATCTAAAAAAGTTGAAGAAATGGTGAAAAATGCTGCCCAGAAAGTGAAATCTGAAGGTAAAAAGAAAACCCTCGGAGCTGAAGATTTAATGTAAGTTTTGTTAAAGATTGTAAAGATTGTAAAGATGTAAAGTTGTAAAAACTATTTATAAATGACAAACAAAATAATTATTGGTATTACAGGACCAAACGCTTCAGGAAAAAGTGAAGTAATAAAATATCTTGTAAAAAAAAAATTCTACAGTGCTTCTTTATCAGATATTTTAAGAAAAAAAGCAAAGGAGTATAACTTAGGATCTGACAGAGAGACACTTATTAAGTTAGGTAATGATTTACGCAAGAAATATGGTTGTGGGATTTTAGCAAAATGGCTCATAAAAGATCTCGATAAGGTTTTTAAAAATAAAATAGTCATAGATAGTATAAGAAATGTTTCTGAAATAAAAGAATTTAAAAAGAAATTTAAAGATAATTTCTATCTTATTTATATTACAGCACCCAAGAAAAGAAGATTTAAATTTATGCAGTTGCGCAAGCGACAAGGAGATCCTGTTAGTTATAAGGAATTTTTAGAAATAGAAAAAAAAGAAAATTCTAATAAATCTTACCAGCAACAGATAAATAAATGTAAGGAATATAGAGATTTTTTTATTAATAATAACTCTACATTAAAAGAGCTTTATAAAAAAGTTGATATAATTATAAAAAAAATAGATGAGAAAAATTTTGCGACCAAGTTGGGATGAATATTTTTTGAAATTAGCCTTCCTTGTAGCTGAAAGATCCACCTGCTTGAGGCATCATGTAGGTGCTGTTATTGTTAGGGATAGGAGAATTTTAACTACAGGTTATAATGGTGCGCCTGTTGGATGTCAAGATTGTTTGCAACTTGGTTGTTTAAGAGATGAGTTAGGTGTTCCTTCAGGAGAAAGACATGAAATTTGTCGTGCTGTTCATGCTGAGCAAAATGCTATTGTTCAAGCAGGAGTTCATGGGATAGACATTACTAATGCAACAATGTATTGTACCCATTCACCCTGTGTAATCTGTGCCAAAATGATAGTTAATGCTAAAATAAAACGGTTTGTAACAGCACAAGATTATTCAGATAATAGTTTTAGAAAATTATTTGACGAGGCAAAAATAGAATTTGTTAAGTTACCTATTCCATTGTTGGAAATTTCTTTGCTGCTTTAATTTTATGCCCATTCTCTTACAGGATAGTTATTTTTGTAAACAATTTTTGTTTCGTATATTGGTTCAACAATCTCGTCAGGTTTAAACCATAATTTTATTTCTCTTTCTGCTGATTCTTCAGAATCAGAACAATGTATAACATTTTCCATAATTCCTTTTTTGTTAATTCGTCCATATGCTCCTCTTATAGTGGTAGGATCGGCTTCAAGAGGGTTAGTAGCACCAGCTATTTTTCTTACTCTCTCTATAGCATCTACTCCTTCATAAACAAATACTAATATGCGTTCATATTCTGGACCGTATATTTTACCGGAAAAATATTCATATAAATCATCAAAGAATGGTTTGTCAACAAGATGTGCATAATGTTTTTCTGCCAGCTCTCTTGTTACTTTTACAACTTTTGCACCAATTATTCTTAATTTAGCTTCAGAAAGACGTGTTAGTAT
Source organism: Endomicrobiia bacterium (assembly GCA_039630545.1). Taxonomy (GTDB): domain Bacteria; phylum Elusimicrobiota; class Endomicrobiia; order DTEH01; family DTEH01; genus JANXDG01. The sequence continues at coordinate 219,830 of JBCNUU010000001.1, forward strand.
GTTGCCTGTTAATGATTTTACTAAGGCATCTGGTTTTATTATTATTAAGGTATACTGGTGTTTCATAGGAGATTACATTTACAATTTAAGATTTTTAAGATTTTTAAGATTATAATTTTAGATAAATTTTATACAACAAAAAATTTTTATTTTCAACTATTGACAGAAAATTTTTTTTATTTTATATAAATTAAAAGACAAATGAAACCTACCATGGAGCTAGATAATGAAAATTTCTTGTTCTAACCTTTGCATCAATAAGACAACAATTTTTATAATTTTTAATCTTTTTATATTGTTAAAAAGTTGAAATAAATTGAATATAACTATTTTAATCTCATTGAAAGTTCCTTTTCGGTATGTGTCTTGCTTTATTCTTTAAAATTTTACTTTCTTTTAAGAATACCGAAAAAATATCTTTTAAAAATATTTAAAATATTGGAAAATTTATAGCTAAGGAGGTAAAAAAACATTATGACTTTACAACAAGTTACCTTTGATATGTCTTCTCTTGCTAAAATGAAAGTTCAAGAATTAGCAAAACTTGCTAAAGAACTTAAAATAGAAAACATAGAAGGTCTAAAAAAACAACAGTTAATATCTAAAATTATAGAAGTGCAGTCACAAACAAACGGTCTTATGTATAATGAAGGTGTGCTTGAGATTCTGCCTGATGGATTTGGTTTTTTGAGATCGCAAAATTTTAATTACCTTCAAAGCAATGAAGATATATACATTTCTCCTTCGCAAATCAAAAAATTTGGTTTAAGAAAAGGTGATACTGTCGGAGGTTATGTAAGACCACCTAAAAATGATGAAAAATATTATGCTTTGTTGCAGATAAAAACTGTAAATGGTGAAGATCCAGAGAAAATCAGAAATAGACCTTTATTTGATAATTTAACACCTTTATATCCTCAAGAACAAATAAAACTTGAAACAGATCGTTATGAAATTTCTACTAGAGTAATTGATTTGCTTACTCCATTGGGTAAAGGTCAAAGAGCTTTAATTAACGCAGCACCAAGAACAGGTAAAACCGTTCTTTTGCAAAAAATTGCCAATGCTATAACTAAAAATTACCCAAACATAAAACTAATAGCTCTTTTAATAGATGAGCGTCCAGAAGAAGTAACAGATATGATAAGAACTGTAAAGTGTGAAGTGATTTCTTCCACATTTGATGAACCAGCGGAAAGACATGTACAAGTAGCAGAAATGGTTTTAGAAAAAGCTAAAAGATTAGTGGAACATGGTCACGATGTGGTAATATTATTGGATTCAATTACCAGATTAGCTAGGGCATATAACACAATTACACCTTCAAGTGGTAGGGTGTTATCTGGAGGTTTAGATGCTACTGCTTTACAAAGACCAAAAAGATTCTTTGGATCCGCAAGAAAGGTTGAGGAAGGTGGTTCTTTAACAATAATTGCGACTGCGTTGGTAGAAACCGGTTCAAGAATGGATGATGTTATATTTGAAGAATTTAAAGGTACAGGTAATATGGAAATATACCTGGATAGAAAACTTGCAGATAGACGAGTTTTTCCAGCTATAGATATTACCCGTTCAGGAACAAGAAAAGAAGAGCTTTTAATAAATGAAAAAGATCTGAAAAAGATATGGATATTAAGGAAAATACTAATGCAGATGTCTCCTATTGAAGCAATGGAAAAATTAATAGAAGTATTAAAAAGAACAAAGTCAAATGCTGAATTTTTAAAATCTCTGGGTGATAAAGTTGAGGAGATAGACATAGAATCTTTACTTTAATACATCTCTTTATTTATCTTACCGTTATTAGTAATGAATTCAATAAATAAAGCTAAAAGTTTATATTTTTCCTTTATTGATGGTTTCTTTGCATCTATTATGACTGGCTTGACTATGAACTATATAATTCCATTTGGGATTTTACTTGGTGCAAAAAATTTCCAAGTAGGAGTATTGAATGCTTTACCTCAGCTTTTAGGTTCTGTAGTTCAGCTAAAAACGGCAGACATTGTGGAGAAAACTAAAAGTAGATTGAGAATAGTGACTCTGTTTGTGTATTTACACGGTTTAAGTTTTTTTTTGGTTTTATTTCTTGATTTTTTTCCTGACAAAGTTAACTGGTTTATATTTGTGGTTACTTTATCTACAGCTTTGACTTCAATAGCAGGCCCTGCGTGGTGGTCATTGATGAGTGATACTGTAGAAAAAGAAAGATATGGAGAGTATTTTGCCTGGCGTGGAAAAGTTTTAGGGATTGTTAGTTTAATTTCTAGTTTTGTTGCTGGATTTTTTTTAGGGATTGTTAAAAATAAGTTTTATGGATTTTTGATCTTGTTTGTAGTAGCAGGTTGTATGAGGTTGATTTCTGGATATTTCATAAGTAGAATGGAAGATATACCATTAAAAATTTCACAAAAATATAGATTTAGTTATCTTCAATTTATAAGTAGAATTAAAGAAAGTAATTTTGTAAAGTATGTTATGTTTGTATCTTTATTTAATTTTGCTGTAGCTATTTCTTCTCCCTTTTTTAGTGTTTATATGTTGAAAGAATTAAATATGGATTATTATCAATATACAATTGTTAGTTTATCTTCTTCTATTTCTACTTTGCTATTTTTACCATTTTGGGGTAAAATGTCTGATAGAATTGGCAATGTAAGAGTAATAAAAATTACTGGTTTTTTGATATGTTTTGTGCCAATTCTGTGGATATTTTCTTCGGATTTATTGTATCTAATTTTAATAAATGGTATCGCTGGTTATGTGTGGGCAGGTTTTAACTTAGCAACAGTAAATTTTATATTTGATGCAGCAAACGAAGAAGTAAGAACAAGATGTGTAGGATATTTTGGTTTTACTAATGGCATATTTATATTTTTGGGCAATTTGATTTCTGGATGGTTGGCAACTCATTTGCCTAGTTTAGTAAGAAATTCCAGTTTACTTACTTTATTTACTGTATCAGGAATTTTAAGATTAATATGCATTTTAGTATTTAGAAATAAATTTTATGAAGTAAAACCAGTTGAAAATGTTGATACCAAAGAGCTTCTATTTACAGTGCTTGGTATCAAACCAGCTCTTGATTTTAGTAAAGATATTTTTTATCCTTTGTATAGAAAACTAAATAATAAATAATCTTATGAATTATAAACGAATTGTAATAAAAGTCGGCTCTCATTTAATTATAGAAGGTAGTAAATTTTTGTTTTCTTCTTTAGCTTCTCAAATTAAAAAAATAAAAGATAAAGGCATAGATGTAATAATAGTCTCCTCTGGAGCTATAGCTACAGGAGTTCTTCAATATAACTTACCTTCAAAACCAAAAAGTATTGTAGAAAAACAGGCATATGCTGCTATTGGACAACCCCTGTTAATGAATAAGTACATTTCAGCTTTCAAAAAATACAACATAAAAGTTGCGCAGATTCTTTTAACTAGAGAAGATTTTGAAGCAAGAGAGAGATATTTAAATGTAAGAAATACCCTAAATTATCTTTTAAGAGCTGGTGTAGTGCCTGTGATCAATGAAAACGACACCGTAGCGACAGAAGAAATAAAACTTGGAGATAATGATAATTTATCTGCAATTGTGGCTAGTAAAATTGATGCTGATCTTTTAATTTTACTTACAGATGTAGATGGAATCTATGAAAAAAATCCCAAAATTTACCCAAATAGTAAAGTGATTGAGGAAGTAAAAGATATTAACGATTTATTATCTAAATGTGAAATTTCTTCAAAAAGTAATTTTTTTTGCGGAACAGGCGGAATGAAAACCAAACTTGAAGCAGCGCATCTTTGTAGTCTGGCAGGTATAGATACAGTAGTAGCTAACGGATTAAAAGAAAATATAATTTTAGAAATTCTAGAAGGTAAAAAGGTTGGTACATATATTTACTCTAAAAACAAAAAGTTACTTTCTAAGAAGAAATGGATAGCGTTTGCGAAAAAATCAAAAGGAAAAATTTTAATAGACAGTGGCGCTGTAGTAGCTATAACTAAAAAACATAAAAGTTTGCTTCCTGTGGGAATAAAAAAAGTTGAAGGAGTATTTAGAAAAGGAGATGTAGTGTCTGTAGTTTCAGAAAATGGTGAAGAAGTAGCTCGTGGTATAACCAATTATAATTCTGAAGAAATTGAAAAGATGATGGGTAAAAAGACACAAGAAATAAAAAAAATAATTTTTAATTTTGAAACAGAAGAAGTTATTCATGCAGATAATCTGGTCATTTTATCGTAGAAGATTTTTATGGAGATAGGAATAATAGGACTTCCTAATGTTGGCAAGTCTACGCTTTTTTCTTTACTTACTAAAATTTCTGTTCCAATTGATAAATTTCCTTTTACCACAGTAGAACCTAATATAGGGATTGTTGAAGTTCCTGACGAACGATTAGATTTTCTTGTTGAGGTTTTAAAACCTTTAAAAAAAACATACGCAACTGTAAAATTTGTGGATATTGCTGGATTAATAAAAGGAGCTTCAAAGGGTGAAGGTTTGGGGAATAAATTTTTGTCACATATCAGATCTGTAGATGGAATCATACATGTTTTGAGATTTTTTGAAGATCCTACAGTTTCTTCTCCTATAAATAAAATAGATCCCATAGAAGAAATAAAAATTATAAATTCTGAACTTTTTCTGTCAGATCTTCAGATTTTAGAATCGTATTCAGAAAAAATTATACCAAAGGCTAATACGGGAGATAAACTATACAAACAGAATTTAGAAATAATAAAAAAAATAATGGAAAAAATAAACTTTGCTAACACCTTAAAAGAAGTGAAAGATTTTATTTTAAATTTCAATACAAATCAAAATGAAGAGATATCTTATTTGGTTAACAATCTTTTATGTTACAAAGATGTAATTTATCTTTTAAATTATGATGAATCAATATCTCATAAAAAGCTTAAAGATATAAGAAGAGAAATAGAAGAGTTTACAAAAAATAAAGTTTTATTGATAAATGCAAAATTTGAAGTAGGGATTTTAGATTTTTCTTTAGAAGAACAAAAAAAATTAAGACAAGAATATGATATTCCTGAAGATGAACTTAAGAATTTTATAAAAGAATCTGTTACCGTTTTAAATTTGGTTACATTTTACACAGTAGTTGGTGAAGAATTTCGTAGCTGGTTTATAAAAAGGAATTCTACTATATTAGAAGCAGCTGGTAAAATCCATTCTGATATGAAAAAAGGTTTTATAAATGCAGAAGTTATAAAATTTAAAGATTTTCAAAAATATCCTGATTTGAAGATTCTTCATAACCACGGGTTAGTAAAAATTGTTGGCAAGGATTATATTGTAGAAGATGGAGATATTATAAAAATAAATTTTAAAAAAACTTGAATTAGAAAAGATAGTTTTATAATCAAAATATTTATGAAAACAGATGCTTTTTTGTTTATGATAATTAGCTGGGGATTGGTGATAGTTCTTCTGGTAGTTTGTTTTTTAAAAATCCTTAAAAAATAGTTATTTAATTTTAATTACATGGATAAAGAAAAAAGACTACAGCTTGGATTATTAAAAATAGGAGAACTATCAGAACGTTCGGGGGTCCCTGTTTCTACTATAAAATACTATACTGATTTAGAACTTCTGCGAGTGCAGGAGTATATGGCTGGAGGTTTTAGATTATATAATGAGAAAGAGTCCATTTTAAGATTAAAACGTATCAAAGAGATGTTAGATCAGGGATATTCTATAAAAGAGATAAAGAAAAATATTGAAAAAATTACAGTACTTAAAGTTTTAGTAATAGATGACGAACCTGAAGTTCATGAATTTGTGCAAGATGTGTTAAACGATTTACCAAATATAGAAGTGAAATCAGCGTATGATGGTTTTTCAGCAGGTATTATTGTAAGTGAATATATGCCTGATTTGATAATTTTAGATTTACTTCTTCCAGGAATAGATGGTTTTAAGGTGTGTAGTAACATTAAGAATAATCAGAAACTAAAACATATTAAGATTTTAGCAATTACAGGGTATGATTCTGCTGAATATAGGCAGAAGATATTTGCTGCTGGTGCTGATGATTACTTACCAAAACCTATGGAGTTAAAAATTTTTAAAGAAAAAGTAAATAAGTTGCTTAATCTATAAAAATATGAAAGAATATAATGCTGTATTAATGCTAGAAACAGGAGTTTATTTCAAAGGTAGATTTTTTGGTTACGAAGGAGAAACTTCTGGAGAGGTTATATTTAATACTGGAATTGTAGGATATGAAGAAATACTTACAGATCCTTCTTACAAAGGTCAAATAGTTGTAATGACCTACCCTCATATTGGAAATTATGGTATTAATTATTACGATTTTGAATCTTCAAGTCCTAAAGTTGAAGGATTTGTAGTAAATGAGTTTTCAAAAATATTCTCTAACTGGCAATCAAAAGATACAATAGAAAATCTTTTAAAGAAATACAAAATAGTAGGTATAGAAAAGGTAGATACCCGGGCTTTAACAAGGTATATAAGGGAAAAAGGTTCAATGCGGGGAATAATATCTCATGTTAATCAAGATCTTAAAAAGTTATATAAAAAAGTTAAACAAATTCCTTCCATTGTAGGTAGAGACCTTGTAAAAGAAGTTTCTTGTAAGGAGGTTTATTTACCATTTAGTTTGGAATATCAAAAAAGAAATGAAATCTCTGTATATTCATTAAGTAAAAATTTATTTATAGATGTTAATGCTACACCTGCTAAATATAAAGTTATAGTAATAGACTGCGGATGTAAATTTAATATTATGCGATTATTAAGAAAATATGGATGTGAACTTATAGTTGTTCCTGCCGATACATCATTTGAAAAGATTATAAATTATTCCCCAGATGGAATATTATTATCAAATGGTCCCGGTGATCCTGAAGGTATTCCTTATGTTTTTAAAACAGTAGAAAAAATTATAAATTACAGTATTAATAACAATATCTATTTACCTATTTTCGGAATATGTTTGGGACACCAGGTGATAGCATTATCTTTAGGTGGTGAGACATATAAATTAAAGTTTGGCCATCATGGGATAAATCATCCAGTTAAAAATTTAACAACACAGACTATAGAAATTACTTCACAAAATCACAATTTTGCAGTAAAGATGGAAGAAGTTAATGGTAAATTATATGTGAAAGGCAACAAAAATTTAGAAGTTACTCATATAAACTTGAATGATTTTTCATGTGAAGGGTTAAGATACAAAAATCTTCCAATTTTTGCAGTTCAATACCATCCTGAGGCAGCACCGGGCCCCAATGATGCTAAATATTTGTTTGAAGAGTTTATAAAGATGATAGAGAAAAAATTTACCTTAATCAGGACATAACTATGCCTAAAAGAAAAGACATTAAAAAAATTCTAATAATTGGTTCAGGTCCTATTGTGATAGGACAAGCATGCGAATTTGACTACTCTGGCACACAGGCTATTAAAGTTTTAAAGAAAGAAGGCTACAAAATTATACTTGTGAATTCAAATCCTGCTACTATCATGACCGATCCAGAATTTGCAGATGCTACATATATTGAACCTCTAATTCCTGAAGCTTTAGAAAAGATTATAGAAAAAGAACGTCCTGATGCTATATTGCCTACTCTGGGAGGGCAAACTGGTCTTAATCTAGCTGTTAAACTATATGAGAGAGGTGTTTTAGATAAATATAATGTAGAATTGATTGGTGCAAAAGTTGAAGCCATTAAAAGAGGGGAAGATAGAAAACTGTTTAAGGAAACAATGCTAAAAATAGGATTAGACCTTCCTAAAAGTGGTTTTGCATATAACCTATCAGAAGCAGAAAAAATAGCTAAAGAAATAGGTTTTCCTTTGATTATTCGTCCATCATTTACTTTAGGTGGTACTGGTTCAAGGATTGTTTTTAATGAAGATGAGTTTGTAGATGCAGCAAGAAATGCACTTCAGTCTTCAATGATTTCAGAAATTTTAATAGAAGAATATTTAAATGGTTGGAAGGAATATGAATTTGAAGTAATGAGGGATTGTAAAGATAACTGTGTAGTGGTTTGTAGTATAGAGAACTTTGATCCTATGGGTGTGCATACGGGAGATTCTATAACTGTAGCACCTGCACAAACCTTGACTGATAAAGAATATCAAAGGATGAGAGATATGGCTTTTAAATGTATAAGAGCAGTAGGAGTTGAAACTGGTGGTTCAAATATACAATTTGCTGTTAATCCTGAAAATGGAAGAATTGTTATAATAGAGATGAATCCAAGAGTCTCTCGTTCCTCTGCTTTGGCATCAAAAGCAACTGGGTTCCCAATTGCTAAAATTGCAGCGCTTTTGGCAGTTGGGTATACATTAGATGAAATACCAAACGATATTACTAAAAAAACACCGGCTTGTTTTGAACCAACTGTAGATTATGTGGTGGTTAAAATTCCTAAGTTTGCTTTTGAAAAATTTAGACCGGTTACGGATGACAAGGGTTTCTCGGATAATTTTTATCAGATTTTAGGTTCTCAAATGAAGTCTATAGGTGAAGTGATGGGTATAGGAAAAACATTTAAGGAGGCTTTACAAAAAGCTATCAGAGGTTTAGAGATAAACAGGTATGGTTTAGGAGGCGATGTTTTAAATGAGGAGAAGATGATAGAAAAAATCAATTCATTACCTGATGATTCAGCTGAAAAACAAAAATTTTTAGAAAAACTAAGATATAACTTAATTAATCCAAATTGTGATAGGCTTTTTAATATAAGAGTTGCTTTAAAACTTAAAATAGATATAGATGAAATTTATAATTTATCTAAAATTGATAAGTGGTTCATTAATCAAATCAAAGAAATAGTTGAGTTTGAGGAGAAAATTAAAAAATTTAGCTTAGAAAAAAGAAATAAAGAAGAATTTGTATCTTTAATAAAAGAGGCTAAAAAATATGGTTTTTCAGACAGACAACTTTCTAATTTGTTAAAAAAAGAAGAAAAAGAAATCCTTAATTTAAGAGTAGAAGAAAATATTTTACCAAATTATAAAGTGGTAGACACATGCGCAGCAGAGTTTGAAGCCTATACTCCTTATTTTTACTCAACTTATGAAGGAATAGATAATGTAAGTGTTTTGGATGGAAAAAAAACTACTCAGGAGTTATATTTGATAAATGAATCTTTTACTTTTTCAAAAAAAGCAAAAGGTAAAATTATAGTTTTAGGTTCAGGACCTAACAGAATAGGACAGGGGATAGAGTTTGATTATTGTTGTGTTCATGCTGTTATGGCAATAAAAGAAGAAAATCTAGAAGCTATAATGGTAAATTGTAATCCTGAAACAGTATCAACTGACTATGATATTTCCGATAAACTTTATTTTGAACCCGTAACATTTGAAGATGTATTTAATATATATAAAACAGAAGAATTAATTTCAAAAAAAACCAAGATTCCTCTTTTAGGAGTAATACTTCAATTTGGCGGACAAACACCACTAAATATTTCGCTTAAATTAAAATCACAAAATGTAAAAATTTTAGGAACACAGCCTGAAAATATAGCTTTAGCAGAAGACAGAGAACTGTTTGCAAAGGTTTTGACCAAACTTAAGCTTCCTTATCCTGCGCATGGTTTTGCTAAAAATTATAAAGATGCTTTAAAAGTTGCGAAAAGAATGGGTTTCCCGGTAATTGTAAGACCATCCTACGTTTTAGGTGGGAGAGCAATGGAGATTATTTATGATGAATTTTCACTTAAAGATTACCTGTTTAAGTTATTTGAAGAAACTTCAATCCATCCAGATGTTTCTAAAGTTGTTATTATAGATAGGTTTTTAGAAGAAGCCATAGAATTAGATGTGGATGCCATTTGTGATGGAGATGATGTTTTTATAGCAGGAATTATGGAACATATAGAAGCAGCAGGTGTACATTCTGGAGATAGTGCGTGTGTAATGCCTCCTGTTTCTTTAACTAAAGAACAAATAGATACAATTTTCAAGTATATAACTTTGCTGGCAAAAGAGCTTAAAGTAAAAGGTTTGATGAATCTTCAGTTAGCAGTGAAAGATGGTACAATTTATATATTAGAAGTAAATCCCCGAGCTTCAAGAACAGTACCATATGTATCCAAAACTATAGGTTTACCAGTAGCTAAAGTAGCAACGAAGGTGATGTTGGGATATAAACTTAAAGATTTGTTAAAAAAATATAATTTTTCTCAGGAAAAAGTTTTTAATCTAAAATATTATACAGTAAAAGAAGTGGTATTGCCTTTTCAGAAATTTTCTAATGTAGACATAGTATTATCCCCGGAGATGCGTTCTACAGGTGAAGTTATGGGTATAGATAAAAATTTCCCTTTAGCGTATGGTAAATCACAATTTTCTGCCGGAAGTGAAATACCTATAGGTGGCAAAGTGTTGTTAAGTGTCAATAACAAAGATAAGCCTAAAATTCTAAATATTGCTAGAGAGTTAAAAAATTTGAATTTTAAACTTGTAGCAACTTCTGGAACAGCCGATTTTCTTTTAAAAAATGGTATAGATTGTGAAAAAGTAAATAAACTTTCTGAGGGTCGTCCAAACATAGTAGATATTATTTCTAACAAAGAAGTAGTTTTAGTAATAAATACACCTACAGGTAAAGGTAGATCTTTTTCAGATGGATTTTATATTAGAAGGACATCTACTGTTAACAATATTCCTGTTGTTACTACAATTGAGGCTGCTCGCTGTATTGTAAACTCAATTAAGGAATTAAAGAAAAGTTATGATATTTTTTCAAATAAAATAAATTTTGAAGTTTCTTCTCTTCAGAATTGGTACAAATCATAAGAAATGTTTATTAAGTTTTTTAATAAAAATAAAGATTTTTTAGGAATGCTTATTAAACAAGCAGAGAAGGTTTTAGAAGCTACAAATGCTTTATTAGAGTTTTTATCAAATATTTCTGAGAGTAATAAAAAGAAAATTTTGGATATAGAAAAAGAAGCAGATGGTTTAAGAAAAATTTTAGTAGAAGAATTAAACAAAGCTTTTATTACACCTTTTGATAAAGAAGATATATATGCAATTTCAAGAGCAATAGATGATGTAGTGGATTATTTAAAAACTACAGTTGAAGAGATGTTAATTTTGAAAGTTGAACCCGACCAGTATATAAAGAAAATGCTAGAGGCATTAAACAAAGGAGGTTCTAATATTGTTGAGGCGTTAAAATTAATAAAAAAATCTCCTGAGTTATGTAGAGAGAAAATAATATTGGCTAAAAAAACAGAAAATTTTGTAGAAGATATTTATAGGGAAGGTATATCAAATTTGTTTGAGATGGATGATATAAAGAAAATTTTAAAGACCAGAGAAGTCTATAGACATCTTTCTAATGCTGCTGACAGGTTGGATGAGGCTGCGAATATTATAGGTGATATTGTAGTAAAAATTAGTTAAAACTGATATGATAAAGTCTATTATATTTGATTTAGATAATACTCTTATGGATTTCATGAAAATGAAACGAATGGCAGTAGAAGCTGCGGCTGATGCGATGATAGATGCTGGACTTAACATGAAGAAGGAAAAGTTAATAGAAAAAATTTATAGTATTTACTGGAAAGAAGGTATTGAAGACCAACAAATTTTCGATAAAGTTTTGTTGCAGGAGTTTGGTTATATTGATTATAAAATTTTAGCCGCAGGAATACTAGGATATCGTAGAGCAAAAGAAGCAAATTTGTGTACATACCCACATGTTCATCTTACTTTGATGGAACTAATGAAACGTGGCATAAAAATGTGTGTTGTTTCAGATGCCCCCAAACTTCCTGTATGGATGAGAATAGTTTCTTTAAATTTACAGCATTATTTTGAGTTTGTTTTAACTTTTGATGATACTAAAGAAAAAAAACCTTCACCGAAACCATTTTTGATGGCTTTAGAGCGTTTAGGTACACTTCCTCAAGAGACACTGATGGTAGGCGATTGGGCAGAAAGAGATATTGCTGGGGCTAAGCAACTAAATATAGTAACAGTTTTCGCTAGATATGGGGATGAGTTTAACACTCAAAATTCTGGTGCAGATTATGAAATTGATGACATAATTCAGCTGTTAGATATTATTGATTCTTTCAAGGATAGAAACCAACTCTCATTATTTGGTAATAAATAGTTATTTAATGCTACATTATTTTTATAAAATAACTATTCTTTTATTATGTAATTTCTCTCTTCTTTTTTCTTCAGTTGTTAAAATCTATTTTTTAGATGTAAAAGAGGGAGACGCTACATTTATTATTACTTCTACAAGTAAAACAATTCTTATAGACACAGGACATGATAAATTTGATAGTGGGAAATATATCTATGAATTTGTAAAAAGTAAAAATTTTGACAAAATAGATTTTATGATAATTTCACATCCTCATAGAGACCATATTGGAGGGGCTAAGTATTTGCTTTTAAATATGAAAATTGAAAATTTTTATGAATCTGGAATTGTAAGCAAATCAGATGTCTACAGAGAAATATTGAACATTGTTACAGAGAAAAAAATAAACTATAAGATAATAAGAGAAAAAGATCGTATAAAATTAGATAATGAGTTAGAGGCATATATTTTTCATCCACCGCGAGAAGCATTTTCATATACTTCAATAAACAACAATAGTCTCGTTTTCAAAATTGTCTATAAAAAATTTTCAGTGTTGTTCACTGGAGATATCGAAAAAAAAGCAGAGAGAGAAATTATAAAAAGATACATATATAAACATGAAACTTTAAAGTCAGATATTTTGAAAGTTCCTCACCATGGTTCTAATAGTTCTTCTACAGATGCATTTATTAGGTTAGTTAATCCAAAATTTGCAATAATTTTTTGTGGTATAAATAACAGATATGGCCATCCTCATAAAGAAGTGATTGAAAGATATAAAAGATATAATGTAAGTATCTTAAGAGTTGACATGGATGGTATCATAGAGATTATTACTGATGGCAAACAATACAAAGTAAAAACTTATAAACAATGAAAAAGAAAGTAGCGGTTTTAATGTCTGGCGGAGTTGATTCTTCTGTAGCAGCATATCTTTTAAGTAGAGATTTTGAGGTTATAGGTGTAACCTTAAAACTTTTGAAATGTGAGATGTTCAAAGATACTGCTAAACAGTTATGTTGTTCACCTAAAGATATCTATGATGCAAAAAGTGTTGCATCGCAGTTAGGTATAAGACATTACGTACTTAATTTGACCTACGAGTTCAAAAAACTTATTATTGAAAAATTTTGTAAAGATTACATGAATGGCTTTACGCCAAATCCTTGTATGTGGTGTAATGAAATGATCAAATTTGGAATAACTTTTAAAAGATTAAAATCCGAGTTATCTATAGATTACTTATCGTCGGGACATTACGCTAAAATAATAAAAGAAAGAAATAAGTTTTACATATCAAAAGCAAAAGATGATTCTAAAGACCAGTCCTATTTTTTAAGTAGAATCAATCCTGATGTATTGCCATATTTAATACTTCCTTTAGGGGAACTCACAAAGTTACAAGTAAGGCAGATAGCAAAAGATTTAGGATTAAAAGTTTATGAAAAGAAAGAAAGTTTCGATTTGTGTTTTATAATAGATGGTGATTATAGAAGTTTTATAAAATCAAATCAACAATTTTCTCAAAAAGGCAAAGTTATTGAGTATGCTACAAAGAGATTTTTAGGATATCATGATGGACATTTCAATTATACAATTGGACAAAGAAAAGGTCTTAAGTTGAAAAATTCAAATTCAAAATACTATGTGGTTGAAATTGATCCAACAAACAATATTTTATATGTAGGCACAGAGGATATGTTATATAAAGATAATCTTATAGCTACAAATTGTATATTCTATGAGGAGTTTGACAAATTAGTAAAAAGCAAAAACTTGTACGCAAAAATAAGATATAAATCAGACCTGGCTGAATGTTCAGTAGAAAAAATTGATAACGATAAAGTAAAAATAATTTTTAAAAATCCTCAAAGGGCAATAACAAAAGGTCAGTATGTTGTGGTATATGACACGAAAGGAAAAGTTTTATTTAGCGGGGAAATAACAGATTATTCAAAATAGTTGAATTATTAAAATGTATTTTATATAAAAAATTTATGAAAAAAATAATATTTTTTCTTTTGACTAATTTTGTTTATGCTCAAATAAATTTTTTTAATTTATACAAACCTTATCAAGCGTCATTATGTAGCTTACCAAATGTTTATGGTTTGCAACTCCAGATTAATTATGTTGTTGTAGATATCAATACTGCTGAGTTCCAGGTTCCAATTGATGTTTATTGGGGAGTTTATGATAATCTAGAGGTAGGAATTCAGATTTGTGGTATAAGTAAAAGTATAAATGAGAAAATAGATAAAGGTTTAAGCGATATCCTAATGGGTATAAAATATAATTTTTTAGAAGAAGATAAAAAAAATTTATCACCAACACCTACCATTTCTGTTGAACTTGGGGTTGGTTTACCTGTTGGAGATTATAAAAAAACTTTTGGTACGGGTGGATTTGGAGGGATTTTAATGTGGCTTTTTGAAAAACAAGTTATAATGCGTTCAGGTTATTATTTTAACTTTATTTTTAATTTAGGATTTAAGTATAATACAAAAAATCCTGATAATTATAGAGTAGGCGAAAGTTTCTTTTATACTTTTGGAAGTTATTTTCCTTTAAACGAAAACTTAGATTTTTCTTTTGGTATAAAAGGTATTAACAAATCTTTTGATGAAATAAATACAACCAAGGTTCTTGATTCTGAAAGTTTTAAATCTTATATTTTTAGTGGTTTAACATATACCATCGATATATATAGAAAATTTTTTGGCGCAATTTTGTTGGGACTTACAGAGGACTCAGAAGATTTAATTTTTAATATAGGAATGATGTATTAAACTTATGGCACGTAAAACTTTTGTGTTAGATACAAATGTTTTATTGCATGATCCGGAAGCGATGTTTGTATTTGCAGATAACAAAGTAGTAATTCCTATGACAGTTATAGAAGAGTTAGATATATTAAAAAGACGTAATGATGAACTAGGTAGAAATTCAAGGTTAATTTCTCGAAAATTAGATATGCTTAGAAGTAAAGGTAGTTTAATCGAAGGAGTGACCCTTGAAAATGGAGGTTTAATAAAAATAGAACTTGATTGGGATAAGGAATTACCTGCGCACTTTATAGAAAATAAAGCTGACCACAGAATTTTAGCAGTTGCTTTAAGTTTAAAAAAAAGAGGTGAAAGAGTAATATTTATAACCAAAGACATAAATTTAAGAATAAAAGCAGAATCTTTAGGAATTACTACTCAAGATTATGAAAAAGCAAAAGTTCGTCCAGAAGCTGTTTATACAGGATTTAGAGAATTAGAAACATCTCAAGAGATAATAGATAAAATTTTTTCTTCAAAGAAAATTTCATTAGAAGATCTGCAGAAAAATGTGAGTATTGATTTATCTGAGGTTTATTTAAATGAATTTTTGATTTTAAAAAGTGGTAAGTCTCATAGTGTATTAATAAGAATAAAAAAGAATAAAAAAACAAATGTAACTGAAGCTGAAGTTATACCATCTAAAGATATTAATGTACTTGGACTTAAACCTTTAAATGTTCAACAAAAATTTGCTATGGAGTTATTGTTGGATGATAATTTACATTTAGTGACTCTTATAGGTGTAGCAGGAGCTGGTAAAACACTTTTATCTTTAGGTTGCGGTTTACATAAAGTAATAGAAGAGAAGCTTTATAGAAGGTTATTAATCAGCAGACCCGTCGTACCTATGGGAAGAGATATTGGATATCTTCCTGGTACCAAAGAAGAGAAGCTTTCAAGCTGGATGGGAGCTATTTACGATAATTTAGATTTTTTAGTTGGGAAGATGTACAAATATGATTCTGAGAAATTACAGTCAACTATAGAGTATTTTTTCAATTCTGGACTTATAGAAGTAGAAGCTTTGACTTATTTAAGAGGAAGAAGTTTACCAAATCAGTTTTTTATAATTGATGATGCGCAAAATTTGACTCCTCATGAAGTTAAAACTATAATATCTCGTGCTGGAGAAAACACAAAAATAGTTTTAACTGGCGATCCATTTCAGATCGATAATCCTTATCTTGATGCTTCTTCCAATGGACTTGTTTATTTAGTAGATAAATTTAAGGGTCAGGAAATTTTTGGTCATATAACTTTCACAAAAACAGAAAGGAGTCAGTTGGCAGCTTTAGCTGCTGAATTATTGTAAATGGATAATAAATATGTTGATTTACATGTTCATACGATTTATTCTGATAGTAATTTGTCACCTAGGGATTTAATAGAACATGCTATAAAATTGGAACTTTCTGCTGTAGCTATTACTGATCATGATACTACTGATGGTATAGAACAAACTCTTAAAGAGGCAGATAAATATAGTTTAGAAATAGTTCCTGGTGTAGAAATTTCAGCTGCTTTTGATGGTTCATCTGAAAATGAGATACACATATTAGGTTATTATATAGATTGGCAAAATGAAGAATTACAGAAGAAATTGAGTTTTTTCCGTAAAGCCAGGATAGAAAGAGCTTACAAGATATTAGAAAGACTTAATCTTTTGGGAATGAAAATTAAACCTGAGGATGTGTTTAATCTTACTACTAAAGATGCCAGTATAGGAAGGTTACATTTTGCAAGAATTCTTTTACAGCAGAAAAAAGTAAGTTCTATAAAAGAAGCTTTTGAAATGTATCTTGGGTACGGACGTCCTGCTTTTGTTCCTAAAATAATGTTTAAGACCGAAGAAGCTATTTCTACAATAATAAAAGCAAAAGGGATTCCTGTTTTGGCACATCCTTATATTAGTATTTATAACGATATTGAGTGTTTAAAAAAGTTAATTAAACAGGGTATAAAAGGTATAGAAGTGTTTCATTCTTCTCATCATAAAAACATTGAAGAAGAACTTATGATCATTGCTGAAAAATATGGCTTGTTAATAACAGGAGGAAGTGATTGTCATGGTAAGTTAGATAATTTTGAGCCACTTTTAGGTAGTGTAAAAATTCCTTATACTTACTTAGAAAATTTAAAAATTTATAAAGAAAGGTTAATTTGAAGTATTGAATTTTTTTATTAATTTTTTATAAAAATTAAAAATATGAATAAATTTTCAGACAGGGCACAAAAAGTAATTCTAATAGCTCAAGAAGAAGCACGAAGATTAAATCATGATTACGTAGGCACAGAACATCTTTTACTGGGTCTTGTATCTATAGGCGAGGGTTTAGCTGTTCAAATTCTTATCAACTTAGGTGTGGATTTAAGAAAAATAAAAAGTGAAATAGAAAAAATAGTTCAACCTGATGAAAATGTTATGGTTTTGGGTGAAATTCCATTTTCTCCACGGGCAAAAAAGGTGTTAGAATATGCTGTTGAAGAAGCAAATAATATGGGACACATTTATGTTGGGACAGAACATATTCTTTTAGGATTACTTAGAGAAAAAGACGGAGTTGCTGCAAGAGTATTAGAGTATTTAGGAGTCACTTACGAAGATGTACAGAGTGAGATTTTTTCTATTCTTGGAGAACATGATAGTACAATTTCTTTTCTTAAGTCTCATGCTAAAACTGCAAAGATTAAAAAGCTTAAAACACCTACATTAGATGAATTTAGTAGAGATCTAACTCAATTAGCGAAGGAAGGTCAGCTTGATCCTGTAATAGGTAGAGAAGAAGAAATTGAAAGAGTAATTCAAATATTATCTCGTAGAACAAAAAATAATCCTGTATTAATTGGTGATCCTGGTGTAGGAAAAACTGCTATAGTTGAAGGTTTAGCACAAAAGATTGTAAGTGGCGATGTTCCAGAGATTCTTCAAAATAAGAGAGTAGTAAGTTTAGATCTTGGTGCCATAATTGCTGGGACTAAATATCGTGGAGAATTTGAACAGAGATTAAAGAATATCATTGAAGAAATTCGTAGAAGTAAAAATAGTGTAATTCTCTTTATAGATGAACTTCATACTGTAATAGGAGCAGGTGCAGCAGAGGGTGCTGTAGACGCATCAAATATGTTAAAACCTGTTCTTGCTAGAGGTGAACTTCAATGTATAGGTGCTACTACTATAGACGAATATAGAAAATACATAGAACGAGATGCAGCATTAGAAAGAAGATTCCAGCCTATTTTAGTAGAACCTCCAACAGTAGAAGAAACTATTCGGATTCTAATGGGTATAAAAGATAAGTATGAAAAACACCATAAAGTAAAATATACTCAAGAAGCTTTAGTAGCAGCGGCAGAATTATCCGATAGGTATATTTCGGATAGATTTTTGCCTGATAAAGCAATAGATTTGATAGACGAGGCAGGAAGTAAATTAAAATTAAGAACTACACAGTTACCAGAAGAAATAAAATTGAAAATAGAAGAATTGGAACAAGTTGTGAAACTTAAAGAAGAAGCTTCACAAAATCAAAATTTCGAGGAGGCAGCAAAATATAGAACAAAAGAGATGTTACTAAAAAAACAGATTGAGGAAATGAAAAAACAGTGGAGACAAAAAAGAGAAGAAACTATCCCTGAAGTTACTGCGGATGATATCTCTCAGATTGTTTCTAAATGGACAGGTATTCCTGTAAGCAGAATTACTCAGCAAGAAAGTCAAAAGCTTCTTGAAATAGAAAAAGAATTGCACAAAAGAATAATAGGGCAAGAAGAGGCAGTAAGAGTTGTGGCTAATGCTATAAGACGTTCAAGAACAGGAATAAGAGATCCTAAAAAACCAATTGGAAGTTTTTTGTTTTTAGGTCCTACTGGTGTAGGTAAAACAGAACTTGCAAAGGCATTAGCTGAATTTTTGTTTGGTAATGAAGATTTTATTGTAAGAATTGATATGTCAGAATATACTGAAAAATTTAATGTCTCAAGACTTATAGGTGCTCCACCAGGTTATGTTGGATATGAAGAGGGTGGAGTTTTAACAGAAAGAATAAGAAGAAGACCTTATTCAGTTGTGTTGTTAGATGAGATTGAAAAAGCACACCCTGATGTGTTTAATATCTTACTTCAGATAATGGATAATGGCATTTTGAATGATAGTTTGGGACACAAAGTAAGTTTTAAAAACGTAGTATTAATAATGACATCTAATATAGGTGCAAAACTTATTTATAAAGGAAAATCCATAGGGTTTGTTCAAAGCAATAATCAAGAAGCTGAATACAAGAATATGAAAGAGCTATTAACAGAAGAATTAAAAAAGACATTTAATCCAGAATTTTTAAACAGAATAGATGAAATTGTAGTATTTAAACCACTTACTAAAGAGGAGATGGAAAAGATATTAGATTTGATGATAGAAAGACTCAAAGAAAGACTAAAAAAGAAAAACATTGAACTATTTCTTACTAACGATGCAAAGCAGTTTTTGTTACAAAAAGGATTTGATGAATATTATGGAGCAAGACCATTACAAAGAGTAATTCAGAAATATATAGAGAATGTTATAGCAGAAGAAGTACTTTTAAGATACTCTTATTCTAACACTGACAAGATGTTGAAAATTTTTGCTTCTCTTGATGCTGACAATGAAAAAATTAAGTTAGAAGTAGGAGATATGTTTAAGGATATTAAAGAATTTACTTAACTTCTTCCCAAAAGTATAATAAAAAATTGCACTACTTACAGATTAACATTATCTGTATCTTTAAAGTTAAAGCTTAAGAATGAAAAAAATCAAGACAGTAGCATATATTTTCTTTTTTATTTTTTTGTTTCATATAGTAGTGAATTTTTTTCTTATTTTATATAGGCCAAATTTAGAAAAAAATTTTTTTTCAAATTTTAAAATAAAGCATCTTTACTACATTTTTCCAAATATATTTTTTGCAAAAGATATATATATTTTTTCAAATACTTACTCTATTTATGTTAAAAGATCTCTTATCTTTTTAAACATTATTGAAATTTTTAAAAAAAATTTCACAGTAAATGCATTAAAAGCAAGAAATATTTCTTTGGAAATTTTAAATATAGAAAATAAAAGTTTCAAAAATTTAACTCCAGATTTGCTGCAGCATTATATAACAAACTTTTTGTATCTCTTTCCAACAAGAGCTTCTATTAAAAATATAAGCATAAAATATAACACGCATACAATTTTGATTGATAAGGCTATTAGACTAATGCAAAAGAAAAAAGAAATTAGTTCATTTCAAATAAGTGGACGTTGGAATAAAATTAGATTTGATTTAAATATAGATATTTCAAATAAAAAAAATAAATGGTTTGTTAAAAGCAAAGTTTTTTTGGGAGATTTTAATTTGGGGATAGATAATATAGAACTAAAAATATTTGGTGATTTTGATTTGTCAAAACCAAAGCCTTACATTTTAAGCATAAATAAAAATAATTCAAAATACGAAATTATAAAGGGAAATGTTAATTTTTTCCCTTTAGAAGTAATTGGAAATATATATACCAATATAACAAAAGGAGTTGTTTTGTTTTATAAAGATGAAGAAAGTTTGAAAATTGACTACAGTGGTGTTTTTAGTTTCAAACTACCAAAATTTTTGAAAAACTTTACAATTCAAGAAGTCAAAACTGATTTAAATTTTATATTTCTAAAATCAGGCTATAAATTAATTTCTAAAATTTCTCATGATAAATTTGATTTTAGAGTAAATATAGAAAACGATAAAGGTTTTGGTTATATTTTATATTCTTCAAACAATATTCCGTTTAGTGTATCATTGAATGATAAAACTCTTCATGTTTTCAATAGTTCAGCTAGATACCCATTAAATTTAAAATTTAATGTTTCTCAAAAAAATATGTTTTCAACGGAAGGAAGAATTTTTAATTATTTGACCGATGTAAAATTAAAAAGATGTGCCGGCTGTTTAGAGATAAAAGGCGATGCTTCTTCTGAGAATCATAAGATAAAAATTAATTTTTTTACAGGTTTTTCTAGCAGTTCTGTAAAGTTAATTTATGAAGATATTAAAAAAAATTCTTACTTTTCTTATGATTCTTTTTTAATGGACGACAAATTAAATTTTACCATGTTATCTAAAAAATTAAAAATCTCATATTTTGATGAGTTAAGTTTTTCAACTAAAGGAGAAGTAAAAAATATTAAAAAAAATAATCTATATCTTTTAAACATTCTAGTGAAGGATTTGTATTATAAAAATCACAAGATAACAGATAATTTATCTATTTATGGCAAAGTAGATAAAAAAAATGTTAATTTTCAATTCACCAACGAAAGCTGTAGTGGAGATTTTATATATGATATAACAAAAAATTATGGAAATTTAGAATTTAACATTGATAGAAAAAAACTTCAGATAGGTAAGTTTAGAACAAATTTTCTCTGTTACTTGCAAGTTCAGATTAAACAAAATTTTTTCAATCTAAGTGGTCAATACAAATTTGATAATCTATCTTATGACAATATAAAAATTTTAAATTTTTCTAAAGGAGAAATTAAATCTTTTCTAAATAGTATAATTTTAAATGGTAAATTATCAACAAAAGAAAATCGCATTATAGATTATGACGCAATTTATGACTTTTCAAAAAAAGAAATAATTTTGAAAATTAAAAACATTGGTTTTTTGTCTAATTTTAAAGATCTTGATTTGTTTAGTCTTGAAATAACTTCCAAGGTAGAAAAACCTTTTTCTTTAAATAAATTTGATTTGTCAGGAAAAATATATAATGAAAATAGTGAAATTTTGATATCTTCTGCTAATGTATCTTTAATTAATGAATATATAAAAGCATACTTCAGAATTAAAAATCTAAAAATTGAAAATGTTAATTTTGTAGGAAATGCAGAGCTTGTAGTTAAGAATTATTTTAAAAATTTAAAAGAAATTACACTATGTTTTAATGATTTATGGATAAATGAGTATTTCGTCAATGATAAAATATTTTTGAATTTTATATATAATTCATTAACAAAAGAAGTAATTTTTGTTGCAGATTCCGATATAGAAACATGTTTATATACAAAAGGTAAAATTTCTTTTCTTAAAAAATTTATAAAATTTACAAATTTTTCCATATTTGACAAAACTAGAGAATATGTATTATGCAATGGCAACGCAGGTGCTAACAATGATGTTCTTAATATAAATATCTCTAAAGTGCCATTAAATTTGATAAAAAGTTTTTTTAGCCTTCCAGTGTATATAAATGGTTTTGTATCTTCTGAGATTAAAGTGTTAACAGTAGATGCCAATAAGAAATTATATCAACTAACTTCTGAATTTATTGTGAGTGATATGGATATAGAAACGATAAAAATAAAGAATATTTTAGGTAAGTTATCTTTTTATAATAATTTTTTGAATTTAGAAAAAATAGAAGTTATTTTTGAAAAGGATAAAAGAATAGATATAAGAGGCTTTTACAATTTAATTTCTAAAAACATAAATTTAAGTTTAACTTCTTATAAATGTGATATTTCATTATTTAATGGTTTTCAAAATATAGTTGATAAAGCAAATGGTAATTTTATTTTGGTTTTTAATATCACTGGCAATATAAATTCTCCAAGGATGAATGGATATTTTAATATAACGAAAGGAAGAATAGAGTTTAAAGAATATCTTAAGTATGTAGATAACTTAGACATCAGAGTATTATTTAACAATAAAGATATAAAAATAGAAAAATTTTCTGGTAGTTATGAAAACACAAATTTTAATATTAATGGCAAAATAGAATTATTTAAAAGTTATACATTAAACATAAAAACCACTGGGGGCGATGGTATTTTTGTTAAAATTCCTCAACTTACTTTTCCTGTTAGTAAATTTTTCAAAATAATAAAAGGAGAAAAATTTTTTCCTTCTAATGGCAATATTCATTTAGATATTTCTATACTTAAAAAAGAAAAAGAAGAAAAACCTTTTGTTTCAGGAAGTATTATTCTTAATAATACTCACTTTACCTATCCTGGCGTTGAAAAAAAAGGTAAATTTTATTCTTTTGGTTTTTATCATAACATAGATCTCATAGCAAACAACAATGTCTGGTACGAAAATGAGTATTTATCTGCTAATATTACAGGAAAAGTAAATTTTTATTATAATGCAGGTATGGATAAAATGAATATAAACGGCGAAATAGAAGCAATGAGAGGTAAAATAGATTTTTTAAATAATAACTTCACTTTAACTTCAGGAAGATTAGAAATAATAAACAGAAATGTATATATAGAACTTACAGGTGGAATGGATATTCTAACTAGCGAAAGAGAAAAAATTCCTGTAAATTTAGTAATAGAAAGAAATAAAATTGAAGAAGTAAAACCAAAGTTAGTTTCTCCTTTATATCCTGAATTAAAAACAGAAGAACTTACAGCTTTGATGTTGGGCTTAGGCAAAGTTCAAAAAGAAGGTGATAAAATTTCTATATTGTCCTCAGAGAAAATAGATTATCTACCTATTTTAAGAACACAGCTGATAAGAATGATTGATTCTTCCTTTGCGACTCCTGTAGCAAAAAATATTCTAAAAAGATGGGGTATAGCAGATAATTTCCGGATTGTAGCTATAGAATCTTCTGACAAGACATTTAAAGATGATACTTTACAATCAAACACATCTTCTGATAGTGATAAGTTTAAAGTATCAGATTTATTTAAAGATACCAAATATATAATAGAAAAATATCTTACACCAGATATGATAATAAGTTATAGTTTAACACTGGCAGAGATCCAAAATAGACTTAATTTGAAACACGAGTTGGAAGTAAGCTATAGATTAAAAAACAATATTTTTATAAAAGGTTTATATGATTACAGTATAAAAGACTATAATACAAACCAATATGCTCCTAATATAAGTGTTATGGTACAGCCTACATTTAAATTTAAAAGTTGGGAAGAAGAAGAAAAAGAAAGTAAATAATTTTACAAAAAATGAAAGTAATTATAAAATATTATAAAAAAATTTTATTAATTTTTTTGGGCATAGTGTTTGTTTATTTGGCTATATATATAGATGTATATCTTAGAGCAAAACAAGCATATTATAATGCAGAAAAATATATGGATTGGTATTATCATCCAGATAAAAAAGAAAAGTATCTTAAAGAAAAGTATGAAAAAGAAAAAAAAGAACTGGAAGAGTTATTTTCTAAAGGCAAAATATCTCAAGAAGAATATAAGATAAAATTAGAACTTATAGAGTTTAACAGAGAATTCCAGCTAAATGAAAGTTCGTTGAAATATGCTTACATATGGTACAAGACAGCAATAGATCTTTTTTCGAAGCCGGAATCTAAGTGGGTAAAACTTGCAAGGGAAAAAATAAAAAAAGTTAAAGAACTATGGAAAGAAGAATTAAAACAAAAAGGATATGAAGTAGAAGATTATATGCTGGAATAATTATGAGCAAAAAAAGTTTAAATTTTATTATTTTGACTTTTGGCTTAAGTTTTATTTTTACAGGAATTTTTAAACTTTTAGGAGGTAGATTGTCTATTGCTAATCCTTTAACAGGATTAGTAGGTGTTATATATATGTTTTGCCCATTTTGTGCAGTAATGATATTAGAGAAGTTTTCTTATGTAAAAATAAAACAAAAATGTGCTGTTAATTTTAACTTTAATTTTTGGTATATGGTAGCTTTATTTTTACCCTTTTTGCTTTCCTTTGCTTCTTTTGGAGTAGCAACTTTCTTTCCTGGTGTTGAAGTTTCTTACGATATGGAAGGTTTTTTTGAAAGGTTGTCAAAAACATTAGATGATAGACAAATAAATCACATAAGACAACAACTTAATGAATATCCTTTTAACCCTTTAATTTTTTGGATATTTAGTGCCATATTTTTTTCATTAACTATAAATGCTTTTGTTGCATTTGGAGAAGAAATTGGATGGCGTGGTTATTTATTTGATGAGTTAATTCAAAAATTTAATTTTTGGCAGTCATCTTTAATTATTGGAGTTATCTGGGGATTGTGGCATGCTCCGTTAGTTTTACAGGGTCATAACTATCCTACTAATCCGTATTTAGGTGTAATCTGGATGATAATTTTTTGTGTATTATATTCTCCTATTTTTAATTTTATAAGGATAAAATCTAATTCTGTAATAGCACCTTCTATTTTACATGGAGCAGTAAATGCTACTTATGGGTTTTCTATTTTGTTTTTAAAAGGAGGTAATGAATTTAGTGTAGGAATGCTTGGAGTGTCTGGTTTTATTTTATTAATGATAGTTGATGTTATAATATGGTTATCTAAAGAATAAAGGAGTTCAGAAATGTGTATAGCAATTCCTATGAAAGTAATAAAAGTAGAAGAAAATTGGGCTGTATGTGAATACGAAGGAATTAGGAAAACAGCTAGATTAGATTTAGTAAAAGATATTAAAGTAGGCGATTATGTTCTTATTCATGTCGGTTTTGTTATTCAAAAAATAGATTTAGAAGAAGCATACAAAACTTTACAACTTTATAAAGAGCTTAAAAATATATAAAAATGCATACAGTAAGAATAATTCCTTGTTTAGATGTAAAAGACGGAAAAGTAGTTAAAGGGGTACACTTTAAAAATTTAAAATATGCAGGGAACCCTGTTGAACTTGCAAAATGGTATTCTCAAGAGGGTGCTGACGAATTGGTGTTTTTAGATATCACTGCTACTGTTGAAAAAAGGAAAATTATTTTAAAAGTAGTAAAAGAGACAGCAAGAAATGTATTTGTGCCACTTACTGTAGGTGGTGGTATAAAGACAATTAATGATATATATCACTTGTTAAACTCAGGGGCAGATAAAGTTGCTATAAACACAGCAGCGGTAATGAATCCTAAAATTATTGAAGAATCAGCTAAGAAATTTGGTTCGCAGTGTATTGTAGTAGCAATAGATGCAAAGTCAAGTAATCATAAAAGCTGGGAAGTTTATATTAAATCAGGAACTACACCAACAGGTTTAGATGCAATTAAATGGGCAAAGACTGTAGAAAATATGGGAGCCGGTGAGATATTGCTTACAAGTATAGATGCTGATGGGACAAGGACTGGATATGACATAGAACTTACAAAAGCGGTAGTTAAAAATGTAAAAATTCCTGTAATTGCTTCCGGTGGTGCAGGAAAAATTGAGGATTTTATAGAAGTGGTAAAGAAGACAAGCGTTTCAGCTGTACTTGCTGCTTCAGTTTTTCATTATAGAAAATTTTCTATTAAAAAAGTTAAAGAAGAAATGTATAAAGCAAATATTCCGGTAAGGTTTTAATTTCATGAAGTTTTATAGACAGAATTGTTTTTATTTTAAAACAGATCAACCATGTAGTTTTCACAAGAAAAACATAAAAATTTTATGTGAAAATTGTGAATTTTATATCCCTGTTAATAAAAAGATACTTATTATAAAACTTGCTGCTTTAGGAGATGTATTAAGAACAACTTCTATTTTGAAACCATTAAATAAAAAATATAAAAACTCTAAGTTCTTCTGGATTACTTCAAATGAGGCAGTAGAGATCTTTCAAAATAACCCTTATATTAGTGAAGTTATACCCTACTGTGAAGTTTTCAATTACTTTGGTAAAGACTTTGATATTTTGATAAATCTAGATTTAGAACAGAAAGCCTTAGAGTTAACAAAAAAGTTTAATTTTAGGTTTAAATATGGATTTTATCTAAATCAAGATTGGGAAGTGGTTTGCTCAAATAAAGCTGCTCAGGAATGGTTTGATATAAGTCATAACGATTTACTTAAAAAACAAAACAGAAAAACATATCAAGAATATCTTATGGAAATTTTAGAATTTAAAAATTTAAAACCTTCTAACTATCCAATAATACTGAAACTTTCTAAAGATGAAAAAAAATTTGCATATGAATTTTTAAAATCTAATGGTTGTAATCTTAAAGATACTTTTATTGGTATAAATCTAGGAAGTGGAGACAGGTGGAGAAAAAAAGAATATCCAATTAACAAAACTGTTCAGTTAATAAAGTTGTTGATAGATTATTTTAATAATAAAAAAAACATAAAAATTTTACTTTTCGGAGGAAAAAAAGAATTCAATCGCAACTTGGAAATTATGAATTCTTTAAAAAATAACCGTTTCTATTGTGAAAAAGTATTAGATACTGGAACAAATAATACGCTCAGACAATTTTTTTCTCTTATTAATGTATGTGATTTGTTAATTGCCTCTGATACTTTAGCTTTACATGTAGGGTTGGCTTTAAATAAAAAGGTAATAGCTTTATTTGGTCCTACATCCTTCAATGAAATAGAAATGTATGGTTTGGGAGAAAAAGTAGTTACACCTAAAAAATGCAAAGTTTGTTATAGAAGAATTTGTAATAAGACTCCAGATTGTATGGAATTAATTTCCGTTAAAGAAATTTTTAATAAAGTTTTAAAACTAATTAATAAAAAGTAATCTTATGTGTGGAATTTTTGGAGTTTATAACCACTCAGATGCTTCTGAATTAACTTATTTAGGGCTTTATTCATTACAACATCGTGGACAAGAATCAGCAGGAATTGTGTCTTGTGATGGAGAAAGATTTTTTTCTAAAATAGGTCAGGGAGAAGTTCAGGAAGTTTTTAATAGTGAAGATTTAAGGAAATTGAATGGTAGATTAGCTTTAGGTCATACTCGCTATTCTACATATGGTGCTTCTGATATTAAAAATGCTCAACCTATTAGTGTTAAATGTTCTAAAGGACTTTTAGCTTTAGTACATAATGGTAATTTGGTTAATGCTAAATATTTAAGAAACAAATTAGAACTTATGGGTGCTATATTCCAAACTACAACTGATTCTGAAGTAATTCTTCATTTGATTTCTCATTCTAAAGAGAAAAACATAATAGAAGTACTTAAAAAAATCCTTCCTCAACTTAGGGGAGCTTATTCTTTGATCTTAATGACACCAAACTCCATGTATGCAATAAGAGATCCTTTTGGATTTCGTCCTTTAGTAATTGGCAAAGTTAAAAGTGGATTTATTTTCTGTTCAGAAACCTGTGCTCTTGATATAGTTTCTGCTGAATTTATTAGAGAGGTTGAACCTGGCGAGATAGTTGAAGCTAAAGATGGAAAATTAAAAAGTTATAGGTTTAGTTCTATATCTAAAAAGAGTTTATGTATATTTGAATACATTTATTTTTCAAGACCTGATAGTATTTTAGAAGGGAAAACCGTCCATAACGTAAGAGTAAAACTTGGAAAAACTCTATATAGAGAATTTCCTACAGTTTCCGATATAGTGATTGCTGTTCCGGACTCAGCTAATTCAGCAGCACTTGGTTATTCTCAAGAAAGCGGTATTCCTTTTGAGTTTGGTTTTATAAGAAATCACTATATAGGTAGAACATTTATTCAACCTCGTCAAAAGATAAGAGATTTTTCTGTCAAAATAAAATACAATACAATAAAAGAAGTACTGTGGAAAAAAAGAGTAGTAGTTGTAGATGATTCAATAGTTCGTGGGACAACCTCTAAAAAATTAATAAAAATGCTTAAAAATTCAGGAGCAAAAGAAATACATTTAAGAATTACCTGCCCACCTATTGTTTCTCCGTGTATATATGGTATAGACACACCTACTAAAAAGGAACTCATTGCGGCTAATTATTCCGTAGAAGATATCAAAAAATTCTTGGAGGTAGATACACTTTATTATATTTCCTGTGAAGGTATGGTTAATTCCACTGGTAGTCCGAGAAGTAATTTTTGTTTGGCTTGCTTTACAGGAGATTATC
Organism: Endomicrobiia bacterium; assembly: GCA_039630545.1. Classification (GTDB taxonomy): domain Bacteria; phylum Elusimicrobiota; class Endomicrobiia; order DTEH01; family DTEH01; genus JANXDG01. The sequence goes on from JBCNUU010000001.1 coordinate 248,582, forward strand.
CTGTATAGTTTTAACTTGATTATTTAATAATTTTTTTATATTCAACAATGTTATGGTAAATAATAAAGAGATATGATTAAAAAAAGTTTACAACAAATTCTTGTGGAATATTTTGGTTTTACTCCTCAAGAAGTAGATGTGCTTAATAAAGAAGCTGAAAAAAATAAAATAATGCTTATCCAGTATATAGTCAACACTAAAAAAGTAGATAAACATAAGTTACTTAAGGTATTATCTTCTGAGTGGGAAACTAGAGTTGTTGACCTTTCAGACATAGAAGTAGATACCGATCTTGCAAAAATTATTTCAGTTGAGACATGCAAACGTTACAAGTTAGTTCCTTTTAGTAAAGATGAAAATATTTTATGTGTAGCCATGGTTGATCCTAGAGATCTTTTCGCTATAGAAGATATAGAATTTAGAACAGGACTTAAAGTTCTTCCATATTTTGCACTTCCTGACGATGTAAAAGAAAAAATAGAACAGTTATATGGCAGCTATGATCTAGTTTATGAAGATTCAATACAAGAACAACGGGTTTATATCCCTAATGAAAATATTTTAGAAGATGCTCAGGAATTGACACAGGAACTACTTGCAAGCTTAGATGTTTCAGAAGAAATTTCTATAGAACACCAGAAAGAAGAAGTAACAGATATTATGCAAGTAGATGCATCAGCACCTGAGGTTGAGAAACTTGTAAATGCTATAATTCTTGAAGCAGTAAGATTAAAAGCATCTGATATTCATATTGAACCTTTTGAAAAAAAAATTATTGTAAGGTATAGAGTGGATGGACTTTTAAGAAAAGCATCTTTTAAAATACCTATGGTATTTAAAAATGCTCTTATATCTAAAATAAAAATAATGTGTGGAATGAATATTGTTGAACGCAGAATCCCACAGGATGGTAGATTGCAAGTAAAAGCAAAAGGGTTACCCTTAGAGTTTAGAGTGAATGTAGTACCCACTGTTTATGGTGAGAGTGTTGTAATGCGAATGCTGGATAGATCTGGTGCTTTATTACCTTTGGAGGCTTTAGGTTTTTTACCGGATACTTTAGAAAAATTTATAGAGTTACTTAATCGTCCATATGGACTTATTTTAGTATGTGGTCCTACAGGTTCTGGTAAGTCTTTCACATTGACTGCTGCATTACAAAAAGTAAAAGACCCTGCTGAGAAAATTCTTACTGCAGAAAACCCAGTTGAGTATGAGTTAGATGGAGTTGTACAGGTTCCTATAAATCCGGATCTAAAAATGGGTGATAAAAAATTTGATTTTGCTATGGCTTTAAGAGCTTTTTTACGACAGGATCCGGATATAATAATGGTTGGAGAAATAAGAGATCAGGAAACGGCACAGGTAGCAATGGAAGCTGCGTTGACTGGCCATCTGGTGCTTTCTACAATTCACACAAACGATGCACCTTCTGCAGTTGCAAGGTTGTATGAGATGGGAGTGCCTACATATCTTATTGCCAATACCTTAGAAGGTGTTCTTGCTCAGAGGTTGATAAGGACATTATGTAGTGAATGTAAACAACCAGATCTTACGGCACCTCAAGGAGATTTGTTGAATATGCTTAAAGAATATAATATAGATTTTATATCAGCAAATTTTATGAAACCGGTAGGTTGTAAAAAATGCAACAATATAGGAATGAAAGGAAGAACAGCAATTCACGAGCTTCTTGTAATGGATGAGGAATTAAGAGATTTATGTTTAAAAGAAGTTTCTGCTAAAAAAATAAGAGAAGTTGCAATAAAAAATGGTATGAGGACTTTATTGGTTGATGGATTAATAAAAGTTACTAAAGGAATTACTACTTACTCTGAAATTTTGGCAGTATGTCAAAGATAATTCATTCAATAAGTATCGTAAGATTTTTATGAGCAAATCAAAAGAATTTGAAGAAATTTTTGAAATAGTACGGGATCTTACTTCAACTTTAGATGTAGATACTTTGCTTAAAAGAATATCAGAAGCAGCTGAAAAACTTACAAATTCTACTGCCAGTTCTATTATGTTGGTGGATGATGACAAACAACATCTTTATTTTAAAACAGCAGGTGGTGAGAAAGGTTCTATAGTTAAAAAAATAAAAATTAAAATTGGTGAAGGTATAGCAGGTAGTGTAGCACTTAATAAAAAATCAGAAATAATAAATGATGTTTCAAAAGACACAAGATTTCTGGCCACAATAGACCAGCAAAGTGGATTTAAAACTAAATCAATTTTAGCTGTGCCTATATTATACTCAATCAATAATCGAACAGAAGTAATAGGTGTTCTGGAAGTGTTAAATAAAAAAGATGCAGGAGGATTTGGAGAGGAAGATAAAAAAATGTTAGAAAATTTAGCAAGTTTAGCATCTATCGCTATAATGAATGCCAAAATTTGGGAGGATCAAAGGAATTTTTTTAACTTCGCAACAGAATTTATAATCTCAGCTATAGAGACGATCAGGTCAAAACAAAAAGGATTTTACTGGAAAATAGCACAAACTGCTACAAAAATAGCTAAAAAATTAGGATTGGAACCAAGTATGGAAGAATATAAAAATATATATTTTGGAAGCTTATTGCATGATATTGGATATTTATCTTCTAAATTTAAGTCAGATAATGGTATAGAAAAAGTGAATTTAGAAAAACTGCATGTTATTATAGGTGCAGAGATGGTAAGTAACATAAGTTTGTTTAAAGGATTACTACCAACAATAAAATTTCACCATGAAAATTATGATGGTACGGGGTACCCAGAAGGGCTTTCTGGAGATAAGATTCCTCTATCAGCAAGAGTTATATCTTTAGCAGAGTACATTGAAGAATTAAAAATAAATTTTTTAGATAAAAACCAAATTATCAGTTTGTTAAAACAAAACAGTAACATTAAGTTTGACCCTTCACTAGTTGAGATAGCAATAAATATATTATCTGAAGAATCTGAAAATTTAATGGGGGTGTAGTTCAGTTTGGGAGAACATCCGGCTCGCATCCGGAAGGTCGGGGGTTCAAATCCCCTCGCCTCCAAGACTTGTTTTTATGAAAAAATTAAAATTTGATGTTTTTTTTTTAAAAACATATAAAAGATACAATGTTATTTTTGTAAAAGGCAAAAATCAATATCTTTATGATAATAAAAATAAAAAATATTTAGATTTTTTTTGTGGCTTAAGTGTAACAAATCTTGGACATAGTAATGATATTCTTTACAAAATTCTTAAAAAACAGGGTTCTTGTCTTTGGCATTGTTCAAACTTGTATTATAGTTATCCTCAAATAGAATTAGCTAAAAAACTTATAAGTATTACTTTTCCTTCTAAAGTATTTTTTTCTAACTCCGGAGCTGAAGCAAATGAGTGCGCAATAAAGTTAGCAAGAAAATACGGAAGTACATCAAATAGATATGAAATAATTACATTTAAAAATTCATTCCATGGAAGAACACTTGCTACCTTATCAGCTACGGGTCAGAAAAAATTTCAAAAAGGGTTTTATCCTTTAGTTGAAGGATTTAGATATGCTGAGTTTAACAACATCCATTCTGTAAAAAACCTAATAAACAAAAAAACAATAGCTATTATGATAGAACCGATTCAGGGAGAAGGTGGGATAAATGTAGCTGATAGAGTTTTTTTGGTTCAGCTTAGAAAAATATGTGATGAAAACAAATTGCTTCTTATTTTTGATGAAGTGCAAACAGGGTTAGGAAGAACAGGAGAGTTTTTTGCTTATCAGTATTATAATGTAAAACCAGACATTCTTACATTAGCTAAAGGTATAGCTAACGGTTTACCGCTGGGAGTAACTCTGGTGGACAAAAATTATTCAGATGTTTTTGATTATGGTGATCATGGTTCTACTTTTGGAGGTAACTTAATAAGCTGTGCTGTAGCATGTGAAGTTCTTAGGCTTATTGATGAAAACTTATTAAAAAATGTAAAAGATAATGGAAAGTATTTTTTAAATAAATTACATGAATTAAAGCTAAAGTATAAGTTTATAAAATCAGTAAGAGGTGTTGGATTTATGTTAGGTATGGAATTAGATTTTCCCGCAAGAGAAGTGGTTGAGGATTGTTTGAAAAATGGTTTGGTTTTAAATGTCACTCAAGAAAAAGTAATAAGGTTTTTGCCTCCTTTAATTATAGGCAAGTCAGATATAGATAAAGCAATTAATATTTTAGATAAGGTTCTTTCTAAATATGAACAAAAAAGAACTTAAAGAAATAAATGTTTTTGTCGTTAATGAGTTTGCTACAAATTGTTATATTTATAAAGATCCTTTTTCTGAAAATTCAATAATAATAGATCCTGGTGGCGATGCTAAAAGATTAATAGATTTTATTCAAATTAATAAATTAAAACTGAACTATATCATTCTTACTCATGCTCATTATGATCATATTGCAGCTCTTTCAGAAATAGCCAAAGCTTTTCAAGTAGAAACTGTTATTCATCAAGATGAATATTCTATTTTAACAGATAATGCTTTGAATCTTTCTTTATTTTTAGGGAAAAATACTTTAGATAATCTTGACTTGATTAAATATTTAAAAGTTAAAGATTTAGAGTTAATCTATTGTGGAAATCAAAAAATATTTGTTTTACATACACCAGGACATACTAAAGGGAGTATTTGTCTTTATATAAAAGATAAATATCTATTTACTGGCGACACTTTATTTTGTGGTTCAGTGGGAAGAACAGATTTTCCAACGGGTGATATTGATGCATTGGAGGATTCTTTAAAAAGAATTTTTTCTTTACCTCATAATATCAGATTTTTTCCAGGCCATAACAATGATTGTGTATTGAAAGAAGAAATAAATCATAATCCTTTTTTATAAAGGAGTTTTTATGAAAATCAAACTACCAATAAACCTATTTAAAAAAATAAGCAAATTAAAAGTTGATAAAGGCAGTTTACCACAAAAGGATTCTTCTTTGTCTCCACCGATTTCAGAAAAAATATTAGCAGAAATAAGTAAAAAAAGTGTAGATGCTTTAATAAAGTCACTTTCTGATAAAGATCCGTTTGTAAGAGCTATAAGTTGTGAAGTGTTAGGCAAAATGAGAGAAAAAAAAGCATTAAAGCAAATTATGTTGTTAATGAAAGATTCTTCTAAATATGTTCGTGAAAAAGCAGCTATAGCTTTAGGGCAAATAGGTGACAGAAAAGCAGTACCTGTATTAGTAGAAGCTATGAATGACGAATCGGAAGAGGTGAGAGTTACTGTAGCTGGAGTTTTAGGTCATTTAAGAGACAAAATAGCAGTTCCTGTTTTAATAAAAGCATTAGAAGATCCTTCTGCTACTGCGAGAATGAAAGCAGCAATTTCTTTAGGTTTAATAAGAGATCCACGAGCGATACCTGCTTTGTTTAAAACATTAAAAGACCCTCACGAGTTAGTAAGAAGATACGCTTGTGAAGCTTTAGGTAACATAGGAAGACCAGCAATTCCAGCACTTCTTTTAGCTTTGAAAGATGAAAATGTAAGAGCACATGCAGCACAGGTTTTAGTAAAAATAAAATAACTAATGAATAAAAAAGTAAGAATTGTAGTGGTGGGATTAAATTTATTTTCTTTTAATATTTTTTCTTCGCTTATAACAGAAGGTATTAGGTCTTTATCTTCTGGAAGTGTATATACTGCTTCAAATGGAGAAGCAAGTAGTTTATTTAATAACCCTGCAGGGCTTTATGGTGACAGGTTTATAGATATTAAATTAGAAATATTAGGTAATCTGAATTTTACGGGAAACATTTTATTAAACATAGCTAACATAATAAATAATTTTGAAAAATTTAACAAAATTCAACAATCTCAACATCAAGGTCAAAACATAGATATTGTTCAGATAGCGTGTTTGTTTGATGCTATAAAAAATTTAATAGAAATTGATAAGCCAGGAAAAGGCGTTATGTTAGGAGGTAGCGGAGGTTTATTAGTTAAGGTTAAAGATTTTGGTTTAAGTATAAGAAACATTACAGAAATAGGACTTAAACCACATGTTGATACTAACTTTTATTTAGGACCGACAAGTAGTCCATCTTTTAGTCCTTCTTTAGCAAATTTTTCAGTATTAAAATTTGTGGATGATAATGCAAATTCAAGTGGAGTTAAATTAACCACAGCTACATTAAAATATGAGAATTTATATTCTACAAGAGATGATTTAGTAAAAAATGTTTTACCTTGGTTAATAGATGAATTAGAGAAGATGAATATAGAAATACCTCAAGAAATTAAAGATAACTTAGAGGGGATAGCTAATGCTTTAATTAATTCAGCAATAGATAATGGTGCTTCACCAGAAGATGTAAACACTGCAGTTAATCAACTTAAAGATCCATATTTGCAAAGTTTAATTTCCAACATTCTTCACAAATCTACTACACAAACTACATTACAGGAAAATGAAAGTGGGCTTATATTAAAAGGAATAAACTATACTGAGTTATCTTTAGGATATTCTTATTCCATATTCAATGAACTTCAGATAGGTGTAGGGATAAAATATTTTGCTGGAAAAACCTTTTATTATAACTTTAAAGTTTTTAAAGAGAAAAAGCAAATTGACTTTACAGATATTTCAAGTTTAGAAGAAAAACTAATTATGGACTCTAGGGCAATAGGTTTAGATTTTGGTGCTGTATATAAATTGCCTCTACCTATAATAGAAACTAAAGTAGGTTTAGTAATTAAAAATTTAATAGAACCTTACTTTAATCTTCATAAAACCAATGAAAAATTAAAGTTTTCCAGACAACTTAAATTAGGTGTGCTAGGAAATTTTAAAATTTTAAAATTTGGTTTTGATCTGGATCTTAATCCCGCTGAAACTTTTATAAAGGGTTATAACATCCAAAATTTTTCGTTAGGTGTAGAGATAAAACCACCAATACTTCCTTCTTTAAGATTAGGTTATATTAGAAACCTGGCATTTTCTAATGATCAAATTTTTACAGCTGGTTTAGGATTTAAATTTTTTGTGATAAATTTTGATTTGTTTGGAGCATTTAGTCCTGAGAGTGTCAAAATAAACAGAGATTTTACCTTACCAGTAAATAACCTGTTTTTAGGTTTAAACTTAGGTGTAGAATTTTAGTTTTTTTCAAAACTTTATATATGTCAAACTTTTTGTTGTATTTTAAAGATAAAGATATAGTTAAAAAAGAACTGGAAAAAATCTGCAAGTTAGCACAAAATCTTCAAAAGGACTACTGCTTTATGGAGGTTTGTGGTACTCACACTATGCAGATTTCAAAATACGGTATAAGGAAACTTTTACCTAAAAATATAAAATTGATCTCTGGCCCCGGATGTCCTGTGTGTGTTACATCTTTAGAGTTTATAGATAAAGCAATCTATATTGCCAGAAATTTTAATAATGTGATAATAGCTACTTTTGGAGATTTATTTAGAGTTCCTGGAAGCGAAAGTAGTTTAGAAAAAGAAAAAGCCGAAGGCAAAGACATAAGAATTTTATATTCACCATATGAAGTGTTAACTTTAGCAAAAGAGAATTTAAATAAAAATGTGGTTTTTCTATCAATAGGTTTTGAAACAACAATGCCTGCTGTTGCCTGGGTAATAAAAGATGCTAAAAGACAAAATATTAAAAACTTATCTTTTTTAATCGGTAATAAATTTTTTTTAGTTGGTTTAGAGGCATTGGTTCTTTTAAGCAGGAAATTTTTAGCGTCGTTTATTACAACGAATTCTTCAATTGATGGGTTTATATTACCAGGAAATTTGTCTGTGATAGTTGGCGAAAAGTCATATATGTGGATGGTTGAAAAATATAAAATTCCTTCTGTTATTACTGGTTTTGAACCCGTGGATATTGTAATGGGTATAAGGTTGCTGTTAGAGATGATATATTATGATGTCCCAGAAGTTAAAAATGAGTACAAAAGGGTAGTTACTTATGAAGGAAATTTATTTGCAAAAAATTTAATAAATGAAGTTTTTGAAACATCTACTGGGAAATGGCGTGGTATTGGTTTGATTGCTTCTTCGGCAGCAAAACTAAAAAAAGAATTTGAAGAATTTGACGCAGAAAAAAAATTTGAAATACCAGATATAAAAGTTTCTAATGAATTTTCTGAATGTAGATGTAATGAAGTGCTGATAGGAAAGATTACTCCATTAGAATGTACTTTGTTTGGTAAAGTCTGCACTCCAGAAAATCCTAAAGGTGCTTGTATGGTTTCGTCTGAAGGAGCATGCAGTGCATATTATAAATACGAAATGGTATAAAATCATGAAATCAAATAAAATACTGCTTTCTTACGGTTCTGGAGGCAAGTATACCAGAGAATTTTTACAAGACTACATATTAAAACATTTTGACAACCAGATTCTCAACCTTCTGTTAGATTCTGCAGTATTAAACTTTCAACAGGAGAGGTTGGCTTTTAGTATTGATAGTTATACAGTTACACCTATATTTTTCCCTGGAGGAGATATTGGTAAACTTAGTATATGTGGCACAATTAATGATCTACTTTGTGTTGGAGCTGATCCAGAGTTTATAGGAGTTTCTTTAATAATAGAGGAAGGAATTGAAACAGAAACTATAGAAAAAATTTTATTATCTATAAAAGAAGTTTCTCAAAAGGAGAATGTTTTAATAGTCACGGGAGATACGAAAGTAGTTGAAGTTGGAAGCTGTGATAAAATTTTTATTACTACAGCAGGTATAGGAAGAATTAAAAAAAATCTGAAATTTTCTTATGGCAGAATTGAAGAAGGTGATGTAATAATTATTACAGGAAATATAGCAGAACATGGTATAGCTTTATTGTTGGCTCGCGGAGCATATGGTTTTGAATATAACATTCAAAGCGACTGTGCTTCTTTAAAATCTTTGTTTAAAGATATATTTAATAATGAAAACATAGCTTCTCATATAAAATTCTTAAGAGATCCTACTCGTGGTGGAATATCCAGTGCTCTAAATGAAATTTTAATGTATAGAGAAGATATAGGTTTTGAAGTTTATGAAGAAAAAGTTCCAATTTCTGAAAATGTTAGATACATCTGTGAATTGCTTAGTATAGATCCATTTGATGTTGCAAACGAGGGAAAAATGATATTAATAGTTTCTAAAAATAAATCTGAAGAAATTCTTGAGGTTCTAAGAAAACACCCGTTAGGAAAAAACGCAGCAATTATAGGAGAAGTTGTTTCTGTAAATAAAGGTAAAGTTTTGCTTAATACCATCTATGGCAGCAAAAGGATTCTAGATATGCCAGTAGGTGAAGGACTTCCACGAATATGTTAACAGAAAAAAATTTTAATTAGTTAGTGCTTCTCTTTTAGGTGTAAGCTGTAAGTATGATGTGAAAAATAATAAGAAAAATCTGGCATGTAGATAAAGATGGAATGGATATGTTAAATAAAAAAGCTAGGTTAAATTGGGTAATTCTACAAATGAAGAAATTACAGATAAAATATTAAGTTGTTGTATAGACATTGGGGATTTGATCTGTAGTTTAAAAATAAAAAAAGCACTCTTAAAAGATTGAAATCCAAGTTGTGGTGTTAATTATGTTTATCAGAACCAAAAAGTAAAAGGTTGCGGATTATTTAGTAGCTATTTAAAAATTTAATTTAGAAATTTTTTCTGAAAATGAATTTTAAGTTATTTTTAATATTTATATTTCTTTTTGTTATAAACTGTAATAAAATTTTATCTGAAAAAGACAAGGGGCAAAATATGAACAATTTTGATGAATTTTATCAAAAAAGATTACAGATGGTTGAATATCAACTTAAAGCCAGGGACATAGTAGACAAAAAAGTTTTAGATGCTATGATGAAAGTAGAAAGACATAAGTTTGTGCCAAAAGAATATCAAAGTTTTGCCTATATTGATGAACCCTTACCTATAGGTTATAACCAGACAATTTCACAGCCTTACATAGTAGCGTTGATGACTCAATTGTTGGAGCTTAAAGGCACAGAAAAAGTTTTAGAAATAGGTACTGGTTCAGGATATCAGGCTGCTATTTTGGCTGAAATTGTAAAAGAGGTTTATACCATAGAGATAATTCCTCAATTAGCTAATAGAGCTGAGAAATTATTAAAAGAGTTAGGTTATACTAACATTTTTATAAAAGTTGGCGATGGATATTTAGGATGGCCAGAGCATGCTCCTTTTGATGGTATAATAGTTACTTGTGCACCAGATCATATACCTCAACCTTTAATAGATCAACTCAAAGATGGAGGTAAAATGGTAATTCCTGTAGGAGATATCTATCAAGAACTGGTAGTAGTTGAGAAGCAAAAAGATAAAATTATAAAAAGAAATGTTATTCCTGTGAGATTCGTACCAATGTTAAGAGAAAAGCAAAAATAGAAATATTACAAATGAAAATAATTAATCTTGAAAAAAATAAAAGAAATTTTGAAAAAAAACTTTTAGCAGCTGTAAAAGCTATAAAAAATGGGGATTTAGTTGTTATACCCACAGAAACAGTATATGGTTTAGCAGCTGATTGTTTTAATGTAAAAGCTGTCAATAAAATTTTCCTAGCAAAAAGACGACCATATAATGATCCTCTCATTGTACATATAAGTGATATTTCACATCTCGACTTATTAGTTGAAAAAGTGGATACAAGAGTAAAAAAAATAATAGACATCTTTTGGCCCGGACCATTGACGTTGGTATTAAAAAAGAAAAAACAGGTTCCTGATATAGTAACAGCTTGTTTAGATACGGTAGCTGTAAGGATGCCAGAGGAAGAAATTACAAGAAAATTTATATCTCTTTGTGAAGTTCCCTTAGCAGCACCTTCTGCAAATATTTTTGGAAGGACCTCTTCTACTTTGCTTTCTCATATAATTGAAGATTTTAAAAATCAAAAAGACATAAAATATGTTATTTATAATGGAAAGCCCAAATATGGAATAGAATCTACTATTTTAGATTGTACAAGTTATCCATTTAAGGTTTTGCGATACGGGGCATTAGAGATAGAAAAAATAGTTGCAAAAACTCATTTTAAAATTTTAGAAACGAACAAAATAACTACTAAAAAAATAGCACCAGGAATGTATAAAAAACATTATGCTCCATTAAAAAATACCTTTGTAGTTAAAAATTTAATTGAGTATTTAAGGAAAAATAAAAATAATCAAAATAAAATTGTTATATGTAGCAACAAAACATCTTTAAATATAAGAAAATTTGATAAAAACATAATGACGATTCCTTATGGTGATACTCTTAAAGACATTTCTAAAAATTTATATTTGTGTTTAAGATTAGCAGACAATATAGAGGGTGAAACTATTTTAATAGAACCAGTAGAAAACAAAGGCCTAGGTAAGGCAATTATGGATAGAATAATAAAAGCTTCTTCAGGGAAATGGATTGAGTAAATATGAAAAAATTTTTTTATGTAATAATTGCTGTAAACATATCTTTTTGTAAAGAACTAACATTTGAAAAATTGATTTCTTCTTATGTTTTTGTTTCTCAGAGAAAATATCCATATTATATAATAATTGATGAAAAAAATAATATACAACAATTCTTTATAGAAAGTAAAGATTGGACTGACAAAATTTATGGTTACGGAGGGCCTATTAATCTTCAGATTTATTTTTCTACTGATGGGAAGATCAAAAAAATAAATGTTCTTGAACATTACGAAACTAAAGAATTTGCTGAAAAAGTATTTACAGAAGAATTTTTGTCTCAATATTATCTAAAAAATATTCATGATAAGTTTGTTTTAGGAAAAGACATAAAAGCAATAAGTGGCGCTACAATAAGCTGTAACGCTGTAAACGAAATCATATATCAATGTGTAAAAAATGTTAATGAATATATTTTTAAGAAACAACTTATAAAATCCACTTTAAAACTGCCAAAAAAAGAGATCATAAATAGTTTATTGTTTTTAGTTTTATTCTCTGGTTCAGTGGTAGGTTATATTCTAAATATAAATTTAAGGACAACAATAATGTTAATTTCACTTATATTTTTAGGATTTTTTTATTATGGTGGTTTATCATTTGATCATATAAGAAATTTAGTTTTTTTAAATTTTCCTTTTTTTGGGAATTTATTTTTTTGGTTTTTTATTTTACTTGTGTTATTCAGTGTGGTATTTTTTGGAAGATTATATTGTGGATGGTTGTGTCCTTTTGGTTCTTTAACTGAATTTTTATTTAGAATTAAAAAATTTTTAGAGATAAAATATAAAAAAAGTTTAGGTAAAGAAATAGAAATTGAGTTGATAGAAGACAATTTAATTGTAAAAAATTTAAGAAAGTTTGAAAAGTATTATAGATATGGAAAATATATCATAGCTTTTGTAATTTTGCTTTTTCCTACAATGATTTTTTTAGAACCATTTCAGTATACATTTGTAATTTATAGAAGCAAGATAAAAGAAATAACTTATCTGATATTTATACTGGTTATGTGTATAATGTTTATAAGAATATGGTGTAGATACTTATGTCCTTTAGGAGGCTCTTTAGCATTATTTTCTAAAATTTCTTTATTCAGGTTAAGAATAAAAAACGAAATTTGTCTTAGATGTGAAATTTGTAAAGTTGTTTGTCCCATGAATGCAATAGTAGAGCGTGATAATAAGTTAAAAATAATTCATAATGAATGCATTTTGTGTAATATTTGTAGGAAATCCTGTGGACCACGGGCAGTTGCTATGCACTTTTTGTTAAAGGAAAGAAAAAAGTTGAAATAGATATAAAAATTTTATAATTTTGAAAAATAAATAATATTTATTAACAAGGAGGAAGTAATTTATGTCAGGACATTCTCGTTGGGCTGGTATAAAGCACAGAAAAATGGCTCAGGATGCCAAAAGAGGTAAGTTGTTTACAAAAATTATAAGAGAACTCACAATTGCTGCAAGACAAGGAGGAGGTAATCCAGAAAATAATGCAAGATTGCGTAAAGCTATAGAAATGGCAAAAGAGGCAAATATGCCTCAAGAGAATATTAAAAAGGCTATAATGCGTGGAACTGGTGAGTTACCTGGTGCAGTATACGAGGAAGTAGTTTATGAAGGATATGGTCCAGGAGGAGTGGCTGTAATAGTAGAAGCCACAACTGATAACAAAAATAGAACCACAGCTGAAATAAGAAAAATTTTTAATCAATATGGTGGTTCCTTAGGAGAAAGCGGATGTGTAGCCTGGAATTTTGAACAGAAAGGATACATTACTATAAACAAAACAAATGCCCAGGAAGATGAATTAATGGCTTTAGCTTTAGAAATAGGTGCTGAAGATTTTAAAAGTGATGACGAAGAAGTCTATGAGATAATTACTTCTGTAGATAGCTTTGAAAATATAAAACAAGAGCTACAAAAAAAATATACTCTGCAGCAATCTGAAATCACGATGTTGCCCAAAACATATGTAAAGCTTGCTGGGAAGGAAGCAGAACAAATTCTGCAACTTATGGATGCCTTAGAAGATCATGATGATGTAAAAAATGTATATGCAAATTTTGATGTCCCAAAAGAGATATTGGAGAAAATAGAGACAAAATAAACATGCGAGTATTAGGGATAGATCCTGGATTGTCAAAATGTGGTTGGGCGATACTTGAAGAGAGCTTAAGTAAAAATTACAATCTTTTAAGTTATGGAGAGATTACAACAGAACCTCAAAATAAGTTTTGTATTTCTGAAAGATTAAAAAAAATTTTTTTAGAATTAAAAAAAATTATTAAAAAGTACAAACCAGAAATTGTCTGTATAGAATCACAATTCTATTCAAAAATTTCTAAAAATATGATCAATACCTATTTTGCTACAAGTATTATTTATCTTGTTTGTAGTTTATATAATATTAAATTAAAAGAATTTTCAGCAAAAACAGTAAAAATGGCTGTATCAGGATATGGTTCTGCTTCGAAATTTCAAGTAAAGAAAATGGTAGAAATATTGTTGCCAGATGTACCTAGGATAAATTCAGAACACATAAATGATGCAATAGCAGTAGCATTATGTTTTTTTAATACTAACAGAGAGCTATATGTATAGTTACATTGAAGGTAAAGTAGTAGAAAAAGATTTAAAAAAAAATATATGCGTAGTAGATGTAAATGGTATAGGCTACGAAATAACAACCTCTGAGGTTACTTTAAATGAAATCGAAGTTTATCAGAAGATAAAATTTTATCTTGTAGAAATATCAGGAGGTTTATACAGTGGAGGTTTGCCTGCATTATATGGCTTTCTTTCTCAAGAAGAAAAAGAGATATTTCTTGCATTTAAGGATAGACTTTCTAATGTGGGTCCTAAAAAAGCATTAGAATATCTTGATAAGGTAAAAAAAAATATTACCCAATTTAAAATAGCAATAACAAATAAAAATACAAAAATTTTAACCTCATTGTTTGGTTTTAAACAATCATCTGCAGAAAAAATTATAGCCGCGTTAAGTAATTTAGAGTTATTTTCGAAAAAAGAATCTTTGCCTGAAGGTATAAATATAGACATTTATACAGATTTGGTTTCTGCTTTAGTAAACTTAGGGTATAAAGAACAGCAAGTAAAAAATGTGGTGGAAAAAATTTTAATTGAAAAAAAGATACAACCTAAAGAAGAACTAACAGGTATTCAGTCTCTTATACAAACAGCGCTTAAGGAATTATCTAAATGAAAGAAAGAATATCTACTTTAGGAAGACTGCCTCAAGAAAAAGAGTTAGAAATTACTCTTAGACCTAAAACTTTAGATGAATTTATAGGTCAGGAAAAGTTAAAAGAAAATCTTAAAGTTTTTATAGAATCAGCTAAAAAAAGAAATGTATCACTTGACCATTGCCTTTTTTGTGGTCCTCCTGGTTGTGGGAAAACAACTTTAGCTCATATTATTGCTTATGAATTTAGAACAAACATAAAAGTCACTTCCGGGCCTGCATTAGAAAAAACAGGAGATTTAGCTGCCATACTTACAAATTTACAATTTCAGGACATTCTTTTTATAGATGAAATTCATAGACTAAATCATATTGTAGAAGAAGCACTTTATCCTGTAATGGAAGAGTTTAAATTTGACATAGTAGTAGGTCAAGGTCCTAATGCTAAAATTGTAAGACTGCCTATTTCAAATTTTACTCTTGTAGGAGCTACGACAAGAAGTGGTTTACTCTCAAGTCCATTTAGAGCAAGATTTGGGATTGTTGAAAACTTGACTTTCTATTCAGTTGAAGAACTTCAAAAAATTGTGTTGCGTTCTGCAAAAATTTTAGGAATCAAAATAGATGAAAATGCAAGTTATGAAATAGCAAAACGTTCAAGGGGTACCCCAAGGATTGCCAATAGACTTTTAAGTCGTGTTAGAGATTTTGCTGTAGTTAAATCTGATGGTAACATAACACTTGATATCACTCTTTCCACAATGCACTCATTAGGAATAGATGAATGTGGATTAGATGAAATGGATAGAAAAATTTTGCTTACAATAATAGAAAAATTTAACGGAGGTCCTGTAGGAATTGATACAATTTCAGTAGCTATAAATGAAGAAATTGACACAATTACTGATGTATATGAGCCATATTTAATTCAAGCAGGTTTTTTACAAAGAACCCCTAGAGGACGAATTGCTACTGAGAAGGCCTACAAGCATCTTGGAATAAAATATATAAAATCACATCCAGAACTATTCTAAATATAAATTAATGAGAGAAATAATTATATTAACCTCAAGACATTGTTGGGAATATAATACTGTTGGTCATCCCGAGGCTCCTTTTAGAGTAAAAAATACTTATGAGTATTTATTTAAAAAACAAGACGAAATTGGAATAAAAATTATAGAAATCAATAATGAAATAGATGAAGATATTTTGCTGTTGACTCATACAAAAGATCTTATTGAACAAGTAAAAAATGGAAGTTTTTACGATCCAGATACTCCAAATTTAGATGGTATATTTTTTTATGCAAAACTAGCAGCAAATATAGCTTTAGAAGCTTTAAAACTTAGCTTAAATAGAAAGATTACTTTTGCACTTGTGCGTCCTCCGGGGCATCATGCTTCTTATGGTTCTTTAGGTGGATTTTGTTATTTTAACAATATTGCCTGCGCAATAAATTATTATCTTAATTCAAATCCTAATTATAAAAAAGCATCAATACTTGATATTGATGCGCATCATGGCAATGGTACACAGGATATATTTTTAAACAATGATAAAGTCTTATTTGTTTCCTTACATCAAGCTTATATCTATCCTGGAACTGGATTAAAGTCTGAGAAGAATTGTATTAATTTTCCTTTACTGGAAGGAACATCTGATATTGAATATCTTCAGGTATTAGAAAAAGCTTTATATGAAATTAAGAAATTTAAACCCGATATTCTTGGAGTTTCATGTGGATTTGATACTTTTAAAGGAGATCCACTTGCTAATTTGTTGTTAAGCAAAAGTTGTTATTTCTATATAGGCAAAAAAATAGCACAACTACAACTGCCTACATTTTGTGTTTTGGAAGGTGGCTACTCAAAAGAATTACCTTATCTCGTTGAAGAGTTTCTAAAAGGTCTGAAAGAGCAATGAAAGAAGCAAGTTATTATAATTTATTAGAGAATAAAAAAATACAATGTAAGTTATGTCCACATAGTTGTGTAATTGAAGAAAATGAAGTTGGCAAATGCAGAGTAAGAAAAAACATTAAAGGTAAACTATATTCTTTAACTTATGAAGTAATCTCTTCTATAGCACTAGATCCTATAGAAAAAAAACCTTTGTATCACTTTTATCCTGGTAGTTTAATTTTATCTATAGGAAGTTTCGGATGTAATTTTAAATGTGGTTTTTGTCAAAACTGGGAGATTTCACAGGTTGGATTAGAAAATTACTATGTTCAAAAAATTACCTCCGAAGAATTACTTTTAATAGCTAAACAACACAAAAACAACATAGGTATTTCATATACTTATAATGAACCTTTAATAAATTTTGAATTTGTACTAAATACTGCCAAAATTTTTCATGAAGAAAATTACAAAAATGTTTTAGTAACAAATGGATATATTAACAAAGAACCGCTTATGGAGATTTTACCTTACATTGATGCAGCAAATATTGATCTTAAATCTTTTGATGATAATTTTTATAAGGAAGTTTGTGGAGCAAAATTAAATTTTGTTTTACAAACTATCGAAACTTTTTTAAAATACAACAAACATATAGAATTAACAACTCTTGTCATTCCTCAAAAAAATGATTCAATAGATGAAATAGAAAAAATTGTAAACTATGTAGCAACTTTATCCGAAGACATTCCATTGCATTTTTCTAGATATTTTCCTAATTATAAATTTTCTATTCCTGCAACACCTGTAAGTAATTTAGTTAAAATATATGAAATAGCGAAAAGAAAACTAAAGTATGTGTATCTAGGTAATATACTGGATGAGAAATATAACTCAACTTTTTGTCCTAAATGCAAAAAGACATTAATAGTAAGAATTGGTTATAGTGTAGAAATTACAGGAATAGAAGATGGTAAGTGTAAATATTGTAAAGAAAATTTGAAAATAAAAATTTAACTTTTTTAAAAATTTTTTTTCAACTATTGACAAAGTATAAAAAAAAAATTAAATATAATTTTGAAAAATAATAAAAACTCACGGATGTATTAAAAAAATTTTTTAGTAGAAATTTGTATAGAAAATTCTACCTCTTGACAATCAAATTAAAAATTTTTATATAAAAAATAAAATTGTCATATTTTTAGAAATGCTCTTTGACAACATTAATTATATGTTTTATTCGCAACTTAAGAGCCATATCAAACAGAAACATAAATTCTCTTGAGAGTCTGATCCCGGCTCAGAGTGAACGCTGGCGGCGTGCCTAACACATGCAAGTCGTGCGGACATATCAAAGGGGTAACTCTTTGATATGTTAGCGGCAAACGGCTGAGTAATACATGGGTAACTTGCCCCTAAGACGGGGATAACCTCGGGAAACTGAGGCTAATACCCGATATCCTCTTTGGGGTGAAACTCCCTTTAGAGGAAAGCTCCGTAAGGAGCGCTTAGGGAGAGGCCCATGGCCTATCAGGTAGTTGGTAGGGTAATGGCCTACCAAGCCTATGACGGGTAGCCGGGCTGAGAGGCTGACCGGCCAGAGGGGCACTGAGACACGGGCCCCACTCCTTGGGAGGCAGCAGTGAGGAATCTTGGACGATGCCCGAAAGGGTAATCCAGCGACGCCACGTGGGGGATGAAGGTCTCTCGGATTGTAATCCCCTTTTCCGGGAGAAGAAGTCCTGCTTTTGCAGGATTGACGGTATCCCGGGAATAAGCCACGGCCAACTACGTGCCAGCAGCCGCGGTAATACGTAGGTGGCTAGCGTTACTCGGAATTACTGGGTGTAAAACGTAGGTAGGTGGTTTAGCAAGTAAAGCGTGAAATTCGTTAGCTTAACTAACGAGCTGCGCTTTATACTGCTAAACTAGAGTAGTAGAGAGGTGAACGGAATTCCCGGTGTACCGGTGAAATGGGTAGATATCGGGAGGAACACCATTGGCGAAAGCGGTTCACCATCTACTTACTGACACTGA
>JBCNUU010000010.1:0-38157 GCA_039630545.1 Endomicrobiia bacterium
TAAGTGGCTATAGCATCGTTGTTGTAAAGTTCCATGTTAATTAAAGGATCTTCCCATATAACTGAGTCGCGGTTTTTTTATTTTAAATTTTTAAAAAATCAAAAAAATTATTAAATTAAAGTATTACTTTAAAATTTAGAAAATTAAATTTGAAAATGATTTGTCTTGTTTATCTAGAAAAAATAAAGGATATGTTGCGCATTATAAAATCTTTCTTGCGGTAAGAAAAAAAACCTGATGTATGGCAAGTACAGAGAGTCTTTTCTTTATAAATTCTGTTAGGGTTAATGCCAAAATCTAAAAATACATTTTTTAATTTCTCAAACAAAGAATAACTTTTCCCATCAATTATATAGCATTTTTCACATATATGAACTCCTAAAACAAATCTAAAATCACCAAGATTAAAACCTCTGGCTTTAAGTAAAAGAAGTGTATTTTCACAAATCCCTTCTTCCAAACCGCGTCTACCCACATGTAGTAAACCAAAAACCATGTCTTTTTTATTAAACACAAATAAAGGTATACAGTCAGCACTGAAAACCAAAACTACAGCATCTCTTAAATCTGTGATAATACCATCTGCGGATCCTATACCATAAATTTCAAAGTTATTAAATTTTACACTCTTATATAAATCCAAATTGTTTTTATCTATAAATATAACTTTATTCCCATGAATTTGTTCTGGTATTAAAATTTTATTTTTAGGTTTTAAAAAATCGTATTTATTCAAAAAATAAGTCAAAATCAAATTTTTTTCTTTAACTAGACAAGGAACTAAATTTAGGTCTTCAATTTCTGGTGGTAAGACAAAATTTTTAAAAAAATCTTTATTTGTGGTGGCCAAAAAAAATTGTTTATCAAGGAATGTTATTAAAAGTTTACTTTTTTCCCATACCATTAAAACACTTTATCTTCTTTCAAATCTTTCATAAATCTGAGAACTTCCTCCTGAGGATGTCTCAATACCTTTAATAGCAAGCATAAGATCCTCAGGACTGCTAGCAGCCTGAAGGGCATCTTCTAAGCTGATTTTTTCTGCTTTAAATAGCTCTAAAAGAGCCTGGTTGAATGTTTGCATACCATAATGTTTACCTTGTTTAATTAAGTTAAAAATATCACCAAAAGCTTTTTCTTCAATACATTTTTTTACTGCTGGTGTAACTACTAATACCTCAACTGCAGGAATTAAACCAGGCCTGTCTTTTCTTTTTATTAATCTCTGAGAAATAACTCCCTTTAATGTATCTGCTAACTGAAGTCTTACTTGATTTTGTTGATGTGGTGGAAAGATGTCTATTATTCTATTTATTGTTTGAATAGTATCAACAGTATGCACTGTGGAAAGTACAAAATGACCTAGTTGTGCCGCCGTTAAAGCTGCCTGCATTGTTTCTAAATCTCTCATTTCTCCAATTAAGATAACATCAGGATTCTGTCTTACTACATGTCGCAAAGCAGAAACAAAAGAACTACTATCATATGGTATTTCTCTTTGAGAAATTATAGATTTTTTGTCTGAATGAATAAATTCAATAGGATCTTCTATGGTCACAATATGTACTGAACGTGTAGAATTAATATAATCAATCATACTAGCCAAGGTAGTTGATTTCCCTGAACCTGCAGGACCTGTCACAAGAACTAAACCTCTCGGATTTTCTGCAAGTTTATAAACTACTTCTGGTAATTCTAATTGTTCTTTCGGTGGGATTTGTAAAGGTATGTTTCTTATTACTATATTTACTACCCCTCTCTGATAAAATATATTCATTCTTAACCTTGCTAAATTCTCAAAATTATAACCAATATCACATTCCCTTTCTATTTCAAATCTTTTTTGTTGTTCAGGGTTCATTACATAATAAGCAAAATTTTTAATTTCTTCAAAAGAAACAACATCTTCATCGTTTAAACCAAATAATACTCCATCTTTTCTTACATATGGTATTGAATTACTTCTTAAATGTAAATCACTCCCTTTTATTTCTATTATAAATCTTTTTATTATTTTTATTATTTTACTTATATTGTCTATCTGTGGCATAAAAAATATAAACCTTCTACTTTAGTACACGAAGCTTTCCTTTTCTTATGAAACTAACTTTTTTTTCACTTTTTTCCTCTGTAGAAATTGGAGAATAAGATTTTTTTATAGCATCAAAAGCAGATTTTTTCTTCTTAGAAATATTAGAAAAACCACTTGCTATTACAGTTACTTCAACTATTTCTTTAAATTCTTCAGAATTAACATATCCTACAATAATAGTTGAATCTTTATCCATGTATTGTTCCAGATATTTACCTAAAATCACTACATCATTTGTCATTATATTTGCACCACATAAATTTACTAAAACTTTCTTTGCTCCTTGAATGTTAACATCTATCAATGGATTATTAAGTGCTGTTTTTAATGCTTTTTTTAAAGCGTTTTCAGAATAAGAATTCTCTGTCCCCATACCCATTATTATTTCTCCTGCATCTTTTAGAACACTTTTCACATCCGAAAAATCCACATTCCAATAGCCCTGCCTCTTTATTACACTCCACATACTAAGAACTGCTTTATGAAGAACATCATCTGCTATTCTATACAACATCTCAGTAAAACTTACATAAGGATATAACTCCAAAAATTTATCATTTGGAATTACCAACCACGCATCCACATATTTTCTAAGTTCCTCAATACCCATTTCTGCGTTTTTCATTCTTTCTGCACCTTCAAATTTAAAAGGCTTTGTTACTATAGCCACAGTCAAAATACCCAGCTCCTTGGCAATTTTAGCAATAACAGGAGTAGCCCCTGTACCTGTACCTTTCCCCATTCCACATGTTAAAAATAAAAGATCTGTATTCATTAAAATATCTCTTATAGTTTCAGCAGATTCTTCAGCAGCTTTTTTCCCAATTTCAGGCTTCCCACCACTACCTTGACCATTCGTGGTTTTTTGACCTATCTGAAGAATTATAGGAGCTCTGGAAGTTCTTAAAACCTGAAGATCTGTATTTACACTTATTATATCAACACCACCAGATATCTGCCCTGCTTCTACTATTCTATTGATAGCATTACCACCTGCTCCACCTACTCCCATTATTTTTATTTTTACAGGATCCTTTTCTAATTCTTTCATATTTGGTCAAAAACATTCCATAATTTTTTAAAAAATTTGCTTATAAAGCTGGTTTCTTTATCTTTACTAATTTGTGTTTTATGCTGATTCGATACACTATATTTTATTAAACTTATAGCTGTTGTATATGAAAAATTTGAAATTATTTCTTCATTACCAATTATTCCACTTTCTCCACCAATATAACCTGGACGAACATCAATACTTCCTTCAATATTACTATATTCACTCCTAAAAAGTTCTCTTATCGCATCTGTGATCCCACACAGATTAGCACCTCCACCAGTTAGTATTATATCCCCGTCTCTTAATACTGTCTCTATCCAGTTAACTTTTTTTAAATCTGGGATTACTCTATCTAAAAATATCGTTTCTATCACTTCTGCTATTATTCTTGCAATTTCTTTTTTAGTAGTAATTTTCACATTTTTTCCATCTCGAGTAGGAATTTCTATTTGCTCATCTTTTTTAATCGCCGATGGTTGTGATACACCATATTGATGTTTTATATTCTCTGCTATATTCCAAGAGGTTTTATAATAAGCTGCGATTTCTCGTGTAATTAAATCTGCTCCCAAATCTATTTCATTATCAAAAAATTCTTTACTATATCTGACACATCCCCCATTATATGCTACAACTCCAATTGTCTGGCCATTGAAGTCTATTACTAAACATCCAAGTTTTCTTTCTTCATTATCAGTAACTAATTGACTTAGTGGAACCAAACCATATAGAGTCTCATCAGGAATGTAACCAGCTTCATTAAATGTTCTTTCAATATTTCTTAAAAAACTGTTATATACTACCACAGCATAGGCTTTCACCTCCAAAACACTTCCTTCCATATTTACAGGGTTAGTTATTCCCGATTGGCCATCTATTATATATTCCTGAGGAATAGCAGTCATTATTCTTCTTTCATTAGAAATTCTTAAACTTTTAACTGCATGATCTAAAACTTTATCTTGATCTTCTTTTGTAATAGTTTTATCAGTAGATGTAATTGGTATCTGAGCAGTGGTATCATATGTGGAAACAAAAGCACCTCTTATACCAACTATTAACTTTGTTTTTTCTGCTTGTGCAATTTCTTCTAAACTATTAATAACTTCGTTTATAAGTAAAGCACTCCGTTCTATATCTTTTATAACACCGTTAGATATAGCTTCCCTATCTACAACTTGTTTTCCTCCAATAATATCTATAAGCCTTCTTTCAGGATCATATCTGCCTATTACACCAGTAATCCTTCCTGAGCCTATATCTAAGCCACAATAAATTTCTTCTTTCGGCATTTCTCCCCCTTTTATTTTAACATATAATATATATAAATTTAAAATTTCTTAAATTCAACAATTAACTATAAATCACTATAAAACACAATATTCTCATCTAAAAGTGAAATATAAACTCTGAATGGTTTTTTATGAAATAGATTATAAACTTCAGCTATCTTTTTTTTATCTATCATCTCAAAATTTTCTCTTAATATAAAAATCGGACCTTCTTTAAAATATACCATATATTCTTTATTATCTTTTAGCATAATTTTTTGAACATCTTTTCCTATGTTTATATCTTCTAAAATTTGATTTAGTTTATATAATTTCTCTAAATCTAAGTATTTTTCACAACATACCTCTTTTATCTGGTTATTATTTATGACATAAGAAGAATTATAAACTCTATACCATTTTTTATCTCTTGAATAAAACATTAGGTTATCGTATTTTGAAATATAAAAAATGTAGTCTCTTTTTAAAATTGAAATTTTTAGTATTCTATTGAAAAAAGGAAAATTCAGCAATTTAATCTTATAAATTTCTCTATATTTATTTTGAAGTTCTTTTAAAACAAAAAAATAGTTAAACACATTTATGTGCTTATTGGAGAGATATTGAAGAATTATACTATCTGGTAAAGTTGTAAAATTTTCTTGAATATGGATTTTTCTTATTTTTATAAAATCCAAAAAATTATTTCTGAACAAAAATAAGAAGACAAAAAAAATTATAATTACTATTATTTTTTTTAAAAGTCTAAAATATCTTTTATTTGGCTTTTTGCCAATATAACTTTTATAGAGATAATATCTACCCATATTTCCTTAAAGACAGTTCCACTATTTCTCTTACAAGTTGTGGGAAATCTATTCCAAAGAATCTTGCTGACTCAGGAAACAAAGAAGTTTCCGTCATGCCTGGAATTGAATTTATTTCTAAAACGTATATTTTATTAGTATTTTTTTCTAAAATAATATCAACTCTACACATCACTTCACATCCGACACTAAGGGCTGCTTTTTTTGCTATATTTTCCATTTCTTTATATATACTTTTTTCTACTTTAGCTGGGATAATATGTGTGGAACCACCCTTTTTGTATTTTGAGTCAAAATCATAGAATTTATTTAAATTCGGTATTATCTCTACAATAGGTAAAACTTTATCACCAAGAATTGGTACTGTAAACTCTCTACCAACTATAAATTTTTCTACTATAACTTTATCACTATATCTAAAAGATACCTTTAAACCCTCAAGATATTCACTTCTATTTGTCGCTAAACTTACTCCTATAGTAGAACCTTCATCTACAGGCTTTATTATTACAGGAAATCGAATTTTTAATTTGGTATTTAAAGAATTTTTATCTAAAAGCTGCCATTCCGGAGTTGGAATTTTATTTGCTACAAAAATATATTTAGCGTAATGCTTATTCAAACATATCGCAGAAGATATAGCATTAGAACCCGTATATTTTATTTTAAGTGTATCTAAAAGTGACTGCAGAGTTCCATCCTCTCCAAATTTACCATGTAAAGCAATAAACACCATATCAACTTTTTGTTTTTTTAGCAGTAACAACTTCTTCAAACAATCTGTTTTGTTGATTTCAAGAAGCTTAACATCAAAATCAGAATATTTGCATAAATTCATATATACTGCTTTACCTGTTTTAAGACTTATTTTTCTTTCAGATGAAAATCCACCATATAGCACGACTATTTTTAATTTTTTTTTCATATCTCTATATTTACAAGTTTTATTTCTGGCTCTAACTCTATTCCATATTTTTCTTTTACCTTCTTAATAACATATCTAATTATATTAACAAAATCTTCTGAAGTAGCATTTTTCTTATTTATTATAAAGTTAGCATGTTTTTCTGAAATATAAGCATCTCCACAGGAAAATCCTTTAAGTCCGCATTCTTCTATTAATTTAGCAGACGAAACCTTACCACCCTGTGGATTTTTAAATATACACCCTACATTAAATGTTCCAAGCGGCTGGGTTTTATTTCTTTCAATTAATAGATTAGTTATTCTTTCTTTTAAAAAATTCTTGTCAGCTGGTTTTAAATTAAAAATCGCTTTAATTATTACAAAACATTCAAGATTACTTTTTCTATATTCAAAATTAATCTCGTTTTTTGAAAATTTTACTATTTTGTCAGGTTCATCAATTTTTATTGCTTCTATTGATTCTAAATTATCAGAGATAGTAGCTACTTTAGTACCAGCATTCATCATAATAGCTCCTCCAACGCTTCCAGGTATTCCAAAAAGTTCCTCTAAACCACCAAGCGAATAATCTACAACAGTTTTTATCAACAAAGGTAACATTACACCAGCACCACATAGGACTTTATTACTTATTATTTCAAACTTGCAAAATTCATCGCTCAATTTAATTACTACTCCTTCAAATCCTTTATCAGAAATTAACATATTCGAACCAGCACCAATAATTAAAACTTTTTGATGAAATTCTTTAGAAAGTTTCAATACCGTAATTAATTCAGAAATATTATTTGATTTAACAAAATATCTTGCCTCGCCACCAATATTTAATGTAGTATACCTTTTAAGAGGTTCATTGAGTTTTACATCAATATTGTGTTGTTTTAATATGTCAAAGAATTTATCATCCATATTTTTCTATCAACCATTCAGAGATTTTATAAACATTACCAGCACCTAAAGTTAAAATAACAAATTCTTCATTATAGCTTTCTATAAACTTTAAGAATTTTTTCTCATCATATTTCTCTACATCATATCCGCGACTTTTTAAATCGTTATAAATAAGCAAAGAACTAACACCTTTTATCGGTTTTTCATTAGCAGGATATATATCCAGAATAAAAATTTTATGGTTTTTGTTAAATCCTTTATAAAATTCTTTATATAAAAGTTTTGTTCTTGTATATCTATGAGGTTGAAAAAGTATAACTATTTTTTTATTTTTTATTTTTTTCTGTAAAGCACTTAAAGTATAATATATCTCTGTAGGATGATGTCCATAATCATCATAAATTTCTATCTGTTTTGAATTGATCTTAATTTTACCTTTGAATTCAAGTCTTCTTTCTACTCCTAAAAATTCTTCTAAAGCAAGTTTAATATTGCTAAAATTTATATCACATAAAACTCCATAAGAAATTACAGCTAAAGCATTTAACACATTATGAACCCCTAATACTTTCAATTTTATGCTTCCTAAAAATTTTTCTTTATAGAACGCTTTAAAACTAGAAAAGTTTTCGTTAATTTTTATATCTTTTGCATAAAAATCATTTTTAAAAGATAATCCATATGTATAATATTTTCTTTTTATAAAACCAAGCAAAGACTTTATATTTTTATCTTCTCCATATAGAATATTAAATCCATAAAATGGAACTGAATTAAAATGATTAAGAAAAGATTCTTTTAGAAAATTTAAATTTTTGTAATAATCTAGGTGATCATTGTCAATATTAGTACAAATTACCACATAAGGAGACAACTTTAAAAAAGAACCATCACTTTCATCTGCTTCTACAACAATAAATTTTCCTTTCCCTAGTCTTGCATGAGAATTTATGTTTTTAAACTTCCCTCCTACTACTATGGTAGGATCCAATCCACATTTTTTTAAAAGCAATCCCATCATAGATGTAGTAGTAGTTTTTCCATGGGTACCACAAACACTTATAGTATACTTCATTCTTGCAATTTCAGCTAACATTTCCACTCTGGAGATTACTTGAATATTTTTTCTTTGAGCTTCTTTAATTTCTGGGTTATTTTTGTTAACAGCAGAAGAATACACAACCACATCTGCTGAATTTATGTTTTCTTTTTTATGACCAATGAAAATATTCGCTCCTAACTTTTTTAACCTGGCAATAACATCTGAATCTTTTATGTCAGATCCAGATACTGTATAACCCATATTTAATAAAACCTCAGCGATTCCACTCATTCCACTACCACCAATTCCTACTAGATGAATTTTTTTTACTTTACTGAAGGGGTTCATAAAATTCAAAATCGTCCTTTTTCTCTTTTTACTGTGGTTTTTAAACCACCACGAATATTAAATTCTAACTCTACATATAGCCATTTTGGCTTTAAAAGTTTATAAAGATCTTCAAAAATTCTATTTACAGCATCTTCATGAATTATTTTAACATTTCTATAACTCTGGATATAGTATTTTAAAGATTTAAGTTCTACACATACTTTGTTGGGGATATATTTTATTTTCAAAGAAGCATAATCAGGCAACTCACTCCATGGGCACACACAACTAAACTCTTGAGTAAATATTTCTATTACTATCCTTTTGCCTATGTATTGATATTTTATAGGCAACAACAAATCAGCAGAAATTTTGTCGAATACAGGTTTTAAATTTTTAATTTTTTTATATAATTCCTCCATATAGATTAACCTATTAACACAGATATAAATTTTAAATATTTAGTTTCTTCAAACATACAACCATATATAGGGTGATCTAATGATTGAGTACCACTATATATTATAAATCCTTTTTGCCTATTTTTCAACATACATTCTATTATTATTTTATTTATTTCCTCCTCTGTTAGATGTCTTGAACAAACAGAAAAATTAAAAATACCATCTTTTTTAGTAATTTTTAGCAGGTTTTTTACCATATTTTTGTATTTTTTTATAGCACTTTTTTTATCTTTTTTGGATTTTGTGAATGAAGGTGGATCATATATCACTATATCAAATTTTTCTTTATTTTTTTCTAAAAACTTTTCAACATCCTCTTGAATAAATTCAACTTTTCCTTCTAAATTATTTAATCTGGAATTTTCTTTAGCTAATTGAATCGCATACGAAGAAGAATCTATACCTATAACTTTTTTGGCTCCAGAAATCCCAGCTATTATTCCAAATCCTCCTGTATAACAACATAAATCTAAAACCACTTTATCTTTAACTATTTTAGAAATAAACTCTCTATTAGAAAGTTGATCATAATAAAATCCTGTCTTCTGTCCATTAAATACATCTACTACAAATTCACAATTAAAATGAGTTATTTTTACTAAAAAATTAAAATTTTTTTCCTTACAGAAAACTACTTCTTTATTCTGAGGTGCTTTTTCAATATCTCTGTGGTAAAAATCATTTCTTATAATTATACAAGAGACAGAAAAAATATCTAACAGTGCATTTATAATTTCCTCTTTAAAAATTTCCATTCCATAAGAATAAAATTGTAGCACAAAAACATCTCCATATCTGTCAATTACCACTCCGGGTAAATAATCACTCTCTCCATATACCAACCTACAATACTCTGTGTTTATCCCCAAACTTTTTCTTAAATTTAACGCCATTTTGATCTTATTTATAAAAAAATCTTTATTTATTTTTTCATTTTTGTCAACAGACAAAACCCTAAGCGCTATAAGAGAATAAGGATTATAAACTCCTTTGCATAAAAATCTATTTTTGTCATCATATAACTCGACATAACCTATCTCCTTAGGTGCATCTTCTTTTTTAATTTCATTAGAAAAAATCCAAAGATAACCATTTTCTATACGATTTTTATATTGCTTTGTAGTAAATAAATGATTTATCTTCATATATATCATTAGGAAACATTAAGAATAAACAAAAAATTTGATAAGTCGCCAAATTTTGAAAAATATTTATAAGCATCTGCCTTATTTAAAGCAACTTCTATATATCCGAAAGAATTTATATAAGCAAGAAGTTCTTTTTCTTTGACTTGAGAATAAAATTTATGCAGGCGAACTTTCCATGTTTTAGTGTTACATTTTACTTTAACAAAAAATTTACCATCTGGTTCTTTATTTATAAAATCTTTTTTTAAATTAGTTATAATATTTCCAAAAGAATCATGAAATAAGTATCTGCCTATATATTCTATACAATTATTTCTCTTAATAACTAAGGGATTTGCAATTTCAAAAATTTTTACATGTTGAATGTTAATCTTGCAGGCTATTTTTTTAATGTCAACTCCTTTTGAAACATAAGCTGCAACAGGAGACATTATATCTCTTCCATGAAAAGTATTGCTTATGGGCTTTAAAAAGTATTTATCATTGATAACATTATACACGTCTACTTTATTTTCTCTTATTACTTCAGACAAAACTCCATTATTGGGAGAAATAAAAATATAATCTGGTGTTCTTAATAAAATTATTTCTCTGTTGCTTCCTACTTCTGGGTCTACTACGCAGATAAATATGCTTCCTTTAGGAAAAAACTTATAAGAACTTCCAAGAATAATCATGGCTTGCAGAATGTTTTGAGGTTGAATATTATGACACAAATCTAATATCTCAACGTCTGGGTTTATATTTTTTATTACTCCTTTCATCTGACCTACATAAAAGTCATTGCCAAAATCTGTCAAAAGGACTATAAATTTTTTCATTTTATCTTCCAAATTGTTTTATGAAGTTGTGGTATAATGTATATATTTTTAAGAATATTCTTTAAAGAAGCAAAGAGATTACATAAGTTTAAAAATAAACTTTTATTTTTTTTTCTTAACTCTTCAGTAACAGGTTGTAAGACTATTTCTGAAAGATTTGTTTTTTTTATAATACTTTTAATTAATTTAACAGTTTTCAAAGAATAAATTGAACTACCCCCTACTACTAACTTAACAAAAAATTTTTTCTTACTTTTTTTGCAAATATCAATACATTTTTTAAACTCTTGAAGAACATTTTTGTTTCTTTTATCATCATCAGGAATTTTTAAGTCCATTGATATTACATCTATGTATTTTATTATTTTTAATAAGGAATTTGCAACTGACGCATTTGTTTCAAGATATAATTTAAATTTAAACTTCTTTTTTAATTTATATAGTTGTTCTACTAATAATCCAATATTTGGCTGTATCAACGGTTCGCCTCCTGTTAAACTTATAAATTTTATATTTTTTTCTTTAAGTAATTTTTTAATATCTATCAAAACTTTTCTTATATCTACCTTCCTGTTAGTATTCAATTTTGACAACTTTTCATCACAGTAATAACAGTCAAGATTGCAACCAAAAAATCTTATAAAAATTGTGGGTTCTCCTATATAAAAACCCTCAGCTTGGTAAGAAACAAATATTTCCTTTAAATTTAAATCCATAAAATTTACAATAAAGGATCTTTTAAACCGAGCTTTTCAAAACCAGCTTTTCTATATTTACAAGCATCACATACTCCACAGGGCTTCTTATCCCCTTTATAACAACTCCAAGTAAGATGTAATGGTACATTTAATTTTACAGCTAGCTTTATTATTTGAGATTTATCATAATTTATAAAAGGAGCAATTATTTTTATTTTCTTCCCAGAAAGTGCTAATTTGGTTGAAACATTTACCATTTTTTGAAAAGAGTATATAAATTCTTTTCTACAATCAGGATAGCCTGAAAAATCTATTTGATGTGCTCCATAAAAAATATAATTTATCTTTGTTACCTCGGCTAATGAGACAGCGTAACTTAAAAATATCATATTTCTTGCAGGCACATAAGTAGATGGAATTTTGTTGTTTTCAAACTTCAGATTTTTATGAACGGGTATTTTTTGCTTTTTGTCTATTAAACTGCTTCCTTTCCATGGAAGGTCGATTTTTACGATGTAATACTTAAGATTTAAATTTTTTGCTATTTTTTTAGCATAGTTTATTTCTTTTTTATGTCTCTGTCCATAATCAAATATTATACATAAAGGTTCAAATTTTTTGTGTAAAAGGTAATAAAGAGTGGTAGTAGAATCTAACCCACCAGAAAGTAAAATTATGCATTTTTTATTCTTCATAACTAGCTAGTTGATTTGGAGTTTCCCACACTATTACTTTAATGTTATCTATATTTTTATATCTTTTAAGGAATTTTTTTACATTTTCATGAATATATCTTGCTATATTCTCAGCTGTTGGCTGAAAATTTTTAAAATACTTTACTTCTTTGTTTAATAACTTATGATCAAGAGTATCTAACACCTTTTTTAAAATTTTTTTTAGTTTAGAAAAATCTATTACCATACCTAACCTATTTAACTGTGTACTACTTACGTAAACTCCAACTTTCCAGTTATGGCCATGTAAATTCTCACATTTACCCTTGTACATTTTAAGATAATGTGCAGAAGAAAATTGTGATTCTACATATACTTCGTATTTCATAAACATTTAGAGATATTTACTTTTTTGACATAGCTTATTTTTCTATTTAGTAATAACTCTCCAATGTTTGCAAAATTTTTCGGATCGTCTGTTACAAAAAATCTATAAACAGGCTGTTTTGTAGTAGTATTTAACAAATTCTTCTTTGTAAGAATTTCTTTTACTGCTAAAGCAGTTTCTATTGCAGAATCCACAACTTTCACATTTTGTCCTAAGATATCTTGAATTACTATTTTAATAGCTGGATAATGTGTGCAACCCAAAATTAACACATCTATGCCTTTTTCTTTTAATGGACTCAAATACTCTAAAGCAACCTGCCTTATTATATTTTCGTGGTTTATACTTTTAAGATAGTAATCTTTATCTTTATAATATAGTTTATCAATCCATCCTTCTTCTATCAACGGAACAAATAAAGGTGTTGGCTGTGCATATATTTTAACATTTTTAATATATTTTTTTATTTTTTTCTCATATGCTCTACTTTTAATTGTAGCTTTTGTGCCTATTATTCCAATTGTTTTGTTTTTTGTTAAATTCACTGCTGCACGAGCACCGTTAGTTACAACATCTATAATTTCTATTCTTTTAAACATTTTTTTAAGAACAGGTATGGCATATGAAGACGATGTGTTACAGGCTACTACCAATAATTTTATTTTATTTTTTATTAAGAATTTAGCATTTTCTATAGAATATTTTATTATGGTATCCCTTGACTTATTGCCATAAGGAACTCTTGCTGTATCACCGAGGTATACTATATTTTCATTTGGCAAAAAATTAATAATCTCCTTTACAACAGTCAACCCACCTACTCCAGAATCAAATAAACCTATAGGTTTTTCTTTTTCACTGTTGATCTTCATAATACTTTTTTATAGCAGAAAAAATTCCATCAGCAATCAATTGCTGAAAATCTCGTCTTAACAATTTTAATTCTTCGGTAGGGTTAGATATAAATCCTACCTCTACTAAAATGGCAGGCATCTGGGCACCTCTAAGTACATAAAAGCCAGCCTGTTTTACACCACGGGGAATTTGTTGAGTCCTAGAAACACACTCGTTAACTACTAAACTACAAAGTTTAGATGATTCATTAATGAATTCATTTACTATCATGGACCATAAAAGCTTCTGTAATTTCGAAAGTTCTTCTGTCTTTTTTTCAAATTTTATTACTTCGTTTTCTAACTTTTCAGTAGCAACAGCATCCGGATCTGTTGCCCTTTCAGAAAGAAAATATGCTTCAAGCCCTCTATCTGTACCTGATGGTTTTTCTGAGGCATTACAATGAATTGAAATAAATAAATCTGCATTATTGTCATTTGCAAATTTTGTGCGTTTTACTAAAGGAACAAAAATATCATCATCTCTTGTAAGTAAAACAGTAAAACCATTCGCTTCAAGTTTTTCTTTTAAAATTTTAGAAATTGATAAATTAATATCCTTTTCTTTACTTCCATATTTACCAACTGCTCCCGGATCTTCTCCACCATGTCCAGGATCAATTACAATAATCCTTTTTTTGATAAAATTGCTATCAACATTAACAGTTGGATATGTATTATTTGGATCTGAAGAACTTAAATCATTTTTTTCTTCAGTAAAAATTTTTGCGTTTCTAGCTATTTCTGTTGTGTCTTCGAAATCTATCTTATATATTTCTAGAATTATTTTATCTTTAAACTCTTCTCTTTTTATTTCAACTCTTTGATTTGTATAAATTTCAACTACAGACTCTCCGTTTTGCTGGGATAATTTTATTTTAGAAATTACACTTCCAAAAATCCTGTATTCTTTAGGCTGTAGCTTTTCATTAAAAAAGGTTAAAACAATCTTTTCATCTTCATATAAATATTCGTATTGCAAAGCAGAAGTTGATTTTATTTCTATTAAAGCTTTGTCTTTAACAACATAATAACTTACTGATATAGTGTCTAACCAGTTTATTATTAATGTATTTTCATCTTTTCTAAACTGAGTATCAATATTTAAAATTTTAAGAAATACATTATTGTTAAGTATACTAATAGGCACCAAAACTCTGTTTTTGAAATTTATAATCTCAGATGGTAAATAAAATTTTTGTTTTGACCATATGAAATAATTTTTGTTAATATAAAAGTATATTTTTTCTTTCCTGCAATTAAAACTTATGTATTTGCCTTTTGAATAATAAGTTAAAGTTGCTTTTAGAATTTTAGACAGATCTTTAATCGTGATATATTTATCTTCTTTACCGGCTATTTTATAAACAGGCAATTCATATATCTTTTCTACATTTACAATGACTTGTAAAGTGGTAAAAAAATCTACTCGAGAATAAGCATTTAATAAATTATTTAAAATTAAAAAAGTAATTCCTGCTACAAGTTTTTTAAATTTCTTCATATGCTTAAGGAACAGGTAAATATATAACAAAAGTAGCGCCTTTACCTTTCCCTTCAGACATCACTGTAATTTTACCTTTATGATGCAATATAATATCTCTAGTAATAGAAAGACCCATCCCAGCAAATTTGTCTTTACTTTTTGTAGTAAAAAATGGCTCAAAAATCAATTTAAAATTTTCTTTTTCTATTCCACAACCAGTATCTTGAACTTCTACAGCAACATATTTTTTTGAACTATTTGCTTCTTCATCTAATATTGTAGTATATGTTCTTATTTTAATAAAGTTATTTTTATTTGTTGTATTTTCTGAAATTGCCTGAATTGAATTATTTATTATATTAAGAAACGCCTGTTGTATATGAGGAACTGAAACTTTTAGTTTTGGTAATTTTTCATCTAACAAAGTTTGGATCTCTATATTATTTGCTTTAAGTTCACTATCAGCAATAAATAAAGTACTTTTTATTACATCATTTATATCTACCTCACTATACTCATATTCTTTCTGTCTAGAAAATTTCAAAAGTGTAGCCACGCTTTCTTTGCATCTTAAAGCAGCTCTTTCTATTTTTTTAACATGTTCTATTAAAGGAGAATCTGCCGGAAGTTTCTCTAACAAAATCTGTGCTTGACCTAACACTCCAACTAAAGGATTATTAAGTTCATGTGCAATACCTCCTGCCAATTGCCCAATGTTAGATAATCTATCCATCTGTAAAATTTGTGTCTGTAATGTTTTTAAGCTATTTACCATATGATTAAAAGCTGAAATCACTTCTGAAAATTCATCTTTAGTTGAAAAGTCTATAGTTGTATAATTACCTTTAGACAAACTATCAGCAAATCTCACTATGATCTTCAAGGGATTTATCAGAGAGTTATATACTTTTACTCCGTAGTTGAAACTAATAAATAGAGAAAAACCTATTACAATAAATGAAATAACCCAGCTTAGAACATATAAAAATTGAATATTACTTTGTAAAGAATTTATCTGTTTTATGCACATACTTTTTTCTTTATTTATATTATTTGTAAATATTTCATATGCCGAAAGGAAATCATTCATTGCTATGTTTATTTTCTTAATTCTGTCTTTTTCATTAAATATCTTCTCAGCAATGTTTAACAAAACACTATATTCTTTTTCTACATTACTATAAGGCGTTTTTTGAATATAAAGATTTATAATTCCTTTAATATGAGTGGTTAATAATACAAAGTTTTCTTTTTCTTTTTCTTCTTGAAGCAATATATAATAATCAAAACGTAATTTTTGAAATCCAACGGTTTGGATAATACTTTCTAACAATCCCAACCTATCTCTCATTTCTACATATCTTATAAAATTTTTCTGTTGAAGATATAAACTCAACACTAACCATAATATTAAAGTAAAAATTAATACTACAAAAACAAAAAATATCATTCTTAATTTCTGTCTTATAGTCATATTTTTAAAAGTAAGGAGGGATTAATCTAAAAAAATCTATGTTCTTGAAATTATAATCTCTATACGTCTATTTTTAGCTCTATTTTCTTCAGTATCATTGTTCACAACAGGTTTATGTTCTCCATAACCTGCTATAGCAAATCTTTCAGGTGGTAAGTTCTTAACTTCTGTAAAATACCTCATCACAGAAATTGCTCTTGCAATAGAAAGTTCCATATTATTTGCATATTCTTTTGTTCTAATAGGAACATTATCCGTATGACCTTCTATTATTATTAAATTTGTTGAAGGAAGTGTAGATATCAACTCAGACAAATCGTCTAAAACTTTTTTAGCGTTCTCATCTAAGTCTGCCCTACCTGAAGCAAACAATACTGCTCGCTCTGTAAACATAATCCGAATTTTCTGTGCAGTAATGTTTACCTGTGCTGCTTCAGACAGCCCTCTTTTTTCCATGTATTCTTTAAGTTTCTGTGCAAATTCTGTCTCTTTTTCTCTTTTTTCAAGCTCTTTTTTTAACTTTAAATCTAAGTTAGCAACCTGAGCCTGTATTTTATTCATTAAACGTTCATAATTAATATCATTAGAAAAGTAAGTGTAAGCATATAAGACAAAGAAAAATATCATCAAAAATGTCATAAGATTCCCATAAGGTGTAACCCAACTTTCGGCATCTATCTTGTAATTATCTTCATTTCCTAAAATTTCTAATTTTGATTTTATTGTTCTTTTCAGAGTAGTTTTATTATTCATAAAACTATTTTTTAATAATTTTTATCTCTATACGACGATTTTTTGCCTTATTTTCTTCTGTATCGTTTGGTGCCACCGGCCTATATTCACCATACCCAACACATGAGATTCTTTTTTCTTCTATGCCTTCTTTTATTAAATAATCCCTCACAGAAAAAGCCCTAGCAGCAGAAAGCTCCCAGTTAGACTTATACTTACCTCCGTAAATAGGGGTATTATCTGTGTGCCCTTCTACTACTATTTCACTAGTAATGGATTTTAAACTTTCTGCCACTTCTTTAAGAACAACTAAAGCGGTATCTTTAAGTTCTGCTTTACCTATATCAAATAATACTGGAGAAGGTAAATTTATTACAATTTCTTCTTCTTTTACCTCTACAGTTGCGATATCTTTAAGCTTTTTTGACAGCTCATCTGTTTGTTCTTCCACTATCTGTTGCTGAGTAACTTCGATTTTCTTACCTAAATTTGCTAATGCTCGCATAAGCTGTTCTCTTTTTGAAGCACTTAGCCTTGTAAACGCAAATAATATCAAAAAAATAACGCCAGGTTAGTAGACATATCTGAATAAACTGTTCGCCAGATATTCAAACCTTGTTT
Source organism: Endomicrobiia bacterium (assembly GCA_039630545.1). Classification (GTDB taxonomy): domain Bacteria; phylum Elusimicrobiota; class Endomicrobiia; order DTEH01; family DTEH01; genus JANXDG01. Next base: position 17,837 of record JBCNUU010000010.1, read on the forward strand.
TATTTCCTCACTTTCAGTAATTTCTTCTTGGATTTCTTGTTCAATTTCTTCTAATCTGTTTTTTTCTTCCATAATTATTTTTTTCTCTGCCTCATTTTATGTGCTAAAAATGCCTGGAGTCTTCTGCTTACAACAGATGGTAGTTCACCTGCCTGAATTGCTAAAATACCTTCTATAGCAACCTCTTTAAGTAGTAACTTTTCCTCAGTATAAGCAGCAAGTTTATTAGCAATAGGCAGAAAAATAAAGTTTGTGCCAAATATTCCATAAAATGTAGTAATCACTGCAACAGCCATAGAAGAACCTATTGCTTCAGGATTTGTAAGATTTTTAAGTACACCCACTACACCTATCAGAGTACAAAGCAATCCAAATACTGGAGCATAAGCACCCATACCTCTAAAGACTGCATGAATCTGCTGGTGTCTTCTTCTTATAAATGTTATTTCTTTTATTAAGTTTTCTCTCACAATTTCTGGTGGAAGTCCATCTAATACCATTTGCAGTCCATCTACTAAAAAATGGTCTTTAATTTTAGGCAAACTATCTTGTAAAGAATCCAATCCTCCTCGTTTCGCCTCTTCAGCTAAATCAACCAAAAGCCTTATGTACTTTTCTGCTGTCCATCTTTTTTGAGGAAAAAGTGCTAACATCATAGCTTTAGGAACTCTTTTAAGAATTCGATAAGGATAAGTAAGAAAAGTTGAAGCTATGGTCCCACCCAATACAAGAATTAAAGAAGGAAGGTTATAAATCATGTTTACCAATCCACCAGCCTGAAGAGTATAATATACAGCCCAGATACCCAAACCCAACCCAATTACTGTCATCAGATCCATAATTTTTACTCTCCTTTCTTAAATATGTAAAAGAACAAAAATTATTTCTTTTTTTCAATTACTTCTGGTTCTATAGTAAAACTTCTTTGTCTTTCTATCTGTTCTTTTATAAATTTACTTCTATCTATTGTAATTTCACCAGCATTTAATAAATCACGAATAGTTGCAATAATTTTTTCTGTTCAGTTTTTATAACTTTTTCTCCAACTTCACCTAAAAGGTCCATCTGCTCTGCTAACATCGCACGCCCACCTTCTGTCAGACAATCCATAACTTTATTTTTTATTTCATCTGAAGCACCTTTTAAAGCTATTGCCAAAGAAATTCCTCTCCTTTGGATTTCACGAATAATTTTTTGAAGTGTTGTTTTATCAAGAAATAAAATATCTTCAAATAAGAATATTTTCTCCCTCAATTTTTCAGCTAAAGATGGATTTTGAATAGACAAAGTTTGCAAGATATCCTCTTGAACATCTTTGTCTGCTTGATCTAATAAGGATAAAAAGTATTCTTCACCTCCTATACAATAGTCAATTCTTGACTTTATATTATTTTCAATTTCCTGGACTTCTTTAGGATCTGGAAGTTTAACAGAAGCAAGTTCTAAAGCTACTTTTGCTTGAGTTTTTTGATCTAACATCATCATAAATTCTGAAACTAAATCAGGAGGTAAATAATTTAATACAAGTGCTATAGTGGAAGGTGCTTCGTCCTTTATAAGATACCATAAATTTTTAAGATTAGACCTATTTATAAAATCAAAAAGTTTCCTCTGTGTTTTCTCTTCTTTTTTTCCACCCACAGTTAGTTCAAATGTACCTCCTCCAAAACCTCCTTGAGGAGCTGGCAAACCCGGAATCTCAACACCAGGTAATAAGCCAGTCTGAGTTTGTCCTGAAATTTCTGTTTTCTCAGTACTTCTAAGTCTAGCATCTGCTTCTATTCTTAACTGGACAGCTTTAACTATGGTTTTAAAGAAATGAGTAACAGGACCAAATAAAAATAAAGCAATTACAAAAATTATAAATGGAATATATAAATGAGGTAACATTTGTTCTAATATCATCTGCCATGTAGGTGTTTTTTGAAACTGAATCCTTGTTACATTAATAGTATCTCCACGCATTGTGTTTAAACCTAAAAATGAAGGAAGTTCTGTTTTTATTCTATTTACTATATTTTCTGGTAAACTTACATCTACTGCTACATTGATAATAATTCTATCTATTACAAGTTGCATAGGTAAATTAGTAGCAGGATTTGTTATCGGAAGATATGAATATGTAACACCAGGTAGATATTCTTCTTCTCTAATATACAACCCAGGGTATTGCTGCTTACTTAAATCTATGTTGCTTGCAGGTGTCTGTTCTGGAGTTTTTATTTCTACAGTTACTAATACGACAAAATTTTTACTTCCTATTATTTTTAAAACTATGTCCTCAACTTTCTGCTGGATTGATTTTTCAAGATTAATTTTTTCTTCAGTTAAAGTTAATGTAAAACTGTGGGATATTATTACCAAGAGAATTAATGTTAGTGCTATCTTTTTCATGAAAACAAATTATATAAATTCAACTAAAATTTGATTAGCTACAAATTTATATTTTGAGGGGATTATTAAATAATTATCCTCTCTTTTCAACTTTCCTTCTTTGATTAACTTTTTTATTATTGTATTATACTTCCTTTGAATACTTTTATTTATTAACAACCCTTTAGTAGTTCTTAGTGCTAATATTATTTTTTCTTTTAGAGCAACTTCGTCAGGAATGTTTTCTACTTCATATTTAAAGTTCAGGTTTATATACTCCTCTACTTTCGATACATTAGTTATGCGTTTTTTATTTAAAAAAGATACTGATGATGTACCTATCCCTATATATTCTTTCCTTCTCCAGTAATTCAGATTATGTAAACATTCATATCCACTTTTAGCAAAGTTAGATATCTCATATATATTATAATTATTTTTTGATAAAAAATCAACTATTATTTCATACATCTTCGCTTGCAAATCTTCATCAGGAAAATATTTACATTTATAAAAATAACTCCCTTCCTCTATAGTTAAAGCATAACAGGATACATGAGTTGGATTAAACTTTACTGTAAATTCTAAATCCTGTATTACATCTTTAATTTTTTGGCCAGGAAGTCCAAAAATAAGATCAAAGTTATAGTTACAAAATCCTAATTTTTCAAAAATTTTAACGGCACTTATTACATTTTCTATTGTATGTATTCTACCAATGGATTTAAGAATTTTGTCATTAAAACTCTGAACACCTAAACTTAACCTTATATTTTTAGTTAACGAGAAAAATAAATTTTTTATCTCTGCTAATTTAAATTCGGTTACACTTTCAGGATTAAATTCTATTGTTATTTCTTTTAGATTTTTAAAATCGAAATGTCTTATTAAGATATAAAATAAGTTTTCAATCTGCGTTTCATTTAATAAAGAAGGTGTACCGCCACCTATATAAAGAGTAACTATCTGTGGATTTGTTATTAAAAATTTATTAAAAAAACAAATTATCTCTTTTTCTATCGAATTGATATAACTATCTAGAAGTTCTAAATTATTAATAGAATAAAAATCACAGTAATAACATTTAGACCTACAGAATGGAATGTGAACATATAGTCCGTACTTCTTCATATAGTAGTTTCTAAAATTTTTTTTAAATAATGTCTTACCTTTTCTATATCTACATCAGTATTAATACAGGGTTTCTCTAATATAGTATTAGGGATTCCAATTATAGCATAATTAAAATTATCTCTTATCCCAGCAATCAATTCTTCTTCACATGCTACTGCTATTGTATAGTCCGGGTTTATGGCTTTTAAATATAATTTAGCTATTTGTGAGCCAGAAGCTATTTTTATCTTAACATCTATATTCTTAGAAAGATTCTCTTTTATCTTTATTATATCTTTTATCTTACACCTGCCACATAGTTTACAGTTATCTATGGAATTTACACAAGAAGAATTTTGCAAACATTTTGGAAGCAAAAATAAAATTTTTTTAAAAAATTTTTTTGAATGTTTAATTGATATTTTATTGTTAATTTCAATAAGCCAACATAATAACTTCTTTTTTTTAGAATAAGAAACAAAATTAGTAAAAAATAGATAAATATTTAATACAATATAGTGAAAAATAAATTTTATCATATAAACCTGTCAAATTTTTTTACTCTATAACCGCATATAAACTGTGCAGCAGTTATAGGATTTTTGTTTTCTGGCTGGAGTTTTAATACCTTAAGAATGCTATTATTACCACATAATACTAATATAAAATCTTTAGCTACCTCTATTATTGTACCACATGAAATTTTTTCATTTGAGTTAAACTTTTCCTCCCAAGGTATAGTTTGTAGTATTTTTACATTTAAAATTTTATTGTTAAATTCCAACTTAGTTGAAGCTTTAGGCCAACTAACTAATGCTCTTACTATGTTATGAATCTTCCAGGCATCAAAATTCCAATTTATTATGCCATCACTTTTTTTGAGTAGAGGTGCATAAGTTGGATGTCCTTGTTGAGGAATTCTAATAATCTGGTTAGATAAAATTCTGATTATAGTTTCATATAATAACCCTTTAGCTTTCCTTATTAACCTTTCAGATAAACTATAGAAGTCATCTTGAATAGTTACGGTTTCTTGTTCTTGCAAAAATATATCACCGGTGTCCATGCCTTCATCTAACCAAAATATCGTTACACCTGTTACACTATCTCCATTCATTAAACACCATTGAACGGGTGCCGCACCTCTATATTTAGGCAACAAGGAAAAATGTATATTTAACATTCCATATTTGTGAAGTTTTATTATTTTTTCTGGTATAATTTTACCATATGATACAACTATACTAAAATCAATATCTTTTATTATGCTTAAAATCTCATCTGATTCTAAACTTTCAGGAGTTAATACTTTAATATTATTTTTTTCTGATAAAATTTTTATTAAAGAGGGTTTAATCTTTAATCCCCTGCCAGAGGGTTTATCCGGTTGAGTTATTACATATGACACTTTTATATTTTTATTATTTATAAGATCTTCAAGAAAAGGCACAGAAAAGTAAGAAGAAGAACCCCAGAAAATAACTTTCATTTCTAAAATTTATGTTTACCTAAAAAATATAAAACATAAAATTTTAACCTTTTATCAGCAGACATTCTTTGAATAAAGCTTATACCATTGATGTGATCTATTTCATGTTGCAAAACTCTGCTTAATAAATTATTAACTATAATTTTATTTTTCTTACCATTTATATCAAAATATTCAACTTCTATAGTTTCTGCTCTTTTTATTCTTTCATAGTAACCCGGAAAAGAAAGACAACCTTCTTCAGCATCTATTTTTTTGCTGCTATATTGTAAAATTTTAGGATTAATGAGAGCAAATGACGTTGATTTTACATTTTTCTCTTTATAACTAATATCTACAACCACTATTTGTAAATCTATTCCAACTTGATTTGCCGCCAATCCTATACCGTTATATGCATACATCGTCTCAAACATATCTCTTACAATATGTTTCAATTCTGAATTAAATTTCTCTACAGGAGAAAGTTTTCTTTTTAAAAGTGGATGTGGATATTTTATAAGTGGTAACATAAGTTTACTTTGTTGTTATTTCTTTAATCCATTTTAAATATTCTTTGTTCGCCTTATATATTTCAAAAGAAATAATTTCTGGAATTTTGTAAGGGTGTATTTTTTTGATCTCTTCAATAATTTTGTTTACTAATGTCTTTTTTGTTTTTATTAGGAGCAAATCCTCTTTATCTTTACATATTTTATTTTCCCACCAGTAAAAAGAATTCACATTTCTTACTCTATTAACACAAGCTACTAGTTTATTTTTTAAAATATAATTAATTATTTTATCCACAGACTTTGCAGGAACTGAAGTTATCACCATAACAAAGTTTTTCATTTTTTTATCCACTCGTTCAGTTTAGTTATATACTCACTTAGCAATCTTTGAGTATCTTTTTCTTTTTGAGTTTCTACATATATGTGTAAATATGCCTCATCTGGGTCAGGCAAAAATAATATCCAATCTTTATTGCCCATCCATATTTTTACACCATCTATTAACTCAATTTTATAATTTTTGTGTTCTTCTATTAATTTTCTTATAACAAAACCTTTATTTTCCCAACTACAGGAAATTTTACTGTGGACTACATTAAAGTCAGGTATTTCTCTTTTTATTCTGGAAATTTTAGTATCCTGTTTACTTAAAAGCTCTAAAATTTTTCCGATAGCAAACATTCCATCAAATGCTGGTTGGAACTCTGGAAAAATGTATCCTCCTAATCCATCTGCAATAAATTTTACATTTTCTTTTCTTGCTTCTTCTCTTAAATATCTCGGCAAAGTTTTACTCCAGACAACTTCAATATCTTTATGAAAAGAAGCAATAATTTCATTAACTACATTAGAAAAATATACTGGCAAAGCAATTTTAAATTTTTCTTCTTTAATGGAGGCTATTCTTAACAACAAAATTACCATTGATGCTAACTGATTGTCTAAAACTTTACCTTTGTCGTCTACTATATAAATTTTTTCAGCCCCGTTATCTAACATGAATCCAACATCTGCATCTAAGGTAGTCACTATATTAGAAAGCTGCTCTAAGGCGTAGTTGAGTTCTTTTTCTGTCCTTGCAATTTTAGAACTATCTACAAAAGCATTTAAAGACACAACTTCAACACCTAGTTCACCTAAGATAGAAGGGAAAATATTTACTGCAGTAGAATATGAGTAATCTATCACAACTTTTAATCTTGCTTTTTTAATTGTCTCCACATCTAAAGATTTTAAATATCCGTCTCTATAATACTCATATGCCCTTGGAGGTAAGACAATTTCTCCTACTTCTTCTAAAGAAGCTCTAGGAAAATCTTCTCTTAAAAACAACTGTTCTATACTTTTTTCCTGTGCAACAGAAATATCATTTCCATTCCTATCAAAAAATCTTATTTCAATAATATTTGGATTGTAAGGCGATAACCTCACATGTAAACCACCGTCTACATTTTCTTTACCAACTTCATATCTGACCACAGGAATCGGAGCTGCTCGCAAATCGCCTACTTTCACTCCTGCAGACAACAACCCAGAAATCATACTGCGTTTTATCATCCTGGAGGCTTTATGAGCATCTCTTGAAGTGATTACATTTTTACCTCTGCCAATAAGACTGCCAAAAGCCGCTCCTAATTTGCATGCAAATTCAGGTGAAATTTCTGAATTTAAAAGTCCTGAAACCCCCATAGAACCAAAAAGAACTCTATTCCATTTTTCTTGCCATATTAAACTGGTAGATACCGTTGCTCCTTCCTCAACTATTTTTTTAGGCCATATTTTAATATTTGCTTTTATGTGAGAATTATTTTGAATATCACACTCTTCTCCTATCACCGAATTAACTTCTACAACAACATTATCGCCTATCTTTGTATTATAGTGAATTATGCTTTCTTTAATAGAAGTATTTTTTCCTACATAAACATTATTCATTATTATACTTCCAAATATCACACAATCATTTTCTATCACACAATTATCACCTATTACTGAACGGTTTATGACTACATTATTACCTATTTTAGTATTTTTCCCAATAACTACATATTTATCACAGACAAAATTCTCTCCTATGGTAGTGTTATCTCCTACAACAAATTCAGTGTTGTTTATTTTAGTAATTCTTCCATCTATAGAAATATTAACCTTCTTCTCTAAAATATCATAATGACAAAATCTATACTCTTGAAGAGTACCTACATCTTTCCAATATCCATCTAGTACACATGCATATAAAGGAAGATTATTTTCTAAAAGTTTTGGAAATAAATCCTTTGAAAAATCAAAAAAGGTATCTTTAGGAATATATTCAAAAATTTCTTTATTAAACATATAAATCCCAGTATTTACTTTATCAGAAAATACTTCACTCCATGTTGGTTTTTCTAAAAACTTTTTTATTCTAAAATCTTCGTCATATATCACTATACCATAGTTTAAAGGATTTTCCACACTTGTAAGTACAATAGTTGCTAAAGAATTTTTATTTTCATGAAATTCTATTAATTTTTTTAGATCTAAATCTGTAATGATATCAGCTGAAATTACCATAAATTTATCTTCCTTTACATAATCCCTTGCAAATCCAACAGCACCACAGGTACCATAATCTCCATCAGGTAAGATATACCTTATTTTCACTCCAAAATTCTCGCCATTGCCAAAGTATTTAGTTATATATTCATGTTGATAAAACAGTAACACAATCAAGTCATCAATATTATATCTTTTAAGTAGTCTTATAACATGTTCCATCATAGGTTTGTTAACTACAGGTACCATTGGCTTAGGTATAATACTAGTTAATGGCCTTAATCTTGTGCCAAATCCACCTGCCATTATTATCGCTTGCATGTGTTTTTTCTCCTTAAAAATGAAAACATTGAAAAATTTTAATTTTTTATATAAAATTAAAAAATGTAATTCAACTGAAAAATTAAGTCTATGAAATTTATTAAAAGTATAGAATCTAAAAAATTAGTTTTACTTGGTATTTTTTTATTGTTTTTATTAACAATTTTGATTTTAGCATATTTTATAAAACTTTATAAAGAACTACCCACAGAAGATGAACTTAAAAATTTCACTCCGGTGCTATCAACTAAAATCCTTGACAGAAATGGTATACTTATTACAGAACTTTTTACAGAAAAGAGAACTTGGGTTGAGTTTAAAGATATTCCTGAATACATAAAACTTGCAACGTTAGCAATAGAGGATCATACTTTCTATAAACACTGGGGGATAAATCCTAAAAGGATATTAAAAGCACTATTAGATAATTTACTTAAAAGGAAATTTTATGTAGGCGGTTCTACAATTACTCAGCAGCTTGCTAAAATTTCCTTTTTAACTCATAAAAAAAACTTAGAAAGGAAACTAAAAGAGTTAATTTTAACTATTAACTTAGAACACCATTTTTCTAAAGATGAAATTTTAGAAATGTATTTAAATCAAGTGTATTTTGGACACGGAGCATATGGGATTCAACAGGCTGCAAAGATTTATTTTTCCAAAAATCTATACGAACTAACTTTATCTGAAGCAGCTCTTTTGGCGGGACTAATTCGTTCACCTTCATATTATTCGCCTTTTAAACACTATGAGCGTGCTATAAAAAGAAGAAATGTTGTTTTAAACAGAATGTTAAAATTAAAGTATATAAATAAGCAACTCTATGAAGAAGCTATAAATGAACCTATAGTTGTAGGATATACTTCTGTACCCTCTGCTACAGCTGCTTATTTTGTAGAGTATATAAAAGAACAAATAGAGAAAGAATTTTCTTCTGAAACATTATATACGGAAGGATTAACCATAATAACAACTCTTGATCTTAATCTCCAAAAAAAAGCAGAAGAAATAATATCAAAGCGTCTTATTGAGATCGATAAAATAATAAAATCAACAGATCCTGTACAATGTGCATTAATAGCTATGGAGATAAAAACAGGCAAAATTCTCACTATGATAGGAGGAAGAGATTTCAGAAAATCTCAATTTAATAGAGTAACACAAGCAAAAAGACAACCAGGTTCTGCTTTTAAACCAATAATTTTTTTAGCTGCTTTGGAAAATAACTACACCCCATCTACCATAATTGAAGACACACCGCTTGTTTTTTACAATAATGGTTTTGACTGGGAACTACTTAAAGCTACTTCTGATTATTCTCAATTAGATTACAGCAAACTTGCTAAAATCAACATTACAAACAAGGACGAATTTATATCCAATCTGTCACAATTAAAAGAAAAAAATAAAATATGGATTCCAGAAAATTACAAAAATAAATATTATGGAAAAGTAACTCTAAGAAAAGCTTTAGAATTATCTCTTAATTCATGTGCAATTAGATTAACAATGGAATTAGGAACTAACAAAATAATAGAATGTGCTAAAAAACTTGGTATTAATACACCTCTTATTAATACTTATTCATTAGCACTTGGAGCTTCAGAAGTAACACTTTGGGAATTAGTTACTGCATATAATGTATTTGCTAACTATGGCATAAAAGTTGAACCTTATGGAATTGTAGAAATAAAAGATAAGTTCAACAATACAATAAAATCTTACTCACCAAAAGAAACAATCGTTTTAACACCAGAGATATCATATATACTTACAAATCTGTTAAAAGGGGTTGTAAAAAGTGGAACAGGTTATTACGCAAGAAATTTAGGCAAAATCTCAGCGGGTAAAACAGGAACTTCCAATGATTGTACTGATGCATGGTATATCGGTTATACTCCAGACATAATATGTGGAGTATGGGTAGGTTTAGATATTAAAAAGTCTTTAGGTAGAGACGCAACTGGTGGTAAAGTTGCTTGTCCAATATGGACAGAATACATGAAGTTTGCAACTGAAAATTTACCTAACAAAGATTTTGAAAAGCCTGAAGGAATAGTGGAAGTTTTAATAGATGCTAATTCTGGACTATTAGCAACACCTGATTCCAAAAAAGTTTATCTTGAAGCTTTTATTAAAGGAACCCAACCACAAGAATACGCTACAATAACAGATGAAATTTCAACTTCCTCAGAGGAAGAGACTACAGGCTTTTAACTTTATTTCTTTTTATGTAATTCAAAAGCTTGATGTAAACTTTTTACAGCTGTTTCTAAATGTTCTTTTTTGATTATACAGGAAATTTTTATCTCAGATGTAGAAATCATTTCTATGTTTATATTGTTTTTACCTAAAGTCTCAAACATTTTAGCAGCTACACCTGGATGACTCCTCATACCAACACCTATAATTGAAACCTTCGCCATGTTGTCTTCATAAACTACACCACCTGAATTTAATTGCTTATTTATTTCTTCTAACACTTCTAGTGCTTTTTTTAAATCATTATAAGAGATTGTGAAAGAAATGTCATTTTTTTTACCTCTAGCAGCTGATTGTACAATCATGTCTACATTTATATTCTCTTTAGCCAGTGCTCCAAAAATTTTAGCTGCTATACCTGGGCGATCAGGAACATCCAATATGCTCATTTTTACTTGGTTTTTATCAAATGTAACCGCTGTAACTATTGGTTCTTCCATTTTATGTTTTGCTTTCATCATCAAAAACCTCCTTTCATACAGTCCAAAACATTTTAAAATATGTTTCGTCAGGATGAAATATCTCTATAAATCCGTTTTCTGGTAGTCTTTGTATTTCTACTAATTTCTCATTAATTTTTTTTTCAAAATTTACAAAAAAAACTATTTGTTGATGTGGTTTTGTTTCTAATAAAATAAAAGGAACTTTAATCTCTATTATTCTATCTATAGCTAAATTGTTTTCTACCTCTTTTGTTTCACCGTTGGGGAAAAAAACCTTATATGCTTTTTTATCTTTTTCGTCTAAGTTAATTTTGAAATTATAAGCTTTATTGTTTTTTAAGTCACTAATAAAACATATATTTAATACAAGATCCTTGAATTCTAATTTTTCATGATAGTCTATACGAATATAGATATTTTTTAAGTCAAAACCATAATATAAAGAATCTGCTATGGAATTTGTTCTGTGCTGTGAAAAATTTATCCGTATATATTTACCGGAGTTGACCCATTCAAAATAATTAGAAATTTTACCATCTATCGTTGGTGTAATAAAATTAGATGGAACTAAAATATTATTTTTTACCATATTTATTTTTATTGGTATATCCAGATAATTAGGATATTCCTGTTGTAAAGCTATATATACATTTTTTAGATGTTGTCTAAACAAAAAATCAAAAAGATCACTTTGATATGAGTAATGTTCATCACCAAACCACCAGAACCAATCAGAACCTTCAGCTGCATAAATTTCCTGCCAACAGAATTCTTCTTTTTCTTTAGAGATCTGATTATTTATCAAAAAATTTTGCAAAAACTCTCTTGTTTTATATAGATATTCCCATGCTTTATTATCTTCAGGATGTCCTATCCATATCTCATAATTAGAATTTATCCAGGAACCAGGCCATATATTTTTCAAAATTGGTGTTTTTGGATATTTAGACAGATAATCATCTATTAATACTGTTTCGAATATTTCATTAGATGTAAGCATCTCATAAAAAGCATAAAGAAAATCTTCGCCATCATTTTGATAATACTCCCAGCAATTTTCTCCATCAAGTATTATAGATACTAAAAATGGAAAATCTTTATTTTTTGAAAGATTATAAATTTCTGTAAGTTTTAATTCTATGTCTTTTATAGCATCTTCTTTTTTCCATTTGTAATAAACAAAACTGATATTATTAGATAACTCCTTATTTCTAAAAATTACATAAATTGGTTCATCAATATAAAATCTGTAAGGTGTAAAGAGTGCATCTTTAGAAAAAATCTCTCCCTCTTTTATTAAAGTTTTTGCCAAAATATCTTCATCAGTAGCGAACCATCTTATTTTAAACTTCTTTAAAAGATAAACCAAATCATCAGAAACAGCTCCCTCTGAGGGCCAAAAACCTTTTGGTGATATCCCAAATTTTTCCTCATAATACTTTTTAGCTATTTCTATTTGCTTTTCTGCATCAGTAAGTAAAGATATTGCGTTAGAAGGTAATTTTATATGAGGTGCTGAAATTTTTGCATTTTGTGGATTTAATAATAACGGCAAAATAGGATGATAAAAAGCAGAAAAAGAAATTTCTATTTTGTTTTCTTGCTGAAGTTGTTTATATTTTTTAATAATCTCACCACAAATCCAAGATTGTTTATTTGTTATTAGATACTTGTCCTCCTGTGTAAAACCTTCTTGTTTTTCAAATAAAGCCTTTATTTCTAAATCATTTTTCCTCCAGTAAGGATCAAACCAAACTAAGTTATACCATACTTGCAAATCAGTCCAATCTTTATGGTTAAAATATGTAATCTTTCTTAAAATTTCATCTTCTTTTAAATTTTTTCCTCTTTTTTCTAAAAGCTCCCTGTATCTTCTGTAAGGATAAACCATTGTTTCCCAATTACAATTAAAAAAGTTTTTAAGTATAAATAACTTATCTTCTACGGTAAGCTCAGTAGATGGTTTAAGAGTCAATTCAAGGTATTTATCTTTAGCACCTCTGGAATAATCTTCAAGTTGAACCAGTAACGACGGAACAAAATTAAAATTTAACTTCAATTTCGGAAACTTTTCGACCCATGTTGCCATATCATAATAGTCCTTTGTTGCATGAAACTTTACCCATGGAAGATGGTAATAGTTATCTAACGGATCTTTATATAAGGGTTGATGATGATGATAAAGGATAGCAACGTATAATTTTTTCATATTAAAACTTACTCTTTACATAAATTCCTAACTTTGTAGCATCTTCGTCTTTTTCATAGACTCCTTTTGTAGGGTTAAATATTGAATAATATAAACTTATATCTAAAATATCAGAAATACTATATCTTACAGAAAAATCATATTCTACACCAATTGCTTTCTTTGCACCTAAAGTTTTTTCTGTAGCTGATGGTTCCGGTTTATTATCCGGAGCCGAAGGAGATGAAAACAAATAATATCCCAATCCAGCAAAAAATCTTTTCAACGGGTTAATCAATAAATTAAAACCTAAAACAAAAATTCCACTGTAACCTTGAGGTAAATCAAAAAAAATGTTGTTTATATTAGCTTTAGCAAAATCACCATATCCATATGGTTCTAAAAAGTAATATTTCCTATAAAATGAAGGTTCAAACTTATTTCTTTCATCTCCTCCGGATGAAAGCAACCACACTAAACTTGCTTCTGACTCACCTAAGTATTTATTTTTCCCTCTTGTGGCTGCTTTTAGAAACCATAAATTTCCAGAATATTCCATCTGTTCTTTTCTTCCTGTTTGAAAAGAATATTCAAAAATATAATAGTAATTTGTAAGTTCTCTTTTTATAAAAAATTCATAAAAAATTTTCTCAAAATTTAAAATTTCGTTGTTCTCCAGAGTAGTAGATATTCCAAAATCAAAACTTTTATAGTACTTGCTGCCTACAAGAAAACTATAAAGATCAAATTTTTTATTCTCAATAAATCCTCCATAGGATATCACTCTACTAAATAAACTATCCAAATATAAATATTTACCTAAATTAACACAAAATGAAAATCCATCATATCCTATTCCATTATCCCCCAAAACCATACCATTTATAAATTCTTTTTTTTGTCTGCCAATTGTAGATATAAATTCTACATTTTCTTTCAAGAATTCAAAATTATATGTATATCTTATATATGACTCAGATATCCATGGCAAAAAGCTAACATTAGGATAAGGCAAATTTTTTTGCCATAAGTAAGTATATGTCGAAACTTGAAAGTTATTATCTCCTACCTCTCCGATAGAACAAAAATTAACTTTAAATTCAAAATTATCTATACTTATCTTTAAAGCTGAATTTAGAAAAGAATAAATTTTACTGCAACTATCAACAGATGCAATGTTATTAAAGTCTAAATTATTATAATTTATATAGTCTACTTCATAAATTGTATCTAAGAAAACTCTTGTTGAGGTAAAAACACAATTTATTAAAAAACCAGTTATAATTAAAAAAAACATTAGCCTTTTCATTTTGTATTGATTTTATTTTGAGAGATATTAGACCAATAACTTCCAGGATATAATATATTCATTTTTTCATATATCGCTTTCGCATTCTGTTGGTCTCCTTTAGCTTCGTAACATAAAGCCATTGTTTCATATATCCTTGGTGTATAAAAATGGTCTGGATATTTTTTAATTATTTCGTCAAAAATTTTAATTGCCTCGTTAAAATTAGAAAGATTAAAATGACACAAACCTAAAATATACATAGTAGGCACTATTATTGATTTTGGCTTTTTTATCTTCAAAATTTCCAAACATAAATTTTTTACGGTTTCGAAATCTTTAGAGTCATAAAGATATGTAGCTTTTATATACATAGCAATTGCAGCATATTTTGTTTTTTTATAAGTAGAAATAATCTCATCTAAAACTTTATAACCTTCTTCAAATTTTTTAGAATACAAAGAGTTTTCAGCAACAGTAATCCTCTGCAGAAAATACTCATTTGCCTTATGAGATCTTACTATTAACAAAATTACAACCAAAAAAACCGCACTTATAGTTGCAGAAATAGATATAATCAAATTTTTATATTTTTGAAAAAATTCTTTAAATGGTTTTAAAAATACTTCAAAATAAATTTTTTGTTGCATAAATTTCCCTTTCTTTTAAAAATGTCCCCGATGGGAATTGAACCCATATATGTAGCTTAGGAGGCTACCGCTCTATCCGTTGAGCTACGGGGACATTTTTAATATTTAATTAAAGAATAAATTTCGTAACCTTTAAGTTTCTCTCGCGGGTTCAAAAAAGTAAGTTCTATCAGAAAACCCATTCCTATAACTTTCCCTTTACATTTCTCTATCAACGAAGCTACTGCTTTAGCTGTCCCACCTGTAGCTAACACATCATCTATTATTATTACATTATCACCCTGCGTAATAGCATCTTCATGGATTTCTAAAATATCTTTACCATACTCCAATTCATATTCAATAGAAACAGTCCTATATGGAAGTTTACCTTTTTTTCTTACTGGAACAAAACCACATCTAAGCTTATGCGCTACAACACTTCCAAATATAAAACCTCTTGCTTCCATAGAAACTACTTTTGATACTTTTTTATCAACAAAGTATTTAGATATTTCTTCTATAGCTAAAGAAAATACATCAGGTGTTTTTAATAAAGGTGTGATATCTTTAAATATTATTCCTTCCTTTGGGAAATTTGGTATATCTCTTATATATTTTTTAAAGTTTTCTTCCTTCATATGCTTTACCTACTTTCTAAAAATTTTTTCAATTTTTCTAAAACTCTTTTTTCTATTTTTCTTACATACTCCGCTGAAATATGCAAAATTCTACCTATTTTTCTATATGCCATTTTTTTCCTATTCTTTGAAAAATTCTGATACCTCAATTTAATAACAGCATATTCTTTCTCAGTCAAAATTTTCTTAAAAGCATCTTTTAAGGTTTCATAATCAGACATCTTTACCAACAAATCTTCTGGTGTCAAAGATTTATCTGATAAAGTATCTTCTATTCTAAAATCTTCATTTATTGGATTATCAAAAGAGCTAACATTGGAAAATATATCTAATGTATGTAAAATTTTCTTCATTTTATGATATGAAATATTTAACTTTTTGCTTATCTCTTTTATTGTTGGAGAACGGCCATATTTTTTATATATGTCCTGCCACTGTTGAATCCATTTTTTAATCATCTTTAAAGTAGACACAGGCAACTGCACAGCAGCAAATGGTTTTTCTTTTAAATAAAGCTGAATAGATTGTTTGATCCAATAAGTAGCATAAACAACAAATCGGTGCTTTTTTTGAGGTTTATACCTGTTTATAGCTTTAAGAAGACCAATTGTTCCTTCTTCAACCAAATCTCCTAAATCTAAATTTGAGGTTATATATTTTTTGTAAAAACTCTTAGCTATATTCACCACCAGCCACATGAAAGAATTAATTATAAAACTTTTTATCTTTTCATCGCGAGTTTTTCTATATTTGTTGATTAACTCTCTTAGTGTTTTTTCATTTATAGGTTTATAAGTCTCTATTATCTGTTGAATATTTTCTGGAATCTCCATAGATGATTAAAATTTTATTATAAAGTCATCATAGAATGTTGGATTTATTTTTTTAATTTCTACTTTTTTAACTACAGCATATGGATGCTCTTTTTTTATTCTTTCAATAAATCTATTAACTTTTTCTTCTTTATCTGACTCAACTATTATTTCTACTGTACCGTCCTGGTTATTTTTTACATATCCAGAAAGATTTTCTTCTTTTGCAATGTCTTTTACAAACCATCTATACCCTATACCTTGAACATGTCCATATATTGTTAATTGAAATGCTACTCTATCATTCATACTTAAACTTTGACTGATATACCAAAAACAAAATTATAAAACAACAAGTTTTTTAAATTTTTAAAATCAATAAAAAACAAACTCAATCTTATGTCTGGCATCAACAAAGCTCTTATTCCAAAAGAATAAAAGTTTTTAACAGGATTTACATCTATTATATACTCTATCCATTTGGTATATTTTGAAAAAGCAATACTATAAAAATACTTTTCTTTCCCTGTAAATGAAAGAAAAAAATTAACAACAATAGATGTAGAATAAAAATCTGATAAAATTTTTTCAATTACAATAAAAGCCTCTGTTCTATAAAACCCCAGTGATATGTCCACAGGGTTATTAGAAAATGAACTAATAATATGATATTTTATATAAGGAGATATTAAAGTAATATTTTTTGCTATTTTTGTAATATCTTGTTGCTCATTTAAATTAAGCTTTATACCTATTTCAGAATTTTTTGTTACGCCATAATTTAACGATACATCAAATCTATGCAACCCTAACAGGACTCTATTATGAGCAACAGTATACGAATTAATAGAACAAATCTTGCCGGTAGAACCTTCTAACCTTGCACACTCAGCAAAATATTTATATCTTTTTATTTCTTTAGATAAACAAAAAGATATAAAAATAAAAAAAAGTAGTACTCTCAAACTAAATTTTCTCATTTATTGCTTAAGCAATTGATTATTAATTAATTCAAATAATCTTCTACTCTCACAAATTAGTCTGTGTGCATTTTTATATAACTGTTCATAAGAAATTTTCTTTAAAGAAACTTTTTGCTTTACAGCAGTAATACCTACCGAAGCAGCTACTAAAGGAAAAACTTCCCATTCATTCATTTTTGGTATTATGTAATCCTCACTAATTCCTTTTTTCTGAGCAAAACTAGCTAATGCTTCAGCAGCAGCAATACACATTTCATCTGTGATAGTTTTTGCTTGCACATCAAGAACACCTCTAAAAATTCCAGGAAAGCATAAAGAATTATTTATCTGATTAGGAAAATCAGATCTTCCCGTAGCTACAACTTTCGCACCACCTTCTTTGGCTTCATATGGCATAATTTCAGGAATAGGGTTTGCTTCAGCAAAAATTATAGGATCTTTGTTCATTTTCTTTATCCACTCTTTTTTAATAATACCAGGTCCAGGAGTAGATGCAGCAATAACAACATCCACCCCAAACATCGCTTTTTCTATATCACCTCTTCTTTTTTCCTTGTTCGTAATTTGACACATTTCCCATTTTTCTTTATATACTTCTTTATTGTTTTTTATGTCGTCTCTATCCGGATGTAATATTCCTTTTGAATCCACCATTATTATATTACCAGACACTACTCCTGCTTTTATCAAAAGCCTGGCTATGCAGATATTAGCTGCACCTGCACCTATCATTGCAATTTTAACTTCATCTATTCTTTTATTTACTATTTTAAGAGCATTAATAAGAGCAGCTAAAGTAGCTGTGGCCGTACCTTGTTGATCATCATGCCAGACTGGAATATCTAATTCTTTTCTTAATTTGTCTAAAATATAAAAACATTTTGGTTGCTGAATATCTTCCAGATTTATTCCTCCAAAACTAGCAGATATAAGTTTAACTGTTTCAATTATTTTATCCGGATCTTTAGTGTTTAAAACTATAGGATATGCATCTACTCCACCAAGATATTTAAATATCAAAGCTTTGCCTTCCATTACTGGTAAAGCAGCATATGGCCCTATATCTCCTAAACCTAAAACTCTACTCCCATCTGAAATTATTGCTATGGAGTTCCATTTATTAGTATATTCAAAAACTTTGCTGAAATTTTTATGTATTTCCTTACAAGGAGCAGCTACACCTGGAGTATACCAGTATTTAAAATCTTCTAAACCTTCTATTTTACATTTAGGTATGGTTGCTATTTTTCCTCTATATTTTTTATGAAGTTTAATAGATTTACTATAAATTTTAAGTGTTGTATCTTCTTTTTTCATAAATATACAAATATACCAAAATTCGGGGTGGCGGGATTTGAACCCACGACCTCATGGTCCCGAACCATGCGCTCTTAAGCCAACTGAGCTACACCCCGTCAAAATAAACTTAAATTGAGAATATAAAATTTATAATTAAAAAACAAGTATCTATACGGCAAGAAAATCTATAGGAGAGAGTTTTTATGCGAACTATTTATATCACCTAATTTTTTTACCTTGTTTTTATACACCCACTAGAAGAACTTTTATCGTGGTATCTATACTCCTTCCAAACCCTATACGTTGAAAACTTTGTAAGTTTCACACACATATAAATCGTATGATGTTTAACCTTAAAAAACCTCGCAACTTCATTTATAGTAAAAAACACATCATTCATTTTTATCACCTCTTTTCTTTTTAGTTTTTGCTATTATTGACATTTTCTTTGTAGTTTTGTATTTTTTGTAATAATTAATTATTTAGTTTTGTTATATTAAGATAGATGGGAATAGTGCAAGCCGTGATTTCGCAGTGGGAGAATGGCATCTACTTCTTCACTAAAAACCATATCCAAGCTTGCAAAAATCTTAAATAAACCAATCTCATATTTTTTAGAGGATACAAAGACAACAACAAAAGAAACTGAGATCTACAGCGTCAAGGAATTTTCCTAAGAAGGCAATCATAAAAGGTGATCACAAAAATTATTTTGTCCTAAAAGTCATCTCTGATAGTATAATTGGTGAAGACATCAAAGAAGGTTATGTCTTAATCGTCAAAAGACAATCAACAGCCGAAGATTGGCAATATTGTTATTGTATGGATAGAAGGCAAAGGTGCTACTTGTAAAAAATTTAGAAAACATAAAGACAAAATATTGCTTGAATCAGCAAACCCTAAATATTTAAACCTATTGAAAACAAAAATTTCATAATTTACGGAAAAGTTATTTATAAGGAGGGTAAGGTATGAAAAAAATAATATCAACAGTAACAATTTTTTGTTTTCTAACTACTATACTACAAGCAGAATATTATTCAAAAAAAGAAGCAAGAAAAACCGCACTAAACACAATCTTATTAGGTTTAGGACTTGCAGCTATTGGTTACGCTCCCTTAGCAATAGAAAAAAAGGATATCACCAACCCATCATTAAATTATAGCAAATACACCTGGAATAAACAAAATTACGGCACTTCTAACTGGTATGCAGCAGCGCAAGGTGTTGTAAAAAATACAGGCAATGTCCCACTAAAAAATGTTAAAATCTACATAAAATACTATGATGTTAACAATAACCTTCTTTCCTCTGAATACACTTATTTGGACACATACTGGTTAGAACCACTACCCGTAAATACAGAGGACACCTGGCACGATATCATAACTACAATGTTAGGAGAACCTCATAGACTTGAAGTTTCAGCAACTTATGAATATGACAAAATC
>JBCNUU010000011.1:0-33753 GCA_039630545.1 Endomicrobiia bacterium
CTCATTTTTTAACTCAAAGTTACAACTTTGAGTAGAAAAAATTTTGTTAGTGGATTTACAAAATTTACAAAGATTTACTTAGGTGTGTTTCTTTCAAAACTACATAAATGTTCAGAATTTTAGTATAAAAAATGTTAATTTTCATTACTTGTTAACATTAAAGTTGGTGTCCCAGGATTGATTAGGTATTGGTGCAAAAAACTTATTTCTGACAAAGCTGATATATTCTTTCTTCCTCAAAATTTATAAACAGACAATAGTGAAATAGTGAATTTGTGATTTTTTAAGTTTTTCAGGAACACAAACCAAAGTTTGCAAAAGCAGTTTAAGTTTAAATTTTAATGAAATTTTTAGTTTAACTCTGGTATTATTTTATAAAGGGAATGGTAAAAAATAAAATTTATAAAAATGGGGGTGTTAAAAAATATGGGAAACAAGGTAAATAAAATAAAAGCTCTAACACTTTGTAGTTTGTTTATTATTTTTTCCTGTGGGCCAAAGCGTATACCAGATGTTAAAAAAGAAGTTGCTTCTGATTATGTTGAAGCTACGCCGTTTCAGCAGTTAGAAGAAGAGGTTGAAGGTAAGATAATCACAGGTATAGGATTTTCAGAGAAACGTCAAAATTTAGCTTTAGCAAGGGAAGCTGCAATAACTTCTGCTGTGGCTGATCTTTCAAGAAAAGTAGAAACTAAAGTTGAAGCTGTATGGAAGAGAACAATGGCTGACTGGGCTGAGTATATGAAAGATGGTATTACAGAAGGTATGTCCATTGAAGAGATGAAGAATATGGTTAAAAATATTGTTGATACTGAATTAAGAGGTCCATGGTTGATACAAGAAAAAATACAGAAGTCAACAGGTAGGTACTGGGTAAGAATTTTGCTTTCATCTGCTACTGTTGAGAAATGGTTGAAACAACGTATGAATACTGAAGCGTTGTTAAGGAAATATATTGTTGAATCCCAAATTAAAAAAGTTCAGCAGGAATTGCAAAAGGACCTTGAGGCCATAAGAGAACAAGAAAAAAAAGAAATTGAAAAGATAAAAGAAGTTATCAGATGAGAGAAAAATGCATTCTGTGGTTGGTGCTGATAATTAACTTTATTTTATCCAGTATGACAATTTTTTGTGAAGATTTATCTTCTGTTGGAAGTACATCTTCAGAAAAAAAAACCGTATCTTTAGAAGATGAACTTGACAGAACGATAGAAGAATTAAAACAAAAACTTCAAATTGAAAAGGAAAAAAAAAGACAAAAAGATTTAAAAAAGCAGATCAGACATTTAGAACGGCAGCGTAAAATTCAGCAAAAAAACAGGTTTGAACTTTACCAGGAAGAAATAAAGTTGATAAAACAAAAACATGGTGTTGAACTTTATGTAGGCGAAGCTGTTGCATATAAAAGTTATGGTGAAGATTTTGGTGAAACAATTGAAAAAGCAAAACAACGTGCAATAAGTAATCTTGCAGCAGGGATAAAAATAAAGGTGGAATCTGTTGTGAAAGACGAACTTAGTTTTGCAACAGGTAAAGGTGTGGATGAAAAATTTAATCGTGTGATAAAAACATATGTTGATGATTTGCTTACAAAACCACAGATTAAAATTTATGAACACTATCCTAAAAAAAATTCAGTTACTGCTGTTGCTTATGTTTCAAAACAGCACTATGATGAAGTACTTGAGCAGCGTTTAAAATCACAGGTTAGCCGTATTATAGAGTTTATATCTAAAGGATTTCAGTTTCTTAAGTCGGGAATGATAATCCAAGCTTTGAAAAGCTTCAGTCAGGGATGGTTGTTGCTTGAAAAAGAATTTTATTATTTGCCTCTTCGTTTTGATGTTAACAATGATGGAGAGGAAGATGACCTTATTGCTTTAACCGAAAGCAAAATTTTTGAGATTGTCCAATGTATTAAAATTTTAGTCCCTGATGAAAAAATTTTTTTTACATCTTCTGGCGTTGTAGGAAAAAGTTTTACCTTAAAATCTGTATATGTTTCAGTTGATAAAAATGAAATTCCTCTGGAAAATTTGCCAATAAGAGTAGTTGCTATTAAAGGCACAGTTGAACCTGCGGTAGTTCAGATTGTTACAAACAGAATTGGTGAAGCTGAAGTAAAAATTGACAGGATATCACCTGATTATAAAGAAGTTAAGCTTTTTGCAGAGGTAGATCTGAAATCAATAGGTATTCCGGCGCAACTGGTTTTGCCTTCAGAAGGATGTACTATAACACTGTATAAAAAAAGCAAAGTTATTCTTGCGTGTAAAAATTCTTATTTAGATACACAAAAGCAGGATAATTTTTTTTGTTATAAACTTATTCCATTGTTGACAGAGTATGGATTTGAAGTAGAAGATTGGTGTGATAGAATAAGTGAAGTTACAAAAAAAGAATTAAATTTAGCAAAAACTGCAGGGGCCGATTATCTGCTGTTTGTGAAAGTGTATTCCACTGCTGACAAACTTGGAGAATATGAAATGTTCTACTCAAATGTTAGTTTAACTTTAGAGATTTATTCTATAGATTATGGGTTAATTTCACAGGTTGATAATAATCTAAATGCAAAAGGTTATGGAGTTAGTGCTTCAGATGCAGTTTACAACGCTAAAACAAACATCTTAGAGAAACTCTTTTTTGTACTTAAAGAAGAACTCAGTAAATTAAAGTAAATGAATCCCAGAAAAATTTATTTTATATCTAAAATTCTTTTACTTTCACTGGTCGTCCCGCTTATATTTTTACTTATGTTTTTTTATTACAAAACTTTTCCGTTGAAAATTTTACCTGAAGGTTTTGAAAAATATAATATTTCACCTGAAGAGTTTGCTGTTGTAATTTTGGCAAACGATGTCATAGAAAGACTTAGCAAAAAAAATTTACGGGGTTATGCTATGTGTGCTGAGAATATAGAAGGTCCACAGACACTTCAGGAAATAGAAGGATTAGTAATTACATTTAATTCAGTCCTTGCAAAATATGACGGGTGGAGTCTTCTTGCAGATAAAAAGCAAACGGAGTTGTTAAAACAGCGAAAAAAACTTGATTTTGAGAGTAAAAAAGAACTTATTAAAGCCGGGTTAATAGACCCACAAAAATATGTTAATTTTCTTATAGCTTCTGATTTAATAAAAGTTAATTATGATATTATGTTAAAATGGAGATTTGCAACAGCTGACAGGATACTCTGTGAGCTTGTCTGTGAAATAATAAACAGAGCTACTATGGTAAAAGAAGTTGTTTCCTCTGTAGTGTTTACAAATCCTGCTGTTTACAAAAAGTATACCAGTGCAGTGAAATTTTTGACATATGCTTCTTATATAAGTTCAGGATATATATCTGTAATCCTGTTTTTTGTGTTTACTTCTGCGATGTATATAGAACTTAAAAAGAAAAGCCTCTTAAAAATTTTGCCTCTAAAAGAGGAAGAAATAAATAAATTGATAAAAAACGGTTCATACACATCTGCTTTAAAAACAATAGAGCAATTACTTAACTTTTTTCCTGAATCTTCATGGTTAATAGCATTAAAAGAGAGATTACTTATAGTGACGAAAAATGAGCCAAAAAAAGCAGAACAAGCATATGTAAGATATGTTAACTTAAAAACAAAACTAGCCCGGAATATAATTCTTTCAGATGAGGAGACACAACAATTAAAAAGTTTACCGGACCAACTTGCACTGCCAGAGATTAATGAGTTAGTAGCAAAATATGAAAGATATATTAATGCTTTAAAACTTCGTCAACAGATTAATGCTGAAGTTCAATATATTAAAATGCTTACCGAGGCTGGAGAGTTATCTAAGGCAGAAACAGAGCTTGACTCATTATCAAAAGCTGAGATGTTAGAAGAATATAAAAATGTTGAATTACAGACAAAAAATGAGGATAAATTCCTTACAGTATTAAATGAAGACATCAAGAGTCTAAGGGTTAATATCAGGCAGAAATTGAAAACAAGTATGGAATGTTTAGAAAAAGCAAAAAATTTAATTTCTTATAAAGGAAGTATAACTGAAGCTGAAAATCTCCTGCGCAGTGCTTTAAAAAATAATATGGACCTTAAAGAAGCCAGGACAATATTAACAAAAATAGAAAAGTCAAAAAAAGCTAAAAAACTTCATTTATTACCTGAAAAAGTCGGGAAACATATTTTAATATTTAAAAAAGATAGTATAACTTTTTTCAGGAAAGATAAAAAACTGCCTGATGTTGAGATTGAAGATCCAAGAGTAAGCAGAGATAGACATCTAAAAATTTGTATTCTTGAAAACAAAGTAATCGCGGAAGATGAAGGTTCTACAAACGGAACATATTATAGAGGACAAAAAATAAATAGAGTTGAATTAGAAGATGGGGACATTCTTAATTTAGCTAATGTCTATGAAATAGTTATACACATCTATCGCAAAAGAAAATTTCTGCACAAGACACTCATAGATAGTAATAATCTTGAAGGATACAAACTTGGACAGCCAGCTAAAACTCAACTTCAAAAAGTTTATGGAATATTCATTGAAACAAAAGACATAAACTGCATTGTTTTGCCACAGAGAGACACTTCAGAAGAGACATATTCAGAAGTTCCTGTGTCTTTTTCTTTGGCAGGAATTGGGTATGATGAGTCAAGTGATACATTTATATCAGTCCACGATAATGTAATAATATTCTCAACTTCTAAAGAAAGAAAAATCCTCTGTTCAGATGAGACAATAGAATATAAAGGAGTAAGCTACAGAGTAACTGCTGATGTTTAAGTTGTAAGATTTTAATTATTAGCCTTTGCAAAAAGTTAGATCAAGGAAAAATTTCTAATCTTAAATTAATAAAATATGATAGAAGTATCAACAATCTATAAACTTCTTCCAGAAAGTATGTTTTATCCTTGCAGTGAAGATGATGGCACACCGATTAAAAGATGCAAACATCTTTTTCCTTTATACATATATGTGGATTATTCTATACCTAAAGAAAAGTTAATAAATAGACTTAAATATCACAGGTTAGTATGTATAAAAGAGTTTACACCTGAAGAATTTTTTGGGAGAAGCTGGGATGTTATTATAAGTGAGTATAAAACATATATAGAAAAGCTACCTTTTGAGTTCAAAGACCCTTATATCTTAGGATGTGAATTTGAACACGAAATAAGTGGTGAGAAGATAATTACCGTTAGGATTAAATTTGAAGGTATAGCTATGCTTGAGGAGTTGTATATAAAAAGAGGTATTAAACCAAAAGGTTTAGCACATCTTAGATGCGGAGTAGGTTTCGGCGGGAATTACCACGACTATGTCAGGATATTGAATGAGAAATTGTTAAACAATCCAGCAGGTTTACCTGAGTTTATACTATGTGATTCTCTTTGTTCTCCATTTCATGCTGATTACTTGCCTGTAATAAAGAAATACAAACCAATTAGAAGATGGCGTTACTTCAGACCAGCATATAATGAGCATGGGATAGATACACTTTACAGGATTAAACAAGTTAAAAGATATAGTTTAGTTGAATTATTAAAGATGGTGAATGTAAGTGGTAAAGACGATGGTAGAAAGTTTTTGGATCCGACGAGAAGGAATGTGATTATAGATATTTGCAAAGAAAATGAGCAGTTAGAGTTGTTGTATAAAGATGATTATGTTTTACTTTTTACAACAGGGATTACTTCTTCTGGTGATATTTTGCTAATATCCTGTCATATAGACCATGTTTTTCGTCCTGGTGAACTATGTATAAGACAGGAAGGTGAGTGGGTAATAGGGACGCTTGACAATTCTGCGTGTATTGCATGTTTGCTATATGCGTTACAGGAGTATAAGTTTCCACGGAATGTGATCATATCTTTTACTGGCGGCGAAGAAAACAAAAGAGGATGCTTAGGTGCAAAAACTACTAGAGATTGCTTGGAGGACAAATTTGATGAAATTTACAGCAGGCTCGGTATAATACTAAATTTAGATATCACGCCGTACAACTTTGACAAAGATGTCTCGTTGGAAAATCTTAGTATAGAAAAAGAAAATTTTGAGAATGCAATCATACGGTTTAGTTCTGTAAAAGAATTTAAGAATAAGCTATTAACAATAATGGAGAAAAACAATCTTACAGCTGGTGTAATTGTAAACTCTGAACCGGATGAAAGTCGTTATTATAAAAGATGGGACTTTAATACAGTATCGTTATGTTTAACTTGTAAATGTCCAAGAAAAAATTGTCATTCACGAGAATGTAAGACAACATTAGACAAAATGGAAAAGTTTGCTAAAGCCATAAAAGCAATCGCTGATGAAATTTTTAAACAGGAGGTATAAAAATATGAAAAACTCAAATGAAGCACTGAAATATGTAGCCACTGCATTTGCTAATTATTCTAAAGGAAACTATGATGAGGCAATTTCGGAATGTACTAAAGCAATACAGGTAGATCCTGAGTTTTCAGATGCATATTCTCTTCGTGGGATTTGTTATTATAAAAAAGGTGAATATAACAGAGCTATTAGTGATTACAACAAAGCAATAGAGTTAAACTCTGCTGATTCCTTAACCTATTATAATCGTGGAGTTGTTTATGAAAAAATAACTGAATATGACAAAGCTATTAGTGACTATAGTAAAGCAATAGAATTAGATCCTGAAAACATAGAAGCTTACTATAATCGCGGAGTCATTTATTTATATAAAATGCAATATGACAAAGCTATTGATGACTTTACCAGGGCTATAGGGTTAAAACCTGACTATGCAAAAGCTTATCTCAATCGTGGTTATGCATATAACCAGAAAGAGGAATATGATAAAGCTATTGATGATCTTAATAAAGCTATAGAAATTGTTCCTAACTATATAGAGGCTTACCACAACCGTGCAAATGCCTATCTTTACAAGCGAGAATATGATAAAGCTATTGCGGATTATAATAAAGTGATAGAAAATGAACCATGGAATGAAGAAGCCTATTACGGTCGTGGTATTGCTTATGAAAATAAGAAAGAGTATGATATGGCTATTGCCGATTTCAGTAAAATTATAGAAATGAATCCGATGTTTATAAAGGCTTACGAGCGACGTGGTGAAGTTTATGCTAAAAAAGGACAGCATGATAAAGCTAATGCTGATTTTAACAAAGCGAAAGAGATAAAAGAAAAACTTATAATGGGTTAAAAAAAACTTAAAAACAAAGTTTAATAATAAATTATAATGATTTTAAAATAAAAAAGCAAAATTATTTCTGACTTTTTGTAGTATTAGCCATTAACTACTTTTTCTATAAGTTTTCTAAATATTCCATATAAAAACATTAGAATTTAATTTCCTTTCATTTTCAAAAAGTTCTTTTATATTATCATCCATTGTAAAATAAAAAATTTGCCAGTTATATTTTGAAAGTTTAACTAAACTTTTAACAAGCAATGGACGTTTGCCCCAGTCCACATGTTGAAACGCATCATCAAAAATTAAAAAAGCAGAACCTTTATTTAGGAGCCGATTTGCTATTCCAATTCTTATTCCCAATAACACCTGTTCTTTTGCGCCGGTGCTTAAATCTCTTATATCAAAATCAGTATAATTATCAGAAATTATAACATTATCATTTTCTATTTTAAATCTTTTGTATCTTTTTGTTATAAATCTAATAAATTTTCTAACTTCTTTTGAATTCAAACATTCTATTAATATCTCTTCCTTTTTGCTTTTTAAAGAATTTATAGTTTCAGATATCAAATTTCCTGCAACGATTTTGGCAATTAGATGTTTATATTCAACTTCTTTAGTTAGTTTTAACTTAAACAGTGCTTTAATTAAATCATCCCAGTTGCTTGTGATATCTTTATTTGTTCTTGTAGAAACTTTTACTTTTAAACTCTGTAGTTGCTCTTCTTTTTGTTTAATAATTTCTTGTAAATTTTGAATTTTTTCCTCATATTCCTGTAATTTACTTTTACTATATTCTTCAGCGGGTTCTTCTTTTATGTAATCGGAAGAATCTATTTCTAACCCTTTGAGTTCTCCTTCAAGATGTATGACATTTTGCTTTTTCTCTCTAACTAAATTTAATATATCTGAAATTTTCTTATTCCAGTTGTCAGACTCTTTAAGTGTTAAGTTATAAGATTTGAACCAACCTTTTATTTCATTTATTTGTTTGTTTACATATTTCTGTAAATCTTCAATTTCATTATTTAAGTCAGTAATATTTTTTGTTTTAAGTTCTAATTCTGAAATTTTTTTAGAAAGAGCTTCAAATCTTTTCTGGTCAAACTCAACACCAGGATCGTTTTCTTCATATTCCTTTTGGTTAACATTTAATGCTGCTAATTGTTCTCGCAAATTTCTTACTTTGTTATCTATTTCATCTGATTTTTCAGATATTTGTTTTAACTTTTCTTCGAATTTTTCTTCTTCAACATTTTCGTCAGTTATCTCTTTAAATAATCTTTTCACTTCAGAAAACAGCAGGTTGTATTTAGTTATGTCTTGAAATATTCCAATGGCTTCTAAAGCTCCTTTTGCTTCTCTTGCTTTATTAAGTTTTTCTGTAATGGATGCTTCACTACGAAGTTCTTCACCAAATTTTTCTTTAAATTCGTTTTTAAGTCTTTTAATTTCTTCCGATTGAAAAAGATTTTTGAAAGAAGCTTTCAGTTTCAAAAAATAATAAATAACTCCAAAAATACTGGCGAGGATCACTAAACTTAAAATTTTCCATCCATATAATGTAAGAAATAATGTAGAAATAATTATCACTCCAACAGATATGTAAAGGAAAAAATCTGATAAGTGCTTGTTTGATGGTTTTTCCTGTATTTTTGAATACTGACTTTTTGCTGCTTCTAACCACTCTAAATATTTTGCCTGATTTTCTAATTCTTTTTGTTTTGATGATTTCTCTTTTATTATATCTTTTAATGTTTTTAGTTCATTAATGTTGTTATATAACTTGTTTATTTTTTCTTTAGAATATTTGTTTAATTCTTTTTGAAGTTGATTTATTTCATTTGATAACTTATAAGCATGATACCTTTTAGCCAGAAGTAATTTTTCATATTCGTTGTAGTCTTTTTTGAGTGTTTCACATTCTCTTTGTAATTTTTCTATCTCTCTTTTTTTATCGTTAAGACGTGAGAGGTTGTTTTCGTATTCATTAATAAAATTTTTGATTTTACTAATATCTTCTTCGGTAGGAAGTTTTCTGAGTTCTTCTTTAATCTTTTCAATTTCGCATTTTATTCTATAGGCTCTATATTTTTTTGCTTTCAGTTGGATTTCTTTTTTTGCTTCGTATTGAGTTTTTTCTTTTTTAAGTTCAGATATCTCAGCCGGATTATATTTCTCTATAACTTCTTTTATGAGTTTATCAATTTCTTCTAAATAATTTTTGATATTGCGATAGTCTTCCCCTTCGCCTTTATTACTTATATTTATTATGCCATCATCTATTTTTGCGTTCCTTACTGTTGAAGTTATTTTTGAGTTAATTTTATCAAGTGTTTTTTCTGGTGAAAGTATATTTAATAAAACTTCTTTTGATAATGTTTCTTTTCCGATATTTATATCTCCACTTTTAACTATAAGTATTCTCATAAGAGAAACCATTTCTGGCAGTTTAATTATATCTTCTATTTTTTTTGAAACTTTTTTACTACCGGTAAAGGTAAAGTCCTCTTTATTACCGTTTATTAAAATTTCAATTTTCCCTTCTCCTGAAAAATTTCGCAACGGTTGCCAGAGGGATGTTTCTTTAAAAAGACATTTGATTATGAACTCTACCAGAAAAGTTTTTCCTGATTCATTTTTTCCATAAATACAATTAACAAGCCCGGGTCCCATATGAAACATTTTAATCGGGCCTACATTTTTGATATCTATTTTTTTGATAGATAACTGGATCATTTTTTATCTTCAATATCTCCAAATATTATTTTGAGAGCTTCTTCTTCTATATCAGTAAAGTTAAGGAATCTATTTTTAATTTCATATAGATTAGCAGCTCTGTTAGCAATTTCTTTTTTTACTATATGAAAAAGTTTGATTTTTTCAGAGAAATCTTGACTTTCAGGTGTAGCAAGATTTAGTTCATTTAAGTCAATTTGGTTATTGTATAGAGTAATTCCTTTATCCTTAAGAAATGAAAATATAGTATCACTTAACTTCTTTTTGTGAGTGGAATATCCTTTTACTTTTAGTCTTAATATTACTTTTTTCAATTCATCAGGTGTAAGATTCCAGCAGTTAATTAAATTATTGATATTTTCCTTAACCAATTCAAATTCATTTTCAACAGGATATGTGATTAGTGTCTCATCGAAATATATGTAAGGAGTCTCAACTGGCTCATCTGATACTTTATAAGTTTGAGTATCAAAAATTATTATTCTTCTTTTACCAGTTTCAGTGATATCAAGTGGATGGGGGGATCCAGGGTAATAAATTATTCCGTATTCTGTTGGTTTATGGATATGGCCAAGAAAAATCTTAAGGAATTTGTGTTTTTCAACGCACCTATATGTCAATGGCATATAATATCCTTCTTCATATAAATTTAACTCATAAGAAGAGGAAAGGTAGTCACCGTGAGAGATTAAAACTATTTTATTTTCCATATGATTAGTGTTTTTCCTTATTGTTTCATCAATTGCTTCATCCATAGTTGAGAATCCAGGTTTATATGGTATAAACAAAAAATTTAAATTTCCAATGGATATAATTTTTTCGTCAAGGTCTGTTGTTATTACTTTTAGATTACTTGCAGTAAAAAATCTGTTGCTTATGTTAGGATCATGATTCCCTGGTATAACATAGATATGTATTTCTGAAAACTTATTTGCAATATTGTCAAATTCAGAGTAGTTTTGCTGTTCTTTGTCAAATAGATCGCCTGCAATAATTAAGTGATGAATTTCTTTCTTTTTTAAACTATTTAGAATTTTTTCAAGAGTAGTTTTTCTTTCAGGATAAGCTGAATTTAAATGGAAATCCGCAGTTATTGCTACTTTCATGTGTTTTCCTCTGTAGATATAATACGAAAAAGCATGAAGATTTTCAATATAAATAATTTATTCCGTAAGATTTTTGCTGTAGAAAGGAGGTTGTATCTATTATGATCGGGAAAAAATATTTGGTATGGATAGAAGAATATTGCAGGAGAAATTCAATTGGGATAAACTCTTCATAGCAGGATAAGAAAGGATATTTGATTTTGTTAAATTTATTCGAACAAAAATAGAGAATATAGATTTAAGAGTTTAAAAAAATTAAATTTAAAATGTTAATGTACAGAAGTTAAAGAGATTCCAGAAAATGTAAAAGAATCACTTAAAAAACATTACAGGTTAACAATCGTTGACTATGATAAAATGTAGTATAATTTTTTGTAGAAATACGATGTCGTAAAATACACTAAATGAACCTGCCTGATACAAATTGCTTTGGCCAAAAGTAAATAAGTTGTAGTTAAATGAAAACTTGTGGGTTTGGTTTAACTAGGGATAACTGTTGTTGAACGATTTGCTCCTTATAACAGTTGAAACAAAGATAAATAAGCAAAATTATCATTTTTACATCCTGATATAATCTTGCAGTATCCACCAGGTACGGTTGCGGTCTTTTGGTGAAAGGAGTCCTTTGCTAAAAAGTTCTGAATCAGGAACAAAATTCTTATCAGCAGAAATTTTTTTTTCTAAAAAGATGCGAGAAAAAACAGCATAAAATTTTATAGGTTTGCTCTTTGCAAGTTGCACATTTATGTTATCTACTGAAACATAACCATCTGTAAGAAGAAGTATGCGGTAAAAATTTTTTTTTAATGCATGCTGGATCACACAGTCAATATCTGTCCCACCTGTGGTTCTAACTATTCCTTTTTTTATATCATTAAGTTTTGCTTCTATAACTTTGTTGCTAAAAAGGTAGACGGGTGACCCGATAACTTCACTTAATGCAAGGATAAGCCCATAATATATTTGCCACACAAGCATTGTTGAGCCAGAGACATCAATGTATACATGAACTTTCATTTCGTCATATTCTCTTTTTGGTAATGGTGTTTGGTATACTACAGGTACAAATCCAGAAGCAATTAGAAATGTTTCTCTGCGTGTAAACTGTGGTATAAATCCGTATTCAGGCAGCATCTGTTCTTTAATTATTGGATTTGAACAGTCAAAACTTAATGCTGAAAGCACAGCGTTATAAAACTCTGCTGATTTAAGTTTGTTTACTTTATCTGTTTTCCTTTCGGTTTCCTGCAGGTAGTATCCTACGCATCTTTTAAATTTATCTACTACATTTTTTGGCAATAAAGAACCTCTGTTTTGACAAATTTTATTTTTTTTGCATATTTTACAACTTTCTTCATCTCTATATTTCTCATCACAGACGGTTTCTGTGCCTATTAGTGGGATAGTAGTTAAAATAATTTCTGAATTTTCTGATAGTAGTTGCAGGATTTTTTTGACCATATTAAAAAGTTCACTAAATGAGGTATCTGTTTTCTTTCGTAGCCATACATAAAGGTAGGTATCTAAAACAAGTTTTGCGAAAAAAGTGTTATTAATAAGTTGTCTGGAATGTCCCGACAGTAACTTTTTTGTTATTTTTTGTTCAGTTTCTGGATGTAAGAATTTAGAATTGAAGCAGTTTAGTTGTAAAAGAATTTCGGGTTCGTTCTTGAACAGCACTTCTGGAGGACAGAACAGTTTTTGTATAACATTTGCTTCTTCTTTAAAATAAAATTTTTCAATTACTGGTGGTATGCCACTTTGTTTAAAAAAAGTTTTATAGAGATCACTGTTAATTTTTAAATCACAGACGATATTTAAGAGTTTATGGCTAACATTTTTGTAGTGGTTCCATAGTTTCAAAAAAAAGTCAGCGTATATCTTATGGTAAAGTTCATGGAGAACTACAAAAAGTAAACAATTAGTAGTTTTTATATAATTTGTGATAAAATTAAGGTTAAACCACAGATAATACCTGCCACAGCTGTATTCAATGGCTGCGGTTGAAGTTTTTGTATCTGTAAACTCTATTGATGAAATATGTATTAGGTGTGTTAATATTTCATAGATTTTAGGGTTGGTGCAGGCGGACTTCATAAGTAAGTTTACTAACACTCTAATATCCTTTGTAAATTTTATTTTTTTAATCTCTGTAGAAATGTCAAACATAGTTTTTAGCCTCCGTTAGTTGTGGGCTGATTCTAAAACTCGTTATACTATTCCGAATGCGATATAATAAGGGTAGTCTTCTAAGAATCTATAAACCGTATCAATGGAAGGGTTGTTCTTTGGAGAGTAGATCCAGTTTACAACATGTGAAAGCAGAACCAGAACGGTTTTCGGGTCATCTATTGTCTTTACTTCGTTATGGTTAATTTTTAGGTTTGATCTTGTGTCATATACTAAAAATACTGAACGGTATCTGTTTACAATTTCTGATGAGTTTTCTTCATTGACAGAGTTCAGGTCATTTTTTACCTCAGAGTAGGCCGGAACACGTAAGATATATACAGGTTTAAATTCTTTCGGGACCAAATATTCTCGGTCTACAATTTTGGAAATACCGTGTGTATTGAACTCATTATATATTTCTTCTTTAAGAATTGAATGGAGAGAGTATTCTAAATCATTGCTCCATGTGTCCATATGATATAGAGATGTTGTTTTACCATCATAGTAAAAAAGAACATTTGATTCGTTTGGTTTAATTAACATTTTTTTTATATTTTCCACACCTGAAGATCTATCAACAACTTTAATGATGAGCTTGCTTTGCGTTTTCTTTAATATAGTAAAGTATTGATGGTTAAGTTCAATTAAAAAATTTTTTTTATGTTCAAGAATTCTAAATAAATCATATTCATGATAGAATGGAGCAAAGAATAGTGACATGGTTTCTAATGTATCATAAGAGGGCAAATATGTAGGTAGAGCCAAAAACCATGAAATATAATTTGATGTTCTTGATAAAATACCGTATCTATGTCTTAAAATGGCATCTATTAGTATTTGCTTAAGTTTTGTTTTTTTAAGGTTTTTAGAGTCATTTAAAATTTTATCCAAAATGGAGGTTCCATTCGGGATGTAGTTTTCAAGTAAAAATTCTACCAATTTTTCGACATCATCGTAGACAATCATACCTTTAAGTTTGCCTGTATGTTTTAGGTAAATATCGTGGAGTAGTAAATCTTCTTTTAAATAAAATAACTCTTCCTTCATATTAGGAACCTCAAATACTGGTTTGCTTGTAATGTTTATATACATGTTTTTCAGTATATATTCTAATGGGACTTCAATATCCTGTACAGAAAAAACTGTGACCTTCCCATTGTAGGTTTTTATTGGTGCCAAAACTTTGAGTTTCATAGACTTTGTTTCTCCTTTTTATTCCGGATAATTTTTCTTCAGTAAACTTCGGAGGTTGTTAAAAAATTTATTATTTACTGTATTATTTGTATTTAAAAAACGAGATTGTTCTTCATAGGGTAGGTTTATGATATATCTGTATGCAATATCTGTTTCAATTTCATCAAGAGATATCCTTAAAAGAGTCTGTGAACGGTTACTGGCAAATGGAAGATGATAACATGAGGCATTTCGCACAGCACTTGTGATTGATGTCATACTTGTGTAAATCTGTGCAACTTTTGTTATAATTTCATGTTCTGCTTCATCTTTTGATAATAAGAATTTTAACAGTTTTTTTATTGCAATTGCGAAATCTGCGAGTTTTTCTTCGTTAAGGTCATCCTGTGTTAAGGTCAAGTTTGACACAATTTGACATTTTTCGTGTTCGTCAAGGTTGTCGTAGTTAAATATTAGATTTTTAACAATAAGCTGAAAATGTTTTGCCTTTGTTCCGCTGGAGCTTTTAAATGTTTTAAAAAGTTTTGCCTTCATTGGCGATTCAATAATCGAAACTACTTTTTGGTGTATAAGCGGAAGTATCGTATCAATATCTTTTGCTTCCTCTGTAGCAGCAAAAGGTAAACTATGCCTAATACAGTTGTAGATTAAAGAGAAGAGGTTGTCTTTTGTATATTCTTTACCATGTTTTGCTGTAACTACACTGAGATATGCAATAATGTTTCTATTTAGCATACCTAACCTGCGACCATCTATGTACCGTTGTGACTGAATTAGTTCTTGCATTAGATTATAGATATATGGGATAATTATATTTTTGTAATTTTCCTGAATAATCTGGAATAATTCCCGGGCTGTGTTAATAACTTGGAGTAAGTTTTCAGATTTGACATTGTTGTTTTTATGTAAAGATTTCATAGCTATAGCATCGTCATGTGATAGATTGTTTATAATTTTATTTATCTCCTCAGGTAACATATCATAAACTTCTGGAACTCGGACAATAAATGCGAAACGACCAAGTAAAGCTAAATCTAAAGGCATAGCACCAACATACTCACCAACAGGGTTCATCGCTGCAAAGATATATTTTAAAGAGTTAATTTTTTTGCCCATTACACTTCTTGAACGAATGATTTCAAGCCACTTGTTTTGCATTGAAGGCATGGCGCGAGAGATTTCGTCAATTAATATGAACTCTTTGTCCCAGATAGAAAGCGGTGTTGGAGTATACTCAATTGTTCCTTCTCGTAATGATTGGGGATTTGGAAAACCTATTACATCATCAAACAGAGCTTTTGATGCGTCATATGCAATAAACTTAAGATTTAATGAATAAGCAATTGCTTCCGCAAGCATAGTTTTTGCTGTTCCATGTCTTCCTATAAGAAGAACAGGGTCTCCAGTAACAAGACCTGAAAGAATCGCATCTTCCACTTGTGAGTAACCATATATCTTTAACTCCGGAAAAATTTCTTTTTCCTTGAAATATCTGATATTTTTATCATCATTATCATCATTATCAGGTGTAATTCTGTCTTTCTGGAGGTGTTTTATTTTATTAAATATTTGTATTTTTTCCATATTTTAAAACCCTCCTTTACTTTAATAAAATACCACTTTTTAATAAAAAATTTCATTTTTTCATTTAAGAGTTCATATCCAATCTCAAATGTTGCCAGAATCCCCTTCCTATATTATATATACGCTGTTTAGTTTGTAATTTTTTAAAAATTTTAGCCTTGATTTTTCAATATAAATTAAACCAAACTGAAAAAACGCAAAATTTTAAACTTTTTTGCGTTAACTTAATGGGGACTCGATGAAAGATTTTATGAAATTTTCTTAGAATATAGGGGTAAAAAATTTAAATATTTAGAAGTTTGAAAATTTTTATATCGTGATGTACCTTATCTTCATATATAAATTATTTGAAAAGGTAGTAACATAACCTATAATTTGTTTTGTAATAAAGCGATTTTGTATGGTGGAAAGTTGAAGGTTAATATTTATAAATAGAATAAAGAATAGTTAGGGTAGCTACAACAGGTTTTCTTTTTACTAATTTTATAACTTTATCTAAAAATGTTGTCGGTTTTGCAAGAATAGGTTTGTATTCTAAAAAATTTCGTAAATCAAGTGCAAAGAAATGCATAGATTTGTATCGTTTTTTGGGTTCTTTTTCTATACTCTTAAGAATAATAGTTTCCAAATCTTTTGGAAATATAAATGTGTATAGATACTTCAGTATAATATGGCGTTATCATGGAGAAGAATTTGAATGATGGCTTTTGACTACATCTTTAATTGTAATAGTAGGAGTTATATGGTTATTGTTTGGATATATAAGATATCTTGTTTGGCGGGCCTTAGCTCGCTTTTTGTATACTGTTGAAGATATAGCAATAAATCTGCAGTTACTCAGAGAAACTGTCAAAAGTGAAATTAAAGATTTGTTACCTAGCCATTATAAGTTCATTTTAAGATTGTAACTCAATGTATTCTGTTCTTACCCAGAAAGAAATTGTTTTATCTTTTACGACACAGACAAAAAGTGTTTCGTCAAAATTTTTTGCAAATTCAACGGCAGTTTTAACGTCATTTTCTGTTTTTACTAAA
Source organism: Endomicrobiia bacterium (assembly GCA_039630545.1). Lineage (GTDB taxonomy): Bacteria > Elusimicrobiota > Endomicrobiia > DTEH01 > DTEH01 > JANXDG01. The sequence continues at coordinate 16,995 of JBCNUU010000011.1, forward strand.
TTTCCTGTTGCTGTTGCTAAAGCATCGGAAAAAATTGCTGAGTTTGAAATTATAGTTACAGCGTCTGCTTTGCCAAAACTTAGTGAGTGTCCTACTGTGCCCGAAGAAGTGCATATGCCAAGTGGCTGGTTAAGCAGATTTATTTTTATTGAGAGTTTTCCTGTGAATGGTGAGTTTTCACCTGCGTAGATTCCTACGGTTATGGGTTCGTCTATATAAGCAAAAATATCTCCTCCATTTTCTATTATCAAAAATTTTCTTAATTTTTCTTTTTCTATCCATTTTAGAACTTCAAATCCTAAAAATTCAGCAAAAGCGCCTGCTACAGAAGACATAGGGCCTGTATTTGTTTTTTGTGTTACTTCGCACATTTTCTGGACTATTTTTGGAGCATTAGATGGTAAATGTAGAGGTTTAAGTGAAGTTAAAAATTGGGGATTTTTTCTTATGTAGTTTTCCAGAGGTTTTCTTAGGTGGAGTAAGTGTTTTAAGATTTTCTTTGAAAAATCCTTCGGTGATTTTATAAAAAGAGAGGTTTCTTTGTAAAGAACCTCATATGAGCAAATATTAGATGTTTGAGAGATCAAATTTCTATATTTTTTTTCTTTTATCATTCTATATCAAACTTATAGTAAGTGTTTGGGAAATCTTTTTCTCCTAAAGAATTTAAAATTTTAATTGAAGTTTTTTCTTTGTCATATACAGGAATTCCAGGAAGTTTCTGTACAGTTGGTATAAAGTTTGCTTTTATAAAGGTTCCATTTTTTTCTAAAAAAACTTCCAAAATTCCTCCATATTTTTGTTTGCCAGAAAGATTAAAATTGCCATAGGTTAAAAAGTTACCTAAAGAGTAAGCGATAAGTTTTCCTTTGTAGAGTTCTGCTGCTCTTAAAACATGTGGGCCATGCCCAAATACAAGGTCTGCTCCTGCTTCAACTGCAGTTCTTGCAAACTTTACTACATTGCCTCTGTTTTCATTTAAAAAATACTCTGTTTCGTCTTTTGTATGTAAAGCTTTTTCACCTTCTTTTCCGCCATGGAAAGAAACTACAACTATGTTGTTTTCTTGTTTTAACTGAGAAACTAATTTTTTTGCTTCGTTAATTCTTAGTATTGAGAATTTACTATTTACAAAACTAAAAGCTACCACGGCTATTTTTGTGTTTTTTACTTCAATTTTTGCAACTTCTTCTTTCGTCGCGCAAAAAATTCCAGTGCTTGTCAAAAGTTTTTTTGTGTAGTTGTATCCTTCTTGTCCATAATCCATTATGTGATTGTTGTTCATGCATACTACATTTATGTTTAAATTTCTTAATATATCAACAAGATTGCAAGGCATTCCAAATATGTAAGCGTTTTTCTTTTCTATTTTATGTTCTGATGGTTTGTGGTTTTCTTCTATAAAAACTCCTTCTAAATTGCAGATGACAAGGTCCGCATCTTTTAAGTAACAAGAAATTTCGTTAAAGACATCTATATCATTAGGAACTACATATTTTGGAGTGATACTTCCTAACATCGTATCTCCAACACATTTTATTAAGATATACTCAGTGGTTTCATTAATAAGGCCTTCTTCGGAGGTAAAGGCGGGATTTATGAAGGTAAAAATGTATAAGAAAGCCAGCAAAAAAATTTTTTTCATGAGGGGAAGTAAAAAGAAAAATTTATATAATTAATTTTATTGCTTTTGGTGGACAGATTTTTATACATAACTCGCATGCAATACACTTGTTTTTGTCAAATGATACAAGATAAGTTTCTTTGTCCATCTTTAATGCTCCGACAGGACATATAGGAATACACACACCGCAGTGATAACATATTTTTTCATCAAATTTTATGTCTTTGCTTAAAGATTGGATTTCTATTCCCATTTTTTTTAGAAACTGGATTCCTTTATCAAAATTTTCTTTGCTTCCAGAAATTTCTAAGATTAAAATTCCTTCAGCATCTGGTTCAATACTTGCTTTAAGTATGTTTATCATAAGATCATAGTCTTTTACCAGATGATAAACTACAGGCCTATCAATTAGGTGTTTTGGAAATTTCAATACGAGTTTTCTTGTTATTTCTTTTGTCATTCTAAACCCCCTGTGCTATCCGAAAGGTCTTCTTCTGGTTTTTTTTGTTTTTCTATGATTTTCCCAGAAAACGCAGCTCGGATTTTTTCAACTGTTGGATCTATTTGTTTTTTTGGTTTGATAACTATAAAGTTGTTCTGTGAAGAGGTTTGTTGTGGAAGAGATTCTCCAAATACTAATTTATTTTGTTTTACTTCGTATATAATTTTTAGATTTATATCCAGAAATTCTTTAAGAAAATTTTCTAATTTTAAGTTATGTTTTTCTAATGCTATTTTAGTATACTTGTTCGGAAGAAAAATTGTCAATGTATCGTTGTTTAACACAACTTCAGAAGAAGCAAGTATTGGATAACTTAGAGGTTTTTCCTTTTTTATTGTCTCTAAAACATTTTCCCAGATTTTTTCAAAATTTTCAAGAGGTTTTTTTGTTTCTGGAGAACTTTCTTTTTTTGGTTCAATTTTTGTTTGAGATGTAGTTTGCTGTTGAGGTTGTGTTGGTAAAGTTTGAAAAGTTTCTAAATTTTTAATTATTTCATTTATGTCTATATACTGTTGAGTGAGCTTTATGGTATAAAGTTCAAAAAGTATTTTAGGATAATCTGTTCTTTTTATTTCTTCTGTAAGTCGTATAAGTTGCTGGATTGATGCTATTATGTGAGTGGTGGTAAAGCTATCTTTAAATTTTGATACAGGCAAATTAAAGTTTTGAGTAACATCAGATTTAGCATAAAGTAAAGCTCTAAAAAATTCAAGCAGGTCCTTTGAAAATTGATAAAAATCAACTCCAGAATAGTATATTTCATTTACATAGTTTATGATTTTTTTTATATCAGATTCTATTATTAATTCAATATATTTTTCTATTATTTCATTTGGTGTAATTCCGAAAATTTCTTTTACAAGATTTGAGTCCACAACTTCATATGTTTCAGTATAGGATAAAATCTGATCCAACAAACTCAATGCGTCTCTTACTGAACCGTTGGAGGCTTCTGCTATTATTTTTAATGCATCATCTGTGATTTTTTGTAATTTATTTTCTTTTGTAAGTACATATTTTAACCTTTCAAATATAATATTTGATGAAATTGGTTTAAATTTAAAAACCTGACAGCGAGACACAATAGTTAAAGGTAAAGCGTTGAATTCAGTAGTTGCTAATATAAAAACTACATAACTTGGAGGTTCTTCAAGAGTTTTAAGAAAAGCATTAAAGGCTGCATCTGTTATCTGATGTGCTTCATCTATAATGTAGACTTTGTACTTTGAGTTTGCTGGCACATATTTTACAGTTTCCCTTAGAGCTCTTATATCATCTATTCCACGGTTTGATGCTGCGTCTATTTCTATTACATCTACACTGTTTCCTTGAGTTATTTCTATGCAGTTTTGGCAGGTATTGCAGGGTTCAAAATCCTGTGTTGGGTTAAGACAGTTTAGGGCTTTTGCTAAAACTCTTGCTGTGGTTGTCTTTCCTGTGCCTCGCATTCCAGCAAATATGTAAGCATGCCAGATCTTTTTTGATTTTAAAGCATTCTTCAGAGTTGTTATTATATGATCCTGACCTACTATATCTGAAAAATTTTGTGGTCTGTACTTTCGTGCTAAAACTAAATAGCTCATTAGTTAAGAAAGTTTTTTAAATGTTTTAGAGTGGTTAATATTTCTTTTGATTCATATATACTTCTTCCTACTACAATATAATCAGCCCCATAATGGATAACTTTTTCAATACTGTCAGCTCTTTTTTGATCTGGATTGTTGTCTTGTATGGTTACTCCAGGAACAAGAGTCAGAAATTTTTTTCCACAAACATTTTTTATTAAACTAACTTCGTTTGGTGAACATACAACTCCATCAGCTTTTGAAGCTTTTGCTAACTTTGCCAGATTTAAAACTGTGTTTTTTATGTTAGTTTTAAATCCAAATAATTTTAGGTCCTTTTCTTCTAAACTGGTTAAAATTGTAACTGCAAAAATTAGTGGTTTTTGGCTTAAGTCATCCGTCAGTTTTCTTATTTCTTCTAACATATTCTTTCCACCGAGCGTGTGAACTGTAAACCCCCAGATTTTGTATTTTGTTAAAATTTCTTTTACTGCTTTTGCTATTACTGAAGGAATATCGTGAAATTTTAAGTCAAGCAAAACATTTGCGTTTTTTTTAGCTATATAGTTTATAATTTCAGGATGAGTATCAAAAAGTAAATGACCTATTTTAAAAATCTTAAAGTCAAACTTCAAAGCAGCATCTATTATTTTTTTTGCTTTATTTATATCCGTATCAAGAGCAATTACTAATTTCGAGCTCATATAATAAAACAAGTCAGCTAAAACCTATCTTTTTAAGACTTTTTTCTCTAATTGGATAATTTTTAGAATACTTTGCTGTGCAAGAGCTATTAGTTCATTAAGAAGTTTAACATCATATAAGCCTTTTTCTGAGGTATATTGTAGTTCTATTATTTCTTTGTCTTCTGTCATTACTACAGTTGCATCTACTTCTGCTTGATTGTCCTGTTGTTGATTTAGGTCTACTACTTTTTTCCCATTTACAACTCCTGCAGAGACACTTCCTATAAATTTCTTTATAGGATTTTCTTTTAGTTTTTGTTGTTTTATAAGATTTCTAAATAAATCATACATTGCAATAAAACTGCCATTTATAGCCGCAGTTCTTGTGCCACCATCTGCTTGTAGGACATCACAGTCTATAATAACTGTATTGGGTCCCAGCGCTTCTAAGTTTACTACTGCTCTTAAAGCTCTTCCTATTATGCGAGATATTTCTTTTGTTCTGCCACTTGTTAGTTGTTGCTGTCTTGGGTTTCTCTGTTGAGAGGAAGATTGTGGAAGCATGAAATACTCGGCTGTTACCCATCCAGAGTTGGTACCCTTTAGATGTGGTGGTTGGCCTGGTTGGATAGTTGCGTTGCATAAAACTTGTGTGTTGCCCATACAGAAAAGACAGGAGCCCAGTGCAAATTTGTTATAGTTGCGTATAATTTTTAGTTTTCTCATTGTTATCAAAAAATTTTAATATAAAAACCTGTTTTAAATATCAACCTTTGAAGAGTTTAATAAAAAATACTTTAAATGCTAAAATAAAATTTCTTGATAGTACTTTTTTATTTTTTCTAGTTTTTCTTTTGTAAGAATATGTTTTTCTTTAATTTTTTTGACTTCTTCCTGCGGAGCTTTCGTTAAAAATTCAGAGTTGTTGAGCCTACTTTCAAGCAGTTGTAAAAATTTTTCTGTTTCTTCTATTTCTTTCTTTAGACGCAGTTTTTCTTTTTCAAAATCTATTATCCCCTCAAGTAATACATATAATTCAACGCTTCCTATTTCTTTTGATATGTTAAATACAGCAGATGAAGAATATCTGGGTTTGCTAAAAGAGATATGCTTTTTATTTACGATGTCAATTGTATCAACAAAAGATAGTTTTTGTATGTAGATGCTATATTCGGTTAAAAACGCCTCTTGGGTGTTGTCTTCAACCGTAAAGATTACTTTTGGTTTAATGTTCGGTTGCAGTTTGAATTCGTTTCTTATGCTTCTTATTTCTGAGATGATTTCTTTTATCAATTCAAAAATAAAGATTTCTTTTTTGTGTTTTGAAAGGTCAATTTTTTGAATTTCAAACCAGCTGGTTTCTAATATGCTATCTTTAGTTTGTGGTAGAAATTTTTTAACACTTTGATAGATGTGTTCTGTGAAAAACGGTATTACCGGGTGAAGAAGTTTTAAAATTTTTTCTAATATATAAACCAATACGCCTAAAGTTGATATCCTTTTTTCTTCTTTTTGTAGATTTATCTTTGCTGTTTCTAAATACCAATCACAGTATTTAAACCATATAAAATCGTATAATTCTCTTGAGATATTTCCTAACAAATACTTTTCATAGTAATCCTTAATTGTTAAAATCAATTTTTGAAACTGGTCTAAGATCCAGTACTCTGATATAGTAAAATTCTCACTACTGTGTAAAATTTCTTGACTTAGCCAATTTTTAAGTTCAGGTTCGTCTTCTTCTTTTATGTTTAGCATTATAAATCTTGTCATATTGTAGAGTTTGTTCATAAAGTTTCTTGAAGATACAAAACTTTCCTCTGCAAGATGAATATCTCTCCCAGCAGTTGTTGAAGAAACCAGTGAAAATCTTAAAGCATCTGTGCCGTATTTTTCTACTATATCAAGTGGATCTATTACGTTTCCTAATGATTTTGACATTTTTTTGCCGTGGATGTCTCTAACAATTCCGTGAACATATACTTCTTTAAAAGGCACCTCATCTAAAAAATGAAGACCCATCATTATCATCCTTGCTACCCATAAGTATAAGATTTCATATCCTGTCACAAGAATCTGTGTGGGATAAAAATATTTTAACTCGGAGTTGTTTTCGTCTATGCCCCATCCAAAAACAGAAAATGGCCAGAGTGCTGAAGAAAACCATGTATCTAAAACATCTTGATCTTGAAAAACTTCTTTGCTGCTGCAGTGAGGACATTTTTCAGGAGTTGTTTCATATACAAAAGGTTCGCATTCGTTTTTGCAATACCAAATAGGGATTCTATGCCCCCACCAGATCTGTCTTGATATACACCAATCTTTTATATTTTCAAGCCAGTTTAAAGTATAATCCCTGTAGACTTCAGGATAGTATATAACTTTTCCCTCAGATATAGCTTTATGAGCTTTTTGTGCAATTTCTTTCATCTTTATAAACCACTGTTTTGAGGTAAGAGGTTCAATCACAGTCCCACACCTGTAACATATTCCCACATTGTGTGTATAATCTTCTACTTTTTCAATTAAACCAAGTTTATTTAGGTCTTCTTCAACTTTTTTTCTGCATTCAAATCTATCAAGGCCAGAGTAGACTCCAACATTTATCATTTTAGCATCTTCGTTAATGACTTTTAAAATTTCAAGATTGTGTCTCTGTGCCATTTCAAAGTCAGCAGGGTCATGAGCTGGAGTTACTTTTACAGCACCTGTTCCAAATTCGGGATCAACAACTTTGTCAGCTATTATCTTTATTTCTCTGTTCATTAACGGTAATATAACAACTTCGCCTATAAAATTTTTATATCTTTCGTCTTCTGGATTTACTGCTACGGCTGTGTCGCCTAACATTGTTTCTGGTCTTACAGTTGCTACTGTAATAAATCCCTTTTTTTCTTTAAGTGGGTATTTTATATACCAAAGTTTGTCAGTTTGTGTTTTATATTCAACCTCAATGTCAGCGAGTGCGGTTTGACAGCGTGGACACCAGTTAACAATTCTTTCACCTCTGTATATGTATTTTTGGTCAAAAAGCTTTTTAAATGCTTTATAAACAGCTGCTGAACATATTTCATCCATTGTAAATCTAGTTCTTTCCCAGTCACAAAGACAACCTAAATGTTTAAGTTGATGTAGAATTGTATCACCTGTTTCTTTTCTCCACTGCCACATAAACTCTAAAAATTTTTCTCTTCCTAATTGATGTTTTGTTTTACCTTCTTTAATAAGAAGCCTTTCAACCACATTTTGAGTTGCAATTCCTCCATGGTCAGTTCCTGGCACCCATAACGCATTAAAATGATTCATTTTTGCTATCCTTATTATCACATCTTGTATAGTGTTATTAAGAGCATGTCCCATATGAAGAGCTCCTGTTATGTTTGGAGGTGGAATTACTATAACGAAAGGTTTTTTTGTTTTGTCAATTTCGGCATGATAGAGTTTTTTTTCTAACCAGAACTGTAAAATTTTAGGCTCTACTTGTTTTGGATCGTATGCTTTAGGTAGCTCTTTCTGCATTAGTTTTTATGTCCTTTTTAAAAGATTTTGTTTGACTTCATTTTTTACAATAAAAAAATTTCTATTGCAAGATTTTTGTAATTTTAGTTCAGTGTGAAATATTGAAATGTGAAAGAAAATTATATAATTATTAAAGTAACCTTTCTTAGATAAATGTAATCTAAATTAAAATCAAGAATACTTTAAAAGCCAGGAGGTGAGCAGTATATGAACACACTAAAAACAACATTTCTTATGCTAGCTTTAATAATGTTATTTGTGTTAGTTGGTAATTTAATTGCAGGTAAAGAAGGAATGATGTGGGCTTTTATGATGGCTTTAATAATGAACGGAATCGCTTACTGGTTTTCTGATAAGATAGTTCTTGCTTTATATGGTGCTAAAGAGATAAAAGAGGAAAATTATCCAAGAATTTTTTCCATAATAAGAGAACTAACTACATCTATGGGACTTCCTATGCCTAAGGTTTGTGTAATTGAAACTCAAACTCCAAATGCCTTTGCTACAGGAAGAAATCCACAAAACTCTGCTGTTGTTTTGACTACTGGAATTATAAACCTCTTAAATGATAGAGAGCTAAGAGGTGTTATAGCACACGAACTCTCACATATTAAAAATAGAGATACTTTAATCTCTTTAGTTGCGGCCACTATAGCTGGAGCAATTTTTACCTTAGCAAGAATGGCTCAATGGGCTTTGATGTTTGGTGGTTTAAGAAGAAGAGATGAAAGAGAAGGAGGAATTTTAGGAAGTTTGGGAATGTTACTTTTAGTTATTCTGGCACCAATTGCTGCAATGATAATACAGCTTGCTATTTCTCGCTCAAGAGAGTATGAAGCTGATAAATCAGCAGGAGTTGCTACAAGGGATCCTTTAAGTTTAGCAAGTGCTTTAAGAAAACTTCATGAAACTGTTCAGAAATATCCAATGGTTAATGCAGAACCTACCACTTCACATTTGTTTATTGTAAATCCACTTAAAGGAAAAGATATTTTAGCTCTGTTTTCCACACATCCCCCAGTTTCAGAAAGAATAAAAAAACTTGAACAACTCCATCAAGAAATTAGTGGTTATAACATTCCCAACATTATAAGATAAAAATTTAAATTTTGGGTCTCTTATACTTAAGTTATTCAATTTATTTTATTACAGGAAGGTTTTTTTATGAATCTTAAGAAACTTGACGATTATAGATATGAAGTTCCAAAAACGGGAAAGATGCTTGTTTCAGGAATAATTTACGCAAACGAACACACAATTAAAAAAGTAATAGAAGATAAAGCAGTAGAACAAGTTCAAAATGTAGCAACACTTCCTGGAATAGAAAAAGTTTCCCTTGCTATGCCAGATGTTCACTGGGGGTATGGTTTTCCTATAGGTGGAGTTGCTGCGTTTAGAATTTCTGATGGAGTAATTTCTCCTGGGGGAATAGGATATGACATAAATTGTGGAGTAAGACTATTGAGGACAAACTTAACAAAAGAACAGATAAAGCCACATCTTGAAAAACTCATCTATGCTTTGTTTCATAACATACCTTCAGGAGTTGGTTCTACAGGTAAGTTAAGTTTGTCAACTGAAGAAGTAAAACAGGTTTTAAAAAAAGGAGCAAAGTGGGCTTTAGAGCACGGTTTTGGTTCCAAAGAAGATCTTGAGTTTACTGAAGAAAATGGTTGCATGCAAGACGCAAACCCTGATGTTGTTTCAGAACGAGCGCTTCAGCGTGGAAGAGAACAACTTGGTACACTTGGTGCAGGAAACCACTTTTTAGAAATCCAGTATGTAGAGCAAATCTATGATGAACAAGTAGCAAAAGTGTTTGGTTTATTTAAAGATCAAGTTACAGTTTTAGTTCATACAGGATCGCGCGGATTAGGTTATCAGATATGTGATGACTACATAAGATACTTACAGCAAGCAGTGCAAAAATATAACATATGGCTTGCTGACAGACAACTTGTGTGTGCACCGGTTGATTCTCCTGAAGGAAGAAGATATTTTCAAGCAATGGCAGCAGCTGCAAACTATGCCTGGGCAAACAGACAAATTATTACTCACTGGGTAAGACAAACTATAATGGAAGTTCTAAATAAATCACCAAAAGAAATAGGCCTTGAACAAATCTACGATGTTGCACACAACATTGGCAAGTTTGAAGAATATGAGGGCAAAAAATACATAGTCCACAGAAAAGGTGCAACAAGAGCTTTTCCTGCTGGTTGGCATGGTATTCCGCAGGCATACAAAGATGTAGGACAACCCGTATTAGTCCCAGGCTCAATGGGAACAGCAAGTTATGTTTTAGTAGGAACAAAAAAAGCAATAGAAGAAACCTGGGGTAGCACCTGTCACGGCGCAGGTAGAGTTTCTTCAAGGTCTGCAATATTGAAGTCTGTCCGTGGAGAAGAACTTGCAAAAGAACTCAAAGAAAAAGGAGTTTTAGTAAAATCCGACTCATGGAAAACTCTTGCTGAAGAAGCCCCTCAAGCGTATAAAAATGTTGACGAAGTAGTAGAAATCTGTCACCAATCCGGTATTTCTAAAAAAGTTGCTCGCCTTAAACCATTAGGTGTAATTAAGGGTTAAACTTTTTATATATTGACAATCAAAATAGATTTTTATATTTTTTAATTTAAAAAATCACTATTAAAAAGGGGATAAATAATTATGACCAAAAAATTTATAAAGTTAGTGCTATTAGTTCTTTTTTATTTTAGTTTGTTTTTAGATAATATACAATCTCAAACGATAAAAGGTAATGTAAGCTATAATGGTGAATATTCATCAGGTACTTTTCATATATGGGTTTCTAATGAACCTTTTGGTGCTCAAATTTCATATAATTTGATTTTTTCAACAGATGTTTACGGGAATAATGTAAACTTTAATTATGAAATAGAAGTTCCTACAGGTTCTTTCTATATAATGGCCTTTAGAGATGTAAATCCTCATTTTTATACATTTAGTATAGATAAAATTGTTACTTTAAATGATCCTAAAGGTATATATGGTAATTTATTATCTATAAGCTCCCCTACAGTTTTAGATAATATAAATTTTTCTATATATGATGTAAAGGTTAGCTCTATATATGGCTTTATTAACTATGGGGGAAACAAAAGAAAAAATATTGCAATTGGTTTATTCATGGATAGTTCTTTTTCATCTATGCCTTTATATTTTACTTTCATAACTACACCAACTAATTTCCCTGTCCCTTATGAAATAGGTAACATAGAAGTAGGAAATACTTATTATATGGTAGCAACTATGATTAATGATTTATCTGCAGGTACAATTGAACAAGACGACCCTTATTATATTCATGGTGACACTTCTTCCTGGCCTCATTTTAATCTTACACCTATATTCTTTGCTTCTACTCAACCTATAAGATTGGATTTTTCTTTAATAGATGGTAACAATCCTTTTTATACCCCACCTCCATCTCCTTTTTATTTTAACATTAATGTAGAATTAGAAAAAGAATATCAACCGTATCCAATCCAAAGGATGATAATTAGAGTAAATGTAAGTGATACTTATAACAATGCTAATAATATTGAAATAAAAGGGTATGGTTTTGGAGATTCTCAAAATTTTGTAAATTTAAATCAAAATCAATATAATAACTCTTGGTCAACTTCTGTTGTTTTTGTAGATGACATACCACTTCTGCCTCTAACTTACGAAATAAGAATAACCACCTCTACCAATAGTTATATATATAAAAATATAACAATAAGTAAAAAACCTCAAACGATAAGTTTAATAGATCCTGAGCCATTTAAAAGAATTCCAGGCAACTTAAATAGATTAAAATTTAGTGATATCAAAGAATCAACAAATTTAAGTATATCCATTTACGAATTTAACATAATCCAAAATAGTTTTAATATCATATGGAGCACCAACACTACTCAGTCAGCTATGTATAACAATTCTTTATCATATGACGGTCCGCCTTTTACTGATGGTAACTATTATTTTATTTATTTAAATGGGTGGATGCATGAATTAGTTGATAATGACCTTAACTTTATTTATGCTTATAGAGAACAATTTATAATTTCAAAATCTACAAGACCTAATTCTTTAGTTATAACATTTCCAGGAGAGAATTTTCATCCTTTTGTAGGTGAAGTTGGTAATATAAGTGACCTATTCAAAAACACTCCATTTAATATAAAAATTTTTGCAGTAGATGCTATGAAAATCTTATATGACGAGTTAAACCAAGAGGCAATTGTTGCTGTTTATGATCAAAATTACTATAATGTTTTTTCAACTACAATAAGTATAATTAATGGTATTTCAGAAAAAACCTTGTCTTTGAATACCACTGGAAATTATACACTAATTTGTATTTTAAATTATGGGAATGATACTTTGTCAGTTTCTAAGTCTTTTGAAATAATTTTAGATACTCAACCGCCTTTTAACTTTAATTTATTATCACCAACTAATTTTAGTTGGCTAAATAATATTGACATTAACTTTGATTGGGAAGATTCTCAAGATAACAGTGGATACTTATACTATTTGCTTAATATAAATGGGACTAATCTACCTTATAATATTACATCAAGCAGTTTTAGTTACTCTTTGCAAGAGGGAACTTTCAGTTGGAGAGTAGTAGCATTAGATTTTTCTGGCAACTTAACATATTCTATGAACCAATTTATAATTTATGTTGACACTACATCTCCTAGTTCGTTTTATCTATATGTTACTTCTAATGTAACTAACAATAATAATATTAGCATTTCATGGCAACCTGCTTTAGATAATTTCGGAATTAACAAATACAGAATTTTATTAAACAACAATATCTTGTTTGATAATCTGTCATCTACTACTACTAGTATAAATTTTTATCTACAAGAAGGCTCTTACACTGTTTATGTAGAAGCTTATGACTTTGCTAACAATAAAAATAAAAGTAACCTAATAGATATATATGTAGATACTACAACTCCTTATTTGGTTTACTCTTTTCCTCAAAATAATGATATAGTAGATGTTTATGTTAGTTCTATTGTTTTGAGATTTAACGAACCTATCTTATTCGATGATGAACTGATAAAGTCTGTTACTGTTTATCCTAACATAGAAATTTCTACATATGTTTTGAAAAATGATGAAATAATTTTTATAATTTCTTCTCCTGTTCAATTTGGTACTACATACCACATCTTAATTCAGCCTAACAAGATAAAAGATATTGCCGGGAATTATGTAGATGAAAATATAATAAAATTTATTACTAGATTAAGACCAAAATATAAAATAAATGGCGTTATAAAAGATGAAAATTCAAATGGTATTAAAGATGTTAAAGTAATACTTTTTGAAAACTCAAATATATTATCTATTGTTTACACAGATAATTTAGGCAAATTTGTTTTTGATAATATCGATGCTTATAAATTTTATAGTTTATCTTTTGTTAAACAAAATTATGAATTTAATCCTTCTAGTTATGTTTTTCAATTAAACGAAGAAGTATTAAATATAGAAATTTTGGGTAAATATATTTATTTATCTTCTCCAGATAATATAGATTATAATATAGGTGGTGAAAACATAAAATTAAATTTACCTAACCAGGGTGATATCAAAATAATAGTTAATAGCGAAAACGGGTATGTAGATTTAAATAGAAACAACAAGTTTTACGTTGTAATAAGACCAAATGAATCAGTTTTTAACTATTTAAATAAAGATTATAAATTAAAAATTTTTGCTCTAAATGGTGTAGTAGTCAAGGAGTATAGTATAAAACCTACAACTGCAGATGATTTAGTTTTTGAGATTGTTTTAGATGAAGATTTTTTTGCAGGAATTTATATAATTTATGTAGAAGGTCCTGGTATAAAAAAATATAAAAAGATAGCTATTTTGAGGTAATTTTAAAAAAGGAGGAAACTACTAATGAAAATAATTCTGCAAAAGAAAATTGTTTTATTTTTTATGCTTATTTTTATTAAAGTTAATATTTATTCTTACAGCTGGAATATATTGATGAAAAGTAATACTAGTAAACCCACAGTAGCGTCATCTACTAAAAAAGATAGCATAGAACCTATTGTTTTTAACCCTTCCTTGTTGAGTCTATTATCTAAAAGAACTTTTAGTTTTTTAGTAGAATATGGTAAATTAGAAGATTTATTTTTGTCTTTAAATTATGCTCAACCAATATATAGAATAAAAAATAGTGTAGTAGGTTGTGGTTTGCTTTACTATGATGGTGGAACAACAGAAGTATCTTTTATTGAGAATGGTGTTGAAAAAATTAAAAAAATTTCTATTTTAAAAGAATCTTTATTTCATTTAAATTTTTCATATTATACAACAAATAAAGTGTTTCTTTTTGGTACAAATTTAAAAGCTGCCTCTAGCATTATTGCTGAGAAAAAAGCTGCTTATTCTTTTTCTTCTGATTTTTCTTTTAGTTTTTTGCCTAATAAAAAATCAATTTTAAGTTTAAATTTTAAAAATATAGGTTTTTCTACAAAATATGATGAAAATGATGTTGAATTACCTTTTTATATAAATTTTATTTCTAATTATGAATTTTGTTATATAGATTTTTATTTAAGACCAGGTATATGTTTAGATTATGTAATATCACAAAAAAAGTTATTGCCGTCTTTTTCTTTAGATTTTGAGAAAAAACCTATAAATTTATTTTTTGGCTATACATTTATAGTTGATGATATAAACTTAATTTTAGGTTTTATGATCGATTTTAAAAATTATTCAATTAGTTATTCCTGGGCCCCTTCAAAATATTTTAACTCATCTCATAAATTATTTATCTCATATAGATTTTAGTCTTGAAAATTTTTCATATATAATTATTTGACAAATTTTTTATATAGTTACTTGACAAATGTTTTTAAATATGTTAATACATGTATATACAAGTTAATTGATATCTGTTCTTTATTACTTTGTTTTTTAAATAAAGACAAAATTAAAAATTAAATTTAATTTAAATCGATTTAATAATTATTAAATTAAAATTAATGAGAAAAGTTACTATAAAAACTATAGCAAAAGAGTCAGGATTCTCAGAAGCGACAGTTTCTCTTGTGTTGAATAATGATCCTAGAGTAGCAGAAGATACAAAGCTTAAAATTATAGATATAGCTAAAAAATATAATTTTAGACCTAACTATTATGCCAAAAAACTAAGTACAAGAAAAAAATCTTTTGATATTTCAGAAATTGCAGTTGTTGCTACAAGAACAATTAGTGTTTTTATTAGTTCTATTTTTTCTGTAGTGGAAGAGATGGTATATAGAGACAATACTATTAATTAATTTTCGTTTTCACTTTTATTCTACACTTAATAAGGTTGATATAAGAAAGGCATTATTTAACAAAATAATATCAGAAAAATCTGCCGATGTAATAGTTGCTATTACATTAAAACCAGATGATGATATAATCGAAGAAGCATATAAACTTAATATACCTTTAATACTTATAGAAAATGATCATAAATTAGCTCATTCTATCCTCGTAGATAATTACTTAGGAGTTAATTTAGCTTTAGAACATCTTAAAAGTATTGGGAAGAAAAATATTGTAGTAATAGGTGGTGCTTTAGTACCTTTAAAAGGAGAAGAGATCAATCCTACTGCAAAAGAAAGATATGAAGCATCTTTAGAGTGGTTTAAGAAGAACTATTTTGATTATTATAATAAGTTTTATTTTGTATATGGCTATCTTTATGAAGAAGGGTATCAACTTGCTGATAAAATTCTTAAAGATCATCCAAAGGTAGATGCAATTTTTTCTGCAGCAGGAGATGGAGTTGCAAGTGGGGTTTTGTCTCGTCTAAAAGAAAAAGGTGTAGATGTTCCTCAAGATATAGCAATAGTAGGTTATGATAATTACAAATTAATCTGCGAGAACACCCAGCCAAAATTAACTTCTGTAAGTCAAAAATTAGAAGATGTTGGTCAATATGTTTTAGAAATAATAAAATCCCTTCATAAAGATAAATTTAAAATTAAAAAGTTTAAAATTAAGCCAGAGTTAGTTATTAGAAGTTCTTCCTAAAATAAGGAGGCATGTTGATATGAAATTTACTTTTTGGCTTTTATTTATTCTCTCATCCATAAGTTTTTGTGGCTTAAAAGATTTAGCCACTCCAAAAAATTTTGAAATAGGTCCTTGTATTGCTATGGATCCTTTAAGAAATGAGACACAATATAGAAACACTATTATAGCAGAGTTTAACAGGGCCGTTGCTGAAAATGCCTTTAAGATGTACATCTGGACAGGACCCAATAGTTATAACTGGTATGATACTGATTATTTGGTGAACTTCTGTAGAGCAAACGGAATAAAGTTAAGAGGCCATACTTTAGTATGGCATGCAGTCGTTCCTAGCTGGCTTCAAAATGGAAACTATACCTCAGATCAAGTAAGACAGATGTTAGAGACATACATAAAGACAGTAGTTGGCAGGTATAAAAACGATATAGATGAGTGGGATGTAGTTAATGAAGCAATTTCTGACAGCTCACCTCATGGTTTGAGGACCTCTGATTCTTTCTGGTATCAAAAATTAGGACCTGACTTTATAAGATTAGCTTTTCAATGGGCACATGAGGCAGATCCTGATTGTAAGTTGTATTATAACGATTATGGTATAGAGGGCATTGGTGGTAAGTCGGATGGTGTTTATAATTTAGTTTCACAGCTAAAAAGCCAGGGTGTACCAATTCACGGTGTTGGATGGCAAGCACATCTGTGGCATAGCTGGAGGTTAGGAACTGCTAACTATGAAAACTTAGCAAGACTTAAAGCCTTAGGATTAGAAGTAAAAATTACAGAACTTGATTTA
>JBCNUU010000012.1:0-32823 GCA_039630545.1 Endomicrobiia bacterium
TATACATATGCAATACCTTCTCAACTTACAGATACACAGGGCAGCCACTATATAGGATTAGTATTTAGATTTTAAATCCTGTTTTGATTATTTATTTGGGAGGAAATTTATTTATTTTGGTTACTTTCCTATTTTTCTGTTTGTTGATATATAAAGCTTCATAAAAAAAGCTCTTGTATTATCTAATAGAATGCTTGACATAGAAATTTTTATTTAGTAATTTAAAATTCAATTGCTTTTTAATATTTTAAGGAAAGGAGTTAAAAAATGTCTTTACCACAAAAAAGAGTTGTAAAAACTAAAGTTGCAAAATGTCATTTTTGTGCTACAAAGACAGAACCAGACTACAAAAACGTCTCAATTCTTAAAAGTTTTATCTCTGAAAAATTTAAAATTTTACCTCGAAGGACTACAAAGCTCTGCGCAAAGCATCAAAGAAGAGTTGCTAAAGAAATAAAGTATGCTAGAATTTTATCTTTATTACCTTTTGTACCGAAATATAAGTAAGTTTTTATGATGAAGGAGTATTTTATTTATGAAAGTGATACTTTTACAAGATATAAAAAATTTAGGTAATTTTGGTGATATAAAAGAAGTTTCAGATGGGTATGCTCGTAATTTCCTTTTACCTAAGAAAATGGTGTTAATATATAATGAAAAAAATTTAAAATACATAGAGAATCTCAAAAAAAATTTAGAATCTAAAAGACAAAGGGAAATAGATTTCATAAATGAAATTAAAGACAAACTTGAAAAAAATTCTATCACTATTACTGTAAATGTTGGAAAAGATAATAAAGTTTATGGTGCAGTTACAAAAAATGATATAGCAGAAGCAATAGAACAGAGTTTGGGTATAAAAATTGACAAACATAAAATAAAAATTTCTTCTCCTATAAAAGAAATAGGAATTTTTTATGTAGATGTCTATCTTTCGTCAGACAAATTTTCAGATATAACTACAACTGCCCGACTAAAAATATGGGTTGTTGGTAGAGAAAATAAATGAACTCTTATTCGGAGAATCAACAATGGCATTAGAAAAGCTTCCTGAAAGGCTACCTCCTTATTCTCCAGAAGCTGAAATAGCAGTATTAGGTGCTATGTTAATAGATAAAGATACTATTCCCAGAGTTTTAGAGGTTTTAGAAAAATCGGATTTTTATAGTGATGCTAATGCTATAATATTTGAGACAATAAAAGAAATGCATCTAAACAACATTGTGGTGGATTTTGTAACTTTGACTGAACAGCTAAAAAAGAAAAAATTATTAGAACAAATAGGAGGAGCAGGTTTTATTACTACTTTGGTAGATATGGTTTCAAGCTCTGCAAATGTTGAATATTATATGAATTTAGTAAAAGAAAAATCTCTTTTAAGAAAACTTATAAAAGTTTCAACATCTGTTATAGAAGAAAGTTATTCAAACAACAAATCTGCAAAAGAAATACTTAATTTTGCTTCTGAGCAAATTTTTAAAATATCTAAAGAACAATACAATACTGGATACTTTGTTTCAATTGATAATCTAATGAGTGAAGCAATGGGAAAGATAGAAAAAATGATGAAAAAACCTTTAGAGGTAGGAGTAATACCTACTGGATTTAAAAAACTTGACGAATTTTTGGCAGGAGGTCTTCAAAAATCGAATTTTATTATTATAGCAGGAAGGCCAGGAATGGGTAAGACTTCTTTTGCTATGAATATAGTAGCAAATGTAGCCATAAGACAGAAAATTCCTGTTGGAGTGCTTTCTTTAGAAATGACTTCATTAGAACTTGTTTTGCGTTTACTTTGTTCAGAAGCAAAAAAAGATTCTACTTTAATAAGGAAAGGAAAAATGAGCAAAGAAGACTGGGTGAGGTTAACTACCCATGCAGGAATAATTTCTAACTCTCCTATATATATAGATGACAGCCCTGACCTTAATATATTAGAGTTAAGAACAAGAACAAGAAGGCTTGCTTATGATTTGCAACTTAAAAATGAAAAGTTAGGGCTTATAGTAGTAGACTATATTCAAAGAATGCATGGTTTAAATCCAAGAGATACAAGACAACAAGAAATTGCAGATATATCTAACGCATTAAAAAGTTTGGCTAAAGAACTTGATATTCCTGTGATAGGGATATCTCAGCTTTCACGAAAACCTGAAGAAAAAGATAGAGACAAAAGGCCAAGACTTTCTGATTTAAGAGAATCAGGTGCACTTGAACAGGACGCAGATGTGGTGATGTTTTTATATACGCCTGAAAGAAAAAAAGGTTCCATTGAAACAACAGATTTAGAAACTAGACTTTATATAGCAAAAAATAGAAATGGACCTGTTGGTGAGATACCTTTAATGTTTATAAGAGAATACACTTCCTTTAGTGAAATTTCGTTTGTTGAGCAGGAAGAAGTTGAGATTTAACATGAATACAATCCCTTCAATTAATGTTTCTCCTTTTTATAGTCGCCCCACATGGATAGAAATATCACGAAAGTCACTTATTCATAATGTAAAATCTTTATATAAATTTATTAATCAAAATTCCGATAATAATGTCAAAATTTGTGCAATTGTAAAAAGTAACGCATATGGGCATGGGTTAAAAGAAGTTGCTTCTGTGATAGGAGATTTAAAAGAAGTTGAAATTTTAGGAGTTACTTCAATAGAAGAAGCTATACTTCTTAGAGAATTAAAAATTAAAAAACCAGTATTGCTGTTAGGTAGTGTATATCCTTTTGAAAATTTCAAATATCTTCTAGAATACAAAATTATGCCAACCGTTTCAAGTATAGATCTATTAAATAGATTAGGAAAATTTGCTAAAAAAAACGAAAAATTGATAAAGTTTTATTTAAAAGTTGATACTGGAATGGGTAGATTAGGTATTTTACCAAGAAGTGTTGAAGAGTTTATTAAAGAGTATAAAAATAATAAGAATTTAATATGTGAAGGAATTTATACACATCTTTCTTCAGCTTTTGAGGATAAACAATACACTGAATATCAACTCAAATTGTTCAAGCAAGTAATACAGGTATTTAAAAATTCAAAAATAAATTTAAAATTTACTCATGTGGCTAATTCTGCTGGCATTTTACTTTATAAAGAAGCACTTTTTAATATGGTAAGACCTGGATTGTTAATATATGGGCTTTTGCCATTTAAAGGAGCTTCTGATATTATAAAAGTTTCAAGAGTTTTATCTTTAAAAAGTAAGATTGTTTTTCTTAAAGTTTTACCCAAGGGTAGTTATATAAGTTATTCAAAAACTTATTGTACAAAAAAAAGAACTAAAGTGGCAATTGTCCCTTTAGGATATGCGGATGGTTTTTTAAGGGTTCTCTCAAATAAAGCAAAAGTGCTTGTAGATGGAAAATTTTGTAATGTATTAGGTAGAGTTACAATGGATATGATAATGATAGATGTTACGCATATAAAAAATGTTAAAGTAGGTTCCGAGGTAGTAATTATTGGTAAACAAAATGGCAACACAATCTCAGCAGAAGATATTGCAAAACAAGCTGATACTATTAATTACGAGATAGTTACAAGACTCTCAGACAGAATTCCGAGATTTTTGATAGATTAGTATGAAAAAATTTACAATTGAATTTGGAAGATACATTTTATTTTGTTACGAAAGCTTTATAAACCTTTTTAGTATATATTCAGAAAGAGAAATGTTTTTCCGACAAATTTTCTATATAGGGGTTGGTTCTTTTACCGTAAGTATTTTAACCAGTTTTGCTGTTGGTATGGTTTTATGTTTACAGGCAGGTATTGCTTCTATTTCAGTTTTAAATGAACCGGCATATGTAGGAACTGTGGTTTCATTTTCGTTAATAAAAGAATTAGGACCCATGCTTACAGCTGTGGTATTGGTTGGAAGGGTTGCTGCTGCTATAACTGCGGAATTAGGGAGTATGCGTGTTACAGAACAGATTGATGCTATGTATACCTTAGGTACAGATCCTATAAAATATTTAATAGTTCCAAGAATCGCGGCTTTTACAATAGTAGTTCCTATTTTAACTATATTCAGTAATATAGTTGGAGTAATAGGTGGAGGTATAATAAGCATTATTAAGTTTGATATTCCGTGGAATATTTACTATAGAGATGCGCTTGATTATTTATATTTAGATGATTTTTTTCATGGATTGATAAAATCCATAATATTTGGTATATTGATTTCTACTATTTCGTGTTATAAAGGATTTTATACAGAAGGCGGTGCAGAAGGAGTAGGTAGAGCGACTACAAGTTGTGTAGTTGTTTCTATTGTAAGTTTACTTATTAGTGATTATTTTTTGTCTTCTTTATTGATTGCGTTAGGAATAGGATAACTATGATTAAAATTGTTAATCTGTACAAATCTTTCAATGATAAAGTTGTTTTAGATGGTATAAATCTGGAAGTTTATGATGGGGAGACCCTTACTATAATAGGTGGAAGTGGTCAAGGTAAAACTGTTTTGCTTAAAACCATTATAGGATTACTTAAACCTGATAAAGGTGATGTAATAATTGATGGCATAAATATTGCAAAAGCTGATAAAAATACCTTGCATGCAGTTCAAAAAAAATTTGGATACTTGTTTCAGAACTCAGCTTTGTTTGATTCTATAAATGTTTTTGAAAATGTAGCATTTGGTTTAAGACATTCTAATCTTTCAAAAGAAGAAATACAAAAAAGAGTTAAATTATATTTAAGTTATGTAAATTTGTACAACATAGAACACATGTATCCCTCCGAACTTTCTGGTGGTATGCGTAAACGTGTAGCGTTAGCACGAGCAATAGCTTATAATCCAAGTTATATTTTATATGATGAACCCACTACAGGGCTTGATCCCCAAACAGCAGAAACTGTTACTGATTTAATAATTTCTCTCCAACAAAAGCTTAAAGTTACATCGATTGTCGTTACACATGACATTAAAGCAGCAATAAAAGTTTCTCAAAGAATTGCTTTACTTAGTAACGGTAAAATAGTTGCTATAGAAGAAAGCAAAAATTTGCTTAATTCTAGTAATGTTTTAGTTCGTGAGTTTATTTCTGCAGCAATGATTAATTTTTGAATTTATTTATGAAAAAAGAGTTTGTAGTTGGGATGTTTTTATTTGTAGGTTTGGTGGCTTTTGCTATTTCAATATTTTTAATAAAAGATATAAAATTAAAAAGTGGATATAACCTTAATTTATATTTTGACGATATAGGTAACCTTATGGAACGTGCATGGGTTCGTATGCGGGGTGTAAAAATTGGAAGAGTTGAAAAGATACTTATTGAAGAAGATAAAGCTAAGGTTATAGTATGGATAGATTCAAGAGTAAAATTATATAAAGGCACAAAGGCGAAAATTTCTTCTACTGGTGTGCTTGGTGTGAAATACATAGAGATGCTTCAAGGAGATCCTACAAAAGGAGAATTAAAACATGAAGACAAGATATACGATACAGAAAAAGCAGTTTCTATTGATGATGCCATTTCCGAAGGGATAGATAGTTTAAAAAATTTTGCTGATTTTCTTTCAGAAGTCTCAAAAGAAAAATCCTTATCTAAAAAAATAGAAGATATTCTAACACAGATAGATGAGATATCAAAAAAAATAAATACTTCTATAAATCCTGAGGTTGTCAAAAAAACCATAGACAACATAAATGTTGCCGGACAAAATATCTCCGAGTTTTTTTCAGAAGAGACTAAAAAAGAGATTAATTCTGCTGTATTAACTTTAAAAGAAATGTCAAAAAAATTAGAAGAAATTACAGAAAACATAAGATCCACCGAAACCATAGCAGGGCAGTTACTTTCTGACAAAGAGTCGGCTAAAAAATTTGCAGAGACGCTTTCTTCTGTTAAGTCTGTTTCAGAAAAAGCAGAAAAAACGTTAAATAGAATAAATCTTTTTAGAACCTATTGGGATTTTTCTTTTAGATACGATATAGATACTGAAATGTCAAAAAACGATGTAGGATTAGAAATTTATCCAAAACCTACAAAGTTTTATTATGTCTCAGTTAATAATATCTCGACACAACAGGATGAAATTTCTTCTTACGAAAAGTCTAATACTTTCTCTTTAGGATTAGGTGGAAACTTTTATAATGTAGTTTCAATATATGGTGGACTTATAAAGTCATATGCAGGAGTTGGCATTAAACTTTTTCCATTTGGATATAAATCAAAACTTTTAGCATTTACAGCAGAAGCCTATAATTTTTCAAAAACGCGCCCGTCTCCACAGATAGATTTAGATGTGAAATTAAAATTAACAAAGTGGTTATACTTAGGTGCAAGATATGAAGATGTATCTTTTAGGGAAGCCTTAAATGCTTCTTTAAATATAATTTTTGAAGACGAAGATATTGCCTACCTTTTAGGATTGATAGGTTTGAGTCAATAAATATTTTGAGCAGGAAGGATTTAATAACCTATGAAAAATTTGATAGGATTTTTTGTTATTTTAGTTTTATTAATAAGTTGTGCTACACAATTTACTTACTATACATCTCTTAAAAATTTTATTTCCTCTGAAGAATATGCAAAAGCAGAAGCATTAGTTGAAGAAAATAAACTAAAAGAATATGGTGAAAAAAGTGCATTACTTTATTGGCTGGATAAAGCTATTATTCTACATTATGGAAGAAAATATGAGGATTCTATTGTTGCTTTCAATAAAGCAGAAAAGTTAGCTGAAGAACTTTACACAAAAAGTATATCCGAAGAAGCAGCATCATTTCTTATTTCTGATAATGTAAAATCTTACTATGGTGAAGATTTTGAAAGAATCTTTATAAATGTATTTCAGGCACTAAATTATTTATTTCTTTATAAATATGAAGATGCTTTAGTAGAAGCAAGGAAAGTGGACCACAAACTTAAAACACTACAGGTAGACTATGGAGGCAAAAATGTTTACAAAGAAGATGCTTTCATGAGATATCTAACTGGCCTTCTTTATGAAAGCCAGGGTGAGATTAACGATGCTTATGTATCTTACTCTAAGTCATTAAAAGAGTACGAAACCAACAATAAAATTTATGATTTTGAAACACCCCAAGATTTAATATTTAGGACTTTAAGAATAACCAAAAAATTAGGCTTCAAACAGGAATTCGAAGAAATAGTTAAAAAATATAACTTAAAACTAGATTATAAAAACTACCCAGAAGATAAATCCTTAGGAGAACTAGTACTTTTTCATTATAATGGTTTTGCTCCTTATAAGATAGATCACTATATAGAGGTAACTTTTGGTGAAGGTTGGATGTATGTAAGCAGTATAAAAGTAGAAGGAGACGCTCAAAGAGAAGTTCAGAAAGCAAGACAAATTGCAAGAGGGATTGCAGCAGAAGAACAGTTTTTGGTAGCATTTCCTAAGTTCGTGCCAACTGAAAATAAGATTAGGTACGCTGTTGTAGATATTCTAAACGAAAATAAGGAAAAAGTTATATCTCAAAAAACTTTTCTTGTTGAAGATATAGAAAAAATTGCTATAAAAAACTTAGAAGATAGAATTGCCAAAATCAAAACAAAAGCCATAGCTCGTGCTGCAATAAAATATGCTCTCTCAAGAGCTGTAACACAAAAATTAACTCAAAATTCTGATGAGTTGTCTAAATGGTTGGTCAAAAAAGCACTTCAAACAGCATCTACAGCTACAGAGCAGGCAGATAAAAGATCCTGGAGGACTCTTCCTAAACATATAATGTTAGCAACTGTAAATTTAAAGCCTGGGAGATATTTTTTAGAGATAAAATTTTTTGATGAAAAAAATAATTTTCTAATAACAAAAACTATAAATGATGTTATAATTTCTCCCTCTAAAAAAACATTTATAAGTGTAAGAACTTCTTTATGAAATATTTTATTATAGTTTTTTTTTGTTTTTTAATTTTTAATTGTGCTACTACTAAAGTTCCTATATGGGTAAAAGAATTTGGGACACGAAGTTTCTCTAAAGATGGTATAGAAGGTATAGGTTTTGCAAAATTTAACAAAAAAGACAAATCAAGCCTAATTCAAGCAAGAGAAGCAGCTTACAGCGAGGCTATAAAAAACTTATCTATCAAACTAAAAACAGAAATAAAAGGGACTATTCAACGAAATCTGCAAGACAAGATTATTCAGGTGAACAAAAAATATAAAACAGAATCTTCAGATCAAATTGAAATGCTAACCGATGTGACATTTGCAACTATATTAGGCAGAAAGTATTGTGAGGAATATATAGATTATAAACACTCACTTTATTGGGTATATGTATGGACAACAAAATCAGATATGCAAAAAGCAATTATAGAAGAACTTAAAAAACAGGAAGAAAAAAATATTCAAGTAATGCGAATTTCTTTGTCACAATTAAAAGTAGTAGATGACTATTTAGTTTCAGGAAAAGTATTGGCTGCTGTTAACCTACTTAATCAAGTTTTTTCGCAACTTAAAGAGTTAAAAGGTATCACTTTTTTAGAAAAAACTGACAACATTTCTTTAGCTGCCGATGTAGAATTTAAATTAAATAAAATTTTTTCATCTTTAGAAATTATTCCGTTGACTCTTACAAATATAGAAGTTTATAAAGATCAACCTTTAAATTTAGAAGTTATAGTAAGAACTATTTTAAAGTATGACAATCGAGAGATTCCTGTAAATTTTTTCCCATTAAGTATGAGGTTCTTAAAAGGCTCAGGCGAAATAGAAACTGCAAAACATACAGACCCAGATGGTATTGCAAGGTTTAGAATTTACAAATTTACTTCTAAAGAAAATATATTAGAAATTTCTCCAAACTTAGATGAAATAGAAAAACAAAAAGTTGATCCCGAAAAATTTTCTCAAATAAAAATTAACTACACAATTTTAGCAAAAAGTATAAAGGAAACAAAAAAAATTTTAGTTAAGATAAAAAAATCAGAAGAGTCTATAAAAGAATTTTTGAAAAATGAAATAATATCTTATTTAAAGAGTGCTGAGTTTAATATCTCAGATAATAACTATGACTATATATTGGAGATTTCTTGTGAACTGGACTATATGGGAGACAAAATAACTTTGCCAGATGGGACACAAAAGCCATTTGCTGAGATATATTCTGGAGACATATCTTTTGAAATTAAAAATTTAAATAACGATATTATTCTTGGCTATTCATTTAGCAGTATAAAAGGTTTTGGAAAGACCAAAAAAGAAGCACAGCAGAATGCTTCTAAAAAATTAGCAGAACTTTTAGCGAATTATGTTATAGAAAATTTTAAATGAAAAACTTAAATAGTAAAAAATGGTATTTTGGAGAATTTGGCGGAAGGTTTATCCCTGAAACGCTATATATATGTTTAGATGAATTAGAAAATAAGTATTATAAATATTATAGAGAGAAAAATTTTTTGAAAACTCTAAATAATTATCTAACTACATATGCAGGTAGGCCAACTCCCTTATATTTTGCCAAAAATTTATCTTATTATTGTGGATTTAAAATATATCTTAAAAGAGAAGATCTATGCCATACAGGAGCTCATAAAATTAATAATGCGATAGGACAGATTTTATTAGCAAAAATTATAGGTAAAAAAAGAATAATTGCAGAAACAGGTGCTGGTCAACATGGAGTTGCTACAGCAACAGTGTCTGCTTTGTTTGGTCTAAAGTGTGAAATATATATGGGTGAAGAAGACATTCAAAGACAATCTCTTAATGTATATCGCATGAAGTTGTTAGGAGCTAATGTCATTTCAGTAAATTCAGGTTCTAAAACATTGAAAGATGCAATAAATGAATGTTTAAGAGACTGGGTAACGAATTTAAAAGATACTTTCTATGTAATAGGTTCTGTTGTTGGGCCTCACCCTTATCCTTTGATTGTAAGAAACTTTCAATCAGTAATAGGTAGAGAAACAAGAAATCAGATTTTAAAATTAGAAAAAAAACTTCCTGATTATTTAATTGCTTGTGTAGGTGGTGGATCTAATGCTATAGGATTGTTTTGCGCATTTTTTAAAGATAAAAATGTAAAAATGATAGGAGTAGAAGCAGCAGGTAAAGGTATAAATACTAACTGTCATGCAGCTACTTTAGCAAAAGGTAAGATCGGTATTATTCATGGAATGAGAACATATGTTTTGACTGATAAGAATGGTCAAATACAACCGACTTATTCTGTGTCTGCTGGTTTGGATTATCCTGCTGTGGGTCCTGAGCATAGTTATTATAAATCAATTAATCGTGCTAAATATGTTTATGCAGATGATGAAACTGCGATATTTGGTTTTGAGATTTTATCTAAGCTTGAAGGTATAATCCCTGCGTTAGAACCGGCACATGCTATTGGATGGTTAGTTAAAAACAAAAAATTATTTAAGCCCACAGACTTAGTAGTAGTTTGCCTTTCAGGTAGAGGTGATAAAGATGTCAATATAGTTAAAAGTTTAAAATAATGAATGTATTTGAATATCTTTCTCAAATAAGCAAAAAAGAGTACCTTAAAAAAAATTATACCCTGCATAATATAAAGAAAGCACTAAAACTACTAGGCTCACCTCATAAAGAGATAAAAAATATAATCCATATCACAGGTACAAATGGTAAAGGTTCCGTGGCTATTTTTACTTCAAGAATGCTTAATATATTAGGTTATACCACAGGTCTTTTTATTTCGCCTCATATATTCGATGTAACCGAAAGAATACAATATAATAATAAACCGATAGAAAAAAAAATTTTTAAGAAGTATCTGTTTGAAATTTATAATACTCTACCTTCAAATCTCTTTTTTGAGCTTACATATTTTGAATTAATAAGTTGTGTGATGTTTTTGTTTTTTAGAGAAAAGAAACCAGATTTTGTAGTTTTGGAAGTAGGTTTAGGAGGTAAATTAGATGCTACAAATGTTATAGAAAAAAGTGTAATTTCCTGTATTACCAGTATTTCTTTAGATCATACAGAAGTTTTAGGGAATACAGAGTTTTTGATTCTTAAAGATAAAAGTCAAATAATTAGGCCTGGTTCTATTTTTATTTGTGGGAAAGTAAAAAAGAGGTTAAGAGATTATTTAAAAAGACTATGTAAAAAAATAAACACTAAGTTTGTTTTTTGTAAAAAAAGTTTTGAAAAAATAAATTTTAATGTAGATAGGTGGACTACTGAGGTTAGATATTTTATAGAAAAGAATTTCTACAAAGCAGTATTTTCTGTGTGTTCTTTGACTCATCCATATAATTTTAATATTGCTTTAGAAATCATAAATCAGCTATATAAAGCAAAACTTATTAAAAAACCAGAATATAAAAAAGTATTTGAAAAAATTCCGAAAGTTATAATTCCGTTTAGGATGCAGAGATTTAAAATTAACGGATGCGAAATCATAGTAGATGGTGCTCATAATCCAGCTTCTGTTGATAGTTTTGTTAAATTGATAAAAAAATTAAGTATTAAAAATTTTGTTATATGTTTTACAATAATGAAAGACAAAGATTACAGAAAAATAATTAAGATTCTGTCTAATTTGAAAAACAAAATATATAAATTCATAGTATATAAAATAAATAATCCTAGAGTGGAAAATTTAGATATTTTGTACAAGAATGTTTGTAAATATTTCAACAATAAAAAGGTTGTTAAAATTTCAAAACCAGAAAATCTGTTGAAGTATCTTAAAAATTTTTGTATAAAGAAAAAAATTTTTTTTATTGGTAGTTTTTACATCTTTTCTGTTTTTAAAAACAAAATTCGATGGAAAAAATTTTTGATGTAGTAATAATAGGATCAGGACCAGCTGGTTTAAGTAGCGGAATCTACACCGGAAGGGCTTTGCTTAAAACTCTTATATTAAACTCGTTTAATTATCCATCCCAAGCAATTTTTGCAGATGTAATAGAAAACTATCCTGGTTTTTATGACGGAATAAATGGATTTGAATTAATTGAAAATTTTAAAAAACAAGCTGAGAAATTTGGCTGTGAGATGATTAATGAAGAAGTTGTAAAAATAGAAGAAAAAGAGGGAAATTTCTTTGTATATACTCTAAGTTCGAAAAATTTTTTTGTATCCAAGTCAGTTATATTAGCTACTGGCAGAAGAAGTAAAAAATTAGGAATAGAAAATGAAGATACACTTACAGGAAAAGGAGTATCATATTGCGCTGTATGCGATGCTATGTTATATAAAGATAAAACAGTAGCTTTAGTGGGTGGAGGTGATACAGCTTTTAGTGAAGCTATTTTTATCTCTAGGTTTGTAAAAAAGCTGTATTTAATTCATAGAAGAAAATCCTTCAGAGCTACAAAGATTTTGCAGAAAAGATTATTTGAGAAAGAAAATGTGATCTTTTATACTCCCTATGTTATAGAAAAAATTTTAGGAGAAAAAAAATTACAATGCTTAGAAATTAGAAATTTAGATACTAATGAAAAAATAACAATAGAGTGTGATGGTTTGTTTGTATGTATAGGTTATCAACCAAATACTGAATTTTTAAATGGATTTATAGATTTGGATGATGAGGGATATATAGTTACAGATGAAAACTTGAACACATCCAAAAAAGGAATCTTTGCTTGTGGTGATTGTAGAAAAGGTTCAACAAAACAAATTATTTATGCATCTGCAGAAGGTGCTAAAGCTGGATTATCTGTGGTAGAGTTTTTAGAAAATAAATAAATTTATAAAGAAAGGAGACAGGTATTATGATATTTTTTGAAAAAATGCCGATGGAAGGAAAGCTCATAGTGATAGGAGTTTTTTTTCTTTTATGGTATCTTTTATATAAACTTCTCAACCCTTTGCCTTCGCAAAAAAGCTACTATAAGAAATTTATAATTCTTCATACTTTTTTAGGTTTTGTTGGTGGGTTGCTTATAGGGTTGGTTATTAGTGTATTTAGTGGAAATATAGACTTTCAAACAAATTACTCTATTTTTACATCAATTATATGTGGGATAATTTTTTTCATATATTCTTTGTTAAAGAAAAAAGATAATATTCAAAAAACATTAGATTCTGATCTTGACTGGGGAGAAACTGGTTGGAGCACATTGTTTATAGTAGCAGTTATAATGTATTGTGTGATTCAAGCATTTAAAATCCCTACAGGTAGTATGAGAATGACTTTGTTGGAAGGAGATTATTTGTTTGTGAATAAATTTATATATGGTATAAGAATTCCATTTACTGATATAAGAATTCTAAGAATAAAAAAGATAAAGAGAGGCGATATTGTTGTTTTTGAATGTCCTCCTCAAGCATTATCTCCTGAAGAAAGGAAAAATAGGATCCAAAAAGATTTCATAAAAAGATGTGTAGCCGTGTCTGGAGATAAAGTTGAAATAAAAAATAAAGTATTATATATAAATGATGAACCCATAAATGAACCATATGTAAATTTTGAAGATGTGGATAATATTTATCAAACACAAAAGTTTTATAGTAGTCAACAGGAATATCAAAGAGCCTGGGAAGAGGGGAGGTTTATGGAAATTCCTCCATTCTTTGTAAGGGATAACTTTGGACCGGTTATAGTACCACCTGGATGTTACTTTATGTTAGGAGATAACAGAGATAAGTCTTCCGATTCAAGATTCTGGGGGCCGTTACCTGAGAAATATGTAAAAGGAGCACCGCTTATTGTTTACTGGCCACCTTATAGAATCAGAATTCCTAAGTAATAATAACATATGGATGTCAGATGGATAGTAGTTGCAATAATATTTTTTATTATAGAAATTATTACACCTGGAATATTTCTTTTTAGTTGTTTTGGTTTAGCTGCAATAGTAGCTTTTTTAAGTAGTTTTTTTACAGACTCTGTTTTGATTGAATCTGTAATATTTTCTTTAGTTTCAGTGATTTCTATATATCTATTAAGACCGATACTTATAAAAATTTTTACTCCTGATTTTGTTAAAACAAATGTTAATAGTCTTATTGGTAAAACAGGGATAGTTGAAGAAGAGATTCACGATAAAAAAATAATGGGACTTATAAGAGTAGAAAATGAGTTATGGAGAGCGGTATCTGAAAACGATGAAATCATTTCTAAAGGTAGTAAAGTTGAAGTAATTAGAGTTGAAGGAGTTCATTTAGTAGTTAAAAAATTAAAAGAATAAGCTAAGAAAGATATTTCTTAAGCATACTCTGAGAGGCTTTTTTACCCATACCCATAGCTTCAATTATAGTTCCTTCACCTCCTACGATATCTCCTCCAGCATAAACTCTTGGAATAGAAGTTTCCATAGTGTCTGGGTTAACCTCTATTTCATCCCATTTATTAGTTTTAAGTTCAGGAACTGTCAAAGTGAGAGTTTTGTTAGGTTTTAGCCCAATAGCCACTATTACTGTATCAGCTTCTATTATAAAATCAGAATTTTCTATGGGTATAGGGCGTCTTCTTTTAGTTACATCAACTTCTCCTAATTGACATTTTAAACATATTATTCCTTTTACTTCGCCAGAATTATTTTTTATAAATTCTTTAGGTTGCACTAAAAATTTAAACTCAATTCCTTCTTCTTTAGCATGTTGAATTTCAATTCTTCTTGCTGGCATTTCTTGTTCTGTTCTGCGATAAAGTATTGTAACTTTTCCTTTTATATTTTTTATTTTCTGCATTCGTAAAGCTACTCTAGCTGCATCCATAGCGGTATTTCCACCACCTATTACTACAATTTTTTCACCTACATTTATTGGCGTGTGGTACTCTGGAAATTTATTAGCGTTCATTAAATTTACTCGTGTAAGATATTCATTTGCAGAATATATATTTGTTGAGTTCTCATTTTTAATGTTTAACCATTCTGGAGTTCCAGCTCCGGTCCCTATAAAAACGCAGTGATATTCATCTAAAAGCTCTTTTAAAGTAATGGTTTTCCCTACTACAATACCTGTAAAAAAATCTACTCCATAGTTTTTTAAAAGATTTATTTCATAATGTAATATATCTCTAGGTAGTCTAAAAGAAGGTATTCCGTAGCATAAAACTCCACCTATGGAATGTAAAGCTTCAAATATATCCACCTTTACATCATATTTACTTAATTCACCTGCCACTGTTAAACTTGCAGGTCCAGAACCAATACAGGCTACTTTGTATTTATAATCTTTTGTTTTTTTTATTTCATGGATATTTTTCTCCCTGCCAAAGTCACCAGCGAATCTTTCTAACAGAGGAATGTTTATAGCTTTATCTGATGCAAAAGGTGAATTTTTAGGAGTAAAAACACATGCCTTTCTGCATTGGTATTCTGCAGGACATACTCTTCCACATATGGAAGGGAATCTATTTTTTTCAAATATAGTTTTATATGCTGCTTCATAGTCTTTTTGAGTAAGCTGATAAATAAATTTTTTAATATCTATTCCTACAGGACATCCAGCAATACAGGCAGGATTTTTACACTGAATGCATCTTGATGCTTCTTCTAACATTTCATCTTCTTGATATCCTTTTACAACCTCGTTAAAGTTGTAAATTCTTTCTTCTAAAGAAAGTTCATGAGGTATCACTGGTTGTTTTTTCACTTTTTTTTCCTTCTGTCGCCGAGTCGTCTGTCTGTACCACTTCTTCTTTCAAAAGGAACCTCAGGACCACCTATTAGTTTACTCATCCATCTTCTTTCTGATTTTCTTCTTTCTGACTTTCTTCTTTCTTCGTTTTGGTTTTTTTTCATGATTTTTCTCCTTTATTTAGAATTTGGATTTAATTATAAAATACTTTTAACAATTTTCAATTATTATACAAAATAATTTTCAAAATTTGTATTATTTATATTTTACAAAAATGAAAATTTCACTTAAAAATCTACCAACCGTAGGCAAAAAACGTCTACAATACTTAAATAAGATAGGTATATATACACTAGAAGATTTACTTTTTTATTTTCCTGCTAAAATTGAAGATAGAAGAAGTTTTAATTTTGAAAACTTATCTGAAAAAACTAATGATAAAATCACCATTATAGGGAAAATTCTTACTTATAAGGAGATAGTAGCAAAAGAAAGACTAGGATTGTTTAAAGTTGTTGTTGAAACCGTGATTTCACCTAAGAAAATTTTTACTTTAGTGTGGTATAAGAAACTTAATAAAAAGTATGATGTCTTTTTATCTTTAAAAAAGAAGTTAGAAAAAAATTACTACATATTAGCCTATGGTAAACCTATAGAGGGAAACTTTTCTTTTCCAGAAATAAGAGTTGAAGATTATGAAGTTTTTGAAGATCTTGGAGAAAATACAATTCATACTAATCGATTGGTTCCTATATATAGTTTATCAGAGAATATTTCACAACAGTGGTTTAGAGAACTTATGTATTCAGCTATAAATAATTTCAAATTAGATGAATACATGCCCAAAAGGATAATATTAGAAGAGAGATTTTTAGATTTGAATACAGCTATTAAAAATATTCATTTCCCAGATACCTGGCAGCTTTATAATGAAGCGAAAAGAAGGTTAATTTTTGATAAATTTCTTTTATTACAATTAGCTATTTTAAAAACAAAGCAAAATATAATCTCAAAGAAAAAAGTTGGGAACTATGTCATAAAAAGACATCTTCTTACTCCATTTAAAGAAAAATTAAAAAAATTAATACCTAATTTTGAATTTACTAAAGCTCAAAAGAAAGTGATAAATGAATTATTTAAAGATATGATGTCAGATAAGCCTATGAACAGGTTGCTTATAGGAGATGTAGGTAGTGGCAAAACTATAGTAGCTATAAGTTGTGCTCTTTTAGCTATAGAAAATGGATATCAAGTTGCCTTTATGGCACCAACAGAAATTTTAGCTGAGCAACATTATTATAACTTAGAAAGTTATATAGGTGAACTTTATGATTATGAAAAAAATAGAAAAATAAATGCTAGTATCTTAACCAGTAAAACTTCAAAAAAACAAAAAGAAAAAATTCTTAAAGATATTGAAAATGGAGTCGTAGACATAGTTGTAGGTACACATGCTTTAATTAATCCTAAAGTTAAATTTAAAAATCTCTCCTTAGTAATAATAGATGAACAGCATAAATTTGGTGTTATTCAAAGAAAAAAACTATATGAAAAATCAGAACTTCCAGATATTTTAATTATGACTGCCACACCTATTCCTCGAAGTTTAGCTATGACTATATATGGAGAGCTAGATATATCTATTATAAATGAGCTTCCTCATGGAAGAAAACCAGTAAAGACAATGTATTATGATATTGAGAAATATGATTATAAATTTGTTATAGAACAATTAAATTCAAACGCAAAAGTATACATGGTTTATCCAGTAATTGAGGAAACAAAATCAGAAATAAGAACACTTATAGAAGAATATGAAAAACTTTCCAATACAGTTTTTAAAAACTACAAATGTGGACTTCTTCACGGCAGACTTAGATCTTTTCAAAAACAACAAATAATGGAAAAATTTCGTAAAGGAGAATATCAGGTATTGTTTACAACAAGTGTAATTGAAGTAGGAATAGATGTTCCCGATGCTACTGTAATAGTTATTAACCATGCGGAAAGATACGGTTTAGCTCAACTTCATCAACTTAGAGGAAGAGTTGGAAGAAGTGAAAAACAGTCCTACTGTATTTTGTTAGGAAAACTTACTACAGAAGAAGCTAAAAGAAGAATTAATATAATGCTTTCCACAAACAATGGTTTTGAGATAGCTAATGAAGATTTATTAATCAGGGGTCCAGGGAGTATATTTGGTACTTTGCAACATGGTGTTTCAGAAGTTGATTTCAGTGAGATTTTGAAATATCCTGATTTGTTATATAAATCTAAAAAATATGCAGAAGAGATAGTATTTAACAAAAAATTTGATTTCCGAGAAGTATATCAATTATTTAAAAAAGTTTATTTAAAGTACGCAAATAATTTTAATTTAGGTTCAATCGGATAAAATGAAAATATTTTGTGATATAGGCAACACCTATGCTAAAATTCTTTTAGCAGGAGAAAAAGTTAAGTTTAAAAAAATCTCGATAGATAAGGTCATAAAATTTCTTATAAAGTACAAAAAATTTAATATTTATATTAGTTGCGTGGTAAAAAAAATTGAGAAAGAAATAAAAAGAAAATTTAAAAAAGCACACTTTTTAGGATACAAAGATATTAAAGATTTTATGAAGATAAGATATAGAAATTTAAAACAGTTAGGTAGCGATAGAATTTTTTCTGCTTTAGCTTGCAAGGAAATTTTTGGTAAAAATACATTAGTGATTTCGTGTGGTACGGCATTAGTAGTAGATTATATAGACAGAAGAAATGTTTACTCCGGTGGAGTAATTTTTCCTGGAATTAATATATTGTGTAAAAGTTTATATGATTCTACTTCTAAATTGCCTTACTTGAAACTGAAAAATACATCAAGTGTAAAAGTTAAAAATAAAAATATAGTTGGCAGGGATACTTTTGAGTGTATCTATAAAGGGATTGTAAGTTTTATTACATCTGGCATAGAATATTTTTTGAATGTACTTAAACCCCAAAAAATAATTATAACAGGTGGAGATGCAGAATTGGTTTCATCATTTTTAATAAAAAAGAAAATAAGAATATCAGTAGTAAAAGAACTAGTACTGCTCGGGATAATACTCTGGGGGATTAAAAAAGGAGTATTAAAAAAAGAAAAAGTAAAAGATTTTATCGAAAATTTTTACGATAATATTGACATTATAAAAATTTTTTTGTAAAAATTTTTGAAACTTTCTAGTGTCATTTTGCATCTTTATTTTTAAACAGGAAAACCTATAATCAAAATTCATAAAATTTTTTCTTCTCTTTAGGCAAATATTCATTCTCTTTAACAGGGAGGTGATCAATTATGAAAGTAAAACCTTTAGGAGATAGGGTGTTAGTGAAACCTCTAGAGGAGAAAGAAGTTAAAAAAGGAAACATAATAATCCCAGACACTGCTAAAGAAAAACCTCAGCAAGGTGAAGTGATTGCTGTAGGGAAAGGTAAGATAACAGAGGATGGTAAGTTGCTACCTATGGATGTGAAAGTGGGCGATAAAGTACTTTATGGTAAATACTCTGGTACAGAAATTAAAATAGATGGTCAAGAATATCTTATTTTACATCAAGACGATATTTTAGGCATTATTGAAGAATAATAATTTATAAACTAGTCTACCTTAAAAGAAAAGGAGGTGAGGTTTATGGCTAAACAAATTTTATATTCCGAAGATACAAGAAAAGCCATCAAAAATGGTGTAGATAAGCTTGTCAATGCAGTTAAAACTACATTAGGTCCAAGAGGACGTTATGTTCTTTTAGAAAAGAAATTTGGATCTCCGACAATTACTAACGACGGAGTGACTATAGCAAAAGAAATAGAATTGGAAGATCCAAATGAAAATGTTGGCGCTCAACTTGTAAGAGAAGTTTCTTCAAAGACAAACGATGTAGCAGGGGATGGCACAACTACAGCTTGTGTATTAGCGCAGGCTATAATTAATGAAGGCCTAAAAAATATTGCTGCTGGTGCTAACCCTATGCATATTAAAAGAGGTATAGACAAAGCAGTAAATGCTATTGTTAACGAAATTAAAGCTATGGCTAAGCAAGTCAAAACTAAAGAAGAAATAGAGCAGATAGCAACTATTTCTGCCAATGATAAAGAAATTGGTAAGCTTATAGCAGAAGCGATGGAAAAAGTTGGGAAAGATGGTGTAATTACTGTTGAAGAAGGAAAATCAGCAGAAACTACTCTGGAAGTTGTGGAAGGTATGCAGTTTGATAGAGGTTATATTTCACCATACTTCGTGACAGATGCAGAAAGAATGGAAGCTGTGTTGGAAGATCCTTACATAATTATAACAGATAAAAAAGTATCTGCCATGAATGATCTTCTTCCTTTGCTTGAACAGATTGCTCAATCTGGAAGATCATTTTTGCTTATTGCAGAAGATGTAGAAGGAGAAGCATTGGCAACATTAGTGGTAAATAAACTTCGTGGAACACTAAGATGTTGTGCAGTAAAAGCTCCAGGTTTTGGTGATAGAAGAAAAGAAATGCTTCAGGATATAGCAATTCTAACTGGAGGAGAAGTAATTTCTGAAGAAAAAGGAGAAAAGTTAGAAAAAGCCACACTAGATAGATTAGGGACAGCTAAAAGAGTAGTTGTTGATAAAGAAAACACCACCATAGTAAGTGGTGGAGGCAGTAAAGAAGAAATTAAAAAAAGGATAAATCAAATAAAAAAGCAAATAGAAGAAACAAAATCTGACTATGATAGAGAAAAATTACAAGAACGTTTAGCTAAACTTGCTGGCGGAGTTGCAGTTATAAATGTTGGAGCTCCTACAGAAGCTGCAATGAAAGCTAAAAAGTTTAAAGTAGAAGATGCTATGCATGCAACAAGAGCAGGAGTGGAAGAAGGTATAGTGCCTGGTGGAGGAGTTGCTTTATTGAGAGCAAGAGAAGCTGCTAAAAATAAAATAAAAGCTGAAGATCCTGATGAACAGACTGGGATAAATATTGTATTCAGAGCAATTGAGGAACCAATTAGAATGATAGCTGAAAACGCTGGTTTTGAAGGTTCAATAATAGTCGAGAAAGTATTAGCGGAGAAAAATGTTAATTATGGTTTTGATGCTGAAAAAGGTGAATTCGTAGATATGATGAAAGCAGGTATAGTTGATCCTGCAAAAGTTGTAAGAAGTGCTTTAGAAAATGCCGCAAGTGTTGCAGGTTATCTTTTAACATCTGAGGTGATAGTTACTGAAATTCCTGAAAAGAAAGAAAAAACCCCACCTATGCCACCTGAGTATTAAAAAATTGTGGTATTATCTCATATAAAGTTTAAGGGTAGAGGGAGAGGTGAGGTTCACTTCTTCCTCTACCTTTTTTTATTTACTATTGTATTTGATTTTTTAAAAAATATATTCAAAACAGATGAGTTATGAAATTGTATTTTTTATATCTTTCCTTACTTCTTTAGGTTTGACTCCATTTTTTAGAGCTATTGCTTTGAAACTATCAATTTTAGATCATCCTATTTCCGATATAAAAACTCATACACAACCCACTCCATATTTAGGGGGTCTGTCTATTGTTTTTAGTTTTTTTATAACTTTGATTATAGTCAGGTTATTTACAAATTTTCCTACAGGTACATTAAGGTCTTTAAGAGGTATTTTTTTAGGTGGCATAATAATTATTATTTTGGGTCTAATAGATGATATAAAATACAAAGGCATACATTTTACTACTAAATTTATTGGTGAATTTATTGCTGCTTATTTACTTTTATGGTATAATATAAAGATAAATTTTATTTCACCTTCCTGGTTTTCTGATTTGGTTACTATTGTGTGGGTTGTTGGTATTACAAATGCGGTTAATCTTATAGATGTGATGGATGGACTTTCTAGTGGAGTAGTAGTTATTGCTTCTTTAGGTTTTTTTCTTTTATCTAATTTTATTGAAGGAGAACCATATATAGCATATGCCTGTGTAAGTATTACAGGAGCATGTTTAGGTTTTTTACCATATAATTTATCTGCTAAATATAAAATTTTCATGGGAGATACTGGTTCTTTATTTTTAGGTTTTGTATTGTCAGCAATTGCCTTAGGGAGTAAATACTCTCATTATAATTCCTTAGGTGTTTTAGCACCTTTAGTCATTTTGCTTATCCCAGTATATGAAACATTTTTTATAAGTTTCATGAGGTTAAAAAAAGGTCTATCTCCTTTTTTAGGGTCTAAAGATCACTATTCTTTAAGATTAATTTCGTTTGGTATAAAGAAATACAAAATATTAGTTTTTTCCTACCTTACAGGAGCAGTTTTGGCAGTTTTAGGAGTGTTAATAGTGATTTCTAAAAATATTTATTTACCATTAGGAATTATTGGTATTTTAATAATTTTTATTATAATGATAAGCAGGTTTTTAGCGAAAATTCAAATATAATATGGAAAAGATAATAATCCTAGGTGCGGGTTTGACAGGTTTAACAACTGGATATGAGCTTGAAAGAAAAAAAGTAAATTATTTGATTTTAGAAAAAGAACCCAAAGTAGGAGGATTGTGTAAATCTATAAACATTAATAATTTTATTTTTGATTATACAGGTCATTTTTTGCATTTTTCTGATAAGAAAACAGAAAATTTTGTTAAAAGAATTTTAAAAGGAAATATAATAAAAATAAAAAGAGATGCAAGAATATTAACTAAATATGCTTTTAAAAAAAATTTTTTAATTCCTTATCCTTTACAGGCAAATATAAAGTTTTTAAGATCTGATATAAAACTTAAAAGTGTTAAAAATTTGTTATTTAGTTATTTGAATAAAACCTCTAACTCTATAAGTAATTTTTATGATTGGCTCATATACAATTTTGGCAAAACACTAACAGATATATTTTTTTGCCCTTATAATGAAAAATTATGGAAAACACCGCTTAAAAAAATATCTATCTCATGGGTTAGGCAGTTTGTCCCTTTACCTGAAATAGATTATATTATTTTGAGTTGCATTACCGGTATATCTAAAGAATATGGCTACAACACATTTTTTTATTATCCTAAATACAACGGTATTCAGAGCTTAATTGATGCCATATATTCCTTGGTAGATAAAAATAAGGTAATTACCTCTGTTGATTTAATAAAAGTAGATTATAGAAAAAAAGAAGTTAATTTTATAAAAGAAGGCAAGTTACATAAAACTAAATATGATTATTTAATTTCTACAATTCCTTTAACAGAGCTAATTAAGTTATCTAATTTTCCTCAAAATATAAAAAATTTATCTTCGGGTTTAAAATATTCTGGAGTTATTTGTTATAATATAGCTTTAAGTTCTTTAGATATAAAAAAAGTCCATTGGATTTACTTTCCTGATGAAGAAATAGTTTTCTACAGAGTAGGATTTTACAATAATATAAACAAAAATCTAATACCAAACAGTAGATATGCCTCTATGTATGTTGAAATTTCAGTAAGAGACACTAAAGATTTTGATGAATTCTCTATATATGAAAGAGTAATAAATAACTTGATCAAAACAGGAATTTTAAATTCATCTAAACAGATAATGTTTTACAACTTGTTAAAAATACCTGTTGGATATGTAATATACGATCACTATAGGGAAAAAAATTTACCCTTTATTCATAAGTTTCTAAATAATAACAAAATTTATTCTATTGGAAGATATGGAGGCTGGAAGTACTCATATATGAGTGAAAATATTGCAGAAGCGATAAATACAGTTAAGTCTATTCTTTATGAAAAATAAAATAAAAGTTATACATTTAATTACGAAACTTGAATTAGGTGGTGCACAAAGAAATACTCTTTATACTGTTAAAAATTTGGATAAAAGTAAATTTGATGTTTATCTGATAAGCGGAGTTGGAGGAATTCTAGATGTTGAAACTAAAGAATTAAAACAATATGGTGTTAAGGTACTGTTTATTAAAAATTTGATTAGAGAGATAAATCCTTTGAGAGATTTTTTGGCATTTTTATCTATATATAATTATCTTATAAATTTAAAACCCCACATAATTCATACTCACTCCTCTAAAGCAGGTATCTTAGGAAGATGGGCTGCATTTTTCGCAAATATTTTTATAAAAAATAGAATAAAAATTATACATACATTTCATGGTTTTGGATTCAGTAGGTTTCACAATTTTTTTGTTAGGCACTTTTATATTTTTTTAGAATATATCACAGGTAAAATCTCAGATATTTTGATTTTTGTGTCAAAAGATAATATTGAAACAGCAAAAAAATTAAAAATAGGAAATTTTAAAAAATATATTCTTATTAGAAGTGGGATAAAAATAAAAGAATTTTACAATATTTCTGAAAATGAAGAATTAAAAATTTCAAAAAGAAAAGAACTAAACATAACAGATGAAAGAATAATTACTACAATTGGGCCATTTAAACCACAGAAAAATTTAAAAGATTTTATTAAGATGGCAAAAATAGTAACCTATAATTTACCTCATCATAAATTAAAGTTTTTAATAGTAGGCGATGGAGCTCAAAGAGAATTACTCGTCTTCCTTGCTAAAGCTTTAAGAGTTTATGACAAGATACTTTTTCTTTCCTGGCAGAAAGATATAAGAGGTATACTTTCTATAACTGATATATTCGTATTAACTTCTTTATGGGAAGGTCTTCCAAGATCAGCTGTGGAAGCTTTGGTAAGTGGTGTGCCTGTAGTAGCTTATGCTGTGGATGGTTTAAATGATATAATAAAATCTGAAGTAAATGGATTTTTAGTAAAACCAAAAGATGTGAAAGAACTTTCTGAAAAAATTATTCTACTATTGACAGATAATAAAATTTTTTCTAAAATTAAAAAATTTACCTGTGATAGTATAGATGAAACTTTTGATATAGATTATATGATGAAACAACAGGAAAAACTTTATATA
Organism: Endomicrobiia bacterium; assembly: GCA_039630545.1. GTDB lineage: Bacteria > Elusimicrobiota > Endomicrobiia > DTEH01 > DTEH01 > JANXDG01. The sequence goes on from JBCNUU010000012.1 coordinate 24,393, forward strand.
AATTTATTAAAATTGGATAATTAATTATGAAACACAAAATTACTCTTATACCCGGAGATGGTGTAGGACCGGAACTTACAGATATAGTAAAAAAAGTTCTTTCTCATATTGTAGAAATAGAATGGGAAGAAGTTGAAGTAGGAGAAGAAGCAATAAAAAAATATGGTGATGTTTTACCAGAATTTGTGTTAGAATCTATAAGGAGGAACAAGGTAGCACTTAAAGGACCTGTTACTACACCAATAGGAAGTGGTTTTAGATCAGTAAATGTAGGATTAAGACAACTACTTGATTTATATGCTTGTGTTAGACCATGTAAAACTTATCCTGGAGTAAATACTAAATATGAAAAAGTAGACTTAGTAATTATAAGAGAAAATACTGAAGACTTATATGCTGGAGTAGAATTTTTACCTGGAAGTGAAGAAGCTAATTATATTATTCAAAGAAGTAATGGTAAAATTTTAAAAGATGCCGCGATTTCAATAAAAGCAATTTCTCCATCTGCGACAAAAAGGATAGCTAAATTTGCTTTTGAATACGCAAAAAATAATAACAGAAAAAAAGTTACAGCGATAACTAAAGCCAACATATTAAAATATACAGATGGTTTATTCTTTGAAATATGCAGAGAAGTAGCTAAAGAATATCCAGAAATAGAGTATGAAGAAAAACTAATAGATAACATGTGCATGCAGCTTGTGCAAAAACCTCAGCTTTATGATGTGCTTTTGCTTCCAAATTTATATGGTGATATAGTTTCAGATCTTTGTGCTGGTTTAATAGGTGGATTAGGAGTTGCGCCTGGTGCTAATTTTGGAGATAAATATGCATTATTTGAAGCAGTCCATGGTTCTGCTCCTAAATATAAAGGACTAAATAAGGTAAATCCTACCGCTATATTGCTTTCTGCCAAGATGATGTTAGAACATCTGGGAGAAATAGAAGCAGCTAACAAATTAGAAAACGCTATAATCGAAGTTTTAAAAGAAGCAAAAGCTATTACTTATGATTTAGGTGGAACTGCCAAAAATATAGAAATGGCAGAAGAAATAATTAAAAAATTATATTAGTAAGAGATTTATAATTGGTGAAAATTTCTATAGATAGATTAAAAACAGAAAGAAAAATAACCCTAGAATATAAAGATTTTCAATTTCAAAATAAAGATTTAAGAGAACATACTATAGATCCTCTTATTGTGAAATTAAATATAAGTTTAATTGGTAATGAAAATGTGAAATTAGAAGGAGAATTAGAAGGGAATTTTGAATTAGTATGTGACAGATGTTGTGAAAAATTTCTTCAATATAAGAAAACAAAAATAAATATTATATGTGAAATAGAAAAAGACGAGATAGCAGACAAAGTTATACATATTGATACTAAAATAAAAGATATAGTTCTGTCAAATTTTCCTATGAAAATACTTTGTAATGAAAATTGCAAAGGTATATGTTATGTATGTGGTGTAAATTTAAATAAAGAAAAGTGTAAATGCAAGTAAAAACTATCCTAAGTTAAAGGGAGGTTTGCCTTTATGCCAAATCCTAAAAAACATCATACTCATTCGAGAACACGAATGAGACGAGGTCAGTGGATAATATCAGAGCCTAATCTGTCAAGGTGTCCTCAGTGTGGAGAGTATAAATTACCGCATAGAATATGTCCTAATTGTGGATATTACAAAGGAGAAATATGGATAAGAAAAAAAGAAAAAACTGCTAAGGCAGAAACTGTTAAATAGGGTAATCTATGAAGATAGTAGTAGATGCTTTAGGAGGAGATAGTAATTGTCCTGAAGTAAATGTAGAAGGTGCTTTGTTAGCTTTAAATGATTTTTCTGATATAGAAATTGTTTTGATTGGACCTGAGGAAGAAATAAAAAATGAAATTTCCAAAAATAAAAAAATTTTGCATGATAATGCTTTCTTAAAAAAAATATCTATTGTGAACACTAATGAATATATTAGAATGGATGAACAACCTTCAAAAATCCTAAGGACAAAAGAGAATTCTTCTATTGCTTTAGGAATAAAATTTTTAAAAGATAACTTAGCAGATGCTTTTGTTTCATCTGGTAATTCTGGTGCTATTTTAGCATTTGCTGTTACTCAAATAAAAAAATATGCTGATAGACCAGCTATTGCTACGGTATTACCTACTATAAAAAATCCCTGTGTGTTAATTGATGTAGGAGCAAATGTTGATTGTAAACCAAGACATCTGGTAGAGTTTGCATATATGGGATATGTTTATTGTAAAAATATTTTGAAAATAGAAAATCCAAAAGTAGGAATTTTGTCTATAGGAACAGAAGAAACAAAAGGTAATAACCAGACATTGGAAGCATATCAACTTCTAAAAAATACAAGCCTAAATTTTATAGGTAATATAGAAGGAAGAGATATTCCATTTGGAGTAGCTGATGTGGTAGTTACTGATGGATTTGTTGGAAATGTGGTTTTGAAATTAGGAGAGGGTATTGCAGAGGTTTTATTAGAACTTATAAGAGATTCTTTAAAAAAACATCCTTTAGCATGGTTTTCTTTGCCATTTGTATGGAACGCTATTAAGGATTTAAGAAAAAAAGTTGATTTTTCGGAGTATGGAGGAGCTCCTCTATTGGGTTTAGAAAAAGTTTGTATAATTTGTCATGGGCGGTCTAATGCAAAAGCAATTAAAAATGCGATAAAAGTAGCAAAACAAATGATAGAAAAAGATATTAATTTTATTATTTCTCAACAGATAAATAAAGGAACAAATGAAAAAAATTAAAATTTTATCAACAGGTTCTTATTTGCCTGAAAATATATTAACAAATTTTGATTTAGAAAAAATGGTAGACACATCTAATGAATGGATTATTACCAGAACAGGTATAAGAGAAAGAAGAATAGCAGACAAAAATCAGTCTAGTAGTGATCTAGCGTTAGAAGCAGCAAAAAATTGTATAAATAAAATTGGTTTTCATGCAGAAGAAATAGATACAATAATAGTTGCTACAATTACACCCGATATGTTTTTTCCGTCGACTGCTTGTGTAGTTCATAAAAAATTGGGAATAAAAAAAGAAGTTTTTGCTTTTGATATTTCAGCGGCTTGTAGTGGTTTTGTATATGGATTAGTTTTATCAGAAAGTTTGTTAAGAACAGGGAAAAGTAAAAATGTATTGTTAATTGCTTCTGATGTGTTATCTAAATTTGTTAACTGGAAAGATAGAAACACTTGTGTATTGTTTGGAGATGGAGCGGGAGCAATGTTGCTTTCTTCTGTGGATGAGGATTCAGTGGAGGATGCTATATTAGCTACTTATTTTGGTGCCGATGGTAATTATGAAGAATTATTATATATTCCAGCAGGTGGTTCAAAATTACCTGCAAGTTATGAGACTGTTGAGAGAAATCTCCATACTATAGTAATGAGTGGAAAAGAAGTTTTTAAAGTTGCGGTTACAAAGATGGTTGATTCTATAATTAAAGCATGCGAAATTTGTGGTATCTTGCCTAATCAGCTTGATTTATTAATTCCTCATCAAGCAAATTTGAGAATTATAAATGCTGTAGCAGAAAGATTAAGTATAGATTCTTCTAAAATTTTTATAAATGTTGATAAATATGGTAACATGTCTGCTTCAACAGTTATAGTTGGTTTAGATGAAGCACTAAATAATAAAAAAATTTCAAAAGGTTCTTTAGTTGGTCTTGTTACATTTGGAGGAGGTTTTACATGGGGAGCAGCAGTGTTAAGGATATGAAAAAATTAGCATTTTTGTTTCCTGGTCAAGGTAGCCAGACAGTTGGTATGGGGAAGGATATTTTTGAAGCTTATGAGGATATTAGGAAATATTATAATATGGCTTCCGAGATATTAGGATATGACATAAAAAAATTGATATTTGAAGGACCATCTGACACTCTTTCTCAAACAGAATATACCCAGCCAGCTGTTTTTTTAACATCTTATGTAATCTTTAAGTGTTTTTCTGAAAAATATCCAGAAGTATTAAACTATGTAAAATTTGTAGCAGGACATAGTTTAGGGGAATATACTGCTTTATGTATAAGTGGTGCTTTAAGTTTTGAAGAAACATTAAAGTTAGTGGCTACGAGAGGAAAAATTATGTCAGAAGTTTCTAAACAAAAACCTGGTGGCATGGTTGCTGTATTAGGAATGGAAAAGGATACTCTAATAAAAATTTGTGAAGATATAAGAGCTGAAGGTATAATAGTTGAACCTGTAAATTTTAATACTTCTCAACAGATAGTAGTGGCTGGTGAAATTGAAGGTATATATAAATTACAAAAAATTTTAGAAGAGAAAAAAATAAAAAATATACGACTTAAAGTATCTGGTGCTTTTCATTCTTCACTAATGGATACTGCTCAAAAAAATTTTTCAAAAACTCTTGACAATGTAATCATAAATAATGCATTTATACCAGTAATTATGAATTACACTGCTAAACCTCATATACTCAAACAGGAGATACTTGAGAATTTAAAACAACAAATTAATCATCCAGTACTTTGGGAGGATTCTATAAAATATATGGGAGAAAATGGTGTAGAAATTTTTATTGAATTTGGGCCAGGAAAAGTTCTTTGTGGTATGCTGAAAAGTATTTTACCACAAAAGATAATTTTAAATATAGAAAAACTAGATTCTTTTGAGTTATCTTATAATATTATAAAAGAAAAAATAAATACTTAAAGAAGGTGTTTATAAAAATGTGTGAAAAAAAACTTTTAGAAAAAGTAGCTATAGTTACTGGTGGTGCTCAGGGGATAGGAAAAGAGATAGTTCTTAAACTTGCTTCTGAAGGTGCTTGTTGTGTGGTAGTAGATATAGACTTACAAAAAGCACAACAAACAGCACAAGAAGTAAATTCTTTGTATTCTGTTGAAACATTAGCATTTCAGGTTGATGTAAGCATTTATAAAGAAGTTCAAGATTGTGTAGATAAGGTATATGAAAAATTCAACAGAATAGACATTCTTGTAAACAATGCAGGGATTACAAAAGATAATCTTATTTTGAGAATGACAGAAGAAGATTGGGATAGAGTTTTAGATATTAATTTAAAAGGTGCGTTTAACTTCATTAAAGCTACAAGTAAGTATATGCTTAAACAAAAAAGTGGAAGAATTGTAAATATAGCCTCTGTAGTAGGTTTAATGGGGAATCCAGGACAGGCGAATTATTCCGCATCTAAAGGTGGACTGATAGCACTGACTAAAACAATTGCTAAAGAATTTGCTTCAAGAAATATTTTAGTAAATGCTGTTGCTCCTGGATATATTAAGACTCGGATGACTGAGGTACTTTCTGAGGAACAAAAAAAGAAGCTTCAGGAGTATATACCTCTTAATCGCTTAGGCGAACCTAAAGATGTAGCAAATGCTGTCTGGTTTTTATGTATAGAAGAATCCAGTTATATCACTGGACAGGTTATTTCTGTTAACGGTGGTATGTATATGTAACGACAACCGAAATTTTAAATTTTAAAAGTGATAAGGAGGGTTGAGGTATATGTCAGAAGATATAGCAACAAAAGTGAAAAATATTATAGCAGAGTCATTGGGTGTGGATATAAACGAAGTGACAGAAAATGCATCTTTTGTGAATGATTTAGGTGCTGACTCTTTAGATAATGTAGAACTTGTTATGACATTAGAGGAACAATTTGGGATCGAGATACCTGATGAGGATGCTGAAAAAATTCAAACCGTAGGTCAAGCAATTGAGTATATAAAAAACAAATTAGAACAAAAAAATCAGTAGAGAATTCAATTAATTTGTTTATCTATAAATAACAGATTTACAATATAGATAGATTATTATGCAGAAAAAGAAAGTTGTTATTACTGGAGTAGGAATAGTTTCCCCTGTAGGTATAGGTAAAGATGAATTTACTGTATCGTTAAAAAATGGCAGAAGTGGTGTAGATAAAATAACTCTATTTGATGCATCCGGTTATCCTACTACAATTGCTGCTGAAGTTAAAAATTTTAATCCTGAGGAATATATTGATAAGAAAAAACTACGCAGGATGGATAGATTCTGCCAGTTTGCATTTGCTGCTGCAAAGATGGCTATTGAAGATGCTGGATTGAAACTTGAGGATGAAGATAAATCAAGAATAGGAGTGATAATAGGTTCAGGAATAGGTGGGATTTCTACAATTGAAAGTGAAATGCAAGTTTTGTTGACTAAGGGACATTCAAAAGTTAGTCCATTTCTTATACCTATGGAAATAATAAATATGGCTGCTGGAGAGATAGCTATACATTATGGATTTTTAGGTCCTAATTATGGTGTGACATCAGCATGTGCTTCTTCAAATCATGCAATAGGAGATGCGTTAAGAATTTTAAGGTATGGTGATGCGGATGTAATTATTGCTGGTGGGACCGAAGCCGCTATAACACCTTTAGGTGTTGCTGGTTTTTCTTCAGCCAAAGCTTTATCAAGAAGAAATGATGAACCTCAAAAAGCATCAAGACCTTTTGATAAAAATCGTGATGGATTTGTTATGGGAGAAGGAGCCGCTATATTTGTGTTAGAGACATTAGAACACGCTATAAAAAGAAACGCCAAAATTTATGCTGAACTTGCTGGTTATGCTTGCAATGATGATGCATATCATATTACAGCACCACGAGAAGACGGTTCTACGCAGGCTTTATGTATGGAACTTGCATTAAAAGATGCAGGTGTAACTATTGATGAAGTTGATTACATTAATGCTCATGGTACTTCTACTCCTTTAAATGATAAATGTGAAACATTAGCAATCAAAAAAGTTTTTAAAGATAGGGCTTATAGGATAAATATTTCTTCTACTAAATCCATGACAGGACACCTCTTAGGTGCAGCAGGTGCAATTGAACTTGCGGCAATTCTGGTATGTATGGAAAACAATTTTATTCATCCTACGATTAATTATGAAGAACCCGATCCCGAATGTGATCTTAATTATACTCCAAATGTAATGGTTGAAAAAAAGATTAATGTAGCTTTGTCTAACTCTTTCGGTTTTGGTGGACATAATGCTGTGTTGGTTGTTAAAAGATATGAAATATAGTTTTTATGAAGGAACTTGAGGAGATTGAAAATAAGCTAGGAATAAGTTTTAAAAATAAAGAGTTACTTTTAACATCTCTTACGCATAAATCTTGGTCTGTTGAAAACAAATTATCTATTAATAATGAAAGATTAGAGTTTTTAGGTGATAGTGTGCTTTCTGTAATAGTTGCAGAATTTCTCTATCAGAATTTTATAGATAAAGATGAAGGTTTTCTATCAAAATTAAAATCAGTGCTTGTTTCAAAAGTACAGATTGCTGAATGGAGTAAAGAGATAATGTTAGATAAATATCTTAGAATAAGTTCATCAGAAGAATATATGGGGGGAAGAAAAAAAGATACCATCTTAGCAGGTGCACTAGAAGCTTTGTTGGGTGCAATATATTTAGATCAAGGCATAGAAGTTGTTCGTGATTTTGTAACAAAAAAATTTTTACTTAAAAGTATTAATAATTTAAAAATTCAAGACTATAAGAGTGTATTGCAAGAAATAGTTCAAAAAGAGTTTAAGAAACTTCCAGAATATAAAATAGTAAAAGAAACTGGACCTGACCATGATAAAATTTTTGATTGCGTTGTAAAAATTGGGGATAAGTTATTAGGAGAAGGAAGAGGGAAAACTAAAAAACAATCACAACAAAACGCAGCAAAAGAAGCTTTAAAAAAATTAGGATTTAATTTTTAAATAAAAAACGCCCCCATCGTCTAGCCTGGTCCAGGACACGGGTCTTTCAAGCCCGCAGCAGGGGTTCAAATCCCCTTGGGGGCAAGTTGGTATAAAAAATCCTACTTTATAAAATCTCGTCAGAGGGTTTTAAAAATAAGGATTTCTCGTCTAAAAATAAGGGTTTTTGGTAGTTATGTTTTGTATTGTTTTGTTATGTTTAGTGCATATTTTTGGATACCAATTTGGATACCAAAAAACACATCGGAGGGCATTGAACCTTAATCTTAATAGGGAAGTTTCTTAATAACATCCTGGAAATGATAAGGGCTTAAATGAGCATAGATTTCTGTTGTTTTTATATCTGAGTGGCCTAAAAGTTTTGCTATGGTGTATAGGTCAACACCTTGCATTGCAAGATGGCTTGCAAATGTGTGGCGAAGAGTATGAAATGATACATCCTTAAGTTTAAGTTTTTTAACAAATTTCCTCATTAGTGATGATAGGGTTCCTTCGTCTATATCTAAAATCTTGCCGTTTTCTTTTCTTATTTTAGATAAAAACTTTTCTAAAGGTTCTGCTAAAGGTATTGTTCTTAACTAGCTATACTTTTGTTTACAATTTTATTTTGATTATATTTTTATTTTATTTTTGTTGAAATAAATATAAGACAAATAAA
>JBCNUU010000013.1:0-31617 GCA_039630545.1 Endomicrobiia bacterium
CTCATAGATTCAGGCATAGTCAAAATACATTTGTAACCTTTAACCGCAGCAACTAATGCTAAACCAATCCCCGTATTCCCACTTGTAGGTTCAACTATTACACCACCAGGCTTTAATAAACCTTTTTTTTCTGCATCTTCAATCATAGACAAAGCAATTCTATCTTTTACAGATCCACCTGGAGAAAACATTTCTAACTTTGCATAAACACATGCTGAATCTTTTTCAACAATTTTATTTAACTTTACAATTGGAGTATTAAAAAAAAGTTCTAAAACACTATTTGCTATTTCCGAACCTACTTTTTTTGCTTTTTCATTTTTCATAATTTACTCTAAACCTCCTTATTAAAATTATTTACCTCTTAATTATAACGTCATTTAATTCAACAGTAACAACTTCCGACCTTATATTTTTTAATTTCAAAAACTCTGAAAGTAAAATTTCATTTTCAATTTCTTCTTCTTTGCCATTTACTTTAATTTTTATACTCATATAAAACACCCCAAAAATCTATATAAATTCTATCGACTTTATATAGTTTACGATTTAAAAATTAATTTGTCAAGAGTTACAAAAAATTATTTTTAAATATTGAAAAGAATAAAAATTATTTTTTCAATAAGTTACTAAGATTTCATAATTTGGTACATATTAATGATAGATTTTATAGCTTTTTTTCTAATACTTTCTTCTACTACAATTTGGGGAGCCAATGTTTCTAAACTAATAAGTATCTTTTCTAATGTATTCTTTTTCATATTTGGACATAGAACTCTTTCAGAAACAGCAATAAATTCTTTGTCTGGATACAACTTTTTTAACCTATAACACATACCGATTTCAGTACCTACTATAAAACTTTTTATGTTTTCATTTTCTCTGACATATCTAATCATTCCAGAGGTACCTACAACTTCATCTGCTATTTCTTGAACATCTATGCTACACTCCGGATGAACCATAACCTTCGCATCCGGATATTTCTCTTTAAGTTTCAATATCTCCAACTTTGATATCTTTAAATGTGTAGGGCAGTAACCATTCCAAAGTATTATATCTTTTTTTGTTCTATTTTTTACGAAACTACCTAAATACTTATCTGGCAGAAAAATTATTCTATTAGAATCTATCCTAGATACAATTTCTACAGCATTTGCGGAAGTACAACAATAGTCAATTTCTGCTTTTACTTCTGCAGTAGTATTAATATAACCAACAATTGGTATTTGAGGGTATTTTTCTTTAAGTTTTTTTACATCGTCAGCTGTTATCATATTTGCTAAAGGACAACCAGATTCAGGTTCTGGAAGTAAAATTATTTTGTTCGGTGATAAAATATAAGCAGTTTCTGCCATAAAATGGACACCACAAAATACTATAACTTTGTTTGGTAGTTCTTTAGCTTTAGTAGATAAATCCAAAGAATCTCCCAAATAATCAGCTATGTCTTGAATTTCAGGAAGTTGATAGTTATGTGCAAGTATAACTGCATCTTTTTCTTCTTTTAATTTTTTTATGTCTTTAATAATTCTATCTTCATTCATTGCAAAAAAACAAAAATCAAATACTATTGATCAAATTAATATTCTACACCTGTAGTAATTGTAACTTCTTTAAACTCCTTTATTATCTGTCTGGTAATCTCACCGGGTTTTCCGTTGCTTATTATTCTGCCGTCTACTTTAACAACAGGGATTACTTCAGCTGCGGTTCCTGTAAGAAAACATTCGTCTGCTGTATACACATGGTATATTGTAAATGGTTCTTCTTTTACTAATAGTTTCAATTTCGTTCTCGCTATTTCTATAACTGTATCTCTAGTTATTCCAGGTAGAACCCCTATATAAATTGGAGGTGTAATTAATATATTATCCTTTACTATAAAAATATTGTCTCCAGTGCATTCTGCAACATATCCATCTTGGTTTAACATTATTGCTTCCTCACAACCAGCTTTTATTGCTTCTATTTTGGCAAAGATATTATTTAGATAATTCAGAGATTTAATAGCAGGATTAATTGCGGAAGATAAATTTCTTCTTGTAGAAACAGTTATTACTTCAAGACCGTTTTCATAAAACTCTTTTGGATATAAAACAATTTTATCTGCAATAATTACCAATGAAGGCTTTTTACATTTTCTTGGATCTAAACCTAAATCTCCTATACCTCTTGAGATTACAACTCTTATATAAGCATCTGAAAGATTATTAACCTTTAATGTCTCTATTATTGCTTTCTCTATTTCTTGTTTAGTATAAGGAATATCCAGCATTATAGCTTTAGCTGAGTTAAAGAGTCTATCAATATGTTCTTTTAGTTTAAAAACTCGTCTGTTGTAGCTTCTTATTCCTTCAAAAACTCCATCACCATATAAAAACCCATGATCAAAAACAGAAATTTTTGCTTCTTCTTTTTCATAAAATACACCGTCTATATATACTTTCATCCTTTATTATCCTCCTTAAGATATTTTAAAACATTAGGAAATAAAGAAAAGTCTGTGTGAGGTATAAAAATTGTAGAAGTGTATTCATTCATATATATCGGTAAACTTGAAAGATCTATATACGTCATTTTTTTTGCTACTTCAAACATCCTTTTTCTTGCTTTTCTTGAAACTAAAAATAATTTAGATCCTAAAAGCGAAGTATTACCTGCAATTAAAAATTTAGTTTCATCTATATCAGGAAGTAGTCCCAAAATTTGTGCTTTTTTTATGTTTAGAAAACTACCAAATCCTCCTGACAAAAAAAATCTTTTTATATCATTGAATTTTAAATTAGTATATTTAAGTAAAGTATGCAAACCATGAAAAATAGCTCCTTTTGATCTTAAAATATTATGAATATCTGACTGAGTAATTACTATGTCTCTGTTAATACTTGTAAACTCCTTACTTTCAATTATAAACTCATATTCTCCAAAATCATTTATTCTTATTCTTTTTTTTAAATTATGATTTTCCACATTTTCAAGAAACTTCCCGGATCTATCTATTACACCTGCTTTAAATAATTCTGCAGGAATATCTATAAGTCCTGATCCACATATTCCTGTGGGTTTTGTATTGTTTATAGTTTTATATTCTACATTTCCATTTACAATTTTTATATCTTCTATAGCACCATCTATAGCTCTTACACCACAACTTATTCCTACGCCTTCAAAAGCAGGACCACATGAACACGCAGCTGAAACTAGAAATTCTTTGTTGCCAACCACAATTTCTCCATTAGTTCCTAAATCTATTAAAACACACAAATCTTCTGAAATATCTATTCCACAAGCTACAACCCCTGCTACAATATCACCCCCTACATAGGAAGCGACTGATGGGACAGAATATACTTTAGCTTGAGGATTAATAAGTAGATTTATTTCTTTAGCCTCAATCGGAGGCAGAACAGTACTTACAGGTATATAAGGTTCTTTTCTAATATTTTCGGCTTCAATATTAAAAAAAAAGTGAATCATAGTAGTATTTCCAGAAACAACTGCCACATATATGTCTCTTTGAAGAATTTTTGTGTTTTCTATAATATCATTTATAAGATCATTTAATGTTGATATAACTTTTTCGTGAAGTTCTTTAAGTCCTCCTTTTTTTTCAGAATAAATAATCCTTGTGATAACATCTTCACCATAAACTAACTGTTTATTAAAAGTAGTTTTGGTTATTATGTTTTCAAAATTTTTTATATCAACAAGAGACATAGCGATAGTGGTAGTGCCTATATCAATAACTAATCCATAATATGTTTGCTGATTATTTAGTATGTCAGTTATCTCCAAAACGACCTCATCATCCAGAAATTTTTCAGCTAGTAAGACCTGTCCTTTCCAATTATTTTTTCTTAAAAACGATGGTAATTTGTACAAAACATGTATATTATCTATTACTACTTTAGACTCTCCTTTTTGGTTTTTTATCGAAGTTATTAATCTATCAGCATCTGATAAAGCATTTTCAATGCTGGGCATGGTTAACTTAAAGTCCAAAATTTCTACTAAAGGAGTTTTATCCAACAAAATTTTCTCCATAATTTTTTTAAAATTTTCTTCTTCTATTTCAGAATATATAGTTATATCTTTAACAGCCTTATACTGTGAATCTTTTATTTGTGATTCCTCAGGTATCTCTATTATTAAACTTTCCAGTGGAAAAGTTTTACATGCAAGAACGAATTTTTCTTTCTGTTCTTCTTTACTGATAAAATAAGAAAAATCTGTCATGTAGTTGCCTTCAATAATTTTTATTTTACATTTTCCACAGATACCCTTTCCGCCACAGTTTGCATATATATTAACTCCAGCGTTAATTAAAAGCTCAAGTAAGTTGTATTTTTTTTCTCCTATAAATTCTAAATTTCTATTGAGTACTTTTATCTTTATGTCTTCTGTCATAAAATTACTGATATAGAATTTTTAAAAACTTAGGTATCCCTGAAGCTTCTTGGGGGCCAACTATTATTTCCCAATCAGGTAACAACTCGTTAAGTTTTCCACTCATAACAGCTACATATCCAGGAATTATTAATCTTTTACTTTTTATCTTCTCAGAAATTCTCTCCTTATTTAAAGCCTCAACTACTTTTTCTGGAGTAAATTTTTCAGCAGCCCACGCTGTAAGAACAGAAAGACCCTCAGTATCCACCACTAAAAGCCATGACGGTATTTTAGAATTAATTATTTCAGGTTCAACAGAATAATATGTTAAAGAGAAATTTGTAGTAACCAATAGTGGAGAGTCTTCTTTCGGTTTACCACCTATTTGGTAAAGCTTTGGTTCTACAGTAGTTGGTTTTTGAGGGTCGGTATATATATTTAATCTCATGGTAATAAGAGGTAAATGAATTTCCTGTTTTAAAGTGGATAGCACCACTATGCTTGCATATTTTAATATTCCCAGTGTCCCAAATAATAAATTATCCTTGTCTGATTCTTTTTCTATAATTAACATAACAGGATAACCTAAACTTCTAAAATTCTTTTTTAATGAGAGGCGTCGAATTTGAGTTAAATATTCTAAAGTTTTTATATGGTCTACTACAGGAATATTAATAATTAACTCTTTGTATGAATATTGTTTTACTGTTGTGTCTACAATTTCTATAATTTTGTCCAAGTTTTCTGCACTGATTATTAAAGGAATGTTATACTGTTTAGCCAGAGATACATATTTTTCTAAATTTTTTATATCTTCGCAAACTCCAATTAAATGAAATTTTTTGATTTTTAAAATTTCATCAATAACATCAACATTATTACAAATAAATCCTATTACTGTATCATCTTTTACTCTACTAAGGATAAATTTTATCTTTTCTATGTTATTTTGTTCCGATTTTATTAAAAGAAGTTCTGTTTTATGTTTTTGGCCTATTCTTTCAAATTCTAAATTATAAAAATTTTTTATTTTTTCATCAATTACATCATCTTCAAAAGTATCCTTTATCAGTACACCTAAAAGACAGGGGTTATAAAATGTTTTTTCATGTCTGAATAACACTGTTTCTCCTCCAATTTTATACTTTTCAGCTATAAGAATAGTTCTTATAGGTGGTTCTGTTGCTTCTGCTAAAATCTGTTTGGCCTGTTCTGAAACATCTGGACATTTATCCAAAGAAACTTTCCTAGCCGCTAAAGCCATAGCAAATGCTAAACAAGTAGGAAACCCACATTTTTTGCAGTTTGTCTTAGGTAAAAGTTTATATATTTCAAGCCCTGTCAAAGGCATAACAGGTTAACCTCTGGATTTTTTAGGTTGAAGAAATATTTCAAGCTCTTTAATTGAAAAAGGTGAAATTTTAAATTCTGTAGTATATGAATTATATTCTGGATGTTCTATTTTCAGTTTGAAATTACCTCCTTCTTTAAAGAAACTACTAAATTTATATTCAAATTCACCCTTAACATTTGTATAAAAAATATCTACTATAAGGTTAGTATCTTTATGTATTAAAGTTAATCTAGCATCTGAAACACCTGAGGATTTATTGAACAAAGAAACTACCTTTCCTTTAATTTGAGTAGAAAACGGAAAATTTATTTCGTTTTCTTTTTTTTCTAAAATTTTTGTTCTCTTTTCTTTTATAAAATTTATACTAAAACCTAAAACTGTAAATGAAAAATTAAAAATAGAAAGGATAAATATCAAAGTAGTAATTACTTTTGTTTTGAATATTAAATTTTTTTTATACAATTTTTTATACAAGAAAATTTTTTGTTTTATTAAATTTTCTAAAATTATTACTATTACTCCTATGGCTATGGTAAAAATTAAAAATAAAAAGTTTTTATAAAAATAAGGAATTAAATAAGCATTAACTAAAACTAAAATTATTAAAAGAATTATTATTAGACTAAAAAATTTCACTTTCTTAAGTTAAAAGATATACAAAATTCAATTATATAAAATCAACATAAATTTTATCTAAAGCTTAAAATCAAACTGAAAACTAAAACTCCAATCAGATCTTTTTTCAAAATAATAACTATTTGCAAACTTACTCCATAAAGAAAATTTGTCAAAATTATAACAAACAACTACTGAAACTATTTCTGATACTTCAGCAGGATAGGTCTTTAAAAAATAAACATCTTTCCATATTTGTTCAAAATTACTAAATAACATCTTCCCATGCAGGGTTGGCAGATTATAGTATAAAGCAAATACAAAATTTTTTTTCTTATATGAAAAATCTAAAGAAAAGATTTCTATAAAATTACTTTTGTTATATTGAAGCAAATTCTCATTATTTTGGATATACTTAAACTTAAAAGAAAAGTCTTCAAATAATTTATATTGTAACTGGAAAAAATTGTTAGCGTTTGAAAATTTTGTCTGAATATTTCCAGTTACATTAAAAATCTCGTATTTATATGAAGAGATATATTTTTCTTCTATCGTATTGTAGCTTCTAAACTCAAAAGAGATATTTCTGAATATATATTGAAGCTTCACATAAGCATTTTGAAACCAGCAAGGATGTCTGGGTAGTTCACAGCTAAAATATCCACTCCACATACTTTTTAAAATTTCACATATAGAAACCGATGCCTCCATATTTAGGTTTTTGAAATTAAAACTATTTCCTATAAGAAAACCCCACTGGTTATTAGGATATTTGTAAACTCTTAAAGGAACTCCACAAGGAGAGTAAAATGTTGGTTCTAAATATGTAGTTAGAAGATAAAATTTATAATTTCTAAAAGGTAAAACAAAACCTGAGTTTATTGCATTTCCTTGCGAGAGTAAATTTTTATTATAAGAAAAATAGTTAAAACTTTTTCCCATCTCTAAAAAAAATAAGAGTTTATTTAACACCACTTCACCATAAAAACTTCCACAAAATAACCTATCACCTCTATATACATATTCCCATTTATCAGAATATTTATTTTCTAAAAGATATCCGGAAGTTTCTGATTTATCTGGGTCAAAAATTTTATTATATAGCGCATAATAACCAGCTAAACCAATTTTTAGTTTTTCATTAGAAAATAAAACTCCACCGCCCAGAATTGTCTCTCCGGTGAAATTTAAGTAAGAATCCTTAAAAAATTGTTCACTGTATTCCACATAGCTGTTTCTCTCATACAAAAGGTCGGCGTTTGAAATAAAATAATCCGTAGCTTGTATTATTAAGTTTTTTTGAGAAAAAAATAAAAAATAATTTAGGTTTTTAATTTTATCTTCAAAAACAACTCCATAAAAGTTTGCATTGTCAGAGCTGGTTAGGTCTTCTTCTATTTCAAATTTTTGGGGTTTTAAAAATGACACAAATTCAGAAATATAAGCATATTTGCTAAATACCATACCATATCCAAAATTTATTCTATAATTACCCAAAATAACTCTATTTAGAGACAAAAAGTTTTCTTTTTTAATAAACCATTTTCTTAAAAAATATTTAATTGTATCTTCTTTAATCACCTCTTCTTTTCTGTGCAGGAACATATATCCGAAAGATAAATTATTATAGAAAAGAGATAATTTTTGGTAAAAATATAAACTCTCTAAGTCATTTAAGTCAGAATCGTCATCACACATAAATCTAAATCTGAAAAAACCTTTAACTTCATGAGAAACTTTTTCTTCATATAAGTCATGAAAGTAAAAATTCCAAGGTGTTGTTGGTTCTTTTAAGTTTTCTATTTCTACATTAGACCACAAAAGTGTCTGTGAAAAAAACACTAAAAATTTTAGCAGTAAATATAAAATTTTATAATAAAATATAAATCTACTCTTCTTTGACTTCATCTTTTTGTTCTACAAAAAGAAATTTTTCAATTTCTCTTAGCTTTTCTTCGGTTATTCCTGGTATGTAAATCAACTCATATATTGAATTAAACTTTCCATATTTCTGTCTGTATTCTATTATTCTTTTAGCTATTTTATTCCCTATACCAGGAACTTTTTTCAGTTCTTCTTCAGTTGCTGTGTTTAGATCTATAAGATGTTTTTTAAAATTTCTTTTTATTTTTATAAAACTTGCTCCGAAAGAAAAAAGATGTTGATTTCCAAGATACGGAGTATAAACAAAAGAGTAATCAAATGTGAGATCTATACCTGAATAACAAACTAAAAAACCAACTCCACTGCTTAACTTTGGAAGTTTATGTGAATTAGCAGTCTCTACACCAAAACGAATAAACATATCATTTTGTTTATAAAAAGACAAACTTATTTCCTGTGCAATTTTAAAAAATAAAAAATCATTTTTAGGTTTAACTACATCCAAATATGAAGTCAATATCTTGAAAATTTTAAACTTATTGCTAAAAATTAATTGTTTATCTAAATCTTCATTAGAATTTAAAATAAACATGTTTTTAATAATAAACCCACTATTTAAATAAGACAATACTTCACAAAAAACACCTATATCAGTTGTAGAATAAAATTTATAACCATAATTTTTTGTATAAGTATTCAAAAATTTAGGATTTACTCCGAAAAATATTTTATCTTTAAAAGAAAACCACAATCCTGAATAGAAAAAATTTTCATTATATAATTCATGCATTAAATGGTTGTAAACAAAAGAAAATTTTACAAATGGAGTATTAACTTTAAAACATAAACTGTTACTTTTTAATTCTGGAATTTCAAACAAGTTTGTTTTAGATAAATAAATATTAAAAAGATAAGAATCAAAAACAAAAGGATTAAAATAAGCAAACCCTGAAACTTCAACAACAGAGGCACTGTTAGCCAGAATTCTTTTTTCTTCAAAAATACAATATGAAAAATTTAAGAAAATATAAAAAAATAAAAAAAATCGAAACTTACTTTCTAAAAACAACAACCACATCTTTTGACACATATCTGTTAGCATTTTGAGGATTATATGCATCCATATAAACTAAATATATACCACTTTTGACATAATTTCCAAACATATCTTTACCATCCCATGTTATGCTTCCATTTGTTATAT
Organism: Endomicrobiia bacterium; assembly: GCA_039630545.1. Classification (GTDB taxonomy): domain Bacteria; phylum Elusimicrobiota; class Endomicrobiia; order DTEH01; family DTEH01; genus JANXDG01. The sequence continues at coordinate 9,450 of JBCNUU010000013.1, forward strand.
TTCTATAAGTTGTATAATCACCATTATGGAGTTTGTCTTTTTCTAAAAGTTTTATTATCTCATAACCTGCCAGATCATACACTATAATACTTTTTTCTGCTTTTTCATCTGGAATATTAAAGTTAATTTTCACAAAATTATTGTTTTTATCTTCCGGACTAAATGGATTTGTAGCCTTATCAATCTCCAATATTTTATGCGTAAAAGATATGATCTTTTTGTAACCATACCCTTTTGTTTGATTTTTAGAAAAAAACCAGTCCGAGATGGAATTTGTGTCATTAGGAAGACCTTGTTGATTTCTTACTCTTTCTATGCTACATTTATTATATTTTTCATGCAAAGACCAATCTACTAATGAATTCTGGATTTCTCTTTCATCAACAACATTCTCAAACTGTGGACCCTCTTTCCACATTTTACTGTTTTTGAATTTACTGTAAGCTAAAAGAGCATTTTTTGAAATACTACCGTCTCTATTAGACCATCCAACAGCATCTATAAAATTCCCATATTGATCTACTATGTAAAGAAAACCCTCTGTGTTATATAGATTTACATTTGAGGAAGAGTGTAGTATAACTAAATTATCTTTTTCCTCATCTATATCAACTGAGTTAAGATTTACTATTATAAATTCTCCAGCGTAATAAAGCCTCTCTGGTAATTTTTTAATTTTATACTCCGGATATCCACTCAAAATTTCCCAACCTCCGTATCTACCATTCTCTAAAACAAAAATCTCTATCCAATCTTTACCATCTGGTTCATTTATAGCAACTTCAGTAAGCAAAAGTGGTGGTTCTTTTATTTTAAAATTTTTACTTTTTAGATACAAAAATTCTTTATAAAACCTCTCGCAAATGCGTTTTGATTCTATAACCATTAAATTCTCATAATTACCTTCTGGCATCAAACCAGAATAAGTCAAATTAGCTGATCCACAAATCACAAAAGGATCTTGTTGTTGAATATTTAAGATACAAAATTTATTATGCATTACTCCTTCCCCATATACAGTCAAATTTTTATCAAACTCTACATTTATTTCTGTGTTTCTCAGTGCCTGATAAGAATAAAAATTTTCTTCCTCATCATCTAAAACACCTTCAATTACAACCATCTGATTTTTCATTTTTTTAAATATTTCAACAAATTCAGAAAGTGTAAAAAATGTATAGGCAAAATATATACTTGAAACTTTTGGAATTTCCAAATGTATATCGTAAAGCAAATCAAGTACTTTATCCTTAAGAGGTGGATTACTTTGGAATGGATTAAAATATACCGTAATTTTGGTGTTGTCTGGTAAAGACACTTTTTTGCCATTAAAATCCTCTAAAGAAATATTTTCACCCCAGATATACAGGAATGCTTTTTCATAGATCTCTGCAAGCTCTTTTGAAAAAATTTCAACTGCAAAGTTATCTTGCTTATATGTAGCTGCTACTGTAAAATTATAAGATCCACTCCAAACTTTTGAACTTTTTAAAATTATAAATTTATTGTGCATTATTTTACCTGATGAAATTTTTTTGCGTTCAAAATTACTTTTAAAAATGTCCAGGGATGTATTTTCATCAAAAATTCCATATACTTTTACTCCTCTTCTTACAGCTTCATCTATTGAAGAAGCTATAGTTGAGTGATCAATTTGATAAGCACAGATATAAATTGTATCTCCTAAATTTGAAGAATCAACAAATTCTTTTAAAGCAATATCAATTTGTTTTTCTCCTTCTCTAGAGGGAGAAAAGTATAAATTTATATAATTGGAATACACTTCTACTGAAAGAAAAAAAAGAAAAAATAAAAACATTTAAAATTCCTTTCTTTTTAAAATTACTTAACTACAACGATATAACCATATTTTCTGATATTTTCGAAAGTATATATGCTATAAATATAAACTCCTGATTCTAAAAAATTACCATTTTTATCTTTCATAGACCAGATTATTATTGATGAATTATTATTTTCTTTACTAAAAATTTTTTTTCCTCTTGTATCAAAAATTTCCAGTTTTTTTGCATTTTCAAAAATTATATCAGGATTATATGGATTCACATAATAATTTATGTTTTCAAATTTATAACCACTTAGAACTCTATACCATCCAGTATCCGGAAATCTTAGAGTATTTATACCATCAGAGATTTCAAGGTAGTACTCAAATCCTGAATTTCTGTGAGAATTATCAAGTTCAAAAATAAGATAACCTTCAAATTCATTACTGTTAAATTTTTTAGTTTCTATCAAAATTTCTTTTTCATTATTAGAATTTATTGCTCTAAATTTTCCTTTTATATAAACAATCTGTCCTTGCTTGTCTCCTAAATTAACTTTATCATCTTCTAGTTTTATTTCTAACTTTAATAAATTTTTTAAAATATCCTCTGGTGTAAAATTCTGTAAAAAAACTATTCTTGGAGAAAGTAAATCTATTGGAACTTTTATTACTTCAGAAGGTTCACTTTCAAAATTTTGTTTATCTAACTTACAGACATAGTAGTAATATTCTTTAACCGGTAAAATCTCGTAATCTTCATAAAATGTTTTTTCAGAAAATCCTGTTAAGTAAAAATTTAAACTGTCAGTAGACCGATAGATGTTATAACCCATTACTTCTTCTTGAAAATCATCTTCCCAGTAGATATATATTTTGTTCTTTGAATAAGAAAATTTTAAATTATAAACCGAATTAAAAAATGGCATAGCACAGAATACCTTAAAGTATGTACTCACTAACACATCTTTATCAGAAAATCCTCCGTCTTGACTTAAAACAGCAAAATAATAGGTGGTATTGTTTTCCAAATTATAAATTATAACCTCATTTAATGGGTAACTAACAGATGAAACAAAATTAGCATCATATATTGTTTTAAAATTAACTGTTGAAATAAAAACAAGATATTTAACTACATCATAACTTTCAGGATGTTCCCATGTTATTTTAATTTTTCTGTTTAAATTAGTTATATTTAGCTTTTCTACCGGAGGAGGAGGCAAATCTTGAAGATACACAAAGTTAGAGGTATTTATATTTAATTCTTTAGATTTTATCCATACTCTCCAGCTGTTGTTTATATCTTTAAATATTACTGCAAAATAATAAGTAACCGATGGTTCTAAATTTTCCACATACCATATGATATTTCCAGAATGAGTTGTAAATTCAAGATTAAAACTATCATTTTCATTAAAACTTATAAAATCGTAGGTTGAATATTTCACTCTATATTCTAATTGATCTTTTAAACTGTCAACTGTCCATGAAAGTTTTACCTGACCTTCTTTCTGTGTAGAATCTACCTTTAAGCTAGTAATTCCATATATGTAAAAATTTGAATTTCTTGGATCTCTGAAGGAAACAGTAAAATCATTATAGTTGTTATCAGTGTCAACATAAAAACCATTTCTGTCTTTTTTCCTTATTACGCTGTTATTATTAGGTTCGGAACCACAGCTTACGGATGTAAGTTTCCCTTCTGCTAACTCATTAGATGTGCCTCCATCTTTTTCATATATTACTTTGTCAATTTCTTTTCCTGATTTATCAAGTATTCTTAAACCTCTTGGCTTATCTTTTTCTCCATCAGCTAAATTAAGATAACTTTTATGATATAAATCAGCTTGAGTAGTTTTAAAATATTCCGATGAAGAAGATATAAGATAAAAAGAAAATGGCTTAATTTTTGTTCCCTCTGAAATTATTATTTTACTTACCCATGAATTTCCATCCCAGTATTCCAACTTAAAACCGCTTATGTCTATCTCTTTATCCAACCTGTTCCACAGTTCCACAAATTCATCATAAGCAGAATACATACCCCTTGTAGCAAATTGCGAAATTATTGGCGAAACAATTTTTAATGTTCTGGTTGAAACAACACTGCTAAAATCTGCTGGGATGTTATCTTTGTTAAAAGATCTTATTTTTATCCAATAGGTAGTATCTGACAATAGATTTTTAATCAAAATTTTGTTCATAACCGTATATGTTGAAAAAGAAGAATAAAAATTATCTGTGGAAATTAAAATTTCATATTTTGTGTAATCTGGGTTACCATTGGGATCAAAATAAATTGATAAAGCATCGTATGAAACATCTTCTATTCTTATATCTCTAACTGGATTTGTTAAAGTACAAACAGAAACAGTTTTTGATTTTATTCCTTCAGAAAAATTATATGCGACAATATATCTTTCATAAATTGTATTTATATCTAAATTTGTCTCTATGTAGAAAGTTAAAGAAGGTAAAACCTCTCCAATAAGTTTTTTAGTTTTTGCACAATAAATCTTAAAATTTTCTACTTCCTGATTTTTATTCCAAAACCATTTTATAGAACAGCTACTTATTGCTTCTCCAAAAAATTCTGGAGGAGAAGGCGGCGTATAAACATATATATCACAAAAGCTATTGTAGTTTATTTTGTTGTCTTTATTAAGAGAATAAATCCTATAATAATACCTACTGTTATGAAGAACTTCTTTATGAATGTAGAAAGTTGTATGCGCTTCTAAGACGCATAGTGTAGAAAATTCATTACTATATGTATCAGTGGAATACAATAAAAGATACTTTTCTGCATAGGAAGCATCCCAGCTTAACTTTATTAAAATTTTCTCATTCTCCTGCAGACATTCGGCTTTAATAGATCTGGGAGCCAAAGAATAAGTACACACTTGATAAGGTTTACTCCAAAAAGAATTTTCTTTAGTTTTTATTTCTATAAATCTTGTATAGATTGTATTTGGAGATAAACCTGTCTCATGCCACGAAACTATCCCACCTTTCTCATAAAGTGGACCTAAATTAAACGACAATCTTGAAGTTATATCTGTGGAAGACGAAATATAAATTTCATCTTCTATCAAAGAGTTGTCCTTTATTGTCCATCTTATATGTCCTGTTGAAACTTCAATACTCCCATCAAGCCACTCAGGAAGGTTTACAGGGAAGTACAAAACAGCTAAATTTGAACATAAAGAAAAATTATCTGAATTATCTTTTGTCCATATACAGAAATAATAAGTCGTATTTTCTTTTGGTATTTCATTAAACTCATAAATTTGTTTCTGTAAAGCAGCCACAGCATATGTTGAAATTATAACATTTGCATTATGTGTTGAGGATATCATCTGGTAGGTTTCTATGAAAGATGTTGTGTACTTTATAATATATTCGCTGTTAAATAAAAGTTCTCCAGTATAAAAATCATTTCCAGGTGAAGTCCAGTTTAAAAAGATCCTGTTGTCTTTTATAAAAGCAATTAAATCAGAAACAAAACCAGGGGGTGTTGAATCTTTAATAAAATATGCATCATCAAAGAATACTTCAAAGTTAGCATATGAAGTTAAATTTTTAACAACCAGATGAACTTTCAGTTTCGTTATTCCTGACGGTATTGTGGTGGAGGCTGATAATTGTTGCCAGTAAAGATTATTTGAAAAAGTAGCTGTAGACATGTAAGATCTTAACTGCCAATTTTCGTTCCAGCTAAGGTTTGTAGATTTTAAAGCAATACCTGCAGGAATTTCTAACTGATTGTATTTAAAAACTTTAACACCATAATTATATGTGTAAAATGGTTTTACTTCTACATCCTGATATATAAAAAAATTTCTACCTGACGAAGTTACATTATATGAAGATATCTTTAATGAAAAAGAACCTGTCGAAAATTTTTCAGTTGAAGTGCATACATAAAAACTCCAACCTGGAATTTTCCAACTTACAGGGACAACTCCAGATGCATTATCTTCTTCAAAGCTGGGATTTTTAATGAGAGAAAAAGAATAAGAAACACATATCAAAAATAAAAAAATAAGACCTCTATAATTAAAATTGACATGCATAGTTTTTATTTTGATTTTAATAAAGAAATTTTAATTAAAGCTATCCACAGATATAAATAAGGAAAGAACAAATAATAAAAAGGTCAGGGGACAAACTACAACTTCACCTTTCTAAAGCCTTCCCGGCTTATGGGTTGGGTTGTCCCCTGACCTTTAAATCCTACCTGTGTTTTTTTCATATTATGAAATACACAAAAAATATAAAAATGTCAACTAAAAATTATTCTTTAACTATCTCTGCAACTTTATCTACATAATCCGGTGCTTCAACATATACTATTATTTTTGTCTTTTCAATAGAAGCAAGATAATTTTTAGCAACTACACTGCTTCCATTTATCCAGTAAATTTCCAGATCCAAATATGTATTTTTATTATAAAAAGTTGGTTTTCTTTTTTCAGGAAAAACAAATAGCATTCCATCGGCATTCTTTAGATTTCTTTTATGCATCAAACCTTTGGCCCACTTCTTAGGTGTATCTGCCAGAAGGAGTTTGTATATTTTTCCTTCTATTTCGTAATCTATTATTTTGTAATCTTCTTTTTTTAACAAAAAAAGAAAAAGTCCTGCAACTCCAAATAAGATTATCAATAATACTTTGAAAAATTTAAATGATTGCATAAATTTTAAAAATTTTACATTTTTCTAACAACCTAATGAGATTTACAGCAACTCCACTTTAAGGAACAAAATAAAATTTCTAAAATAAAAACGTTATTAATCTAAGAAAAAGATTTTTCTATTCATTAATTGAACAAATAAAAAAATCCTTTCTTATAATATTGTTTTATCTAAAATTATTAAACAATAAAAAATTATATTGCAACTTTCAATAATAAATTTACATTAAAAATACAGATATCCAACAAAATTAAAAGATACTTTCTGTTATTTAAAATTTCTATATCAAACAAAATATCATCCAATTGGGCATAGCAATTGTAGGTGGCAGTTTTAATGATGAAAAAAACAAAAGATGTTCTGCTAAATACCAATCAAATAAAATTCTAGAAATCCAAATTCAACCAATAAAATCTCTAATAAAAAGAAAAAATTGTGACATTTTATCTTTAATTTTAAAAATCTTAAAAAACAAACACATTTTTGAAAAAACAAAAGAAATTCTGCTTAATATAGACGATAGCTTCTGATGAAAGATTTCTTTTTAGCTTTTTTATTTGAGAATATAGACATTAAAAATTTGTCTATTTCAAGTAACCAGATATAAAAATATAGAGTTCTTTTGCCAGTTCTGGCTAAGTGATATCAAACTGGAAAAGAATTGAAATGTTTAAAATTAAAACCTACTACAATAAATTGCTTTGATGTCGTATGATAATACCAAAATACATTCCAGAATTGAAATGAATTTTACACTCAAAAAACAAAAGGGTTATTAAAACAAAATTATAAGATTATAAAAAATAAAAAGTTGTTAAGTAAACATTAAATAGTTTAGAAAAGACTATAAAAAATGACGAGCTTAAAACATTAATTTATAGTTTTAATAAGATGATACAGAAACTTATTAACAAAAAAAGAAATGAATAAAAGAATTTTGATATTTTTAATGTTTATTAATTTACAGCATCAATTATTATTCAAGAATATACAAAAATAGTGTTTATTTCTAAAGAAGAATGTCATTATATAGTCACAAAATAAAGATTTTTACCTTCTAAATAACATCAACAAAAAGTTATAATAGAAGCTTTTTACAGATAAAACCGAAATTACAAACAAAGATTTATAGATGCCCCGAATGTCCAAGTACCATCTGTTATTGAAAAAATACTCATCAAAAAGAAGAATATGAGTATCCTGTTATAGATGCATTTTTGGGCTGACACATAACCGTATGCAAAATTTGGAAAAAAACCTTTCTCTATAGAAGGTGAAAGAGAAAAAACTACTAAAGGAGACAGGATCAAAATCTTTCTATAGGGAGTTCTCTAGGAAACAAACAATACTAATGTTGTAAAAGACAGTTCTTACATTACCTAAAATTTTTGCTTTACTTATTACAAAAATGCTTTATTTAAAACAATTAAAACTATTCTATGTCGGATTCAAGTGTACAAAAGATAATAAATAAAGACACTTAAAAGAGGACTAACAATCCTCTTGTGTCAAAACTTCACAAAAAACTTAAGAATTTAAAATCTCTTTTGCTACATCATCTTCAGCTTCAGTAATGAAAGGAATACCGGTAACCTCTTCTGTTTCACGATTTGCTGAAAACAAATCATCTCTGGATATTTCAGAAAGGGAGAATTTCCTTGCACCAGCCATAAACTGCTGTAGACCAGCTTTAAGTTTATCACATAAAGTATACACAGCTATAGCACCAAAAGGAATATTTTTCATTTCATCTTTTCCAACCTTCTTTTCAACATCATAGTAACAAGCAAATATTTCTTCTGGTTTTGAACCAAATTGAGAAACAGACGCAGGAAGTTTGTCCCAGTTGCCATGAACTTTTTCTTTGTTTTCTGGTTTTAAAACACCCTCTATGTTTGAACCTAAAAATCCTGGTATCATCACAGCTCTTCCCATACAGACAAGTTTTACATAAGGAGCACCGAGTGCTATAGCTTTAAATATATGATCCTCTTTTGCAAAACCACCTCCAAATGACATGTCTACAACTTTTTTATTTTTCTTTGATCTTTTATATTTCTTTTCTAAAATTGTAGCATATTCATAAGCTTTTGAATGTAGATAAATTGAAGGGACTCCCCATGCTTCCATCATATTCCATGGACTCATACCTGTTCCACCACCTGCTCCGTCAATAGTAAGAAGATCAAGTTCAGCATCAGAAGCTAATTTTATAGCTATAGCAAGAGCTTCCATACCATAAGCACCTGTTTTCAATGTAATTCTTTTAAACCCAAGTTTTCTTAATCTTTCAACTTCTTTCATAAAAGCATCTCTTACCTGTTTCCAACTAGAAAGCGAAGTATAACCCAACCTACTGTGTCTGGCAATACTCTTTATGGCACCTGACTTAAATGCCTCCTCCACTTCTGGTTTATCAGGATCAGGATCTACAACATATCCTCTTTTTTTCAAAAGTTTTGCATACTCAAGATCTGTGACCTGTATTTCTCCACCAATGTCTTTTGCACCTTGTCCCCATTTTAGTTCTATGATTACTTTATCTCCATATTTGTCAATAATATACTCTGCAACACCATTTCTTGTATCTTCCACATTCATCTGAACAATGATTGCTCCATAACCATCATAATATCTTAAGAATGTTTGAATTCTTCTGTCTAATTCAGGAGCTTTCACTACTTTTCCATTTTTAAATTCTGCTTTTTTATCAACACCTACTACATTTTCTCCTACCACTATTGGAAAACCAACCAAAGCTGCTCCCACTGCAAATGATTCCCAGTATTTCGCTGCAATAAAAGTTGATCCCAAAGCTCCTGTCATTATGGGAATTCTTGCTTTAGTTTTTACTTTGTTCCCAAACTGTGTTTCCACATCCACATTTGGAAAAATGCAATCATCTTCAGAGTTTGTTAGACCTTTTGGAAGACCTTTTGCTCCATAGAGTCTACCGCGAATTCTTAAGGAATTATATGCTACACCAACATGGATGGTATTTGCACTTCCTGAGGTAATAAAACCAAAATCTCTTGGATACAACATTTTTCTTCCTCTCAATGAAGAAAGCCAAGTTTCACATTTACCCGCACAGTCTGCCATACACAAAGTACAAAGTCCGGACTCGCAAGGATTTCCCCGGTTAACAGTACCTAATGCATCGTTTGTTTTTCTAAACTCTATCATGGTTTTTATACCTCCTTATGTCAAACTTTATCTTCGGTTAGAAAAACACCATTGTTTTGTAGGTATAAATTTTTGACAGGTCCACCATTGGACAATATATGTTCTGCAAGCTACTTCCTTGTAGCGAAAAAATTTTTTATAAAAAAATTTTTCATTTGTCAAGACAAAAATATAATTTCAGAACAAGAATTTTTTTAAGAAAAATCTTCTGGGAAGAAACGAAAAATGTAGTAGTATTATTTTTTCTCTTCAAATGCTAAAATTATTGCCTGTGCAATTTCTTTAACAGGCTTTCTTAAATCCATACTTTTTTTCTGTAAAAACCTGTGAGCTTCTTCTTCTGTAAAATTGCGATATTTGATAAGCAACGCTTTTGCACGATCAACTAATTTTTTTGTTTCTAAAGCATCTTTTGTAATGACAAGTTCTTCAAATAACCTGGCATTTTCTATAGCTAAAGCTGCCTGGTTGGCTATAGCCTGTAAAATATCAATTTCTTCCTGGGAAAACTCATATTCAGTTGCTGTGTAAACATTTAAAACACCAATAATTTTATCTTTTACTACCATAGGAACTGCCAACATTGAACAAAGTCCTTCTTCCTCCGCAATAGAAGGAAACATATATCTTGGATCTTTTTTAACATCTAAAACAAAAATAGGTTTTCTTTCTTTAACCGCAAGACCGCTTATACTTGAACCAACTTTTACCGGAGGTTTATTTTTGTATTTTTCAGACAAACTCTGTGTAGCTTTTATTATAAGTTCTTCTTTTTTTTCATCTAAAAGCATAATAGAACATATCTTTGAACCAAACATATCCGCTGTAAGTTTTACAATTTGTGACAAAATATCATCTAAAAATTTTGATGATACAATTGTGGAACTTATAAGAGAAAGTGTTTGTATTTCTTTTAATAACTTTTTGCTTTTTGATCTTTGTTTTTTCATAATGTTTTTAACAAATTAAAATTTCAACGAATTAAAATTCGTTGTCTCACATAATGGTTTTGAGGTCCACATATCACAAAAACGGCAGACAAGCAGTCCATCTGCGTAGAAATTCATAAAAGATATAAAATACAATAAATTGCATGTTATCATTTTGATCTAATCATAAATATCTTGGGTGGTAATAATTTATGTTGATTTTTTTGTTTTGTCAAAACAACTTTATCGTAAAGATTTTTGTCAATATACTATGGAGTTTTTTTTCTTTCTATATACTTAATAAGCTCATCAAGTTGTTGATATGTAATACCCATCTCACCTTCATCAAGTTGTCCCTCCCACAGTCCTGCTGATGGCGGCTTGTTATTATTTCTTCGGGAATCTTTAAACACTCTGCTACGTTCCGCACTTCTGTTTTTGTTAAATCACCAATAGGTAACAAATCAACTCCACCATCTCCATATTTTGTAAAATACCCCATAGTAAGCTCTGATTTATTACCCGTTCCAACTACTAAATAGTTAAGTTTGTTAGCAAAATAATACAAAGTAATCATTCTCAACCGTGGCTTGATGTTTACAACTGAAAGCTCTTTACTTTGTGGTTCTAAGTTGAGTGTTTCACAGAATTTTAAAAATACATCTCTAAGATCAATTAGTTTTGAATTAAGGTTGAATTTTTTAACAACAATATAAGCATCTTTCAAATCTTTTTCTGAAGAAAAACAAGGAAGAATTAAAGCAAGATGATTTTCAGGAAATGCTTTCTTACACAAAACAGCAACAACAGATGAGTCAACCCCCCCACTTAAACCAAATACAACCCCATTTTTATTTGTTTGTTTTACTTGTTGTTTAATCCATAAAGTGATATTTTTTACCAATTTAGAAGAAACAGTAATTTTCATATATTAGTTGCAACTTTTACCAGATTATAAAACAAAGGATGAGGCGACAAAAACCTTGATTTAAACTCTGGATGAAACTGAACCGCTATGAAATACGGGTGGTCATTAAGTTCTATTATTTCAACTAATCTTCCAACAGGATGTATTCCACTTATTACTAATCCATTTCTCTGCAAAATTTGTAGATACTTATTATTGACTTCGTAGCGATGTCTATGACGCTCATAAATTTTTGTAGTTTGATATACTCTATGTGCTAGGGTATCCTTTTTTATTTTACACAAATACGCACCTAAACGCATCGTCCCACCTTTATATTTTATCATTTTTTGACTTTCCATTAAGTCAACTACTGGATGATCTGTTTTTTGATTAAACTCAGTAGAGTTTGCATCTTTAAGTCCACATACATTTCTTGCAAATTCAATTACAGCACATTGCATACCTAAGCATATACCTAAAAATGGGAGTTTGTTTTCTCTTGCAAATTTTACTGCTTGAATTTTTCCTTCAACACCACGCTCACCAAAACCACCAGGAACTATAAGTCCTTTAACATTTTTTAGTTCTTCTTCAAAATTTTTTTGCTCAACATCAACATATTTTATATCCACTTTCACATTATTGTGCAAGCCAGCATGAAATAAAGCCTCCAAAATACTTTTGTAGGCGTCTTTAAGCTGTGTATATTTACCAGCTACTGCAATTGTTACAGTATCTTTTAATGACTCGTATTTTTCAACAAGCCTGTTCCAGTCAGCAATATCACATTTTCTATATCTTAGTTTTAGTTTCTTTAATATAATCCTATCAAGTTGCTGTTCCTTTAGTAAAATTGGAACTTTATACACACAACTGCCTACATCTGGCTCTAAAATTACAGAATCTTCATCAACATTGCAGAATAAAGAAATTTTCTCTTTGATATCTTTTCCCACAAACTTTTCTGTTCTACATATTATTATGTCGGGTTCTATTCCTATTTCTCTTAGTTTCATTACACTGTGCTGTGTAGGTTTTGTTTTTATTTCTTCTGCTGCTTTTATATAAGGAAGAAGGGTAATATGAATATACAATACATTTTCTCTTCCAACCTCCAGCCTTATTTGTCTTATAGCCTCCAGAAACGGCAAACTTTCAATATCACCAACAGTGCCACCTATTTCTGTGATTACTATGTCTTTTTTTCTTGCTAAACGGTAGACACAATCTTTTATTTCTTTAGTCACATGAGGAACAACTTGAACTGTTTTTCCTAAGTATTCTCCATACCTCTCTTTATACAATACTCTTTCATAGATCTGTCCTTGGGTAACATTGTTTTTTCTAGACATATTTTGATTTAAATATCTCTCATAGTGTCCAAGGTCTAAATCTGTCTCAGCTCCATCCTCTGTAACAAAAACTTCTCCATGTTGATATGGACTCATAGTACCAGGATCTACATTTAAGTAAGGATCAAACTTAAGAACATCTACGCTATATTTATGAGATTTTAAAAGAAAAGCAACTGAAGCAGTGGTAATACCTTTACCCAAGGAGGAAACAACTCCACCAGTTACAAATATGAATTTAGTTTTCACAACGTTAAATAAAATAAATTAAATTCCTGGCGAGAACACCAATTATATAAATAAAAAATACAAAGCAAAAATTAAGTTTTTAAAACTTAAAACTTATTCCAATGTTTAAGCTTAACCCACTATAATCAAAAGAAATAACTTTTCCATCCTGGTCCTTTAATGGTTCTCCAGCTTTAATATCTCCTTCACCAATCACTCCATCATTATCCATATCAACATCTTTTTTAGCACGCACTTCTGGTATGTTTGCAACTCTGTAACTCGCACCTCCAAACAAGCTAATTTTATCTGTAATGGAATATTTAGCTGAAACACCAACTCTTCCAACTAAGCTACCCCCGGATCCTTCTATCTTTTTTTCATCCCTCTGTGGTCGTTTTCCAGGAAGTTGCATGAAAAACTTTATGTTCGCTATTGGCTCTGTTATTCCATATCCAACAGATATTGTTCCAAAAAACAAAAATTTACTACTCAAATTGAGACTATAACCTATTCCTACAAGAGGAGAAACTAAAAAAACAGAGTAAATACCTTCAATTTTCATACTAACAGGATAATTCATAACAGTTCCTGTTCCTTCTATTGCTAAGTTTCCATCGTTAGGTTTTAAATGTATAACTGAAAGTCCAAGATCTAAATTAGAATAACATTATACGAAAAATCTAAATTTATTCCAACTCCTGAATTTATCTGTTGTATCTTTTTTGACAAAGAAAGCCCAAAACCAGAAAAAGTTTGATATACCTCATCTGCAGTTTTTTCAATACTTTTATTCACATCTTGCATAGAAACAGTACTATACCCACCTGAAATAGAAATTGAAATTTTATTAGCTAACAAATAATAACTATTAATCAAAAACATTACTGAACCCATAGATATAATCAATTTTTTCATACTATTTTATTTATACCTCCTTTTAAAAAATTAAATTTTGTTTTAAACAACTTTATTTTATAAAAATCAAACCTATATTTTCAAGACTTTATTTTAATATAAGCATTCTTTCTTTATAAACTATCTTCAACTTATATTTTTTCCTTGAAATGAATTTCTACTTTTCAATTCATCTTTAACTTCTTCTATTATGCTAAATCTATCATTCATCCATAGGGGAGCAACTAGATAATTTTTTTTGGCTGTTGAAATTAATCTTAAAATAACAACATCTGAAGGAATGTTTTCCAAAAAATCACATACATATTTAACATATTGGTCTTTATTAAGAAGAGAAATTTTGTTTTCACTGTATAGTTTTTCCAAATAGGTTCCTTTAAGTACATGCAAAAGATGAAGTTTTACACCGTTTAGTTTTAAGTTTTTTACTGCGTGGGCTTCTTTTACTACATCCTGGCCTGGTAGTCCTAAAATAATATGAGCAGCAACTTTAATACGGCTAAATTTTTTTGTAAGTTCAACAGCCAAAACAAAATCTTCAAAGCTATGACCACGATTTAACCACTTCAGGATATCGTTATTACTTGTTTGCATACCATATTCTATCCATACAAGATAGCTATCAGTGTAAGAGTTGATTAACTTTAATTTTTCTTCATCTATACAATCAGGTCTTGTTGAAATAAAAAGTCCTACTATTTGAGGAAATTTTTTTATTATATCGTAAGTTTGTTTTAGTTTTTCTAAAGTGGCGTAAGTGTTTGAATATGCTTGGAAATACGCAATAAATTTTCTTATATTCCTAAACCTCTTATAAGAAGAAAAAAACTCCAATGTGTTTTTTATCTGTTGTTCCACAGAAAGATTGTTATCCACATTTTCTGCAAACCCGCTGTTATTACAAAAAATACAACCTTTATTGCTTATCGTTCCATCTAAATTTGGACATCCAAAGGCAGCATTGATAGAGATTCTATGGACCCTTTCTTTAAAGATTTCTTGAAGATAGTTATTAAAGCTATAGTAAAGCTGCATATATGTGGAAATATAATAATTTTCAGACATAATCAACAAAAATAAAAACTTGTTTTAGTGATTTTGATTTTATAAAAATACCAAATAATTTTAAATTTCTAGAGTTTTAACTTCAAACCAAAAAACCATGCACACATATACTGAAGATTTTGATATAATAGTAATAGGTGCAGGTCATGCTGGAGCAGAAGCAGCAAATGTAGCTTCAAAAATGGGTATGAAGACGCTTCTTTTGACTATGTCTTTAGATACAATAGGACAGATGTCTTGTAATCCAGCAATTGGTGGTGTTGCAAAAGGGCAGATTGTTCGTGAAGTTGACATACTTGGTGGCCTTATGGCAAAGGTAACTGACGAAACTGGAATACATTTTAAAATGCTAAATACTTCAAAAGGCGAGGCAGTATGGTCCCCAAGAGCACAATGTGACAGAACATTATATAGATTAACACTTAAAAAATACCTTGAGCAACAAAAAAATTTAACAATAAAACAAGAAGAGGCAAAAAGAATTGTTGTAGAAAACAATAAAGTAGCTGGAGTATTAACAAACCACAATAACTTATACAAAGCAAAATGTGTAGTAGTTTGTACAGGAACTTTTCTTAATGGGTTAATCCATATAGGTCTTAAAAGTTTTCCTGCTGGCAGATACGCAGAGTTTCCAGCAACCGGTCTAAGTGATTCGCTTAAAGAGTTAGGTTTTGAGGTAAAACGGCTAAAAACAGGAACACCTCCAAGAATTGACGGGAAAACCATAGATTATTCAAAGTTAGAAGTACAACCATCTGACAATCCACCAATACCATTTTCACATTTTACAGCACTTTCTAAATTTCCATACCAGAAACTCTTAGATTGTTATATTACCTACACAAACAAAGAAACTCACAAAATAATTTTAGACAACCTTGACAGATCTCCACTTTACACAGGTATAATAAAAAGCATAGGTCCAAGGTATTGTCCCTCTATTGAAGATAAAGTAGTAAAGTTCAAAGACAGAGAAAGACACCAAATTTTTTTAGAACCAGAAGGACTCTACACCAACGAGTTTTACTGCAACGGTATTTCTTCAAGTTTACCTGAAGATGTTCAGGAAAAAATTGTTCATTCAATAAAGGGGCTTGAAAATGCAAAAATAACAAGGTACGGCTACGCAATAGAATATGATTTCTGTCCTCCAACACAACTCTGGCCCTCGCTTGAAACAAAACTAATTGAAGGACTTTTTTTTGCAGGACAAATAAACGGCACCACCGGCTACGAAGAAGCAGCAGGCCAAGGTATTATTGCCGGGATAAATGCTGTGTTAAAAATCCGCGGTGAGGAACCTTTAGTTTTAGGTAGAGACGAGGCATATATCGGTGTTTTAATAGATGATTTAGTCACAAAAGGTGTAATGGACCCTTACAGGATGTTTACTTCCCGTGCAGAATATAGGTTACTTTTAAGAACAGACAACACAGACCTTAGACTTATGGATTACGCTAAAAAATACAATTTAGTTGAAGAAAGTTTTTATCAACTATTCTTAGAATATAAAAATAAACTAGAACAACTAAAAAAATTTTTTGAAACAAAAAAAACACAAACAGGCGAAACAATTGCTGATTTAATAAAACAATCAAAAGAATTTTATTTAGAAGAAACTGACTTAGAACCTTATAAGATAAACTCTGATTACTACTGGAACACACAAAACTTAATAAATGAAGCAAAAATACAAATAAAATACTCTGGCTACATAGAAAAACAAATTCATCAAGCACAACAAATAAAAAAATTAGAAAACAAAAAAATACCAGAAGATATTGATTACGAAAAAATTCCAGGTCTTCTTAAAGAAGCAAAAATTAAACTTTCACAAATCAAACCAAAAACAATAGGCCAGGCATCAAGAATCTCAGGTGTCACCCCAGCTGATGTATCTGTACTTCTTGTACATCTTAAGAAATTATCAGATAAAGAACAACAAAACATACAAAAGTAAAACCACTCCTCTCATTTTCTTAACAAAACAAAGTAAGCATCCAAAAGTTTGGTGTAATAAATATGATCTTTATAAAATCTGTTAAGCAGTTTATAAAAGTTTTCGTTGTGTTTTTTTTCTAATAGATGACAAACCTCATGACACACAACATATTTTAATAATTCTTTAGGTAAAAATTTTAAATTTTTGTTAAAGACAAGTACATTGTTTTTTGTGCAACTTGCCCAGCTTTTTCTCATTTTTCTTAAAACTATTGATTTGTAACTTATATTTAATTTTTTAGAAAATTCTTCTAAATAAGTTTTAATATCTTCTATGAAATTTTCGTTAACCACAACTCTTAAGTTCCTGCTTATTTTTTCAACTTCATTTATATATTTGTATTTCTCTTCTAAAACTGCTCTGTACTTGTTTATAATCACATCAGCTGGCACATTATACCTCAAAGGCAATATAACTCTTGTCTCAAAATTTTTAATTTCAATTCTTGGATATTTAACATTTCTTCTAAAAATCTTGGTCTTTATATTCATAAGTTTGTTTCTGTTATAAAAACTATTATTTCATCATAAATTTTTTCCATATCTTCGTAACTTATCTGATATTTGGTTTTTACATCTGTCAGATATTCCCGGATTTTTCTTTTAATATCATTTAATATAGCATTGTTTTCTTTCCAATTTGGAATCATACTATTTTTTATTTTTAAATGTACATCTTTAGCCAACTCTATACATAAATTTTCCTCAAAACCAACAACATTTTCAAAAATAGTTTTAATCCCAAAAACAATTTCGTCATATTTCTTTTTTTCTTCTTCTTTTTCTTTAAGATATTCAACTAATTTTATTCCCTCTTCAAAAAGTTTTTTGTAATCTATAACCTTGTCTTTCCAATCTTTAATTAGTTTTTTTACTTTTTCAGCAATGGCTCTGTAGACAGGGTTGGCGCTGTGAATTCTTATAATAATTTCTAACCCGCTTATAATACCTACAGCTTTCTGATAATCAGTTAAACCTTTAGATTTACGAAGTTTTTCTAAGTAATTCACATCTATCATAAAAGGAGGGCTGAGTTCAGAAATTGGTTTAACTTCAATAAGCTCATGGATTATTTTTAAGGTCCTTTCTAAGTACTTATTTATTTCTTCCTCACTAACATCCGGTCTTCTTAACTTAATATATGCCTCATATATAGCTAAAAACCACTTATATTCAACTATGTGTTCAATTTTTTCTTTTACTATACCTAAAAGTTCAAAAATTTTTCTTAACTCTTTAACCTTATCAATAAAAACCTGTGCTATCTCATCATCAGTAACGATCATCTCTAAAGCTTTATCCATAACATCTTTCTCAAACTTCCCAACCATATCTCCGAATAAATCTTTAAGTTCTTTAATTATCTCTAAAAACTTTTTAACCAGTTCATCTTTTGCTATTATCCCTGGAAGTTTTTTTCTGGTATAGTATTTTAGTGCTTCAATCCATAACTCAAAAATACCAACATAATCCACAACTAACCCTGCTTCTTTTATATCCTTATACGGCCTGTTAGTTCTTGAAATTGTTTGAAGCAACCTGTGCCGTTTAAGAAGTTTGTCAAGATATAGAACAGCTAATTTTGGTTCATCAAAACCTGTGATAAGCATATCTGTAACTATTAACAATTTCGGATTTTGTTTATTTTGAAAATCTTCTATTATTTTTTTGTTAATTTCATTTATATCTTTATTTGCATATTTATTTATAAGATAGTTTTTATAATCATCTATTTCTTGCTTACCCTCACTAAACCCAAAAGTCATAACAACTTCAGTATAATCAGAAGGTAAATATCTATCTATAATTTTTTTATATTTAACACAGGCTAATCTGCTTGCAGTAACTATAAGCCCTTTAAATTTATTGTCAAAATTGTTCTTATAATGTTCAGAAATATCCTTGCAGATTTTTTCAATTCTTTGTTCATTTTCAAGAAACACCTTAATGGCATTCAATCTTTTTTTAACAGATTCTTTTATGTAAATTTGTTCATACTCATCTTCCATATCATCCACATCAACTTGTTTTAAGAACCACTCTATATCTTCTCTTTTTAAGAGTATATCTTTTTCTCTTTTTGGAAGATAAACAATATTTAGGACATAACCATCTTTAATTGCTTCATCAATGAAATATCTATCCAGATAAAGCTCTTTGTTGTCCTCAACAGGATATCCAAACTCTAAATATGTATTTCTCTCTTTTTCAGAGATGGGAGTTCCTGTAAAACCAAAAAAGAATGCATTTTTAAGTATGTTTTTCATCTTTGCTGCCAGAAGCCCATATTGGCTTCTGTGAACTTCATCTAAAAAACAAACTATATCTTTTCTTTTGCTTACTTCTTTTTGAGATGATAAAAACTCATTAAGTAAAATTTCATCATCCACATTGAATTTATGAATCAAAGTTAAAAACACCCCTCTTTTCCCGGAATAGTTGTCAAATCTTAAAATTTCAACAAGATGAGGAATACTTTCTACTTTTTCATATTCAAAATTTAAATCCAATTCATTTAAATTATACTCTCCAAATTGCCGTTCAAGGTCACGCCTGTCAACAACAAAAAATATAGTTGGTTTACCTAAATCAAAATACAACTTATGAGCTGCAAAGATCATAGTTAGCGTTTTCCCTGAACCCTGCCAATGCCAGATTAAACCTTTGTTTTTTTTATCTTTACCTTCAAGATTATCAAAAACTCTTTTGTATATCTTATTTACAGCACGAACCTGCATATACCTTGCAATAACTTTTTTTGTTTCTTTTCCTTTTTGTTGTTTTATAAATAAAAAGTTTCTTATTATATCTAACAACATCTCTGGCTTTAAAAACTCAAAAATCGCTTCAATTTCATTTTTACAACCTTCCCAACGCCAGGTGTGTTGTTCAACATTATCTTCCCAGGGAACTATTGGAAAATATTTAACCTTTTCAGCAAAAACTACACCTATTTGAACATACTTATATAGTTCAGGTGCATCTTTTTCATATCTTTTAATTTGATAATAAGCAGCATGATAATCTGTTTTTAGTGTATAAGGATTTTTACACTCAATGTTTACCAAGGGAATACCATTTACAAAAAGCAAAATATCAAGCCGTATAGATTCTTTTGCTGTAAACTTAAACTGGTTTGTAACGACAAATTCATTTTTAGAAATGTTCTTATAATCAAACAGGTCAACTTTTCTTACTATTCTTTGTTTAGTTTTTATTTCAATGCCGTATTTTAGATATCTTAAAACCTGCTTATGACCATTCTGGTCATAAAATGCATTTTTTAGAATTTTGATAACCTCTTCAATATCTTCATCAGTAAGATCTTTTTCAGAATTTATTTCTTTTATTTTTCTTTCCAACTCATCAATAAGAAGAGGTTCTTCAAACGAGTATCTTTTTAACTCATCAGGTCTTACATATCTCCAGCCAAGCTGTTGTAGTTTTTTAATAACTGGCTCTTCTGCTAAAGTTTTTTCTAAATTTTTCATAGTAATAAAACCTTTTATCCTAAAAATATCATAAGTGGAACTAAAAATATATTATCTTTAATTTTAAGTAGCTGTGTGCCTTTATATACTACTAAACCGAAAGGAACTTCTTTAGAAAAATCTTTAAAAAAATTTATCATACCAACAACTTCTCTGTAGTCAACTTTTTCTGACCATTTTACTTCTACAGGTATTAGTCTACCATCAACTTCAACAACAAGGTCAACCTCAGCACCCGCAGAAGTTCTAAAGTAAAAAAGCTTCGCCTGTGGCAGATAACAAGAAACTAAACTCTTAACTTCAACAATAATTTTATTTTCAACTAAAAACGGCATTCTTCCTAACCGTTCAGCTTCTAATAAACTATTTACACCCTGTAGATACAAAGCCACTCCTGTGTCATTCCATATTAATTTAGGGGACTTAATTAATCTTTTACCTATATTTCTAAAGTATGGTTTTAACAAAAACACCTGAAATGTAGCTAAAAGTAAATCAAAAAATTGAGTTGAAGTAGTATAAGGAAGGCCTGAATCTTTTGCTAACTCTGCTTGATTTAATATATGACAACACCTGAATGCTGCCAAAGATATAAATCTTTGAAAATCATAAAGTTTTCTTATTTTTGTTAAACTCCACACATCACGCTCTAAGTAAGTTCTTACATAACCTTTAAACCACTCCTGCCTTGCAACATCGTCATTCTCAAACCATGCTGGAGGATACCCACCTTTCAGTATAATATCTTCTACTGAAATTTTTTTATTTTTAACTGAATTTAAAAAATCCCAGCACTCCTTTGCACTTTTGCAAGAAAAAATTTCAATGATGTTTGGCTTTCTGGTTTGCTTTGAACATATTTCAAAAATTGTAAAAGGCATCAGTTCAACAAAAACAATTCTTCCTGCAAGTGTTTCAGAAATTTTAGGAAGTGTTGTTATATTAGCTGAACCAGTAATAAGAAACTGACCTGGTATTCTTTTTTTATCTACAATCTGCTTTATAGCAGACAAAACTGAAGGACATTTCTGGACTTCATCTATGGTTATGTATTTGTTTTGAGTTAAAAAAGAAACAGGATTTTTCTCAGCTAACATAGCAACCGCTGGATCATCAAAACTGAAAAATGCTCTATCTTCTTTTATAATATCACGCACAAGCGTTGTTTTACCAACCTGCCTTGCTCCTAACACAGCCACTACAGGAAATTTTTTTAAATACCTTTTTACAACATCTGTTTGGATTCTATTTATTATTTTTTTCACACATTGTATTTTAACAAAATTTTAGTGAATTTTCAAGGTATAACTATTTTCTCAACATCAACTTCGCCATTCATAATTTTGTTCAACATCGTCTTAAAAAGCTCTTCATATAGTTCTTTTTTCTTTTTTTCAATCTCAATTTTTTTGTCAACCGTCTGCAAAATCTCAGCAATCTCTTTTTGCTCTTGAAGCGGCGGGAGAGGTAGTAAAAATTTCATAATTGTGTCTACTTTTAACCTTCTTCTTTTAGTTGTACCTTCCATATGCTCCTTTAAGTAGTTTCTAACCTTTTCCTGTTGCAGAAAAAAATGCAGATATAGGATTTCGTTTTCT
>JBCNUU010000014.1:0-26172 GCA_039630545.1 Endomicrobiia bacterium
TGGATTATAAACTAAAGATTCTGCTTCATCACTTATGCTTATAAAACTATCACCTATGCTTCTTCCTTTTGCAGTATATAATTCAACAGAATAAATAAAATTAGTGTTAAGAATTATTACTAAAATTTTCGAAAGAATTTTTTTTGCTTTCATGTATATACCTGTATTAATTTCTTTTTTCATATAAAAAACCTCATTTGAATTTATATTATTTATTTAAAAAGATTACTTTTTAAAATATGCAGATAAAACAACTAAAGGAGCTGAGAAATCAATTGCATTTTCATTAGTAAGCCAAGAATCAGGAACATCAAAATAACCCTTTGGCCCTAAAGTATCGCTGTTTGGACCTTGGACTAAAAGACCAGGGAATACAATTCCTTTTGAAAGAGTAAGACGGTTATGAACATTCTGAGGATAGTCACTACCTAATCCAGTTACATAGCTTTTAGTAAGAGGATTTTTCCCAAACACATAATTAAGTTGTTCTAAGCAAGCATCTAGATATTTATTGTCTTTTGTGATTATATAAGCCATCAGTAAAGTTACTCCACTGGCAAGTACCCTTTTGTTTGAAGTATAGGTAAATTCTAAAAGACCTGTTCTGTAAAAATTATCTTTTATATTTATTAACCTTAAAATTCCATCAGCAGTTTGTATTATTTGAGTTTTAATGAATTCTTTCAATGGCGGTTCAGTTTTTGAATTAAAATATAAACTATAATATGCTATGGGATGAACCATATCCCATGATATGTTAGTTATAGGACCTCTACCTGAAAATTGCTTAGTATAATTTAGCTTTACATAATCATAATACTTCTGTTCACCTGTTGTTAAGTATAACTCTGCAGCAGCCCAGAATCTTGCAGATTCATCCTGACCTACAGGATATTCTCCTGTGTTTATGTCAGAAGGATTTTTAAAACCGACAAAACCATTTTTTTCAAGCCAACTCCACGCTTTTTTTGCCGCTTCTAAACACTTGTTTGCAAATTGAACATCGTATTTTTTGTATATTCTTGCAGCCTGTGCCATATTTGCAGCAAATACACCTACATTGTGAGACATTACACCAATTATGTAGATCGTATCATTGTCTTTCTCCGGAGGAGTCCATAAACTTGGAAATTCTTTTGTGGTTGCTTTGTGATAAACCACACCATCTTTATCTTGCATCTTTAACATCCATTCAAGTTCATATCTTACTTCATCTAACAAATCTGGAATTCCGTTTCCTGATTCAGGAATATCTAGTTCTTTATCTTTAAACTTTTCTGGCATGATTTCGTAAAGCAGTAAAAACTGTCCTACTGTGACAGCTGCTGAAGGCAAATATTTTCCATAGTCACCTGCATCATGCCATCCTCCGTTTACTTCAAGTGTGCCTTTTTTGTTTAATGAGGGGTGAAATTCCGCAGGTCTATTATGACATGGACCTTTTTTAAAACCTGTAATTTTGTCATCTATTTCTATGCCACACCTCTGTAAGTAGTAAGACCTCATAACTTTGTAGAATACTTCGTTGTAAATATTTTCTGCTATAACAAACTCATAACTTTCTTCATTTAAAGAAGGAATGAATATCTTATATCTTCCAGGAGTAGTTAACTGTGAAAAATCCCCTTCCCAGATGTTATCCTTGGAGGACCTATCTATACCTTTATTTTCCAATTTACCTTTAAATACAACTTTTGATGTCTTGACATCTATCACTTCAAACTCAGTAGCTTCTTTATCAACTAAAACAATTTTTTTAGAGGTAGGAAGATACCCAACCTGGTTAATTTTTATAGGAAGCGGTTCTTTTTTAAGAACAAGTACTACTTCTTTGGTTACTGTTTGATCTTTATGTTTCCCGGTAATTTTTGTCCTTCCGGAACCTTTAAGCAATACTTCAGCATAGCTTTCTTTATTAGTATAATAATTTTTGTTGTCAACAGAAATCTGCACTCCTTCAATTGAAGAAAAATTAGATACAGCGTAGATTTTAACTTTTTCTCCTTTGGGTGTAAGATTTTTCTTTAAAGGTGTGTAAATATTAAAAAATTGAAAATCATCTACTTTTTTAAGAATAGCACTGCCCCATACTGTGGTCATTTGCCATCCTTCGCCATCTCCATTCCAGGTAAGTTGACTTTTTCGCAATTTTCCTTCATCTGCATCATCTATTGCAACATCAAAAAGGTATTCTTTAGAATCAATAGGAACTACATAAATTAAGTTTTCTAAAGGTACAGAGGCCTCCAAGTTATAACCTTTATTATCTTGCCATTTTTTAACTACTAATCTGGCATTTTTTACTTCTCCTCTTGCTAACACCTCAGATATATTTGACCATGACCAAACTTGCACATCACTTCCAGCTTTAAATCCTATTTGATAATCAGTAGGTGTATAAAACTTCTTTGGCTTATCCGGCGTTTTTTCTCCAATATATAATTCAATGCAGTCTCCATTATAGATACTATCATTTGTTGAAAGGTTGTGTGCAGGAACATTATCTCTAACCTTCGCTGCGAGATATAGGTTTTTGCTATCCATTGCCACATATATTTCTGCAGATAAGTCGTTTACTCCATCCCAGCTACCACGAGTTACAAGTGATTTTTCATTCAAAATAATTGGTTTACCAAAAGTATTCCATTCCAGGATTTCTCCATCAACTTTTATAATATTATCCTTTATTAAAGGGATCTCATATTTTTTACTGCAATAAATGTAGTTTATTAAAGCAGCTATTAGTAAAATTTTTGTAAAAATATGCATGATAACCTCCTAAAAATCTATTCTCAAAACTAATTGTAAATAAGAATCTGGCATATGATCAGACCACTCTTTGTAATCACCATCACGAGTGTCGGCTATTGAACCGCTTGAACCACCAAAGCCACCTACTTCTAAAGCTGAGGGATCAGTTTTTTTGTATCTTAAACGAAGATTTATATTTGGAAAAAGTTTTGCTAAGATTTCAGCGTACATTATCTTTTTTGTGTAAAAATATTCATGGTACAATTTAACATCGCCTGCGTCGTCCTGTCTGTAGCCAAAGGCAACCTCCAAGTTACTTCTTATGGGAACTTTAGCACCTAATTCTATATATGTCTGTTTTATATCTAAAACTTCATCTTTATAGTTTTGTATTCCATAATAAAGCAATAAATTAACTAAACCACCACCTATTTTTGTTGTATTGCCACCTATCTCTATAGTTGTTTCTTTTATGTTTGGGTTTACGATACGATTTACTGAAATATAATTTGCAGAAAGATTTAACTGATATTTTCTTAATCCAGCTTCAATCTCAAACCCTTGCTGGTCATTATATCCAACACCTATTATATGTGCAAATTTATTTTGAAGTATGGTATTTTCATTTCTTCTTTCTACATGAAGAACATTTGACTTTTCTTCTACATACCATGGTAGACATACATCAGTATACTGATAAGAACCAAAATCCGGGGTAATTAGTCTGAAACCCCCACCAAAATATATGTCTTTGTAAGTTTCAGCTACTGCTTTAAATATTAAAGCTTCTCCTGAAGTAACAAGAGGTTTTTCAAAAGGTTCCACATAAAGTATGCTCCTTACTTTTTCGTCTTTTTCCATATCTTTTTTCCAGTAAGCATATTGTCCTGCCGCTTCATAAGCATATTCTCCACTGAGAGTAATTCTTGATAAACCTTTTATATCTTTCATTATGTAATAACCACTTAACCCATATACTCCAAAATCAGAGATTGTTTTGTTTTCTCCAGTGTTTATATCTTTAGCGATTTGATAACCAATCAAAAATGTTGGATATATAAATATATTTTCACCCAGAGAGGGCTTTCCTTTAGCTCCAAAAATAATTTTCCCTTTCCAGTGATCATAACCTAAAAATGTTTCCCATCCACCCGCTCTTCCTATAGAACCTACAATGTGTCCACCGATTAGTCTGCTTTGACCAAAAAGAGAAAAAGGAGACCATCTAAGCCAGAGTGTACCTAATCTAAAGTTGTCTATGTAAGGTAGAGGATCCTGTAAAGTAGCATATAATTCTTTTATAGAAATTGCATATTCTGGATTGTTTACTATTCTGAAGTCATCTCCACGCATAAAATCTATTTTTCTAAAAGGTGTATATCCTGTAATTACATATTTGCTTGGAAGTGCTATTTTGGTTGTAAAAGATAGATTGCCAGAGTAAATTGTAGGCATAAAATTAATTGAAGTATATAAGCCCTTTCCACCACCTAAACCAGAATCTTTCAGTTCATCGTCTTCGTAATACTCCACCAACATATAACCATCTGGAATTTTTGCCCATATAGGTTGTTTCATGGAAGGTGCGCCTGATACTATTTCTAATTCATCAATCCAACAAGTTCCTACTATTGGGACATCTCGAGGTGCTCCATTGTTGTTTAAGGCTATCTGGAATGTAATTGCTACTATTTTTGTCCAATCCAAATCCTGCTGTTGAATGATTCTGCCTGGAGTTGCTCCCCATGCTTTTTCTGTCATAAATGAAAAAGGAATAATTATTCTTTGCCATTTGTTTCCATCTAATACTATTTCGTTTCTATATTGAAGCTTTCGTTTGTTATTGTCTTCAACAACCACCCAGAATTCTCCACCGCTTCCGGAACCTTTTACCCATACAGACAAAGCATCAGCAGATGTGAAATCCTTCATTCCTATTACTCTTCGCACTACAATCCAGTTATTATCGTAGTCAAACGAATTGATTCTATAATCTATTCTCATACTGTATTCTCCAAATAAACCTTTATCGCTTTTCACATTCACTTCAGACATGGGACCACTTCCCCACCAGTATAACTGTTCGTGAGATGCTCTTTCAAAATTGTCAAGAGTTTCAACTGACACTATCTTTGCTGAGTATAAATAAAAATGTAAAGCAAAAATTATTAGTAGAAAATTTAGTATTACTGTTTTTTTCATTTTTTGCTCCCTTAAAATTAAATTTAAAATTTAGCTACGCAACCAATTCTATAAGTATTTGGTAAACCTGTCTGTGATATTAAATATACAAAATCAAATCGCCATGCTCTGAGAGTTAAACCTATACCTAAACTTATATTACTTCCTCCACTAACCTGTTGGTATCCGACTCTTACATCAAGAAGTCTGTAAATTAAAGCATACTCTCCACCCGCAGAAATAGATTTTTCAGAAATATCGTAATCTAAAGAAACCAAAGCTTTTTTCTCTAAATTGTAAGCGACACCTGTTCTTATATTTGAAACGTTAGATCCATCAACTTGGTTGTTTCTATAACTTACTCCTACTCTTAATAAATTTTTGTCCATTTTCATTGAATATAAAACGCCTATATCATATCCCAAATTCATATCTACAAATGTTTTTTCTTGTTGAGCAACTACATTTCCATCTTGATCATATACAGTAGAAAATATATCAGGTTTGTCCTCATATAATCTGTGCAAAAGTTTCAAACTTAAACCTGCATATAGTTCCGAAGTAGGTTGGGTTACTAATCTTCTTGCATAACTTAAACTGAAAATTTTTTCACTATAGTAAGAAGAAAAACCTAATATGGAAGCATTGATACCCAAAGCTCCTTTTCCTTTATCAGGAGTAGCTATACCTAAGTAAGAATAAGAAAGTTCAGGAATGTTGAAAAGTTTGGTATACATTAAAGAAACCTCTTTGTAGATTCTGTTTTGTGCTAATCCAGCAGGATTAATAAAACTTCCTTCTGATTCTTCTGCAATGGCTGTGTAAGCACTTCCAAAACCTAAAACTCTTCCACCAACATTTTTTACTCCAGAAAATTCAAAAGATGAAAAAGAAATCGTAAATAATAAAAACTCTGCTATAAATATTTTTACTAATGGATTTTTATTTTTCATTTTTTACTCCTCTTGTGTAAAAGTTAATTCTTATTTAACTTTGTAACTTTTTACTAAAGCTGTAGTATACTTAGTATAAGTTGTGCCATCTATTTCAACATCTACTTTTATAATGTAAATTCCAGGAGGAACCAGTTTGTCGTTGTTATCATATCCTCTCCAGGATATTACAGCATTTCCTCCAGCTAATGGTTGTTCAGATATGTAGTTTTTAGCAGTATTTTTGTCTGCTATCAATTTACCTGAAGAATCATAAATCTTTAAACTTACTTTGCCTGATTTTGTAGAATCTCTCAAAGAAATCAAGATTACAGTACCTCCACCCTGAACTTTTTTTCCATCTTTTAGTTCAAGTAGTTCTCCTGTATCTCCAGGATAAAAAACCTGAGGAGAAACTTCTACTTTTTTTATCATACTTTCTTCTTCTGTAGACTTGCCTGTTTTAGAATATGCTACAGGGTAGGAGTTTGGATCGCTTGGGTCTGTTGCCGCTGCAAACTCTTCGTAGTCGTTCCATCCATCATTATCTGTATCCTTTGTCCAAGTAGAGGTATCATAGGAGATTAAATATATATCATCTACCCACACTTCTCCAGTTCGCGCACCATCAGCTTTTCCCATGGTTTGAAACTGTATTGCTTTTATTTTGTCAAATTTTCCTCTGGTTAGTCTTGAAGGTTTATCTTCAAGAGGTGGATATTTTGTGGTGTCCTTAAGCTCTTCTCTTCCTAAAGATTGTCTAGGTTCAGTTGCTTGGGTGCCATCTTGAAGAGTATCATATGGTTCCAGGTCGTCATAAGGATCACCAAAATATCTATCGTTATCAACCCATGCGAAAGGCCACCCACCATCTTGTAGTTTGTTAAAAAGTATTACATGAAATTGCCAATCACGAGAAAGTTGTCTTCCAGAGGCAGAAGCAATTCCTACCTCTTTTGGCACATCACCATAGGTACCAGGTGCAAGTTTATATGTGAGTTTTATTTTTACTTCTTTTCCTCTTCCTGTAGCATTTAATATGTCATCCGAAACTTTCATCCAGAAAGCAATACCATTGAATTCTGAAAGATCTACATATTGTTTTATCTCTACTGAAGGCAAATCTTTGTTTTGTCCTACATCTATAAAATTTGTTCCCATGGAAGCATATGCATAGTTAAAATTGCTTCTGCCTACATCAAATCTAAAATATCCACAGTATTTACTGTTTTTCACACCATGAGGTTGTGGTTGAAACGGTGTAGCAGTTCCAGTGGGATCTGGTTCTGGAAAAACGAATGAATGAGTTGAACCGTTTACAACTTGAGGTCTTTTGTATCTTAAAGTTACAGGTTCAATTTCTCCCAAAACATCGGCTCTGTCATCAAATGTAAACCAGTATCCTCCAAACTCGTTTCTGTGGTTTCCATCTTCAAAGTTATCAACTAAAACTCTTTTGTATTGTTGCGAATAGGAAAAACACCATATTAAAAAAATGATAGAACTTCCTATTATTGCTTTTTGGCTGATTTTCATTTATATCCTCCTAAAAATTTTAAATTAATACAAGTTATTACAAGTAAATAATATAAAATTTATTTATAGTTTGTCAATACTTTTAAAAATATATATGGAAAGAAATGTTTAAATCTAAATCTCTACCAATACCAAATGTTATAATTTGAGTAGAATTATCTCCAGCATTAGGTCTACTTTCACCTAACAAAACTAAACCTATTCCTAAAGGAATCTCAAATGAGAATTTTTCTGTGACAAAAATTTCAGGAATAAAACCAACAGAAATATGAATGTTTGTCCTTGTGGCATCTTCTTGATGAGTATCATCCATAATTATTCCACCTTCTACAAACTTTTCTACTTTTACTTTTTTAAAATCCCAGAATTTGCTTCTTATTCTTAAAGCTCCTCTTAAATCAAATTCTGCATCATCATCGTTTTCTCTCTTTGTTTCATAAAACATTCCAAGGATTAACTGTAAATTAGTATTTTGCATTGCTTTTTTAAAAGAAATACCATTATAAAAACTTTCATAACCTAAAGCATCAAATAATCTGTCTTGTGTGTAAGATAAACTTATAGAGATTAAAATTGCAAATAAAGAAATCCAGATAGATTTTATTTTTTTCATATTTTTCCTCCATTATATTAAAATTTATAAAAAATTTATTAAAAAATAATAAAAAAAACAAGTATTGTCAACAAAACACAATTTTATTTCAATACAAAAATAATTCCTCTGTTACCAGTTTTTGTTTTATAAAAATAAATTCCAGAGGATACTGTGTTTGAATTTTTATCTTTGCCATCCCACAAATTGCTTTTTATCTCTGTAATTTTTTTGCCATTAACATCGTATATATAAACTTCATCTGAATCAAAAGATATCAAATCATTTATATAATCGTTATTTAAACTTATTACTTTTTTTGTATTGTTTAAAGCTTGGTTACCTTTTGATAATGAAAAAATTTCTATCTGAGGTGAATTAGGCAACTGCCTTTCTATACCTCCATTGTTTTTGGATTTTATAATTAAATTGTAACTACCAGTAACATTTGAAATTTTGACATTTCTTATAAAAACATCAAATTTTTCTCCTTTGAAAATTTTTAAGAATTTCATATGTAACATTTTATCTGTAAAATCATACCAAAGCAAAACAGGACTTCCATATCTATTAATTATTTCAAACTGAGATGGTGAATCCAATATGGTTAATTCTTCAGGAAAAATAAAAATTATATCTGCTAATTCTAAATTTGCAGTTGCTGTATAAGAAAAAATAAAGTCGTGTAGAGTATTTTGAAAAACTTTATTGGGGGATACATCAACTTTACCCGTTCCATCTCCTTGAATGGATTGTTTTGCTTTAATAGTTAAATTTACAAAATAAGAATAAGAACTTTGATTTATGTTATAGACTGTTGCTTTCAAAGTTCCAGTAGAGTTTAGAAAATTATTAATATCTAAATCATAAATCAATTCAAAAACTTTACTTGAAATTGAAACTTCGTGTATCAAATTATTGTTATATGTAAGTTGTATTTTTCTGAGCTCAATTTCATCTTTTGCTAAAACTTTTATTTTTATATTTTCGGATATAATTTCATCTTCAAGTGGATAAAGTATTTGACATGTAGGAACAGTAAAGTTTGAAGTTGTTTCTTTAGCAAAATTTGTAAAATTTCCTGTCATAGTCAACATTGTTAACATTTTTAGGCAATCTTGATAATATCCCCAACTACCTCCGTTAGGATAATTTTTGAGTTTATTATATAAAGAATTACAATAGCCTTGAAAATTTTCATCTATCATACTTCCAACTCCAAAAGGTCCTATAAAGGCTGCATTGCTGTAGTTAACAAGAGGAGTCCCATTGATTTGATAACCAGATACTATCCTATCAACATTTCCTTCGGTAGAAGTAACAAGCCAGTTTAAAATTTTATTATTTATAGAATATGCTCTTTCTTCACCATACCATATATAATCTATTCCCACTCTCCACGGAATTCTACAAGCATCGTAATAGTAATTGTATCCATAACCCTCAACAGATTTACCTTCAGCGTTGCACCAGTCAGGTATTAAACCTGTTTGAGAATGAGCTGCTTTTTCCAAAATAGAATAGCAGCTGTCTATAACTTTCTGCCAATTTTCATCTTTTGAAATTTCTTTAAATATTCTCCACCACGAGAAAGCAAAATAACTAGGATTAGTAATGTCTGACCCTCCAAAACTATCTCCTGGTCTTAAGATGTAAGAGGGTTTTTCTACTTGATATTTCATAATTTTTGAAATTATTTTTTTTGCTTCTTCTAAATAGTTTATAGCACCATCACTTCCCCATTGATAATGAGCAAAAATTAAAGCTAAAGCTACATCTTCATCTGCATCAGTTGCAGCGTTGTAGCCTATTATATTGCCGTCTTTATCTATCTGCCAGTTCATAAGTCCATTCTGGTCAAGATAACACTGATAATATCTATAAAGTCCATCAAAATAGCATCTATTTGTATTTATATGATTATCTGTAACAACTAAAATTAACATTCCATAACCAATTCCCTCTGAAACTGTATCAAAATTGTTTGCAGAACCTCTTTGAATCCTATAGGTTCCCTTTGGTGCACCTGATTTTGTTAAATAGTTACTCTTCCAGGCCAAAAAAGTATTTTGAAGATGTAAATACATCTCTTCATTTGTGAAATTATTTGGTTTTATTCCATAAGGATATTTCTTAAATTGAGGAAAAGCGAATTTAGCTGCTAATAGATGATTAAAAAGAGTAAACAGAAAAAGTAAAATTTGATAATACTTGTTTATACTTGTATTTTTCATTTAAAAATTTTAAACAACTATTTATTCTTTATATTAAATATTAAATGAAATTAAGGTCTGTAAACTAAACTTATCTTATAGGCCTGTCTGAAGGAATGAAAACCTTCTTTTGCTAAAATTGAACCAGTATTTTCTAAACCTAAATTTCTTGATGTTTCAAAGTAATGTCCCTCTTCAACCTGACCTTCAATATAAAAAGTAGGTGTAAATTCATATCTTACAGAAAAAAGATAACTTTGTTCACTTACTGTGGTTAAACCACCCCGTCCATCGTCATATGTATAATCTGGTTTATAATAAATTCCTCCGCTTAAAGTGAGTTGAGATTGAGAAAATAAAGCTTGTGTAGTGTATGAGTATGCCAGTTCATAAATTATAAACCTTTGATATATATCAAAAAAAGCCCAGGGCTGTGTATATCTATCTGAAGACAAAATATGTTCTCTTTTATAATAAGTTTTACCCACTGAAGATTGTTGAATGGAAAGTCCTAAAGTAAATCTGAGTGTTCTTAAAGTAACTCCTACTTTTTCTTTTTCTTCCAGTTGGTAAGAGCTATTTTTTTCTATTAACCATACATCTGGCTCTCTAAAATCAACATAAATTTCTGAAGGTACTCTATAGTCAGTAGAGATATTTCTGTAACCTTTTTCCACTTTAATTTCAAATAATGCAGTTGGTTTATAAAATGCTGAAAATGTATAATCATAAAAACTTTCAGTAACTTCAGCAAAGGTGGAATGCCTTCTGGTTACAGGAAAATTATAAACTATACCTGCAGAAACATATAATTTTTGCATAATTGGTCTGTAAAAGAAACTAAGTTCCAGAGAATAACCTTCAACCGAACTATCCCATCTCGTCCACAAAGTGCTCTTTTCTTGTCCATATAAGATACTTTCCTCATATTCATATAGTTTGTCCTCTGTGAATCTTGAAAATCTTCCAGATATATTTAAACCTTGATATTTGAAGTATCTGTTTAAAGATAATAAAATACTACTATTATTAAGATAAAAATTATTTTTTTCAATTTCCCACATTTCAATATTATTTGAAAAAGTTTTGTTTTTTACTTCTGAAGAATAACTGTAATGTTTATTGCCGACTTTTACTCCTAACTCCCAAATTTCTGTTAATCTATATTTAATTTCAAATGGATAATTTCTTTCTTTCTCAATAACAAAAGTATCATCTGGCTGGTTAGTATAGGATATTTTATCTCCATATGAGCCTAAAATATCTAATTTAACTGCTGGATTAAGAAAATAATTTATACCTATTTCATTTTCTTTCTTTAAAAAATTATCGGAGTTATTTGTATAACTTAAAGTAATAAAATCTGGAGGAATTCCTCTTAATGCTGGCAGATAATTATATACATCCACCATAGTAGTATATAGATTAAAATTACCCCAATCTAAAGTAACTTTGGTACCTATAGTTACAGAATCAGAATTAACATTTGACAATTTATATTCTTTATTTTCTTCACCTATTAAGGTAGAAGTTGGAAATAATAAACTTCCAAGTGAATTGTTTTCTTTTTTGTTAAATATTACACCATAAAGGCTCCATCTTGGAGAAATAAAATATTCTATATCAAGTTGTGAATTTCTTTGATGAGTATTTTTTAAAAGTGAATTGTTATAATCATATATACCTTTTGAAATGATATCCTCATATGTCAGCTTTAAAGACAATCTAGAGGTAGGTCTTGCAGAAATATAATAAATATATTTTTCTAAAGGATAGTAGTAGCCATGGTATATATTCAAACCTATATTATTTAATTCAGAATAGTTTATCTCATTCCTGTGAGGAAATTCTATACCAGTTGAGACATACTCATACGAAACACCAAACCCTATTTTAGCATCTGAGATTATGTTATAAAGATCCGTTCCAAATTCTTTAATTTTATTAGAGGAAAATAAAAAATTATTTATAAAAAACAATAATGCTAAGAATTTTATCATCATTTTCTTTTTAAACTCCATTTTATTTTAAAATCAAACATATGAATCATTCCAAAATCTATATTACTGTAAGATCTGTTTAATGCAAATGCATAATTAAACTGAATATTTTGTCTTGTAATACCTATCCCCAAAGCAATCTCTGTATCGTTAACTCCTCCTCTAACAGAAAAAAGTTTCCATAAAGTATATTCTATACCAAAATTTATATTTTTTATCTGTTTAGATTGAATAGTATCTACGCCTATTTTTAAACTTTCGTCAAAAATTAAAAGACCAACTCCCATTCTAAATATAAAAGGTATTTGCTCATCTATGTAAAACTTAAGAGAACTGCTTATTAAATTTCCAAAGTTAAATCCACAAAGAAGTTTATAAAATCCAAAATCAAAATCAATCTGGTTAGCAATATCTATACTTATTCCTCCTGCTTCTAAATTATAAATTTTTTGTGAAATAAGCTTCGCAGATATACCGGTTCGTAAAGTTATAAATTCTGAAGAAATAAAAAGTTCATTTAAGTTAATTCCATATGAAAAATATATTGAAGTTAACCTTGCATCTGCAGTTCCTAATATCTTACCAGCAAGATCTCTTAACTTGACATCAGATATAGATAAATTTTGAATTCCTATTCCAGCGGTTCCATACAAAGCAGGAGATAAAAAGCTTAAATATCCATAACCATTATTTTCATAAAATAATGCATAACTACCAAGAAATTCAAATGTCTTAACTTTAGAAAGCAAAGATGGATTGTAAAATATAGAAGTTCCATCTTCAGCTAAAGAAGTATGAACTCTCCCCATACCTATACTTTTAGCAGAAACACCCCAGCTTAAAAATGTATCGATTTGAGAATAAACTACGCTATTATAAAGTAAAATTAAAATTATAATTTTTTTCATAAAAATTATTTAAACTTGATGTTAAATGAAGCAGAAAAAGCATTTCCCAACTCAATTGAAGGTATATATGCTAGGTTTAGTATATATATATCCTCACCACGAATCAAATTAAACCTCACTCCTGCTGAAATGTTTTCTCCATATCCTATTTTGTAGCCCACCTGTAAAGCCAATTCTCTAAATAAGAAATATTCTGCACCTAAATGTATTCCTAAAGCAGTAGTAGCTCCAAATAAAGGTATTCTAACATCGGCTGCAAAACAAAATTTTCTAAAAAACTTAGCTATACCAAAAGATAAACTAGCAGGCAACATTTCTTCTGTATCTTTATATTTCAATGGTATTAATTGATAAGAATTTATTGCGACTCCAATATCTACTACACTTAAAAGAATAACTCCCACATCTACTATTGCTGAAAATGAAGAATGTCTTCCTAAAGTTGAGGTAAGATATTTTATGTTTGTTCCTAAAGATAATTTATCGGATAACTTAGTAGCTAAAGATAAAAGTGTTAAAGATTCCATAACTTTAACTTCTCCAATTTTTACTCCATTTATGTCCGTTTTTTCTAATATATCATCAAACCACTGAAGCCCAAGTCCTACATTTAACCCCTTGTAAAATTTAGGATGTACATAACTTAAATATTGTGTATCTATATCACCAAACCACTTTACATAACTTATCATAAGTTCTTTTCTCAAAAGAAAAGAAAGACCAGCAGGATTATATTGTACTAAATTTGCATCATCTGAAACTGCAGTAAAAGCTCTGCCCATAGCATTACTTCTTGCCCCGACTTTTATATCTATGAATTCTGTTGAATAAACACTACTGCTAATAATTATTAAAATAAAATAAAAGAAAAAAAACATTGATAATTTTTTCATTTTAAACCTCCTTTTTAATTATCTTAATACAAGCATTTTTTTAGTTATTGTTTTTGTTGGTGTAATAAGTGCATAAAAGTATAAACCTGACTCTACATATTTCCCGTCTTCACTTTTTCCATCCCATACGACTTCCCAGCTTCCAGCTGGTGTTGTTTTTTTATCTATCAATGTTTTTATAACTTTACCTGTCATAGAGAAAACTTTAATTGTAACTTCTGTTTCTTCAGAAAGTTCATATTTAATTTTAGTGAAAGGATTGCTTACAGATAAATCAAAAGGATTGGGACCATTTTGATAAAGTTTTATATCAATTGGAGCAGGAACTACTTCAATTATTATACTTTTTTTAGCATAAGGATATTCTGGAAATGTCTTGCCATCTGAAGATCCTAAAGTCAAAGTAACTTTATATACACCAACATTAGAATATAAATGTTTAACAGAAACTCCACTACCTTTTGTATTATCACCAAAGTCCCAGTTATAACTTACTATATTAGTATTTAAATTATGCACTACACTCTCTGAAGCATCAAATTCTACTTCAGATCCCACGGTGACAACATATTTGCCACTTATATAATTAAAAACTTTTCTTACAGGATCATATTCCCACTTTGCTTCTTGAGTAACATTTTTTACGTTTATATTTGCATAAATTCCAGGAAGCGGAGTAATAACATATGCTTCAGCTTTATAGTAAGTAGCCATCCAGTAAGGTTTTTTGTTATCTACTATTAAATCAGCTGGTTCAAAGTTATTACCAATGTATAACTTATAAAAATCCTGAATCTTATCAGGAACTAAAAACTCAAAAATAATCCAACTATTGGAAACAGCTCCAGTATATCTGCCATCTATCGGATAAACAACATCCTTCATAGGATGTTTATATCTTGAATCTTTAAGTTCATAGACAATTCCATCACAGTAAGCCCTAAGATCTTTTTCTGCACCTGCGTCATCATCACCTATAAGTTTCCAACGAGCGTTATCACTTCCATAAAATAAAACACCAATTTCAACAAAACCCCTTGCTTTATCTGCTAAGGAAATATAATTTGTAATATCTATCCAGGGAGAAATTTCTTTAGCTATAAACTCCTGTGCTGCTTTTTCCTGAAGAGATTCATATATTTCACATCTTGTTTCAAGTTTTGCAAATTTTTCATAACTGTAGCCTGAATAAAGTCTAATATCATCTATATATAGGTTAAATGCTATGTTGAACTGTGAAGATTGTTGAAATCTAAGCGTTATCCTATTTATACTAGTTAAATCTACATTGCCAGATGTTGGTTTATCTAACCAAAATGTATAAAATTGCCATTCATTTAAAGGAACTTTATAATAGTAACTCCATGTAGCAGAACTATTGTTTGTATCATAAAGAACAACCTCCATATTTTTTATTCTTCCAGCATTGTCTGGCAAATAAAGCCAGAAAGACAAAACTTGAGCTACACTAAAATTTGTAATCTGAGGAGTAAAAGAAACCCAACCCCAGCCTCCCATAACTAATGTGGGTGCTGCTTGAATCATTACACTTGCTCGCCCTTCAATGTATATGTTGTTATCTGAAGACACAATCAAATTTGTAGCTGTCCAGCCTGAAGAGGTGTCACAATTTGAAATTTGTATACTTTGGAAAGTTTGTAGAAAAGCATTTTTGTATAAAAAAAGTAAACAAAAAAGACATATTGTTGAAAATGATTTTTTCATTTTTTATTTCTCCTTTTTATCTAAGAATTTATAAGTTGCTATTCTATAAACATCTTCATTTGTATTTGAATCTCTTCCATCATACAAAGTAGAACGGTATCTTATAAAACCACTATCAGGATAATTAAAATTATATGTCTTTATCCAACTACAACAATACAAAGGATGAACATCAGAAAATGTCTTTGTCACATTAAAGGTATGAAAAAATGTATGAGCGTTATCTATTACATTTATTCCCCACTTTTTTCCTTCCTCTGTGATAGATGCACTTTTAGCTGGAGTAGTTAAGGTAAGTTCAGCTCCAGTTTCATAATCCACAAGTCTTCCACCTGTAATATCTAAAATATCCCAAGCTATTTCCTCACCAAAACTCTCCGTGTAGCCTCCACTACTTCCTATAACCCAGAGTGGATAGTCTCCTATCCAGACAATTCTTCCTCCTGCTTTTAGATACTTGTATAAAATACATTCTTTATTTCTGGGAGTAACTAAATTTCTAGGGGCCACACCCATAGCCATTACACATGAAGTACCATAAGCAGATTCTTTTTCTACATGATACTCCATCCAAGCCTGAAGTTCAAGTGCATTTAATCTTTTAAATCCTTTTTTTTCTAAAAAAGAAACTAAATTTTGTGGATAAACTACCCAACTAGTTGTATAATCATTATCATAAAACACAATGAATTTTGATTGTGCTAATTTTTCCTTATCTATTTTAACAACTTCTTTTTTTGTAATTTCTCCTTCTTTGTTTATAATTGGATCCCAGCTAAATCTGTCCACTGTTGTACAGCTTATAATAAAAAATAAAATTAACCATCCAAATGATAACTTGTTTTTCATTGCTGTGTTCCTTCTTTTTCTAGTTCTAATAATTTTTTCATTATATCATCTTCCACACTTTCTTCTTTAATTTCTTTAGATTTTTCTTTTTTAAGTTGTATAGATGGTTGATGTGTGGTTTGTGGTGTTAACTCCTGTTTAATCTGTGGTGGTTCAGTTTCTGGTTGTTCTGTTTGAATAGTAGTAGATTTTAATAAATCCTTTTTTAATTCCTGTGGTGGCTGCTGTTGAGGAGTTTCTTCTTTAAATATCTCTTCAAGTAGTTCTTCTTTTACTTTTATTTTTTGCTCTATTATTTCTTTTTTCTTTTCAGTAATTGGAGAACCAAAACTATAATACAGACTTATATTGTGAATACCATAATTATCTGTTATTCTAAATGGTAAAGAAAAACTATAATGAAAATCTAAATTCATATTTTTATTTTTTGAAATATTTTTAGAATAACTAGCACCTAAAGAAATGTTATTTAAATTAATCCCCGAGCGTAAAATTATAGGAAATCTCTTAAAGTATAATTCTAATGAAGTATGAAAATTAAACCTATCTGAAAAATCTCCCCATGTTTGTGCTCTATAGGATATATCGCAATTTATATTAAATCTATTTATAATTTTGTTATCTTCAAGCGGTTTTCTAAAGGAAATACCTGTTTTTATATCCTGGGGAACAATATCTTCATAATAAATTCCCACATTAGCAGGAATAACATTATTAAAACTAAAACCCAAATAGGTTATTCTGCCTAATCTTATCAAACAACCGATATCTAAAGTAAAAGCAGAAGCAGAAGTACCTTTAGTTAACACAGGATCTCCTAAGTATTCTGCAAGTTTTTTAGCTTCTTCATCTAAAATATAAGAATGCGAAAGGAATTTAAAATTTATTCCGGTATATATTTCTGTAGCTAAACTTTCAAAAAAATCATTTAATTTATTAGAGTAAAACAAATAAACCAAATTTTCTTTGTATAAGTTTCCAGCACCGAAATGAACATAATTCAATCCTAAACAACCAAGAGCTTCAATAGGATGTAAATATCCAATACCTGCTAAACTTAACCCTTCGACAGGAAGCCCAACATATGGCAAAGAGTAAGAAATATTCACAGTTTTGACTAAAACTTGTCTTAATCCAGCAGGATTATAAAAAACAGCTGAAAGATCATCTGCTAAACCCACAAAACCACCAGCTAACCCATTTGTTCTTGCTGAACTATCTATGTGTTGAAATGCACTAAATGAAAAATATGTAAAAGATATTAATGTTAATGTCAATAAAGTAATGTTAAGTTTCATGTTTTTTATTCTGTAAATGAAATATTTGTTATATTAGCTGCTGCACAGGCATTTAAAACATTTACCACATTTTGGTGATGTGTTTCTTTATCTGCTTCAATTATTACCGATTGATCAGGGAAAAACTTCTTAAGTCTAGAAAGTAAACCAATTAGTTCAGGAATTTCATATTTTACCACCTGATATTCTTTGTTTCCAACAAATATTCTTCCATATTTGTCTATTCTTACAACTACATCTTCCATTTTTTTCTGAACCACTTGTTCTGACATAACAGGAATATTAGACCTTAAATCCCTTTCATATTTTTGGAAAGTAGTAGCACACATGAAAAATATTATAAGTTGAAACACTATATCTATCATTGGTGCCATCTGCATTTCAACTTGTTCTTCTTCTGGTTCCTGTAGTTTCATGTTGCCTCCAAATATTATGTTATTCTCTTTGTACAGATGTAAACGCTATTTTACTTATACCATTTTCCGAACAAGCTTTTATGGCTTTTAAAACATATTTATGAGGTGTTCTGGCATCTGCTCTTATAGTAGCAGAAAAATCTACTTCAGGATTCTTTTTTACTGTTGTATATATTAAGTCAACTAATGAGTTTTCATCATATTTTCGCTGATTAACTACATATGTCCCATCTACTTTTATATTAATCAAAATTTCTCCAGGATTTGGTTGTTTCTCTTGAGAGTAAAAAGCTACTGGTAATTTTATATCTTCTTCCACCTGTAAGTTATTAAATGTTGAAACAACCATAAAAAATATTATAAGCTGAAATACTATATCTATCATTGGTGACATTTGAAAACCTACTTCTTCTTCTTTTTGAGGTTTTAATTTCATAAAACCTCACCTCCATTTAAACATGCAATGGTAAATAAAAAATAAATTTTATTCTTCTTGTTGAGAAGCAGTTCCTCTTTTGCTATAACATAAATTATCAATAAAATCCGAGGCTAACACACTTAAATGTGTGGCAATATTTCTAATTTTACCTCTAATAAAGAAATAAAATGACATCACAGGTATTGCTATTATTAAACCTGCTGCAGTTGTAATTAAAGCTTCAGAAACACCCTTAGCAAGAAGTTCTGGTTTTCCTAATCCTGCCTGAAAAGCTATAACATTGAAGGCATTTATCATACCAGTAACAGTACCTAAAAGACCCAACATTGGGGCTACTACTGCTACAGAATTAATATACATATTTTCCTGTGTAAGATCTCCTATCACTTTATCCAGCGTTTCGCCTACTACTGCTTCTATGTCATTTTTTCTATAATCTCTTTTCTCTATACCAGCTAAAAAAGCTTTACATATCACTAAAGGTGAATTTTTACATATTTCTGTAGCTTTTTCATATTCTTTTGCTAAAATTAAATCGTTCACTTCTTTTACTATTTTAGGATCAGAAAAATTTTTGAGTTTTAATTTAAAAACCAACATGTCTATAATTAAAGCCGTACCAATTATAGAAGACAAAGCTAATGGTATCATTACTGGACCACCGGCTACTAATAAACCCCATAATGTCATTTTTGGAGCTTCTGCTGGTGGTTGTTCAGGTTGAGGCATCGATAGATCTAAAGGTACCGCTTGTTGAGTTTGCTTTTGCTGTTGCGTCTGAGCTACTAAAAGTGAACTATAACATATTATACAATAAAGAAAATTTAGTACCACAATCGCTTTTAAAACCTTTTTCATCATACATCCTCCTTTTTTGTTAAGTTATTTTAATTTTTCTGCAGCTTTTGATGCATATTCTGAGTTAGGATATTTCTGAACTATTTCTTTATACATCTCTTTGGCTTTTTCTATTTCTCCTAACTTTTCATAACAGTTACCAGCTTTAAAGTAAGCAGGTAATAAGTATTGTGGCTGGTTTCCATAAACCAAAACTATTTTAGCATAATATTTTAATGCCTGTTGATAGTCTTCAATTAGAAAATAGCTTTCTGCCAACATAAAAATCCAATCAGGACCTTCCTTTTCTTCTAAAATTGGAACCACCTTTTCTAATATTTCAGCTGCTTTTTTATAATTACCTATTATATAATAACTTTTTCCCAAAGTCTGCAGTACAACTGGCACATTTTGTAATTTTGAGTAATAGGGTCCTACTAAAGAAACTACTTCACTACTTAATGTTTTGTCATTTAAAGCAATATAACACTCGCTTAAGCCCCAGGCGGCGTTTTCGGCTGTTTTACTTTTTGGTGCTGTTTGAATAGATTTTTTATAATAAGTATATGCATTTTTATAATCTTTGCCATTAAAAAATATATCTGCTATAAAATAATATTCATCAGCATTTCCTTTGTATTTTGATAAACCATCTTCAACCATATATAAGTATTTTACAGCAGATGTGTAGTCTTTTTTAAGATAATAAAACTCTGCTACCTTTAAGGCTACTATTGTGCCTACTTTAACAGATTTGTATTGATCTATAATTTTACTAAGTAAACCAACAGTCTCTTCTTCTGTTTTTGATAATTTTTTCATTGATAATTCAAAAATTTTATCTACTATTGAAAATAAAATAGATGTTTCCAATTGGGGTTTTTCATAAAAAGATAAAAGTTTAATATATTCATTTATTGCTGATTCATATTGTTTAAGTTTTTCAAAACATTCTGCTTTATCATACTGTGCAACCACTACATTTTCATCATCAGGAAATTTAACTATTAAGTTTTCAAAATAAGATGTAGCATCTTGATATAAGCCTTGCTCTTTATTAAACCAACCAAGCCAGTACAAGGAAGTTGGTGCTACTTTAGGATCATCTGGATATTTTTCTAAAATTTTTTTAAGCATCGCAGCCATATCTGAGTATTGTTTATTTTCTTTATACACCACAGCTACCTGCAACATTGCATCTTTTACCATTTCATGGTTGGGATATCTATTTACAAAATCAACATAATAGTTTATAGCATTCTGATAGTCTTTAAGTTCTAGATATAAGTTTCCAATTATTATTAACACATTTGGTACTTCAGGATCAGTTGGGTATCTATCTATAAAAGTATTATAGTAAAAAATAGCATTTTTTAAATCACCTATAGTTTTGTAAATTTCAGAAAGTTGAACTATTGCTGCTTTTACATACTCTTGTTCATTTGGATGTTTTGAAAGTATATTTTTATATTCCTCTATAGATGTTTTATAATCTTTTAATTCAAAAAATGACATTGCAAGATTACTTCTTGCCACCACTGCATATTCACTTGAGGGAAATTTTTCCAGAAATTCTTTATATAATTTTATAGCCTCACGATACTCTTTAATCATAAAAAATGAAGTAGCTATTATATAAGTTGCAGGTTCTATATACTCTTTTTTTGTAAAATTAAATACTCCATTTTTATATTCGGATGTAATAATTTGGTATACTTTATCATTAAAAAGTGCTTGAAGAAGTTGAATTTTTGCATCTTCATCCTTAATTTCTGCTATTTTCTTCACAAGTTGGTCGTACTTGCCTTGTTTTGCAAAAAGAAGAGCTTCTGCTTGCGGAATTTTAGCTATTATTTCTTTTTCTTCTTTGTATTTTGTTTTAAGTATGGTAAATGTTTTATCTGCTATATCAAGTCTTCCCTTAGCTAAATAACAGCTACCAATTTTGAATAAAGTTTCGGGATAAAAATTTTTAGATTCTTTTGCTTCTTGATAAAGAGCTTCGTAATCATATTCTTTCCACCATTGTTGTTCTTCAACTCTATCATATAAAGTCTCAGAAAAAGTTGCTTCAAGACCGCGTCTTTTGGCTTCTCTATAATCTTTAAGTTTTGCTTCTACAATTTTTAAAAGCTCTTGTTTATCTTTTACCATATTGTAGTAAATAAGTGCTTTATCGTAATCTCCCTTTATAAAGAAGTATTCAGCTACGTTAAAATAAATTTCATTTAATCTGATAATGTTTGGAGATTTCTCTACATCTTCTAATCTTTTAAGTGCTTCCTGAGGTTGTTCTTTTTGCAAAAATACTCCTATAAGAAAATACTTAACATCAGGCATCAAAGCACTTCTTTTAAATTTTCTTTCCATATCTTTAAGGACAGAGATTGCTTCGTCCAGTTTTTGTGAATCATATAAACTTTTTGCTAGATTAAAATATGCTAAAGGTAAATATGGACTTGAGGGAATTTTATTTATAAACATTTGATAAGAAACAACAGCATAATCGTGTTTTTTCTTATTAAAATAATACTCTCCTATAAAAAACAAAGCTGTTTTACCAATTATTTCATCTTTATAATCTCTCGCTATTTCTTTAGCAACAGAAAACATTTCATCGTACATTTTATTTTTATAGTAACTTACCATCAAATTAAATTTCGCTTCTTTATAAATATCTTCTAAATCTTTATATTTAGTTGTAATAACTAAATAC
This sequence comes from Endomicrobiia bacterium, assembly GCA_039630545.1. GTDB lineage: Bacteria > Elusimicrobiota > Endomicrobiia > DTEH01 > DTEH01 > JANXDG01. Next base: position 22,287 of record JBCNUU010000014.1, read on the forward strand.
TTAGCTATTGCCGCATCATATCTACCTTGATCCATTAACTTTTCTGCTTCTTGATACATCTGGATTGCCTCTGACTGTTTCGGATTAGAAATTTGTTCTCTTATTTGAAATATACTTTGTACCAGAAAGAAAAAAGTTAAACCTATAAGTCCTAATTTTGTAATCATATGGAGCTATTAGTTAAAGAATGATTTATATTTTCTTATTATTCCATTTACTAAAATACTTACCACTACAATAAACAACGCATAATTTACTATCTCTCCTACTCTTATAAGTTTTGTATCCGCACTCACTAAATAAGGAACTACCCTCATGTAAAATATCAAAATTAACCCTATTGAGGAAATTAAAGAAACAAAAAAAGTTCTTAAAAAATCACTATAAACAGCTGTACCTAAACAACTCAACATTAAAAGCAACCATATTGGTGTCCAAAAAGGGATAAACATATAAACTAATACTAAATTTAAAAGCAAATTTACCACCACTCTTATTAAAACTAAAATAGCTAAAGAAGAAGTTTTTAACATAGCTGTAACATTATTAAAAACTATAGTAAATAAAACAATTAAAAGACCTATACCTGCTAAAATGGTATCTGCATTTGAAATCAAAACTGCACATATTATCAAAAAAGCAGCTAACGGGGTAAGAAACACATGAATAGTTTTTACTTCTTTTTTTAATTCCATAAAAAATCCTCCTTATCTAAATATAATAAATTTTTCAGTAAGATATTTTTTGGATTTGTTTTTTAGCATAAGTTTACATACATACACACCGGAATGGACTAATTCATTGCTGTTACTTACTCCATCCCAGTTTATAGTATTCCAACCTTTAATACCACCAGGTGCGCCTTTTACAAATTCATAATTTTTTATAATTCTTCCAAACATATCATATATAACGACAAATACATCAGCATCTTCATCCAGATAATAACTGATATTTAAATTTTTTTGTGATATTCTAAAAGGAACAGGATAAATATTTAAAGTGTTTTTATCAAGATAAACATCTTCCTGGGAAGGTGTTGTTTTTTTAGAAACATTTATAACAAATTCTTTTGAAGAAGTCAATCCCATATTGTCAGTAACTACTAAAGTAACTTTGTAATTGCCCTCTTTTTTATATATATGAGACACTATCTTACCTGAAGCAGATGTTCCATCTCCAAAACTCCAGACATACGAAACAATAGTTCCATCTATATCCACAGAAGAAGATGCATCAAAAGTAACTTCTTTTTCAACTTCACAATCTAAAGGAACAATTACATCAATTACAGGCGTTGCAGAAAATAAAATTTTTACAGAATCCGTACTTATTAATCCATCATCTCCTACAGCTGTCAAAATAACAGTGTATGAAGAGGTGACACTGCTATATACGTGTCTTATCTCAGAAGAAGTTGATGTAATAATATTACCATCCCCTAAATCCCATATATATTCAACAATATTTCCATTAGGATATTCTGCTAAAGCTTTTAACTCTAATTCTTCTGAATATCCAAGAACAATTGTTTTTGTTTCGTTTAATATATGCTTGCTAGAGGTTATCTTTGCATGAGGGTAACCTCTTACTATAACTTTTACTGTTGTGGAACTTACAAGAAAATCATTATCTAAAACATACAACTCAACTGTAAATGTTCCAATATCTACATAAGTATGAGAAACAGTTTTAAATTCATTAAATGAACCAGAAGAGATACTTGTTTCATAGTCGCCAAACCACCAAAATACATCTGTTATCTCGCCATCCGGATCGTAGGAATCACTACAATCAAAAGTCACAGGTTGATTTATTCGGGCTTGTTTTATACTTTCACCACTTATTTTAGCAACCGGGAAAATTTTAGGTATTTCTATTGGTGGTTCTTCCGGAATAGTTAAAATTTCAGGTGTTGCTGGTAGAGGAATCAAAATATTTATATAACTATAAAATCCATCGTTATCAAAAGCAGTCACAGTAAATGTGAATGTAGTATAAGTAAAGGTGTAGGTACTTGCAGGAGTAGTGTAGTATGTATGTGTTACATAAGGGACCTGTGTGGTTTGAACTTCTCCATCGCCAAAGTTCCACATATATCTTACAATTTGCCCATCTAAATCATAAGAATTACTAAAATCAACATAAACAGTAAACTGATTCATCTGCCAATTATATTCTATAAAATAAAATGTTGTAAGCTGTAAAATAGGAGCAGATCTTGTTCTGTAATAAAAAGTAATATCATCGAACCTAGGAGTTTCCCTTATTCCTAAAACATTTCTTCCTTGTTGATCCTTTACTGAATATGCTACTGTGCTGTAAAAAATTATGCTATATTCTATTAAAGAACCATTAGTTAATATATTTATTTCTTTATCTTTTTGCAATTTTATCCAATTATAATTCACTGCGTCAGTAGAACCAAACACAAACACATCTAAAAAAGTTGAAGGAGGAACATTTGCTGTCCAGGTCACTGAAGAAATAACTGAAGGTGCTCCACAGTCAAAAACTCCAGATCTATAGCTACCTAATGCATAATAAAAATCTTTTGGATCTTCACCATCATCAATTACAACTGGTTCAGGATACACATATTTTCTTACCATTATGTCGTCTATTATATGTTCATTACCACTTGAAGCTGCTGAGAAACCTAAAGAAGTATAAGTTTTGTCTATTATAGCCGTATAGTTTATCCTATCCATGAACACTCCATTTGGATCGATTGTTCTTACAAAAATATTAGAGGAACTCGTATATTGAGTAAAAGTAAACTCTACAGTATACCATTTCTCATCCCGCACAGCATCAGTTGAATAAGGAGTACCCGCAATGTGTGGATAAGTTACATCCTTTATTAAAGCAAAATGTGCAGCATTATTTACATCTGTTTCTCCACTCCATACAGCATCAAGTTCCAACCCATACCCTGGACCGGAACCACCTGAAGTAAATCCTAAATAAGAACCAGTATCTGGATAAGAACCAGCTGCAAATTTTTGCTTGTAAAACATAAATGTCATTCCTTCACCACCATCTGCAATATTATTATAATTTGTTACACAATATCTAAATTTAGCCTGCCAGGAAGATGTGGTGGGTAAAGAATAATTCTTTATAAATATAGCTCCTGCTGTTCCACCTGCAGTTTTGGTTAAAGAAAAGTTTCTTGCTGTGGAATTCCATACACAAGCAGAAGTTGGCTGGTTTCTATCATATACATCCCAGTAACCACTTGTCCTTGGGTCTGAAGAAAAATCTTCAAAAACTTCAAATACAGCTCTTCCATCAGCTGCTGAAACTGCTTGAGGATTTCCATAATACATATAAATTTTTACATAAGATGGATTATTAATTGAACCAGCAGGAATTGTAGAAATTTTTATCCATATTTTTGTATTTTCTGTATTAATACCTGACTCAATATAATGTGGTAAAAGCGTTTGATTGTCTTCTGCTACAAATCTTATATCTGAACAATCATTTTTCATTTTACCAGCCGAAATTAACGCCTTTGTGTTAGTTGTGAATAACACCTGGAAGTTATTTAGTTGTTGATTTACAAAATTGAACACATAAAGCACTCTTCTGTAGCGCCAGTTTGAATCCCACCATTGAATAGTAAAAGAGGAAAGAACTATTGATGCAGAAATCCCACTTCCTATAATAGTAGTAGAAGAAAATGTTCCATCTAAAAAATCACTTGCTGAAGTTTCGGTGTAAATATGCAGTGTCCCTTGTTGAGCAAACAAAAAATTAGAAATTATTAAAAACGGCAATATTAGAGTAAAACAAATGTATTTTTTCATTTTTTTACCTATTTACATACTACTATATATTTATATTCCACTCTCCCAGATCTTTTTACTTTACAAACATA
>JBCNUU010000015.1:0-246 GCA_039630545.1 Endomicrobiia bacterium
TTATCATAAACTATATGGCCGTCAACATTTTTTGTAGATATTTTTTGTTTTGGTATCGAATAAAGGTCGTATATTCCACCACATTTTTCACAGATAAGATGAACATGTTCCAAGTAAGCATCAAAATGGAATTTCTGACCTACAGGAAGTGCTAAAATTAAGTGCTTTTCTGTTAACTCTTTTAAGACATTATAAACAGTTGCTCTGGATATAGCAACCATCTCTTTAGATAACTCCTTAAAAATA
>JBCNUU010000015.1:256-26078 GCA_039630545.1 Endomicrobiia bacterium
GTCCTATTATTAAGAAGGTAGTCATCAATTTTTATTTTTTGAAGTGTAACTCTGATGTTTCTTCCTTTAAATAGAGTGTTTATATCTTTAAGCGTCATTTTTTAGACCTCCTCTTATTTTAGATTTTGTCTAAAGTTATACTAATTAAAAAGATTTTTGTCAATAATTAGAAAAAAAGTTTAATGAGATTAAAAATTCAGGTAAGAAAAAAATTAGGGCTATCTAAAAACTTTTTTAATTAAGCTATAAAATTTTAGAAGAAAACTTTTCTCAATAGTTATTGCATTATATGGGCATGCCTCTTTACAGCAAAAACAACTTATACAGTTTTTATATTCAATGTAGTAAGTTTTGGCTTCAATTTTTATTGTTTTTTGAGGACATATTTCATAACATTTACCGCATTTTTTACAGAGATCTTCTTTTATCTCCGGTCTAAACCATATAAAGTTTTTTAGTATGTTGACAAAAAATTTAGGCAAGAAACTAAAAAATGTGATTGTCTGTGGTAGTGCAACTTTGATTTTTTTTACTAAATTTTTTGACTCTGAATCCAAATATAAAACTTCAGCTTCTTCAAAGTATTCTTTCTTATAAAAAGGAATAATTTCTTTTTTAAGGATGTGCTTTACTAAAAACCAGTCAGCTGCTTTGTCTGATGTTGAAGAAACTATTATATTGAAGTTTCTAATTCTTCCTCCAGCAGGACCTTCTTTGTCCATGCCTTTAATACCATCTATTATTACTAGGTGAGATTTTACTTGCCTCCATACAGCATAAAGAAGTTCAAGAAAATCTTGTGGCAAAACAGCATACTTGTGATATAGTGACTTTGTAAGGCCTGGTATTATTCCATACATATTTTTTACTGCACATGTAAAAACAGTTAGTGAATGTGTTTTTAACTTGGGTAAATTAATTATCATATCCACATCTTTTACTATTCTTGAGACCACTAACTTTTCTAAACCAAACTTTCCAAAAGGAACTTCAACTACAGGGTAGTTGTTTATGTTCAATATGGTTGCGTTTTCTTGTTGAGCAACCTTTTTAATTTCTGTTTTTATTATTACTTCTTGAAAATTTAATACAGATGGGCTGTCTGTTATTATTATTTCTGAGTTGCTGTTTAACTCTTTTAGAAGTTTTAGCACTGCCTGGACAAAAACAGGATGTGTTGTAACTGCTTCCTGTGGAGAATGTGCTGCAAGTAAGTTGGGTTTTAATAGTATCTTTTTGGATGATTTTATTTTTTCTTCAACATTTAAAATTTTGATATGTTTAAGAATTTTATTTTTTATATCTTCAAGTTTGTAATCTTGGGAATACGATACTACTACTTTATTCATAGTTTTTTAGTTTAGATTTGAAACAGTCATAAAACAAAACTATAAATGCTAAAGGTAGTTTTATTATCCTTGTGATACGCCAGGGTTGTTGTGCTAATCTAAAAAACCACTCCAGTCCCAAAATTCTAAAAAATTTAGGTGCTCGTTTTAATTTACCACTTATTACATCAAAACTTCCACCTACTCCAATTACTACTTTACAATCTAACTTATTTAGATTATTATAAATCCATTTTTCCTGTAGTTCTGTTGGCAATCCAACCAGTAAAATGTCTGGCTTTTTTTTATTTATATCTTCTATTACCTTTTTTTCTTCAGAGATGTCTGAAAAAATATACCCATGGTGACAACCTACTATATTTGCTTGATATTTGTCAATAAGATTCATTGAGGCTTGTTTCACTATTTCTTTTTTTGAACCAAAAAGGTATATAGAATAATTTTTTGTCCTAGAAATTTTTGCTATTTCTTCCACAAGTTCTATTCCAGGTTGATGTCTTAATATTTTTAAAGAAAAAACACTACACACAAAAGCAACACCAAAAGAATCACATATTACAAGTTTAGAGTTTTTAAATGCTTTAAATGACCAGGGATCTATTTTTGTTTGAAAATATATAAGAGAATTAAGAGTTATTATCTGGGAAGGATTATTAAAGGAATTTATAATCAATTTTTCTATTTTGTTAAGAAGTTCATTTAAATTTCCAAATAATACTTCTTTTCCTTTAATAAAAAATATATACATCAAACTTAAACCACAGTTTCTGCTTTCTGAAGTTTTATAGCTATTACTTTTGAAACACCAAGTTCTTCCATAGTGACACCATAAAGTGTATTTATAAACTCCATAGTTCTTGTATTATGAGTTATAAGCAAAAATTTTGTATCTTTAGAAAAATCCTTAAGCAAATTCATAAACCTAACTACATTTGTCTCATCTAACTGAGCGTCCGCTTCATCTAACACACAGAATGGAGCTGGTTTTACCATAAAAAATGAAAAAAGTAAAGCAAACGCAACAAGTGACTTTTCTCCACCTGACAACAGATTTATATTTTGTAGTTTCTTACCTGGTGGCTGGACCATTATTTCTATACCTGACTCAAGAAGATTATCTTCATTTGTTAAAAGAAGATCTGCTTTGCCTCCTTCAAATAAAATCCCGCATAGTTTTATAAAATTTTGTTTAACTTTATAAAATGTTTCCTTAAAGTTTTCACTTATTTGTTTGTTTATCTTAGAAATAGCTTCTTTCAAATCTTGTTGAGCTTTAATTAAATCTTGCTGTTGAGCTACCATATGGTTATATTTCTCTTCAAGCTGAGCATATTCTTCCGGAGCTGCCAGATTAACCGCACTCATTGTTTCTAAACGTTTTTTTAGTTTTTCTATAGTTTCAAGATTAACCTCTTTTATATGGCCATAAAGTTGGACTGCTTCTTGTAAGCTGATACTGTATTTATCCTCTAACCAGCTTGAGATGTTGTTAAGATTGTTTTGTAAAGTGTTTTTTTCTATCTCAAGAGAAGTAAGTTTCTGTTGGATCGCTTCTTTTTGTTCACTTAACAACTTGAGTTTCTCTTCTTTTTGCTGAATTTGGTTTTTTTTATTTTCAATTTCATTTATTAACTTTTCTAATTCTAAAGACACTTCTTTTTTCTTTTCTAAATATTCAGAAAGAATTTCCTCTTCCTTTGAAAGATTTTGTTTTGTTTTTTCTAACAAGGTTTCCTTTTCTTCAATTTCTCTTTGGAGAGTTTGAGTTTTTTGTTGATTATAAAAAATCAAATTGTTTTTCGTCTTTATTTCTTCTAATATGTTGTTATATTGTTGAGTAAGTCTTGAGTATTCAGAACTTATCTCTACATACTTTTCTACAACTTCACTCGATTGAAGTTGAGAAATACAACTAAGTAAATTTTCTATTTCTTCTCTTAAGTTTTTTTCTTGTTCATCTAAAGCTTTCAATTCGTTATTTAATCTGTCTAATTTTTCCTGTAAATTTAAAGATTCTTTCTTTTTATTTTCAAGATCACTTTCTAAAGTAGATTCTAAATTCTGAATAGTTTCAAAGTATTCTTCTTTTTCGGTTTTAGACTTGTATAATTGTTGAAGTTGAGTTTCAACTAAAATTAAATTTTTTTCTAAATTTGTTTTTAAGTCCAAATTTTGTTGAAGATCTTTGCTTAAATTGGTTATACTATCACTTATCTTAGTCAAGATAGAAGAAACTTCATTTAATTTTTCTCTAAAAGAAGCTATGTCTTCCTGAAGTTGTTTTTCTGAATATCCTGAATGAATCAGGCAGTCTGAAACTAAAGTGTTATTTTTGAATTTAACATTAAAAAACAAAAATTTTACTAACTTTTCCCATTCTTTATCAAAAGAAATTAGGTTTAACAAATCATTGTCTAACTCGTAGTTTATGTCTAAACTTTCTAATCTCTGTTTGACAATAAATGTCGCAAAACCTAATGCATTACTTTTAATTAATTCAATAATTTTATAAGCATCCTCTTCTTTCTGTACCACCAACCAGAACAGTTTATTTCCCAGATATGTTGAAACCAATTGATAGTGCTGAGGATCAATTTTTATAATGGAACTCACAGGTAAACATACTTCTAAAAGCTCATGTTGTTTAAGTACCTCAAGTAATCTGTTTAAATTATATCCATAAATGGAAAAACTGCTTGAAAGATTTTCCAGTTTAGAGTTGAGAATATAAAACTCTTTATTTTTTTCTTCATAATCTGCCTTTTGTTTTTCTAGCTGAAGTTTTATTGTTTCTATCTCTTTGTCAAGCTCAGTTATTTCTTTAAGCAGTTGGTTCTTTTTTTCTTCTAAAAAAGATATTTCATTAAGAATATCATTTATTTCTTTAGAAATTATTTCTTTTTGTTTCTTATTAGACAGCAAATCTTTTTCTACTGTATGGATTTCTAAATTTATAAGTTGATTTTGTTTAGACAGAGATGAAATTTCATTTCTAATTCTTATTTTTTGATAAGAAATCTCGTTTACTAATTTATTTTTTTCTCCAATTTTGTTTTGGCTTTCTCCTATTTGTTCTCTATATTCTTCGTATTCTCTAGAGTGAAGAATTTTTTGTTGCTCTAGTATGTTTGTTTCAGAAAGGAGGCTATCTTTTTTGCTTCCTAACTGCAAAATTTCATTTGTATATTCTTCAATTTTTTTGTTCAATTCTTCTATTTCTATTTTAAGTTTATCTATATCTTCTTCATATTTAAAAATGTCTGATTTAAAGCCTTCTATTTTTTGAGTAGAAGATGATATATTTTTTTCTATTTCTGTATCTCTATCTTTCAACTGCAGCAGTTCTTTCTCTCTCTGAGAGAGTTCAAGCTTCAAAGAAACTATTTCTGCTTCAATTTGTGATATAGAAGAAACTAACTGAGTGTATTGAGATGTAGTATCTATGTATAAATTTTCTATCTCTTTAAGTCTATTCTGAGCTGCCTCTGTTTGAATAACCGCATTTGCACATTCTAAAACTCGCAACTCTTCTTTATATTTTTGATAATTTTTAGCTTTTTTAACTGCTTGTTCTAATGAAGCCATCTGTTCTTTTATATACACTAAGATATCATCCACCCTTGCCATATCAAGCTTTACTCTTTCAAGTTTTCTTAAAGCTTCTTCTCTTTTTACTTTATACTTTGCAATCCCAGCTGTTTCTTCAAAAAGAAGTCGTCTTTCTTCAGGCTTTGCTGAAACCACAAATTCCACTTTTCCTTGTGGAATAATTCCGTATCCATCGGAAGAAAGTCCAGTGTCTAAAATAAGTTCTTTTATATCTTTTAATCTACACGGAACCCTGTTAAGATAGTACTCAGTTTCACCATTTCTATACATTTTTCTTGTAATAGAAACTTCCTCATAATCTACAGGAAAAATTTTTTTAGAATTATCAAACACCACTGTTACTTCACACCAATTTAAAGGTGGTTTACTTTCTGAACCAGAAAATATTACATCAGTAGGGGTCTTTGCTCTTATTTCTTTTAAGGATTGCTCTCCTAAACACCATTTGATTGCATCAACTATGTTAGATTTTCCTGAACCATTGGGACCCACAATTCCGTTTATTGTATCATCAAACGTAAGAACTGTTCTTTCTGAAAAAGATTTGAAACCATATATTTCTATTTGTTTAAGCATAGGAGCACTCCTTGAAATTTTTGGTTTTACCAGATTTATTTTTCTTTTGCTATTTTTTGTTATGTTTTACCAAATTATATTTATAAAGTCAACACAACAAATGATTTATTTTTCGGCTAATATATTGATTTTAATATCTGTAATTTATTATTTTAATATTATTTTAAAAAAGCCGCGGTGGCGGAACTGGCAGACGCACACGGCTTAGGACCGTGTTCCGAAAGGAGTGGAGGTTCAAATCCTCTCCGCGGCATTTTTCAAAATTTTTATGAATTTCGTATTTACCTTGACAACCAATTTAAATTTTTTTATAAGATAATTTTATTATGAAAAATATAACTTCAGAAATCACAAAGTTGTCTGCTTGTAAATTAAAAATAAAAGTTAATATTTCTTCTCAACTTATACAACAATTATATAATGAGTGTTGTTTAGATATCCAAAGGAACCTTCAACTACCCGGATTTAGAAAAGGTCATGTCCCATTAGAAATAATAAAAAAACAACTAAAAGAAGAAATCAATCAAAAACTAATAGATAAATCTTTACAGAAGACTTTACCTGAAGTTTTAAATGAACACAAAATTAAATATATTCCTGATTCTTTGAAAATTGAAAAAGTTGATATAAAAGAAGACAGTGTTTCTTCTTATGAAGTTACACTAGAAACTGAACCAGAAGTTAAACTAAAATCTTATAAAGGGCTAAAACTTAAAAAAGAAGTAAGAAAAACAACTCAAAAAGACATAGAAGCCGCTTTAAACCAAATAAGGGAACGCTATTCAAAAATAGTTCCATCACAAAAAACAAAAATATCTCAAGAAGATATTCTATCTACAAGTAACGTATTTTGTGTTGTTAATTATAAGATATTTATTGACTCAAAAGAACTAAAAAAATATGAAGGGAAAAATGTATTGATAAGTTTAGCTTCTGAAAATCTACCTTTTGGTTTAAAAGAAGGTATGGTTGGAATGAGTGTTGGAGAGAAAAAAACAATAGATGTAGAATTCCCAGTAAACATCCCTCAAATAGAACTTATGGGGAAAAAAGCTCAAATAGAACTGGAAGTTGTTGAGATAAAAGAAAGAACTCTTCCAACAATAGATGAAGAGTTTGCAAAAAATATAGGATATAAAAGTTTAGACGATTTAATTTCTAATCTAAAGGATTCAATTCAACGTGAATTCGATAATGAATCAAATCAAAAACTAAAAAATCAGATTTATGAAATTTTATTAAATGAACATAAAATTACTGTTTCTCAAACTGAAATTGAAAATCATTACAATGAAATTTTAGAAGAAATAAAAAGAGATTTCATATCCAGGGGAGGCAAAGAAGAAGATTTTAACCTACCAGATGAGCAACAAAAACAACTTCTAAAAAAAGCAGAAAATGAAGTAAAATTAAAATATATCTTAAGAGCTATAATTCAACAGGAAAAGATAGAAATAACAAAAGAAGAACTTGAGAAAGAGAAAGGAAAATTTCTTTCTTTATATCCTGGTAAAGAAAAAGAAATTAACGAATACTTTGAAAAAAATATTCACTACATTACATCTAAATTATTAGAAGATAAAATTTTAAATCTAATAATATCTTCTGCAAAAATAAAAGAAATGGATATTACACCTAAACAATAATTAAATATTCTGGAGGAGTATATGCCTACCATAATTCCTACTATAATAGAAAGATGGAACCAAGGAGCAGCTGTAGGATACGATATTTTCTCAAGATTATTAAGAGACAGAATTATATTTGTAGGAGGTTATGGTGGTGCTATTACTACTGAGATTGCTGATTTAGTAATAGCTCAACTTTTATATCTTGAAAGCGAAGATCCAAATAAAGATATCTACTTATATATTAATTCTCCAGGTGGTCTTGTAACCGCAGGACTAGCTGTGTACGACACTATGCAATATATAAGCTGTCCTATAACAACTGTTTGTGTAGGAATGGCTATGAGTTTTGGAGCTTTGCTTCTTGCTGCTGGGACAAAAGGAAAAAGATTTGCACTACCACACGCAAGAATAATGATTCATCAGCCCTTAATTTATGGAGAGGGCATAAGTGGAACTGTTACTGATATCGACATTGAAACAAAAGAACTTATACACACAAAGGAAAAACTTATAGAAATTCTTGCGAAACACACAGGACAACCAATAGAAAAAATTAGAAAAGATACAGAAAGAAATTACTATATGTCAGCAGAAGAAGCTAAAAATTATGGAATTATTGATGAAGTAATAATCAGTAGAAAAAATATAAAATGAAAAATAAAATTTTTTGTTCACTTTGTAATAAGGAATTAGACGAAACACAAAAAGATACAAAATTTATTGGTAAAAATAATATATATATCTGCGAAGACTGCATTATCTTTTCATATGAGCTTATTGGAAGGTTAAAAAGTAAAACTTTTTCTCATAAAAATTTCCACTTGTTTTCTCCAAAAAAAATAAAATGTTTTTTAGACGAGTATGTGATAGGACAAGAGGAAGCAAAAAAAATTCTTTCAGTTGCGGTTTATAACCACTACAAAAGAGTGTTTTTGTTAAAAGATGAGGATATAGAAATACAAAAATCAAATATTTTACTTATAGGTCCTACTGGCAACGGTAAAACTCTTCTTGCAGAGACTCTGGCAAAACTTTTAAACGTACCTTTTGCGATAGTAGATGCCACAGTATACACAGAAGCAGGTTATGTCGGAGAGGATGTAGAAAATATTCTTTTAAGACTACTCCAAGCAGCAAACTTTAATGTAAGTTTAGCTGAGATAGGTATTGTTTATATAGATGAAATAGATAAACTTTCAAGGAAAAGTGATTCTCCTTCAATAACTCGTGATGTGTCAGGAGAAGGCGTTCAACAGGCACTACTTAAAATTCTTGAAGGAACCATCTCCAATGTTCCTCCACAAGGAGGAAGAAAACATCCATATCAAGAGTTTATTCAGGTAAATACAAAGAACATTTTATTTATATGTGGTGGAGCATTTGAAGGTCTGGATAAAATTGTAAAAGAAAGAATTAACAAAAAACATATTGGATTTTTGCAAGAAAAAAACAGACAAGATGATACTCAATGGTGGAAATATATTCAACCTCAGGATCTGATAAAATATGGACTCATACCTGAACTGGTAGGAAGACTACCTGTAGTGGCTTTTACTTCAGAACTTACAGAGCAACAACTTCAAGAAGTTTTAATAAAACCAAAGAATTCTTTAATAAAGCAATATAAAAAATTATTTGAACTTGAAGGAATAGATTTAGAATTTACTGAGGATGCAATCTCTGAGATAGCTCATCTGGCAAAACAACAAAACACAGGAGCACGAGGATTAAAAACTATACTTGAAAATCTTCTTACAAATGTTATATTTGAATTGTCTGAAACAAAAATGGTTCAAAAGTGTATAATAAACTCTGATGTGGTAAAAAACAAAATAAAACCAATTTACATATATAGAACCGAAAGTAATTTTAAACTAGCTTGAAAAACATGACAGAGCAACAAATTAAACAAGAAAATAAACTACCTTTTATCCCATTAAGAGACACGGTAGTACCTCCTTATAATATTGCACCTCTTAACCTAGGTAGAAACTTATCAATTTTAGCTGCAGAAGAAGCTTTAAAAACACAGGATAAACTTATAGTGATAAGCTGTCAAAAAAAACCTACAATAGAGCGTCCTTCTTTTCAGGATGTCTATAATATAGGAACACTTTCAAAAATTTTACAATCTTTAAAAACCCCAGATGGTTCTGTAAAAATTTTAATAGAAGGTCTTCAGAGAGTAGAAATTCTTGAATATAATTATACTCCTAAAGGATATATTGAGGTAAAATATGAAATACTGAAGGAGAAAAGCATAACACAACAAGAAACCATAGAAATTGAAGCATTAATGAGACAAGTAAAAGAAGAATTTAAAGAGTATGTAAAAATTAATCGTAAATTACCTGCAGAAATAGCTATCTCTATAGATAACATATACGAACCCCCCAGGTTAGTTTTCACCATTATTAATTATCTAAACATTAAACTTCAAGATAAACAAAAGTTGTTAGAAATAATAGACTTAAAACAACTTCTGGAAGAAACAATAAAACATATTGTTGCTGAAAAAGAAATCTTAAAAATAGAAGAACGCGTTCATTCACGAGTAAGACAACAGATAGAAAAGGCTCAAAAAGAATACTATCTAACCGAGCAGATGAAAGCTATTCAAAGAGAATTAAAACAAAAAGATGATTTCACAAAAGAAATAGAAGAACTCAAAGAAAAAATTAAACAGGCAAAAATGTCAAAAGAAGCTGAAGAAACGGCTCTGAGAGAACTTTCAAGGCTTGAAAAAATGATGCCTTACTCTCCTGAGGCAACTGTGGTAAGAACTTATCTTGACTGGCTAATTTGTTTGCCATGGAGCAAAAAAACAAAAGATGTGATAGATATTCACAAAGCTAAAGAAATTTTAGATGAAGACCACTATGGACTTGAAAAAGTAAAAGAAAGAATACTTGAATATCTTTCAGTTCTTAAAAGAGTAAAAAAAATAAAAGGACCTATTTTATGCTTTGTGGGACCTCCTGGAGTTGGAAAAACTTCAATTGCAAAATCTATAGCTAGGGCTTTAGGAAGAAACTTTGTTTCGGTCTCTTTAGGAGGTGTAAGGGATGAAGCAGAAATAAGAGGACACAGACGAACATATATTGGGTCTTTACCAGGAAGAATTATTCAATGGATGAGGAAAGCAAATTCAAAAAATCCTGTGTTTTTATTAGATGAGATTGACAAGATGGGTGTAGACTGGAGAGGCGATCCATCTGCGGCTTTACTTGAAGTGTTAGATCCTGAGCAAAATTATAGATTTGTTGACCATTATTTAGATGTAGAGTTTGATCTTTCCGATGTAATGTTTATATGTACAGCAAATACTACCTACACAATTTCTCCAACTTTACTAGATAGGTTAGAAATTATAAATTTTTCTGGATACACCTGGGAAGAAAAATTACAAATTGCAAAAAAATACCTTATTCCAAAAGAACTTAAAAATCACGGAGCAAAAGAGAACGAGATAGAATTTACAGATGAAGCAATAAAAGAAATAATAGATAAATACACAAGGGAAGCAGGAGTAAGAAACTTAGAAAGAGAAATTGCAAATGTAATAAGAAAAGCTTTAAAGGAAATTTCTTTATCAGAAGAAAAGAAGCATAAAAAAATTGAAAAATTAACTATAACAAAAGAAAATTTACACACTTACTTAGGACCCCCAAAATTTTTAAGAGAAACACTTACTTCAAATGGAGTAGGTGTAGTTACAGGTTTGGCCTGGACAGAATATGGAGGTGAAACTCTAACAATTGAAGCTGTGATGTTTAAAGGGACAGGAAAACTTATCCTAACAGGAAAATTAGGAGAAGTTATGCAAGAGTCAGCTCAAGCTGCTTTATCTTATATAAAATCCATAGCAGACAAACTAAAAATAAAACCGGAAATATTTAAAAAATATGATTTGCACATTCATATTCCTGAAGGAGCTATACCAAAAGATGGCCCTTCCGCAGGAGTTGCCATCGCCACAGCTATTGCTTCAATTATAACAAAAAGAAAGGTAACTTCTCACATAGCTATGACAGGAGAAATTACTCTTCAAGGAAAAATCCTTCCAATAGGTGGTCTTAAAGAGAAACTAATTGCTGCTTATCGTGAAGGTATAAAAGTTGTGTTCTTCCCGGAAGCAAACAAAAAGGATTTAGATGAAGTACCTCAATATGTAAAGGAAAAAATAAAACTCATACCAATAAAACATATTAAAGAAGTCTTAGATAAAGTTTTAGAAAACTAAAAGTAGGAACATTTAGAAACTGCAAAGTATCTAATTATTTAAGAAGGAATAATACTACACTTATCTTTTCAGGAGGGATTTATGATGATAAAATTAACAAAATTAATATTATTTTTAACTTTTATCCTTTCTTTTATCCCTCCCTTACATTCAGACGAAGGAGATATCATATGGAAAAGCACAATTACTCCAACTTCTTCTATTTTAGGTAACGGTGGTAGCGGTATTACATTGTTAGGTAATCAAGTATTTATAAGTGGAATAATAGATACTAACTGGACTACAACACCCCCCCAACTAAATGGAGTAATAGCTGGATATGATATTTCAACTGGAAGAGAAGTTCTTTTAAGAAGAATTCAAAATACTTTAATTTTAGATATATCCTCTCTTGAAACATTAAACAGACTGGTAATAAGCGGAGCAATTGAAGGAGGTTTTTTTCCCATTCCTATGTTATATTTTGCTGTCGTAAATCCAGCTAATGGTAATATAGTAGAGTCTTACACACATAATACAGTAAGCTATGCAGGAAGACATATACCATTTTCAGAAAATCAAATATATGTGTCTGCTAACATTGTCCAGAATTCAGATAGTGGTTTTTTCTTATTTAATAATCAAGCACAACTTCAACAACAACAGATTTCTCAAACCTCTACTCAAGAATATCTTTATGATATCAAAGTTTCCACAAATCAATATATCTACGCGATAGGGAAACAAAGAGCTGATAACAATGATGATTATGATATCATGGTTATAAGATGGGCGCCCCAATTAATACAACCACAACCTTTGATAATCAACTACAATAACTCAAATGACATTGGAGGAGCAATTTACATAACAAAAAAGAATGAAATTTATGTTGCAGGATATGTTACACTTTCAACAGAACCATTCAAAGTGGGTCTTTTAATTACTAAATTAAATGAAGATTTAACCTACAGCTGGGATAAACCTTTTATTAAAGAACTTACTACAGATACTACAGGGTTTAATTATTTTCTTGCAAATAACTTCTTACCTTTATGTGATATAACACAAGACGAAACAACTGAAAACATATATGTGGTTTACAATGAAGTAAAAAATGAAATTCCTTATGCAAATTTAATTAAAATAGACAAAAACAAAAATATCCTTTTAGAAAGAACCTATCCATATTGCATTTTTACATCTTTAGTTTTAGATGGTCAAAAAAATATCTACGTAACAGGAACTTCTTTTGAAACCACCATTGAGATAGCCACCTGGAAATTAGAGGGTCCTAGTTCTGCTTTACAAGCAAAAGGGTATCTGACAGGATCTGTAGTTTCAGAAGAAGAATCAACTCCTCTTGTAGGTGCTATAATAGAAGTTTTTAAAGGAACTACACTTGTAGCACAAACAGCTGCTGGTGTAGATGGTAAATATCACTTGGAAATTTCTACTGGAGTATACATAGTTAAGGCTTCTTCTTATGGATATGTTTCAGAATTTTCTCCGCAAGTATATATAGAAGAAAACTCCACTACTACAGTAAACTTTTCATTAGAAAAAGTAAACTTTGGATTTTTAACTGGAACAGTGCTGTCCGAAGAATCTCAACCAATATCTAACGCAACTATATTAGCCCTACAAAACCAGATAATAATATCATCCACCACCACCCAACAAGACGGTAGTTACCATATGACTTTAGATGCAGGAAGCTATGATATAGAAGTATCTAAGTTTGGCTATCAAACTCAAGTTGCTACATCAGTAGTAATAACTCCTTTAGGGACTACAATTAAAAATTTTATTCTTAAGAAATCTCCTGTTGGATATTTAGAAGGAAAAATTTTAGACCAGCAAGCACAACCTCTACAGGGAGCAGTTGTTGAGATCTTTTATAATTCAGTACTCCTCTCTTCAACAACTGCTGATATAAATGGTTCTTACTTTATAAGTATACCTGCAGGGACTTATGAAGTAAAAGCTTCTTCTTCAGGTTTTGTTTCTAAAAGTTCCACAGTAGTGATTATTGAAAATTCTACTATAACTTTAAATTTTGTGCTTCAAAGAATACCTAAAGGAATTGTAAGAGGTTATGTATTAAATACAAATGGAGAACCTATTAACATGGCGACATTGAGTTTCTATCTTAACAATGAACTAATAACGACTACTAACTCTAACAACTTTGGATTCTACGAAGTAACAGTTCCTACAGGAAGTTATAAAGTAGAAATATACGCTGTAAATTATCAATCTAAAACAGAAGAAGGTATTATAGTGTATGAAAGCTCTGTAACTTATAAAAACTTTATATTAACAAGAATACCTAAAGGATATATAACAGGAACAATAACAACAAGACCTGGAAATCGACCTGTTGTTGGAGCTGTAATAAAAGTTTTGTTAGATTCTCAAGTAGTAATAAGCACAACTGCAAGAGTTGATGGCAGTTATTTTCTGGAGGTAGCTTCCGGAGTATATAACATAGAGGTTTCCTCTGGAGGCTATATGACTGTATATTCCACAGGTATAATTGTAAATGATAATGAAACAGTAACTTTAAACTTTGTTTTAGAAAGAATAAGAACGGGAGTAATAGAAGGAATTGTCTTAAACAACGAAACTGCTCAACCATTAAAAGATGCTACCGTTACTTTAAAAATATATAATGTGACAGTGGCTTCTACTACTACAGATGAAAATGGTAGTTATAAGTTTATCTGCCAGATAGGAACTTATATAGTAGAGGCTTCTTTAGCGGGTTTTAAAACTCAACAAAAAACTGCACAAGTCCTAGAAAACTCAACAACTACTTTGAACTTTTTACTTTCTGCTGCATACTATATTGAAGGAAAGGTGGTTACTTCATTTAATCAACCTTTAGAGGATACCACTGTCATCCTTGTTTGTCTTACTGACGGAACAACTTTGCAAACAAAAACAAACACTGAAGGAATATATAGATTTTCAGAGCTAATAAAAGCTGACTATAAAGTCTATCCACAAAAAGAAGGCTGGATATTTGAACCACAACAATATATTTACACTCAACTCAGTTCTAACAAAACAGCACAAAACTTTACTGCCTATCAACAGCAACTTCCTCCAGAGCAAAAAATTACTTTACCAATTGGAGAGGTGTCTGCTCCGAAAAAAGACGAGATTAAAGTTGTCACCTCAAATTCTTCAGGTAAAATAACCTCAGAAGATAAAATATATATTCTGTTTAACTCCGTCCCCTCTAAAGAATATACTCTTAAGATAATCACTCTTTTAGGTGACAAAGTCTATGAAACCAAAAAAACAGCAACAGATGCCTATGAGTTTTTTGAATATAGTTTAAGACTAAAAGATCTTTCATCCGGAACATATCTTTTAATAATAGAATCTGAAAATTCTAAATTAACAAAAAAGATTTCTTTAGTAAGATAAAAGGAGGTTTTTTGTTATGAATAAAAAAATCAACATCGTTTTAGCTAGTTTTGTGATATCTATAGAATTATTTTCAGCTACCCTTCCTGGTTGGTGGTTTTTTCAAAAAAATTATACTACCACATCAGAGGTGTTCATTTCAGAAAATTTTTTAAGAATTGATACTCTCCAGACTATCTCAAATCATCCTGCGTGTTTTTCTTTTTACCAGGGAAAAGCAGGAATGTTTATGTTTACAGAAGTTTCTACTCTAAATTTAATTTATTCTGGTATCTTTTATGCAACAAAACTTAAATCTATAGGAATCTCAGGAGGACTGATTTATAATGACACAGGAAAAGAAACTATACATTACCTACAATCAGGCGTTGAAAAATCTGAGACTATAAATTTACAGAGAGACATTTTCATGATTTCATCTTTAAGTAAACTTATAAAAGATAACATTTCTTTTTCTTTGACCTTCAAAATAGCCAATAGTATGCTCCAAAACGAAAATGCTTTAGCGTTTGCTTTTGATTTTAATCTATTTTTTTATTCTATTATTAAAAATTCAAACCTTGCTGTAAGTTTTAAAAACATTGGAATGTCTACTAGTTTTAAAGAAGAAAGCGATTCTTTACCTTTAAGTCTCTCAGTTACTTATTCTTGTAAAATTCTTAGATTCTTTGAGTTAGGATTAAATTTACCTTATGTGTTTAACTATAGATTTTCACCATCTTTAGGAGTAGCTTTTACGAAGGATCCAGTGAAAGTGTATTTAAGCTATACATTTAACAAAGAAGATAACAATTTTGGTTTTGGAGTATCAAGTAACATTCAAAACTTTGAGATCGGATATAGTATAGTTCCTTCTAAATACTTAGGAGTTTCTCACAAAGTAGGTTTAGGATATAAATTTTAAAAATATTCTCTTTCTTTAAACTTTACTTTTAACTTTTTAGACAAAGATTTTATCTTTTTTATATCTACCAGTGGGTGAGTAATTGAAGTTATTATAACTTCAGGAAAATATTTTTTTGATTTTTTAATAAAAGATATTATTTTTTTAAACGGAGAACGAATATTTGTTTTGTGAAGCAACTTAAAAGTCCTTTCATTATGAGCGTTAAGAGAAATAGATACTACATCTACAACATTTTTTAGTTCTTCATATACATTTTCATTTTTTTTTAAATATTCGTCTGCTAATCCATTGGTGTTAATTCTTATCTTTAAACCAGGATAGTTATTTTTTATCCACTTAGATATTTTCAAAATTTCTTTCCATCTAAGAAGTGGATCACCGTATCCACAAAAAACTACTTCCTTTATGTCTGAATATTTTTTTAGCTTTTCAGATAAATTTTTAATAATTTCTTTAAATGTGGGTTCTCGCTTTAATTTTAAATCATAACCATAAAATTTAAAATTCCACTTATATTTTATACAATAGCTACATTTAACCAAACACCTATTTGTTAAGTTAATATACAAGTTGTTTTTAAAAAAATACACTATATCACTCATAACTTCTTAAAAAGAATTTCCTGTGATTTGAACTCTTTAACTTTAACATTTAACTCAAACTTTTCTACAAGCTGTGTAAATTCAAAATTTAGATCTTTAATTACAAAATAATCTAAAATCTTTTTGCTTATATCAGGCATTACAGGATAAAACAATAATGCTGCTGTTTTTATACAACTTAAAAGATCTGTAAGAACTTCAGATAGCTGTTGCGTTTTATTTTCTTTGTATAAACTCCAAGGAGCTTTAAACTGAATGTACCAGTTTGCATAAGATGTCAAAGAAAGTACTACTTGGGGAATTTTGTGAATGTTAAGTGTAGAAAAACAATTTTTATAATCTTTTATAGTTGATACTATCTTTTCTTTTGTCTCATAAGAGACTTCTTTAACCTCAAAATTATCATTAAAGAATTTTTTAACCATACCTATAGTTCTGGCAACTAAATTGCCTAAGTTATCCGCTAACTCCCTGTTATATCTTTCTTTTAAATCCAACAAAGAAAAATTGCCATCTATTCCTAAAGGGAAATTAGAAATAATCAACATTCTGGTGGCATCTACTCCAAAAAGGTCTACAAGCTGTTTAGGTTTTATAACGTTTCCTAAAGTCTTTGACATTTTTTTTCCATCCACGGTAAAAAATCCATGTGACAAAATTATTTTTGGCAGATCTATATCCAAAGCTATAAGTAAAGCAGGCCAGATTACTGCGTGGAACCAAAGAATATCTTTGCCTATTATATGTAAATCTGCTGGCCAAAATTCAAAAGTATGTGCATTTTCTAATTTAAAATAATCAATACCTGACAAATAATTTATAAGAGCATCGACCCATACATACAGTGTTTGTTCTTCATCAAATGGTAATCTTATGGCCCATTTCACTGCTTTTCTTGAAATGCTGATATCTTCTATGTTTAACTCTAATTTTCCAAGAATTTCATTTTTTCTTTCCTGTGGTATAATAAGAATTTCATTTTTTTCTATTTTTTTATAAATCAAATCTTTAAACTTATTCAATCTAAAAAAATAGTTTTCTTCCTTATGAAACACAGGTTCCAAATTGTGATCAGGACATTTACCGTCTACAAGTTCTTCTTTTGAAATAAATTTCTCGCAATGAATGCAATATAATCCTTCATAATAATTTTTATATATTAACTGTCTTTCGTAAAGTTTTTTTAATACAATATTAACAGTCTCTTCATGCTGAAGATCTGTCGTTCTTATAAACCTAGAGTAATCAATATTTAACAAATTCCATGTTTCTTTAAATTTATTTGCAATAAGGTCACAATACTGTTTTGGTTCAAAATTATTTCTTTTTGCAACCTCTTCAACTTTTGCTCCATGTTCATCTGTTCCTGTAAGAAAAAATGTCTTATAATTTAAGATCTTGTAGTATCTTGCTATAACATCTGCAATAACAGTGGTATAAGTATGCCCTATATGGGGTTCGTCATTTACATAATATATAGGAGTTGTTAAATAAAACTTTTTCATTGGTATGTATCTTTTACATCGTATGTTTTTAGAATAACTTCTTCATCTTTTTTTAATTCAACAGTAATTTTTTCTTTTATGCAATCTATAGAAACAACCTTTCCTTCCCCATCTTTTGTTTTTATATATGTACCTATTTTTGGTAACTTCTCAACACACTCTTTATAAAAATTATATTCATAACCTAAACAACATTTTAATCTATTACATAAACCAGAAAGCTTTGGTATATTTAGAGATAACTGCTGAATCTTAGCCATTTCTACTGAAATTGACTCAAAATTTTTTATCCACCTTTTGCAACATAGCTCATATCCACAAACACCTATTCCTCCTAGCATCTTTGTCTCATCTCTTGGACCTATCTGCTTCATTATTATTTTTGCTTTAAATTTATGAGCAAACTCCTGAATTATTTTTCCTAAGTTTGTAGGTTTTTCTTGAATGTAATAAACATATAGTTTGGTTCTATCAAAAGAGTATTCTACAAAAGATATTTTTATAGGAAGTTCATAGTTAGAACATGTTTTTTTTATTATTTTATATGCTTCTCTTGCTCTGTTTTGATTTTCTTTTATTCGTTGAAAGTCATGCTCGTTAAGTTTTCTAATTATTTTAGCAACATTTTCTTTTCTTAAAGAAATCTCATCCACCAATTTTTCATCAGACAAAACCTCTGCTATTTCATATGTATTATCAAAATAAACAATTACTTTATCAGAAATTTTAATATCTATACCATTGACATTTTCAGCATATATCACTTCCTTGTTTTCTAATTTTACTTCTACTATAAGTTTTTGGTGCATAAAATACTATACCTCATTAAAAATGTTTCTAATAATAATTTATAATCTATATTATATCTAAAACTTTTTAAAAAAAATTCTATTTCTTCTAAAAATTTTTGAGATGTTTTTGAAGATATATCTTTCCTGGAAATAAAATCTTCTACTACACGCATAAAAAAATACTCAGCAGCATCTTTGCTCTGAAAACCCTCAACTGTCTTTTGTATTTCTAAAATACTTTTAAATTCTAACTCAGGAGTAATTTTATCTACAAAATTTATCTCCTGAGCAGAACCAAATACACTTTTCAAACTATGATTATTCAAAATTTTTTTTAAAATTTCATTTTTCAATGGCAAAAATTTAATTAATTCACATCTAGAAATTATAGTTTTAGGCAAAACTCCAAGCATACTGACAATTAATATGAAAATACAATTTTTTGGAGGTTCTTCTAATAATTTTAAAAGCGAATTGGCGGCTTCTTTCTGTAATGTTTCTGCTTGGTCAATTATAAATATCTTATTGTTTCCTTCATAAGAACTTAATCCAGACAGCTGTTTTATATATCTTATTGTGTCTATACTTATTGTTGTTGTATCTTTTTTTTCTAAAATGCGCCACTGAAACTCTAAATCTACTAAAATCACATCTGGATGAATATTATTATCTATTTTCTTACAAATATCACATACATCACAGCTTAAAAACTCTTCTTTATTTTTACATAAAAGTGACTTCGCAAACTGCAAAGCAGTAAATTTTTTACCGATACCCTTTATTCCATAAAAAATATATGAATGTTTAACATTTCCAGTCTTAATTTCATTTACCAAAATCTCAACAGCTTTAGATTGACCTAATACATCTTTTAAACTCATAAGTTAAACTTTGAATTTAAAATTTCTACTATTTCTTGATGAGTTTGGTAAGGTGTTTTATTTTTTGTGTTAATAATATAGAAATTTTTTTTATTTTTAAAAATTTTTAAATAACCTTCTCTTATTTTTTTATGAAAATTTAAATCTTCGTTTTCTAATCTATCAAATTTTTTCTTTGTATTTTTTACTCTTTTTAAACCTTCTTTGGCTGGGACATCTAATAAAAAAACTATATCTGGTTTAGTATTACCAAGTATAAGTTTGTTTAGTTTTTCTATTACTTTAATATCTAAATTTCTAGCATATCCTTGATATACAATTGTAGAGTAATAAAACCTATCACATATCACTATCTTGCCTTTTTTCAGAGAGGGTATTATCACATCTTCAACATGCTGAGCTCTTGCTGCTTCATATAACAGAAGCTCTGTAAGGGGAGTAATATTATACTTTGTAGAAAGAATGATTTTCCTTATAGCTTCGGATACTTTTGTTCCTCCTGGTTCCCTTGTGAGAACTACTTTATAATTTTTGCTTTTTAGATAATCAAACAAAAATTTTGCCTGAGTTGTTTTACCTGCACCTTCTGGACCATCAAATACAATAAATAGTTTTTTCATTTAAGCAAAAATCGACTTTTTTTAACATAATTTAGCTTCCCGCCATAAAGAATAATTTCTTTTTCTTCTTGTGTTAAATAAAGTTTAAACCTTATTAGTGCAGATTTTTTAATTAACTTAGCCTCTATCTCATTAGAATTCTTAATTTGCTGTGAAATTTTTTCAAATAAAATTTCTTCTGTCTCTTCTATTTCTTTATAATCTTCTTCATTTAAAAACTCCAGAGGTATTATTCCAAAATTTATTAAGTTGTTTTTATGAATTCTTGCAAAAGATTTAGCTATTACTATTCTTATACCATTGTATCTTTGAACAATCGCAGCATGTTCTCTTGAAGATCCCTGTCCATAATTATGACCAGCTATTATTACAAAATTTTTTTGTGGATGTTCCTTTATTTTTTCTATAAGCTGTGGATATTTATTAAAAAACATATACTGACTTATAGCAGGTATATTGGATCTTAAAGATAATATCTTTGTTCCTGCTGGTAAGATATCATCTGTGGAAATATTATCCGGAAGTTTTTTTATTACAACTAACTTCAAATTTTCCTCTAAAGTAGTAAATTCAGGCAATGGCTTTATATTGGGGCCATAAAACACTTTAATTTTTCGTGAATTTTTAGGTGGATAAATAAAATCTTGTTTTAAATTTGTTTTTTTTGGGATATTAATTTTAGGATATTTACCTAGAACTTTAGGATGAACAATCTTTCCGTATATTGCAGCAGCTACTGCTGTTTCTACACTGGAAAGATAAACCTTAGCATCTTTAGTTCCTGAGCGTCCTTCAAAATTTCTGTTAAATGTTCTTAAAGATACCCCAGCACTTATCGGAGCTTGGCCTTGTCCTATACAAGCACCACAAACCGGCTCCATAACCCGCACACCTGCTTTATATAAATTTTCTAAAAGTTTTAGTTTTTCAAGTATAAGTAAAACCTTTTTAGAACCCGGATAAACTACAACGGAAACATTAGGATGAACTTTTTTGTTTCTTAACATTTTAGCTAAAAAAATCATGTCTTTAACAGAAGAATTAGTGCAACTTCCAATGCATACCTGATCCACTTCAAGCCCTTCTATTTCTTTAACATCGACAACATTGTCTGGTGAATGTGGACACGCTACCATAGGAGAAATAGTAGATAAATCTATTTCATATGTTTCATCATATTTACAGCCTTCATCAGGATAAAAATATGTAAAGTCTTTTACTCTGTTGTGAAAAATAAAAAACTTTCTTGTTTCCTCATCTGAGGGGAAAATAGATGAGGTAAGACCTAACTCTGTACCCATATTAGTAATTGTGGCTCTTTCATACACAGAAAGATACCGGAGTGCTTCACCTGTGTATTCAAAAACTTTATTTATTCCGCCTTTCACAGTAAATTTTTTAAGTAAATAAAGAATTAAATCTTTTGCAGATACAAATTCTTGAAATTTTCCTTTAAGATAAATATTAACTACATAAGGCATAAGCATAGAAAAAGGTTCTCCTGCCAAAGCACAAGCTACCTCAAGCCCACCAACACCTATAGCTAACATTCCTACTGCAGAGGAAGTAGGTGTGTGACTATCTGAACCTAAAAGCACTTCCTTAGGTTTTGCAAAGTTTTCAAGGTGTAGTTGATGACAGATTCCATTCCCTGCAGGTGAAAATATTATTCCGTATTTTTGAGCAACTGTTTGTAAGTATTTATGATCATCTGAGTTTTCAAAAGAGGATTGAAGAGTATTATGGTCAATATATGAAACAGCTGTTTTTATTTTTATTTTTTTATCTTTTTTTTCCTTTACGATGCTCTCATATTGCAAATAAACCATTGTACCTGTAGCATCTTGAGTCAATGCTTGGTCAACTTTTAACTTTATTGGTTCTAAAGGTTCTGGAAGCTGTTTTTTGTCAGTTCTTTTAGATAAAATAATTTTTTGTAGAAGATTTAATTTCATAGAGTTACTGTCTTTTTAAAAAATTCTATTGAGATTTAAATTATAAGAAAATTATAAAAATTTAAATTTTAAATCAACAAGAATATAAAAAGGAAGAGTAATTTACTGCTAGAAGCAGAATATATTACATAGAGGATAAAAATTTTTTCAAATCAAATTTTTCTTTAAACAAATTCTTAATCTTTTCTATTTTTTTGTTTTCTTTTATTCTGCCTCTTTCTGCTAATAATTCTATCTTTGTAACAACACTAAAAGTATCCTCTTCAACTAAAACAAGTGGAACTCCACATGAAATTGCTTTAGCCAGCACAATATCATTGACACCTGTCCCACCTGTTAAAATTAAAACCTTGGTAGAAGTCTCTAAAGCAGCAAGTTGAATATCTGTTCTATGAACACCTGTAATTACTGCTTTGTTAGGTTTGATTTTAAAGTATCTTAAGGCATTATCAACATCCATAGCTCCGATACTGTAGTTTTCAACAAATTCATCAAGTCTATCTTCACAACATAGCACCTTACCATTTAAAACATCTACAAGTTCTCTGATAGTTAAGGCTTCGAGAAATTTATCTTTTAAAAAGTAAGCAAACACTTTTATTTTTTCTTTTTCTAAAAACGGGATAATTTCTTTAGATACATGATTTTCTAAATTTTCAGGAACTTTATTGATTATACAACCCAAAAAATCATCACTTAAAATACTCTTTAGCCCAATTATATTATCGAGACTCAAGTCTATATTAAAACTTTCTACAAGTAAAATTTTCGTTTTGATCTCTTTGGCTATTTTTAAAGAAAATAAACCAACTGTAGAACCTGTAAATAAATCTCCGGCACCAGAAATTATAAGATAATCTTTGTCTTTAACAGAATAAATAGCATCAAAAATTTTTTGTTTAAAAATAGCTTGTTTTTGAGGCTCTTTTAATATAGAATGTACAACATCATAAGTTAAAACGAAAGGAGAGACAACATTGTTTTCTTCTTTTAGAGAAAATATATCTTTTATTAACAGGGCTGATTCGTCATATATATTACCATTTATAATTTTAGGAAGATTACCCACTGGTTTTATATATCCTGTTCTATAGTTATTTTCAATTAAAGAATTAATAATCCCTATAGATGAAAAATTCTTACCAGCGTATGGCTGTAAAGAAATAATGTATATTTTCTTCATTATTTTTCCTCCAAAAATTAATTATTAAATAAATTATCTGAAATTATAATTCTTGCATCCAGACCTAAAACTTCTTTTTCAAAACATGCCAATGGATTTATATCTAACTCAATTATCTGTGGAAAATCTTTTAACAACTGAGAAATTCTAAGCAAAACTTCTACCACCGCATCTATATCAACAGGTTTTTCTCCTCTTATTCCCTTAAGAATTTTGTATGCTTTAAGCTCAGATATCATTTCATATGCTTCTGTTTTTGAAATAGGTACTATTCTAAAAGAAATATCATTTAACACTTCAACATAAATTCCTCCTAATCCAACTGCTATCATATGTCCAAAAGTTCTGTCATAACTTGCTCCTACAATAAGTTCTCTATGGGCTTTAACCATTTGATAAATATTTACACCTTCAATAAAAACATCATGCATTGCTTTCTTGGCATTTATAGTTATTTCTAAAAAGGCTTTCTCTACTTCTTCGTCGTTTTTAAGGTTAAGTTTTACTCCACCTACTTCTGTTTTGTGTAAAATCTCAGGAGAAGAAACTTTCATCACAACAGGATATCCTATTTGTTTTGCAACTTCAACTGCTTCTTGAGGAGTTTTAGCAAAACCTCTTTTTGGAAATTTCAATCCATAACAAGATAAAAATTCCATTGCTAAACTATCTTTTATCTGAAAATTCTTTTTAGAAATGAATTTACTCATTAGCATATAAGCTTCTTCTTTTTTAATATCTCCAAATTCATCTATAGGTTCTTGAAGTGGTCGTTTTTTCCATCTGCTAAAATCATAAAGTTTTTTAAAAACAGAAACAGTAGCTTCTGGATAAGGGAATGCAGGGATATTATTAGCTTGAAACATTTCATAGGCTTTTTTAACTTTAATATCACCCATAAAACAACAAAAAATTGGTTTGGAAGTTTTTCTGTCTTTTTCAATAATTATCTCAGCAACTTTCTCTACTTCAGTCATGGCTTGCGCAGTAAGAATTATCATTATCCCATCAATATTTTCTTCGTTTATTACTTTCTCCAAAACAAATTTATATCTTTCTGCATCGGCATCTCCGATGATATCAACTGGATTATATAAAGAAGCATTTTTTGGTAGTTTTTCCTTGAGAGCCTCTATTGTTTCTTTACTTAAAACTGGAAGTTCAAACCCGTTTTTTTCGCAAGCATCCGCTGCTAATATTCCTGGGCCTCCTGCATTTGTAATAATTAAGAGTCTGTTGCCGTCAAGAAGCTTTTTTTTAGCTAAACCTATCCCGTAGAAAAAGAACTCATCTATTCCTTTTGCTCTTATCAAACCTGCTTGCTTAGATGCTGTATCAAATGCAACATCAGAACCAGCTAATGCTCCTGTATGAGATGATGCTGCTCTTGCACCATATTTTGTACCACCTGCTTTTATCAAAATAACTGGTTTTATTTTTGTCAATTTTTTTGCAACTTCTAAAAATTTTTTGCCATCAGTAACATCTTCAATATATCCAAGTATAACATCTGTATCTGGATCTTTCATAAAGTATTCCAAACAATCTATTTCTGTTACATCCATTTTATTGCCTAAACTGATAAATTTTGCAATGCCAATATTTTTGCTATACGATAATTCAAGTATAACAGCACCTAATGCTCCTGATTGTGAGAATAAAGAAACTCTTCCTCCAGGAGGAGTTATACTGGCAAAAGTTGCGTTTAAACCATTTGATGTATTTATTACACCTAAACAATTAGGACCCACGATCTTTATTTTGTCTTTAGCAATTTTTTTAATTTCTTCTTCTAATTTAGCTCCTTCCGGACCAGTCTCTTTAAAACCGGCAGTGATTATCACGGCTGCTTTAACCTGAATATCTATTGCTTCTTTTATCACTTGAAGTGTA
Source organism: Endomicrobiia bacterium (assembly GCA_039630545.1). Classification (GTDB taxonomy): domain Bacteria; phylum Elusimicrobiota; class Endomicrobiia; order DTEH01; family DTEH01; genus JANXDG01. The sequence goes on from JBCNUU010000015.1 coordinate 25,419, forward strand.
AATGCTGGAGGAACGCATACTACCACAAGCTCTACAGGCATGTTAATTTCCTTTAATGATTTGTAACATCTAATACCTAAAATTTCTTCTGCCTGTGGATTTACAGGATAGATTTTACCCCTGTATCCAGATGAAATAAGATTTTTTAAAATAGCATGTCCTACTTTTTTTTCATCCCTTGAAGCACCTATTATAGCAACTGATCGTGGATTAAAAATTGAATTTAACATTTTAATAAACTTTCCTTAAATAGAAATTATAGATTTCCAAATTGGTGACCAACTTTTAAATTACCCACATAACTCTCTGTAGATAGTTAATATTCTATTTGCAGAAACTTCCCAGTTATAATTTTTAATAAGATAATCTAAAATTAAATCCTTTTCCTTTTTAGAAATTCCTAAATTATATAAACTTATAATTTTTTCTTTTAACAATTCAATATCTCCAGGTGGAAAATATCTATAACTTGGTAAAGGAATTTCTTTATGGGGAGGAATATCGCTCACCAAAACTGGCAAACCATAACTTAAAGCTTCAAGCAGAGCTATCGGTAAACCTTCATGGTAAGAAGGCAATACAAAAAGCCCTGCGTTGGAATACAACTCCATAAGGGATTCATCAGTAAGAATTCCTGTTAATACTACTCCAGTGGTTTCT
>JBCNUU010000016.1:0-10140 GCA_039630545.1 Endomicrobiia bacterium
AATTATTCTCTGCTTCAAACATAGAAAACTTAACATCCACCTCTTTGTTTGCTATTAATCCAAATAATCTACACATATAGTTAAAATTAAAAAGATTAAATTTTTTTTACAACATCTCAAAGTATTTTTTTATTTTCTGAGACATTAACTTTCGTCTTTCTTTTAAAAAGTTCTCGTAGTCATCAGACAATTTATCAAATATTTCTAATGGGATGCAGTGTTGTTGCAAGTTTTCGTATAATTCATCAATCTCTAAAATTCCACCATATTTAGCTTTTTTACTTTCGCATTGCTCTTTTAGTTCTTTAAAATAATCTTTAGGAGGTTTGTCTCCTATTGCTATGTTTATTTCAGTTTGAGCTAAAACATAATTTCCTATTTGGTTATATTGACTACGATGTGGATATCCAATTTTTTTCAAGTAATTTCGTGGAAATATATGATGATAATCACCTTTTAATTTAATTAAATCTTCAATCTTTACATCCTTAGATAAGAAACCTTTATCTCCCATTTTAACCTGACTTGCCAAAAATATGTTAAATTCTGGGCTACTAGATACAGAAATATCCATCTGCTGAGGAAGTGCAACCTCCCAATATTTATCAGATAGTTCAGCTGAAATTACATTATTTATATATTCAATTGGATTACTATCTATTCTCTTAATATCTACATCAAATTTAGACTCAGGTGAGACAGAATATCTTCCGGTAAGGCTTGAAAAAACAAACCATTTCCTTACAAAGGACTCTATACGTGACGGATGTAATTTTTTTTCTTTCAATTTTAGATATAGAATATAAGCAAAGTTCAAAGCATTCTGGGAACGCAACATTGAGTTATCAATAAAACCAGCTGAGCGAATTATCATTATGAACTTCTTAAAATTATTCTCATTCATAAAGTCCATTATTCCTTCTTTTAACTTAGCAAAAGAATCCTTGGCAATTTGTTCTTCGTATTCTTTTGTTACGAAGTTTCTGCCAGAAAGTAAAGCAACAAGATCTTTTAATCTCCCACGGTTAAACTTATATGTGAATGCAACTCTTAACATATCCGTATAAGAAGGATCATAAATATCTTCCTTATCATCTTTAAGCCAAGACATTTTCTGAAAATACTCTGTTTTAGCAAATTCTTTGTCACTATCTTTTATTTGTTGATAGAACTCAGGCTTAACAGCAAGATGACAAAAATAATCTATAGCTTTTCTAATAAACTGACCCTCAAACTTTTCATCTACTGCTATTTTAGACATAGCAAAGTCTGCCTGAGAAAGAACTGTCCCAGATGAGTTTATCCTTATAAATATTTCTGTTACTTCATCAATATCTAATTCCGAATTTAACTCAATTAATCCTATTTGTATATTCAATATGTTTCTAAGCGAATCTATTATGCGAAGAATTGTTTCTTTTGAAGTGTCTGGATTATCTTTGCTGTATTTTTCCAACTTTTCTAATAACTTAAACCCAGGTGAAAATATTTCAGAAATATCAGCTATCCATTTTTTATCTTTTTGGATAAGAGGGTTTGAAACCTCAAAAATTTCTTCAATAGGATTAAATGCAATTGCAATTCTTCTTTTTTTGTAGTCACGATCAACAATTTCTTTACCTAAGATAGAAGTCATTAACGCAGTTATTCTTTGTTGACCATCTATGAGTATTTTTTTACCTTTTGAAGTTGTCCCATCTTTTAACCTCACATTAGGATTTTGCCAAGCTACAATATAACCTACTGGATAACCTCTATAAAGCGAATCAATAAAATCTCTTACTTGAGTAGAATCCCAAACAAAAGGTCTTTGAATTTCAGGTATTGCAATTTCACCTGTTTGTATCCATGAAAGTATATGTTGTATTGAATAATGATTAATAGAAAATTTTTGAACAACCATTATTGAATAACCCCCTTTGTTATGTAAAAACTTTGTTGACTTTCAAATTAACAAAGTATTTTCTCCTTATATTCGTGTCCTATTTATTCTTAAAAGTTTTAAGTACTAAATATTTTTTGTCTGTTTTCTATCAATTAACTACAACGGTTTAATCTCAGTTACATCACCAAAACTAAACATAACAAAAACTATGTATTAAAATTTCGCCAACTATAAACTAACAAACTTTATATAAAACATCAGATGTTTCTCAAAACCAAATTTTATACCTCAAGTTTTTTCTTAGCTGGAATAAGTCCTTACAAAAATTCTTCGGCTGGAACACATAAGATGTGCCCCTTTTTAATTTTTTCTTTACCGCAATAAACTAAATATGTTTCACATAGAGGATAATCTTCTTTAAAAGAAATCAACCCACGCAGGTCCTCTGGAAAAATTTTTGTTTTGTTTTTTACCTCTATAGCCCAGAAAACTTCCTCACCATACAAAATAAAGTCAACTCCATTACCAGCCCGGGTGCGCCAGTAGTAAAGATTATTCTTTTCTCCTCTATAAGAACACCACGCTTTTAGATGCTGAGCTACCAGCCCCTCAAGAGAAGCACTTTCAATGTCTCTGTATGTATCCAGAGGTCCTTTTGGCCTCAAAGTTCTAAAAACTCCAGCATCAAAGAAATAAAACTTAGGATGAGCCACTACTTTCCGTTTTGTCTTCTTTGTAAAAACAGGAACACGAAAAGATAACATTAAATCTCCAAGGATGAATCTGTAAGGATAAAGTATTTTTTTACTCTATTTTCTATAAGCAAATGCACAACATCTAAAAGTGCAGGTATTTTTTGTATTTCATCAATAACTACAACTTTTTTTTGCGGATAAGCATCTATGAGTTCTTTTAGCCGTTCTGGATATGCTGAATAAACCCTGAAATTTTCCGGATCAAGCAGGTCCAACCAGATTGCCTCAGGATAGGTTTGTTTTAAGAAAGTGGTTTTACCTGTTCCTCTTGGACCCAAAAGAAAAAAACTTTGAATTGGTGGTTTAAAAACTCTTGGAATTAATGTTTCCATATTTGGTCCAAAAATGGAATTTGTTTTTCCATTTTTACAATGTTGTTTTTTAGCTGTCAATAGTTAAAAAAATTATTAAATCTATATCTTTATCATCTATATTAGAAACCTGAGTTTTCTTTAGCAGAGCAGAATATAACCTAAACAATGATAGTTAATTCTAACATTTTTATAAACCTTATATTAACATCCCATAGATAAGTGGTATTTTTACTATAGAATTATCAACTAATTCTAATTTTTGACTGCCAATAATAATACTGTAATTTGGTTTAACTTTTTTTGAAGTAAATTTTATCTGGTTAAGAGCCTCTTTATTAAAACCAACTTCTACAACTATTTTCCTTCCATCGCTAAACTTCAAAATAAAATCAGCACCACCTTCAGAAGAATCATAAAAAATTTGTGGATTGTTAAGTGAAGCTATGCTTTTAGCATATAACAGTGCAATGTAATCCTCCAACAATTTGCCTCTAATTTCGTTTGGGACAGCACCTCTTAGAAGACAATATCTGATTGAGGGAGATAAGAATAAACATTTTAATGGTTTTCTTGCTTGAGAATATGCTTTCCCGAATGATGGTATCTTTATAATTACTTCTGATTTTGCTAAAACTTCTAATACACGTCGTAGTGTATCAATATGTATTGATAGAGTTTTACTAATATTGGTCAGATTAACCTGATCTGAATTGCTTATTAATAATAAAATATTTGGTATTTTTGTTATTGTTTCAACATCAAATCTTTTAAGTTCAAGAATATCTTTCTCAATGACTTTATCAATAATTGTCATTACTTTTTCAATTGCTAAAGTTTTGTTTTCAATGTAGAGATTAAATGGAAAAGAACCTATTTCAAAATACCTGTTTATAACAATTTCTTGTTTTTCAGGTAAATTACTCCAAAATTGTAAAATCTCAGATTCTTGTTGTTTAAGATAGGAAAATACCTCTTCGGCATTTGAAGAAAAAAATATTTGTTCAGACAATTCTTGTTTTAGTCCTTTAATTGGATATTTTTGATATTTAAGTATTAAATATTCTAAAAAGTTTAATGGATATAATTTCTCAACTATTGACCTTCTTGCCAAATCAGAAGTTGTTTGAAGCAATACTGCTGAAGAACCTGTGGCAATAATAAGTATATTTTTATGTGATTTTGTTCTGTCATAGAGTGTTTTCAGAAATAAAACCCAATTTTTATCATAATGTACCTCATCTATTAGGATAAGAGTTTTTTTATTTAAATTTTCAAAAGAAGAACCTATATACTGTTCATAAAAATTAAAAAAATCCTTCAATGTTAAGTTATTTAAAACTAAATTATCTGCTGTAATATAAACTTTATTTATAATTTGATCAAACAACCTAAATTCATCAATTTTATTTAAGTATTTATTCAGAAAATAAATTTGTGCTAAAAGTGTTGTTTTACCAACACCTCTTATACCAGGAAGAAGAATAATTTTTTCTTGAAATTCATTTTTTAACCACTTTAAAATGTATGATTTTAATTTAACAAATATGAATCGATTAGGATTTAGATGCTTTTGTTCATCGTAAATATATCCTTCTAAGTTTTGGCTTAAACTATTTTGCCAGTTAATAAAATATTCTTTTATGTCTTTCATATTTAGATAGTATAACAATATTATTTTCTATTATAACAGATTATGAAAGAAAAGTCAACATATAAAAATCTAAGTAAAATCAAGAATTTTTTAATAATTTCTTTTTGGGCATTTGTTGGTTTTAACACTTTTTGCTTTGTCTAATCTGTTTTTTACGAGTTCTGCGACTGAGCAGTAAACTTCTTTGCGTTTTTTCTTAGTCTACATCAAAAATGTTTAATTATTAATTAATTTTTCAATTAAAATTTTTGGCGAATCTTTATCTTCTAAAAATAAAATATGGTTTTTCTTAAATAACTCCTCCTTAGATGGAGGATTGCTTATACCTTTTATAAGGTCTTGATATTTTGTTTTTGACACTATAAAGGATTCAAGAGAGATGTTTTTATTGTTTTGTTTTAGTCTTTGTTTAAGTTTTTGTTCAAGTTTTTTTATATCATCTTTAAGTTTTATCTTTTCATCATTTAACCCTTTAGAGTGTTCTAAACCTTTTGGATCTATAAAAACTATTTTCTGATGGCTTTTTTTCTTTATCCACATTATAAAGTCAGGGTAAAACCCCCATAATGAAAAATAAAATCCTACTCCACTTTTTGGAAAATTTTTTAAAAGAAATATCTCAGAATTTTTAAGAATGGTATTGTTGTTTTTTAAGTATTCTCTTAGTCCAACAATAAATTTTTCTTCACTTTCTACTAGTCCTTCGGGAGTAATTTTTTCTATTCTTTTATCTTTTAACAAAATAGGTAAGAATAAATGTCTGTCAAAATAAACCCGTGGGAGTGTTTTGTCTTCTTTTTCTATTAGTTTATTTACATCGTTAATCAACTTTTCAATATCTTTTATTAAACTTTTATTTTTCTTATCAATATAAATCGTATAACTATTTTTTCCTTTAGAAGTTTCAAATACAAATAGGGATGTTTGTTCTAAACTTTTGTATTCCATAGTTTGAGTTTCAAATATTCGCCTATGTTTGTTATAAAACCTATCAATGTATTTTTTGATTACCATAATTGCTATTTCTTGCAACTTTTCAACATCTTGATGTGTTTTTATACTAAGATCTCCTTTTAAGCTTAAAATTTTATATCTGTCAGATAAAAGTAAATTTTTTAAACTTTCAGTATTAAACACAAGATTCCAATATCCTCTGGAAAGTTTAAACTGTAAAATTTCTTTTAGTATATAATCCCATCTAAACAAGGCAAAAACATTCTGTGGTATATTATTTTCTTCAAAGTTAATTTCTAATTGTTGTATTTGAACTTCTTCTCTTTCTGTTTGGGATGTGTAAATTGAGACTTTCGGGGTGAGGTCTATATCTACATATATGTCTTTGTCTATTTCAAGCTTTAACATTTCTTCGTCTTCAAATTTTCTTCTGTCATCTTTTGAAATCACAACCAAATTTTTCCATTCATTTTGATGTTGCTTACTTACTGGTACTTCTATCGGCTCAAAATCAATCTCTTCTTTGCTTATTGCCTCTAAAAATTTATTCAAATAATCAGCTTTTATACTATAAATGTTTAGTGTTTCAATTAAACTTATAATGTTTTTATCTCCACTCCTTTTAAGAGACATATTTTGTCCTTTAAGTCGCACTCCTCTACCAAATAGTTGAATAATCTGTGGTCCTTGTCCTTTGCCTATATTCAACAAACCCATACAAGAAACTCGCCAGGTATCCCACCCTTCTATGAATTTTTTTGAACCAATAAGAATATTTATAGTGGAATTTTCAGCTTTAATGCTATCAAAAAGTGATGAAGAAATACTGTCCTGTTTTACATAAATATCTTTTTTTTCTAAATGTTTTTTAAACTCGTTTGTATTTCCAATATTTACTACTCCAAAATATTCGTTTTCTGCTGTTTTTAATCCAAATTCACCTTCTGCATTTTTTAGTTCATATAAATTTAGTTCTCCACTGCCATTAAAAATATGTTGGTATATATCATCTACATTTACTCCTACTTTTCTTAAATAACTAAATTTATTTTCAAAAGCATCCTGACCTGTTTCATTTTTTAATCCTGATTTTCCATTCAAAATTTTTGTTATTTCGTTTTTTAACCATTTCTTGTCTGATATGACTTTTTTTATAAAATCTAAAATTAAAACAACATCCGATTCTTCTCCTTTGCCACTAACAGTTGTACCAACAAAAATCCATAAAGGTTTTTCTATATTGTATTGTTTAGCTAAGCTGTAGTTGTTTTTATATACTAAAAGTTGCTCATAAAAAGACAAAAGGTTAGCTACAAATATAGTTAAAGAAAAATCCTTAGTTTTATCTTCTTTAACATTTAAAACACTAAAATCTTTGCCATATCCATCAAGGTAAAAGTATTTATAGGAATAGTCAAAAATAATTGATTTAGAATATTCTTCAAGTATCTCAGATTGTTTCTCTGAAAGAATCTGTGCAAATGTAGCACTGTATTCAAAACAAAACCCATCTTTAGAAAGTTTATTTCTTAGCTTTGCCCATTTTTGCTCTTCTGATTTTTTCCCTTTGTGTCCTTCATCTACAAAAACTAAATTTTTACCTTCAAAAACCTCCACAGGTAAAGTTACTCCACCACCTTTTTTGTACTCTACAAATTTAGTTATTTCTATTATTAAAACTTCGTTATTAAATTTTATGCCACTGTTTACACTATCTATGTATAACCTACAAGGAATACCGCTTTTTTGCATCTCTTCGTAGTGTTGTTTTGAAAGGCCATCGTTAGGAGTAATTAAAATTATATTTTCTGGAGTAAATAAGTTGTAGTTTAAAAATTGATGGTAGTTAATGTGCATAATAAGAGTTTTACCCGAACCGGTCGCCATCCAGAAAGCAAGTTTTTGTAAATCTTTTTCAGTAAACTCATTTATGTCTAATTTATACTCATTTTTATACTTATCAAGAAAATTATTAAGATTGTAGAGAAACTCCTGTTTTTTGTTTCTTAAATTGTCTAAAAATATTTCAGTAAAAAGCACAGCTAAATACTGAAAGTATTTCAACTTTACAGAATCTCGCTTAAAATTTATTTTTTTAACATACGATTGGATGTTTCTGTCATATTGAAGTAATAAGTTCTCTGGAATCTTTAAATTATCAAGAGATCTTAATACATTACAAAAATAACTTACACTATCAGAGTCCTCTCCTACTTGAACATCTTTTAGTTTTTCTTGGAGTTCTTTAAATTCACTTACACCAAATAATGAAAGTAAGTATTTATTTAAGACAAGATATTTTTCTATCTCCATAGTTATACTTTCCCAAACATAAGTTTTTTAAATTCTACTTCTATATAGTTAATCTCATAGTTTTTTGGTGTCAAGATATTAGGACCATTTATATATACAACCTGTGGTTGCCAATCTTTAAGTTCCTGGTTAATAAAATCTCTGTCTTCCTTAAACTCTTCCTCATCCCAACTGTCATCATATGCACGCCAAACAACTGAAATAATTTTGTTGTCTTTTTCTGCTAAAATAAAACAATACTTTATGTTTTTGCCTTTTATCTTGTAGCTTCTTACTTTTATCTTCTTTACTTTTAAACCTAAAAGATAATTAAAAGTTTCCACAAGGTCTATAACAACTTCCTCAGGTTCTCCTACTTCTGATAAATTAACTTTCAACTTATACATAAACGGATCTTTAATTTTTTCAATATTCAAAAAACAAGGAGATTCGTTAGTTTCATAATCCAGAAAATATTTTATTAAATAATCATCCTTAAACAACTCCTCCGCTTCTTTGTTTTCTTTTAACTCAATGTTATCAAGCGTATCTTCGTATTGCTCGAGATAATGGTATTTTAAAAAAACACCAATACCATCCGAATCTTGTGGTTTACCATCCTTCCAATTAAAAGAGTAAGCAACTTTCTTAATTCTTGGTATAATCACAGTATCAAAATACTCAGCCATTTCTACAAGAATAAATTTTCTTTTACCTTCATCTTCTTTGTTTAGTTTCATAACTGCATGAGCTGTTGTGCCGGAGCCTGCAAAGAAGTCAAGTATTATTGAATTCTTTAAAGAAGCTACATAGATAAATAGTTTCACCAAATTAGTTGGTTTTGCAGTGTCAAAACGGATATTTAATAATTCTTTTAACTCTTTTGTTGCTTGAGCAGTCCCTCCAATTTCCCAAGGCATCTCATTATCATCTATAATACTTTTAAGAGGATCTCCAATAATCATACCAGATTGGTCATACAAGTATTTTTTTACCTTAATTTTGTAATCTCCCCTTTCTTTAATTACACCAATCACACCTCTTTTGTAAACTTCTTTCATACTATCCTTTGTCATGGTAAAAACAGATGTTCCGTCTTTTGAAGGATAAATTATAACTTCTTCTTTCGGATTTATTTCTTTTTCTTTCTTTTCAAAATCCAATTCGTTTGTAACAAAATTATATACAACGCCATAAAATAAATTCGGCCTTTGTTCTTTAGTATACTGATGAATTACTAAATCATGCCATTTAAAAATACCTTTTTCATCCCTATTTATATATTCCCTTAATTTTTTAGGGCTCAATATATTCATAAATATAAATGAATTACTCCGTCCATAACATAAAATATATTCGTGAGTTTCTGTAATACCAGTTATTACATAGCTTCCACTTGCGCTTCTTCTTTTCCATATCAAATCAGCAAATCTTTTTTCAAAAATATTATCTATAAGTAATCCAAGTTTATAAGATTCTTTATAAACATTTGCATTGTTAGCTATACTCACAAAAATCACTCCATCATCTTTCATCAATTCTCTTGCCAATCTTAACCTATTCTCCATCATTGAGAGCCAGCTTGAATGTTGATATCTGTCTCTATATAAAAATTCGTCACTTCCTGTATTGTAGGGAGGATCTATATAAATAGTTTGTATTTTTTCTTTGTATTTTTCTAAAAGCAAATTTAATGCTTGCCAGTTTTCGGATTTTATTAAAACACCGTCTAAAAGGTCATCTAAATCTGTTTGTTCTGTGAGTTTTTCAAGAAGTTTTTCTTTGAATTCTAATGAAAAGTGTTTTGTATCAATTGGTAATTTTCTACTTTTTAGTTCTTCTTTCCTTTGTGGCAGTTCAAAACCTAATTCTTGCCATTCTTTTTTCTGTTCTTTGTTTCTTAGTATCTCATCGTAAAATTCTTCTGGAATTCTATCTGTGGTAATAACATACTCGGTTTTTAACACAAACTTTTTTTTCTCCCAAAGTTTTTTTTGAAAATCTTCAAGCTGTGCAAGAAAGCATATTATTGTATCTGCTATCTCTTTTACAACTTTTGCGCGGGTTATGTGTTTGTATAAAAATTTTTCTTCTTCTAATGTCTCTAATGATAAGACCTCTTGTTTTATAAAGTATTCAAGTTGTTCTGTCAAAAATTTCTTTAAGTCTTTATGTATAAAGTAATCTTTAGTATTTTTTGCAGTAAAACGATTAAGATGATAAAGCAAAATTGTTTTTTCTTCGTCTTTGTTTTCATTTAGTTTTCCTGATAAAAGAATTGCTTCTTTA
>JBCNUU010000017.1:0-8033 GCA_039630545.1 Endomicrobiia bacterium
GTTTCAATTCCACAATGGTTCAATTAAATCCAAGTATATTTTTAAATTTTTCTCGACGGTTAAAATTCTTGTTTTTAATAGAAAAAATCTGTCAATCATAGATAGTGTATTATATTGCCTATGGTTGACGATATAAAATTTTATCTCGTAAATATAAGTTAACGTCTCAATTATCATTTTTGGAACATTTAAAATTCTTTAATGTTGTCGATTTTTTATAGAATATTTTCTAAAGGGTTAAATTCTTTACCTATAATTTCTTTTCGGCTATATTTATTTATTTCAAAACAATAGAAAATTACAGAATCCTTTTCTATATCTATAACTTTTTTAAGATGAGATTTTAATTCTTCAAATTTACCTTTAGAAAGTTCGCCTTCAAAAACAGATTTTTGTACCCAATTTAAGTATCTTCTAAATAATTTACAAACTTTAGCAACTCTTTTTTCTTCTATATCATATACAGATATAATATACATAAATTACCACCAGCAATGAAATGCTTTGTATTCTTTCTCACCCAGTATGTGTTTTTCTAACTTATAACATTCAAGCCGTATTAAGTGCCTGTAAGAAACTTTTCTTTTAAGCTCTCTATGATATATTGTAGTTTGCAACCTTTCATCAAATTCTTTTATATAGAGTTTTCTTCCTTCTTCTTTAAGATAACAGAAATTAAGTCTTTCATCAAAATGGTAATGTTTTATCATGTTGTCATTTATTAGTTTAAACATAACTTTATCTGCAAGTATGGGCTTAAATACCTCAGCTAAATCCAAAGCTAATGAAAATCTCGCAGTTGAAGGTTCGTGTAAATAACTTATTGTTGGGTTTAAATGTGTATGATATATCTCAGATAAAACTACAGTATATACCAAAGAATTACCAAAAGATATTAAACAATTTATAGGATTATCAGGAGGTTGCCTTGTTCTTTTTTTAAATTCAACATCCAAATTTAAAATTCTATTGAAGGATTGATAATACTTTTCTCTAATATGGCCTTCAATAGCCATAAGTTCTGATATCTCTGTGACGTTTTCTATTTTTTGTTGTTCTTGTTCTATAAATGATATTACATCATCAACATTTTTATTATGCTTTTCGTAATGTTTTAAGTTATATCTTATATTATGCACAGCTGAGTAAACTAATTCTTTTGCAATTTTTAGACGTAAATTTTTGTCTTTGTAATGTTCTACCTGTTTTACTAACAAAAATCCTGAGTTTAAGTATTCCCTTGGATAAAAACTTCCTGTATAGTATCCATAATAGTTAAAATTATGCAGCACAATTCTATGTTGAGACAAAAAATCCAAAAGTTTCGTATTTAGTTCAACTTCACCCATAAGATAGATACTTTCTACCGTTTCAACTGGTATAGCTTTTATATTACCTCCGTAAGATTTAAAATATAAAGTGTTATCTTTCCTTTCAAATATACCAGAACTAAAAATATATATATTTTTATACATTATATAAATTATATCCAGCAAAACTCGTTATATCCACAAAGTCTACAATATTTCTGTCTAACTGGTGGAATAGGTTGTTGCTGTAAAATTAAATTCTTTATCTCCTCTGAAACTTTTTTTAGTTCAACTTCATCTTCTAACGTTAAGTCTACACTAATTTTTCTCTTTTCTTTTGGAATTCTTAACTCACCGACTACATCTTTTATACCGAGTTTCTTAAGTTCCCAAAGATAAAATTTAAGCTGCATTGTAGCACTTTTAATATATTTTGAACTCATCTTTATCTCGCCTACTATTATACTTTGACTTTTTGTGGAAATTATGTCTAACACAAGATGTCCTATTCTAACTTCTTTTTTATCTCTTTCATAAGTATTTTTGGAAAGAATCCTTCCTAGAAGTATTCTTTCATCTTCTTGATCAGGAAGTATCTGATGAGACATCAACCAGACTTCTCTTTTACAAATGTAATAATACCAAATTAAAGTTCCATTAATTTCCATACGACTTTGATATATATTTACTATATTATATAGCAAGCATCTTCCACTATTAACCCTGTCTCTGAATCATAAAATTCTTGAAGTTGTGAATTGGATATATAACCTATACCATTTATTATTTCTATTAATGTTATTTTCTTAAAAGAGGAAATTGAAGGGGAGATTACAAAATTGTAAAATTCATTTCTGATTTTTCTAAATTCCTTCCTCCGATCAAATAAATTTGTAATTTTATTCAACTCTAAAAACTTATGCCAAATCTTCTTAGCATAATCGTTAAGTTCTATAAATATATCTAATTTTTTCTCTTCCTCAATTAACTTAAACTCACCTATTTTTTCATAATCAAGAAATTTTATTGCTTTATAATACTCTTCTGATTCGTCATTTGAAATTCTTTTTTTTAAACTATTGTAATATCTATCTATAAGATTCAAAAACTCATTTTCATAAATTATTTCTTTTCCATTTAAAAGTTCCTCAGTTGTGTCAATAAGAACTGGATCATAAATATATGAATAAAAAAAACGTCCGCGTATATCATCCTTAAGCAAAACTATCTCAACTTCTCCTATATTAGGAGAATCAAAATTACGGTTCGCACGACCAGATACTTGATTAATGCTATCCATAGGTCCCAAGTCTCTTATCACTTTTTGCAAATCTATATCTACACCTGCTTCTATTAACTGTGTGGAAATTACAACTTTCTTATTTTTACTCTCTTTAATCTTTTTTATTCTTTCTAATCTATGCAAAGGAATCACATATGAGGATAAATAATAAACTTCATATCCTAACTCCTTCAAAGGTTTTGCAACTTTTTTATAAAGATCTGTTGCTGATTTAATAGTATTCAAAACCACTAATATACTTTTATCTGTTGACCTTAACTCATTTAAAATTTTATCACTTAAATCACATATTGTTATGGGATTTTTAATATTTAAATAGATTTGTGTCCTGTTAAACTTTTTAAAAAAATCTTCTTTTTTATTTAAAAGTTCTCTGCAATTATCAAATATAGCGGGTTGTGTTGCAGTACATAATATAAAATATGTGTTAAAATACTTACTTATCTGATTTGCTATTCGTTCAAACAATAACCAATATTTTGTAGGGAATGTTTGTATTTCATCCAAAATAACTATACTCCCTAAAAACTTATTAAATTTTATTATCGCTTTGTTTCTGTTAGAAAAAATTGTATGAAAAAATTGTACAAACGTAGTAATAATCATCTCAGAAGCCCAACTATCAATTAAAACTTCACTTTCATCAATTTCATATTCAGTATTTACTGTCTTGTAGTTATAATCTGATAAATGATGATGAATTAAAAATATGTCTGTACCAATTGAGTCTCCGTAAAAGTTCTTAAGTATTTCATTAATTAACTTAGCATTTTGATCTATGATACTTAAAAATGGTAAAACATAAATAATCCGTGGTTTATACATCATATTTTTTTCAACTATAGACCTCAATTTTATTGCAAAATCTAAAGAGATTAATGTCTTACCAGAACCAGTGGGAGCGGTAAGAGAAAAAATATGTTCTCTATATAAATCTATATGATTGAACTGACTAATAACTATTTTGTGAATTTCATTTCTATATTTATCTATTTCTTTTGAGGAATAATTATAACCTCGTTTTATTTTATATTCATCTATAATATTTATGGAAATATCCCCTCTTTTTATAAATTCACCAACTACCGCTTCACTTTTATCTGCATCAATTAGAACTGAAAAAAGAAAATGAAAAAGAATGTATAATATACCTTCTTGACAACTAACTAACTTGTATATCTTAAATTTACTTAATGGCCAACTATCTATAAATTTATTAATTCTACTGCAAACTTTATCCCAATATGGAATAAAAGATAAATAATCCTTTGCAAATTTCTCAGTTTGTGTCTTTAAAATTTGAATTTCTTCAAATTTTAAATCATCTAAAATTGAAAAAAGGTCTGTATGATGTCTTCGCACAATAACAAAAGAAGATACTAATAAAAAATCCTTAAGTTCGAATTTATATTTTTTTTCATTTAAAAGTTCTTCTACAGCTAGATAGGTTGCTATAGCAGAAATTAGACTATGTTTAGTCTCGGGTTTGTTTTTTAATTTTTCTTTTTTTTCTATATTTTCTTCTTTTAGATATTCTTGAAAAAAAATAGTTGCTTTCCCTACGTCATGATAAAAACCTATAATATATGATATTTCTTTTAAAATATTTTTGTCTATCGGCATATTTTCTTGAAAAAATATAGGAGTAGTTTCAACTATATACTTACTCATCTCAGCAACATTTTTTAAGTGTTCTTTGAGAGGTTTTCCTGGATGAGAAAATATTTCATTCATAAAATAGTTATAATTTCACCATTACTTAACTTTATTCCATTTTTAATTTTACATTTTATTTTTTTACCATCTGCTTCGTAAATTACTTCTCTATACTCTGACACCACTCTATCTGTCTCCATTTCTGTAGGAATTTTCTCCTTAAAGTATTTTCCCTCTTTTAATCCAAGCTCAACTATTTCATCTAAAGGTATTACACTACTAACTTCTATAAAATCTTCTACTATTATATTTGATGTGGCTTCTGTCTCTTCTATAAAATTAAAATCACATATAAATTCACTAATACCTAAGTATGGCGTATAAACAGATTTATGTTGTTGCAAAAATTTTTTAAAAGTTTCATAAACATCATTTTCTTTATGATAGAAATAAATTCTATATTTAGGGTCCTTAAGAAGCTCCAGCTTAATCTGAGTTCTACCTGTAGAAGTACTCTTTCTAACTGGGATCCACTCAACTTTTGTATCAATTAAGTTAATTCCTATCCTTGTTTTTTTAATAGGATTTAATATCCTTAAAGCTATATATGCTTTATCTTTTTTCATTACTTCAAAGTACTCTTCTTTTTTTATCCCTAAAATAGCACTAATTAGTCCTATTAAAGCAGTTCTTGGTGGAATAGAAAAAGTCAATGGTGAAGATGTAGTATAATATTTTTTAAAATGAGCAAAATCTCCCCAAATATCAAAAATTAAAAATTTTAATTTCATGTTTTTAACTTTATGTATTTTCTGAAAAATTTATTTCTTCAATTTGGATCTTATCTAGACAATCTCTAAAATCAACTATATCTTTATCTCTTATTAATGTGAGATAGTTATCAATTTTATATCTAATTTTTTCAATCTTGTCTTTATTTTTATTTAAAACCTCAATAAGCTGGGTTATATCTAATTTTACTTCATCAATTCTTCTTATCTCTTCGTCCCTTTTTTCTGATACTAGTTTTATCCTTCTATCTAACTCTCCTATATGATAATTTCCTTCTTTATAAATAACCTGTAGTAATAATCTTGGAATTTGACCAATTTTTGATCTAGTAATAAGATTCTTCGTGCCATTCCAAATAGCTTCTAATAGAAGTTCAACATCATTCTCAGTAAGATGTGTGTCTTTTGCTGCATTTTCATTAATTATTCCATAAAAACATATTAAAGAATAATATAAAACATATTCCTCTCTAAAAGTCTTTTGTCCAGCCTCTTTACCAGACGCAAATGCACCAGTCCCCTTTATAAATTTTTCACTAACTCTATGTAAAGAACGACCAAATTTAAATTGTACAGGGCCTGTAAATGTTATAGAACTTTTATGTTTATTATCCAACTCTATGGGAAGTGTACATCCAAACAATCTTACATCAATACACTCATTAAGTATGTTATTTTTAACAATTTCTTTCATTTTATTCAAACATTTATTTTCATCACGAAACTTTTCTTTAATCTCTTCTTTATTTATTTTTTTAATTTCTTTATTTTCGCCTCTTATAAAAAGAAAATCTTCTGCACGCAATTTAGCATCCTGAATTTTCCCAGGCTCATATTCAATCTCTCTAACAAAAATTTCTATTTTTTTAAAATTATACAAATAATCTCTTATAGTTCTTTTTAACCGAACATCAGTTACAATATTAACGCCGGTTTCGTCGTCAATCCTTGGTCTGTTTTCATCAACATCTCCATTAGGATTCGCATCTGTTACATCATATATGAAAAGCAATTCAGATCTGTTTTTGATATTTTCAAAATTTTCATTCATCTTTTTGTTCCTCCTTTTCCATTTTTAAAATTTCAGAAATTTTTTTACACAGAGACATCCCAAGAACAAAGTAGAAATTAAGTTCTTCATTGCTAATTTTCCAACCACTACCAGCTTCTAAAAAATATATTGAGATCAATTCTTCTAAATTAGAGTAATAATTTTTATTATACTCTTCAAGTTTATTTATAATTTTAGGCAATAAACTTTTAAAATCTTCTTCCTCTAACCTTAGACCTTTAAAATTTTTATAAAAAGGTGTACCCCCTCGTTCCTTTAATTGGATTATCATAAGTTTTTTAGCAAGAACACCTAAAAGAAAAACAGCTTTATGAACCGGTGTAAGAAAAGTATTCTCATACTCATCAAAAAAAGTTTCCATCTCTTTTCTTAAATCATCCATAAACACACCTCCTTCATTTTTATTAGTTTTCTCTTCATTTAATATGCCTAACTTTTTAAGAAATAAAAGACACAAAAACGCTTGTAAAGTCAAAATATCAATATAAGAAGATTTTTCTTTTAAAAATTCCTCTCTTATTTTATTTATAAAACATGAAAAAATTATTCGTGAGTTTGCACTTCTACCTAGAAAAATTTGATTAACTAACTCTAAAAATTGTTTTTTGGAAGGAATGAATTGTTTAAATAAGTCAAAACTAAATATTATGTTTTCATACTTATTTTTTCTAATCTCTACATTTTTAAAAATTTGATGATTTTCTACATCTTTTTTAACTTTAAAGATTTTATTAACTCTTGAAGGTAAAACATCCTCAATTAAAAGATTTATCTTAAAAACTTGTGGATTATCAGATTCAAAAAAAAGAAAATTATATGTTAACAAATCTCCAAATCCACCTAATATTTGAAGAATTTCTTTTTCGTCTTCAGTAATTCTTTCTATTGCTTTATTTTGCAGTGTTTCTTGTGGTCTTGAAGTATAGCCAAAAAATGCATCAATAATGTTTTCCGTTTCTTTTATCTCAAAAATAAATTTTGGTATAAGATAATACTGATTGCCTCCCATTTTCCATTTTAAAAAATCGTCTAAATACTTTTTACCTTCTCTAAGATAAAGTAAACAATCAAAACAAATTGGCGCATTTCTCCATGCCAACTCTTCATTAAATCCACCTGCGATATAACCTGGTTTATCTAATGTATAAAATTTAAATACATCACTTAGTGCTTCACCAAATACTTCAGACTTTTTTTTACCACAAATACAACATATATGGTCTTCTTTTACTACTTTACTAAAAGAGTCTTTAGCCAATTTCATTATTAAATTTTTAAACTCATCAATTTCTCCTATATATTTAGAATCAATACGAATTGTGTATAAACAAACCTGGTCTTTTTTTAATGTAGATTTTAATTTAGAATATGAACTTATTAAATCTTCTTTAATTTTTTGTTTATCTTTTTCTATAGATTTTTTGAGTTCTTCAAAAATACTGGTTTCATTACTGTGTTCTTTTAGCCAACTTTCTATTTTGTTACTAAAAAATTTTTCAACTTCAGTAATTTTTGATGTTAGTGTATAATCTGGACCTCTAGAAGCTTTTCTTTTATATAAATATAGTTCAACCTTATCTTTACTAAAATCCTCTATAGATATTTTGGAATATCTTAAACCCCCTTCTGTTGTTTCAAAATCAGCTACTAAAACCTTAGGACAATTACCATCTTTATTGGGATCATCCAACAAAATAGACAAATTACTTTTTTTCTCTCGTTTTAACTTCAACTCTCCTAATCTTTTAACTGCTTCTAACATATTTTTATAATACCTCCACCACCATGCCGAAGCCTGATGAGTTAAGTTCACCAAAGCCGCATTCGTAGCCAAATTTTATAAGCTCTTTTGAACCTTCAACTTCAAATGGACACATTATTGCCGGAATTTTTATGTCAAG
>JBCNUU010000018.1:0-5655 GCA_039630545.1 Endomicrobiia bacterium
AAATTAAATCTATTATTAAATGTTAAAAGATTAAATACTACTTCCTCGTTTCAATTCCACAATGGTTCAATTAAATCGAAATTGTAGAACAGAATTCAAAACAATAGATAATGGTTTCAATTCCACAATGGTTCAATTAAATCTAAACCAACATATTCTATTACAGTAAAAAAAGACACGTTTCAATTCCACAATGGTTCAATTAAATCCCAGATGAGGTTAGGCGCATGTGAATCACGAATGGGTTTCAATTCCACAATGGTTCAATTAAATCCACAAATTTTTCCGACGAAGAATTCTGAAAAAAAAATGTTTCAATTCCACAATGGTTCAATTAAATCTTGAAAGAAATCAAAGAAAAGATGTAGAAAAGAAAAAGTTTCAATTCCACAATGGTTCAATTAAATCTTAGCCTTTATAACCCTGTTTTGTTCAAGCCTGTAAGTTTCAATTCCACAATGGTTCAATTAAATCCCAACAAGCAGGCAAACACAGCAAGCACAGCAGGCAGGGTTTCAATTCCACAATGGTTCAATTAAATCCATATTTTTTCAGTTCTTCATATCTCTTAATCATCTCGTTTCAATTCCACAATGGTTCAATTAAATCAAATGCATCAACAACAAAGCAGAGTATAGAATTACAAGTTTCAATTCCACAATGGTTCAATTAAATCCAACAGCAGGCAAGCAACAGCAGGCACAGGAACAAGGTTTCAATTCCACAATGGTTCAATTAAATCTCATGCAATATGTATAGAAGAGGTTTATTGCTTCACGTTTCAATTCCACAATGGTTCAATTAAATCTTAGCACAACAACTATCTAATGAAGGTCGAGAATACAGTTTCAATTCCACAATGGTTCAATTAAATCTCAGTGTAAACCAACTTCCCTTGAGCATCAATAAAAGGTTTCAATTCCACAATGGTTCAATTAAATCTTTTTATCCTTATTTTCGTCAATTATCTTTGTTTCTTTGTTTCAATTCCACAATGGTTCAATTAAATCTAACTATAGCTGAAAGACTGTTACATAATGTATTGGTTTCAATTCCACAATGGTTCAATTAAATCAAGAAGATAGCAATTTTTTAAAAGAGATAAAAACTTAGTTTCAATTCCACAATGGTTCAATTAAATCCACTTTTCAAAAAAAATTTTTTCAAAACTTTTTTCAGTTTCAATTCCACAATGGTTCAATTAAATCCTGGAATCTCTGACGATTCTTTGTATTCTGTGTAAAGTTTCAATTCCACAATGGTTCAATTAAATCAAAGTTTGAAAAGGGAGGAGAAATAAAATGGAAAAGAGTTTCAATTCCACAATGGTTCAATTAAATCCTATATAGCAAAAAAGCGATAGCAAAAATGACTTATAGGTTTCAATTCCACAATGGTTCAATTAAATCTATCATAAAAGAAGCATACTCCAAATCTATCAACCAGTTTCAATTCCACAATGGTTCAATTAAATCGAGAAAGCGTGAACTTGATGGTTTAATATTTGATTAGTTTCAATTCCACAATGGTTCAATTAAATCCTTTTATTTTGGGTGCTATAACAACTTTGAAAACATTGTTTCAATTCCACAATGGTTCAATTAAATCTAAAAAGCAAGTAAGACAGGCTTAAACAAGCAAGAAGGTTTCAATTCCACAATGGTTCAATTAAATCGAGATAATAGTGAACATGTATTGTGATTGTGATATGTGTTTCAATTCCACAATGGTTCAATTAAATCTCGCACTGACGCCATCCGTAACCTTGATTACAGAAGTTTCAATTCCACAATGGTTCAATTAAATCCAATTTCCCCAACCACTTACACCACTATGAGTTTCAGCGTTTCAATTCCACAATGGTTCAATTAAATCGTTACAAAAACAACTTCAAAATCTGTCCCTTATAAAGTTTCAATTCCACAATGGTTCAATTAAATCTTTTGTATTTGTTCATATTTTTTACCTCCTTTTTGGTTTCAATTCCACAATGGTTCAATTAAATCGTAGTATCTCTTTTTTGCATACCAGCAGGGTCGCAAGTTTCAATTCCACAATGGTTCAATTAAATCGTTGTGTTTAAGAAAATGTCCTCGCGCTTTTTCATGTTTCAATTCCACAATGGTTCAATTAAATCCTAACTCTTCGCTGTATCTTTGTTCAGCTTCAACAGAGTTTCAATTCCACAATGGTTCAATTAAATCTTGGCTTGCTTATGTTGAAGCAGATGAAACTTTACGGTTTCAATTCCACAATGGTTCAATTAAATCACAAATTGAAAGAAAAAAAATTTTTGCTTTTGTGGAGTTTCAATTCCACAATGGTTCAATTAAATCCTTTGCTTGTTTAAGCCTGTAGCATGTGTTTCAATTCCACAATGGTTCAATTAAATCAATTCTTCAAAATTAATGAATTTGTTGTTTTCTTTGTTTCAATTCCACAATGGTTCAATTAAATCATGAAGGTTTTAAGAAAGATATTAGAAGTAAAAAACAGTTTCAATTCCACAATGGTTCAATTAAATCCTATTAAAGGTGTGTTATAGAAACTTGGGTTACTGTTGTTTCAATTCCACAATGGTTCAATTAAATCCAAGCCTGTTTAAGCCAAACAAGCCTGTTAGCCTTTTAGTTTCAATTCCACAATGGTTCAATTAAATCAATTTGTTAATTTAGAAAAAATTGATGAAAAGCGATACAGTTTCAATTCCACAATGGTTCAATTAAATCATATGTAAAAGAATATGAAGAGATATATGAAAACATGTTTCAATTCCACAATGGTTCAATTAAATCGCTGGCTGGCGGGGGTAAACAAAAAGTAATGAAAAAGTTTCAATTCCACAATGGTTCAATTAAATCATATATCGTTGAAAATTTCATCATATAACCAATCAGTGTTTCAATTCCACAATGGTTCAATTAAATCCAAGCAACCTTGTCTGCGGAATTACAAACGTGCTTAGTTTCAATTCCACAATGGTTCAATTAAATCTCAATGATTTGGACATATTCCATATCATCAGAGTAATCAGTTTCAATTCCACAATGGTTCAATTAAATCTTTCTTCCCTTACATTTTCTAAATTCTCAACTATATCGTTTCAATTCCACAATGGTTCAATTAAATCCTTGTTTTTCTTCACGCAAAAAATAACTCTTTTGCCCGTTTCAATTCCACAATGGTTCAATTAAATCAGGAGTGCATATAGAAGTTGGTTATCAAAAGATTACAGTTTCAATTCCACAATGGTTCAATTAAATCAAGTTAATTAGTGTTCAGGAGGCAAAAGAGTGGTTAAAGTTTCAATTCCACAATGGTTCAATTAAATCCCAAACAAGGGGCTCCTTGGAGACGAGGGGCTCCTTCGTTTCAATTCCACAATGGTTCAATTAAATCTTAACAAGCATGCTAACTATTGACTAACAAAACATGTGTTTCAATTCCACAATGGTTCAATTAAATCCACGATGTACTCTACATCTTCTTTCTTTTGATAAAAGTTTCAATTCCACAATGGTTCAATTAAATCTAACACCTAACAAAACAACTGTATAACACCTAACAAGTTTCAATTCCACAATGGTTCAATTAAATCAATTCTTCCTCTGTCAGAAAAAAAGGTATAAAGAAGGGTTTCAATTCCACAATGGTTCAATTAAATCAATTCTTCGTCGGAAAAATTTGTATTTTTCATTTTTGGTTTCAATTCCACAATGGTTCAATTAAATCAAAAGAAATCAACTAACAGATTTTTCACCTCTTTATGTTTCAATTCCACAATGGTTCAATTAAATCTAAAACTTATCGAATCAATAACCAAATTTTTTGATGGTTTCAATTCCACAATGGTTCAATTAAATCCCTTCTGTTTTGTCCTTTTCATCCAACACATCTAAAAAGTTTCAATTCCACAATGGTTCAATTAAATCTGTATAAGCCTGTCAAACCTGTAGCCTGTAGCATGTGTTTCAATTCCACAATGGTTCAATTAAATCCCACCATACCCGCTTGAAGTAGATACAAAAGACGAGTTTCAATTCCACAATGGTTCAATTAAATCCAAGCCAGTTTAAGCCATTCAAGCCTTACAAGCCAATGTTTCAATTCCACAATGGTTCAATTAAATCAGAGTTCGCAAGAGCAAGTTATAAATGAGTGAAATTAGTTTCAATTCCACAATGGTTCAATTAAATCACAATGAAGAGATGAAAAAATATATGGAGTTGTTAGAGTTTCAATTCCACAATGGTTCAATTAAATCTGAAACTAAAAGTTATAAAAATAAAGGATTTTGAAAGGTTTCAATTCCACAATGGTTCAATTAAATCCAAGAGGATAATGAGAAAGTAGTTTTAGTGTTTTATTGTTTCAATTCCACAATGGTTCAATTAAATCTTCTCTTCTTGTGCTTCTTGTATTGCGTCTTCTTTGTTTCAATTCCACAATGGTTCAATTAAATCTTTTCAGAAAGTGTTGACAAAATAAAGAAAACTTTGGTTTCAATTCCACAATGGTTCAATTAAATCTTGTTTTTATTAGCATTATTAGCCAGTCAAGCCTGTGTTTCAATTCCACAATGGTTCAATTAAATCGAAAAAGAAGAAGCAAAACAAGAACTGAAGGAACTAAGTTTCAATTCCACAATGGTTCAATTAAATCGTTTTGAAAAAAAATTTTTTAGAAAGTGTTGACAAAGTTTCAATTCCACAATGGTTCAATTAAATCGAGCAAGATCCTAGACAACTTGATGTCTCGTTTTCAAGTTTCAATTCCACAATGGTTCAATTAAATCCAACATCGCAGACAAGAACGGAGACATCATGTTCCGGTTTCAATTCCACAATGGTTCAATTAAATCTATGATAAGATTTTATCTATGATTTGAGAGGGAAGAGTTTCAATTCCACAATGGTTCAATTAAATCCTTCTTCTTCAGGACGCAAGAAAAAACACTTGTCACTGTTTCAATTCCACAATGGTTCAATTAAATCTGACTTCCCAAGTAGCGGCTTTGTCAGTATAGACAGAGTTTCAATTCCACAATGGTTCAATTAAATCTTCTTTCATTTTTATGTCTTCACTCAAAACATTTCTGTTTCAATTCCACAATGGTTCAATTAAATCTTATTCTTGCTTGCATATTTTTGCCCTCCTTTCTGTGTTTCAATTCCACAATGGTTCAATTAAATCATTTTTCAATTCCTTCACTTTGTAACATTGTTGCGAGTTTCAATTCCACAATGGTTCAATTAAATCAATTCGGAGGCTGTTGGTCCAAATTTTTGTTTAATGGTTTCAATTCCACAATGGTTCAATTAAATCCAAGCATTACAAGCATTAAGCATTAATCATGCTAACGTTTCAATTCCACAATGGTTCAATTAAATCTAAGCCAAATTAGCCATTCATGCCTGTTAGCCAGTGTTTCAATTCCACAATGGTTCAATTAAATCCCTTGAGCGCTTGAGTAAATTCTTGTTTTGCTTTTTCGTTTCAATTCCACAATGGTTCAATTAAATCCTGTATTAGCCTTATTAGCATGCTTGTATAAGCCTGGTTTCAATTCCACAATGGTTCAATTAAATCAAGATGAAACCACAAGGGTGATAAAAAATTTTTTCAGTTTCAATTCCACAATGGTTCAATTAAATC
>JBCNUU010000019.1:0-5506 GCA_039630545.1 Endomicrobiia bacterium
GGGATGTTGGTATAATACCTTCGATATGGCAAGAAGTTTTTGGATATGTAGGTATAGAATTTCTTGCTAAAGGTATTCCAATAATTGGGAATAACAAAGGTGGCATAGTTGATTATACTATTGATGGGTTAACAGGGTGGATTAATAAAACTTCTACTGCTCAAGAATTAGCTGAAATTATGGAAAATATAATTAAAAATCCAGAAATTATACAAAAATATAACGATATAATTATAAACAAAAGGAAACAATTGATCAAAACTATGTATGAACATTTTTGTGAGATTGATAAAATTTATAAAGAGATACTAAAAGAAAAAGTATGAAAATTTTTATTTTAGGAGCAGGCTATACCGGACTTGGCGCGGGGTTTAAAACTGGATTTAAGATTTTTGAAGCAAAAGATATTCCGGGTGGTATTTGTGCTTCTTATAGTGTGAATGGTTATAGGTTTGAATTAGGAGGTGGGCATTGGATATTTGGAGCTGATAATGAGGTTTTGATCTTTATTAACTCTTTTGTTACCACAAAAAGGTATGAAAGGAAATCTGCTGTTTACTTACCTGAATTAGATTTGTATGTTCCCTATCCCATACAAAACCATCTATTTTATTTACCGAAAGATATAAGACAAAAAGTTTTAGATGAAATTATGAAGTCAGAAAATAAAGATGTTGATACAATGGCTGAATGGCTTGAAGTAAATTTTGGTAAGACATTATGTGAATTGTTTTTCTTTCCATTTCATGAACTTTATACTGCAGGACTTTATAAAAAAATTGCTCCACAAGATAAGTTTAAAACACCGATTGACAAAAATTTAATTTTAAAGGGAGCATATGAAAAAACTCCACAAGTGGGATATAACACTACATTTATTTATCCTCAAGAAGGTTTAGATATTTTAGCTAAAAGAATTGCAGAAAAATGTGAAATTGAGTATAATAAAAATGTTGTAAAGATTAACCTAAGAAATAAAGAAATAATCTTTGAAGATGGTAGTAGTGTTAAATATGAAAAAATCGTATCTACAATTCCACTAAATAAAATAGTTGAAATATCTGATATAGAAATAGATGAAGAAAAACCTCCTTATACTTCTGTTTTGGTTATAAACATTGGTGCAATAAAAGGCGAAAAATGTCCTGAGGAACATTGGGTGTATGTTCCAAAAAGTAAAACGGGTTTTCACAGGGTAGGTTTTTATTCTAATGTTGATAGTTTGTTTTTGCCCAATAATAGAAAAGATTATGAAAATAAAGTAAGTATATATGTAGAAAAAGCGTTTTTAGGTGGATATAAAATTACCGAAGATGAAATCAAAAAAATATGTGATTCTACTATAGAAGAGCTTAAAAGTTGGAAGTATATAAAAGAAGCAGAGGTTGTGTCTCCAACTTACATAGAAGTTGCTTACACTTGGGATTGGCCTAATTCTAACTGGAAAGAAAAGATTTTAGATTTACTTAAAAAAAATTACATCTTCTCTATAGGCCGTTATGGCAAATGGAAATTTCAAGGTATATCTGAATCTATAAAGGATGGGTTAAGTGTAGAAGTATGAATGGCAAGAATATAAAAAATAATGGAACCGTTTGTGCTGTAGTTGTTACATATAATCGTAAAGATTTACTTTTAAAATGTTTAGAAACAATAAGAAAACAAACAAGATCTGTAGATGCTATTTATCTTATAGATAATGCATCTACTGATGGGACACCACAGTTGCTAAAAGAAAAGGGTTATATATTAGATATTCCACCGGAAAATTTGAAAGAACCCTGGGAGAAAGAATCTAAAATAAAAATAGATAGTATTATTGATGGCAAGCCAATTAGTTTTTACTATGTTCGAATGAATAAAAATATGGGAGGAGCTGGTGGATTTCATGAAGGTTTGAAAAGAGCATATGAGAAGGGGTACAGTTGGTTTTGGTTGATGGATGATGACTGTGAACCCACCAGTGAGTGCCTTAATAATATTTTCCAAAGCTTTAAATATCTCAAAATAAATTGTCCTGAAAACAACTTATGGGGTCCTATCGTCGTTGACAAGAAAAATGGAAAAAGTTTTTGGCATCAAAAAGAAATAGAACTAAATCCAAATGAAAATATAATAGAAGTAAGTAGTATAGCCTTTAATGGATTATTGGTTAACAAGAATTTAGTAGACAGAATAGGCAACATAGATAAAGAACTCATACTATATGGTGATGATAGAGAATTTTCTTTAAGGGCAAGAAGAAATGGAGCAAAATGTTATGTGTGCAGATCGTCCATATTATATCATCCAGTCAACTATCAAGTTAGATTTTTCAAATTATTTAATAAAACTTTGTTTTGGTGTGAAATTAACTTTAGCAGAAAAGGACGATTATATCTTATAGTTCGGAATTCTATCTACATTTTTTTAAAATACATTAATTTTTTTTCTCTAAAAGACATATATTATTTTCTATTATATCTAGCTATAACAGGCATTTTACAGCTTATAAATTTCAGAATATATACAGTCATAGAAGTTTCAAAGGGCATGATAGATAGTATAAAAATGCTTTTTAGAAAAACAAGTAAAAAGAAATAGTTATCTTACTATAAGTGAATAATCAAAATAAACTTAACTTTTGAAATTTTTCTTAAATATTATGAGAAAAATTATTTTTGTTATACCTTCTTTATCTGGAGGTGGAGCTGAGAGGGTTTTGGTTAATATATTGAAGTATTTAGACAGGAGTAGATTTTTTTCCAAGGTAATAGTTTTTGAGCCGAAAAACGATTACGAAGAAGATACTCCTGGTGATATAGAGATAATATGTTTAAATAAAAAAAGTAGGTTTGATTTTTTTAAATTGTTGTTATTATTATCAAAGAAGTTGAAAGAAGAGAAGCCTGATTTAGTAGTAAGTTCTTTAAGTTATGCGAATTATCTGACTCTTCTGGCGAATAGAATTTTTAAGTTAAATTTTTCTATCGTTATTACTGAACAGAATTATCCTGATATGGAAATTTCTACTCAGAGGTTTAGCAGTTTACATAAATTTTTAATGAAGAAAACTTATTCTTTTGCTTCGGCAGTAATTGCTGTGTCAAAAGGTGTTAAAGAAAATTTATGTGAGAATTATGGTGTTAATGAAAATAAGTGTTTTGTAATTTATAATTGTGTAGATTTTGATAATATAAGAGAAAAATTAAAGGAAAATGTTAACCATTTGTGGTTTGAAGAAAGAATACCAATAATAATTTCTTGTGGGAGACTAAGTTTACAAAAAAATTATCCATTTTTACTTAGAAGTTTTAAAAAGGTGTTAAATTTGATAGATGCGCGGTTAGTGATATTAGGTAAGGGAGAGTTAGAGGAATTTTTGAAGAAGTACACTGAGGAGTTAGGGATTAAGGAGAGGGTATTATTTTTAGGATTTCAGCGAAATCCTTTTAAATACATTGCAAAATCTACAATTTTTGTACTTTCTTCAAGTTTTGAAGGTTTTGGTAATGTTTTGCTTGAGGCGATGGCTTGTGGAGTTCCGGTTATATCTACAGATTGTCCTTTTGGTCCGAATGAGATAATTAAAAATGGAGAAAATGGGATATTGGTGCCTGTTAATGATGAGGATGCTTTATGTAACGCAATAGTTAAACTTTTAAAAGATAAAGAGTTGAGAGAAAAATTAGTTCTAAATGGTTTGAAGACAGTACAAAATTTTGATGTGAAAAATATGGTTTTAAATTATGAAAAAATTTTTGAATTTGTAATGGATGCGAATTTTAAAAATAGTTAAAAAGTTTGAATTCAATGGTATAGCAAAAATTCTTAAGCATAAATATGAGCTTTTAAGGGTAATAAATTTTTTACTATTTGTTTAGAGACTTGGAAAAATAAATAGTTATGTTTAAGAAAATTTTATTGTTTGTAGCCATGATATTTTTGTTATTTTTGCAGTTGCAAATACCTCTAGTTGATTTTTTAAATCTATCTGAAATTTTTCAGTGGATAGATGAAATTTTCTCCGTAACTTTCTTTATAATTTTTTTACTCATTGTTGTTTACACACTTAGATTAAGAAAAAAAATCTTTTCTGTTTTTTTAATAATAATACTTTTTAGTATAATTTGTTTATTTTCTGGTATATTTGTTAATGAAAATAGATTAGTCGTAAGTATTCTTGGCACTTTTGATTATACAAAGAACTTTTTAGGAATTTTGGCTTTTGGCATGTTGAACTTTACTGAAAGGCAAATAAAAGGTATTTACAATATATTATCAAGTTTTACTTTATTCATTTGTGTTGTTGCTATAGTTTTAGTGATAAAATATTTTACTTTAGAAAATAACTTATTATTAGTATTATTAGGTAGTATTAAAGAAATTAGATACGGTATCCCACGTGTTGCTCCGTTTAATATACATCCTAATATGTTTGGTTTACTTAGTTTATTATTTTTTATTTTAGATTTTGCAATTTTGCCTAAGATTAATTTTAGAAAGCTTTTACTACTTTTAGGAATTATTTTTTCAGTTTCACGAATGGTATGGATGGGTTTTGTAGTAGGTATTTTGTTTTTAATTTTTCAGTTTAAAATTCGTAGCAAAATTGTTTATATATTTTTAATCATAGCTTTTTTCATTATATTAATATTACCAAAAGTTCTAAAAATAACCCAAATTGAATATATCTCTGAAGGTTACTATAGGGGATATGTTTTTAAAAAATCTTTAGAAATATTTAAAGACAGTCCGCTTTTAGGAATAGGACCTGGAATGTATGGTGGAGTAATTTCTGTTAAATTTAATAGTCCAATTTATGAAAAATATAATTTTTCAAAATATTGGTACAACTTTGGACTTGCAAAGTTTCATAGTTTGGATATGTTTTGGCCACAAATTTTAGTTGAGTGTGGGATAATAGGTACACTACTATTTATATACTTTCTCTTTTTTCTCTATAAGATAACAAAACGACATTATAAGTACTTAGATATTTACTTTATTAAACGCTTTTGTTTAGGACTATTAGTCGTTCCAATAGTTATATTTTTTTATCTTTTTGGTAGTGGACTCAATTTAGCATCATTTTTAACAACTTACTCTGTATTCTTAGGCATGTGTTTAGGAGTTAGAAATTCATATGAAAATTCTGCTTATAAATAAATTTTTATATCCAAAAGGTGGAGATGCTTTAAGCACCATTGAAACAGGGAAGCTTCTTCTTCAAAATGGACATCAGGTATATTTTTGGGGTATGAAGCATTATGATAATCCAGACTATTTTTATTTTAAGTATTTTGTTGAGAATATAGATTATTACAAAAAATTATCTCTAAAAGAAAAAATCAATACAGTGTTAAAAATTCTTTACTCACTTGAAGCGAAGAAAAAAATTGAAAAATTTATAAACGAAATAGTGAAACCAGATATAGTTCATTTAAACAATTTTTATCATCAAATTTCTCCGTCAATTTTAGATGTTTTTGAAAAATATAAAATCCCAACAGTTATGACACTTCAT
>JBCNUU010000002.1:0-95983 GCA_039630545.1 Endomicrobiia bacterium
ACAACTATGTTATTACTTTAGATGAGTTGCCTGATTTAGAAGAATATCCCTATACAGAATCTACAACTACCTTTAAATATTATACTCTTAATATAATAATCAACCCTTCACAAGCAGGAACCGTAACAAGAACTCCGAACAAGACAGTGTTTTTAGAGAACTCAACTGTTACTCTTCAAGCAGTTGCTTTAAGTGGGTATATTTTTTCAAACTGGGTTGTTGGCAGTAGTGTTTATACAACAAATCCTATTGTAATAACCATTACTACCAACACAACAGTGACTGCTAACTTTGTTAATATAACCACTACTCAGACATATATTCTTAATTTAGATATTTATCCTCAAGCAGCAGGGGTGATTTACTATAATCCAACTGGTGGTGTATACATTGCAGGCACAACTGTAACACTTACAGCGCAGGCAAACAGTGGTTATGTATTTAGTCACTGGAGTGGAGATGTAGGAGGCAGTCAGAATCCTGTAAGTATATTAATGGATGCAAACAAGACAGTTGTTGCGCATTTTAGTGTGAGTGTATCAACAGATAGTAAGCCTTTTATTGGTAGTATTAATTTATCAACAGGACAGATAGTATCTGGTTTATATAATTTAGTTATTAGTTGTAGTGATGATATAGGGGTATCTAGAGTTGAGGTGTATATAGATGGTAGTTTAGTAGCAACTTTGACATCATCACCTTATAGTTACACAATAGACACGAATAACTTATCTGATGGTAGTCACAATTTATTAGTAGTTGTTTACGACACATCAAATCAGACGCAGACAACAAGTATAAACTTTACAGTGGATAATTCTGGTTCTTTAGATACTTTATTAAAAGATAATTATTTACTGACAGTTAATTCAGATGACAAAAATGAAGTAATAGATTTTGGAGATGATATTGAATGGATAAAAATATATGGAATAAATGGAAAAGTAATTTACGAGTCTTCAGGTGATGTAAATCCAGCATTTACTTCTAAACCCGGCCTTTATATCTACAAAGCTAAACTTAAAAATGGGAAAATTTTTACAGGAAAAATTCTCGTTTTAAGATAAAAATTATACCTGATAAAATGTTCTTTTAATAACATAAAAACCTTAATTTTACATATTATTGACATAAATGTAATATTTTTGTAAATTTTAATATGTATATCTTAACTCCGGGGGAAAATAAAATAAATGGAAAGAAGAAAAGCAATAAGGGCCCCAATAAATATGATGTTAGATGTATATAAAAATGGCAAATTAGAAAATTCCTGGCGAGGTTGTGGTTTAGATTTGAGCTTAAAAGGTATCGCTATTGAAACAGAAGGAGAATTTGAAAAGAATGATGATATTTTAATAAAAATCAGCATTCCTATAGATGTTCAAGGAAAAATAGTCTGGGTTAAAAAAGAAGGTCAGCTTATAAATACGGAATAAAGTTTTCAAAAATTGGTTTTTTTGAAAAAATGCAGGTTAAGAAATATATTAAAGCAAGACTTCTTGGAAAATCTTCACAATAAGTTGATTTTTTAATTATTCTCTTTGACTAAATATATCTTACATTTTAAAATTTGAAATCCAGAAATGTTTCTATGGGGATAAAAAATATTATTTTAGTTTAAATACAACAAGTTAATACTTGTATAAATTATAAAATAATCCAAAAAGTAAAAATATGAAACACACAAAAAATAAAAAGCTATACTTAAAAAAATTTTTAATATATTTATTATTTCAATTCTTCATATTTGTAAAATTTCTTTTTTCTCCACCAATCCCTGGTGCACCTCTTATTCGTCTAAACCAGGCTGGTTATTCAACTGATGACAACTACAAAACAGCAGTGGTATCTGGACTTTCTGGGACTTTCAGTGTTCATAGGTACAATACAGACGAAATGGTTTTCTCTGGAAACTTAAGTGCTTTAGGCACAGACAGTGTAACTTCTGAGATCTTATATCTTGCTGACTTTTCTGCAGTTAATACTCCTGGAGTTTACTATCTCAAAGTTGGTTCTGAAGTTTCACCAAAGTTTGAAATAAGAGATGACCTATATAACAAGGTATTGTACTACACACTGAGAGTTTATGGAGCAAACAGGTGCGGTCCTTACCATTCCTGGATTCATAAACCCTGTCACACGAAAGATGGTATGATTCGTGGAAGTGGTAAAGAAGGCTCTCTTGCAGGAGGCTGGCATGACTGTGGTGACCATGTAAAATTTGGACACACAGTTTTTTATGCTGCTTGTATGCTTTTGTTTGCATATAACAACTGGCCCAATAGATTTGGTGATGTTTATGGGATGGAGTACAACGGTACTTACTATAACCCCAACCCTGATGGTATACCTGATGTATTAAATGAAGTTAAAGTTGTAACTGATTATTTATTAAATTTGTATAACGCTTCAGTTGAAGACGGTTTAATTTCACAAAACAGATTATACTATCAAGTGGGTGACGGAGACGATGATCATACCTGGTGGCACAAACCAGAAAACCAGGATAACTTTCCTCAATCTCGTGGAGGTCAACCCAGGGAAGCATGGAGTGATATAGGTGCTGACTTAGCAGGAAGATTTTCTGCTTGTTTAGCAATGATGGCTACAGCATACTATAAATTTGATATTGAATATGCCAATAAGTGTCTTGATGCTGCTAAGGTTGTTTATCAAATAGCCAAAAATGTATATGGACAGACAGGGAAAAATACAGGTGGAAAAGGTTACTATAGCCCAGATAACCGTGCAGATGACGATATGGCTTTAGCTGCTTTAGAACTCTATAAGGCTACAGGAGATTCATTTTATCTTAGAGAAACACAATACTGGATGTATAAAGAGCAAAAATGGCAGTTTTGTTCTTATTATGTTTTGAGTTTTCCTAATGTATTTGCGTTGGTGTTATACGATTACTACCCGTATGCTTCACCAGTAGATAATGCTCCAGGGGAAATAGACACAAAAGTTGTCACAAAAGATGAGTGTATTGAATGGTTAGAGAGAGATGTTTTACAGTCGGCACCTGCTGCAGATATATATGGGAGAAAATGGGACTATGGTTGGGGAACTTGTAGATATATGATGGGTGTTGCAGCAACAGCAGTTATGGCTTATGACTTATCTTTGAAAAAAGGAACTCCTAACTCTCAGATGTTAAAAATAGCAAAAGACCAGATGAACTGGGTTTTTGGCAGAAACCAGTTTGGAATGAGCTTCATTGTAGGAAACAAACAGGACGGATGGCTTACAAGATATCCACAACATCCACACCACAGAGCAGCAAATCCTGACGGAGAAAATGTCCCGGAACTGCCAACCTACCAGGCTACTGAGCTTACAGGCGCAACTATTGGAGGACCAAAATCCCACACTGACTTTTCAGACAGGTGGAACGACTATGTAGCTACCGAGACAGGTGTAGACTACTGGGCAGGAACTCTTGTTACTGTTGCGTACTTTGCAAAACCGGTTTCTACTATAACAGATACTAAACCCACTTTAAGTTTTGTTAATCTTCAAAACGGAACCACAGTTCAAGGAAATGTTACTGTTCAAATACAAGCCTCAGATGACAGGGGAGTTTCAAAAATAGAACTTTATATTTCTAACAATAAAGTTTATGAAGCAATAAATAGTAACTCACTTGTTTATCTCTGGAATACAACTTTATACTCAAACGGAGTTTATCAAATAAAAGCAACAGCTTATGATACCATAAACCAGTCCTCAGAAAAAACAATTTCAGTTTATGTTCTAAACGGCTTCACCACTCCACCAGATGGAGGTGGAAGTGGAGGCGGAGGAGGACAACCTCAAGATACACCTCCTTTAGTTATTTTTCAAAACTTAACAAATGGCACTACAGTTTCTGGAAGTATAGAAATAAATGTTTATGTTTCTGACGATAAAGGAATTACAAATGTACTTTTTTATATAAACAATAATTTAATAGCTACTTATTCTGGAAGTTTTAACTATATTTTTTATTCCACAGGATATCCAAACGGTACACATTATTTAAAAGTTGTA
Source organism: Endomicrobiia bacterium (assembly GCA_039630545.1). Taxonomy (GTDB): domain Bacteria; phylum Elusimicrobiota; class Endomicrobiia; order DTEH01; family DTEH01; genus JANXDG01. The sequence continues at coordinate 4,033 of JBCNUU010000002.1, forward strand.
GCTATTGACACACTTCAACAATCTACTACTCAGCAGCTATCAATTTATATAAATAATGTTCCAAATGATTTACCACCAACAGTGACAATTTTAACACCACAAAACAACCAGATAATTTCTGGCACTTTTCAGATTACTGCTTCAGCCACAGATGACCATTTAATTAAAAAAATAGAACTTTACATTAATAACCAGCTGGTTTATACAACAAATTCGGGTTATATCAATTACGATTGGAACACTACTATTTACTTAAACGACACATATTTTATTAAAGTAGTTGCCTATGACAACAATAACCAAACAGGATACAAACAAATTCAAGTGAGGGTATACAATGATACTTCTCAAAATAATAACCAGCAAGAAAATTCAGATATAATCAATAAAAATCACTACTTATTAAATTACAACCAACCTGTAGATTTTTCAAAAATAACAAATGATATATTAAAAGTAGAAATATTTGATGGTAAAGGAAAAGTTATAAAAGCTATTGAAAGCCCTCCGTTTTTATTGAGTTTAGATGATAAATTAAAAATAGGTTTTTATTTATATAAAATAACAACAAAAAACAATCAAAAATTCTTTGGCACAATAAAAGTAATTAAATGAAATACCGCATATTAGGCAAAACTAACCTGAAAGTTTCCGAGATATGTTATGGAACTGCTTTCTGGGGAGGAAGAACAACATATACTCAAGCAAAAGAAATATTTTATTTTTGTATAGATAAAGGAATAAACTTTTTTGACACAGCAGAAGTTTATGGAAGCAGGTGGGGCGAAGCAGAAGAGATTCTTGGAGATTTTTTAAAAGAGTCAAAAAAAAGAAAAGACCTGGTTATTTCTACAAAAGTTCATGGATATCGTGATGGCAGATACCAAACTAAAAAAGAAATTTTAGAAAGTATAGAAAATTCCCTTAAACGCCTCAAGACCGACTATGTAGATATTTATTTTCTTCACTGGCCTGATCCTTTTACTCCAATTGAAGAAGTTTTAGAAACAATGGATAAAGTTGTTAAATCGGGAAAGGCACGCTTTATAGGGATGTCCAATTATATGTCCTGGGAAGTTTTTCAAGCAATAGAACTATCAAAAAATAAAGGTCTTACTCAACCATATGTTTTACAGGAAATATTTAATATAGTTGACTTTGATGTAAACTTTGAAAAATACGAACTTGCAAAAAAGCTAAACCTGGGATATATGGCGTACAGCCCCTTAGCATCTGGATTTCTTACAGGTAAATATAAAAAGGATTTCATCCCACCTGATACAAGGGGCTTTATAAAACCTGACTGGGAAGAAAAAAGATGGAAGTGGAGATTTTCTGAATATGGATGGAAAGTACTTCAGGAAGTTGAAATTTTAGCAAAAAATTATTCCTGTAGTGTTTCGCAGTTATCTTTAGCATTAGTTTTATGTTTTGATACTGTAAGCTGTGTGATAGATGGTTCAAGAACAGTAGAACAACTTAAAGAAAACATAAAATGCATTGATCTAAAAATAGATAAAAACGATTTTGAAAAAATTAAAGATTTAAGTTATTTTTTGTTTTAATTTTTTAAATTACATTATTCTCCAAATTAAACCATTCAATGTATAAAACATCAAATAAATTAGCATTAAAGTTTACCTGCCTTTTAATAACCCTTTAATATAATAAATGATCTTTTTTCACCAGGGGGTAAAATTATATGAAGAAATTATTATACATAATATTTGGTGTAGTTATGTTATATGTGAGTTATCTTTCTTCTGCTATAGAATTTAAGATGTATAAAAGCAGTGGTGTTGTGAAGTTTACAAACAAAGAAGGCAGATTAGTAAAGAGGATAGATTTAGGTAAAGTTATAAAGCCGAGCAAGATACTTATAGGGGATAGATATTTTGAAGCGGAGTTACACATATATACTGCATTTGTAGTTTCAAGCAGTAGCAAGTATGGAGTGTTTATAGAGAGACATACCAATGTTGTTGTGCATAATCAGGAGTTTTTTGACTATGTAGGACCTGAAGGGTATTATGAAGGTGCAGGTGAGGTTAATACTGAGGTAAGTTTATATGATGAATTTGGGAATTTTAGTTTAAGAAGTATTATAAAGGTGGTGTAAATTGGTTAAGGGGCAATATGATGGTTAGTGATGGTGGCAAAGTAGCATTGTTAGCAGTAGCTTCCTTTGATGAAGGTGAATATAAAGGTTTATATGGTAAAGTTATGTTGGTATATGACAGCAGCAGTAATGTTATATTAGGTTATCCACCAAGGAAGAGATTAGAAGGAGAAAAAAGAGGAAGACCAAAATATAAAGAAGCTTAATTTTTTCTAAAATACTTTGTAAATACTTCGTGAAAAGTTTGTATATGTAGATGTTGAAGATTAAGTAAAATTATTTTTTGTTTTTTAACTAATAAATTTGGGGTTCAAATAATTACTTGTTTTAACTTGTATTTTGAAAAAAATTTTTGTATTTATTTTAAAAATGGCATAAAACTATAAAAGTTAGGGATATAATTATTATGAAGTTAATATTACTTACTTTTTTAGTGTATGTTTTGTCTTTACTTCCTCTTTCAGCACAAACTTTTTATTTTTATCTTCCCTGGGATGATTCTTCATCTAATGTTTGTGATATAAGTTGGTTAAACCACAAGCCAGCAGGAAAGTATGGTTTTGTTTCTGCAGGGACAGATGGACATTTTTATGCAGGCAGTCAACGAATAAAGTTTTTAGGTGTAAACTTTACATCAGATGCTTGTTTTCCTTTGAAGACACAGGCAGAGCAGGTTGCAAAACGGCTTGCCAAGTTTGGAATAAACATTGCAAGGTTGCATTTTTTAGACAACCCCTGGGGATATTCTATCTTTGGTTATGCAGGAACCTACACAACCACAAGAAGTTTTAATCAAGAAGCTTTGGATCGTCTTGATTATTTTATTTCAAAACTTAAAGAAAACGGCATATATGTTAATATAAATTTAGTTGTAGGTCGCAATTTTATGCCTGGTGATGGGCTTCCTTCTTCTATCAACCAGCTTGATTGGAAACAGAAACAAGTGCCTGCTATGTTTTATGAGCCGATGATAGATCTTCAAAAAGAATATGCTTATAATCTACTTACAAGATTAAACCCTTATACAAGTACATATTATAACAATGAACCTGCGGTTGCTATGGTTGAGATAATAAACGAACACGGTTTAATTCAAGGTTGGTTAGATAGGACTATAGATATTTTACCTCAAGAGTTTTCAGAGAATTTAAGGCAGAAGTGGAACAACTGGCTTGTAAATAAATATCAGACACATTCAAATTTGGTTTCTTCTGGTTGGGCTTTATCTGAACCATTAGGTCAAGAAATGCTAAAGAACGCTGATTTTTCGCAAGGTTTTACATACTGGAACAGAGAGCAACAAAGTGTTGCAAGGGCATCTTTTACTATAGTAAATGAAGGTCCTAATGGAGAAAGAGCTGTCAAGATAAAAATAGAAAACACCTCATCTACATCCTGGCATGTTCAGTTTAACCAGCCAGGTTTGGTTGTTTTTTCAACTCGTCCGTATACCTTGAGTTTTTATGCTAAAGCAGATAGAAACACTTCAATCAATGTCCAAATAGGACAAGCACATGAGCCATGGCAGATTTTAGGGTTTGACAGGGTAATAAATCTTACTACATACTATCAACTTTTTACATTTGAACTTACAGTGTCTAGTGGTGATACAAACGCGAGGGTAAATTTTTCAAATATGTGTAAAGAGTTAGCTACATATTGGTTAAGTAACATATCATTTAGGCCTGGTGGAAATGTAGGTCTACTTGCTGGTGAGAATCTGGATAATGGGACCGTGGGTATAATAAAGTATCAAGAAAGGAATCTAAGGACACAGAAAGCTCAAAGGGACTGGATTGAGTTTTTGCATCAACTTGAAGAAAACTTCTGGCTTACGATGTATGACTATTTAAAGAATACTGTTGGTATAAAATGTGCAATTACTGGGACCACGGTTGGTCTTACATCTGTGCCAAATATAATGTCAAAGCTTGATTTCGTGGATACTCATTCTTACTGGCATCACCCGGTGTTTCCTGGAACTGCCTGGAATATGAATAACTGGTATGTAACAAACGCAACTTTGGTGAAAGATCTTGACGGTGGAACCATATCTGAGATGGCTATGAGGAGAGTTTATGGTAAACCTTTTACTGTGACTGAGTATAACCATCCTGCACCAAACACATTTTCTGCTGAATGTTTTATATTTTTAGCTGCATATGCTGCTTTTCATGATTGGGATGGAATTTTTGGTTATACTTATTCACATAGCACAAGCTTTGATACTAAAAGAATTACAGGATTCTTTGATTTACACCAGCATCCGGTTCAGTTTGCTTCTTTTATACCGGCAGCTCTTATATATAGGAGGGGAGACATTTCTTCATCTAATGGAAATTATGTAGTTGTAAATGTCACAAAGCAGGATGAGATAAACCAAGCTTTAACCACCTGGGCTTGGAGATTAATCCATGCAAATGATTTAGGTCTTAATAGAAGAACTGCTATGTTGTATAAAACAGCTATGATAGTTGAAGGAGGTCCTCAACCCCAAAATTATCTTACACCGTCTCAGGTTCAGCTGCCTACTAACAACTACTATGTCTCAGATACTAACGAGTTAAAGTGGGACACCTCTAATGGTGTATTTATAGGTGATGCTTCAAAGGTTAAGTTTTTAGTTGGGTATTTACAAAACCAGGAATATACATTGTCTGATAACATAGTAATAAGGAATGTTAATTCTATTCAAAACAAATGGGCTGTTATCACTTTAAATTCCATAGATGGAAAAACATTTTCTGAACTAAATTCAACTACAACAACAGGACAAATTTTAATAACAGCATTAGGTGCTTGTGGAAATCCTGGCATGAACTGGATGGTATATCCTAACACTCCTATATCTTTTCCTCCACCTGTAAACCAGAATATCACAGTTGGCAACCAGTGGGGTGGTTCTACTTCGTTTGTTGAGGGTATAAGCTGTGACATAGTTTTACCATATTTAGCTTCAAGAGTAAAAGTATATGCATTAGACAACACAGGTGCAAGAAAGACAGTCGTGCCCATAACTGTAGAAAACAACAAAGCAAAGTTTACAATTTCGCATATTTATCAAACTTTATGGTATGAAGTTGAAGTTTCTACAACAGAAACAACACAAATCGTAGACAATCCTCCAAACCTGACAATTGTTTCTCCTGGAGATAATTCTATAGTTTTTTCAACAGTGGCTATAAGAGCATCTGCTTCTGACGATTTTGGTGTGTCAAAAGTGGAGTTTTATATAGACAACTTACTTGTTTATACGGACAACCTTTCTCCTTATGAGTTTATTTGGCATACTACTTCTACAACCAACGGTTTACATTATATAAAAGCAATAGCTTATGATACGCTTAATCAGTCAACTACTGCACAGATAACAGTTATAGTTAACAATCCTTACTATCCTTTATATATTCAGGTGAATCCTCAAAATTCAGGCAGTGTTACCAGATATCCTAACAAACAAGTTTATCTTAAAGGTGAACAGGTTCAACTCTATGCCACAGCTTCTTCAGGTTATAAATTCTTAAATTGGTCTGGAGATATCCAGACAAGTTCAAACCCTGTAGTGTTAATAATGGACTCTACTAAAACAGTTATTGCAAATTTTGAAGTTATTTCTTCCACTTCTCCTTTAGAAGACAACCTTCCAGAAATCTGGATAAATCTAATAAATGGACAGACAGTAAGTGGAACAATAGAACTTAAAATTGTAGTTAGTGATGATTATGGCATAACTTCTTTAAGTGTTTACAAAAACAATTCTCTGGTTATTAGTTTAACAACTTCTACTCTGGTTTCTAATGTAAACTATATCTGGGATACAATCTTAGATACAAATGGAATTTATGAGATAAAAATAGAAGCAAAAGACACAAACTCACAGGTCTCTGTTAAAACTGTTGCTTTAGTGGTAAACAATGTTGCAGGTAATCTAACCCCTAAAGTAACCCTGCCAGCTTTAACTCAGGGAAGCGTTATATCAACCGTAGTTGAAGTGGTTCCTGTTATAGAGAATGACGATGAGATTATCAAGGTAGAGTATTATCTTGATGATAATTTAATTTATACATCCACCCAATCTCCTTTTAGTTTTACAATAGATCCAAAAAATTATACTTCAAAAAATTATACTTTTGTAGTTTTAGCATATGATGCTTCAAACCAGGTAGGTTCATATTCTGTAAATATAACTCTTTCTTATTCTCAGCCTGAGCCAACAGGTTTGAAGTTAAAATATTTCTTAAGCTTAAATGAAGATGATAAAAATGAGGTTATAGAATTTAAATCTGACAAAGAAATTGAAGAGATAAAGATTTATGATATAAGAGGCAGACTTCTTAAACAAATAAAAGAGAATTTTGTTTGGAATGGAAAAGATAATAACGCTAACAAATTAAAACCCGGTTTTTATATCTATAGATGTAAATTTAAAGATGGAACACTTCAAACCGGCAGTATCCTGGTGGTAAAATAAATTTTCCTGGAACTTTATTATCTGTAAAAGTTGTCTAATGTATTAAAAGAAAACCTTATGAAAAAATTAGATATTAAAAAAGTAAGTGTTTTGTTTTTCTTTTTGATATTTGCAGTGCCACTACTTAGTTCAAAAATAAAAATTAAAATAAAAACTCCTCCTAAAGTAGTTATAACTCCTAAGTTGGTAATAATACCTGAAAGTAATGTTATGTATGTAGCCAATTTTGATGACTTTGAAGTTTTTTACTTTGATGGAGTGTGGTTTTGTTACTACGATGGCTACTGGTGGAAAACAAAAGATCTTTCAAAACCCTGGGTGATGGTGGAAATAAAATATGTTCCTTCAGCAATTATTAAACTGCCCTATGGCTGGAGAGAAAAAATTAAACATAAACATTCCAATCACCATGAAAAAATAATAATTGTTCCAAAGAAAGGAAAGAAAAAAAGATGAAAGCAGAATCTAAAAAGTATTTACTGCTATTATTTTTATTAATAAGTTATTCGTTTTCTGCTAACTTTCCTTTTCCTCAATCGGTAAACTATCCTTACGGGATAAAGCCAAATAATGTAAGTCAGGACACAATGAATAATGTAGTTTTAACAGCCTTTAATAACTGGAAAAATGCATATCTTACCCAGTCAGGATGCCCTCAACCTAACATGTGGCGTGTTAAAAGACCTGAAGGTGACCAAAATGGCAACTACAAAAATGGTACTGTATCAGAAGGTATAGGGTACGGTATGTTAATAACAGTTTTAATGACAGATAGCAATGACAATACAAAACAATATTTTGACGGACTATTTAGGTACTATAAACACTATACCAACAGCAAAAACTTAATGCACTGGCATGTAGATGCTAATGGCAATATTGTAGGATATAATGCTGCTACAGATGCGGATGAGGATGTTGCTTTAGCACTTTTATTTGCACATAAGCAATGGGGAAGTAGCGGTGCTATAAATTATCTTCAAGAGGCACACACAATAATAAATGCTTTGATGACACATTGTGTTGAAAGTGGGACATATGTATTAAAACCTGGTGATGTTTGGGGAGGTTCAAATGTTACTAATCCTAGTTATTTTGCACCTGGTTTTTATAAAGTATTTGCCGCCGCTACTGGGAATGCTAATTGGAATAATGTTGTAAATAAGTGTTATGATATAACAGGATATTTCTATAACAACTACACTACTGCTTTAGTTCCTGATTGGTGTCAAGCATCCGGTGCACAGGCATCAGGATATTCATATGATTATAAGTATGATGCATGCAGGTTTCCCTGGAGATATGGCATAGATTATCTCTGGTATGGCAACAGTTATGTTTATAATCATCTAAAAAAACTTTCTAACTGGATAAGTTCTGCCACAGGAGGGACACCTTCCAACATAAAGGATGGGTATCAACTCAACGGTAATGTAATTGGTCAGTATAACAACGCTTCTTTTGTGGGGCCTTTTGCAATTGCTGCTATGTGTGATAGTAGCTTTCAAACATGGCTTAACAACTTATACACCAGACTTGCAAGTTTTTCACAAGAAAATTACTACAATGACTCACTGCGGCTTTTAACTTTGTTAGTAGTAACAGGAAACTTTCCTAATTTGTGGAATTTATCAGACACTTTAAACTTATACATTGTAAATCCATCATCTGGAAGTATAATTGAAGGTAGCACCACTGTAGTTGTAAATGTTTATACAGCTGGCACTGTAAGCAGTGTAGAGTTTTATGTAGACAATGTCTTAAAATATACAGATACATCTTCCCCATATAGCTGGGTCTGGGACACAACACAATACACAGATGGTGTTCATGAACTTAAGGTAGTTGGTTATACAACTTCTGGAAGTAGTGACACAAAAAAAGTATGGATTATCATAAATAACATAAAACAACCACCTGCTATTCAATCTATCTCTTTACAGGACGGTTCAACAGTTCAAGGAACTGTTAACATTTCTGTGAATGCAACAGATGATGTAGGTATCACCAAAGTTGAATTTTATATAAATAATGTTAACATCTATACTAAAACATCTGCTCCTTTTTCCTACAGCTGGAATACACAGAGTTATTCTGATGGTGAATATTCTTTAAAAATAAAAGTATATGACACAGACAACCTCTCCACGGAACAACAACTGAAAGTATATGTAGATAACATTGATTCAAAACCAACAGTAAGATTTATTTCTCTACAAAACGGAACAACACTTCAAGCTACAGTAAATATCCAGATAGAAGCCTCAGATGACAGAGGAATCTCCAGAATAGAACTTTATATAGACAACACACTTCTTTTTACTCAAAACAACTCAACAAGGCTTAATTACTCCTTAGATACCTCTTTGTATTCGGATGGTCTTCATGTTTTAAAATCTGTTGCGTATGACACCCAAAATCAAACTTCACAGGTCGAAATTAGCGTTTATTTTGACAATATAGACAATCCTCCTGCTTGCAGAATACTTTTTTACGAAAATCAGCTAATTTCTGGAACAGTATTAATACCGCTAGTCTACTCAGACGATAAAGGGATTTCTAAAATAGAATATTACATAAACAATGTTTGTGTATCTACTAAAACATCGCATCCGTTTGATTATTTTTTAAACACTACACTTCTACAAGACACTCTATATTCACTTAAAGTTATTGTTTATGATACTATTCAACAGTCAACTTTTAGCGTAGTAAATGTAATAGTTGACAACACAGCCCCACAGTTGAACCTGGAGTTGCCTTCTAATTTATCATATGTTTCAAAAATTACTACAATTTCTTTTTCAGCTTCTGATAATTACTTACTTTCAAAATTTGAAATTTATGTTAACTCAAATCTATTGTTAACAAAAACTCTACAACAAACTTCTACTTATTTTGTATATCTGTGGGATACCCAACAATTCTCATCCACGACTGCTATAAAAGTAGCAGTGTATGACAAAATTAATAACTCTATATCTAAACAAGTATCAGTATATGTAGATAACCAGCCACCAGCAATTACAAGTATAAACTTATATAATGAACAGGTTCTATCCGGCACTATAAAAATTGACATTTTAGCAACTGATAACTTTAGCATAGAAAAAATAGATTTTTATATAAACCACTCTCTAATACAAACCTTAAATCAGACACCATATTCTTTACTCTGGCAAACAAACAGCTATCCAGATGGTAGACACTTATTAGAATTTGTTGTGTATGACAGAGTCAACAATTTCTCTAAAACCTCGCTGGAGGTAATTGTAAACAACTCAGGAGATAAACCACCAGAAGGAGCAATCATAGTGAGTTCAACCCACAACATAATTTCAAAAACAACCGCAATAAAACTTCAAGCAAAGGATGACAATCTACTAAAATCACTGTGGCTTTATCATAACAATATCTTTATTTCTTCTTTTAACATTACTTCCAGTAGTTTTTCTTATGAATATTTACTGGATACTACAAAATTTAATGATGGCAATTTTCAAATCAGCATAAAGATTTATGATTCCTTAACACAATCTACATCAATCGTTAAAAATTTAATAATTGACAATACACCACCTGTAATAAATTTTATAACCCCTACGAATAACTCTGTTGTTTCAAACATATGCAGTTTTCAAATAGAAGCTTATGATTCTATTTTGTTGGCTTTTTTAGAGTTTAGAATGCTAAATTCAAACAACGAAGAACTCTTAAAAATATCAACTCATACAGGCTATTTGACTTTTACTTTAAACACAAAGCAGTATTTAAACGGAACCTACTTTATAAATGTAAAAGCATGTGATATAGTAAATAATTTATCAGAAAAATCAATAACAATATATATTGCAAATGAAGATGAGAAACCACAAATAATTCTGACTAATATTACCGATAAAATGAAAGTATCTGAAATTTTAAAGGCAGAAGTTTTATTCTCAGATGACTACGGAATAGCAAAAATAGAGTTCTACATTGACAACCAGCTTGTTGATACTTACACAGTGTCTTCTTCTTCTGGAAGCTATGTTTTTAGTTTTAACACACAATTTTTAACTGACGGTTATCATGAACTAAAAATTATAAGTTATGATACCTCATATCAGACTGCTGTAAGTGTTGTTGAATTTTTTGTGGATAACATAAAAGATAAGATGATTTTAACATTAGATGAAAACAATATAAACAATGTAATAGATTTCGGAGAGTATATTGAAGAGTTAAAAATTTACAATACGAATGGGGAACTGATATATCACACACTTCATCAGAATAAATGGGATGGGAAAACCATAAATGGAGACTATGTAAAAAGTGGTTTATATTTATATTCGGTAAAAAAATTAAATTCTGATAAATTTAACTATGGAGTAGTTTATATTTTAAAATAAAAAGGAGTTTTAAAGATGAAATTATTTTTTGTTGCATTTGTATTTTTAGTTCATTCAGTCTTTAGCCAGGATTTTGAAGTTGAGGATTTTAATTTACCTCTTAAAAATTGGTACTTTATGGGAGACCAAGGAAGCGGTGGAGCTTCTATATGTGATACAAAAGTTGTAAAAGAAGACAATGAAAATATCTTGGAGTGGAGTTATCTTCTTCAAAAAACAGACAAATGGGAATGGTGTTATACTACTGTTGGAAAAAGTTTTGAAACCCTAAAAAATCTTTCAGAATATAAAGCTTTGCAGTTCAAAATAAAAAGTTCAAATCTAAAAGAATACATCCTTATAAATTTAGTTACGAAAGATAGAAACTTGAATATTAATAAATATAGCCAGTATGTTATAAAAATCTCAACCTCATGGGAGCTGGTAGTAGTGCCTTTTAAAAAATTTAGAATAGTAGGATGGTGGAAGGGAAGAAATAAAGGTTTTAGTTCTGAGATAGAATTTGACAAAGTAGCAGGCTTTGAGTTTTCAAAATCTGGAGTAAGCGGAGAAAAGGGAACAATTTATATAGATAAAATTTCATTCGTTAAAGACTATACTAAAGAATATGAACCTAAAAAAGATTTCTTTTTCAATATATACAAGATAACCTCGCCAGCTCAATTATCCAACTATCAATTAGAAGCAAAAGTTTTTTGCGATGAGGTTTTTAATCCGCCTTATAAAAAAACTGATGGAAAAATTCCACAGTTTTTATATGGAACAAACTGGGGTATGTGGTTATTTTCTTTCCCAGACAAAGAACTTGTAAAATCTTTAAAGCTAAAAGTTATAAGAGCAGGCGGAAACTTAATGAGCCGATATAACTGGAGAACTTCAAGATATAGAGACACTTCTACTGGAGAAACTTATGTATATGAACTTCCTAAAATAGATGAATTTGTAAATTACTGCAAAGAAATAGGAGCTGAGCCACTTATTCAGGTTAATATGTTAGGCTATGCACCAAATGAACAGAACAATGATAATTTTGAATTTTGTATGGACGAAAAAGATGCTGCTGACTTGGTTTATTATTTAAATGGTATAAAAAAGTATGATGTGACTTTTTTTGAAATGGATAATGAACCATTTATATGGCATCTTACACATAAAGATGTACAAAAAAATCCCTTAAGTGTAAAAGAGTACTTTGATAGACTAAAAAAATTCGTAATAGCAATGAGAGAAGCCCAAAGTAAGGTTTCAAAAAAACCCCTTAAAATTTTTGCTCCAGCTATTACTACCTCCTGGCTTGACTGGGGAACTTATGCCGATGTTACTTATAATGGCTGTGAGGGAGCAGTTGACTATCTTATTAAAAAATGTGCAGAGTTTGAAAAAAACAAAAAAGAAAACCCAAAAGGTTATCGTCTTATAGATGTAGTATCTTTTCATATATATCCAAGATTTAGAATTAACTGGGAAGATCCTTATGATTTTATACCACAAGGAACAGAAAAAATGTTAGAGTCGACAAGAACTTTCTGGGATGAAGAGTATATAAACTACTATGATTACAACCAGGTAAGAGGAATTATCCCAAGATTAATTCCTAGATTTAATGAATGGATTTCAAAGTATAACCCCTCGTTAGAGCTGGCAATTACAGAAATAAACGTGGATTCAATGGGAAAAGTGAACTATCCAAATGTTGTAAGACCATTGTTTATGGCAGATATTTATGGTATAGCTGCAAAGTATGGACTTGACTATATTATGCAGTTTTGTTTAAACGACTATGAAGGAGGCTTTGGTATGTTAAACGAGGCAGATGAAGCAAATGTAAATTACTATGTGTTTAAAATTTTTTCTGAAAATTTTAGCAACGGTTATGTTTTAAATACAACCAACTTGTCATCTAAAAACATAGGTTTGTACGCATCTAAAAATAATGATGAGATAAATATAATAGTGGTAAATAAAAACAGTTCAGATCTTCCTATTAAGTTAGAAATAAATTCTTCCGGAAATACTTTATCTTCAGTTTTTACTTTCAAAAAATATTCTATTACCTTACTTAAGACTAACAAAAAATATCTTTCTGAAAAAAATTTAGAATTTGAGGCTCACGAATTAGTAATTCTTCAATAAGGTTAAAAAATCTTCTCTTGTAGAGTTTTAAAGATTTTATGGAAAATATTGACAATGCTATAAATTTTTTTGTAATTGATAATACATGATAACACAACTAGAAGGAGGATAAATGAAAACAAAAAATATATTTTTCCTGGTTTTTATATTCCATTTTTTAATTTTTTGTAAGGAAAAAACAGTTATACTTTCTGCTGAAAAACAAAAAATTAAATCTTATAAAGAAAAATTTCTTGAGTTATATAATGAAATTTATGATCCTTCAAATGGTTATATTTCTCAAGAAGGAATTCCTTATCATAGTATTGAGAAGTTAATCATAGAAGCACATGATTATGGAAGACATACCACAAGTGAAGCAATATCTTTTTTAATATGGTTAGATGTGCTTTATGCATACTTTACAAAAAACTGGCAGCCATTTGAAAAATCCTGGTTAGTAATGGAAAAGTATTATATTCCTGATAAAAAGACAGAACAACCTAATATGGATGCATATAACTTTGACAAACCAGCTTCATATGTACCTGAATATCTTGACCCTTCTAAATATCCAGCACCTGTGATATTTGATGAACCTGTTGGAATTGATCCTCTTGATGATATAACAGCAAAATACGGTCATCAGATGTATTTAATGCACTGGCTTATAGATGTAGATGACTGGTATGGTTTCAGTAAATACTCTGGTGGTAGAAAAAGAGCCGTGTTTGTTAATCTTTTTCAAAGAGGCGGAAATGAATCCACCTGGGAAACAATTCCACATCCTTCAATTGAAAATTTCACTAACAAACCCCAAGGTTTTGTGGATTTATTTGTTCAATCAAATGCAAATCAATGGAGATATACCTGTGCTCCTGATGCTGAAGCAAGGGTTGCTCAAGCTTTTTACTGGGCTGAAGAGTTTGCAAAACAACAAAAGTGGGGAAAAATTTCTGACTACAGATTAAAAATGTATGAAATGGGTGACTGGCTGAGATACTGTATGTTTGATAAATACTTCAAAAAAATAGGAGCAGGCAGAACCCCTGGTAGAGGATACGATAGTTGTCACTATTTAATATCATGGTATATTGCTTGGGGTGCAGCTTTAAACGAAAAATGGGCCTGGAGAATTGGCTGCAGTCAGGTTCACTGTGGTTATCAAAATCCACTAGGAGCTTACTACTTAGCCAAGATAGGTGTTGATGACTGGGATAAGTCACTTAAAAGACAAATAGAACTTATTGAGTTTTGTCAAGCTGTAAATGGAGCAATTGGAGGAGGAGTTGTAAATGACTGGGAAAGACCAAACGGTCCATTTTACGGCATGCAATATTGTCAGCATCCGGTTTATTTAGATCCACCAAGCAATTCCTGGTCTGGATGGCAATACTGGTTAATGGAAAGAGTATTTCAATATATTTATGCTTCTGGTGATAAAAAAGCATTTAAAATTTGTGAAAAATGGTTAAAAGAATGGGCTTTAAAAGAAATGAAACTTAAAGATAATGATATAGAAATTCCTGTAGGAATTGATTGGGAAGGATCTGCTGATAATTCTCCAAAAGACTTAAAATGTAAAGTTACTGGTTATGGTAAAGATGTAGGATTAATTGGAGCTTTTGTAAAATGTCTAATTTTCTGGGATCAGGCTAACAGAAAATGGTTTAACAAACCTCAGCAAGAAGCCCAGCAAATAGCCAAAAAAATACTTGATATTATGTGGGAAAAATACAGGGATGATAAAGGTATAGCTACTGAAGAAGAAAGAGCTGATTACGCCAGGTTCTGGGACCAAATTGTTCCTGTGCCAAAAGGGGTAAAGAAAGTCTTTCCATGGGGTAAAGAACTTAAAGAAGGAGTTAAATTTTTTGAAACAAGACCTGATTACGGAGAACCTTTACCTCCAAAAGGTCCTTATAACCAAAAAAATCCTCCACCGAAGTATAAATATCATAGGACATGGCAACAAATAGCAATTGCACTTGCATACGGCTACTATAGTATGTTTTATGAGGAGATAAATCAATGAAAAGACTTTTTTTTACAATAGCCTTTCTGGGGTATTCTATCTATTCTTTTAATTTTTTCGAAGAAATTTTGATTATAAAACCAACAGCAAGCTCAGCAGGTATTTCTGCATGTATGAATTTAAATGATCCTGTATCAAATATTGTTGTTAATCCTGCAAATATTCATTCAGAAAAAAGTATTATTTCTGCATCTTACTACTCTATTTTAAATAATATGGTTTCTAACTTTTCTTTTAGCTTTTTGTCAAAAACTTCAAAAAATAGTTTTCTCTGGAAAAATTTAAAAATAAACAATTTAGGTGTTAGTGTTTTTTATAACTTAACTGAAGTAACAGATACTTCCAACCTTGAATTTTATGACATGGACTCTGATGGTATAAAAGATCCTCAGGAGGAAGTAATATACGATAAAGATAAATTATTTAATGTGGTAAACAGCAACTTTTTTTCCTGTATCTCTTTTTCAAGAAAGTTAAAAGATATATCATTTGGATTTTCTTTAAAATATCTTCTTTCTAAATTACATAACAATAGTTCCTATTCTATAAGTACTGACATTGCTTTATCTTACAAAATCAAAAAATTATCTTTTACAGGCAAGCTAAACAACATTTTAAATTCATCCATATTATGGAATACAGGATTAAAAGAAAAAATTCAACCCTCATATGAGGTAGGTGTAGCAAACCTGTTTAGGTTATCTCGAGATTTAGCATGCCTTTTAGCTTTTGATTTTGGCAGCTTTTTTGGTGGTTGCTACTCGTTAGGCGCTGAGTTAAAATTCAAAGAAAAGTATTCTCTGAGAGGAGGCATAAGCAAAGTTTCTGTTTCCAATACTTATTCATCAGATTTTGTTTCAGTTGGTTTGGGTATGGTTTTAAAAGAAAATCTTATACTTGATTATGCTACTAAATTTTCTTCATATTTTACAGGAAACATTCACTTTTTTAATTTGATGTATAGTTTTTAAAATATTCAAAACTTTAAGAGATTAAAAAATGAATATAATAATTTTTGTTTTAAGTCTATTTTTAATCAGGAATATAGAAGCTTCTTTTCTTAAAGTGATAGGAAACAAACTTTATGATGAAAACGGCAATGAGGTCCGCCTTACTGGAGTAAACTGGTTCGGCTTTGAAACTGGCAATTATGTGCCACATGGTTTATGGAGCAGAGATTATAAATCTATGATAATGCAAATTAGAGATTTAGGATTTAATTGCATTAGAATTCCATGGTGTAATGAAATGTTAAGAAAAACAACTCCCCGTGGTCTTGAAATCAATCCATACGGCAATGACGCTTACGCTGTTCAAAAGGGAATAAAACTATATCCACAAGCTCCTGAAGGTTACACTGGAATTAATCTTGATTTAGATGGACTTACACCTTTGCAGATTTTAGACAAGATAATAGAAGAAGCAGGAAAATATGGTTTAAAAATCATTTTAGACAACCACTCAAGAAAAGCCGATGGATATATGAACGAAACACTCTGGTATACTCAAGATTTTTCCGAACAACAATGGATAGAGGATTGGGTATTTTTAGCACAAAGATACAAAGGCAACCCCACAGTAATTGGAGCAGATTTAGATAATGAACCACACGGAAACACAGGTATGGGCATGAAACCACCAGCAAGCTGGGGATATGAACTTCCTCAATATTATACTGCCTGGGCGCAAACTACAGACTGGGCAGCTGCAGCTGAAAGATGTGGAAATGCAATTTTGGAGGTTAACCCTGACTGGTTAATAATCGTAGAAGGAGTAGAACAGTACCAAAATGATTACTACTGGTGGGGTGGAAATTTAATGGGCGTTGCTAAAAGACCTATTAATCTTATAAAGCCAGAAAAGCTTGTTTATTCACCTCACGAATATGGTCCGGAAGTTTACAATCAAAGCTGGTTTAGTGATCCTAACTTTCCAAATAACATGCCAGAGATTTGGTATAAGCATTTTGGTTTCATATATGACCAGAATATAGGACATCTTTTAGTAGGAGAATTTGGCATTAAAAATCAATCCAACACAACCGCATATACCTGGTTTACAGAGTTTATGAAATACATGGGAAGTAAATATTCCTGGACATTCTGGTGTTTTAATCCAAACTCCGGAGATACTGGTGGAATCCTGCAGGACGATTGGGTTTCAGTTCACGAATGGAAGATGGAGGTGTTACGGCCTCATTTAGCGCCACTTATTACCTCATCTACCTCCTATCAACCAAAAGATAACCCTCCGGTTGTGAATATCCAAACACCTTCAAATAATTCTACGGTATCTGGAAAAATAGAAATACTAGTTGTTGCTTCCGATGATAAAGGAATTTCTAAATTAGAACTTTACATAGATCAACAAAAATTAACAGAAACTTCTACCTCCACTATAAGATATACTTTAAATACCACACTTTACACAAATGGTGTATATACAATCAAAGCAATAGCATATGATACTACAAATAAGAGTTCACAAAAACAAATCACAATTAATATAAATAATAAAACCTCTCAGTTTCTAACTTACATAAATATTGTTTTTCCTTTAAACAATCAGGTCCTTTCCGGACAAACCACAGTTTATATTCAGGCTTCCAGTGATGTCTATAAAGTTGAACTTTATTTAAATGATTCATTAGTAAGTTCAAAACAACACTCTCCTTACGAATTTTTATTAAACACATATGATTATTCTAACGCAACTTACACTCTTAAAGCTGTAGGAGTTTCTTTTTCTACCGTAGTTATTTCAGAAATATCAATAACCATAAATAATGTTCATGGAGACGAACTACCTACCTTATATATAGAACTTTCCACAAGTTCATTTTCAAATATTATGAATTTTAAAATCTCAGCATCAGATGATAACAAGCTTACCAGAATAGAAATTTATATTTCAGAAATTCTGGTAAGTAGTATAGTAGTAAATTCTTATGCTTTCGAAGTTGATTATCAGATAGACATATCGAATTTTTCTTCAGGAGAGTATATCTTGCAAATAATAGCTTATGATGATAAAGGTCAAACTTCATCATTTGTGTCTAATGTAGAAATTTATAACCAAACCGATTCTTCTTCTAACCAAAATGAAGGATTTAAAAAAGTGTATTTACTTTCTTTAAATTCGGATGGCATAAATGAAAAAATTGTATTTCCTCTCTCTGGTGTTAAAATTTTTTCTTCAAATGGGACATTAATAAAAAAATTAGACTCTTTAGAATGGAACGGAAAAGATGAAAATGGCAGGTTAGTCTCTTCAGGAGTTTATTTTTACATCCATGATTCTGTAAAAAATAAAGGAAAAAATAAAGGTGTTATCTTCGTAATAAAATAAAGTGCTTATATTTCTTTGTAGTTCCACCGTATTTTAAAATTAAACAAACCAGTTGATATTTTTGTTAAAAATATGTATATATATAGCGTATGAAATATATAAGCAGAATAATTATAACATGTATTTTCCTGTGCGAATTTTATCTTTATTCTGCTCCTGCTGGGATAGTGCTTTATGGCGACAACCAGGGTTTAAAATACAGAATTTATGATACTGAAACCAAAATGGGAAGTGAACAACAGGTTCCAGGAATCACCACACAAATAAACTTCATAAGAGCAGCAGCCTGCCCTACAAGACCTGAGATAATAGTGTTAGCTTTAGACAACTCTGGCACTCTTTATTGTTCTACCTGGACATCTACTGGTGGCTGGGCTGAGTCCCCACGAATTATTCGTTCAGGAGGAGACACCACCAACAGATGGTTTGATGTTGTCTATACAAAAAACGGTCATGCAATGATTGTATATTCAGATGGAACTACTGCTTTGAAATACACAATCTGGAATGGTTTGTGGTGGGAAAATGTAAGAGATGTTGGAAACTTACATGATGGAAAACTTCCTTGCTGGGTTACACTTGCAGCCTGCCCTACAAGAGAAGAAGTTATAATGGTATACCAAAACAAAGACAACAGAAGAGCATACGCAAGTGTCTGGATTTCAAGCGGTCCTACTCGTGGGTTTGTGTCTGACTTTAACATACAAGTCACAGCAGGTGGAGTTTCAAACAGTGATGCTAGGGAAGGTGTTACTGTGACATATGAAAGTATTTCTGGTGAAGGCATAATTATATTTAACGCTTCTGGTATTAATGCAAGAGTATGGAATGGAAGCAGCTGGTCTGCTCCTATAACTGGAGGAGGTTCGGGTCCAAATAATATATCTGCAAAACCGAAACCTTCAGGAGATGAAATATTAGTTTGTTACAACATTCAATCTTCAGGAGACACACGATTTAGAATCTGGAATGGTAACAACAACAGCTGGGATACAGAACAAACAATGAATCCTAATCGTGGTTCTGCTGGGTATTATCAGATAGATGGCGACTGGGAACTTACTTCAGGACATGAAAGTCACTATCTTGTAGTAAGCTGGATTCAATCCGGCGGCAGCTATCTTCATGCCGGACTTTTAGCAAAAAGATGGACCGGAAGTAATTTTATAGAGCTTTATCCTGTTTCTGGAACTTCAGGGATTACATACAACAGTGTATATCTTAAAACTCTCACTCGCATTCAAGGCACCGCTTCTCCTACTATTCAAGTATTAGCCAATACTGCTGGCACTTTAAATGCGTGGGATTTTGATTGTTATAATCATCAATTTGATTATAAACAAGAATTAGAAACATCTCTTTCCAGAACAACAAATCCTCATCAGAGTTTTGTTATGGTTGCATTCTACAATTACACACCACCTGACACAACACCACCTGCAGCAATTAATGACCTTCAAGCACAACCAGGTTTAAATCCTGGAGAGATAG
The DNA here is from genome assembly GCA_039630545.1 of Endomicrobiia bacterium. Lineage (GTDB taxonomy): Bacteria > Elusimicrobiota > Endomicrobiia > DTEH01 > DTEH01 > JANXDG01. Next base: position 24,003 of record JBCNUU010000002.1, read on the forward strand.
TTTTAAGCTGGTCAGCTACAGGAGATGATGGTAACAGTGGTACTATTACAGGAGGGCAGTATAGGTTAAGATATTCCACATATGTGACTTCTGACCCAAATTTCTGGACATCAGGTTCATGGACAGATCCGCAAAATAAATATGAATTGTTATGGTCAACAAATACCACACCATTTGAGCCACAAAAAATTACTTTGCAGAATTTAACAGAAGGAGTTATTTATTACTTTAGAATATGGCTAAAAGATGACTCAAACAACTGGTCCCAAATATCAAATCAAGCTTCATCTTACCCCAAAGCTACACCCGACACAACACCTCCAGCAAAAGTCCAGAATATAACACTAAATCCTGGACCTGGAGGTTGTGAGATCACAGTAGTATGGCAAGCCACAGGTGATGATGGTTCATCTAATAATATTACAGCTGGAAAATATAGAATAAGATATGCTACACACACTCAGGTTGATTGGTTTTCTTCTTCTGGATGGGATAGTCCTTCTACAAAATATCAAATAGAAACCACAACCAACATTATTGCTGGCACATATCAAACTAATATTCTTTCAAATCTTTTAGAAGGTGTAACTTATTACATAAGAATATGGTTAAGAGATGAAAACGAAGAAAACTGGTCAGAACCTTCGGATATCTTTTCAGGTTATTCTAAATCAGAACCACCTGCGTCAATAACAGACCTTAAAGCAGAAGGATATTTCTTTGGTATAAAAGAAGGCGAAATAAAACTTAGCTGGACAGCAGTTGGAGACAATGCATATAGTGGTGTTGCTAAGGAATATATAATAAGAGTTTCTACTATCTCAAACATAAACAACGATACAGAATTTGAAAATGCAAAACCGCTTTTTGAATTTTCTTCAGTTTCTATACCACAACCTGCATCACCAGGTACCATCCAAACATTGATAGTTTCTGGTTTGATTCCGGGTGTTACCTATTATTTTGCCATAAAAGTAAAAGATAATGTTGGCCTTTTAAGCGGCTGGAGCAGGGATTTTATAGTTAACACAAATAATTATGCCATGGCATTTGACGAAATACCTCCTAAAGTCTCAAATCTCACTATTACAGAATTAGACAAACAACTAAATCTGCAATGGAGTTATAATTTTTCTAATGTTAAAGATTTTTCCCATTTTGTTATTCACTGTGATAGCACTTCATCCACTCTGTGGGATGATAGTTTCATAATAACCCAAACTACAAATACATTTTGTATTCTCACAGGTTTAGAAAATAACATACTTTATACATTTAAAATACTCGCAGTAGACTTAGGTCCCAATGTCTTAGAAAGCGAACCTGAGTTTATTTCTGGTACTCCAAAAATTTCAAAACCATTAAAACCACAAAATTTTGTAGGAGTAGCTATTTCAACAACCTCTATTTTATGGAGTTGGAAGTATACTTCTACAAATGTAAATATGTTTTCTATATATGACGCTAAAGGTAATTTACTTTATCAGATGCCTCTTGAACCTCCAGTTGGTCCAGAAGGAGAATTTTTAGAAGAAAATCTAACCCCTAATACTTCTTCCCAGGTAAGTTATATTATTGTAAGCAACCAAATGGGAAATAGTGATCCCTGTTATGCTCAAACTAAAGTATTTACTTTTTCTAATCCACCTTCAGAAATAACTCTGGTAAGTGTTTCTTCAGTAAATTATAGATTAAGTTTTTCATCTAATAATAATCCACTATATACAAGATACGCAGTATATATCTCTACCGATGATGTAAATTATAACAAAATAAAAGACATTGAAGACAATTTTACAATTAATCGGCTTCCTTTAAGTTTAATTTTACAACAAGACAGTGCATATTTCTTTAAATTCTGGTCATATAACCAGGATGGTATTCCTTCTAAAGAAGTAAAATTTTCTACAAGGACATATGATGAAATTCCACCTGCTAAAATTATTGATTTAACAGTAATACTCTCTCAAGTTCCAGGAAAAGTAGATTTAAGATGGACCTCTCCTGGAGACAATGGTAATAGTAAAACCTTTTATGGACAATTTGAAATTCGCTGGACAGATAATCCTTTGTATACCTGGGATTTAATACCACAAAGTAACCACATTGTAATTTCTACAACCGCTTCTCCAGGTGAAATTCAAAGTATTTCTATTTCTGGTTTACCTTATAACACAACAGTATATTTTATGATCAGGTCCATAGATGACTATGGAAATCCTTCTGAAATTTCTTCTAAAGTCTCTATATATATTCCTAAACCCACAAAGGTTCCATATTTTGTTGCCGGTCTAAAATTAAAACAAAAAACACAAAATTCATTAACTCTTAGTTGGTCAAAAGTTACAAGAAATCAGGATGGAACTATTTCGGATGATGTTTGTTTTTATCATATTTACAAAAGCACTTTATCTTTAGATAATTTAACATTTTTAGCTAAAACTAGTTCGGATGTTTTAGAATTTACTGACTTTTCTTACGATCCAGGTAGAGTCTCTTACTACGCAGTAAAAGCTGTTAATTCTTTAAACGTAGAAAGTATAATAAAAATGTATTTAAATTCTAATGGTGATGTAATATTTATTTCTGACGATAAAGAAGTTAAAGTGGATATTCCATATAAAGCTTCATCTTTTCTGTATAGACAAACAAACAATTTTTCAGAAGACTTGATAGTAAATATAAATAAATTAAATATAGGTGGATATATTTCTTCTTATGATATCTCTTTTTATGGATACGAAACTTCTTTAAAATATTATCAAAAATTTGAAAAAGGTGAATTTTCAATAAGCTTTTCAGTTAAAAATTACTCTCTGGATGAGATTCAAGTATATTACTGGTTAAATGACAAAGACACCATTCGCATTTCAGATGTAGAACTGATTAGACCATATAATATGATCAAAATTAACACCATATATTCAGGATTATTTTCTTTAAAGCGAGAAAAATTATTAAGCACAGAAATCAAAATAGAATCTATAAGACCTAAAATAATCACTCCAACATCTCAGGATACAAACTACAGCAAATCAACAATTTATATTAATAATATGCAGAAACAACAGGTATTATATACTAAAATTTATGATTTAAAAGGTAACTTAATCACTGATAAATTAATAGAAGAAAAAAAAGATTTTATTTATAGCTGGGACGGTAAAACCAACAATGGCGAGATAGTTCCAGCTGGTCCGTATATTTATGAAATAAAAGTAGGAAACAAAATTTTAAGGGGAATAATTATAGTGGCAAGATAATATGAAATTAATGAATAAACCAGATTATTTTAAATTTATTTTTGTCATTTTCTTTGCAAGTAATCTTTATTCTTTAAATGAATTCACAGGACACTCTGCTAGAACAAAAGCAATGGGAGAAGCCGTATGTGGTGTAGCTGACAGTGTGGAAAGTATATATTATAACCCTGCTGGACTTCATACTGTTTTAGCACCACAGGTTTCTTTAGGTTATCAGATTTTATGGATGCTTTTAACCGAAGAAGATAGTTTAGGTAATGGATATGTAAACGTATCTTTTCCTTTTAAAAAAGTGGGGAGTTTTTGTTTAGGTTATTCAAATTTTAATATCTCAAATTTATATCAAGAACATGTAGGAATTTTTACATATTCCAATAAACTATTTGATTCTTTTTATGGAGGTTTTAATGCAAAATATTTAAGTGTAGTTTACACTATTAAAGACGAGATAGTAAATAACTCTTACTTTAGCACTTATGGAAATCAAACCTCTAATTTCAGTTTTGATATAGGATTTTTATACAAAAAAGAAAAATTTTCTATAGGTACATCTTTTCAAAATCTCAACCAACCAAAACTGACCCTTAATCCTGAAGAAAAAGATTTTTTAAAAATAAAAGTAAATACTGGAATAGGGGTACGTCCTAGCAAAACGTTTATAATAGGTTTAGACATAAGTTTTGATACTACATTAAAACTAGCTTTTGGATTAGAAAAACTTCTAATTAACGAAGGCGTCAGCATAAGGGCTGGAGGAAATTATAATCTAAAAGGAACAGGTGAAACTTCTTTGGGTTTTGGATATAGAATTCCTATTTCCTTTGGTGGGATAGTTTTAAATTATAGTTTTAGTTATCCTTTAACTTCAATAACCAACACTGCAGGACACCATTTTGTTTCTTTTCTAATAGATTTTGATAAAACTTCCATTAAAGAAATTTCTGATATAGAGAAGAAAAAAATTGCAAAATATGATGAAAAACAATTGAAAGAAGAAATTATTAAATCACTTAAGCCCCAACCCATAACTCTTGATATTTCAAAAGAAATCTTAAAAAAAGAAGACAGAGAAATTATATTTAAAATAAAAATTTCTACTGAAATAGAATTGACAGGTTGGCAACTAGTAATTACCGACGACAGAAAAAAAGTAGTAAAAAAATTCTATTCTAATAAACTCCAAGAAGAAATCCCATGGGATCTCAAGACAGACGAGGGGAAGTATATCTTACCAGGAAAATATAGTTGTTTTGTAATTGGAATTGATAATAAAGAAAATAAAGTTGAATCCCAAATAAAGACATTTATTCTGTCTGAAAAACTTCAGATAGAATCACCCCAACAAGAAACAATAATGTGTCCCAATTGTGGAGCTGAAAATATAAAAGGAGAAAGGTTCTGTGTAAGATGTAGAGAACCTTTATAATTACTCTTCTTTTGTATTATTTTGCTTTTTCAATGTAAAAAGAAAGTAAACTTTCAAATAAAATATTTTTTATCCTATTGTATTTTAATTTTATTTTTTATATTTTAAAAAATATGGAAGAAAAACAACTTATTCTTCTTGCCCAGCAAGGTGACATTCAAGCATTTGAAGAATTAATTAAAAGATATAAAGACAATATTTTCAACTTAGCATTTTTAAAAGTTTTAGATAAAAATGTAGCTGAAGATTTAGCACAAGAATCAATCATAAGAATCTTTGAAAAAATAAAACTATTTGATTTCAAAGGTTCTTTTTCTTCTTGGGTATATAAAGTCACCTATAATACAATTTTAAAATCTGTTCAGAAGAAGTTTAAAGTAGAAAATATATCCATAGAAGACACAGAAATACTAAATACCACTGAAGTTCAAAGTATAGAGGAAAAAATTATTCATCAGCAGATTTTTAAAAAACTCCTGAAATTAATTTCTCAGTTACCAGAGGAGCTCCAGATAGTATTGATTCTTCATGACATTCAGGGTGTAAAATACGAAGAAATATCTGAGATTTTAGACATAAATATAGGCACGGTAAAATCCAGATTATTTAATGCAAGAAAAACCCTCAAACAGCTATGCGAAAAAGAAAATTTATTGGATTGGCTAAAATGAACATTTTTGCTATTCGTGGTATCTATAATTATGAGGGAGGTGAAAAATAATGATGGATTGTAATGAAATTAAAATTTTTATACATAAAGTTCTTGATGGTATTTTATTAAATGAAACAGAATATTTAGAGAAGTATAAAGAAGAATATAATGAGTTGTTTTCTCACATGGAAAAATGCTTATCATGTAGTTACGAATATAATTCCTATCTTAAAATTTTAAAATTTTTAAAAAATTTAAAAGTATCCTTACCTTCTAATTTTGACAGTAAAATTCATCAAGCTCTCTTAAAAATGCACCAGAAAGATTCTAAACCTTATATTCCAGTAAATACTGTCACAACACAAAAAGGAGGTATGTTTAGTATGATAAATTCAGATAAACTTAAAAAATTTATTCATGATAATAGATCTTATATAATTTCTACAGGTATACATTTATTATTACTATTATTATTTTTAAACATAGTAGTGATGCAACAGACACTTACTACTCCTACATTTATAACTAAAATTATCACAAACAAACCAATAGAAATTAAAAAACAAGAGATAGAAATAAAAAGAGAAGAACAACGTCCAGATGCTGGTTCAGAAGGTTTAGAAGGACTAAAAGGTGGCGGTATGTCTTCTCCAAAACTCCAGCAGCAGCTTATGATCAAACAGGCACAGGTAAAGCAAATAAATAAAGTTTTTACACCTATTCAGAATTTAAGAACACAAGTAAGAGATATATTTGTTCCAAAAACACAGATAGCAGTAAAAGAAACCAAAATAAGAAGTGACTTTAGAGTTCCAATGCAACCTAAAACCCAAATTACTTCTCCTATAAGTGGTAGTATAACAAGACCCACTTCACAACAAACAGGTACAAGAAACACTGAAGGAATGAATGTCCCCGGTAACTACTCAGATTCCGGAAGGCCTGACGGATCACCCTCTGGAACAGGAATTGGTGAACAGAAGGGAGGAACTACAGGACGTGGTGGTGGAACCGGAATAGGTTTTAATCCATTTGGAACTGGAACAGGCTCTGGAAATCAAGGAAGTGGTCCTGGTGCTGGAAGAAGGGGATTAGGTGGAGGCTTATCTGGTACAGGAACAGGTCCCGGTAGCGGTCCTGGCATTTCTATTGCACCAGGTGGAGGACAGGGCACAGCAGTAGTTGGTTCAGCTGTTTCTTCTCAATCAGGTCCTGTAGTTACTAATGCTCCTTCAGCTATTGACACTACTTCAGTTGCTAACAGACAAGTCACATATAAACCAAACGCTCCAATTGGTTCACGAGAAAATCCTATAACTGAGATAAATATTCTTGTAGAATTTAATGGAGAGACTCTTTTTACACATGATTTTTATTTAGCTTATCCTGAAAATAGACTCTTAATAAGAAACGCAAGATTTGCCAGAAGTGAAGTAATCAGGTTAGGACCTTATGCTGTTCCACCGGAACAGTTTTTGTTTTATTGGCATATTACTGCTAACCAGTGGGGTTTAGATAGAGGAGTACCTTTGTACCAAACAATTTATACCACTGATGCCCAACAAGTTCGTATAAGGAAAGTTTCAGAAAATGTAATCCAATATAAACTAGAAGATATGCCTTTGGATGTGATTAGGCAAATGAATAATCCTAAAGAGCCAGATTATGATGATGTAATAATAACAATCGTATATAAAGGTGCAGCGCAATAAAAAACAACTAAAAGTTTTCTTTTTCTACAGTGTAAAGTTCTATTGGTTGTGTTTTTCCTCTAATGTTTACTGTAGATACAAATTTAAATTTAAATGTATTATCTGAAATTTTCTGCATAAGTTCTTTTGTTACCAAAAGTGGCACATTAAATTGTCTATTATAAAGCTGCATTCGTGAAGCTGTATTTACTGCATCTCCAACTATTGTAAATTCCATTCTTTCTTTATGTCCTATATTTCCAACTATCACTTCACCTATATGAATCGTTATTCCTGCTTTTATTTCACTTAAATTTTGTTTTTTTCTTTCATTATTTAATATCTCAAGAGCATCAATAAATTCCAGTGCTGCCATTACCGCATTTTTTGGATCTTCTTTTTTTGTTTCAATTGTTCCAAAATGAGCAAGTATTGCATCCCCAATAAGCTTATCAATAATCCCTCCATATTTTGTAATAGCATCAATTGCTATCGTAAAAAACTTATTTAAAGTAGATACAACATCTTCTGGTTTATTCTGTTCAGTAAATTTTGTAAATTCACGCATATCAATGTAGAAGACAACCACTTCTTTTTTTATTCCTTTTAACTGATTCTGTTCTTTTAGGAGTTTATCTACCAATTTTTTGTCAATATATTTTCCGAATATATCTTTTATTGTTTCTCTTTCTCTTAGCCCCCAGACCATCTGTTGCATTTTCATAGAAAGATTATATACTTCGTAAGAATTATGAAATATAGGAACACTTGTTTGAAGATTACCTCTGGATATTTCTTCTGCTACATTTGAAAGTAAATTTATAGGCTTAGTTAAAGTTTTAAGTGTAGTATAAACAAAAATTAAAGTAACAATAAGAAGTCCGAAGGAAATACTTACTATAGTTATTAATTCATTTTTTAAAGTAGCATATAAATATTTAGCTTGCTGTCCAAACTGGACCATGCCAAATTTTTTTTCATGTATAAATATTGGAATTCTTATTTCAGCTATATTAAGCTTTTCTTTTTTTTTATAAAAAGATAAAAGTTCAAACTTTGTTTTTTCCAAAAAATTTTTATGTTTTTTCAAAGAAAAAAAATACAAAGATATTTTGTTCTTTTTTAAGTCTTTTTCTTCTAAAACTGAGGGTTTGTAAGAAGAGTTTGGGTTAAGATAAAAATATATAATATTACCATTATTATCATATAAAGCAAAGTAATATATATCTTTATTTTTTTTAACCTCAGTAATTAAGTTTCTTATAGCTAAAAGATCTATTGTAGGATACACCGAAGATTTAATTTCTTCTATTAAATATTCGGTTTTAGTTTTTAGATTTAACAAAAGGTTATTTTTTATTATGTGATAAATTATAAAAGTGAGTATGGAAGAGAATAATATCAAAGAGGCACTTACAATACTTATTAACTTAGTAGAAAAAGTATTTAATCTCATTTTTATTTTATAATAAATTTTACTAACAAAATCAACAATTAATTTTCAGGGGGATAATTATGTAATAATCTATTGATTAGGTTTTCAAAAAATAGTAAAATAAAATTATGATAGTATTAATCATAGATGATGATATAAATTTATGTAATATACTATCCGAGATATTAGAAAAAACTGGCTATACAAGCATAATCTCTAATAATTTTGAAGATGCAGTAAATAAAATAAAAAAAGAAAATCCAGATGTAATTTTTCTTGATTTAAATCTACCTGATAAAAATGGATTAAATGCTTTGAAAGAAATAAAAAATATTTGCGAAGAACTACCAGTAATAATAATAACTGGATACGCCACAGTAGAAAATGCAGTGGAAGCAATGAAAATGGGAGCTTTTGATTATCTGGTAAAACCTCTGGATAAAGAAAAAATTACTCTCACTTTACAAAAAGCAATAAATATGAGAATGATTAAAAAAGAATTACATTTATTAAAGAATAAAATTGAAACACCATCAGAAGAGTTTTTGATAGGTAAAGATAAAAAAATTATGGAAGTATTATCTTTAGTAAAAAAAGTGGCACCCACTAATCTTACTGTTTTACTTCAAGGAGAAAGTGGAGTAGGAAAAGGAGAAATAGCAAAACTAATACATAGAACAAGCAACAGAAAAGAAGGACCCTTTATAGTAGTAGATTGTGGTTCTATCCCTGATACTTTAATAGAAAGCGAATTATTTGGTTATGAAAAAGGTGCTTTTACAGGAGCTGAAAAAAGAAAAGAAGGTATGTTTGAACTAGCTAATAACGGTACCATATTTTTAGATGAAGTATCTAATTTACCCTATTCCGCACAAGCTAAATTATTGAGGTTTCTTCAAGACAAAGAAATACAACCTTTAGGCAGTCAAAAACCAATAAAAGTAGATGTTAGAGTGATTGCTGCAAGTAATATCCCATTGGAAGAAAAGGTAAAAACTGGAAGTTTTAGAGAAGATCTTTTTCATAGGTTAAACGAATTTATGATATACATTCCACCTTTAAGAGAAAGAGGTGAAGACGTATTTATATTAACAGATTATTTTATAAAACAGGCTAATAAAGAATTTAACAAAAATGTTAAATCAATTTCTTTTTCTGTTAAAGAATTATTTAAGATGTATAGCTGGCCAGGAAATATCCGAGAGTTGCGCAATGTAATAAGAAGAGCAGTTTTACTGGCAGACGATGTTATATATCCAGAACATCTAGCACAGTCTATTCAACTTATATCTTTTAGTAAAGATAACAATAAACATACTTTTTGCAAAAAAGATGAAAATTCAATAAGAAATAAAAAGGATGATGAAATACAAAAAATAAAAGAAGCTTTAATTATAGCAAAATATAATAAAAAAAAAGCAGCAAAGTTATTAGGAATAACCAGACAGGCTCTTTATTATAAACTAAAAAAGTATAAAATTGACATATAAATGCAAAAAAATACGAAATTAGTTTATGTGAACAAAAAAATTTTTCATAACTACGATGTAATAGATACTTATCAGGCAGGTATTGTACTTAAAGGAAGCGAAGTAAAATCTATAAGAGAAGGCAATATAGACATAAGAGATGCTTACTGCGTTATAAAAAGAAATGAAGTATGGTTGATAAACTCAAAGATTGCACCTTACAGTAAATCCTCACATGTTAAGTTGCCGATAGATAGAGAAAGAAAATTATTGTTACATAAAGATGAAATAAAAAAAATAATTGGAAAAATTTCTCAAAAAGGATTGTCTTTACTCCCTACTAAAATTTATTTTAATGAAAGAAATTATGTAAAGGTAGAAATAGCTCTCTGCAAATATAAAAAAATTTACGACAGAAGAGAAGAAATTAAAAGAAAAGAACTAAAACGTGAATTAGAAGCTTATAAAAAGCATAATTATCAACAATGGAAATAAGAAAAGATTCTATTCTTGAAATTTTTAAGAGATTAGGTGCATTACTTGAAGGTCATTTTTTACTTTCTTCAGGGCTTCACAGTGACAGATATATTCAATGTGCTTTAGTATTTCAATATCCAGACATAGCAGAAAAAATTGCAATATTATTATTTGAAGAAATAAGAAATAATTTTAATAGGTGGGAAGAAATAAATCTTATTGTTTCTCCAGCATTAGGAGGAATAATTATAGGTCAAGAAATTGCTAGAGTACTTAAAACATTTACTGTTAAAAAAATCAGAGCTATTTTTACAGAAAGGGATAGCAATGGTAAAATGAGTTTAAGAAGAAATTTTGATATTAAGTCTGACGATAAGGTTTTAATAGTAGAAGATGTGTTAACTACTGGGAAATCCACTAACGAAGTAATTGAAGTAGTAAGGGAAAAAAATGCAGAGATACTAGCTTTAGCCAGTGTAGTCAATAGAGCTTCTGAGGATTTGAAATTAGGTTATCCATATTTTTATCTTGTAGGTATTAAAATAAATAATTATCAGCCACAAGAATGCCCTCTGTGTAAGAAAGGTATAGAGTTAGTAAAACCCGGCAGCAGAAAAATTTTTTAACTTTTCTTTTAATTTTGGACTTTTCTAAAATATATGAGGAAATATAAATATATACAAGAAGATGTGCTCAAACAGATTAGTGCTCTAACCTTAGAGATAAAAGAAAAAACAAATGGTATTTTTTCTGGTAAACATACAAGCTGGCTTATAGGAAGGTCTTTAGATTTTTTACAGCATAGAGAATATTATGCAGGTGATGATATAAAACTTATAGATTGGAAAATATATGGTCGTAGAGATAAGTTTTTTATTAAACAATTCCACCAGGAAACTAATTTAGAAGTGAATTTTTTTATTGATTGTTCTTTATCAATGTGGTATCCTGAATACAGTTTAACAAAGTATGAATATGCAAGTTTTCTTTGTTCTTATCTTAGTTATATACTATTAAATCAAAACGATAAAGTAGGCATTATCAGATTTGATCATGAAATTAAAGATATATTGTCTAGTTCATCTACAGAAGGATTTTATTATAAAATATTAGAATTTTTAGAAAATGAAATAAAAGGTTCACACTCTGATTTCAAAAATCTTGTTAAAAAAATTTTAAACCAATTTAAGAAAAAAAGTTTGATTATTTTAATTTCTGATTTAATCTCTGAAGATGAAACCATAACAGTCAAATTGCTAAAAAATGTGGCTTCTTATGGAATAAACTTAATGATATTACATACTGTTTGTTTAGAAGAAAAAGAATTAGATTTAAGTTATGAAAATGTTAAATTTAAAGATATAGAAAATGAAGATATAGAAATAAAGACAAATATTGTAGAAATAAAAGATCTTTATAAAATGAAATTTTCCAATTTAATAAACTATTATAATAGGGAGCTAAATGGAGAAAACATAAAATATAAAACAATATATACTTTTTTGCCAGTTTTAGAAAATTTGAAATTTATTTTAGAATAAATTATGATCTATTTTTATAATAAATTTATCTTGTTTTTTTTACCGTTAAGCTTTTTGCCTTTAATACTTCATCTTATTTTTGAAAAAAGAACCAAAACGATTAGATTTACTTATATTAATTTAATCCGCAAAGTAATATCAGAATACTCACCTAAAAAGAAACTAATAGATATTTTAGTTATGATTTTAAGGTGCTTAATAATAATGTTTGTTATTTTATTTTTTGCTACACCTGTAATATATCATAATCCTCTTAAAGAAACATCATTGAATTTAATGTTAGCATTAGATACTTCTTTCTCAATGCAGCAAAAAGTAATAAACACTACTAAGTTAAATTTATGTAAATTATATCTAATAGATTTAATAAAACATTTGCAGAGGTATCCTGTTAAATTAAAAATTGTAACCTTTAATGATTCGGTGAAAATTTTATACGATGGCAACTATGAACAAATAAGTTATCCAGAACTTATTAAAAAAATTTCAAATATTCCTGAAACTTATCATTTGACAAATCTGGGAGCTTTATTAGAATATGTGGAATCTTATAAAAATCCAATTGATAAAATAATTGTATTAACAGATTTAGCTGAACATATTTCAAATTTTGATGAATTTGTTGTTGATAAAAAACAAAAGATTGAAAATTATAAACCCGATATTTTATTCTGTTATCCTGAATACGATGAGGGAAATTTTTATATAAAAAATTTAGAATTATATTTAAATAAAGATGAAGATTTTTTAGAACTTAACTTTAATGTGTTTTCATCCATCCAATCAAAAAATAAAATAAATGTTAAACTTTTCAAAGATGAGCTTCTGGTTGATAATAAAAATGTTACTCTCTCGGAAAACAGTAAGTTTAATTATTTTTTACAAAAAGAAAACAATTTAAGAGGACACTTGAGTCTACCTGTTGACTCTATAAACAACGATAACAATTTTTATTTTACATTTAATGCGAACAAAACCAAAACTAAAATTCTATGTTTTATAAACGAACCAATATACCTGAAAGGAATACATAGTAAAAAATTTTACATAGAAAATTTATCTCATTCTGATTTTAATATAAAAATAATTGTTCCTGAAGAAAATATGGTTTTCATTGAAAATTTTTATGATGGAATAATCTGCGTAGATATTAATAAAATAGAAGATATCTACAAATATTTAGAAGAAGACAAAATAAAAATATTTTTTATAAATGAAACAATAGATGTGTTATCATATGAATCTTTTCTAAAAGGCATAGAATTTATAGAGCCACAAAAAAATAATTCCGGGTTTAGCTTAAATTTTTCTTCAGACATAAATGAAGAATTTAAAAGTTTCTTTGAACAATTTGATTATAAAAATATAAAAGTGTATAAAAAATACTTTATAAATGTGGTTGACAAAGAAAAATGGAAAGTTTTGTTTCAATTTTCTGATGGTTCTCCAGCCGTTATAACCGATCAAAAAACTTATCTATTTAGTTTTTCTATTTCTAAGGAAGATTCTAATTATGTTTATAAACCACTTTTTTCAGGTTTTATAAATTATATTTTTAAAAAAATAAATTCTAAAATAAATTTAAAACCATATTATTACATTTCAGAACCTATCTTTTTAAATGATGAAATAAAAGATATAACTCCTTTAATTTCTTATTATAAATTTTCTTCAACCGAGTTTTATGAAAAAATATCTGACAATATAGTAAAATTTAATATTCCGGGAATTTATAAGCTTAATATTCAACAAAAAGAACCTGTTTATGTGGCTGTAAATATACCTCATAATGAGAGTTCTGTGACAATTATTGATAAAAATTACTTCAAAAAACAAATAAGTTCAAAAAGAATCTTTAATAATATAAGTTTTTTAGATATACTTAAAAGAAACTCAAAAGAGCAATTTTTAAAATGGTGTTTTGGCAGAGAATTTTCTAATGAAATTTTAATAATGATTGCAATAATATTAATCATAGAAACAATTTTGTCAAGATTAGGTAAAAGAGTTGTATAATGAGAAGTATTTATCTTATTGTAACAATTATATTTTTTTTGTTTTTTTACATTTTTCCGGCTGATAAATTTATATTTGCCTATCTTAAATATCCTGGTAACTGGGATCCATATCCTAATATACATAATGATATTTTAGAAATTCTTGAGCTTACTACGAGCGTAAATGTGGAAAAACAAAGAATTGTGTTGGATCTTATGTCAGACAGGTTGAAATATGAGATTTCAAAAGTCCCTTTTGTTATATTAGTTGGCAATGATGAAGTAGTTATTCCTTTAAAGAACATAAAAGTTTTAAGAGACTATGCAGTAAGTGGGGGAACTATTTTTATAGAAGATGTTTCTGAGTTATATAACAGCAGATTTGATGAATCTATAAGAAAAATTTTAAAATTGATGTTTCCCGAATATAAGCTTAAAAAAACAGATAAAGATTATGTATTAATGAAATCTTTTTATTTAATCCGTAAAGTTACAGGAAGAATAGCAATGTATAATTATTTAGAATACATTGAACATGAAAACCGCCCAATTATTATTTATTCAAGAAACAATATGATTTCATGTTGGGCACGAGATAGGTTAGGAAACTACATATATAACTGTATACCTGATGGAGAACAACAAAGGTTTAACTCTCAAAAGCTTTTTCTTAACATAATAATGTATTCTTTATGTGGCACATATAAAATGGATAAAGTTCATCAACCATATATTGAAGAAAGGCTAAAAAGGTGATTGTTCTAAAAACTACTTTAGTAGCAATCATACTTTTTTTAATTTATGTTATTGTAGGTGTTTATACTGTAATTAAAGCGAATAAAAATTTAGTTAAATTTTTAAGATTAGTTTTGTTTCTGCTTATAACAATTATGTTATTTAATTTAGGATATAAAATTCCTCATAGAACTGAAAACATAAATGTGGTATTTATGGTAGATAATTCTTATAGTATGAGTATAAATAACCGTCTTCAAAAAATTAAAAATTTTCTTAAAAAATATGAAAAAATAAAAAAACACGTTTTTAAAATATATACTTTTAATGATGAGTTATATGAGACTAAAAGCTTAGAAGAAATATCTATCTCTAACAGGACAACTTTAATCAATTCTTGTATTGATAAACTTTTATCTGAAATTAACCAGCCTTCTTTGGTATTTTTATTTTCTGATGGAATAAACTCTACAAATGAACTTCCTTCTATAAAAAAAGAAAAAGCAAAAGTTATTCCTATTTTCATATATGACGAAAATTTCAAAGATAAATCAATCTTAGATATTAGATACAGCAAATTGGCTTTTAAAAATGTTGAATACGAATTAAAAGCGTATATATATAACTGGGGTTATAAAGATACCACTGAAATAAACCTAGTTGATTTAGAAACAAATGAGATTATTTTTAAAAACAATTTTTATCTAAAAGAAGGGAAAAATGAAATCATTATAAAATTTTTACCTAAAAAAATAGGGTATAATAAATTAAAGTTAGAATTAAAACCCTCCATTGATGAAGCCAATTATGAAAATAATTATGCCTTTTTAAATATAGAAGTTAAAAAGAACAAAATAAGAGTTTTATACCTATGTGGACAACCTTCAGCAGAGTATTTTAATTTAAGAAGTTTACTTAAAAACGATCCTTACATTGATTTAGTTTCTTTTGTAATTTTAAGAAATCCAGACGACATCTCTATTGTTTCTGATATTGATTCTGCTTTAATTCCATTTCCTACATATGATATATTTATAAAAGAATTGAATAGTTTTGATTTAGTGATCTTTGAAAATTTTACTTATCATAGATTTGGAATTCCTTTAGAGTATTTGGAAAACTTAAAAAAATTTGTTATTTCAGGTGGTGGGTTTATTATGATTGGCGGTTTAAATTCTTTCTTTTTAGGAGGTTATAAATTTACGCCCTTAGAAGAAATACTTCCTGTATATTTGTCTGAAAAAGAGCAATTTATATATGAAGAAATAAAACCTGATTATGTAAATCTTAATGATAAATTAACCAAAATATTAGAAGATACCACTGAAAATGAACTTTTATGGAAAAATTTACCTTCTTTAGGAAATTATCAAACAATTTCAGCTAAAGAAGACGCTATTGTATTGTTAAAGTATAAAAATATACCCATCATGTGTTATGCTAAAAAAAATAAAGGCAGGGTTTTTGTTTCGGCTACAAATTCTACATGGAGATGGCGCATTGGAAATGTTTTGTCTGAAAGATTTAACTTTAAAGATCTATATGATAAATTCTGGAAAAAAGTCATATATTTTTGTGCTGGTACAGAAGATCTAAAAAACATAAGCATAATATCTGATGAAGTTTATAAAAAGAATGAAGAAGTAGAAATTAATATTTTGTTATCCAATATTTCCAATATAATTTCAATAGACTCATATTTAATTTTACCCGATTCTTCAAAAAAAATTTTAAAAATAAAAAAATTACAAAAAGATAGATATTCTATAAATTTTATACCAAATATAGTTGGGAAATATAATATTACTGTAGTTGTGAAAACACCCACAAGTTTTTTAAAAGAAGAAAAAAGTATAGATATTGTTGAATCGAATTATAAAGAAATTTCCTATTTAAAGCCTGATATTGATTATATGCAAAAATTAGCAGATTTTTATAATTCTGAAGTAAAAAATTTAAATACTCTGGATATTTTTGAAATTATTTCAAATTTTAAAAAAGAATTTTCTAAATCATATGCTGAAACTATTTGGTTATATAAGCACGAATTTTTATTTTTTATCTTTATTGTGGTATTTATTCTTGAAATTTATATTGCGAGATTTAAGTAATGAAATTTAAAGTATTGATATGGTTTATATTGATATCAGTATATTTAATACTTTTGTATAATGTCTCTCCTTATGTTAACAGTGGAGATAGTGGAGAACTTATTACCGTTGCTTGTACGTTGGGTGTAGCCCACAGTCCTGGCTATCCTTTATACTCCTTACTTGGTAAAATTTTTTGTTACCTTATTCCATATGGCAATTATGCTTATAGAATGAATGTAATGAATGTATTACTTTCTATTTTTACTTTGATTTCGTTTATTTCTTTTCTTTTCCGATTATACAATGATAACTTCAGAATAATTTTTGGAATAGGTGTGTTTTTATCTTTTTTATTTTCAGAGTCATACTTTAGAAATACAGTTCAAGCAGAAGTTTTTATCTTAAATATTTTTTTAGCTAACTTGCTAATGATTTGGTCGTATAAGGAAATAAAAAAACCATCTCTTAAAAATTGGTACTTTTTATCCTTCTTAACGGGTTTATCACTGGGAAATCATCATACTATAGTATTTTTTGTTCCTTCTTTGATTTTTATTTTTTTTATAAATAAAATCAACATAAAAAAGATACCTCTTTTATTTTTATTTTTTATTTTAGGCTTCAGTATTTATTCAGTTTTACCTTTAAGAGCTGCTAAGGAGCCTTACTTTAACTGGGGAAATCCTAGAAAATTAAAAAACTTATACAGAGTTATCACAAGAAAAGACTACGGAACTTTCCAGCTTACTGTGGAAAAACCTTTAAAGTATGATTTTAATAACCTTTCCTTTCAATGTTACAGATTTTTTAAAAAAGTGAATAACGATTTAGGTATATTCTTAATTATTTTGATATTTTTAAGTTTTATTAAATTATATTTTTCATGTAAGATTTTATTTTTTTATTTGATTTCAGGATATTTACTTTCAGGCATTGGATTTCTAATTTTATCTAATCTGCCTTCATCTGAACTATACGATGGAATTCTTGAAAGGTTTTATATACTTCCAAACTTTATAGGTATTTCAACCGTAATTTTTGCCGCTACCTATATAGATAAAAAATTTTTAAAAATTATGTTTCTTATGGTTTTATTTAGCATAATTAAAAATTTAACAATAAATTTCCACAGATGTAATTATAGAAATTACTATCTTAACTACGATTACGGATTAAATATCATGAAAACTTTATTAAAAAATAGTTTTTTATTAATGGATGGGGGTGACGATACTTTTTATACTTTAGGATACATGCAAGGAGTTGAAAAAAGAAGAACTGATGTAAAATTGCATGACAGAGGAGGTTTAGTCTTTAAAAGCATATATGGAGAGGATTTCAGAAGTTTAACAAAAGAAGAAAAAGAAAAAAGAAGAATAGAAATAGAAAAAATTTTGGTTAAAAAGTTTCCTGTATTTTATTCAACATTTAATAAAAACATCTTACCAGAAACAAAATTAAGATATGCTGGAGTAGTTTATGTGGTAGAGACAAATTTCTTACCTTCTTATTATAAAAAGAGTTTTTTTAGAGAGATTTATTCCTATAGAACCATATATGACAAATATTATGACTATAGAAGTAAAGCTCTTGTTCCCATATATCTTTTTATGGAAGCAACAAATGAAGAAGATGTTTACAAAAAAGTTAAACTTTTAAAATTATGTTATTTTTTATGGAAAGAGGTTGATTGGTTAAAAAACAACATAAAAATAGAACTTCATAATGAAGCTTATAAAATATTGAATGATGGAGATATAGCTTTAGCAAAAGATATATATGAATTTATTTTAAGAATTGACCCAAATGATACAAACGCTTTGTTAAATTTAGGAGTAATATTTGAAAAACTTAACCAATTTGATCTGGCAAAAACTTATTATTATAAGGTTATAGAGATGAATCCTTATAATCCAACCGCATATTATAATTTAGGAGTTATTTTCTGGAAAGAATCAAACTGGGATAAAGTAATTGAGTATTTTAATAAAGTTTTAAAAATTCAACCAGATAATCAACAAATAAGAAATTATATTGAATATGCAATTAAAAAAAGAAAATCTTAATATAATATCATTAATCTTTTTAACTGGATTTTCTTTTATCTCTTCAATATATTTTCTACCTTCAACTATCACAGATGGTGATGTAGCTGAATTAGTAGGAGCGGCTTCGTCTTTAGGTATTGCACATGCTCCAGGATATCCTTTATTTTGCATTCTCTATAAATGTTTGATTACACTTTTACCTTTTGGAGATTATGCTTATAAAGCTGCTGTTGTTTCTTTATTTATTTATATGTTTTCTGGTCTATTGATATTTAAGTTGACTTTCATAAAGAAAAATTTTTTGTTTGGTTTTTTTATTTTTACTTTTTATTTGTCTCAACCAATTTTGTTAAAACAATCTACAATAGCAGAAGTATTTTCTCTTCATAATTTATTAGTAGTTTTAATTTTTTATTTCATATTCAGTGATGACATTTCATTACATAGAAAATTTTTAATTACAGGATTTATTTTAGGTTTAGGTTCTGGCTGTCAACATATAATCATTTTTATAATACCAGCTATAATTTTTTACTTTTTAAGTAAATCTCCATCTAATATACTTACATTTAAAAACATATCTTTATTTTTGGTATTTTTTCTTTTAGGTTTTTCTATAAATCTTTATATTCCAATAAGATCTTCAGTAGAACCTCTATATGATTGGGAAGATCCACAAACCTTAGATAGATTTTTGTATTTATTTCTAAGAAAAAGATATGGAAGTTTTAGTTTAGCACAAGGTGGAAAGTTACATTTTAGTCTTGAAAGTTTTTATCATGGTTTTATGTTATTTTTTTACATTTTTGGTGTGAAAAATTTAATTTTTTTAGTTTCTTCTATTTTAATTTTTTTATTAAAAATGAAAAAAATTGAACTAATAAATTCAATTACTGCTCTGATAGCATTTTTATTCTCTGGCCCTATATTTACATCTATTACCGGATTAAAAAGTATATCCGAATCAAATATTTATATATTAGAAAGGCTAATAGTTTCGTCTGTAATCTCCTTTGTGTTTCTTATAATTTTTACATTTTCTGTTTTTAAAGACTCAAAAATACTTTTATACGGGCTAATGATTCTAAACTTACTTTTTTATTTCAGAAATTTAAATTCTATATCTTTAAGAAATAATTATTTTCTGTATGATTATACAATGAACATCTTTAGAAACACACCTCCTGATAGTATACTTCTTTCAGATCGTGCAGACGAAACTGAGTTTGCTTTAGCATATTTTCATAGAATACATAAAAAACGACAAGATATTGATTTTATAGATTGCAATGCTTCTGTAAGTAGAAGTATATATGGGAAAGAATATTATAAAATATGGGGGCCACCACGTTTAAAAATACGTTCGGAATTCGAAACAAAGCTGATAAAAAATTCAAGAAAAAAAGTTCTTTATAATACCCTGCTTCCTGCCCAGACTTCTACAAAAAAATATAAGTTCGCTTTGTTGCATACAACTTTTGAAACTAACTATGAAATACCTTTTGATATCTTTGTAATAAGAGAAAAAAGTGTATTAAATATTCGTGAGTTTTGGCTATACAACGCTTATTTGAGTTTACTTTTTAATTACTATTTTGAAAAAGCAATTAAAGATAAAAGACACTTTAAAAAATTTGAGATTTTATGTTACCAATTATATTTTTTAAATAAAGAACCTAAATACTTAACTTATATTCCATATTTCTATATGTCAACTAATGAATTAAAAAAAGCAAAAAATAAGTATGTAGAAATTCTTGATAATTATAAACTTTCTGCTGACATTCTCTCAGAAATACTTAGCAATTTAGGAGTAATATATGAACGTGAAAATAACTTTCAAAAAGCAGAGGAATATTTTTTAAAAGCTTTAAGTGTAAATCCTAATTTTTACCAACCCTATTATAATTTAGGCAGTTTATACTGGAAAATGAAAAATTTTAAAAAAGCTTTAGAATTTTTTGAAAAATATTTACTACTTCAGCCGCAAAACAAAGAAGTAAAAAAATATGTTGAATATTTAAAATCAAAATTATGATATATTTAGTTTTATTTTTAAACATATTTTTAATATATCTTTACTGCAGTTTTCCAACAATTGCAGCTTATCGTGACTCAGGAGAAATGGCAACAGTAAGTTACATCTTAGGAATACCACATCCACCTGGTTATCCACTTTATACTATTTTAAGTTACTTGCTAAGTAGAATGTTAAAATTTGGGAATTTTGCTTATAGAGTTAATGTTCTATCTGGAATTTTTTCAGCTTTAACAGGAATAATTTTGTTTCATTTGTTTAATAAGTTTACGTTTTACATACTTCCTAAGAAAGAGAATGAAAAGTTTTTCTGGTTATTTTTTAATTATATGACTATTTTATGTTTCAGCTTATCTTATCTCCAATGGTACTTATCAGTAGTTTCTGAAATGTATACTCTTAATACCTTATTTGCTACTTTTATGATATTTTTGACTTTTTTATATTATACTATAAAAAACAATAAAGTTATTTACTTATTATTTTTTATATTTGGTTTGGGTATTACAAATAGATTAGATTTAATACTATACTCTCCTTTGATATTATTTATATTGATTGATCATTCAAAGTTTAGAATTGATAAAAAAGTTTTAATGTTATTGACTTTATTTTTATTAGGATTAAGTTGTTATATGTATCTACCTATAAGATCATCTAATGAACCACTAATAGATTGGAACAATCCTCAGAAACTTGATAGATTCTGGGCTTCCTTAACAAGGAAAACGCATGGTTCTACATTAGATCTTATATCATCTGGATATAAACCATTTGAAAATTTTAAAGATGGTATGATATTTTATTTTAGAAGAACTTTAGAGAATTTAGGATTGATAGGAATTATTCCAGTAGTGTTAGGAATTAACTTAAAATCACATTTTGGAATATCTTTGTTTTTAAGTTGGTTTTTAAGCTCTGTCTATTTTATCTACAAGGCTAATATGCCTCCAAATCCTCATGCCTTAGCTATCCTTGAAGCTCATTTTTTGTTACCTAATTTGATAGTGTGGGTGTGGTTTATTTTAGGAATTACTTATGTTTATAAAAAAATCAAACTGAAATATTTTATCTTTGTTGCAGTATCTTTTATTTTAGTATTTAATATTTTTAAAAATCATAAAAAATTAAACAAAAGAAATAACTTCTATGCTTATGATTACACTGTTAATATATTAAGAACTTTACCAAATAAAAGCATAGTAGTAGTTAAAGAAGATGTCCAGTTATTTTCTTTATGGTATAGTAAATTTGTAGAATCAAAAAGAAAAGATGTATATGTTATAGCTGCAGGACTTGCGGGTTCAAGTTGGTATCAAGAAATGACTAAAAGGTTCTTTGAAGATGAGATTTTTTTACTTCCACTAACTACTTCTGATAACTGGAGCAATTTTATTGATAAAAATCTCAAACTTGGTTATAAAATTTTTGTGACCTATGATGTAGAACTTCCTGAAATTAAAAATTTTATTCTTAAACCATATGGTTTGGTATTGAGAGTCTTACCGTTTCAAGAAAATTTATTGGAAAATTTTTTCACTGATTTTTTCTTTGAATTCTTATACATATTTAGAGGAGATTACACATATAATTTAGAATTTGATTTTTTTTCTTCAGATTTAGTTGAAGATTACAGTAAATCTCTGCTTAATAGTGGACATTGGCTTACAAAATATAAACTATATAATTCTAAAAAAGTTGAAAATTTTTATAAACATTCTATTTTTATGAATTCTGTTTATCCTTACGGTTATTTTGAACTTGGATATCTTTATTATTTAAAAAATTTGCTTAAGGATTCTTACATATGGTATAAAATAGCGGCTAAAAAGTTTGAAGAATATATAGAATTAGCCTATAAATATAAAGCCTTTAAAGAAGTTATAGATGAAATAAAATCTAACACTGCTAATTGTTACTTACATTTAGGCGTTGTAGCAGAAAAACTCAATAATTTAGAAACCTCAATAGAATTTTACAATAGAGCCTTATATTTCAACCCCTATCTGGCAGATGCTTATTATAATTTAGCTGTGGTTTACTGGAAAAAACTAGATTGGCAAAAGGTTCGTTATTACTTACAGAAAACCTTAATTATTAATCCATATCATAGTCAGGCTAAATATTTCATTGATAAACTACCAAAATGAAATAAAGATTTTGTATATAAAAATTGAAAAAGGAGGGATTTTATGAAAAAAAAGTTGCTTATACTTACAGCAAGCTATGGTACAGGACATATTACTGCTGCAAAATCTATTCAGCAGATGATTTCTTTAAAATATCCTGAAATTGAAACAAAAATAGTAGATGTTCTTTTATTGCATAAAAAAGATAAAAATCTAGATAAACAAACTTTTATACAAAAGCTTTATAATTTTTCCATGGAAAAACCTATTATTTTTGATGTATTCTTTTTTTTGACAAACAACAAACTCTGCACTTCAATACTTAACTTAATTATGTTGTTAAAAAATTATAATGCCACAAAAAATTTATTAGATGAGTTTAAACCAGATATAATAGTTTCAACACATCCTTACTGGAATTTTTTAATAAAAAAATACAAAAAAGAAGTTAAAAACATACCCTATATCTGTGTTATTACTGATTCATACATGATTCACAAAGCATGGATTGATAGATTTGTTGATTATTACTTTGTTATAGATGAAGACACAAAACATGTCCTTATAAATAACAATATAAAAAATATTTATGTAACAGGTTTTCCTGTGAATTACAAATTATTTGAAAAGGTAGAAAAAGAAAAAATAATTAAAGAGTTAGAATTGGATTTAGATGTAAATAAAAAAATTATTCTCATCACTATAGGATTAGGTGCTACCTCACGATTTATAGAAATTATTGAATACTTAAAAGATATAGAAAACAATTTTCAACTTATAATAATAACTGGGAAATATAAAGATATTTATGATTATCTCACAACGAAAGTAAAATTTAAACCAAAAACTAAAATTATTGGGTGGACAGATAAAATGTATAATTTTTTAAAAATAAGTGATATTGTTATATGCAAAGCAGGAGGAGCAATTGTTTCAGAAGCTCTTTCATGCGGTGTTCCAGTTTTTATACCTTTATTTGTTCCTGCTCAAGAAAAAGGAAATGTTTATATTGTGAAAAAATATCAAATGGGTTTTTATGAAGAAGATATAGAAAAAGTCTATAAAATTCTTGATGACATAATTTTTGACAGAATAAATCTTAAAATTTATAAAGAAAATATAAAGAAATTCATTAAAGATAATCCTGCTTTAATTATATCTAACTTAATTAACAGAATTTTGAACAATTTAATATGACCATAAGTAATTTTATTTTAAAATTCAAAATTTTTAGGATTTTATTCTTATTTTTGAGATATATAATAACTTCGATAAATGTAATAGTTGGATGTTTTATGTTAAATGTGTTAGTGGACAAAATATTTCCATTTCCTATTTTTATATTTCATATTTACTGGATAATAATCTGTCTAATTGTTGTTGTATTTTTTTTAAATTTTATAAAAAGAATTTATGAAACTTTAAAATATCCTTATAAATATCTTCAAGAAGAACTTATCAAAAATTCTCTTATTAAACATAAAGATGAATTAATAAATGCTTACTTAATAGAAAATTTATTGTTTTCATCTAAAAATTTAAATTTTTCAAAAGAACTTTCTGAAAAATTTACAGAAAAAATTTTGGAGATTTTAAAAAAGATAAATTTTAGCAAAATTACAGGATTTGACAGAATAAAAAAAATTTTGCCTTTAAATATAGTTTTGTTATTAATAATTTTTATTTTATATTTTTTACCGCCACAAGTAATAAAACCAACCATCCATAAATTTCTTTTTACTAGAAGACCTGACATTTTGGGAATATTTATTACTCCTAAAAATATAAAAGTCCCTTATGGAGAAAACTGTGTAATTAAAATTATTGTAGAAAAAGGTTATGAATTATACAAACCAGAATTATTTATTAAAGCAGGTTTATCTGAAAAATTTATAAAGGTGGATCTTTTGGATATTAATGAATATAAAACAGGTAAAATCTATAAATATGAAATTGACTCTGTAATTGATAAAATTTTTTATAAGGTAAAATTTCGTGGTATAACTTCTAAAGTTTATACAATAGAACCTATAGTATTACCTGAAATATCAGATATAAAAATTTTGATAATACCTCCTTCTTATACCAAATTAAAACCTTATCAACTTCAAAGTTTCAATGAAGATAAAATTTTATATAATAGTGAAGTAGAGTTTAAAGCCACACTAAACAAAGATATAGATATAGCTTATTTGAATATCTATAATAGAAAAATAAAACTTTTTCTTAAAGATAAAAGATATATTTCAGGTAATTTTAAAGCTATTAAAGATTGTGATTTATCTTTTGAAATTTTCGATATGGAAGGCCTAAATAACACTTTAAAATATCAGATCAAAGTATTTTATGATAAACATCCTGAAATTGAAATCATTTCACCTGAAAAAGAAATAGTTTGTGACAAAAATATACAAATACCTATAGTATATACAGCTAAAGATGATTTTGGTATCTTAAAAGTTAAACTTATATACAGAAATATCAAAAAAAATGACGAAAAAGTTTATGTAGTAAAAGAATATAAAGAAACTATCCAAGAAACAATAGATGAGTATATTTTTGACCTGAGCAAATTAAATTTAGATTTTGGTGATATAATAAATTATTATTTTGTAGTTTATGACAATGACGAAACGGCAGGATATAAAACTGCTTCTACTGAAGAATATAAAATAGAAATTTTTAGTTATGAACGTCAACATGAAACAATACAAAAGGAAATACAAAGTTTTATAGAAGAATCTATTATTATTCTTTCAAAAGAGATAGAACTAAAGGAAAAATTATCTGAAATTACTACTTTTCAGTTTAATATGATAAATGAATTAACAAGGCAGCATGAAGCTTTATCTAAAAATTTTGACAATTTAAATAAAATTTTAGATTCAATTCTAGATAAAATGCTTTCGGATCCTTACACTTCTATAGATACTTATATGGAATTTAAAAATTTGCAACCGCAAATAACTGGACTGAAAGATATTAACTCCAAACTCACAAATAGTTTAAAACAAAATGACCTTATCAACTCTTCTTATTTCCAGGATCAGATAATAAACACTTTAGAAAGGGCAACTATGTTATCAGAAAAAATTATGAAAAGGCAAAATATGCAAAATATTTCTAGTATGATTAAAGAAACTACTGATATTTCAAAAGATCTTCTGGATTATCTTAACAAAATCTCTAACATCTCAAAAGATGATATTATAAAACTTAATAATTTACTTAAAGAAATTGAAGACAAACTGAACAAAATTGCAAATATGTTTAAAAATATGTCTAAAAATTTACCTGAAGAGTTTATAAATCGTAGAGATGTCCAGAACATTGATTTCTATTCTCCTATGGATTTGTTAAGTCAACTTTATAATGCTGTTTCTAAAGGAGATATAAATTCAGCTATTAGAATAGCTGAAGCATTAATGAAACATCTAAATTCTCTATCAAAAACTTTAATGGAAGCAAGTTCTGATGTCTTATCATCACAAGCTTATAGTGTGAAAGAAAAATTAAGCAATATAATAGAAGAATTAGATAAACTCATCTCTTCTCAACAGGAGATTTATGATGAAACTAAAATTATAGATGATTTCAGAATAAAAGAGATTTTAAAATTGCAGGAAAAATTATTAGAAGAAATAATGAATGAAATAAACAGAATAATAACAAAAATTAGAGATATTGAAAGTTTACCTCAGTTTATGAAGTTTATAAATAAACAGTTTTATAAAATAAATTCTGAACGGGTTATAGAAAACTTAAATAAAATTTTAATGGAAATAAAAAACAAAAAACTGCTACAAACTCCGGTATGGATAAATGAAGCAATAATATATTGGCAAAGAAATGTTGAAATTACAGAAAATATTGACAAATACGAATATAACGAATTGATCCTTGTTACAAAAGAAATAAAAGATAAATTGGATAAATTAAACAATATCTTCAACTATCAACCTGAAATTGAATACCCAACTAAACTTATAGAAAAAAACAATCAACTTTATGATAAACAAAATAAACTTATAGAAAAAACAGAACAATTTATAGAATCTATCAAATCCATTGGAAAAGAAAGCTTCATTGTTTCAAACAATGATATCCTGCTAGCCTCACAAGCAAAAGCTGAGATGCAGAATTCTAAAAATAATTTATCAAAATTTTCATTTCCAGAAGCTTTACAAAGCCAAAATAATGCTACAAATTTATTGTTACAACTAAAGAATAATTTTTCTGAAAAATACACAATGTTTGAACAACTTTTTCAATCAATAGGTCAAGCAATGTCATCAAAACTACAAATGAAATCTTCTTATAGTAGTGGACAGTTCGGAATTTTGACAGGAAGAGTAACGCTACCTTCTGCTAAAGAATACATTCCACCAAAAGAGCTAAGAGAGGATATTATAAAATCATTATCTGAAAAGTACCCAGAAGAACTTAAAAAAGTTATAGAAGAATACTATAGAAAAATATTAAAGTGATGAGAGCTTTTAAGCTATTTATATTTTTAATTCTAAATCTTCAATTAGTATATTCTAAATCTACTGAAGAATTACTCTCTTTGCTTGAAGCAGGGGATTTTAAAAATGTTGAAAAGATTTTAGATGAAATTAAAGATGAAAATAAAAAAACATTTATGAATTCAATTTATTATCTTTATTCAGGTGATTATGAAAAAGCCTATGAATACATATCAAAAACATCTTCAGAAAGTATTTCTCAGAAGGATTTGTTTTTCTTTTATTATATTCCATATATTTACCAATTATTCAAAGAAGGATATAAAAAATATGAGACAGAAAATTTTATAATATATTTAAAAGGAAAAGATGAAATTCTTAAAGATTTAGTTCTGGAAAATTTTACAAAAATATTCAGTACATATAATGAAAAATTTAAATATTACCCTGAAGATAAAATAAGAATTGAAATATATTCTACAAAGGAGGAATTTTGTAATGCCTCAACATTACCTGAAGAAATAGTTAAAAAAACAGGAGTTGTAGGAATTTGTAAGTTTAACAGAATAATGATTTTATCCCCAGAAAATTTGCCTTATGGATATAGATGGTTAGACACATTAGCACATGAATATATTCATTTTTTGCTTAATAGAATCACCAAATTTAGATGCCCATTATATTTACATGAAGGAACTGCAAGATATTTTGATACTCTTTATAGGTCTACTTATCCTTTATGTTTTAGTGTCGGCAATTTAAAAGAACTTTTAAAAGCAAAAAGAAATAATGAATTAATTCCATTCGAAAAATTCAAAGGGTCATTAGTTTATCTTGATACACAAAAACAGATAGAATTAGCCTTCGTAGAATTAGCTAGTTTCGTGGATTATTTAATAAACAATTATGGAGAAGAAAAGTTTATTGATGTAATAAATAAATATTCCAATTTTAATGATGAGAAAATGTTATATAGAAAGATTTTTAACAGAGAATACCAAGAAATAATATCAGACTGGCTTGAAAGTATTGAAAGAAAAAATGAGCTGATAGAGAAATATCCAGGTGCCATGATGGATGTAAAAATTTTAAGTTTAGAAAATGAAAAAGAATTATTAACTTTAGATATTTACCAGTATGTAGAACTTGGAGATAAATTTTTAGAAAAAAAACAGTATAAAGCAGCTTTATATCAATATAGAAAAGCTCAAAATCAACAACCCTACAACCCATTTGTTATGACAAAGCTAGCCAAGGTGTTGTTGCTGTTAAAAGATTTTAAAAATGCAGAAGAAATTTTGAAAGAATGTATTAATGTTAATCCTAACTTTGCCGGTGGATATGAATTAATTATACAACTGTATTATGAAACTTCAGATTATTTTAAAGCTTTAGAATACTACAGAGAGCTTTTGCAGATTAATCCATTTAATTATAAAATTAGAAAAATTATAGCAGAAATTTATTCTGATTTAGGAAAACTCAAAGAAGCTTTATATGAGTATAAGAATATTAGTCTGCTTACACCTCAAGATAAAAGTATTATTTCTATAATTGATAGAATAAATAGATATTTAGAAATCAAATACCAACCAAAATGAATATATCTTCAGAAAGATTATTTGAAAAATTAAAAGAAATAGATTGGTATGAAGATATAGAAAGAATAACAAAAGAATTAATCAAACATAACATGAATTTTTATTTTGTTGGTGGTACCCTTAGAGATGCTATTATTTCAATAATTTATAACACCAAATTTAATCCTGAAGACATAGATATAGTAGTAGAAACAGAAAATTATGAAGAATTAATCAAACTGATTTCCGGTATATCTTTTAATAAAAAAACTTTAATCGTGAAGTATCCTCAATTTTTAACTTTAAGTATCACTTTAATTTCTAAAGAAGATAATACAAAAAGGATAGATTTATCTTTACCAAGAAAAGAAGAATATGAAAAATGGGGTGCACTCCCTCAAGTAAAACATGGTAGTATAAAGGAAGATTTATTCCGCAGAGATTTCTCTATTAATGCTGTTTCTTTAAGGTACGATGTTAATAATCAAAAATTTGAAATTTTGGATTTGTTTAATGGGATACAGGATATATTTAACCGAAAAATAAGGATTTTACATGAAAAAAGTTTTTTTGATGATCCTACACGAATAATTAGAGCCATAAGATTATCAGCAAAATTAAAGTTTAAATTTGAAAAACATACTTTAAGATTATTAAATGAAGCATTAAATAAAGATGTATTTAAACATATTTCACAGAATAGACTTATAAATGAATTTGTTCACATATTAAAAAAAGGGGGAAATCTAAAGGTAGTAGCATGTTTATTTAAAAGTTTAAAACTAATTAAAGTTTATGAACCAATAAAAGAGATAATAGAATGTTTTATGAAAAATTATGATAAAATAGAACTAGCCAATGTACCCCTTACTTTTGAAGAAAGATATCTTATAAGATTGTTTTATCTACTTGAAAGCCTCTGTAAGGAAAAAGAGAATTTGGATAATAAAACTAGCAAGTTTAAAAAATATCTCATTCAGCTTAATATTCCTCGTAAAACAAGAGAAAAAATATATAAAGCATTACAAATATTTTCAGGAAAAACAAAAAAGATAGAACAAATAGAAAACTGGATGAAGTTATATATTATGTTATATAAGAAAAACAAATTTTAAAAAAACTGCTTTCTTCCTTTCCATTGTTAGGATCAAACCAGTGGTGATACAAAGTCAACAAAATGTAAAATTTATAATTATCTTATTTTAGACGGAAAAATAAAAAAATAATTAAAATGTAAATTTTTTGTTAAAAAGTTGACATTTTTTAAATTTATATATATAATAACTATAGAAAAGCAAAGCTACGGATATTTAAAAACAAAAATGAAAAAACATTATATTTATCGTTTTTTTTATTCTAAAAATATAATTTACATTTTTTTTACTTTAAATTTTTGTATATTAATGTTACTACACTTTTCTTATTCTGAAAGTTCTATTTTTGATAAAACAATTGTAAATTATACAACTTTTTTACACGAAGGACTTTTAGAAGAACCAAATATTGTTTTTACCAATTTCCCTAATCCCTTTAATAGGTATACTTATATCTACATAAAATTTCCTTATGTTAGCAGCTGTGTATTAAGTATCTATGATTTGTTAGGCAACAAAGTGAAAGAATTTATTTTAACAGAAAATTCTGAATATCTTATAAAATGGAATGCAACAAATAATAATTCACAAAAAATTTCAACAGGTGGATATATCTGTGTGCTGATGTATAAAAACAGAAAGCTAATAAGAAAAATAGGATATACAAGATGACGAAAATTATTAAAAGAATCATTTTAATATTATTAGGAGCGAATTTTCAATATATATATTCTACTTATACTGGAGGACAGCCTGGAGAATTTTTGAATTTTGGTGCTTCTGCAAAAGCAATGGCAATTAAAAGTTTCTTTTCTATTTCTAATGATGCTTCGGCTGGATATTACAATCCCGCTGGTCTTGTTCAATGCGATAAAAAAGAAATCACTGCCTTGCATACAGAACTTTTTCCAAATACTCAAACTATTTACGATTACATAGGTTTCGTATATCCAACAATAAAATATGGTGTGTTCTCTTTAAGTCTGGTGCAGTTGCTTTCTTTGAAATTCGAAAAAATTATAGTAGAATTTGATCCTTCTGGTTCAGGTGATATAATAAATATTCAACACCAAGGATATTTTGATGATAGACAAATAGGAGTGATATTAAGTTACGGAAAAGAAGTTGTAGAACATATAAATGTGGGAACATCTTTAAAATATATCACAAGAAAACTGGATATTCATTCAGACACAATGGTAAGTCTTGATGTTTCTGTCTTAGTAATTGGAATAAATTCAAAATTACCTTTTTTAAACTTTGCAGCTGGTATTAAAAATCTAATCTCAGCATCAATGAATACAGAAGATAAACTCCCATTAATTTTCAAAATAGGTGGTTCTTATAGATTTTTAAGAGAAAAATTAATTGTGGGAGTGGATTTAGAAAAAAATGTTAACTCAGAATTCAAATGGATGGTTGGGATAGATTACTGGATATTAACTTTTTTAGCTTTAAGATTAGGTTTTGAAGGGTTAAGTTATTTAAAAGAAACCACAGCTGGTTTGGGGTTCAAATATCGTGACTACTCTGTAGATTACTCATTTGGTTACCATGAGTTAGGTTTTTCTCATAGAATCTCTGCTAATATGAAATGGGGAAAATCTGTAAAATTTGACAAGGAAGAAACGATAAAACGCTTTGTAAATGAAGCTATAGCAAGATATACCACCGGTCAGTTCTTAGAGGCAACTAAAAGTTTACAATTAGCTTATCAGATAGATCCTAATAAAAAAGAAATTAAAAAAATGCTTGATAATTTACTTATGATTACAGCATACATTCAAAGAGCCACAGAAGATACAGAAGAACATCAGGGAATAAGAAAAGCTGTTCAAGCTTTAATGGAAGGTGATTTAACTACTACGGTGAATTCTTTAAGATATGCTTATTACAAAAATCCTGCAAATAAAACTCTTTTACAATTACTAAATCGTATGGAACAACTAGCAGGTATGCCTTTAACAGAACCTTATAAAGAAGAAATTGCAGGCTGGACCATAATAGATAAAAAAATATATGAAGCAAGGGAAGATGTCTTAAATGGAAGATATACTGATGCAATAAGAAAGTGTCAAGAAATACTTAATTTAGAACCTAAAAATACAACTGCTATGGAGATTATGGGTTCAGCTTTCTTTATGATGAATGAAATTGAAAAAGCAAAAGCTATATGGAAAAAGGTATTAGAACTTGATCCTACAAATAAAGTAGTACAGCAATTTTTAGAAGAGTTAGAATAAAGGGTATAAAATATGAAATTATTGAAAAAACTCTTTAAATTTTATATAAAATTTCATACAAAAATGGGCAAATTTAAATTTTCAATTCCTTTTCTACTCATCATACTTTCTTTTGATTTATTCAACCAAACAATAGCTACTTTGCCTTCTGAACAGCAGATTTCACCTATTATGCTAATTGAATATGAAACAAAACTGGAACAACAAAAAACAGAATACGTACAAAAAAACATACTTGATAAAATTTTCGGTCCTAATAAATCCACAGTGATGATAGATATAACATTAGGTTTAAGAACCACTACAACTAAACAACAAGCTTCTGAGAAAAAAATTGATGCAAAACGAAAACTTGGTGAAACAGAATATTTGTTACCTGGAATTCCTAAACCAGGATCTATTACTGAGTCTGCTGTTCCAGCTGAAGCTAAGGGTGAAGCTTCTGGAACAGAAGTAGTAGGAGTTAAAACTGAAATAGTAATTGAAAGACAAAATGTAACTGTAATATATGATGAAAAAATAAAAGATGAAAAGGTAGAAATAGCAAAAGAGTCAATTATTTCTACTCTTGGCATAAAAAGACCTCAAGATATAGTATTTAAAAAAGCAAAATTCAAAACAGATCTTTTAAATAAATTCTTAGAAAACATTGTTTTACCTAAGTATTTTATTCCTTTATTGATTACTCTGCTTCTGCTTGCATTTTTGTTTGGTCCGATAGCTAATTTTTTAAAAAATTATTTAAGAATGTTAAAAGAACGAGCACCTACTGAAATTTCAATAGACTCAAAACTTGCCCGTGAAGGAGAAACTCCTGAAGGAGAACTTACAGCAGAAAAAGCAACAAGTGGAATCGGTTTATCTGGAGGGCAGTTTGAATCACAGTTTACAGGAAAAGAAAAAGAAAAGGAAAAAGAGGAAGAAAAGTATATCCCATTTAGCTACATTAATGATGATAATATAAAAAGACTAACATATCTTATAGCAAAAGAAAAACCAGAAGATATAGCAATTGTTCTGAGTTATTTAAAACCCGAATATGTTAAACAAATTATAGAAAGTTTTAAACCACACCTTCAGGCCAAAGTGGCTTTAGCTTTAGCTCAAGCTAGAGAAATTCCACAAGAAGAAGTTATAAGAATGGACAATTATGTAAAAGAAAGAATAGATTTTCTAGTTGGAGGCTTACATCATCTTATTGAACTTCTACAGAAGGTAGACAAAACTACAAGAAACAATATCCTTGAATATTTAAAAAACGAAAAACCAGATATCTACAATAAAGTGAGACCTCAAATATTTTTGTTTGAAGATATTTACGAAATCCCAGATGTTACCTTGCAGGTTATCATAAGAGAACTAAAACCTGAAAATATAGCACGTGCTTTAAGAAATGCGCCACAAAACTTAATAGAGAAGTTTTTTAAAAATATGTCAGAAGGAGCACAGGCTTTGGTAAAAGAAGAAATGGAATATGGCAGACCTATGACTAAAGAACAGATTGAAGAAGAACAAAATAAAATATTAGAAGTTATAAGAAAATTAGAACAAGAAGGAAAAGTATATTTAAAAGAAAAAGAAAAAACTTTTTTAATTGATGCTTCAGAAGTAATGGTATTAACACCCAGAAAAATAGAAGACTCACCTGGATATGAGTATTATATTACAGCAACAGAATTATATCAACAAGGTAATTATGAAGAAGCCTTTAATTATTTCTCATATGCTACAGAATTAGATCCTCAATTATATGAAGCATATCAATATATGGGAAACATCCTATACGAGTCAGGCAGATACAATGAAGCACTTTCCTATTATAAAAAAGCCTTGGAATTAAATCCTCAAGATCAAGAACTTGCTAAATGGATAGAAGAGATAGAAAAAAATATATCTTTAACAATTTAATTCTAGGAGGAGATTTAGATGAGTATATTTGACAAAATTAAAATTAAATTTTCTCAACAAGATGTCCGAAAGAATGAAATCAGTAATAACACTGATTTAGCTAAATCTTCCTGCGTTTCTGCTACTTCACAAAAAGAATCACAAGAAGATTTATCTATGCTTAAAGAAAATCTATTAGCGGAATTCCATTATTTAGAACAAAAAATACAACAAGAAAGGGAAGAATTGCTTTCAAGGTTAAATTCAAAGGAAGAAGAACTTGTTTCTTTAGAAATGAAATTATCTTCATTAGAATATAAAATAAATTTTAATAAAATAGATTTTGGGAAAGAGATTGAAAAAATTAAAAATCAAATTAGTGCTGAATTAGAAAAACTTAATGAAGAATATAATATTGAAATAACTAAATGGCAAAAAAAATTAGAAAACAAATCCAATGAGATTGAGCAGCTAAGAAACAAAATCATATTAGAAGAAACACAAAATAAAATGCTTACAGAACAAAAAAAGCAAGAATGCAAACAAGAAATTGAATTTCTTAATAACAGGGTAGAAAATTTGAAAAAACAATTAGAAGAAGAAAAAGAAAAATTTTTAAAAAGGATAAACGAAAAAGATGAAGAAATATTGAAATTGAAATCGCTGATAGAGTTAAAAGAAAAACAACTAAAAATAGAAGAAGAAAAATATTTATTGTTAGCTAAAGATCTTAATGAAAAAAGAATTACTCAAATCTCTGAAATGCAGAGAAAATTTGATGAAAAAATTGAAAATTATAAAAAACTTTATAAAGCAAAAGAAGAAGAATATTTCACGATAAAAAACATTCTAGAGCAGAAATATCAAGAATGGCAGCAACAACAGGAAGAAATTGTAAGTAATCTACAAAATAAAAAACGATTATATGAAGAAAAAATAAATGAATTATCTCAAGAAGTAGAAAAAATAAAAAAAGAATATGAAACAATAATTTTACAAAAAGAAGAGGAAATTAAAAAATTAAAAGTAGAGATAATGTTAAAAGAAACACAACAAAATGCACTAATAGAGCAAAAAAAGAAAAGTCTAATAGATGAAGAACAAAAGATTCATCAACAGATTTGTGAACTAGAACAAAAGTTTATAAAAGAATATGAAAATTACAACAAACTAATTAAAGATAAAGATCAGGAAATAATACAACTGCAAATTTTATATCAACAAAGAACTTCGCAGCTAAAAGAAGAATGGGACAAAAAAATAAAGAAACTTCAACAGGAAAAAGAAAACTTAGAAAAAGAAATAATAGATTTAACAAATTTACTAGATACTACAAAAAATAAGTTTTTTAAAATAATTGAGGATAAAAAAGATTACATCAGAACACTTAAAAAACAATATTATGAAAAAACAGAAATTTTCAAAAAACAATTTGAAGAATTAATAGAAAAAGCACTCAAAGAAAAACAACATCTTGAAGAGGAATATAAAATAAAAGAAAAAGAATTTACAACCAGAAAAAATGAATTAGAAGCAATTTTAAAGAAAAAAGAAGAAGAGATACTTTATCTTAATTCTAAAATTGAAGCTGAAATTGAAAATCATCAAAAGAAATTGCTCTTACTTCAAAAGCAATTTGAATATGAAAACAGACCACTTTATATTCGAATTTCTAAACTAAAAGAAGAAATAAAAAACAAAGAGGCTAAGTTAAAAGCATTCATTGAGAAAAAGGATAAAGAAATAGAACAAATTGTAAAAGATTATGAGAATTTTAAAAATGAAGCTGAAAAAAGACATTTAGAAAAAATAAATGAGATAGAAAATCGCAAAAAACAATATGAAACAAAGATATTCAATTTACAAAATACATTATTAGAATACGAAACTCAATTTAAAGAAAAAATAGCTCAGTTAGAAGAAAAACTTCAACAAGCCACTAAAGAATTATCTAATATAGAAGAAAATTTTGAAAAAGAAAAACAAAAAATCATTGAAGCTAATAAAGAAGAAATTAAAAAAATAGAAACAGAAATAGCAAGTTTGCAAAGCAAAATAAATGATTTATCAGAGTATCAAACTAAAATTGAGCAAGAAAAAAATACAGAGTTAAATGAATGGAAAAACAAATTAGAAAGTTTAAAACAACTAAAAGGAAAAGAATTAGAAGATCTTCAAAAAAATGCAGAAAAAGAGTATTTAAAATATGAACAGGAGTTAAAAAATATAGAAGAAAAGATTTCTTATAAGAAAAAAGAATACGATAAAATTTTATATGAAAAACAAAAGAATTTAGAAACTTTAATAAGCAATTTAGAACAAAAAAAATTAACTTATGAACAACAGTTATTGGATTTAAAGAAGCATTGGGAAAACAATCTGACACCTTTAATAAATAAGAAAAAAGAATTACAAAATGAGGTTATTTTATTAGAGACAAATAGTAAAAATTTAATAGAGAATTATATAAAAGAAATAAATGACTTAAAATTAGCATATGAAGAACAACAGAAAACTTACCAAATTCAAGAGAATCAAAAAAAAGAAGAAATTAAAAAAATAAAACAAGAGCTTTTTGAAAAAATTAAAAATAAGCAGCAAGAAATAGAAGAAATCACACAATTCTATACTCAAAAATTATCAGAACTCGAAAACAACAAAAACAATATAATATTCCAGAATAAAAAAATTTTGGAAAATTTAGAATTAGAAAAGGAAAAAGTAAATAATGAATTTGAAAATAAAAAAAGAGAACTACAAAAAGAAATAGAAAATTTAGAAAATAAAATAGTAGAAATAAATCATACTATCAAAATTCAAACGGATGAAAAAGAAAAAGAAAAAGAATCTTTAATTATACAACTGAAAGAATTACAAAAAGAAAAAGAAGCAAAACTTTTTAAACTGCAGAAAACTTCAGAACTCATATCAGATCGCTTAGAAAGGAGAATCAAATTTTATACTGAAACATTAAATTCTTTAAGAAATGAATATGAGAAGTTAATTTCTCAAAAACAACAAGAATTAGAATTTGTTTTATCAGAATGGAAAGATAAAGAATCAACAATTATAAACGAAATAAATGAACTGGTAGAAAAGAAAACCAAAGAAATAGAAAATTTACAAATTCAAAAAGAACAATTATTAGAAAAAATTTCTAAAATAGAAAAAGAAGGAAAAGAAACTATAGAAAACATTCAAAATGAAATTTCAAAACTTAAATCTGAGATATCTTCTAAAAAAGAGTTATTTGAACAAGAATGGAGCTTAAAACAACAAGAATTTGAAGAATTAAAATCATCTTTTTATTCTGAAATTTCAAATCTTAAATCAAAAATTAACTTAGAAGCAGATGAATATAAACTTAAACTGACAGAAAAAAATCAAGCTATATCTACCTTAAAACAAGAATACGAAGGAAAATATAACCAACTTTTAAATGAATATAACAATAAAAAGAAAGAATTTGCTGTAAAAATTGAAAAATTAACTTCTCAAATAAATTCGTTAGAAGAAGAACTCTCATTAAAACAACAAGAATATAATAGATTAAAAAGAGATAAAGAAGAAGAACTCAAGGAGTTAATATCTAAATTTTCAGATTTAGAACTAACAATTAAATTAGAAGAAGAAAAAAGGACAAAACAATTAGCCGAACAGAAAGAAAAATTTGAAAAAGAAATAGAATATTATAAATCTCAGCTCGAAAAACAAAGGAAAGAATATTTGGAAAAACTTAACCTCCTCTTTGTTGAAGAACAAAGAATAACACAACAATATAATGAATTGGAAAAACAACTTTCTCAACAACTCTTAGAAGAAGAAAAAAATTATGAAATAAAGAAAGAAAATTTACAAAAAGAAATTAAATTACTTCAAGATAAAATAAAAAATATAGAGTCTGAAAATGAAAGTTTAATAAAAGAATTGCAAAAAGAAATAGACAATATTAAAACAAAAATTGCTTTAAAAGAAATAGAAATAGCATCTGCAAAAAATAAATTAAATTTTGAACTTAAAAAATTTGTTTCAGATTATGAACAAAAAAAAGATAAAATAATAAAAGAATTCAACAAGGAAAATATGGAAATTTTACAAAGAATTAAAAACAAAGAAGATGAAATAAATACATTACAAACAAGATGTTCTTTAAGAAATCAAGCAATATTAGAAGAAAAAAGAAGAAGAGAAGAATTTATGGAAAGAGAAATCAAAAAAATAATGGATGAATTAAAAGAAATCGAAACAAATTATAAATCAAAAGAAAACTATTACAAAAATCGTATTCAACATTATAAAGAAAATATTGAACTTTTGAAACAACAACTTCAAATTTTGCTACAAAACTGGGAAGACGAAAAAAATAAAATGTTGTCAAAGAAAGAATCACATAAAAAACTATTAAATGAAGAGATAAATATGTTAAAACAAAAATTAAATGAGTATAAATATATCATTAATGCTTTAGTTGAAAAAATAGAGTCAAAACTAAAATTAGAAAATGAACTTTTAGAAATAAAAGATTCAGAACTTATAAAAGAAAAAGAAATTACACAATATGTGATGGAAAAGATCTTCTCAACCGTACCAGGAAAAAAATTTAAAGATAAAATTGATAAAACTCAGCTATATAAAGCAATAGATCTATACAATGCACAACAATATGATATAGCATTGAAAGAATTTTTGAAGTTGCTAGCAGATGATGAAAATAACGAAATTGTCAATCAATACATTAGTTTATGTTATTATAATCTAAATGATATCCAAAATGCAAAAAAATATGCTTTAAAAGTGTTAGAAATTAACCCAGAAAATAATGCAGTTAAAAATTGGCTTAAAGAAATATAAAAGGGGGTAATAAAAAGAAATGGATGAAATAAATAAACCACAAATACCCAAACCACCTCTTCCTTCTAATAAACCATCGGGGCCTAAACTGCCTGTTGGGAACGATAAACAAGTTAATTTACCATTTAAAAAAACAACTCAACCGCAAATTAGTACTCCTTCTAGGAGTATATCGAGTAGTTCTTCAACTACTCCACCACAATTTTCTTCATCTATAGAACAAAGATTATGGGAAGCAGAACAAGCAAAAAGACAAATGGAAATTCAACTGCAAGAATTGCAAAGAATGTTACTTGAAGAACGGGAAAAACTTATAATGCAAACAATGAAAACAAAAGAAGAAGAAGCACTCGCTGCAAAAGTTGAAGAGAGTATAAAAGACATACAGGAAAGATTAAGAAGAGAAAAAAGAGAACAAGAACTGAAAGAAGAAAAAGAAAAACTCTTAAAACAGATAAAAGAACTTGAAGAACGACTGGCAAAAGAAAGAGAAACGTGGATAGAAACTTTAAAGACCCAGATGTCTCAAAGAGATCTCCAAGACCA
This sequence comes from Endomicrobiia bacterium, assembly GCA_039630545.1. Classification (GTDB taxonomy): domain Bacteria; phylum Elusimicrobiota; class Endomicrobiia; order DTEH01; family DTEH01; genus JANXDG01. Next base: position 63,664 of record JBCNUU010000002.1, read on the forward strand.
GCAAATTGAACAGCAGTTTATTGCTAAAATAAGAGATATAGAAGCACGTTGGCAGGAAGAAAAAACTAAATTTCAGTTAATTCTTAAAAATAAAGATGAAGAAATAAATAGAATTAAAAATGAATATAAAGTTTTGGAAGAAAAACTTAAAGCAGATTTTGAAAAACAAATTGCAGAATATAAATTCCAGTATAAGAATTTTGAGAATGAAATAAAACATTTAAAAGAGGAAATCACTGAAAAAGAAAAAGAGATTCTTGCATTGAAATCTACAATTGCCACAATGCAATCTGAGTCAAACATATCTAAGGATAAGTTTAATTATGAAATTAAAAAGAGAGAAGAACAAATTATCAAATTACAAAATTTAATTGAAAATTTAAAAGCAGAATTACGAATCATCAAACAGGAAAGAGAACAAAAAGAAAAAGACTTTTTTTTATTAAAAACACAAATAGGAATACTGCAGGCACGTCATAAAATAGAAATTGATAAAATTATTCAACAAAAAGAAAATGAAATAAAAGAACTTAAAAAATCGTTCGAAAAATTGCAAAATGAATTGCAAGCTAAAGTGCTTATATTCAATGAATTAGATGAAAATAACAAAAAATTAAACGAAGAAATAAAACAAAAGGATATTATGATCTCTAAGAAAGAACAAGAAATCTATAACCTTTCTCAAGAGAAAGAGTTATTACTTCACCAATTAGAAGAAGAAAGACAAAAATTAGAAAGTTTAAATAAAGAATATAATACTGTCGTATCACACTTTAAAGAAATGTGTGCTATTAAAGAAACCGAGATAGAAAAATTAACTAATGAATTAAATAAATATGTCAATATGTACCACGAAATTAAATCTGAATTTTTAAAATATAAACAAAATTTCTATAATGAAGTAGAAAAAAATGTAAATTTAAAAATTGAAGAATACAAAAAGTATATTTCACAAATCGAAGATACAAATAAACATTTATTCTTAGAGATAGAGGAAAAAGAAAAAATAATAAATGAGAATATCTCTAAATATCAAGATATGAAACACAAATATGAAGAATTAGTATGTAAATACGAAAACGAAATAAAAAATATTGAAAATGTAAAACAAAATTATGAAAACAAAATAAAAGAGTTACATACAGCTAACAGTTTATTAGTAACTGAAAAAGAAGAATTACAATCTCAGATAACACATCTGAAAGATAAATTGTTTAATTTGGAGAAAATAAATGAATTATATATAGAGTTAAAGAAAAATTACGAAGAATCTCTACAAAAAATAAAATCTCTTGAAGAAGAAAAAAACAAGCTAAAAGAATCACAAAAAGAGATAGAAAATTTAAATTTATTAATAACTGAACTAAAAAAAGAAAAGGAACTTTTGGAAACAAAATTTAAAGAATTGGAATTACAAACTAAAAATTATATTGCTCAACAGCAACAATTATATGAAAAGGAAAAGTATAATTTTGAACAACAAATAAATGAGTTAAACAAACAAAACAAAGAAAAAGAAAAAATTATCACAGAATTAAATTCTAAATTACTTCAATACGAAGGCGATAAAAAACGATTAGAAAAAGAATATGACTTAAAAATACAAGAAATAATAAAACAGCATGAAGAAACTATAGATAAAATAGATTTTACCTGGAAAGAAATTCATAATAAACTTTTAAAAGAATATAAAGTATTAGAAGATACAATTTCTCAAAAAGATGAAGAAATAGCAAAATTAAAATCGCGTCTGGAAACATTAATTTTAGCACAAAATATAAAAAACAATAATATAAAATACGAAGATCCAAAAATTCTTGAAGAAAAACAGATAAGTCAAAAACAAAAAAGAAAAATATTTTCAAAAATATGGTCATGGTTGTATAAACCTATTTTAAAAATATAGTTATAGTTGAAATAAACAATAAAATTTATTAAACTTACCATTAATAAATTGGTTTTATGAATTTTTATGTATTATCTTTTTTATTTCTCTTTTTAAATTTTATTTATTCTCAAAATATGAACACACATTTAATTTTTGACCCATTACAAGATAGAAAATTAAAACTAGATAATGGTTTAACTGTTTTACTTAAAAGATATTCTACTTTGCCATTAGTTTCTATTCAAGTGTGGGTAAAAGTGGGTTCTATTTATGAATCAGAAGAAATAAATGGTATATCTCATTTTCTTGAACATATGGTATTTAAAGAGACTTCAAAATATACTTCAACTGTCATTAGTAAAAAAATAGAATATTACGGAGGTATTATAAACGCTGGTACTTCTAAAGAGTATACAGTCTATTACATAGACATCCCAAAGGAAGGAATAAAAGATGCTATAGATGTCCTTTCTCAGTTAGTTTTTTATGCTACTTTTCCAGATGAAGAAATACAAAAAGAAAAAAATGTAATAATAGAAGAAATAAAAAGATTAGAAGACCAACCTATGAATGTATTATATGAAAACTTTAATGCTTTATTATTTACCAAAACACCTTATAAATGGAGAATAATAGGAAGAAAAGAAAATATTCAATCTTTTACAAAAAATCAAGTTAAAGAATTTTATCAAAACTTTTATCATCCCCAGAATATGGTTTTAAGTATATGTGGAGACATAAATTATGAAGAGATTGAAAAACTAATTAGAGAAAGTTTTGGGAAAATAAATGGTTTCTCTTATACAAAAAGCATAAAATCAGACTTAAAAGAAGATCCTAAATCAGACATTATAGAAATTAAAAAACATAAAGTTCAACATCTTTATTTCCTGTGTGGATTTTTAGGTCCTAATATTAATGAATTCGAACAATATGCTGGAGATATAACTTCCGTAATTTTAGGAGAAGGAGTTTCTTCGCGTCTATATAAAATTCTGAGAGAAGAAAAGAAACTTGTATATGAAATACACAGTGGATTTTACACGCAGATGGGACCTTCTGTTTTCTATATATTAGGGATTTGTGAACCTCAAAATTTTGAAGAAGCTATAAGAGCAATTAAAAATGTTATATCAAATCTAAAAACAGAAGGACCAACAGAAGAAGAACTAATAAAAGCTAAAAATATTTTGTTAACCAGATGGTATCTAAATAATGAAAATGTCCACTCAATAGCATCTACTCTAGCCTGGTGGGAGATGTTTCTTTCTTTAGATGCTGCCAATTCTTATATTGAAAACATAAACAATGTATCAAAAGAAGATGTAAAAAATTTTCTTGAAAAATATGGTGGTTATTTAGTGACCACTGGTTTACAACCATAATAATTTTTAAATGAAAAATCTGTTTATCTGCTTTGGATTATGGAGTTTTTTTATGATAAATTTAATTTATACCCAATCATTTAATATAGTAAAACAAATTTTATCAAACGGAATTGTTCTAATACATAATTATAACAAACAACCAGTAATATCAACTTTTATATTTTTAAAAACAGGGACTATTTATGAACCTTATAATTTAAGTGGGATTTCAGAACTACTACATGCCACAATCACTAAGGGAACAAAAACACGAACTTCCTATCGGATTGCAGAGGAAATAGAATCTCTTGGTGGAAGTATTTCTGCTGAAAGTGGCGATGATTTTTCAACTTTATCTTTGACCATACTTAATCAAAATTTTGAAAAAGGAGTGGAAATTCTTTCAGATATTTTTTTTAATCCTTTATTTCCTGAAGAAGAAATTGAAAAAGAAAAAATTAATATCATTGCAGAAATAATGTCTAGAAAAGATAGCATCTTTAATGTAGCTATTGATGAATTACTCATTAGTATGTATGGAAAAAAACATCCTTATGGCCGAGATCCTTATAAAGAAATAAAGTATATAAAGAAATTGAAACGAAAAGATATATTAGAATGGTGGAAAAAATTCTATGGAATAGATCTTAATAAAAAAAACATAGTAATTGTTGTAAGTGGTGATATCAAATTTGAAAAAGTCAAAGAAGTAATAGAAAAGAACTTTTTAAATATTAAAAAAATAACTTTACCTCCACTTCAACACACTGGATTGAAACCTTCATATAGACATATTAAAAAGAAAACTCATTTTAAACAGGCATATCTTATGTATGGATATTATGCACCTTCTCTTAGAAAAGATGATATAAAAAAGTATATAAGTTTAAAACTTATAAATTTTTATCTTGGTGGAGGGATGAGTGGAAAACTCTTTGAAGTTTTAAGAGAAAAAAATTCTTTATGTTATGAAACTAATAGTTTCTACCCTGGGAAGTTTTTGGAGTCTCATTTTGTAATTTATTTAGGTTTAGACAAAACAAAAATGGATGTAGCTAAAAAAGAGTTAAATAATATAATACAACACCTTAAAAATCATGGTATAAATGAAGAAGAATTAAAAGAATGTAAAAACAAATTAAAAGGAAGAATTTTATTAGATCACCAAACAAATTCTAAACAAGCCTGGTATTTAGGATTCTGGGAGATAATGGATTTAGGTTATGAGTTTGACAGAGAATATATAGAAGAGATAGAAAAAATAACCTTAGATGAAATAAATACTTTCTTAAAAGACATACTAAACAATAAAAATACTATCGTGGAACTCATTCCCAAATGATTAATAATATAATTTTTTGTTACCTTTTGTTGTCTTTTTGCACAATTTCAGCCTTAGGACAGGATTATGGAGATATTTATATTGAAGCATCTTTAGGAGACGCATCTTATCTAAATCCTATTCTTGCTACAGACTCAGCTTCTGGTGCTATAAATTCTTTAGTTTATAATGGTTTAGTTAAATATGATAAAAATTTAAATCTTACAGGAGACCTTGCTTCAGAGTGGGAAATAAAAAACAATGGAAAAGAAATAATTTTCTTTTTAAGAAAAAATGTATTATGGCATGATGGTAAAGAGTTTACAGCAGAAGATGTAAAGTTTACTTATGAAAAATTAGTTGATCCTTCAATAAAAACTCCATATTCTTCAGATTTTGAACTTATAGAAAAGTGTGAAATAATAGATAAACACATAATAAAATTTGTGTATAAAAAGCCCTTTGTGCCTGCATTAGAATCCTGGAGTATAGGAATAATTCCTAAACATATATTTCATACGGACAAATATGACTTCCATAAAAATCCCGCAAATAGAAAACCTGTGGGTACAGGACCTTATAAGTTCTACAAGTGGATTACAGATGAAAAAATAGAACTTATTGCTAATGAAAACTATTTTGAAGGTAAACCTTTTATTTCAAGATATGTATTCAGAATTATCCCTGACCAAAGTGTACAATTTTTAGAGCTTCTTAATGAAAGTATTGATTCTATGGGACTTAATCCTGACCAATTTTATGCTTATGAAGAGTTTTTTAGGTCGTATAATAAATTCAGTTATCCTTCGTTTTCTTATACATATTTAGGTTTTAATCTTACACATCCATTATTTTCAGATAAAAAAGTAAGACAGGCTATTGCACACGCGATAAATAAACAGGAAATAATATCAGGAGTTTTACTTGGCAAAGGAAAACCTGCTACAGGTCCTTTCCCTCCACAATCCTGGGCTTATAATGAAAATGTTGTAGATTTCGAATATAATCCTAAAAAGAGTAAAGAGCTTTTGAAAGAAGCAGGTTGGTATTTTGACGAAAATGAAAAAATTTTGAAAAAGATAATAAATAAAGGAAAAAAAGAAACAATAAATTTTAAATTCACTCTTATTACAAATCAGGGTAACAAATCAAGACAACTCATAGCAGAAATAATCCAAAAACAACTTAAAGATATCGGCATAGATGTTGAAATTTTAATTTTAGAGTGGTCTATATTTATCAATAACTATATTTTACCAAGAAAATTTGAAGCAGTAATATTGGGCTGGTCTCTCTCAAGAGATCCAGATCAATTTGCAATCTGGCATTCAAGTCAAAAAAAACCAGGTCAGTACAATTTCGTTTCTTATACTAACTATGAGGTTGATAGATTGTTAGAAGCAGGCAGAATAGAATTTGATTTTGAAAAAAGAAAAAAAATATATCAAAAAATACACAAAATAATTCATGAAGATGTTCCATATATTTTTTTATACTATCCTGAAGCTATGCCTGTTGTTCATAAAAGAATAAAGAATGTTGAAGTTACAAAAGCTGGTATCGGCTGGAATTTTATAAGATGGTTTGTCCCCAAGGAACAACAGAAATATGTAATTCAGTATTAATTTATGAAAAATTTTATTATTTTAGCTTTTGTAGTTACTACATTTGCTTTAAAAATACATCCCACAGTTATCCATCTCTCCGGAAAAAGAATTAAAAATCAACCAAAAAGTAAAGTAAAAATTTATAATAAACTTTCATCTTATGAATTTAACCAGTCAATTTTCAAAGTAGAACCATTAAATACTACAGGGAAGAAAAAAATTGCAGTAATAGTTGTAGACTTTCCTGATAAAAGTTTTTCTTATGGCTGGCATGAACAAGCAAATGAAACATTTTCTCAATTTGTGAATTACTATTTAGAGGTTTCCTACAATAAATTTCAGCTTGATTATACATTTTTTTATGATGGTGGTACTACCAAAACATTAACGGGGCAGGAACATCCATATAGACTGTCAAATAATATGGAATATTATGGACAAGATACAGAAGAAAGTTTATCTCAACTAATAAAAGATGCGATTTTAGCTGCTGGGACAGAAGTAAATAAATTAAACTATGATTATGTAATGGTATTACATGCAGGTTACGGCAACGAATCTACCAACAACTCAGAAGATATCTGGTCTGTATATATTGACTGGGAGATCCCAATAAATGGTTTCACAGATGGTACTATAGTTCCTGAAAAAGAGTATGGAGCTTCTCCTGTAGGTGTAGTATGTCATGAGTTTGCTCATCAACTGGGTCTTCCTGATCTTTATTACGACCAGGAAAGCATTGTGGGTTGCTGGTGTTTGATGGATAATGGTGTATGGTTAGGAAATCCCCAAGGTTCAAAACCATCGCATTTATGTTGTTGGGCAAAGTATTTTTTAGGCTGGATTGATGTAAAAGTTGTTTCCTCAACTTTAAAAAATGTTTATTTAGAAAATATAGAAACTTCTTCTACTGCCATAAAAGTAAAAATACTGACAGCAAATAATCCAGATAAAGAATATTTTTTGTTAGAATATAGAACAAAAACAGGCTTTAACGAAGGACTTCCTGGAAGTGGACTTTTGATATGGAGAATAGATGATGAGATAGCCACATCACCTGTAAGATTAAAAAATAATGACATTAATTCAGGAACACCTCATTTAGGTGTAGACTTAATAGCTGCCGATAGAAGTGTTTATGGGAAAAATAAAAACGACGCGGGAGACCCTTTTCCAGGAAGCAGTAATGCAGCTAACTTTATACCTCAGTATTATAATATAGTTGCCTACAACGGTCAGCCTATAAATGTTAACATAACAGAAATTACTCCTCTTATTAACTTTGTTAAGTTTAACATAGTATCAGTGTCCGGCTTATTAGTAAAGGCAACAACTTTGGATGGGACTCTTTTAAGTAATGTAAAAGTCAATGTTTACAATAATTGGTATTCTACTTTCAGTTTTACATCAAATGGTTTTTGTATGATAGAACTTTCAACTGGGATCTGGAATTTACATTGTAACCTGGAGAATTATCTGGAATATAAAGACAACTTTGTAGTATATGAAGATAGATTAACTTTAAAAGATATTTTTTTAAGATATGATCCAAGATTAGTATTAAACAAAAATGAGTTTGTTGTTGGAAACAATTATGCTGACATTAATAAATTTTCTAAAATTTCTTTCAGGTATAAAATCAATTCGCCTTCAGAAGTAAAAATTATGATATTTGATTTATATGGTAATTTGATAAAAATGATCCAAAAATATCATTCTTTGGAAGGATGTTATGAAGAATTAATAGATGTAAACGAAGAAAAACAACTATCTTCAGGATTGTATTTTGTGTGTTTTAAATCAAATGATACAACTATTATAGAGAAATTCATAATTCAAAAATGAATAGAATCAACAAATTACTTTTTATAACTTTATTATTGATTTATTTTAACAGAATATATCCTGACACCAGCACAATAAATATACCTACCTGTAAAACAATTGGGTTAGCAAATGAAGTTTCTACTGTAGATAATAGTGGGTTTAGTATAATAACTAATCCCTCATTATTAAGTGACTTAAAAAATTTCTATAGTTTTGAATATGCTAAAATCTTCTACTATAGCAAAACTACTTATGATCTTTTGAGTATAGCTTCAAACACTTTCAACAAAATTGGGATAGGATTAGTTTTTGGAAGATTTTCTTCTGGTGAAATACAAATAAGAAATATAGATGGCATTTTAACAGGAGAATCATTTGAATATATGTATAGTATGTTCTCTTTAGGAGTTGGTGTAAAACTAATAGATGATATTTATCAAACTTTCCAGGCAGGTTTTAGCGGTTATACTTTTTTAGAAAAGATATATTCAGATAAAATATATTTTGGGTTTAATAACGGTGTAGCTTATGATTTAAAATTTAAAAATAAATTCCTGAAGTTATTAAGAATAGGCATTGTGATAAAAAAGTTAAGCATAAGCAAAAATTTTGTTTATAATATAGGCTTGGGATTAAAACTTCCAGAAAGCATGTTAATGGTAGGATATGAGGACATATTTCCTGAAGGAGCAACAAAATACAGAATTTCTTCTTCCTTTAATGTTTATACTTCAAAAGATTTTAAGAAGGTTCTTAAATTAAATTTAGGTTATGTGTTTAATTCAGATGTTTATAATATAAGCAGTGGAATAGAACTTGAAGTTTATAACTTTTTAATATCATATTCATACAGCACTCATAAATATTTAAGTTCTATTTCTGCTATTCAGATAAGTTTTTTATACTAAAATTTTATCTAATTTTTATATATAAAAAAATTCCTATTAATAGAAACAAAAAATTAGCACTCCAGACAAAAATATAGTGTAAAACTCCAATTTCACATAAAGATTTCAAAATTGATAGAATTACCCAGTAAATCACCAAAATTATCATCGTATATAAAAAACTTATAAGATTGCTATATTTCGCCTTAGAAATTTGTCCCAGAGGAATAGCAAAAAGTATAACAATAAAATTTAAAAAAGATATAACATATCTAAACTGAACTTCTGTTAAAAATCTTGCAGGAGAGTCACCTTTATATTTTACAAATTCAATTATTTTTTTTAGTTCTTTTATGCTTTTTTGGTCTAATTGCATATTGTGATAATCATGCTGGAAATCTTCAATATTTATAGACAAAAAATATTTATAAGAAGAAATTTTTGTTTGAGAAATGTATTTATTTTTAAAATATTTATAAATTATGCAATTTCTTAACTCTACTATGCCATTTTTCTTTATACCATAAGGAGAGAACATAAAGTATTCTAAAAAATTGTCTTTAAATTTTTCAACTAACCAATTTTTTATAGTTTTGTTTTTTACATCGTATTCACCTATATATATATAAACATTATTACTGCTATCATGGTAAAATAAATTTTTAAGCACATGTTCAATTTTAGGAATTTTTTTAATTTTAGTATCAAAAAATATCTGAGCTTTACTGAAAAGTCTTGTAGCCAGATTTTCATAGGTGTAAAAAGAAATAATACTAAAAATTATACCTATAATTGCTAAAAACATAAAGAAATTTCTTGTATTAACACCTAAAGTTTTAATAGAAATAAGTTCCTGCGTATACTGTAAATGGGTAATTAAAAGTAAAGTTGTCAACATAAGTGTAATAGGTAATGTTTGGACAAACCACAAAGGTATATGCAAAAACAAATAATAAGAAATATAAAAATAAGATGTTTTATGTGTAATAAAATCTGGCAGCCTCCAAAAAAATTCAGACAAAGCAAAAATCAAAATTAAAAATAAACTTACAGGAATAAATATTCTAAAAAATTCTAATATAATATATTTTCTTAACACTTTCATATTTTTACTTTCTGAATTATAGATATTACACCACAGATTAAAAGTATAACAAAATTAGGAAGATTCATTATTAAACCAATTATTTCAAACGATAAAGGTAAGGTTTCTACTCTTTCTATTATAGTTAAACTTGTAGAAAGAATAAAGTAGTATATCAAAATTATTAATAAAGAAGCCACGAAACTTAATGATTTTGCATTTTTTTGGATTATAGAACCTATCAAAACACCAATAAACAAAAAAAATATAACACTAAAAGATAAAGTATATCTTAAAAAATACTCCGATAAAACTAATTTTTTATATTTTGATAAATTAGAGTTGTTAAATTCTTCAATAAGTTCTTTGTTATTCATTTCTCTAAAAGTTTTATTATATGGAACAAATTTATTAAATTCTGATTTATAAACAGGAAATTTATAATGTTTAAAGGATAAAGTTAAAATTTCATTATGTAATTGAAAATTCAAAATATTCATTTTACCTTCCAATAAATAAAGAATAACATTTCCTTGAGGGTCTGTGCGAATATTAGCTTCTTTTGCATAAATAGTTTGCAATATATTCCCGTCTATTAAATTGTGAATATAAATACCATAAGCGTTGTTTTTGTAAACTTTTTTTGTAAAAATTTTTTTATTTTCTAAATTTACAACCCCATTGTCCTGGAAATTAATAAATGGTTTAGAAATTATTTGTTTGAAATATATAAATTTGAAATTTTTATAACTTTCAGGGACTATATATGCATTGAAATACATAAGAATCACTGCAATGATTATAGAGATCAAAAATAAATTTTTGGTGTAATAGGTTTTATCTAACCCCATAGTATGTAAGGTTAAAAGTTCTCTGTGTTCATTCAATAAAGATAAACACATGATTGTGGATAATAAAAAAGTTATAGGAACAGTCAAAGATACTACTGATGGCATAAGGTGGAAAAATAGATTTAAAATTATAGACAAATCAGGGCGATGTAAAAATAAAGTATTAAGTATCTGGTAAAGATAATTTAAAAAAATCAAAAAAGCAATAATAAACAAATAAGTTAAAAAAGTAGAAAAGAAACTTAAAGTTATATATTTATTTATTGTCTTCATTGTTGGTTATTTTTGAAAAATATACAAAAATTACATAAAAAATTGTATAAATATTTAAATTTTTAATTTTAAAATCTATGATCTATAGAAAAATTTTATTTACTCTGGGATTGCTATTAATCTGCAACACTACTTATTTAATCTTTGCACAACTAAATATAGAAATAAGCAGTGAAACTGAACCAGGCAATAATATTTTTAAATTTGACCAGAAAAGATGGAATATTGTAAGGGACGCCATAGAAAAAGGAATAAATCTTTATGAAGAAACAAAATCAACTGTTTCTGCCACAAGACCTCCAGTTGTAACACCTACTACTATAGAATTTATGGAAGGAACTCAACTTTCTATTGCAGGAAGGAAACTTATAGGAATGGAAATAAAAAATATAAATTATCCTTACAGACCAGAATACAGCAGAACAGATGTAAATATGAAACAAGAACTTCAGGTAAGTGTAAAAGGAAAAGTTGGTAAAAATGTAGATGTCAACATAGATATTGATGACACCCAACCGGATAAAAGAGACATTTCTATTATATACAGAGGTGAAGGCGTAGATGTCACTCCCGGAACTGTAGGATATAAAGCAAAACCAGGAGCATTTATTCAAGAAATAGCTTTTGGAGATATTCAGTTAAGCATCCCTAATACTGAATTTGTTGGTTATTCCAGACAGGTATTTGGAATTAAAGCTACCGGTCAATATAAAAATGCTAAATTATATTTGATTGCATCACAATCGAAAGGTAATTTTGAAACTAAAAGATTTACAGGAAAATTAGAATTTGAAAGAAAAATTTTATTTGATACTTCATATATCCGCAGAAAATACTATAAAGTTGCTTTCAGTAACCATAAAATAAAAAAAGATTCTTTAAAAATATTTATAGACACACTGGATCCACAAAGAGATCCTGCCACTTTAGTTACTCTTACTGCAGAAGCTTTTGGTATATCTACTTTTACTTATACAGGTAAGTTTGAACAATTGGCACCTGGGAGAGATTTTATTGTGGATTACGCTAAAGGAATTGTGACTTTTACACTTCCTTTTAGAAACATACAACCAAACTGGATTATTGCTGTAGATTATATAGATGAAAATACAAACCTAACTTTAAGAGAACTTGCTGGTACAACAAATTACATTTTGATTAAGGACAAAGAAGAAATAATTACTACAGAATTATTAAACAGATATTCAATAGGAAAAACCAACATAGTAAGAGATGATGGTACAGGAAATTTTTTGTTGAAAATAACTGATAAAAGTCAACGCATTTTAGATCCTCTTTTAGACAAAATTCAACCTGGAGAAAAACCAGTTCCTGTTTACAAAATTGGAAACACAGGAGATATAATAGTAGATTTTGAAAATGGTGAGTTTTATTTCATATCAGAAAAACCTTTTGCTGATGATTGTTATGATAAAAACCCTATAAGCAGATATGACATTTTGTTAGAGTATAGATACAGAATAAAAACTTATTTTTTGAAACCTTTTATGGTTCCATATTCAGAGAAAATAACAATAGATGGTCGTCTTCTACAACGAAATATTGACTACTGGATAGATTATGATTCTGGATTTATCACATTTTTAAAAGAGGAAATAATTACAGAAACCAGTATAATAGAAGCAAGCTATGAATATAGTATGTTAGGTCTTCAGGGTGGAGAAACTCTTGCAGGTGGAAGAATAGAACTTCCTCTACATAGTAAATTTTTTATAGGAGGCAGCTGGATAGGTAATTTACCATCTAAAGGCACAAATGTTCCTGATACTAGAAATACTCCAAGTTCTTTACAATTATGGGAAACAGATGCAAGATTAGTTAATATAAAATTACCATTTGTGCCATTTACTGTTAATACTATTTCTGGAGAATATGCAGAAAATGAAAAAAATCCTAACATATGGGATAAAGCAGTGGTTGAAAATATGGAAGGTATTACTTTAGAAGATAGCGTTTCTCTATATAGACATATGTGGTATTATGCAGGCTGTAGTGATATTTATATTCCAGGAAAATATGACGAAAAATTAGACAAATTAGTAGGAGGAGAACTTTCCTGGGAAAATGAAGAACTACCAACCAGAGAAATAAATCCTAATAGAGAAACTACACTGGAAAAACAACAAGTTTTAAAAATAAATTATAATCTATATGCTTCTTCAGAAGTTGCTTTAGGTTATACATTTTCAAAAACAGGTTTAGATTTTACAAAAAAAATGTATATTGAAATAGAATATTTCAGTGAGCCAACAGGAGCAGAATTGTATTTAGATCTTGGACATTTTAATGAAGATATTGACAATGACGGAATTTTAGACACAGAAGATATAAATCTTAACGGAAGGTTAGATTTAAATGAAGATACAGGCTTTGAATATAACAGAAAAAATGAAAAATTTTTTATTGGAGATAAAAATGGGAAGTTAGACACAGAAGATTTTGATGGTGACGGGGTTTTGCAAACTGCTGATAAAATTGCAGGTAGTTTTAAAATATCTGATCTTAATTTTTCAGGCTGGAAATCAACTATTGTGGTGGTAGAAATAAATAACAAAGCTTTATGGAGTTCTGTGAAAAATTTAAAATTAAGAATAAAAGGAAACAATAAATCTGGTGTTTTAAAAATTGCAAAAATTTCTGTAGTTGGCAATAAATTCGAAGTTTTAACACCAAAAAATACAAAAATTTTTGCCGTGAATAACGAAAATGACCCTTCTTATAAAAAACTTACAGAACTTGAAGAATATTCTTCAATTTATGGTAGTATGTACCAACAGACAAGAATAGAACAATCTTTAGCTATAGAATATCAATTTGACAATTTATATTCTTCTTCTGTAATAAATGTATTATATTCATACAAACAGGATTACTCAAACCATCACAATTTTAATTTTTTTATATTTAATAAAACGAATAATACACTTATTTTAAAACTCCGCCTATATACAGATCCCAGCAATTATTTAGAATATTCAACAACTACAGCTATTCTGGCAGTAACTGACTGGATTAAATTTACTATTGAACAGGTAGATATTAACAAAGACAGCATTCCTGACGAATGGATAATTCCTTTAAACAGTCCAACCGGAGGAATTTGTAAAAAAATTGGCAATCCAACTCTTCAAGCAATAACAAAATTAGAAATAATTTTAGAAAATCCTTTAACAATATCTCAAAGAGGAGTTATATATATAAATGATATCTACCTCTCGGATAGCTGGAAAATAAAAGGGATAGCTAGAAAACTGGACTTAAATTTCAGTATTTCTGACTGGATAAATTTTGGATCCACCTATAGATCAGTAGATAGAAAGTTTGAAACATTTACTTCAGCTGTAACTAACCAAGATAACTCTTCTGTTTCCAGTTTCTTTAATTTTTCAAAATTTAAATTCTTGCCGATAAATTTTCAGGGAAGACAAACCTACACTATAACCCCTTCTGCCTTAAAAGCAGGAGAATTAATTTCAAAATATGAAGAAGGTAAAAGAATATCTACAGAAGGAAGCTTAAATATCAATATGCTATTTTCTAAACTTCCTTCAATAAATTTTAATTATTCAAAATCAATTACTTCTGCTACTATTTTATCAAGGACAGATTTAAAAGACAACCTTCGTATAACATTTAACTACAAAAATCCTTTAAGTAGATACTTACCCGTAGAAAATCTTTCTTTAACATATGGCGAAGAAAAACTTTTGTTATATCCTTGGGAAATAAATTACTCTACTTCATTTCCATTCCTGGACAATACAAAATTTTCTAATTTAAGCTTACCTTTTAATTTCTGGAATAAACTCAAATTAAACTTAAATGTGGGTACCAAGAATACATTTTCTGAACTAAGAAGGTTTAACTATGATATAAATAGAGACATAACTATTCCTTCGTTATACAACGATGTTAACATTGTTGATTATTATAGCAAACTTACATTTTTCACTTTATACAATTTCCAAAAAACATATCAGATGTATTATACTACTTATTCAATAGTGATAAGTTCATATGAAAAAAGGAACGAAAACAATTTTGCTTTAGAGTCAACAATTAACATAGTTCCTTTTTTAACTCCTGTTTTAGGATACAAGATTGATGTAATTGAAGATTACAATTTCCCAATTTCAGATAAAAAAGATATAACAAGAAACTCAAACGGTAACTTTAATATTAGTTTTTCTCCAAGAGATGTTGTCAAACTGAAATATTTCAACACACTAAGATTAAACTATAATTTCTCTTTAACCGGAGCAGATAAATACGAGAAAATTCCAAAAAGTATTTATACACTAAGTATTTATGATTTCAAGAATTTAGATCTTTTGTGGTATAAATTTGAAATAGCTACATATACAATTCTAAGAACAAGAATGTTAGAAAGAAAAGAACAGAAACTCAATACTTCATGGAAAATATTTGAAGGTTTTAATTTTAAACGACCTATTTCATTTCTTACCAAAACCGATATGAATCTTTCTTATTCTGATGCTTTAGAAGAAAAGGAAGAAACGCAGACAAAAACAATTACTTACACCAAAGTCTGGCCTGATATGACTTATACCTTTTATGGGTTTGAAGAGATTTTAGATTATTTTTTTAAAAAAAGAAAAGTATTAAAAGATACAAAATTAGATATAACCTACACATATAGAACTACAGAAATAGAAAAAATTAGTTTAGAACAAAACATCAGACATAGAGAAATGATAAGTTTTATTTTGTTTGAAAATTACAATATATTGTCAAGTTATGAAAAAATATATACAGACAGTTATAATTTTTTGTTAAAATTAAAAACTCTATATTCTTTTACAGATATTATTAGCTTACAAGTAGGTCTGCCATTTTTTGGTCAAAGACTTACCCCAAGATATGAATATAAAAAAGAGTACTCAAAAGATGCAAGGGGACTTCCTACAAAAGATATTACAACTAACAGCTTCAGTGTATCTTACTATGCTGATTTAGTTCCTCAACAAGGTGGAATTATACTTTTAGGAAAAAAAATACCCTTACAGAATAGGTTGAGGATAAACTCAACATTAAATTTTGTTCATAAAGAAAGTCCTATAGACATATCCAGAAACAACACTGATAATTTAGGGTTTACTATAAGAGGTGATTATGATATATCAAAATATATTAATATAACTTTAGGTTTAGGCACAGATGTAAACATTAATCGTGTAGTAAAGACAGAAACAAATTATAGTTTAAGCATCCACGGTCAGGTAATCATAAGATTTTAATAGTTAATAGAAGGAGGTTATACTATGAAATTATTTATTGATTCTGCTGATATAGAAGAAATAAAAAGAATAAATCAACTGGGAATTTTAAGTGGAATAACTACTAACCCGACACTTTTAGCTAAAACATTAGGTAATAAAAAACCAGAAAATGTTTTTGAAGAGACAAAAAAAATTCTAAAAGAAATATGTGAGATAACAAATGTTCCGGTGTTAGCAGAACCAGTTAGTACTGAATGTGAAAAAATAGTCAAAGAAAGTTTAGAACTCGCAGAGATTTCTCCTCAAATTGTTGCGAAAATACCAATAACTGAAGAGGGATTGAAAGCAGCAAAAATTTTAAAACAAAAAGATATTAAAATAGCTTTTACATTGATATTTTCTTTAAAACAGGCAATAATTGCAGCTATGGCTAAAGCCGACTATATATGTCCTTTTGTGGGAAGATTAGATGATATAGGGGAAAAAGGAATTGAACTAGTTGAGCAAATTGTAAAAGTATACAAAAATTATAATTGGAATACTGAAATAATAGTTGCTTCTGTAAGAAATGTAGAACACATAACATATTCAGCTTTATACGGAGCTGACGCTGTAACAGTTCCCTATAGAATTATAACCGAACTTATTCATCATATGCTTACTCAAAAAGGAATTGAAAAGTTTTTAGAAGATTGGAAAAAAATTTCCTAGAAATTCTATAAGAAACGGAGGGAGAGGGATTCGAACCCCCGGTACCGCAAAGCGGTACACTGGTTTTCAAGACCAGCCCCATAAACCACTCGGGCATCCCTCCTTTTTTATAAAAATTTTTTATTAAAATTTAGTTTCAAATTCAACATTTAAATAACTGCTTTGAAAAATTAAATTTTAGTTGAAAAAATAAAATAATTTTTATATAAAATTCTAAATTATAAAATTTACATAGTTTTTCTAAAAATTTTTAAAATGTTTTCTAAAAAAGTTCGTGGTGTAAGAGATATATTACCAGACGAAGCAAAAAAAATAGACTACATAGAAGAAATTTGTCAAACTTCAGCAAAGAAGTTTGGATTTAAAAAAGTAATTCTTCCTATAATTGAAAACTTACAACTATTCTATCATACTTTAGGACAAACCTCAGATATTGTAGAAAAACAAATGTTTATAATACAAAGTAGATCTTCCAAAGAAACAGATACTTTGACCTTAAGACCGGAAGGAACCGCTGGTATGGTTCGTTTTTTTGTAGAAAACAATATAAAAAATAAATATCCTTTAAAACGCTTTTTTTATTCAGGTCCTATGTTTAGATATGAAAGACCACAAAAAGGCAGATATAGAGAATTTTATCAATTTGGATTTGAAATTTTTGATGAAGCTCCTGTTAGTAGTGATGTAATTCTAATAAGTTTAATAAATGAAATTTTAAAAAAATTATCTATAGAATATGTACTTGAAATAAACAGCATAGGATGTATAAATTGTAGGCCGAAGCTTTTAGAAAATATAAAAAAAGAACTAAAAAAAATAGAAAATATTCTGTGTGATGTTTGTAAAATAAAATTAGAAAAAAATCCCTTAAGAATTCTTGATTGTAAAATGGATATTTCAAAAATAGAGGAGACAGATGTTTTAAAAAATATAAACTTTATAGAAAATATATGTAATGAGTGTAAGGAAAATTTTGAAGATACAATTAAATTATTTGATTATTTATCAATCAACTATAAAATAAACACTTTTATAGTTCGTGGTTTAGACTATTATAATGGCTTAGTATTTGAATACAAATCTTTTAATTTAAATGCAGCTCAAAACACAATATGTGCTGGAGGAAGATACGATTTTTTGGTAAAACAATTTGATACACAAATAAACTATGCATGTGGAGCAGCTTTGGGGATAGATAGAGTTGCAGAGCTTTTATCAGAAAATTTCAAAGATTTCGAATCTAAAACAAAAATAGGCATTGCCATAGTTGACGACAAATACATTCCAAAAAGTTTTGAGATATTAAATATGATTTCAAAAAACTTAAAAGATTTCAGCATCTTGGGACCTTTTATAAAAAGGAGTTTAAAGTCACAGCTTAGATTATTTAATAGCGAAGGCTGCAGATATGTAATAATTATAGGTGATGAAATAAAAGAAAACAAAGTAATAATTAAAGATTTTACAAAAAATTTTCAAAAAATTTTAAAACTTGAAGAGTTACCAAATAGCATTTATGAAATCTAATTTTAAAATCTTTTGGTTTTTGATAGTATTTGTCATAGGAATTAATTTAACATATTCTGACATAGAAATTGGTATTTCTTATTTTTTAAACGGTAATTATGAACTATCAGAATTGATGTTTAAAAGAAACAATTTTTATGAAAAGGGCATTAATTTGTATTCTGATTTCTATTTAGGGTATCTATTATATTTAAACGACAAAATTAACTTATCAAAAGAAATTTTCAAAAGATATATTGATAATACTTCAATAGATAACAACTTAAGACTTTATTCGAATCTAATATACGCTGAATGTTGTGTATTATTAAATGAATATGAGGAAGCATTAACTGTTTATGATAAGATTTTAGAAAAATCTTCCATTTCGAATCTAGAAAGTGATCTATTAATGTATAGTTTATATGGTAAGATTTATTCTTTATACAAACTAAAAAAATATAACAATACTTTGATCACAATTTCTTTGTTTAAATCTTACGTAAGTAAGAAAAAAATTATAAAAATTGACCCTCAGATAGAACAGCAAATAGAATATATTTTGGCTGATTGTTGGTATCAAAAAGGAAATTATAATAAAGCAAAAGATATTTTTCAAAATTTTGTCACAAAATACAAAAATTCACCATTAGCGGCATATAGTAATTTTAAATTGTTTTTAATATATGATAACCAACAAAATTATAAAGAAGCAGAAAATATTCTTAAATCGTTAGAAAACACTACTTCATCTTTAGAATTGCAGGATATAATAAAATATAATTTAGCAAGAATATTGTTAAAACAAAAGAAATTTAACAGTGCTATTAAAATTTATCAACAGATGCTCTCAAACATTCAGAATACACAATTTAAATATCACATTGAATTAGAACTTGCTTATTGTTTTTATCAACTTAAAAACTATCAAAAAACGATAGAAATTTTAAATAAAATAGATACTAAAAAAGAGGAAATTAATATAAATAAGGATTATTTGCTTGGATTGGCTTACTTTTGCAATAAAAACTATGAAGCAGCTATCCAAACTTTTAACAAATTTTTAAAATTATATCCAGCTACCACTAAATGGTATGATGACGTAATTTATTGGTTAGGTGTCAGTTATTACAGAGATAAACAATTTAACAAAGCTATTCAAACTTTTTCTTTTTTTAAAAATAAAAAAAGCTCAACTTATTATCTTGCAGCATATCTTTATACTGCTAAAAGCTATAAGGAACTTAAAGAGTATGAATTAGCTAAACTGATTCTTAATTCTTTGCTAGAACAAAAAAACAAACTAAACGAATCTTCGGTTGGTATATTGCTATACGAATTGGCAGAAAACTATAAGCTTTCATATGAGTTCCAAATAGCTCTTCAGTATTATAAAAAAATTATAGAAAAAAATATAAAAGATGAATACCTTTTGAATTCAGCAAAAATTTCTATGGCAGAAATTTATAATCATTTAAACAAATATGATGAGGCAGAAAGATTACTTTCAGAAGTCCTTGATTTGGATAAACTACCTGAAGAGTTAGTCTTAAAAGCAAAAATTTTATACATGGAGTCAAAATATAATTTAAATAACTTAAAAGAAGTAGAAACTGTTGCTGATGAAATAGTAAATTATTATATCAATAAATTATCAAATGATGAATTAAAATACATAACTAATTTATTTACAAAAATTTATTTCCATACAAAAAATTTTAAAAAACTTATAGAAATATTAGAAAAAATATCTCTAAAAATGAACAATTCCGAAGAAAAATTGTTATTGGATCTTAAAATCATAAGAATAGCAAACTTGACAAAAGATTATAATAAACTTTACAATAAAGTTACAAGAATACAGAAAGAAAATAAAAAAGTTGATGTATTATGTATCACTGATTTTTACTTGTCAAAATATTATCTGGAGTTAAATAACATAAAAGAGCTTATGTATGAACTTTTAAAGTTTAATAATTATCCTTCAAGTGCTTATAAATATTTTACTTATGAAGAATTTTACGAGTTATTGTCTATATGTAAAAAAAACTCTCCAGAAACTACAATGTATCTTTGTGAAAATATTCTTCCTTATTTAAATTTCGAAAATTATCAAAAGGTTGAACTTATAAAAAATATTATAGAAAGCTTTATAGGCGAAAAAGAATATCAAAAAGCAGTCAAACTTTTATCCTTGATCAAAAAAATCTCACAAGATCCTTATAATTTAGCTTATTCTGAATTTGTGATAGGCAAAATATACGAATCTACAGGTAAAACTGAACTAGCTAAAAGTATATATGAAGGCATTATAGAAAAATATCCTGAATCACCATTTCTTCCTCAAATTTATATTTCTTTGATAAAATATTATAAAAACAAGAATGAAAATGAAAAAGCCCAGTTTTATGAAGAACAACTTACAGTAAAGTATCCTAACGAAGAAGAAACTCATAAATATTTATTTGAAAAAGCAAAAGTCTTAATGAGCAACTCTGAATATCTTGATGCTATAGAAATTTTTAAAAAATTAGTTAATTCAAAAAGCTTTGCAGATATTTCGCAAAAACTTTTAGCTGATTGTTATTTCAATTTAGGAAAATATAAAGAAGCTTCTGTAGAATATCTAAGGTTGATTTATCTTCATCCAGACAAAATTGAACTTTGTTCAGAAGCACAATATATGGTGGGAGTCTGTGCAGAAAAACTGAATTTATATAATGAAGCTAAAAAAGCTTATATAAGCTCCAAAGAAAAATACCCAGGCACTTTATGGGCACAAGAAGCTGAATTGAAATTAAAAAAATTCAAATAAAGCAGTCATGAATGGAGTTTTCAATAGTGAAAATTTTGGCGTTTTTATTTATATTTTTTTTCCAACTAAAATCACAACAAATAGGTACTACGACATTTACTATTGATGACATTATGATTCAACAAGAAGAAAATTTGCAATTTCGTTTTGAGTATACCCCTAAAGAAATTGATATCCCTACTATAGAATATGAAGATATCGAACCTTATTATCAACAATTTTTTTCCTCTGATATTAACAAACTTAAGCTAAATTATCAGATATTGTCTTTACAAAGTTTAAATAAAAGAAACATAAAGATTCTTGCTGGAGAAAAAAATTATTTTGTTTTAGCTAATATAAAAAATTTACAAAGGGAATTTGATATTAAATATGAAAAAATAAATACTGGAATAGATAAAAGTTATATAGATTTTAATTATAATTTGAGTTACTACAAAACTTTTGATACTTTGACTTTAAAAAATAACTTCTTATATTTTGTTAAATTTCTAACAAATGTTAATAACCAGATAAATTATGAGCTGGAAATAAGCAAAGTTATTGGTAAAAACATGATACTTTCATTTTCACCATTATTCCAGTACAACTATTTTGTAAAAGAGAATCTAAGCATTTTATTCAACAAAAATGAATTAAATTTAGATCTTATTTTTACTAATAAAACCATGACAAATTTAAAAATTATCAATTTTAATGACAGTGCTATTACGATATCTTCATTAAATTTTATCTTTAAAAATTTTATCATAGAAAATTCTTATTTAAATTTTTCTTTTGGCCATAATGAAAAAACGAAAAAATTTCTTTATGGAAGTGAATTTTACAAAAGTTTTTCTAACTTAGAAATTTCTTTTAGTTTTAAAAAAGATGTTTATTATGAATTCATAAAAGAATATTTTATTAAATTTCCAGAACTACACTATATAAAAGAAGAAATAATTAAATTTCCAGAAATCGAAAACTTAGAAACGAATTTAGGATATAATTATAAAGGACTAAAAATAAATTTTTTATTTAGAAACACATTTTATAATTATTATCCATCTTATAATTTTTCAAACAATTTCATTTATACATATTTTATAAAAGATCAAAAAATTGATTATATAATGTTCAAAATTTTTTTTCCATTTAAAAAATCCAAATTTAATCTCGAAACAGAACATATAATTTCATCTACAAAATCCATATTTTTACCATCCACTGTCACTAAATTTACTTTTGAAACATCGCTAAAAAATACTTATTTTTTACAAACTTTTTTATATAATGGAGAAATGCAAATTAATAATTATGAAAAATTAGAAAAGAGAATTATTTCTAATACAGAATTGCAGTTTTTTATCTCAAAAGATTTTTCAATAGACACAAAACTTGTTATACCTGTTGCTGGCAAAAATTATCTTATTCCAAATACTTATTATCCAGCTTATTTCTTGACAGGTATAAATTTAAAATTCAAATAAAAGGAGATTTAAAATGTTAGAATATTTTTTAAAAGGTGGTATTTTAATGTATCCTATTTTGTTATGTTCGATAATATCATTTACTATTATTATTGAAAGGTTGGCATTTTTTTCAACAAACAAAATCAACCCAAATATCCTCCATAAAGTCTTAGAACTGATCGCACATAAAGAATATGAAAAAGCAAAAAAATTACTACAAAATACTGCTGAAATTATAAAATTAATTTTTTTAAAATCCATAGAAGAAATAAATTCACCTAATTTTACTGAAATCCTTGAAGATACAGCTGAACAGCAAATCTCGCGAATTGAAAGATTTTTACCACTTCTTGCTGCTGTAGCTTCAATTTCTACACTTCTTGGCTTTACAGGAACTGTAGTTGGAATGATTAAAGCATTTGAGTCAATTGCCCAAGCAGGATACGCCTCACCTCAAGTAGTAGCCAGAGGCATTGCAGAAGCTCTAATTACCACTGCAGCTGGACTTATTGTTGCAATTCCTACAATAGCTTTTTATCATTATTTTAATTATCGGGTAAACAGATACTTAACTCAACTTGAACATTATCTTAAAGAACTTGTAAATCTAAAAAAAATATCTGAAAAGGAGAACTAAATGAATAACCTTCAATTTTTAATTTTAGGAGTACTAACAGGTATTTTAGGTGGTCTTCTGGGTATAGGAGGAGGGACAATAATTATTCCGTATTTGGTGTATATTTCTTCCTTTTCACAACATCAGGCACAAGGAGTTTCTTTAGTATTATACTCATTACCTGTAGGTTTATCAGCTGCTTTAAAATATTACAAAGAAGGGAATTTAAATCTAAAAGTTGGTTTAATAGTTTCTTTAGGTTTTTTAATTGGAGGATATTTAGGTGCAACAATAGCACATAAAATTCCAGAATTACTACTTAGAAAGATTTTTGGAGTATACCTTTTAATTGTGGCTTTTAGAATGCTTTTTTAATTTCAAAAACCACAGCAAAATCGTATGGAAATTATAGCAGACCTACATATTCATTCAAGATATTCTCGTGCTACTTCAAAAGATATGAATTTATCAGAAATTACCAGATGGGCAAAACTTAAAGGAATTTCTGTTATAGGGACCGGAGATTTTACTCATCCAGGATGGTTATCTGAACTTAAGAATAATCTTATCCAGGTTTCTGACAGTACATATCAATACAATGGAGTTTATTTTTTGCTTACTGGAGAAATAAGCAATATATTTAACAGAAACGGTAAGAATTATCGAATTCATAATATAATATTCATGCCAGACTTTGAATCAGTAGAAAAACTTAATAGAATTTTACAAAATTATGGTGACCTAGTAGTTGATGGAAGGCCGGTTTTATCTCTTGACTGTATTTCAGTTGTAGAAATTGTATATTCTATTACAGAAAATGCATTGATAGTACCTGCTCATGCCTGGACACCACATTTTTCTATTTTTGGTTCTTTAAGTGGATTTGATTCAATTGAGGAATGTTTTGGCAAATATGCAAATTATATCAAGAGTATTGAAACTGGATTGTCATCTGATCCAAAGATGAACTGGAGACTTTCAAAGTTAGACAAAATAACTTTACTTTCTAATTCAGACGCTCATTCGCCGCAGAATTTAGGAAGAGAAGCTAATGTATTTAATTTTGATATGGAAAAAATTAGTGATTTGTATAAGGAAATAATTTCTACTATTAAAAATAAAGATAAAAATAAATTTCTTTATACCATAGAATTCTATCCAGAGGAAGGCAAATACCACTATGATGGCCATAGGATATGTGGAGTTTGCTGGTCTCCAGAAGAAACAAAAAAACATAATGGAATATGTCCTGTTTGTAATAAAAAAGTTACTGTTGGAGTTTTAAATCGTGTAGATCAATTAGCTGACAGAGCTAAAGGAATTTTTACAGATGAGTTTATACCATATAAAAATCTGATACCTCTTATGGAAATTATCGCAGATGCTCTAGGTTCAGGAAAAAATACTCAGAAAACTTTAAATGAATATTATTATATTACCACTCAGGTGGGCACTGAGTTTGATGTGCTACTTAAAATGTCACAACATGAACTTCAATCCAAAATTAATCCTAAAATAGCAGAAGGTATCATAAAGGTAAGAGAAGGTGAAGTCGATATTTTTCCTGGTTACGATGGAGAATACGGAAAAATAAATATAAGATGGAATAAAGATATTAAATCACAGAAAACAAGTTCTTTTGATAAACAATTAGAATTATTTTAAATTTATCAGGAGGTTTTATGCAAACATTTTTAATAATTCTTTTAATTCTAGCAACTTTGGTTTTAGTTTTATATGAATTTTACGGAATATATAGAGCAAGAAAATTGGGTTTAACTAAAAATAAATCAAGAATGATAACTCACGGAATAATGGCTATATTGCTTTTGATATTGTTAGGAATAGTTATAAACTTTGTAATTCAATATTTTAGAATTACAAAAATTTTGTTTTAAGTTATATGCCAAAATCAAAAGGTTTTACAGTTTTAGAACTATGTTTGATAATTGTAATAATTAGTATCATTACTTTTTTAATAATTAATATATATCAGAATATAATTGATAAGATGACATTTTCCATGGCAAAAAATAACTTAGCAGTTTTACAAAGACAAATATGGATGTATTATACATTAGAAGGAAAATATCCAGATACACTTTTTGAACTTATACATAAAGGATATCTAAAGGAAATTCCTTTATTAAATATTAAATACCATCCACCAACAAGAAATGTAGTGGTAAGTGATCAACCTTATGATAACACCACAGATTTAGGTGTGTGGTATTATGAGTATAAATCTGGTATAATAAAAATAGCTTGTACGCATAAAGACCTTGAAGGCGTAGAAATTTACAAATGGTAAATTTAATTTTTTAAGGAGATAAAAAACTATGATAAAAGTAAAAATTGGAGATCTTCTTTTTGATGAAATTTCACAGATGGGTATAATATTGTTAGAAGAAGATATTGAAACTCCTCAACAAGAAAATTTTACAATTTCTGATATAAAAGTTTTACCAATATGGATAGGCATGTTTGAAGCACAGGCTATAATGTTTAAACTTCAAAATATGTTTTTTCCGAGGCCTCTTACTCATGACTTATTAAAAAATTGTATAGAAGGACTTTATGGGAAAGTAGAGTATGTTTTGATTACCAGTATAAAAGACAATACATTTTATGCTGAAATTCACATCAAAGTAGATCAAAAAGAAGTAGTAATTGACAGTCGTCCTTCAGATGCTATAGCTTTAGCTATAAGGTGTGATTGTCCTATTTATGTAAATGAAGAAGTCATGAATTTAGCATCTGTCAGAAAAGAAGACTTTCTTAAAGAACAAAAAGATAAAATTTTAAAACAGATTTTAGAAATCACACAGTTAGATGAAGAAAATAAGTCAAAACATTAAAATATGAAAAATTTCCATATTCAATGGCACATTACAGAAATATGTAATTTGAATTGTCTACATTGCTATAAAGAACCTTACAGAAAAGAATTATCCTTATTACAATTAAAAACAGTGCTTAACAATCTCGTAGATTTTTTAAAAGAAAGAAACTTAACACTTAATCTTACAATTACAGGTGGCGAACCGTTTTTAAAACCGCAATTATATGAACTTTTATCTTATATAGATGGAATCCCTCTAATAAAAAAAATAAATTTTATCACAAATGGTACTGTAATTCCTGAAAAAAAACTTCAGAATCTTTCTAAACTTGGAATGCTTTACTTATCAATAGAAAGTTTAAATTCATCAGTAAATGACAAAATAAGAGGAAAGGGAATTTTATCTAAAGTTCTCCATAATCTAGAATATTTTGTTAAAAATTACAGAGTGGGTATCATGACTACTTTAATGAGAAGTAACTTTTCAGATTTGAAAAAAAACCTTTCTTTTTTTGTTGAAAATCTATTCAAAATGGGAATAAGAGAAATCATATTTGAAAGGTTTATACCAGCAGGTAAATCCAAAAATTTAAAAACAGAAATGTTGAGTCAGCAAGAAGTGTTTGATTTTTATGCTGAAATATCAAAGTATCTAAAGGTAAGTATTGAAGAACTTAAAAAATATCCTGCAATAAAACTTGTAAATAACTTTTTAAATCATTATGATATCACAAAAATTTCAATTTACGGTGCTTATTGTATTTTTGCTAAAAATGGATTTGCTATTTTATGCGATGGAACAGTATATCCCTGCAGAAGGTATACAGTTGAGGCTGGTAATTTTTTAACACATAAAAATATTATTTCGTTTAAGAATTTAATTAAATCATCTAAAAAATCCTTATCTACTGTCAGCGACTCTATATATTTTAACTGTTATGCTGCAAATTTAATTTAACTTTTTGTAATTACAAATAAAATATAAAACTATAGAAAGGAGAGTGTGTAATATGACAATAGAACTGATAAAAACTTTATCAATAAAAAACGAAAATAAAATCATATTTTTAGTAATAGACGGTTTAGGTGGTGCTCCTCATCCGCATAACAATTTTTTAACTGAGTTAGAAGTTGCAAATCATCCAAATTTAGATGAGGTAGCTAAGGAGTCACTTTGTGGATTAGCTATTCCTGTAGAATATGGGATCACACCAGGTAGCGGTCCTGGACATCTTGCCTTATTTGGGTATGATCCTGTAAAATATCTGATTGGACGAGGAATCCTTGAAGTGTTAGGTTTAGGAATGAAAATTACTCCGCAAGATTTAGCTTTTAGAGGAAACTTTGCAACTATAGACCAAAATGGAGTGGTTGTTGATAGACGAGCCGGAAGAATCTCAACAGAAGAAACCCAAAGGCTAATTGAAAAAATACAAAAAAATATCACAAAAATAGAAGATGTTGAAGTTATTCTTAAAGCTGGTAAAGAGCACAGATTTGCTGGGATCCTAAGACATTCTAACTTATCAGAAGATGTTACAGAAAATGATCCTCATAAAGAAGGAAACAAACCTCACAAAATTCAACCTTTGAATTCTTCTGAATACTCAAAATTCACAGCAGAAATTATAGAAAAGTTGATCTCAAAAATTACTGAAATTTTAAAAGACGAACCAAAAGCTAACTATGTACTTTTGCGAGGTTTTTCTAAATATCCCTCTATACCGACTATGCAAGAAATTTACAAACTTACTCCTGTGGCAGTGGCTGTTTATCCTATGTATAAAGGATTAGCACAGATAGTTGGTATGGAAATAATAGATGGTTGTCAAACGATTGAAGATGAAATAAGAAAACTAAAAGAATTATATAATAAACCATATGACTTTTATTATATTCACATAAAAGATACAGACAAACTTGGAGAAGATGGCAACTTTGAAGGTAAAGTTAAAAAAATAGAAGAAATAGATAAACTAATACCAGAAATTTTATCACTTAATCCTGACCTTTTAGTAATTACTGCTGACCATTCTACTCCAGCAATAGCTAAAGGCCATTCCTGGCATCCTGTACCTGTGGCTATATGGTCAAAAAAGATTCCAACTCCTAAAAATAATGTGAAGAAATTTACAGAACAAGAATTTAGCAGAGGGATGCTGGGAACTATTTATATGAATAAAATTTTACTTTTGGCTCTGGCATATACAGGCAAACTTGATAAATACGGAGCTTAAAAATCATACAAGACAAATGAGAGGGACAATCTTAAACTTCAGCCCTCACAAAAAAGGCAGTAGTGATTTTATTTCTACTTATTTATTTGAAAATTTCAAAAAGTATATTGAGATAGAAAAAATAAATATTAATGAGTTTAAAATAACCCCATGTGGTAACTGTGTAGATTATTGTTTTAAACATGGAAAATGCAAAATCAAAGATGATATGCCATACATCTGTTCGCATTTTGAAAAAGATGATTTTTTAATAATAGTCACACCTGTGTATTTCTACCATATCCCCGGATATGCTAAGATAATGATTGACAGAACTCAACCTTATTGGGTTAAAAAATATGTTTTAAAAGAAACTTTTTTCAAAGAAAGACCTGGATTTCTTATATGTATTGGCGCTACAAAAGGAGAAAAATTATTTTGCGGTATAAACTTGACAATCAAATATTTTTTTGATATTTTTAATTTTAAATTTAATAAAAATTTAAATTTTTATCTCAAAAAAATTGAAAAAAAAGAAGAAATAATTAAAGAAAACTTAGAAAATTATTTTTCTAAATTAGCAGATGAGCTAAATGTGGTATATGAAAGCAAGAGAAAAAGTTATAAAAAAAAGAAGTCCTAGATATGAAATTACAATAGACTACCCCAAAAACAACGAAGTAATTACCTACAAAAACCATTATGCCATTAGAATATGTACTCCTAATGAAGGAATGGTAGAAATTTCAATAGATGGTTCTGAATACCAAAAATGTCGTTACAGTGTAGGGTATTGGTGGTATGATTGGAATAACATTCCGGAAGGTACACACACTTTAGAGGCTAGGTTAATAAATGTTAAAAACAATAGAGTTCTAAAAAAATCCCAAAAAGTAAAATGTGTAGTCAAATAATCATTAACAAATAATTATGTGGAAAGGAGATCCAAAATATGATAGAAGTAGTTAAAAATTTATCAGGTGTAATAATCTCTATAGTCTCGGGAGTAATAGGTCTTCTTTTCGTATGGTATTTAGCCATAAAAGTATTAAAAGCAGATCCAGGTAACGAACAAATGCAAACCATTTCTAACCTTGTAAGAAAAGGAGCAGTTGCTTTTCTTACAAGAGAGTATAAAACTATATTTTATTTTTTATTTATATTGTTCTTTATAATATTTTTTGGAATCGCTAAAAAAACAGCTTTTGCTTTTTTAGCTGGTGCAATATGTTCAATGCTAGCTGGAGTGATTGGGATGAACATATCCACACTCTCCTCTTCAAGGACAGCAAAAAAATGTGAAATATCTTTTAATGAGGCTTTAGGGATTGCTTTTCCAGGAGGTGCTGTTATGGGACTTTCTGTAGTGAGCTTGGGGCTTTTAGGTTTGGGTCTAGTTTATCTTATATTCATAATATACTTACTAAAAACAGGAACTTCATTAGAGGCGGCTTTATATGAAGCAACTTCTATGATTGTGGGATTTTCTATGGGTGCAAGTTCTATTGCACTTTTTGCAAGAGTAGGAGGTGGAATTTATACAAAAGCAGCAGATGTAGGTGCGGATTTAGTTGGAAAAGTAGAAAAAGGAATACCAGAGGATGATCCCAGAAATCCTGCTGTCATTGCAGATAATGTTGGAGATATGGTGGGAGACTGTGCAGGTATGGGTGCAGATCTATATGAGTCTTATATAGGAGCTATAGTATCTGGATTAGTAATTTCTGTATTTAACTTAAACAATATTAACTCCGCGATGTTGTGCTTGTTTTTAGCAGTTTTGGGAATATTTTCATCAATAATAGGTGTATTTTTTGTAAGAACCAAAACCGAAGAAGATCCACAGAAAGTTTTAAATAAAGGATTAATTGCAGCAGTTATTATTTTTGTAATTTCTTCATTTTTACTTATTGTAGCATGGTATAAAGATATAAATGCTTTCTGGAGTGTTTTAAGTGGACTTATAGCTGGAATGGTTGTTGGATTTGTAGCACAATATTACACTTCAAGCAAAGTGGTAGTTTCTTTAGCACAACAAGCAAAGACAGGGCCAGCAACAGTAATAATAGAGGGGACTGCAGTTGGAATGATTTCAACTGTAGTTCCTCTGGTTGTAATAGCAATAGCAACTATTATTTCATATAAATTACAAGGAGTTTTTGGAATTGCATTGGCTGCTATAGGAATGCTTGCTTTAACAGGAACAACCGTAGCGATAGACGCTTACGGACCTATAGCAGATAACGCTGCAGGTATAGCTGAAATGGCACATATGGGAGAAGAAGTAAGAAGACGAGCAGAAAGACTTGATGCTGTAGGAAATACCACTGCTGCTGTTGGTAAAGGTTTTGCTATAGGTTCAGCAGCTTTAACAGCGCTAGCTTTGTTTTCAGCATATGCTGAAACAGTAGGTTTAGGAAATTCTGGATTAAATATACTTGATGCTAAAGTTATAGCAGGAATGTTTGTAG
Organism: Endomicrobiia bacterium; assembly: GCA_039630545.1. Classification (GTDB taxonomy): domain Bacteria; phylum Elusimicrobiota; class Endomicrobiia; order DTEH01; family DTEH01; genus JANXDG01. The sequence continues at coordinate 94,658 of JBCNUU010000002.1, forward strand.
GTTGTATAATGCCTTTCTTTTTAATTTCTAAAACTCTTCAAGCTGTAGGACGTGCTGCATATTCTATAGTAGAAGAAGTAAGAAGACAATTTAAAGAAATCCCTGGACTTTTAGAAGGCAAGGCTTTACCTGACTCCGCCAAATGTGTAGATATCACAACACAAGCAGCACTTAAAAAAATGATACTTCCTGGAATTTCATCTGTGATAATTCCTGCCTTGGTGGGAATAATCTTGGGCAAAGAAGCATTAGGAGGTTTTTTAGCTGGTTCTCTTGTAACAGGAGTTCCTTTAGCAATATATCTAGCAAATTCCGGTGGTGCATGGGACAATGCAAAAAAATATATAGAAGAAGGACATCTTGGTGGAAAAGGTTCGGAATCTCACAAGGCATCGGTTGTAGGGGATACGGTTGGAGATCCTTTTAAGGATACTTCAGGACCTTCTCTAAATATACTTTTAAAGCTTATGTCGGTAGTAGCTTTAGTTTTTGGGGCTTTATTCATAAGAATAAATGAATATCTAACAGCTTTAATTCCTTTTTTAAAATAAGTTGAGATGAAACTTTTAGAATGTAAATTAAGTTTTATTGATGGAGCAACAAAAAGTTGTGGTTCTTTAGAAAATATATTAGATGTTATATTCAGAGAAAAGAAAAAAAATCACATTCCAGCATTTTTAGAAATTTCTGGAGTAGATGAGACAGGAAGTGTATATAAAACTAGGCTAAATTTTGTAGAATTTGCTTCACAAAGAAATGTATTTGATACAAAACTGCTTTCAAAATATACTCAACAAAAATTACTAGGTGAAATTTTAGTTGAAGAAAAAATAATTACTAAAGAACAACTTCAAGAAGTAATAGAGATACAAAGTAAATACAAAGAGAAACTTGGAGAAATACTTATAAAATTCGGCTACTGTAAACCAGAAGAAATTTTATATGCATTAGCAAAACAACTTGGCATAAACTTAAAAAAAGAAGATATAAAAATCAAATAAAAGGAGGTTAAACATGAGCAAACCAAAATTTGAGAGGACGAAGCCTCATGTGAATGTAGGTACTATAGGTCACATAGATCATGGTAAGACTATGTTGACATCAGCTATTACGCATGTATTAGCGAAGGCAGGTAAAAGCAAGGCTATGGATTATGCGGAGATAGCGAAGGGTGGTGTTGTTAGGGACAAAGAGAAGATAGTTACGGTTTCTATTGCGCATGTGGAGTATGAGACGGAAAACAGGCACTATGCGCACATAGATTGTCCTGGTCATGCTGATTATATAAAGAACATGATAACAGGAGCTGCTCAGATGGATGGAGCT
>JBCNUU010000002.1:95993-254381 GCA_039630545.1 Endomicrobiia bacterium
ATTTAAACAAGGTAGATCTTATGGATGACAAGGAGTTATTAGATTTAGTTGAGTTAGAGGTTAGGGATTTATTAAGCAAGTATGGGTTTGAAGGGGACAAAGTACCTGTTATTAGGGGTTCAGCTTTGAAGGCGTTAGCTGCTTCTGAAGGCAAGGAAGATGCTAAGTGGTTAGACAGCATATATGAGTTATTAAAGGCTTTAGATGAGCATATACCTTTACCCAAGAGGGATATAGACAAGCCGTTTTTGATGAGTGTTGAGGATGTATTTAGTATAACTGGTCGTGGGACTGTAGCGACAGGTAGGGTAGAGAGGGGTAAGATAAAGGTAGGAGATGCTTGTGAGATAGTTGGCATACAGGAGACGCGCAGAAGTGTTATAACATCGATAGAGATGTTTAGGAAGATATTAGATGAAGCTGTAGCTGGGGACAATGTAGGTGTATTGTTGAGGGGTATAGAGAAGGATCAGGTTGAGCGAGGTATGGTGATAGCGTATCCTGGAAGTATTACACCGCATAAGAGGTTTAAGTCGCAGGTGTATATATTGACTAAGGAGGAAGGTGGTAGGCACACACCATTTTTTAATGGTTACAGGCCACAGTTTTATTTTAGGACATGCGATGTGACTGGTACTGTTAAGTTGCCACAGGGTGTTGAGATGGTGATGCCTGGAGACAATGTTGAGATGGAAGTTGAACTTATTACACCTATAGCTTTAGAAAAACAATTAAGGTTTGCTATAAGAGAAGGTGGAAAAACAGTAGGAGCAGGTGTAGTAACAGAAATTTTAGAGTAGTATATAATTAAATGGGGTGTTAAAAAAATGCCAGATTTAAATCAGCAATATCAAAAGATAAGAATAAAGTTAAAAAGTTATGACCATAAAATTTTGGATAATTCTGTAAAAGAAATAATAGAAACGGTAAAACGCACTGGGGTTAAAATTTCTGGACCTGTGCTTTTACCTGTAAAAGTAAGAAGATACACAGTATTAAGGTCTCCTCATGTGGATAAGAAGTCGCGAGAACAGTTTGAAGTAAGGATACACAAAAGATTAATAGATATTATGGATCCTACACCTGCAACTATTGAGGAACTAATGAAGCTTCAACTTCCTTCTGGTATTGAAGTAGAAATTAAAATGGCGTAGGTTAAATTAAAGCTCTATCAGGAGAAAAATATGATAAATGCTATTTTAGGAAGGAAACTTGGAATGACAAGAATTTTTAACGAAAAAAACGAAGTTGTCCCTGTCACAGTTGTAGATGTAAGTTCATGTAGAATTGGACAAGTAAAAACTGTAGAGACTGATGGATACAATGCTGTTCAGTTATGTTTTGGAAGAAAAAAAATTAAAAATATTACAAAACCACTTTTAGGACATCTTTTAAAATGGGGCATTACAGAACCTCCAGAAGTAATTAAAGAAGTAAGAGTTGATAGCGTTGAAAATATTAAACCTTCCATGCCTGTAGAAATATCAATTTTTAATGTGAATGAATTAGTAGATGTTCAAGGTTATACGAAAGGTAAAGGATTTGCTGGTGTTGTTAAACGGTGGGGTTTTGGAGGTGGTCCTAGAACACATGGACAGTCTGACAGACTTCGTGCACCAGGTTCTATTGGGTCTCAAAGGCCTCAAAGAGTAATAAAAGGCAAAAAAATGCCAGGTCATTTAGGAAATGAGTTGGTTACTGTGAAAAATTTGAAAATAGTAAAGATAGATAAAGAAAAAAACTTGTTGTTTATAAAAGGTGCTATTCCTGGAAATAAAAATTCTGTAGTATTGATTAAAAAAACAGGAAAGATAGAAGAAGAAAAACCTGTACAAGTATCTACTGGAAAAAAAGAAGTTAAAACTAAAATTAAAAAATGATTTTACTTATAGAAGGGAAAATAAATGGAAAAGCTTGATGTTATAGACATAAACACAAATAAAGTTACCTCTCAAGTTGAAATACCTAATAAAATAAAAGAATATTTTGATTATAAAAATGCTAAATATGTATTACATGAATATGTTACTGTGTATTTAAACAACCAGCGCCAAGGGACTCATAGTACAAAGACAAGAGCAGAAGTAAGAGGTGGGGGTAGAAAACCGTGGGTTCAAAAACATACAGGAAGAGCAAGACATGGTAGTATAAGGTCTCCTTTGTGGAGAAAAGGGGGAGTGGTATTTGGACCTAAACCAAGAGATTATTATATTAAACTACCAAAAAAGAAAAAAACTTTAGCTAAGTATTTAGCTTTAGTACAAAAGATTAAGTCAAACAGTGTAATAGTTGTAGAAAATTTTAAGATAGATTCTCATAAAACAAAAGTAGCTAAAGAAATTTTAAATAAATTAGGTGTTGATTCAGAAAAAATTTTAATAATAGATAAAAGTTTTGATGCTAATACTAAATTAGCCACAAGAAATTTGAAAAATGTAGAGATTTCTCAAGTTAAAGATATTAACGCTTATATTTTGTTAAATAATAATAAAATAATAATAACAAAAGAGGCCTGGTTATGTCTATAAATATATATCAAATTTTAAAAAGACCAATTATTACAGAAAAAACTACAAAACTAAGACAAAATGGTATTTATGTATTTGAAGTTGACATAAATGCTTCGAAATCTGCAATAAAAGAAGCTGTTGAGAAAATTTTTAATGTGGATGTTTTAAAAGTTAGGACTATAAAAATGAAGGGTAAATTAAGAAGATTTGGAAGATATGAAGGATATAAACCTGATTGGAAAAAAGCGATAGTAAAAATAAAGCCAGGTCAAAGTATAAAAATGGTTGATGAATTACAATAAGTTTTTAATAAGGAGATAGTTATGCCTATAAAAACTTTTAAACCTTATACCCCGGTAAGAAGATTTATTACAGTTGAAGATTTTTCTGATATTACTAAGAAAGATCCAGAAAAGAGTTTAATAGTTCCTATTAAAAAAACAGGTGGAAGAAACAATTTAGGTGAAGTTACTGTTAGGCATAGGGGTGGGGGGCATAAAAGATTTTATCGAATAATTGATTTTAAAAGAGATAAATATGATATGCCAGCGACTCTAATAGCTATTGAATATGATCCTAATAGATCTGCTAGGATAGGATTGGTAGAATATGAAGATGGTGAAAGGAGATATATTATATTGCCTTTAGGTTTGAAAATTGGCGATAAAATATTAAGTAGTAAAAATCCTATTGACCATTCTATAGGGAACTGCATGCCGTTAAGATATATTCCGGTTGGTAGTATTGTTCATAACATAGAATTATATCCTGGAAGTGGTGGAAAATTTTGTCGTGCGGCTGGTGCTTATGCTCAAATTTTAGCAAAAGAAGGAGATTATGCTCATCTAAAAATGGTATCCGGAGAGATAAGGAAAATTAGCCTGGAATGTATGGCAACTATTGGGCAGGTTGGAAATTTGGATCATATAAATGTTACTTTAGGGAAAGCAGGAAGAAGTAGGCATCTTGGTATTCGTCCTACAGTAAGAGGAGTAAAAATGAATGCTGTGGATCATCCTCATGGAGGTGGTCGTGGAAGATCTAAAGGTGGTAATATTCCACAGTCACCTACTGGTGTCCCGGCTAAAGGTTTTAAAACTCGCAGAAAGAGAAATCCATGGGATAAATTTATTATTCAAAGAAGAAAATGATTTGGAGGTTGTTATAAAATGCCAAGATTACCTTATGTTGATCCAAAACTTTACAAAAAAGTTCAAAAAATTTTAGAAAAAGGTGAAAAAAAAGTTATAAAAACATGGGCCAGAGATTGTACTATAATTCCTGAATTTGTTGGATTTACCTTTTTAGTCCACAATGGAAAAAAGTTTATTCCTGTGCGTGTGACTGAGCAGATGGTAGGTCATAAGTTAGGTGAATTTGCGCCTACCAGAATATTTCGTGGACATGGAGAAGCTCATACGAAAGAACCAACTGAATTAACATAAAAATAACAGGAGAGATATTATGGAAGGAATTGCTCATGCTAGATATATAAGATATTCACCTAGAAAAATAGCTCAAGTTTTAAAATTAGTTCGTGGGAAAAAAGTTTCCGACGCTTTTAGAATATTAGATAATGTAAAAAAATCTTGCAGTTTAGAGATCAAAAAAACTATAAAAAGTGCTCTGAGTAATGCAGGAGCTCTAAAAAGTCCGGAAAAATTCTATGTAAAAACATGTTATGTTACTAAGGGACCATTTTTAAAACGTATAATGCCAAAAGCATTTGGAAGAGCAGCTTTATTTACAAGAAAAACATCTCATTTAACAATTATAGTTAGTGATCAGAAAAATTTTAAAAGGGAGACAAATTATGGGTCAGAAAGTTCCACCAAAAGCTAACAGACTTGGATTTATAGAAAATTGGGATTCAAGGTGGTTTGTAGATTTTAAAACTACACCAGATTATGTGGAACAAGATCATTTTATTAGAACATACATAAAAACAAATTATAGACAAGCAATAATTCCCAAAATCATAATAGAACGTACAGGAGATCAACTTTTTATAGATATTCATGCAGTAAGACCTGGACTTATAATAGGAAGAGGAGGAGAAAATATAAGTGCTATTACTAAAGAAATTAAAGATTATGTTGGAATAGATAAAGTTTCTATAAAAGTAACAGAAATAGAATATCCTTCATTGAAAGCTCAATGTGTATCGGAATTTATAGCTTTAGCAATAGAAAAGAATATGAACTATAAACGAGTGATAAAAAATGCGATCGACAGGACATTAGAAGCAGGAGCTTTAGGAATTAAAGTTCGTATTAGTGGAAGATTAGCAGGTGTGGAGATAGCTCGTAGTGAATGGTTTCGTGAGGGTAGAATTCCCACAAATACTTTTAGAGCACTGATAGATTATGGTTTCTCAGAAGCAATAATTAAAAAAGGTAAAATAGGGATAAAAGTTTGGATATTTTTAAAGGAGTTATTAACAAAAGAAGAACAACAACTAGCTAAAATGGGCAGAATAGACGAATTGATTTTAAACAAATCTGGATTTGAGAATTTAACGAAATAATAAAAAGGAGGAAATAAGATTCATGTTGATGCCCAGTAGAGTAAAATACAGGAAACATCATTTATTAAAATTAAAAGGTATTTCTAAAGGAGCTAAAGAATTAAACTTTGGAGACTATGGTTTGAAAACTATAGAGAATGGATATATTACTCAAAGACAGATAGAAGCTTGCAGGTTGACATTATCCAGATTTTTAAAACACGGTGGTAAAATGTGGATAAGAATATTCCCTGATTTATCTGTAACTAAAAAACCTGCTGAAACTAGAATGGGTAAAGGTAAAGGAGACCCGGCATACTGGTGTGCAAGAGTAAAAAAGGGTAGAATTCTTTTTGAACTTGAAGGTTTATCTAAATCAGATGCTTTAGAAGCTTTAAGACAAGCATCTTTTAAACTTCCTGTTAAAACAAAAATTGTAACGAGAGAAGCCATATGAAGAAAAAAGAGTGGGAAGCTATAAAAAATTTCACTAAAGAAGAACTATTAATTAAACTTAACGATTTAAGAAAGAAATATTTTGAATTAAAAATGAAACATAGCGTAGTAAAGCTAAAAAATCCTTTAGAATTAAGAAATATAAGAAAAGATATTGCTAGAATTATGACTTTATTAAGGCAGAAATATAATTTTAAAGCATAATTTATGGAGGATTTTTGAAGTCATGAGTATGATAACTAAAGTTGGAGTTGTTATTTCTGATAAAATGAATAAAACAAGAGTTGTAAAAGTAGAGCGTCTAGTTAGAATACCAAAATATGAAAAGACAATTAGGAAATTTAAAAAATACTATGCACATGATGAAAATAATGTTACTAAAATAGGTGATAAAGTCAAGATAAAATTGACAAGACCTATTTCAAAATTAAAAAGATGGGAGATAATTGAAGTGCTTAAATAAATTTTCTAACTGATGGAGTAAAAAAATGATACAAAAACGTTCAATGTTATCTGTAGCAGATAATACAGGTGTAAAAAAAGTAATGTGTATTCAATCTTTAGGTAAAAATAAACTTTATGCAAGTATAGGAGAAGTTATAGTTGTTTCTGTAAAAGAGGCTACTCCTGATGCTGTTATAAAGAAAGGAGAAGTTGTGAAGGCAGTAATTGTAAGAACAGTTAATCAGATTAAACGTAAAGATGGTTCGTATTTAAGGTTTGATGAAAATGCTTGTGTGATAATTGATAACAATAACGAACCCAAAGGTACTCGTATTTTCGGACCTGTTGCGAGAGAATTAAGAGATAACAAATTCTTAAAAATAATTTCTTTAGCTCCAGAAGTGGTTTAGATAAAAGGAGATAACTTTGCTATGAGAAAGATAAAAAAGAAAGACATAGTAATGGTGATAGCTGGCAAAGATAAAGGTAAGAAGGGAGAAGTTATAAAAGTGATAAATGACGAAAAAATTATTGTGTCAAAAGTTAACATAGCTAAAAAACACGTTAGACCGACTCAAAAAAGTCCTGGTGGAATTATAGAAATAGAGATGCCAATACATATTTCAAACGTTAAATTGATATGTCCTAAATGTAGTCAACCTACAAGAGTTGGATTTAAGTTTTTGCAAACAAATGAAAAAGTAAGATATTGTAAAAAATGTAAAGAAATAATAATGTGAAATAATTTTAGAGGGATTTTATGAAAGAAAAAAAAGACACATATATTCCTAGACTTAAAAAATTATATCAGGAAAAAATAATACCTGAATTGATGAAAAAATTAAATTATAAAAATGTTCACCAGGTACCAAAAGTAGAAAAAGTTGTAGTAAGTATGAGTGTAAATGAGGCAAAAGATAACATAAAAGCATTAGATATAGCTACTGAAGAATTAGCTATGATTACTGGACAAAAACCAAAGATATGCAGAGCTAAAAAATCAATTTCTAACTTCAAAATTAAAAAAGGAATGCCTATAGGACTTAAAGTTACTCTTAGAGGTAAAAGAATGTATGAGTTTATTGATCGTCTTATTTATATAGCTTTACCTAAAATAAAAGATTTTAATGGATTGTCACCCAATAGTTTTGACAAAAGGGGAAATTATAATTTAGGTATTAACGAGCAATATATTTTCCCGGAAGTAAATGTTGAAAAATCAGATCGTGCACGTGGTATGAACATAACAATTGTTACATCTGCAAACACAGATGCCGAAGCCAAGGAGTTGCTTTCACTTTTAGGGTTTCCTTTTAGAAAGAATTAAGAAATTTTAAAAGGAGTAAAATTTATGGCAACACATGCTGATTTAGCAAAGATGCGAAAAGTTCCTAAATATCCTGTAAGATATAGAAACAGGTGTAGAATTTGTGGTAGACCGAGGGGTTATATCAGGGATTTTGGAATATGTAGAATATGTTTTCGTACCTTAGCACATAAGGGAGAATTGCCAGGTGTAAGAAAAGCAAGCTGGTAATTATTTTTAATCTAAAGGAGGTTTTTTTAAATGAGCAGTGATGTGATAGCTGATATGTTTACTGCTATAAGGAATGCTAGTCTTGCTAAGAAAGATAAGGTAGATGTTATATTCTCAAAGTTAAAATTTGAAATAGTGCGAATTCTTAAAGAAGAAGGTTTCATTGCAAACTACAAAAAAGTAGATTCTATAAATAATAAAAGTTATATAAGGATATTTTTAAAATATACTCCTAATAATGAACCCGTAATCAGGGAAATTGTAAGAGTCTCTAAACCAGGCAGAAGAATATACAGAAGTTACAAAGATCTAAAAAGTGACAATATGACTGTTTACATACTTACTACTCCAAAAGGAGTGATTACAGATAAACAGGCCAGAGAACTAAAAGTTGGGGGAGAAGTTATAGGATATGTTAGGTAAGAAAGGAGAGTGAATTATGAGTAAGTTGTGTAGAAAACCAATAGTAATTCCAGATAATGTAAAGTTTACATATATAGACAATATCGTAAAAGTAGATGGTCCTTTAGGAAGTTTAAGTTTAGAAATAAAGATGTCTAAGTACGTAGATATTTTTAAAGAAAACAATAATATATATGTAAAGAAAAAAGATGATAGTAAAGAATCTAAAATGTATTGCGGCTTATATTTTGCTCTCATTCGTAATATGGTAAAAGGAGTTACAGAAGGATATAAAAAAATTTTAGAAATAGTAGGTGTAGGCTATCAAGCTCAGCTACAAGGCGATAAACTTGTTTTAAAGTTAGGATTTTCTCATCCTGTAGTATATCAGATTCCTTCTGGTATAAAAATTACCGTAGATCAAAAAGGACAAGAGATTACGGTAAGTGGAATAGATAAGTATTTAGTTGGTCAAACAGCAGCTGAAATAAGAAGTTTAAAACCTCCAGAGCCATATAAAGGTACAGGAATTAAATATAAAAATGAGCATATAATTAGAAAACTTGGTAAAGCAGCTATAGCGTCTGCGGGAGGTAAGAAATAAACAATGAATATTAACGAAGCAATAATTCCCAAAATAAGACTTCAAAGAAGAAAGTTTATTATTCGTAAAAAAATTTTTGGCACAAAAGAAAGGCCACGTCTAAGTGTATATAGAAGTTTAAAACACATTTACGCTCAAGCGATAGATGATGAAAATGGACATACTCTTTGTAGTTGTTCTACTTTATGTCCAGAAATAAGAGAAAATTTGAAAGATAAAACTAAAACAGAAAAAGCAGAAATTGTAGGTTTACATTTAGCAGAGAAGTTGATTAAGTTGGGTATAAAAAAAATTGTTTTTGACAGGAATGGTAGAAAATATATAGGCAGGATAAAAGCTTTAGCAGATGGGTTAAGAAAAAAAGGATTAGAATTTTAAATTTTTTAAGAAGGAGAGAAGTTTTAACTTTATGGAAAAGAAAAATGTTTTAGAAGACATAAATAGCGAAAACGAGGTTCAACAGGAAGTTTATTCTTCAGAAGAAGAGATTCCAACTGCTATTGAAAAAGAGAAAGAATTTGAAAAATTTGTTGTTTCTGTAAGACGAGTGGCAAAAGTATTGAAAGGAGGAAAGAAGCTTTCTTTTTCAGCTGTAGTAGTTGTTGGTAATAAAGATGGATTGGTTGGTTATTCAATAGGAAAAGCAAGAGAAGTCCCTGCTGCTATAGACAAAGCAGCAAGAAGAGCAATGAAGAATCTAATAGAAGTAAAGATAGTTAATGAAACTATTCCTCATCAGATAATAGGAAAGTTTGGTTCAACAAAAGTTCTACTTAAACCTGCTAAAAAAGGAACTGGTGTTATAGCAGGACTTACTTTAAGAGCTGTAATGGATGCTGCTGGTGTGAAAAATGTTGTAACTAAGATAATTGGTTCTACAAATCCTGTTAATGTGATTCCAGCTGCGTTTAACGCTTTAAAACAATTAAGAACTTTAGAAGAAATCAAACTTCTAAGACAGCAATAGATTATTTTAGTGAGGGGTTCTATAAAATGGAAACAATTACTTTATCTAATTTATCACCAAAACAAGGAAGCAAACATAGAAAAAAAAGATTAGGCTGTGGAGAAGGAAGTGGACATGGAGGTAGTGGTTCTACCAGAGGGATGAAAGGGCAAAGATCACGTTCTGGTGAAGGTAAGAATCCTGGATTTGAAGGTGGTCAAATGCCCTTATTACGAAGAATTCCTAAATATGGTTTTTCAAACAAAAAGTTTGCTTTAGATTATCAAGAAGTGTTTTTAGACGATATAATTTCAAAAATTCCTGAAGAAATTTCAGAAATAACTGTAGATGTGCTAAAGAAATATAACCTTTTAAAATCATTAAATAGACCGTTTAAAATTTTGATAAGAGATAAAGAAAAAATTTCTATAAATAAAAAACTCAAAATATATGCTCACAAGTTTACAAAAAGCGTAATGGAATTAATTAAAAAAACAGGTGGAGATTATGTTCAGCTCAATTATTGATATATTTAAAATAACAGAACTCAGAAGAAGAATATTTTTTACATTAGGAGCACTGGCAATTTTTAGGTTAGGTGCTGCTATACCACTTCCTGGAGTAAATCCAGAAGCTCTAAAAACATTATTTGATCCTGCTCGTGGAGGTATTTTAGGATTTTTGAATATCTTTTCAGGTGGAGCGATGAGCAGGTTGTCAATTTTTGCATTAGGAATAATGCCATATATTAATGCTTCTATTATAATGTCTTTACTGCAGGGTGGTCATATGATACCATATTTAGATCAGCTTGCTAAAGAAGGAGAAATGGGTAGAAGGAAAATAACACAACTTACCAGATATGCCACACTTCTTATCGGAACAATTCAAGCAATAGGTTTGACTACTATGATTATTCACACTCCGATAAGAGGTCAAGAACTGGCAGTAACTGATACATCATTTAGATTTATTTTTCTAACAGTTATTACTTTAGTTACAGGGACAATGTTTATAATGTGGTTAGGAGAACAGATTACAGAAATGGGTATAGGCAATGGTATTTCCCTATTAATTTTTGCTGGAATAGTTGACAGATTACCCGCTTCAATAGGAAATTTTTTTCAATTATTATATGCTGACGAGATTAGTTTTATTAATGCTTTAGTTTTAGTTTTAGTTATAACTGCTACTGTAATTGGTGTTGTTTGGTTAGAAACTGCTCAGAGGCGAATAACAGTTCAATATGCTAAACGAGTAATAGGACGCAGAGTGTATGGGGGAGCTTCTAATTTTTTGCCTTTAAAGGTTGATACAGCTGGTGTAATAGCTGTAATTTTTGCGGTATCACTTTTAACATTACCTCATACCTTTTTACAGTTTTTCCCGAATGCAGAATGGGCAAATAAAATTTCTTCATACTGGAGGCCTGGTTTATTATTATATGAAATTTTATTTGCTGGACTGATAATATTTTTCTGTTATTTTTATAATACTATAATTTTGAATCCTCAAGATTTAGCAGAAAATATGAAAAAATGGGGAGGATTTATTCCTGGAATTCGTCCAGGAGAACCTACAGCAAAGTATATACAGTATGTATTAGAAAGAATTACCTTAGGTGGAGCGTTAGCAGTAGTAATAATTGCTATTTTGCCTGATCTTTTGCGAGAATGGTTTAATGCACCTTTTTATTTTGGTGGAACAACGATACTTATAGCAATAGGGGTGGCTTTAGATACAGTTGGTCAGATAGAATCACATCTGCTTATGCGACATTACGAAGGTATAGCAAAAGAAGTAAAAATTAAAGGCAGATGGTTCAATATAAGATGACCATGAAGAAAAAAATAATTTTTTTAGGACCTCCTGGTTGTGGAAAAGGAACACAAGCTCAAATGGTTTCGAAGGAATTTAATATTAACCATCTTTCAACTGGTGAGATTTTTAGACGGATTATAAAAGAAAATTATCCTAGCGAAATTTCAAAAAAAATAAAAGAATATGTTAACAAAGGTCTTTTAGTACCAGATGAGATAGTTTTTGAAGCAATAAAATTAGTATTAAATAAAGAAAATTTTTTACTTGATGGTTTCCCAAGAAACATTAATCAGGCAAAATTATTAGAAAATTATTTGGATGGTGTTCCTTTAGATGTGGTAATTTATTTTGAAATTTCAGATGAAGAAATAATCAAGAGATTAACCTCTAGAAGGATTTGCAGTAAATGTGGTAAAGTTTATAATATTTACACACTTAAACCAAAAAATGACAACTTATGTGATAACTGTAACATAGAACTTATTACCAGAGAAGACGACAAGCTTGAAGTGGTGAAAGAAAGAATATTAGTTTATAGAAATGAGACAATGCCTTTAATAGAGTTTTACAATAACAAAAATATTCTTATAAGTTTGAAAGCTGAAGATACTATAGAAAACATTTATTCTCAAATAAAGAAAATAATATCAAGTTAAATGTGTCCCATTGACATAAAAACTGAAAAAGAAATACAGATTATTAAAAAAGCAGCAAAAATTGTAAGTGAAATTTTAAAAATAGTTAAAAAAAATATAAAACCTGGAATTTCTACACTAGATTTGGAAAATATAGTTTGTGATACTATTGAAAAGTTTAACTGTAAATCAGCTTTGAAAGGATACAGAGGTTATCCAGCGTGTAGTTGCATTTCTATTGATAAAGAACTTGTTCACGGCGTACCATCTAAAAAGAAAGTTATAAAAAAAGGGCAGCTTGTATCTATAGATGTTGGTATTGAGTATGAGGGATTTTTTGCAGATGCTGCAACTACTGTTTTTTTGGATGGTGGTAGTAGGAATTTTAACAAACAAGATGTACTTAATCTGTTAAATACTACATATAATTCAATTATAGAAGTTTTGCCTTATGTTAAAGATGGAGTAAAGGTCAGTCAGATTGGAGCAATTATTCAGAGGTATGTTGAGTCCAAAGGATTTAGCGTTATTCGCGAGTATGTGGGACATGCCATAGGAAGAAATTTACATGAAAAACCAGATATTCCTAATTTCGAGACCCAACAGCCGGATATATTATATGAAGGTATGGTGATATGTATTGAACCGATGGTGAGTATGGGTGGTTGGAAAACTTCTGTATTAGAAGATGGTTGGACGGTAGTAATGGAAGATGGTTCTTTGTGTGCTCATTTTGAACACATGGTATTAGTAAAAAAAGATACTTCTGAATTACTTACTGATGAAGGTGTAATAAGACCTTTAATAATTTAAAATATGACAAAACAAAGAGACGATAAAATAATAGCGGAAGGTACCATAGTTGAGGTACTACCTGCGACTATGTTTAGAGTAAGAATAGACAATACTAATCACATAGTCTTAGCACATCTTTCTGGTAAAATGAGGTTAAATTTTATTAAACTGGTAGTAGGAGACAGAGTAAAATTAGAGATGTCTCCTTACGATTTAACGAAAGCAAGAATAGTTTATAGAATTTCGGAGAAAAAAAATGAGAGTTCACAGTTCAGTAAAGAGAATATGTAAAAATTGTAAAATTATAAAAAGAAAAGGGAAAATATTAGTAATTTGTTCAGATCCAAGACATAAACAAAGACAAGGGTAGTTTTTTTATACTATTTGTTAAGGAGGATTGTAATGGTAAGAATTGCAGGTGTAAATTTACCTTCTAATAAAAAAATAGAAATTTCATTATCATATATTTATGGAATAGGACGGAGTCTGGCAAAAAAAATACTGCAACAGACAGGTATAGATGGTTCTATAAGGACAAAAGATCTTAATGAAGCACAAATAGCGAAACTTAACAGATATATAGAAGAAAACTTAAAGGTGGAAGGTGAGCTTCGAAGAGAAGTTCAACAAAATATTAAAAGATATATTGATATAGGCAGTTATAGAGGACTTAGACACAGAAGGAATCTTCCAGTTCATGGCCAACGAACAAGAACAAATGCTCGTACAAGAAGAGGCAAAAGAAAAACAGTAGGTTCTGTAAGTGCAGCAACCAAAAAGTTAAAAGCTAAACAGGAGAGTAAAAATAAAACTTAAACTTTTAAAGGATATGCATTATGAAAAAGAAAAAAGTTATAACAGATACAACTGCCAGAATATATATAAAAGCTACTTTTAATAACACGATAGTTACAGTTACAGATTCTAAAGGTAATGTATTACTTACCAGTTCTGCAGGAAGTTGTGGATTTAAAGGGACAAAAAAAGGGACTCCATTTGCTGCACAAGTTGCAGCTCAAACAGCAGCTAAAAAAGCTGCTGAGTTGGGGGTGAAGTATGTTTCTGTATATGTAAAGGGTCCTGGGCCGGGTCGTGATTTAGCTATTCGTGCATTACAGACAGCAGGTTTAGTTGTTACAGCAATTTATGACATTACGCCGATACCACATAATGGATGCAGACCGAGAAAATTAAGAAGAGTATAATTTTTCTTTAATTAGTATAGGAGGTAGTAATGGGACGATATATTTCAGCTGATTGTAGAGTTTGTAGAAGACTACAACAGAAACTCATGCTTAAAGGAGAAAAGTGTACTTCTCAAAAATGTCCTATAGAAAAAGGCAGAAAATATCCTCCAGGCCAACATGGCAGAAGGCAGAGTAAAATTTCAGAATATGGTAAAAGATTACGAGAAAAACAAAAATTAAAGTATATGGCAGGTATTAACGAAGAGCAACTTAAAAGATATTTCAACTTAGCCAGAAGACAGAAAGGTTTAGTAGGAGAAAATCTTTTGAAGTTGATAGAAAGAAGGTTAGATAATGTTGTTTATAGGTTAGGATGGGCATCTTCTAGAGCTGCAGCAAGACAGCTTGTTTCACATAGGCATATAAAGGTAAATGAAAAGAAAGTTAATATTCCTTCTTATCTTGTTAAGATAGGTGATAAAATAGAATTAGAAGAATCTATGAGAGACAATATACATATAAAGAAATCCCTACAGATGTTTGGTGGAAGGTTACCATCTTGGATAAAATATACAGATGAAAATAACTTCTCTGCGGAGATAGTTTCTATGCCAAATTTAGAAGAAATTTCTTTCCCTGTTAATGAAACTCTTATAGTAGAATTTTATTCTAAATAAAAATATTAAAAAAGAGGTAAAATGGTTATGGAGAAATTACTTTTACCACAAAATTTTGAAGATATAAAAGTAGAAAAAAATAAGTATGGTTATGAGAATTATGGAAAGTTTGCTATATATCCTTTTGAGAGAGGTTTTGGTCATACCATAGGTAACTCTTTAAGAAGAATCTTACTTTCAAGCTTAGAAGGAGCTGCTATTACTAACTGTAGGATTAACAACGTGCTCCATGAATTTACCAGCATTCCAGGGGTAAAAGAGGATATTATTTATATTCTTATGAATTTAAAAAAGATAAGATTTAAAGTTTATTCTGAAGGTCCTGAAATAATAAGATTGCATGTTAAAGGTTCAAAAGAAAAAACAATAGTTACTGCTGGAGATTTTGAAACGAACCACAATGTAGAAATAATTAACAAAGACGAATACATAGCAGAGATAGATTCTAGAGCTGAATTAAAAATAGAAGCAGAGGTGGAGAAAGGAAGAGGTTATGTATTATCTGAAGTAAACAAAGCTAAAAAGGCCAATAAACCAGTAGGAACATTGTTTATTGATAGTATTTTTTCTCCTATCATAAAAGTTAATTATGAAGTAGAGGATGTTAGAGTTGGAGAAAAAACAAATTATGATAAATTGATTATAGAAATATGGAGCGACGGTTCAATTTTTCCTAAAGATGCTTTAATATTTGCAGCAAAGATATTGAAGGATAATCTTGATATTTTCTTTAAAGCTTCTACAAAATCCATAATAGATAAAATAGCCCAGGAAAGTGACTTTGATATTTCTAAACAAGAAAGATTGAAAGACTTGCTTTCTCAATCTATAGATATTTTAGAGTTATCTAACAGACCCAGAAATTGTCTTAAAAATGCAAAAATAGAAACAATACAACAGCTTGTAAGTATGACAGAAGAAGAACTTAAAGCACTTCAAAATTTAGGAGAAAAATCTTTAGAAGAAATAAAGCAAAAACTTAAAGAAAAAGATTTATATTTGGGGATGAAACTATGATAAAAAATATATCTAGACGTAAACTTAATAGAGCCTCTTCTCATAGAATGGCAACTTTAAGGAATCTTGCAGGCAATCTTATTAGACATGAAAGTATAAAAACCACAAAAGCCAAAGCAAAAGAACTCAAAAGGTTCATAGAGCACTTAATAACTAAAATAAAAAGAACAAAAGAGCCATTTAATAAGTACAGAATAGCAAATAGATATCTCTACACTAAATCTTTAGCAGAAAAATTAATAAAAGTTATAATCCCTAGATATGAGAATTTAAACTCAGGATATGTAAAAACAGCAATTTTAGGCAATCGAAAAGGTGACAATGCTGAGATGTGGATGATAAGATTTAAATAAAGAGGGAGAAATAATATGTTTAATTTCTTGTTTAAACTATTTTCAAATGACATGGGAATGGATTTAGGTACAGCAACTGTTCTTGTTTATGTTCAGGGGCAGGGAATAGTTTTATGTGAACCATCAGTGGTAGCTGTTGATAAAGAAACCCAAGAGATATTAGCCATAGGTCTTGAGGCTAAAAGAATGTTAGGAAAGACTCCCTCTAATATAGTAGCAGTAAGACCTTTACGCAACGGAGTAATAGCTAATTTTGATATTACAGAAAAAATGATAAGATATTTTATTCAGAAAGTACATAATAAAAAAACTCTTCTTCATCCAAGAATAGTGATAGGTATACCTTCAGGTATTACAGAAGTAGAACGGCGAGCAGTAAGGGAGTCTGCCACACAGGCTGGTGCGAGAGAGGTTTATTTAATAGAAGAACCCATGGCAGCAGCAATTGGTGCAGGTATAGAGATAGACCAACCAAGAGGTAACATGATAGTAGATATTGGAGGAGGAACTACTGAAGTTGGGGTAATTTCTTTAGGGGGTATGGTAATAAGTAAATCAATAGACATAGCAGGTGATGAGATGGATCAGGCAATAATTCAATATTTCAGAAGAAGATACAATCTTTTTATTGGTGAAAACACAGCAGAAGAGATTAAAATTAGAATAGGTTCTGTATATCCATTGGAAGAAGAATTATCAATGGAGGTTAAAGGTAGAGACCAAGTTACTGGTTTACCAAAGACAATTTCAGTAACTTCAGAAGAAATAAGATCTGCTTTAATGGAACCAATATCATCTATTATAGGAATAATCAAAAATGCCCTGGAGGAAACACCAGCTGAGATTTCAGCAGATCTTGTAGAAACTGGAATTACACTGGCTGGAGGTGGTGCTTTACTTAGGGGTATAGATAAACTTATTTCTAAAGAGACTGGCTTGCCAGTAAGAATTGCAGATGATCCTATTACATGTGTGGTAAGAGGTACAGGTAAGTATCTTGAGGAGATAGATAAGATAAAAAAGAAAAAGTTTTTCTAAATGAGTTTTAGAGAATTCTTATATAAGAATCGTCCCACCGTATTGTTTTTTCTTTTTTTTATTTTAAATCTTGTTTTCTTTGCCACTTCTAAATTGACTACTTCTTATTTAAATAATATAAGATCTTTCTTAATTTATTTTTTTTGGTTTAGTTATAAACCAATTTATCAAATTATAGATTATCCTTTGGAAGTGGTTGATAAATTTGTAACTATTCCATATTTATATGAAGAAAATATTAAGTTAAAAGAGAAGTTAAAAAAAAGTTTTCTTGAAAACTTATACTACAAACAATTTATTGAAGAATTGAATAATACAAAAAAATTTAATGAGTTAAAATCTTTGTTAACCATAGATATTACAAATGCAAAAGTCATAATGAGAGAATATAAAAATTGGTATAATGAGTGTATCATATATATATCAGAGCCTCAAAATGTAAAAAAAGATGCGCCTGTAGTTATTTTTTCTGAAGACAAAAAGTTTTATTTTGTTGGAAGAATATGGGAAATAGAAAAAAATATCGCTAAGGTTTTACTTATCACTAATCCTTTAAGTAACATTCCGGTAAAAGTTAAAAATAAACAGGTTTACGGAGTGTTAGTGGGAAATTCTTCTTCTGAATTGACAATGGAATATATTCTTTTAGATGAAGATATTAAAATAGGAGACATAATAGAAACTGTAGAACTAAATAACTTAATAGGAGGAATTGAAATAGGTAGAGTTGTTTCTGTAGAGACTTTATCCACTTTAGGATTTAAAAAAGCAAAAGTAAAAGTTAATTTTAATATAAATAAATTAAAAGAGGTGATAATTATAACTTATTTATAAATTAATGAAGAAATTTTTAATACATACAATAGTAATAATTGGTTTGTTAGTATTTGAGGTATTATTGTTTAAACTATTGCCTTTTTTTTTAAGGCCAAATTTGTTTTTAAGTTATATAGTATTTCTAGGACTTTTTGTAAGTCATACAGAATCTGTGATTTATGGGTTTATAAATGGTATTGTTTTAGATTTTATATATTTAAAAATCTTTGGTATTAATTCTTTTTTATTAACAACTATTGGTTACTTGGTTGGGTGGTTAAATAAAAGGGTTAATGAAACATTTAAAAAGGTTCAAATAATTGTGCTATTTTTGTTTTCTGTAATATATTTTTTTCTTTATATAGTATTTTCTCTTATTTTTTATTTTCCTGTTAAAATACTTCCCATTTTTGTTTTTAATCTTATATCTACTGTATTATTTGGCTATTTAATAATACAAATTTTGTTTTTTATCTATAAAAAAAATAATTTAATTATTTAAAACATGGATTGGGAAAATGTTCCTTACATAATAAAAAACGAGTTTAAAATCACATTCAATATAATAAAATATTTCTTGTTTTCATTTTTTATTATAATTTTTATTTTTTTGATTAATATACAAATTTTTAAAGGAAATTATTATTACAACATTGCTGAACAAAATCGTTTAAGGATATATGTTATTAATGCTCCAAGAGGTAATATATATGATAGAAATTACGAAATTTTAGCAGATAATATACCATCTTTGAATGTATTTTATTATCCTCAATCAACTTTCAATAGAGACGAGATTAGCACACTATTATCAATTTTGCCACAATATAAAGATAGTATATTTTATGCCTTAAAATCAAACAGAATTACATTAATAGCAGAAAACATTAGTAGGTTTGATATATTCAGATTACTTTATTTTAAACATAGGATTAGTAACATTTTTGTTACTGTTGGCTACAAAAGAAGATACTTATACAATGAAAATTTTTTTCATCTACTAGGATATGTAGGAGAAATTACACAGACTGAGTATATTCAATATAAATCTAAAGGATATCATTACTGTGACATAATAGGAAAATCAGGTATTGAAAAAACATATGAAGATTATCTTAAAGGTACAAATGGTGCTCTGATTATGGAAGTAGATGCTAAAGGCAATCCGATTAAAGTGTTTAAAAATTTGTCTCCTCAGCCAGGATGTAATATATATTTAACAATTGATAAAAATTTGCAACTTATAGCCAGAGAAGCATTAAAAAGAACAGGAAAAAACGGAGCTATAGTTGGTATAGACCCACGTAGTGGAGCAATAAGAATTTTAGTTTCTTATAAAGATTTAAATCCAAATATGTTTATTAAAGAAATTTTAAAAGATAAAAACTTGCCTATGTTTAACAGAGCAATCCAGGGACAGTTTTCTCCAGGTTCAACGTTTAAAATTTTAACTGCTTTAGCTGCTTTAAACGAAAATAGAATTTCTCCGCAAACAAAATTTTTTTGTTCTGGAAGTTTTAAATTTGGAGACAAAATATTTAAATGTTGGGAGAAAAATGGTCACGGGTATGTGGATTTATTTGATGCTATTAGACTTTCTTGTAATGTTTATTTTATAAACCTTGGTTTAAAACTAGGAGTTGATAACATAGAAAAATATGCTAAAAAATTTTATTTTGGACAGATAACAGATATAGATTTGCCATTTGAGGCTCAAGGTGTGATCCCTTCCAAAAAATGGAAAAAAGAAAAACTGCACGAAGAATGGTTTGAAGGAGATACTGTATCTGTAAGTATAGGTCAGGGATATATTACTGTTACTCCACTTCAGTTGGCTTTGTTTGCTGCAACTATAGCTAATAAAGGTAAAATTTATAAACCTTATGTAGTTGAAAGGATAACTGATGCTTCAGGAAATGAAGTATACAGATACACCCCAATTTTAAAATCAGAAATAATTATCCCTGCTCATATATGGGATTTTATCCACAGAAGTATGCAATCTGTTGTAAAGAATGGTACAGGTTATGCAGCATATTTTAAAGATTGTTGTCTGGCAGGTAAAACAGGGACAGCACAAAACCCACATGGTGAAGACCATGCTTGGTTTATATGTTTTGGACCTTGTGAAACTTCAGAGCCTCCACAGTTGGCGTTAGCTATATTAGTAGAACACGGAGGCAAAGGTGGTGCTGTTGCTGCTCCGATTGCAAAAGAAATATTTTTAGCTTATTGTAAAAATAAAACAAACATTTCATATGTAGAAGACCATATTTCTTTGTCTTCTGGGAAAATTAAAGAATATGGGGATTGATAGAAAATATTTGTCTATAAAAAAAGAAACTAATATTATAAAAAAAGTAATTGATAACTCTAATTGGAGATTAATTGCTAGTGTATTTTTGTTAACACTTACAGGAATAGTTATGATATATTCGGCAACGTTTTTTTCAGGCAATTTAAATTTTGTAGCAAAACAAATTATAGCTTTTCTTATCGGAGTGATTTTGTTAGTTTTTTTGAGTATAATAAGCTATCAAACTTTTCAGCCGTATTATTTTTATATTTATCTATTCTGTATTTTTCTGCTTATACTAGTTCTTTTTGTAGGCAGTACTTATAGAAATACAAAAGCCTGGATTGATTTAAAATTATTTTTATTTCAGCCGTCTGAGATAGTAAGGATTCTTTTTATATTAGCAATAGCAGGATATATGGATATTGACTATATAAAAATAACAAAAAAAATTGCGAAATTTTTTGTTTCTATAATTGCTTTTAGTGTGATTGTGATTTTACTTATTTTAGAAAACGATTTTTCTGCAGTGGTAGTGTATTTTCCTATTTTGATAACAGTTTTTTATTTATCTGGTATCAATAAAAAATTTTTGAATTATATATTGTCCTTTTTTGTGATTACAGTTATACTATTTTTGACAAAGTCATATTTAGTATTAAAAGAAGGAAATCTATTTAAATTATTTAGATGGTTTTTGCTTTCTTTAACAGGTTTGAATAAATATTACTTTTTTTCTTTGGGTATTATTACTGCAATATCAATTTTGATATGGTGGATATTAAAGAGGTTGTTATTTAGAGTATCTATTTATTCACTTTTGCTTACAATTTTTATAATTTATGTTAGTTATTCTCTTGTGGCTTTCAGTCACAAATTTATAAAATCCTACCAGAACAAAAGAATAATAGGATTTTTAAATCCTTATATAGATCCTGCTGGATGTGGTTATCAGGTTATTCAGACAAAAGTAGCCATAGGAAGTGGGAGAATTTTTGGTAAAGGTATATTTCAGAGTACACAGGCAAAGTTAGGTTTTGTTCCTGAGAAGCATACTGATTTTATATTTTCTTTAATTGGTGAAGAATTGGGTTTTTTAGGCACAAGTATAGTTATATTTTTATATTTAATAATAATTCTTGAAGGAATAAAAATTACCTTTACATCAATTGACACCTATGGTAGTTTAGTAGCAGGAAGTATCACTGCAATGTTTGGTTTTTATTTTTTTGTTAACACAGGAATGTGTCTTGGGATTCTTCCTGTAGTTGGATTACCTTTACCATTTGTCTCTTATGGAGGGTCTAATTTAGTAGCTTCTTATATGGCGGTTGGAATCCTTAACTCTATTAATATAAGAAAATTTTTGTATTAAGCTATTTACTATGCAGTACCTCTTTAAAATTCTTAAAAAAGTTTCAAATCCAGCTCAATATATAAACTCAGAGTGGAATATACCCAAAATAGATATATTATCTAAATGGAACAAAAAAGAAACTTTAAAGATATGTTTATGTTTACCTGAAAAATACACTATAAGTATGTCAAATTTAGGTATTATTATACTTTATAAATTATTAAACTCATTAGAAAATGTTTTATGTGAAAGAGCTTTTGTAGTAGATACAGATATGGAGAAAATTTTAATTTCTGAAAAGATATTTATGTTTTCTTTAGAAACACAGCATCCACTTAAAGATTTTGATATAATTGGATTTTCTTTACAGGACGAACTTAATTATGTAAATATCTTTACCGTCCTATATTTGTCAGGAATTCCTTTTGAAAGAGAAAAAAGAAAAGAAATTTTCCCGTTGATAGTTGCAGGAGGGCCATGTGCTAGCAATCCATATGTTTTAGAAAATTTTATAGATTTTTTTATACTAGGTGAAGCTGAAGAAAGCATAATTAATGTAGTAAATATAATACTTGAATGCAAAAAAGAAAAACTAAACAAACTAGAGATTCTTAAAAGAATAGATATTTTAAAAGAAACTTATGTCCCTGGAATTTCTTCAAAAACAAAACAGATTTACCCTGCAGTTGTAGATATAAACAAAAGTTTTTATCCCAAAGATCCAGTAGTACCACTTATAAGAGTAGCACATTCTCGTCTGAATATAGAATTAACTAGGGGTTGTAGTCACAGTTGTAATTTTTGTAGAGCCTCCTATACAAGTAAGCCATTAAGATTTAGAAATAAAGAATATGTTTTTTCTCTCATAGAAGAGTCAATTAAAACAACTGGATATGATGAAATAGCATTTACAGGTTTTACTGTTACAGATTATCCTTATCTTTTAGATGTGATTGAATTTGTCCATAAGAGATTTTCGAATAAATGCATTTCTATTTCTCTGCCATCTTTAAAAGTAGAAGATGTTAATGAAAAACTTATTAAAGGACTTTCATTAGTTAGAAAGCCAACAATAACTTTAGCAATAGAAGCAGCTACAGAGAGATTAAGAAAAATTCTAAATAAGAAAGTATCAAATGAAGAAATTTTTAATAAGATAAAACTTTTATATAGATATGGTTTTAAAAAAATTAAACTTTACTTTATTATAGGGTTGCCTACTGAAACAGAAAAAGAAGTAGAAGAAATTCCTGCTTTTGTCAAAAAATTAAAAAAATACTTTCCAGGGCTAAGAATAAATCTTACCATTTCCATATTTATGCCTAAACCTCATACTCCTTTTCAATTTGCTAAAATGGATGATTATGAAAGTTTATATAAAAAAATTTTATTTCTAAAAAAGAATTTAAAAGGAATAGTAAATTTTGGAAATATTGAAAAATATATATGGTCTTCATATATAGAAGCATTAATCTCTCAAGGAGACAGTACAATTGGGAAATTTTTAAAAACTGTATGGGAAAAAGGAGCACGTTTTCCTAACTGGGAAGAAAATTTTGATTTGAATATCTGGAAAGAGAATCTGAAGGATGTCGATATGGAAAAACTTATATTCAAAGAAAAAGATTTTAGTTGTAACTTTGTATGGGATAACATAAAATATAATTTTTCAAAAGAATCACTTTATAAAAAATACACAGAAGCAATTAATTATAAAGAAACAAGTGATAGTTTTGTTGTGGATAAAGAAGAGATTAATATTACATCAAATTTTGAATCTGATAGCAATGAAGCAAAAGAAACTTCAAGAAATTTATTTAGATATTCAAGCTTATACACTTTAAGGTTAAAATTTGGCCGAAGAGGGAAGTTAAAATTTATTTCTTACCTTGATGAAGTAGAAATATTTAAAAAAATACTAAGGTTATCTCAAATTCCCGTATGTTTTACTTGTGGATACAATCCACAGATAAAGTTTTCATTAGGATTAGCAACTCCAGTAGGATATGAAAGTAATTCTGAATATTTAGATGTGGAAATATATGAAATTTTGGATAAAAAAGAAATTTTCAAAAGGATAACTAACTTTTTACCAGAAGGCTTATTTTTGATAGATTGTAAAATTTTTGATCTTCCATTAAATAAAATTCCTTCTTTAAATAATAATGTGAATCTGATTGAGTACATAGTAGAATATCCTTTAAAATTTTCAAAAGAAAAATTAGAAAATTTTTATAATTCAGATAAATTTATTGTTGAGAAAAAAAAGAACAACACAATTCAGATTTTAAACCTACATGAAATTGTTAAAGAGATAAAACTTATAAATGATACGATGTTATTACTAATTTTAAAATTTTCACCAGAAAAAAACTTAAGACCCGAAGTTGTGGTTGGTAATATTTTTGGAATTAACACTAACGGCTATTATGAACTTGAGATATTAAGAAATGAACTATATAAAGAGACAGATAATGGTAATTTTATAGGATTCTTATGAAGTTAATAATGAAAGTCATAATTTTAGATATTTTTTTAATTACTTTTTGTTTTAGCCAAGATATATTAGAGATGCGGAAAAAATATCTAGAAAAAAAAATAACAGATTATAATCTTCTTGAGACATATCAATTTGAATCCGAAAGAGAAAAAGTTTTAAGAGATTTAATTTTATTTGAATACTATCTTGACAAAAAAGAAACAGATAAGGCAGAAAAATATGCGATAAATTTAGCTTCTTTTTATCCTATAAATCAGCTTATAAATTTTAGGTTAGGAGAATATTTTTTTAAAAACAATTTAGAGGAAAAAGCTATAAACTATCTTGAAAACTGTGTAAAAAAAGATTCAAGGTTTCATGAAGCAAGAAAATATTTAGCACAGAGTCATTACAATTTAAAAAATTACTCTGAAGCATATAGACATTTTAATGTTCTTTCATGGTTTAATCCTGAAAAGGAAATTTTAAGAAAAATAGATTATCTTTCAAATCATATTGAGTATAACTTATCAGAAGTTTCCAAAGAGAAGAAATTTACACAAATAAAATCTTTAAAAGCTCTTATTCAAACAGAAATTCCTTATATAAATGTAGGTATTTCAACTAAAGACAATGGGAAATTAATGGAAATAGATTGCGTAAAATTTTATGTAAGTGGTAAATTTGTTATTTATAATGATTCAGGTAAAGAAATAATAAAATCAGAAGGCGGTTTTGATAAAGAATGGATGGTTGTTTACAGAACTTCACTTAGGATGTTTGGAATAATTTCTCCATCTATGAATAAAGAATACAGAGTTAAATCAAAATACATTTTTGTAATACCGGAAACTTTAGATTCTACATTTTATATTTCCGAATATAGATGGTTTAAAAAAATCTTAAATCAAAACAAAGAATTTAGAGGAAGATTATTAATAAAACGTTTAAAGAACCAGATTGTTGTAATAAACAGTCTTCCTTTAGATGAATATCTCTATAGTGTTGTACCCAAAGAGATAGGAGCTAATGCTCCACTAGAAGCTTTAAAAACTCAAGCAGTTATAGCAAGAACAACAGCGTTATATAGAAAAAAGAAAAAGTTTCATAAATATTTTGATGTTTGCTGGGGTCAGCATTGTCAAGTTTATGAAGGAATTTCTGGTGAACAAGATTCTGCCAGTTACGCTGTAAATCACACAATAGGTGAAGTAATAACTGACAGAACAGGTAATTTAGTCAATACTTTTTTTCATGCAAACTGTGGGGGAATTTCTGTTGTTTCTTGTTGCTTTTATAATGATGAAGAGATAGTGTATGATTACAAAAATAAGACTTTACCAAAGCCTGAAGAAAATAAAGATATTTATTTCTGGTATATTCTGCCAGAAATTTTTGACTGTAATTGTAAGGCTTCATACTACGTTCATGATGGAACTTTTAGGTGGCTAAGAACAATAAAAGAGGATTTATTTTCTAAACATCTGAATTCAAAATACAAAATCGGTAAACTAAAAAATATTTTAGTCG
This sequence comes from Endomicrobiia bacterium, assembly GCA_039630545.1. Lineage (GTDB taxonomy): Bacteria > Elusimicrobiota > Endomicrobiia > DTEH01 > DTEH01 > JANXDG01. The sequence continues at coordinate 121,400 of JBCNUU010000002.1, forward strand.
TTTCAAGAAGAAAAAATTTATATATAAATAAGTTAAAAATTATAGGAACAGAAAGAATAAAAACTTTAACATTAGAACACGAAATAAGGAATATATTGCCAAATGGTTCTTTAAGGTCAGCATCGTTTTTTGTAGAGTATAACAAAAACACTCAAACTTATTACTTTTGGGGTGCTGGTTGGGGACATGGGATTGGAATGTGTCAGGGTGGAAGTTGTAATCTTTCTGTAGAGGGGAAAAATTACATTGAGATAATAAAACATTACTATAAAGAGGTTAATATTAAGAAAATTTATTAAAAGGAGGGGTGCGTGAGTGGTTGAAACGGCTCCGCTCGAAACGGAGTTCTCCGCTTTTGCGGAGACGGGGGTTCGAATCCCTCCCCCTCCGCAAGCAAAAAACTTAAAAATTAAATTTTCAAACTATTGAAATTAAATTACAGTTTTTTATAAAATTTTAAAAATCGGAGGAAAATTAATGAAAGTATTTATAATTTTTTCTATATTGATTTTTTTAGCTGGATTTATAATATTAGTAGTATATTCTGTATATACGCTTATACAAATTAAAAAAACAGCTAAAGAAGCAGAATTCGTTTTACAGAAAATAAATAAAAACTTAGAGAATGTTACAAATATAAGTAATGAATTTAAAAAAGTTGTTTCTTCATTTGTTCCTATTATACTTTCTTTTACTGCAGCGCTGAGTAGTGGTTTGATTAAGTTTTTGAAAGGTTTATTTTTCAGGAGGTAAAAATTTAATGAGTGAAAAAAATTCAAATTCTACATTAGCATTTTTGTTAGGTTTGACGGTTGGAGCGTTGTTAGGAATACTTTTTGCACCAGCAGAAGGTAGAGAGACAAGAAAAAAAATTGCCAAATATCTTGAAGAACTTGAAGAAAAAGGTGAAGAGTATCTTGAAAAAGGCAAAGAATTTATAGAAGAAGAAGCTGGTAAAATAAGAAAGTTTGTTGACGAAACTAAAGATAAAATAGCTAAGAAGTTTTCAAAAGAAACGCAAGAAGACTAAATTTCCACATTTCTATTTACTCCAGAAAATAAAGAATTTTTAAACTGCCGGGGTAGCTCAGTGGTAGAGCGTCGGTCTGAAAAACCGAGCGTCGGGAGTTCGATTCTCTCCCCCGGCAGTTAATTATAAGTTTGTTGAGTTATTTGAGTTCATAGAGTTTGTTGAGTTGTTGAGTTATGAAAATTACTAGGTTTGAAGAGATAAAAGCATGGCAAAATGCTAAAGAACTAACTTTGAAAATTTACAGAACTTGTACAAAAGAAAAATTCAAAAATGATGGTTTTCTTCTGGAACAGATAAAAAGAAGTAGTGTTTCAATAATGGCAAACATAGCAGAAGGTTTTGCAAGACAAACAAATAGAGAGTTTATTCAGTTTTTATTTATTGCAAAAGCATCATCTGCTGAATTATAAAGTCATCTTCATCTTGCATTTGATTTAAAATACATTTCAAATAATGAATTTGCCTCACTTTATGATTTATGTGAAGTTGTACAAAAACAAATGTCAAGTTTAATAAAATATCTAAAATCAAATCTGTAAACTCAATTAACTCTATAACTCAATGAACTCAATGAACCATTTTTGCCGAAGTAGCTCAGTGGTAGAGCATCCCGCTCGTAACGGGAAGGTCGTGGGTTCAAACCCCACCTTCGGCTAACTCTTCTAATCTAATAATAACTTTTATGTATAAATACCTTAACACTCAAATTTAAGCCTATTGTTTCGTAGGATTTTTGTAGATGAGTTACAGGTATGTGCTGAATTTAATAATTTATTGAGGTACTTTCAGGATCTATGTGTTTAACGTCACCATTTTCTTCTACTAAGAAACAATGTAGTCTAAATATGCTTCTAAAATAAGAAATTTGGTTTATAAGATCTAAATATTTTTTTTTATTTGGTAGTACTACTCCAATCTCATAGCTGGGATTGTTAGACTTAGCAATTATAAGTGAAAATAATGCGTCTGCAAACCAGTGCCGTGCTTGTAAGTTAGATGGGGTTGGTTTTTTAAGTCCTTTTTTTGTTCCACTTACGTATTTTTCTGAAGGGAAACCTTTAACTTCAAAGATGAAATATGCTTGTCCTTTTTCAGCTTCTATATCATACCCTTTTTGTCTTTTATTTTTTATGTTAGACCTTATAACATTATATCCATTTTTTGTTAACCAGTCTACCATCTTTTTAGCAACATTTGTTTCTTCAAACCATTCTTTTTCGTAATCCCAATTTTGTGTCATTTTTTTATTTTACTCCGGGGCCTGGACTCGAACCAGGATCAGATGGTCCAGAGCCACCTGTGTTACCAATTACACCACCCCGGAATTGTTTTAATTCTGTGAGTTTAGACTACTTTCTTTTTTAATTTCTTCTGCATAATTTAGCTCTAAATCTGTGATTACTGAAATTAAAATTTGTTCTTCTTCTTGTGTTAAGTTTCCTTTTGTTTTCTCTTTTATTGTTCGTAAAATATCTATTGTAAATTTTGCATTTTCAAGTTCTTTTTCTATTTTGTTTGTTACAGGATTAGGAACTTTTCCAAGTTGCATCCAGCAGGTAGAAGCTAACGATGTGATTAAAGCTATAAATAAATTTATTTTTTCTTCCTGCATGGGCTTTTCTCCTTTTAAAAGCTCAAATTAAGCAAAAAATTTATTTAAAACTAAGTTTATTCTTCTTATAACTTTTTGTTTACCTAAAAGTTCTAAAAGATCAAAAAGCCCTATACCTTCAGTTCTTCCAGATACAGCAACTCGCAGTGGATGAAAAACTTCCTGAGTTTTATAGTTTTTTTGTGCACAAAAGTTTCGTATTTCTTTTTCTAAAGTTATTTTATCAAAATTATTAATTTTAATCAATATTTCAAGAAGTTGTTGTAGAATTTGTTTCTGTTGAGTTGTTTTAAGATATTTGTTTACAGCATTTTCGTTATATACAACTTCCTCATCTGGTTTTAAAAAGTATTCTATTAAATACGGGATATCTTTTAGAAGTTTTATTCTTTCTTTTTCGGCTTCTATTAGTTTTATGATGTAATCTTTGTTGGAGTTGTTAATTTCAAAACCTGCTTGTTCAAGAAAAAATTTTCCATAAAAAAAGAGTGTTTCTGAATTTGTTTTTCTTATGTATTCCGAGTTCATCCATAACATTTTTTGTCTATCAAAAATTGCAGGTGATTTTGAACATCCATCAAGGGTGAATTTTTCTATAAGTTCCTGTTTGGTAAAAAACTGCTGTGAATCTTCAGTGGACCAGCCAAGAAGTGCGACATAGTTTATAAGAGCTTCGGGTAGATATCCTTCTTTTTTAAAATCTTCTACTGACACATCACCGCTTCTTTTGCTAAGTTTTGATCTGTCTGGATTAAGTAATAAAGGTAAATGTGCAAATTCAGGAGCTTCCCATTCAAAATATCTGTATAAAATTATGTGTTTGGGAGTTGAAGATAACCATTCCTCTCCACGGATTACATGTGTAATTTTCATTAAATGATCATCTACTACATTTGCAAGATGATAAGTAGGAAAACCATCAGATTTAATAAGTATTTGATCATCAATTAAGCTTCCGTTGAACTTTACTTCACCTCGTATGATATCTTTAAAAATAATATCTTCATCTGGGATTTTTAGTCTGATAGTATATGGTTCAGATTTAGCACGTTCTTCTGATTCTTTTTGTGAAATATTTCTGCAGAATCTATCATACATTGGTGGTTGTTTATTAAGAAGTTGAGTTTTTCTTATTTCTTCAAGCCGTTGAGGTGTACAGAAGCATCTATAAGCGACACCTTTTTTTACAAGTTCTTCTGCATATTTTTTATATATATCAATTCGTTTAGATTGTATATAAGGTCCATAATCACCTTTTTCCAAAATTTTTCCTTCTTTATCTAAAAATGGACCTTCATCGTACTCTAACCCGCACCATATAAGTGTATTGATTAAATTTTCTGTTGCTCCTTCTACATATCTGGTTCTGTCTGTGTCTTCTATTCTCAATATAAAAATACCATTGTTGTGTCTTGCAAAAAGATAATTAAAGAGAGCTGTTCTGAGACCTCCTATATGTAAGAACCCTGTGGGAGAAGGCGCAAATCTAACTCTAACTGTCATTTTAATATACCACCTTGTTCAAAGGATATTCAATAATTCCTTGTGCTCCTGACTTTTTAAGAAGTGGTATAATTTTTTTTACTTCATGTTCTTTTATAATAACTTCCACAGCTACCCAGTTTGGATCTGAAAGTTGAGAAATTGTGGGATTTTTTAATGAAGGTAGAATTTTTTCTATTTTGTCTAAATTTTTCTTTTCTATATTCATTTTAAGTCCCACCATTCCCTCTGCTTCAAGAGCACCTTTAAGAAGAACTGCAATGTTTTCAATTTTTTCTTTTTTCCAGGTATCCTTTATTGATTTAAAGTTTGCTATAAATCGTGTTGTAGAGGTTAATACTTCATCAATAATTTTTAATTTATTAGCCCGTAATGATGAACCGGTTTCAGTAAGTTCAACTATAGCATCTACAAGTTCTGGAACTTTTATTTCAGTTGCACCCCATGAAAATTCAACTTTTACTGGAATATTTTTTTTCTTAAAGTATTTTTTAACATAATTTACCAGTTCAGTAGCAATTCTTTTGTTTTTTAGTTGTTTTATTGAATTAATTTTTGAGTTTTCTGGAACAGCTACAACCCACTTTACAGGTCTAAAACCAGATTTTGCATATAAAAGTTCACATATTTGTTTTACTTTTGCGTTTGTTTCAACGATCCAGTCGTATCCAGTAATTCCACAATCAAAAGCTCCAGATTCTACATATTTTGGAATTTCTTGTGCTCTTACTAGAGTGATGTCTATTTCTTCATCATCGCAATAAGGTTTATATTGTCTTGGTTCAGCAAAAATTTTAAAACCAGCTTTTTTGAACAGTTCAAAAGTATTTTCTTGCAGAGACCCTTTAGGTAGTCCTAATTTTAGTTTTTTCATTTTGCCTCCTTTTTAAAATTTTTTGGTTTGATTTTTACCAAAAAAAAATTAAATTTTCAACAATATGTTGAGATTTGATTAAATATTTTGTAAAAATTTAAAATTATGAATTTTTATCAACTTACTTTAAAAGAACTTCAAGAAATAGTTAAAAATAAACAAGCTACAAAAACCCAAATAATAGAATCTTTGTTTTGTAGAATTGAAGAAATAAATAAAGAACTAAATGCTTTTATTAGTGTTTTTAATGAATTTAAAAATAAAGACGACTTTTCTAATACAGAATCTTTGGAAGAATTTATTCCGATTGCTATAAAGGATAATATATGTATAAAAGGAACAAAAACAACTTGTGGTTCTAAAATTTTAGAAAATTATATAGCGCCTTATGATGCCTCTGTTATAGAATTTCTTAAGCAGAAAGGTGGAATTTTTGTGGGCAAAACAAACATGGATGAATTTGCTATGGGGTCTTCTACCGAGACCTCTTATTTTGGGCCTACCAAAAATCCTTATGATTTAGAAAGGATACCTGGTGGTTCATCAGGAGGATCTGCTGTAGCTGTTGCTTGTGGTGCTGTTCCTGTTGCATTAGGTTCTGATACAGGTGGTTCCATAAGACAGCCAGCGGCCTTGTGTGGAGTTGTAGGAATAAAACCGACATATGGGAGAGTTTCAAGATACGGCCTTGTAGCTTTTGCTTCTTCTTTGGATCAAATTGGAGTTTTTGCAAGAAATGTATATGATGCTGTTTTGGTGTTGGAAATAATTAGCAGATATGATCCTAAAGATTCCACCTGTGTGAATTATCCCCAACAAAACTACTGCGTGGAATTGCTAAAAGTGGATGAAAACTTCATTAAGAATTTAAAAATTGGAATACCAAAGGAATATTTTATAGAAGGAATTCAAACTGAAATTAAACAAAAAATACATGAGGTAATTAATTTTTTATCAAAAGAAGGTGCAGAAATAAAGGAGATATCTTTGCCCCATACAGAGTATGCAGTTGCTGTATATTATATTTTAGCACCTGCAGAAGCTTCTTCTAACTTAGCAAGATATGATGGAGTAAAATACGGATTTAAATTTTTTGATTCTAAAATTTCTGAATATTCAGCGATGATAGACAGCTACAGGTTTACAAGAAACAGAGGTTTTAGTTCGGAAGTTAAAAGAAGAATAATGTTAGGAACTTACTCGTTATCTTCAGGGTATTATGATGCTTACTATGCAAAAGCGCAAAAAGTAAGAAGATTAATTTATGAAGATTTCGTTAAAGCTTTTAAAGAAGTAGATTTAATAATTACACCTACCACACCTACCACAGCATTTAAACTGGGAGAAAAGCTCAATGATCCGCTTCAGATGTATTTATCAGATATTTTTACTATACCATGTAATTTAGCAGGTCTTCCGGGGATGTCAATTCCTGTTGGATATGACAATAGTAATCTTCCTATTGGTTTGCAGATTCTAGCATCTCATTTTAGGGAAGATATTATGGTGAAATTAGCTTATTTTATTGAAAATAATTTTAAGTTTAACAAAATCACTAATAAGTATGTGATATGAAAAATTTGTATTTTTACATAAAAAGTAAAAGTAATTTAGTTGCTCTTTCCTTTATTAATTTTATTTTGCTTTTGTTAGTAAGTATTTTTGTGTTGAGAATCAATTCTTATTATGAAAAATTTATTTTGGAAATAAATAAACTGGAAGAATTAAAAAAAGAATTAATGGAATATATAAAAACTTATAATCTTTCTGATAACCAAAAAATTTCGTTATATATAAAAGATCTATCCACAGATTATACTATAAGAATTAATTCTGAAGAACTAATTCCGTCTGCTAGCTTAGTGAAAATTCCTATAATGGCTGCAGTTTATTATCTTACTGAAAAGGGGAAAATTTTTTTAGATAATGAATTAATTTATCAAAGAAAACACCTTTGCGGAGGCTCTGGAATTATTAAGAATTATAAATTTGGTAAGAAATTTAAAATTAGAGAGTTGGTAGAACTTATGATTACTATTTCAGACAATATTGCTACACATATGTTGATTGAGTATATCGGGATAAAAAATCTTAATGAAATTTTTAAAGAGTTGGGTTTAAAAAATACCAATATCAGTAGATATGTAATGGATTTACGAGCTAGAGATAAAGGTATAGAAAATTATACTACTGCAGAAGATATTGGATTGTTGTTAGAAAAAATATACAAGAAAGAACTTGTTTCCAAAAATTCTTCAAATGAGATGTTATTGTTTTTAATGAAACAAAAGATATCTGACAGAATTCCTAAAAAACTTCCCCGTGAAGTTGCTGTAGCCCACAAGACAGGTCTTATGCGAAATGTATGTCATGATGCAGGAATTGTCTACACAAGAAATGGTGATTTTATAATTTGTATTTTGACAAAAAATTTAGATTCAAATTTAGCCAAGGAAATTATAGCAGAAGTTGCTTATAAAACATACTCTCTTTACGATAATATGTTTGATAAATTTAAATCTTCAACATCTAACGACTATGCCACATCTACAAATAATGATTTTGGGGATGATACAGGGGATAACTGAGTTTTTACCTGTATCGAGTTCCGGTCATTTGGTACTTCTTCAAACAATTTTTGGTTTTAAAAATATGTTATTTTATGATGTGATTTTACACTTTGCAACTATTTTGGCTGTTTTTGTTTTGTTTTTCAAAGAGATTCTTGAATATGTTAAAGATCTCAAGATATTTACAAAAATAATAATTTTGACAATTCCTACGGGAATAATAGGTTTGTTTATAAAAAGATATTTTTACTTTGTATATGATAATGTTTTATTTACTGGTGTGTTTTTATTTGTTACAGGGATATGGTTATTGATAGCAGAAAAAGTTTATTTAAGAAACATTCATAAAAAACTAAATATTAATCAGATGAGTTTTACTAAATCTATAATTATAGGAATTTTGCAAGGGGTGGCAGTTTTACCAGGAATATCTCGTTCAGCGGCTACTTTGGGAGGGATGTTGGTTTTTAATTTTTTAAAAGAACAATCTGTTAAGTTTATCTTTGTTGCTTCAATTCCTGCTGTAATAGGAGCTACTTTAATAGAGTTTATGGATTTAACTAAAGAAGAAATTATGCTTTTTAGACCAGTCTATATAATGGGAGCTTTTATAGCATTTGTTTTTGGATTGTTATCTTTAAAACTTCTGATTAAAGTTGTAAAAAAACAAAAATTAATGTACTTTAGCATCTATTGTTTTATTATAAGTGTTATCTGTATATCCATTTATTTTTTAACATAGAAAGAAGGGGATTAAGTAGAAATTGAACTTATTAACAAAGATATTTATTCAGTATCCAATATTACTTTTTGCAATCACTCTACACGAGTATGCACATGGAAAAATAGCAGAGTATTTTGGTGATGATACTGCAAGGATTATGGGAAGATTAAGTCTAAACCCTCTAGTTCATGTAGACTTAATAGGAACAGTGTTGTTACCTTTTTTAGCGATGCTTACTGGTATACCTTTTTTTGGTTGGGCAAAACCTGTACCTGTAAATATGTTTATAATGAAAAGATTTCAAGTGATGTTGATAGGTCTGGCTGGTCCTTTATCTAATTTTTTATGTGCTGGAATTTTTAGTTTAATCTATCATCTTTTAAATATAGCAAATATACAGACATATCAAGGAAGTCTAATTTTTTTATACGCAGTAGCAATTAACATAACATTGGCAGTATTTAATTTGGTCCCTGTGCCTCCATTAGATGGAAGCAAAGTTTTAGTAAGTTTACTTCCTTATGAGTTGGCTAATTACTATGAAAATTTTTTAGGTAGGTATGGATTTTTTATAATAATATTTCTTTTATATTCTGGTGGATTATGGTTTATTATTTCTCCAGTTGTAAATTTTCTAATTCAATTGTTTTTACCTAACTATTATATGGGATTATAAATAAATTATGAAAAAAACAATTTTATCAGGTATGAGACCTACAGGAAAGCTTCACATAGGGCATTATGCTGGTGTGTTGGCTAATTGGATAAAGCTACAGCAAGAATATGAATGTTTTTTTATGATAGCAGATCTTCACGCTTTAACTACTGAATATGAAAATACAAAAGAAATAAAACAAAACACATACGAGATAATTAAAGATTGGCTTTCCTGTGGGGTTGATCCTGAAAAATCAGTAATTTTTTGTCAATCAGATGTTCCTGAACATTCTGAACTACATTTAATTTTTTCGATGCTTACACCGCTTGGGTGGCTTTATAGCTGTCCTACATATAAAGAACAATTAAAAGAACAATCTACTAAAGAATTAAAAACTTATGGATTTTTAGGTTATCCTGTGTTGCAAGCAGCAGATATTTTGTTATATAAAGCAAACTATGTTCCAGTTGGTAAAGATCAGATTCCCCATATAGAACTTACTCGTCAAATAGCAAGGAGATTCAATAATTTTTATGGAGATTTTTTCCCTGAACCCCAAGAATTATTAACTGAGATACCCTATATCCCAGGTATAGATGGTAGAAAAATGTCAAAATCGTATAATAACTGCATATATTTAACAGATGAAGACAAGCAGATAGAACAAAAAGTTTTGAAAATGTTTACAGATCCAAATAAAATAAGAAAAAATGATCCAGGTAATCCTCAAAATTGTGTTGTTTTAGCATTTCATAAAGTTTTTAATTCACAAAACGCTTCTCAAATAGAAAATTTATGCAAAGAAGGTAAAATTGGATGTGTTGAAGATAAAAAAAATTTAGCTAAAATTTTAAATGAAGTCCTACTACCTATAAGAGAAAAAAGAAAAAATTATTCACAAAAGAAAATAGAAGAAATACTTTTAGAAGGTAAACAAAAAGCTCAAAAAGTTGCAAGTCAAACTATAAATGAAGTCAAAAAATTGATAGGATTAATATAAGTTAAATTCTTTTTTAAACAAGGAATAAAATAATAATGGAAAGTAGTTATGAGGTAAAGTTGGATATTTTTGAAGGCCCTTTAGATTTGCTTCTTTATCTTGTAAAAAAGAATAACTTTGATATTTATAATATTCCAATTTCAGAGATAACTCACCAGTATTTAGAATATTTAGACTTAATGAAGGAGTTAAATTTAGAAATAGCAGGTGAATTTTTGGTGATGGCTGCTACTTTGATGGAAATAAAATCAAAGAGTTTGCTTCCAAAATCACAAGAAGAATTAGAAGACGAAATAGAAGAAATAAGAAAACAGTTAGTCGATAGACTTTTAGAATACCAAAAATACAAAAATGTAGCATTGAATTTTTTCCGGCCAAGAGAAGCGGTTGAGCGAAATGTGTTTTACAGAAAACTTCCTATATTTACAGAAGATGACTATTATATTGAAGCTACAATTTTTGACTTACTTACAGCGTTAAATGAGGTTTTAAAACGTGTACCGAAAGAATATAAAGAGATAGTTGTTGATGAAATTCGTGTAGAGGAGAAAATGCATCAGATATTAGAATATTTGAAAAATAAAAAATACGCACTTTTTGATGAACTAATGCAACTTGAAAAGACACGAAAAGGAATAATTGTTTTGTTTTTGGCTCTTTTAGAACTTATCCGTTTAAGACAGGTTTTTGCACGTCAGAAAGAATTTTTTGGAGAAATAAGAATATATCCATTAAATATAGATAACACATGAATTATTGGTTCTATCATTATCTGGATAGATATTTAGGAATACCTTTGATTTTTTCCCTTCTACTTGTCAATAAAATTAAAAAACTTTTCATTGAACAAAATGTTCAAATAAAAAAAATTTTAGCTATAAAACTTACAATGATGGGTGACACAATACTTTTGTATCCTGCAATAAAAGCCTTAAAAGAAAAATTTTCTTACTCAGAACTTACAGTTTTATGTTCAAAAGTAAACCTTGAGATTGTAAAGATGTGGGATTTTGTTGACGAAATAATAGTATTTGAATTTGATAAATTTTACAAAAAACCATGGAGCTTGTTGTTACAGATTTTTAAGCTTTATAGAAAAAATTTTGATTTAGCAATAGATTTTGAGCAATGGTTTAGAATAACTTCTATTATAGCTTTCATTTCTTCAAAATATAAAATAGGTTTTAAAACGCCAAAACAATATAGACACTATTTATTTGACATAAAAGTGTCGCATATTAAAAACAAACACGAAGTAGAAAGTTTTTGTGATGTTGTTAAAACTCTGGGTGTAGATGTAGAGGACAAAAGATTATTTTTAAAAATAAATGAGAATATAAGAGAAAAAATAAAAAATTTACTTAAAAATTATGATATAGAAGAAAAAAAGTTTGTTATTATACATCCAGGTTGTGGAATACATGGTTTTTATCGGCAGTGGGATATAGATAGATATGCAAAGATAGCAGAATATATTGCTACTAAATATGGTTGTAAAATTGTGATTACTGGTAATAAAGATGACATAGTTCAATCTGTATTATTTAAAAAATTCTATAAATTAAATAATTACTTAGATATGATAGGAAAAACTAATTTAGAAGAACTTATAGCTTTGGTTTCAATGGCTAAATTTTTAATCTGTGGTAATACCGGTGTTCTTCATATAGCAGCAGCACTAAACACTCCAACTATTGCTATTCATGGACCCACAGATCCAGACAAATGGGGACCATGGGGTGAGGGACACGTAGTTGTAAAAAGTGATTTAGACTGTGTACCTTGCTCATACCTGGGATTTGAGTATAAGTGTAAGGATAGAAAATGTTTAAAAGCTATTCAACATGAAGAAATAAAATTATTTGTGGATGAATTTTTTAAATAAGTTTTTATTTATTTTTGAATTTTATGAAAATTTTATTTATTTTCCCACCGAAAAAAAATTGGGCTTTAAGAGAAATAAAATTACACAAAAAAATAGATGAAGAAGCAGGTTTTTATCCGCCGTTAGGTATCCTGTATGTGGCAAGTTATTTACAGAAATTTAATCTATCCTATGAAATTAAGATAATAGATGCTCCTTTAGAAAAATTTGATTTTAAAGAAATAAAAAGTTTTATAGAAAAATTTCAACCGGATGTTGTTGGAATATATTTCTGTACAGAATACCTTTTGGATTCATTACAAACAGCAAAAATAGTCAAAGAAGTAAACAAAAATATAATAACTGTAGCAGGAGGACCTCATCTTCATATTTATCCTTTTCAGACAATAAATAACCCATATATAGATTTTGGAATTTATGGAGAAGGTGAGATATGCTTTAGTGTATTAATAGACAGTTTATTTCACAATAAGGATCCGCATAAGATAGATGGGGTGATTTCTAAAAAAAACATTAATAAAGAACACAAATTACAATTTATTGGACACCTTGATGAACTTGCAATACCTAACAGGAGACTTTTAGATTATAAAAAGTATAGAAGTTTTATAACTTATAAAAATCCTATCACTACAATGATAACATCTCGAGGTTGTGCTTATAACTGCTATTATTGCAATAGTATAGAAAGAGCTAAAAAGGTTAGATTTCACTCTCCAGAATATGTGGTAAAAGAAATAGAAGATATTGTTAGTTTAGGGATAAGAGATATTATATTTTTTGATGAAAATTTTACTTTTAATATAGAAAGAGTTGAAGCTATATGTGATTTATTAATTCAAAAGAAAATAAAAGTAAGATGGCATTGTAGAAGTCGAGCTGATATGAAGTTAGATAAAAGAATTCTTAAAAAAATGAAAGACGCAGGCTGTAGATTAATACAGTTTGGTATAGAAACAGCAACCCCAAGATTACAAAAAATTATAAATAAACATCTTGATTTAGAAAAAGTTAAGCGAATAATTAAGCTATGTAAAGATGTTGGAATTTTAACCTATGGTAATTTTATGTTAGGTTTACCTACTCAAACTGAGCAAGAAATGTTACAGACAATAAAGTTTGCTATAGAGTTAGATTTAGACTATGCTCCTTTTGGAGTTTTTAATCCTTTACCTCAAAGTGTTTTTTATGAACAAGCTCTTAAGGAAGGAATAATAATAAAAGATTATTGGTATGATTATGTTATTCATCCTGAAAAGCCAGTTGCGGACTACTGGTGGCCACTGCACGATAAAAAGATGTTGGCTAAATTGAATCTTTTATCTTTTAGAAAATTTTATTTTAGACCTCTTTATATCTTGAAAGCAATTTTTAGAAAACAATCATTTCAACAAAAATTATGGCAAATTAAATCAGCAATAAAATTATTTATTTAACAATGAACATATTTATAGATGTTAGACTTTGTTCTTATAATTATCAAGGTGTAAAAACTTATATAGAAGGTATTCTTCCGTATTTGCTTAAAACAGATCATATTTTTTATCTTGCCGGATTTAGAGATTTTTTAGAAAAGTATAAAGGTTATAAAAATATAAAAACAATTTTCTTTGAAGCTCCTATTAATTCAATAAAAGAGCATATCTTAGCGTTAAATATAATAAGGAAAATAAATAATATAGTGGATGTTTGTTTTTTCCCTTATCCTTCAGTTCCTTTACCGTTTATTTTCAAAAAATTTGTAGTAAAGTTTCATGATATAAATCCTTACAGGTTTTGGTATTTTTTTAATCCTTATATGGTGATTGCAGGGTATTTATTTACAAATTTAATTTCTTTGTTTTCAAAAAAAATAGTGGTTGTTTCTTTTAGCAGTAAAAATGACTTTCAAAGATATTTCTTAATAAATGATAAAAAACTAAAAGTTATTTATGATGGTATTTCAGAAAGTTATAAAGTCTTAGATTTAGAAGAAATTGAGAAGTTTAAAAAAGAAAAGAAATTAGGTGATTATGTTCTTTTTGTAGGCAATCGTGAATGGACCAAAAATCTATTTAGGCTATTAGAAGCCATAAAGATTCTAAAAAGAGATGGGATAAATTTAGATGTTGTAATAATAGGAAGAAAGTTTGAAAAATATAAAAAAATAGATCAAGAAATTTTATTAAAATATAAAGATTTTGTTAGATTGTTGTATGATATTCCAGAGGAGGAAAAGATAAAATACTACAACGCATGCAAATTTTATATCCAACCATCTTTAAATGAAGGTTTTGGATTAACAGTTTTAGAAGCGATGAGATGTGGGTGTGTGTGTATAGTTTCAAACATAAAAGTATTTAAAGAAATATTTAAAGATGCATGCTTTTATTTTGATCCTTATTCAGTAAAAGACATTGCTTGTAGTATAAAAACGGTTTTTAAAAATCGTACATTGCAGGAAGAATTTAGAAAAAAAAGTTTGGAGATCTCAAAAAAATATGCATGGAGTATAACAGCCACACAGCTGCTAAGAACTTTAGAAAAAGTAGGATCTACCGGAGGATAAAAAATGAATGAAAATTTTAAAATTTTGGATATAGGAGCTGGACCATTTAAATATCCTGGTGCGATTAGTATAGATTTTAATCCTGAATCTAATCCTGACATATTATGGGATCTCAATAATTATCCATGGCCATTTAATGATAATGAATTTGACATGGTTTACTCTTCACACTGTTTAGAACATTTAAACAATACAAAAAAAGCATTAGAAGAAATATGGCGAATATCTAAACCAAATGCTCTTGTAATAGTGAAACTTCCTCATTTTAGTAGTCGTCTTGCCTGGTGGGATTGTGAACATACGAGGGCTTTTTCTTCAGGTTTGTTTCATAGTTTTAGTGATGAATATAAAAAACTTTTTAAAACACCTGCTAAGTTTGAAGTGAAAAAAATAAGGTTTTGTTGGTCTCCACCTATAAGGAATGGTTTAGCAACTAAAACTACCAAAAAGTTGAATTTAATTATTCGTTTTTTAGATAGTGTGATTTCAGGTCTTGCAAACTTAAATATAGACATATGTGAAAGATTTTGGTGCTATTGGGTGGGAGGAATTGGTGAGATACAATTTTATGTGAGAGTTATAAAATGAAGAAAGTAATGTTGATATCACCACAATATAACTACCTTTAATATGAAAAAATGTATTCTTTGGGTAGCTTATTGCTTTTAGGAACATTATTACTTAATAAAAGTTATGATGTAAAATGTATGCTATAATATATGGGAGCTGATATAATTAAATAAAAAAATCAAAGCATTTCATGTCTGTTAGTGCTGGCATTGTAGTAAATTCTTTTTAAATAAATATATCAAGGGTTTAAATGAAAGCCAAACAGAAAAATAATAATTTGAAAAGCAGGGTTAGTTTTTGGGTAATATTTTTAGGATTTATGATATGGGTGTATTTAATATTTATAAAAAGCAGATATTTTAATTATATGCCTTTACCTTTTACTACAACTGGATTATTAAAAAATTTTATTTTTTTATTTGATTTTAATAAATTCAAATTATTATTTGGAAGCTTATTGGTGGCATTTTTAATAATTTTGTCCTGTCTTGGTTATGGTATTTTTGTTTGTAAATTGTTTAGGTTGTTGAATAAAAAATTAATTTTAAATTTAATTTTAGGTTGTGGTGTTTTTGCACTAATTATATTTATGTGTGGTTTAGTTGGGTTAATATATAAATTTACATTTTTGTTGCTGGTAATTATAGGTCTTATTATAGCAATTATCCATACACATAAAATTTTTATTAAAGAGAAAATTTTTTTTCCTAAATTTAATTTTTTTGAAATAATTTTGTTTTTTATTTTTTTATGCGCAGTATTTATAAATCTTCTTGGTGCTTTGACTCCAGAAACATTTTTTGATTCACAATTTTATCTTTTAGGTTTACTTAATCAATGGAAGTTACAACATAAAATAACGTTTAATCCTTATATTTTCTCATCACTTTATCCTTTTAATATAAATATGCTTTATTTAGTTGGTTTAGAATTAAATAATGATATAACTGCAAAACTTATGCATTGGAGTTTTGGTATCATTAGTTGTTTACTTCTTTATGCCTTTTTAAAACAATATTTTTCAAATACAACAGTACTATTATCAATCATAATTTTTTATACAGTTCCAACAGTAATGGCTGTTTCCTGGAAAACAGCTATTGAACTTGGTATTACAATGTTTGATACAGCAATGGTTTTATGTATGCTTGAGTATTTTATAAAGAAAGAAAAATTCTGGTTAGTACTTTCCGGGGTGTTTGGAGGATTTGCTTTAGGAAGTAAATATTTATCTTTATTAGAGTGTTTTTCTATATGTATAGTTTTTTTTATATTTAAGCTAATATTAGAGAAAGACAGGTTTTTTATTACATTAAAAACTTTTCTTTATTTTCTGTTTCCTTTAGTATTAATTGCTTCTCCATGGTATCTAAGAAATTTGATTTTGACAGGAAATCCGATATTTCCTTTTTTTGCGCATAAAATTGGATTAATTAAACCTAGAATTATAGGTAATATATTTGCAGATCCTCCTCATCCTGAGTTTTCTTTTAAAAATTACTTTCTATTCTTATGGCCGTTAACTTTAGGTCAACTTCAACAAGAAAGTTATCCAGGAGGAGTATTTTTGACTTTTTTTCCACTGCTTTTTATATTTAAAAATATTGATAAGAAAATAAAATTTTTAAGCATGTATGTGCTGATGTGTCTTTTATTGTGGATCCCTTTAGGTAGATTTTATTTGCGATATTTTATACCTGTTTTGCCAGTAGTTGGTATTTTATATGGATATTTTATTTCAGAAAATAATTTTCCCAAAATGCTAAAAAATATTATTTATTTATCTTTATTATTTATCGTTATATCAAACATGAATTTCGCAATGCGTATTTTACATGTGACACAAACACCTTCACAATTTGTTTTTACTGATATGAGCATTAAAGAATATTTGTCTACACAACGACCATCATATCCATGTCCTTATTATCAAGTTGCCGATTGGATTAACAAAAATCTTTCAAAAGATTCTACTATTTTACTTTTAGGTGAAACAAGAGGATTATTTTTTAAAAGAAAATTTTTTACCCATGGTGTTTTGGAATATTCTCCATTGTTAGAAATGTTAAAAAAAATAAAAACTCCAGAGGAGTTATATGAGGAATTTAAAAAGAAAAATATTACTCATATCTTACTTAATGTACCAGAAGCAAAACGATTAGCTGGTTATGATAATTTTTATTTTGAACAAGAAGAATTCAAAATATGGTGTAAGTTTTGGAATAAGTATATAAAAGAAATCTATCGTGATATCGCAGACATTGCGTTGCCAGAGCGAGGGATTTATTCTATGAAAAAACAGCTTCCTCAGTGGTGGCAACAATACTCTTCAGATCCAGCAAACTATGTTTATTTGTATGAGATAATTCCAAAGGATCAAGCCGAGAACAAAAAACACAAACCACCTTACAATTTTTTCTTACATAAAGAGTTATATTCCCAGGAAAGATGGGAAAAAATTAAAAATGTAGTTGAAGAAATTATAAAAGATAATAATTAAGCAATTCTGAAATTGTGTTAAATAATTAAAAGTTCATTCTGTTTTAAAAGTTTCCAGTGTAAATTAACATCAATAATTTCTGAGCAAATTATCGTTGAATTACCAAATTTTGCTGTATATAGAGTATAATATCTTGGTTCTTTTGTATAATCTCTATAAATAAATACTCTTTTTCCATCAGCGATCACACAGTTTAAAGAAGAGTAGTTACAGTGTTGTTTTATAGTATTGACTGCTTTTAGAATTGAAGTTTCTAACTTTTTTGTTTCTATGAAGTAGCTTATTATAAGATAAAAAAAAATTTCTGAATCTAACTTCTTTCTAAGAGAGGTTTTGTTTATATTTATATAATGCGTAAGATCTCTATAGTTAAAAATTGTACCATTGTGGGCAAAAATTAAATTTTTATATAGAAATGGGTGAGAGTTATCAATATAGTTAGTATTTTCCCAGGCAGATTTTCTTAAATGAATTAATAGAATTTTAGTAATGTTTATTTTATCAATTATTTTGTTAAATATATCTAACTCATCTAATATAGAGTTTGCACTCTTATAAAGTTCTGGATGAGTATTTTTATAATAACCTACCCCCCAGCCGTCTAAATGACCAGGTGGATTGTTTTTAGGAACTTTTCCTGTTAAAGCGAGCTTGATAAAATTATTTACGATATTATTATGTTTTTTTTTAGAAAAATTTTTTATTGCTAATATTCTACACATTTTAAAACATAAATAGTCTTACAATAATAATTGCTATAATTATTCCTACAAAGTCAGCTAAAAGACATACAGGTATTAGGTATTTAGTCTTTTTTATACCTGCAGCGCCTAAATATACTGCTAATACATAAAAAGTTGTTTCTGCAGAACCCATAATTACAGCGGAAATTTTTGACGCTAATGAATCAGGTCCTGTTGTTTTTACAATGTCAGTAAATACAGTTAAAGAAGCACTTCCTGAGAGAGGTTTTATTACAGCCATAGCAAACACTTCTGCAGGTATACCTAAAAAATTAAATACAGGACTAAAAATCATTTTTATATAATCAAACAGTCCTGATGCCTGGAAGATTTTTATTGCAGTAAATATGGTTAATATATAAGGAAAAATTCTAAATATCACTTCAAAACTTTGTTTAGCTCCAAGAACAAAAGACTCGTATACTTTAACTTTTTTTATGTAGCCATAAACTATAGCAAAAATTAAAAATACAGGTATAATAAGCTGCGATACCAAATGGATAACTTTCATATGAATTAATTTCTTTTATTTTCGTAGAATTTTTTAAATATAAATAAAATCAACACAGCAAAAATTGCTGAAATAAATGTTGAAAGAATTGTAGGTAATACAACAGCTGTAGGAGAATTTGAACCATATTCTGATAAAATTCCAACTACGCTAAAGGGTATTAATTGGATACTAGCAGTATTTATTACTATAAACAACATCATTTCGAAAGTAATTGTGTCCTTTTCTTCATTAAGAGTTTGTAGATCATTCATAGCTTTTATTCCCAAAGGAGTTGCAGCGTTACCTAAACCAAAAAAATTTGCTAAAAGATTTAAAGTAATTGAAGTAATAGATGGATGTTCTTTTGGTATTTTTTTGAAAAGTTTAGATATAAAAGGAGTAAAAAATTTTGATATGTGTTTTATTAAGCCAGAATCTTCCAAAATTTTTGTTATTCCTAACCATACTGCAACTATACCTAAAAGGTAAAGTGATACTTCCGTTGCAAGTTTTGCTGCCTCAAAGATAGCTTTTGTAGTCATTTCTGCTTTGTTTGTAAGAATTGCAAAAATTAGACTAAGGGTTGTTATTATAAACCATATTGTATTCATGTTTGTGGGAGATTTAATTCTTTTATAACTAAAGATTTTTTATAAGTATTGAGTTCAACTTTTGCTCCTATAGGCAAAGTTAATTTATCATCTGTATGCCCAATGTTATTACAAAATACAACTGGATATTTTGGTTTTATTTGAGTTGTAATTATTTTATATACATCCTCTACATTTAATCCTCTAAAATTACCTAAAATTAGTCCTTTAATATCATTCAATTTTCTGGTTAAAATTAATTGAGTAATGGCTCTGTCTACTTTATAGAGAGGTTCATCCACTTCTTCTAAAAATAAAATACTATTTTTAAATGTAATCTCCCATGGTGTGCCAATTAGAGAGACAACTGTAATAAGGTTTCCGCCTTTTAAAAATCCTTCTGTTATGCCGTGATTGTATACTTTAATTCTTGTTGAGGAGAATAGGTTTTTGTTGGGAAAGTGATTTATAGCATTTATAAAAGAATTCTTTGTGAATTCTGTAAGGTTGGAAAAATTGATAACCATAGGGGAATGTAGAGTTGTAATTTTTGTTTTTTCATAAATTACATTCAAAAGCACAGATAAATCACTAAAACCAGCAAAAATTTTAGGGTTCTTTTTTATTATATTAAAATCTATATGAGGCAGCAACTTTAAACAACCATATCCACCTCTTTGTGCAAGAATTATATTTGCCTTTTTATTTAAAAAAGCCTGATGTAGCTGATTTACTTTTTGTTTGAGTGTAAGTGGACTGAAAAAAGAGTTTTCATTTATTATTTCAAATCCCAGTTTTTTTAATGTATTTATACCTTTATATAGAAGTTTTTTTTTCTCTGTTCTCCAGGCCGGTGTTATTACAAAAATTTTCATTCCAGGCGATTTTTATTTATAGATTACTTATATTTTATTTGTACAATGCTTGATAAAAAAGCGCCAAAAATAGTTTGAATTCCCATTGCAGAAATCATTAAAGAAAAAATACCTAATCTTAACTCTTCTAAAGGACCAAAGTTTGTTTTGGCCCAGATATATACTATGTATCCCAATCCAGAAATACCAAATAAAAACAAGATTATTCCAAAAGTTAATGCTTTTTCAAGGGTTAAAAATTCTAAAAGTTTTTTTATGATTTTATTTTCTTCAAGACCGATACTGTGAGTAAATGCTTTTGCAGAAAACCAGATATTGAAAATTTGCCATCCTATAAGAGCAACAGTGGATGAAAAGAATAATACATGTACACCCCATGTTCTTCCTAATAATGAGAGATAACCTTTTAATAAGATTGAAATAGAAACAAAAAGTCCACTTATTAACAATATACTCGCGGGAAGCAAAAATAAATAATCAGGACTATAAAGAAGCATGAATCTTATGTGTCTCCATGCATCTCGAAAAGATGAAAGTTTTGATTTACCTAATCTTGGATAGTAAGTTATAGGGATTTCTGTGATTTTTAATTTCTTTTTTAATGCATGTATTACCATTTCGGAGGCAAACTCCATTCCAGTAGTTTTTAAATTCATTTTTATATAAGCTTCTTTTTTAAAAGCTCTTAAACCGCAATGAGCATCTGAAATGTTGCCACCAAATAATATCCTTAACATACCAGAAAGAACAGGATTGCCTATATACTTATGCGACCAACTCATTGCCCCTTTAAGTATTTTTCCTTTAAATCTTGAACCTATTACTAAATCATAAGTTTCTTTGAGTTTTTCTAAAAATTTAGGAATTTCGTAAAAATCATAAGTGTTGTCGGCGTCACCCATGACGATATACTCACCTTCTGCGTTTTCTATGCCTTTTCTTAAAGCTGCACCATAACCTTTTTGTGATTCGAATAACAGTTTCACATCTTTATGTTTTTTTACAATTTCTATGCTTTTATCTGTTGAACCGTTGTCTACTACAATGATTTCGCCCTGTATATTTTCTTTTTCAAAAACATCTTTTATTTTTTTAATGCATGTTTCTATAGATTCTTCTTCATTTAAACATGGTAATACTACAGAAACTTCTATTTTTTTCATTTCTTTTCAGGTTTTGTAAAAAATATGTTAAAAATAATTATAAAATAACTTGAAATAAATTCAATGGTTAAAAGCATTTTTTCTAAAATATTGATTTTACAATACTAATTAGTTATTTTTATTAAGAATTATTTTTAAAAAGGAGGAAAAATCATGTACGGCGTAGTAGAAGTTGGAGGAAAACAATATATAGTAGGTGTTGGTGATACTATAATCATTGAAAAAATAAATGCAGATAAAAATACTGAATACGTTATTGATAAAGTATTACTTGTAAAAACAGATGATGGAGAAATAAAATTGGGCACCCCTTATTTAGAAAATGCAAAAGTTGTTACAGAAGTTATAGATCAAGTTAAAAGCAAAAAAATAATTGTATTGCGTAAGGGTAATCCTAAAAAAAATTGGAAAAGAAAGTATGGACACAGACAACAGCTTACTTTACTTAAAATAAAACAGATAATTTGTTGAATAAAAGGTTTAATACTTATATGAAAGATGATATAAAAGAAGAATATACAGAATCTCTTGTTTCTGACAAAGTTTATGAATTTGCAAAAAATATAAAGGCAGGAGACATAGTTGAAGGTAAGATTATTGATATCGCTTCTAATGGGGTATATGTAGATATTGGTACAAAAACAGATGGGTTAATACCAATAAATGAATTTGAAGGAGCAAAAGAAGTATATAGACAATTAAGACCTCACCAGACAATAAAAGTATTAATAGTCAAATTAGATTATAATAATCTTCATATCTTATCTTATAAAAAAGCAAAAGAAGTAGATATGTTTGAATATTTACAGAAGCAATATAAAGAAAAACTGCCGATAGATAGTCAGATATTATCAAAGGTCAAAAATGGATACTTGGTAGATATAGGAGGAATAGAAGCTTTATTACCTTATAAAGAAATTGGTGAGAATTTAAAAGAAAAAGTATCTTTAGAAAAATTTAAAGATTCAAGTTTTAAAGTTATTATAAAAGAAATTACAGGAGAACCTGGTAAAAATTTAAAAGTTGTAGTGTCAAATAAAATTTATGAAGAAATTTTAAAAGAAGAAAAAAGACAGAAAATGTTGTCTACTCTAAAAGAAGGTGATGAAGTGATAGCAGAAGTAAAATCTTTAACTTCTTTTGGAGCATTTGTTGATATAGATGGTTTGGAAGCATTATTGCATATAAGTAATATAGCCTGGTATAAATTAAAACATCCTCAAGAAATTTTAAGATGTGGTGATAAAATAAAGGTAAAAGTTTTAAAGATAGAAAAAGAAACAGGAAAGGTATCTGTTGGATTAAAACAACTTTTTCCTTATCCATGGGATGAAGTAGATAGTAAATATTTTGTAGGAAAAATAGTTAAATGTAAGGTTACAAATATTACAGATTTTGGCCTATTTGTGGAAGTTGAACCTGGTATAGAGGGATTAATTCATATTTCAGAGGTTAGCTGGACACAAAAAAATCCAGATCTTAAAAAGATGTTTAAGATAGATCAACAACTTCAAGCAAAAATTTTAGAAATAAATAAAGAAAAAGAAAGGATGTCTCTTTCATTAAAAAAAGTATCCTATAATCCATGGGAAGAAATAAAAAATCAGTATCCAGCCGGTAGTATTCACAAGGGAAAGATTGTAAAAATTACACCTAATGGAATTTTTGTTACTATAAAAGATGAATTTTGTGGTTTTGTACACATTTCAGATATTTCATGGACATCTAGAATTACAGACTTACATCGGCTTTATAAAGTTGGTCAGAATATAGAATATAAAGTTTTAGATATTATACCGGAACAAGAAAAAGCAATGTTATCTATTAAACATCTAAAAGAAAATCCTTATGAAAAATACATTGTAGATAATATAGTGAGATGTAAAGTCAAAAAAGTGTTAAGTAGTGCGTTAATAGTGGAATTAGAAAAAGAAATTGAAGGTATAATTTCAAAAAAAGAAGCCTTACCTAATGAAAAAGACCTTTCTAAAGATTTAAAGCTATTCTATAAACCAGGTCAGGAGATTGAAGCTGTGGTTATACTTTCTGATGAAAAAAAGCGTAGAATAGAATTGTCAGTAAAAAAATTAGAAAAAATTATTCAAAAACAACTTATTAAAAAATATTCCCAGGTTCAACTTCCTACATTAAAAGATATACTCGCTGAAGAATAGTTTTATGTGTTATATGAATAGTATATGAAGAGATTTTTTTTATTTTGTTCTTTTTTTATATTGTTTATAGGAGCTATATTGTTAATTATCTTTAATAACAAGTCAAAAAAAGTTTTTTTTCCAAGAGAAAATGAAATTAAAATGTTAAGTGAAACTAAAATTGAACAGGAGATTGAAAGATTATCTCAGCAGCTAAAAAAAAATAATAATATCCAAGATATGGTGGAATTAGGAATATATTATTTTATTAAAGGGCCTCAGTATTATGATAAGTCAATAAATCTTCTTCATGATGCTTGGAAGTTAGGATCCACTGATACTAGAATTTTTTATTATCTTGGATGTATGTATGAATTTCTTAAACTCTATGAATTAGCTGCTATAGAATATATTAGATTTTTAAATAATTATCCAGAAGACATAGAAGTTCTTTTAAGATTGGCTAATGTTTATTATAAAAACGACAAAATAGAAGAAGCAAAAAATATTTATGCCAAAGTTATACAGATAGATAAAGAAAATATTGTGGCACTTGCTAATTTAGGATACATCTTTTTTAATCAGAGTGAGTACTTATTGTCACAGAATTATTTCGATAAAGTACTTAAAATAGTTAAGAAAAAAAATTTAGAAGTTCCAAGAAATATAAATTTTTATTTAGGTAAAATATTTTACTTTAACAAAAATTTTGAAACAGCTAAAATTTATTTTGAACAAGAAAAAGAAAAATATCCTGATAATGTTGAGAATTCTATATACTTAGCTAAAACATATTATGAATTAAAGGATTTCAAAGAATCTTATTTGTTATTAAAAGAATTAATAGAAATTTATCCTAATGATAAAGATATAAAACGACTGAAATACAAATTAGAAAAAATGTTGTAGTTATGTTCTCAAAAGTTTATTCAGGCACAGTATACGGGATAGATGGATTTATTGTAGAAGTAGAGATAGATATTTCAAGTGGATTACCTTCTTTTAACATAGTAGGACTACCTGATGCAGCAGTAAAAGAATCTAAAGAAAGAGTAGTATCTGCTATAAGAAATTCAGGTTTTGATTTACCTTCTAAAAAGATTACAGTAAATCTTGCACCAGCGGACTTGAAAAAAGAAGGAGCTGGTTTTGATCTTCCTATAGCCTTAGGGATATTAGCTGCTGTAGGTAAAGTGAATTCTGCAGAATTAGAAAACTACTATATAGTAGGAGAATTATCCTTAGATGGCAATGTTCGTTCTGTGAAAGGGGTATTACCTTTGGCTATTGAATTTTCAAAAAATAGTAAAAGAAGATTAATCATTCCATATTTTAATGCAAAAGAAACAGTTCTTACAGATATTGAAGTATATCCAGTTAAAACCTTAAATGAGGCAGTTTCTTTTATAAACAAGGAGTTAGAAATATTGCCTTATAAAGAAGACCTGGATAAAATATACAAAGAAAATTATATATATGAGGTAGACTTTTCCGAAGTAAAAGGGCAACAATATGCAAAACGAGCCATAGAGGTAGCTGCAAGTGGTGGTCATAATATTATTATGATAGGTCCACCGGGAGCTGGCAAAACAATGTTAGCTTCAAGAATTCCCACGATTTTGCCTGAACTCACACTAGAAGAAGCTATAGAAACAACACGAATTTATTCTGTAGCAGGTATGCTGGATGGGAAGTTTATTTCTACAAGACCTTTTCGTGCACCACATCATACTATATCTGATATAGCACTAGTTGGAGGAGGACAGATACCTAAACCAGGTGAAGTTTCTTTAGCTCATAATGGAGTGTTATTTTTAGATGAGTTGCCTGAATTTAGTAGAAATGTTTTAGAGGTTTTAAGACAACCATTAGAAAAAGGATACATCACTGTGTCAAGAGCTGCTTTTAAGTGTAACTTCCCTGCTAATGTAATGTTTGTTGCTGCTTGTAATCCATGTCCCTGTGGTTATTTTGGACACCCTAAAAAAGAATGTAAATGTTCTCCTTATCAAATTCATAAATATCTTTCAAAAATATCCGGTCCGCTTCTTGATAGGATTGACATACAGATAGAAGTTCCTCCTGTGGAAATAGAAGAGGTAGTTTCTGATGTTTCAGAGGAGACTTCTGAGAAAATCAGAGAAAGAGTAAAGAAGACAAGACAGTTGCAATATGAAAGATATAAAAAATATAAAAATAAAAAAATATATACTAACTCTCAACTAACAAGTAAGTTAATAAAAGAATTTTGTCCTATGACTGATGAAGCAAAAAGAATTTTAAAAATTAGTATAGAAAAATTTAACTTTTCAGCACGAGCTTATGATAGGATTATAAAAGTTGCTCGTACTATTGCAGATATGGATAACAAAGAGGTTATTGATTCCGTACATATTTCAGAAGCTATTCATTACCGCAGTATTGATAGATTTATTATATGAAAAATATAGTTGTTTTCACCCCTACCTATAATGAATTAGAAAACATAGAAATTTTTATAACACAAGTTTTTGAAGTCTTGCCTGATTGTAAGTTAATAGTAATTGATGATGACTCTCCAGATGGAACTTCTCAAAAAGTTAAAATGTTACAAAAGATTTATAAGAATCTTTATCTAATTGTAAGAAAAGAAAAAAAGGGTAGAGGTTATGCAGGTATAGAAGGTTTTAAAAAATCATTGGAACTTGATGCTGATATAATAGTTGAAATGGATGCTGATTTGTCTCATTCGCCTTATGATATACCAAAGTTAATTAAAATTTTTGAAATGATTCCAGAAGTAGATATAGTGGTAGGTTCAAGATATATTTTAGGAGGAGAAGATAAAGAAAGAAATTTTTTAAGAAAATTAATAAGTTTATTTGCCAGGTTTTATATAAAATTTTTCTTAGGAATTCCTATTAGAGATGCTACTTCTGGTTTTAAAGCTTACAGAAGAAAAGTTATAGAGAAAATTCTACCATATCTTACTGCTTCAGATCCTTTTATTGTTAGTGAAGTTAATTATATTGCAAAAATGTTAGGATTTAAATTTTATGAGGTTCCTATAGAGTTTTACAAGCGACTTTATGGCGAAAGTAAACTTACTTTAGGAAAACTTTTTAAGTATTTACTTAGAGTATTAATTTTACCAATTAAGTTTTTTTTAAAGGATAAATATAACATATTATTTATAAAATTTTTACTTTTAAGCACAATTTTTAGAATATTTATTTCAGGTTTATTTGGACTTACGGATGATGAATCACACTACTGGCAGTATTCTCAATATTTAGATTTTTCTTATTATGATCATCCACCCTTAGTGGGTTATTTAATATATCTATCTACAAAAATTTTGGGAAATAATCTATACGCTGTAAGAATACCAGCAATTTTATGTTTTTTTGTTTCTTTGATTTATTTTTATAAGTTAATCAAAGAAATATGGAATGAGAAAACAGCATTTTATTCAAGCTTGTTACTTAGTTTTGTACCTGTAGTTTTTGTGGGTTCAATTATAACATTACCTGATGCTCCTTTAGGAATGTTTTGGATGAGTTATATGTTTTATTTTTATAAATTTATTTCTACCTATAATACTTGGTTTTTATATATATGTGGAGTTATTTTTGGTTTTGCGTTACTTTCCAAGTATAATGCTATATTTTTATTTATTAGCAGTATGATTATATTCTTATCCAAAAAAGAATTGAGAAGATATTTTTTAAAAAAGGATTTCTATTATTCTTATTTATTATCTGTTGTAATTTTTTCTCCTGTTATTTTATGGAATATCACCCATAAATTTGCCTCTTTTAATTATCAACTATCCAGAAGTAGTGGTGTTTCAAAATTTTTTAATTTTTTAATTTTTTTAGAAAACTTAGCTACACAAAGCAGCTATCTTTCTCCAGTGGTTTTTTTGTTAATTGTATATGTTAATGTTTTATTTTTATTAAAAAAAGATTTTAAATATAAGTTTTTTACATATTTTTCCTTACCAGGCATATTATTTTTTAATTTTATAGGATTAAAAACAAGAATTCTTCCTCACTGGCCGACTATTTCATATATTAGTGCTTTACCTTTAATTTTTTTTATAGATAAGAAAAAAATTATGTATTTTGTTTCTTTAATTTCTTCTTTTGGGATTTGTTTGTTTGTCCTATTAGTTGGATTATTTGGTATCATAAAATTACCAGAAAACTTAGCTGACAAAGATACGCCAGACAAGTTATATGGATGGGATTTAGCAGCTAAAGAATTACATAATTTAATTGAGAAATATGATTCAGGTTTTATATTAACTCATAAATACTTCACTGCAGGACAGATAAGGTTTGCTCTCAGTAGGTACTATAAACAAATACCTGAAGTTTTTTGTTTGGATGATTATTTAAACCAGTATGATTTTTGGAGTAAAAATTTGGTAAAATATAATGGACAAAATGCCATTTTTATAACAGAAGGAAGATTTAAAGAAGATAATTTTTTAAAAGAAGCACCATTTAGCAAAGTTAAATTTATTATGAGTGTTTCCTTTAGAAAAAACAAATTCTGGCCACCGCGAATCTTTAAATTCTATTTTTGTGAAAATTTTGAGTATAATAAAATCTCTTCTAAGTTTTTGCAAGAAAAATATAATAATCATTTAAGAGTTACAGAATATCTAAGAGATTATGATAAGAAAATATTCCTTAAAATAAACAATATGCCTGTGTATAAAAATAAAATTTTTACTACTTTAAGCTATGCAATTACTTCTTTAGGAAACGGATTAGTATTAATTCCAATGGTTATTATTCTTTTATATTTTATTGATAAAAAATCTTTTGTAAGAAATTCGGTTGTTTTTCTTTTAATAGTTTCATTTGGTGGTTTAATGATTCAGATTTTGAAAAATTTGTTTGACAAACCAAGGCCCCTTAAACTTTTTTTTGATATTTTAAACCAACCTATAAATGTAATAGGGGAACGTCTCTATGAATATGGGTTTCCTTCTGGACATACTTTTTTAGCTTTTAGTTCCTACGTTTTTATTTCAGATAGGATTAAAAAAAAGTTAGTCAGATTAATTTTATTTTTTTTAGCCTTTCTTATAGGTATAAGTAGAGTTTTAGTAGGAGCTCATTTCTTAAGTGATGTTATAGCTGGAATGATTATAGGGATAGTTTTTACTAATTTATGTATTAGATTAGAAAAGGAACTACAATGAATAATTTAGTTTTCAGGAGGAAAAATATCATGAAAAAGGTTATAGTATTATTGTTTATTTTTTCATTTTATTGTTTTGGGAGTATAGAGTATGTTGTTGTTAAAGGAGATTGTTTATGGAATATAGCAAAAAGATTCTATCAAAATCCATTTTTATGGCCTAATATATATGAAGCTAATAAACACCAAATAAGAAATCCTGATCTTATTTACCCAGGTCAAGTATTTATTTTACCTGATATAGAAGTTTCTGAAGAAACTGATGAAAAGAAAGCACAATTTTTATCCGAGCAGGAGATTGAAGAAGGGCAAGTTAAAGAAGTTCAACATGACTCCGAAGAGTTTCTAGAAAAAGATGTAAAAGAAGAAATGTTTGAGGAAGAGAAGATATTCCATGAAATATCTGAAAAATCCGAGGAAGAGAAAAAATATAAAGAGAAAAATCATCAAGAAATTTCTGAATTTCCACAAAAAATAAAGTTAGAAGAGTTTGAATTTCAAGGAAAAATAGTAGCAGCAAAAGAAGAAAAATTTGTATATATAGATTTTGATAAGATATATTGTGAACTAAAAGACATGACTGGTATTTATGAAGGCAAAATTTTGGGAATATATCATTTAGGTCCTTCTAAGTATGATATTAACTTGATGAAGATTCCTAAAAATCAGCTTATTCTTGTTGGTAAAGCTAAGGTATTAGAAATACTTGATGATAATAAAGTCTTATGTGAAATTTTAAGAGTTTACTCTCCTGTAGCAATAGGAGATTTTATTAAAAAATAATTTACACAAACAAATATGAAAAAGTTTCTTATATTTGGTATAATAATTATTGGATGTATAAACTTTATTTATTACAAATATTACAAAACAGGTAAATTTAACTTACTTTTAGAAAGATATCCAAATTCAAAATTTACTCAAACGATAGAAATTGTCTTAGGTGTTGTATGTGATATGTTGGGCAAAAGCGATTCTGCTATATTTAGGTTTAACAGAGCAATAAACATTTATACTTTAGAAGAATCTAAACCTTTTAGTTATTATAACATAGCAAAAATTTATGAAGAAAAAAAAGAAATTAAATTAGCATTGAAATATTACAGATTGACTTTTGAGAAATATCCTAAATCTTATTATGGAGATCTGAGTAGAAAACGGTATGATTATTTGTTGTTATTAGGTTATAAAGAAAAATGAAAAAATATATATTGCTCTTGTTATGTTTTAATGTAATAATTTTTGGATTGTGTTATGAAGAAAATTACTATTTGAAAATAGATTGCAATAGTCAAAATGAGATTAAACAATTAATTGAGATATTAAAAGATCATAGTTGGTTTAAAAAAGAAAAGTTAAAAACTCATAACACTACTATTCAGTTGGGTCCCTATAATCTTCAAGAAGCCAAAGACATACAAAGTATTTTATGTGTTGAATTGGATATTCCTGCTTATATAGAAAGTAAGGAAAACGAAATAACAGAAGAATTTCAACAACAGGAAGAATTTTGTATAGTAGAGACAAGTTATACAAAATACGTATCTGAAGATTTATTGAATTATTATCAGGATGAGAATGTAAGAAAAATAATTAGCTATGCTTTAGAACTTTACACATCGCCTTATAAATGGGGAGGTACAGATATACAGAAAGGTATAGATTGCTCATATTTTGTTAAGTATATTTTTTCTAGGATAGGAATAAATCTACCAAGGACTTCAAAAGAACAGTTTAAAATAGGTAAAGAAGTTTCAAAAGAAGAGATTAAATGTGGAGATCTTGTGTTTTTTAAAAAGGTCAGATACGCAAAGGTTAAAGGTAAGATCAAAAAATATGAATATATAAATCATGTGGGTATATATTTAAAAGATGGTGAATTTATTCATGCAGCTCGTGGATGTAAGAGAGTAACAATATCTTCATTGTCAGAACCTTATTATAAAAAACACTTTGCAGGAGCCAGAAGAATAGTGGTTGAATAAATTATGAAAATAAATGATGAAATTAAGAGTTTAATAATATTAAATAGTATACCATTTTTAACACCAAGAAAAATTAAAAATTTAATAGATAAATTTGGCACTGCGAGTAATATTCTAAATGCTTCAATAGAAGAACTAACAAGTGTTGAAAACATTACTGAAATCGTTGCTAATAGAATATTAAACTGGAAGTCCAAAGTTAATCCTGACAAAGAAATAGAACAGATATTAAAAAATGATATAAAAATTATATCTTATTTTGACGAAAACTATCCTTCTTTATTAAAAAACCTTGAAGATCCTCCAATGTTACTATATGTTAAAGGAAATCTAGAAAGTATATATGAGTTTTCTTTATCTGTAGTTGGCACTAGAAAACCTACTTCTTATGGAAAAATTGTCACAGAACATTTAATAAAAGAATTATCAAAATATAGGTTTACAATTATTAGTGGTTTAGCATATGGAATAGATAAAATAGCTCATGAATGTGCAATAAAAAATGGTTTAAAAACTATTGCAGTATTAGGAAACGGTTTGGGTATTTATTATCCATTGTCAAATAAAAAATTACAAAACGATATTCCTTTAAAGGGTGGTTGTTTAATATCTGAGTTTTCATATTTTAGGCGACCTGATAAGTTAACCTTTCCGCAAAGAAACAGAATAATAGCTGCTTTATCTTTAGCAACAATAGTAATAGAAGCTGATATTAAAAGTGGAGCGTTAATTACAGCAAAATTTGCAGCTGATATGGGTAAGGAAGTTTTTGCTGTACCTGGAAGTATATTTTCAAATCAAAGTAGAGGGACAAACTTTCTTATTAAAACAGGAGCAAAAATGGTTACTTGTGTTGAAGATATAATTGAGGAAATAAAAGAAATTTGTTATTCTTTAAAAAAAGATTTTTCTGAATATAATAAAGGCAATACTTTAACTGATGAATCAATGATTTCAGAAGATGAAAGGAAAGTTTTAGATATCATTTCCTCTGAGCCAAATGGACTACATATAGATAAAATTCAGTATATTTCAAACATAGAAATAAATAAACTTTTAAATATACTTTTAAGACTTCAAATTTTAGGTAAAATTAAAGAAATTCATAACAAAACTTTTATAGTTATTTAGATAATTATATGAAGTTGATAATTGTTGAATCGCCAACGAAAGAAAAGACCATATCAAAATTTCTAAATAACTCAAAAGAATATGTAGTTAAAAGTTCATATGGACATATAAGAGACTTACCTAAAAATAGTTTAGGGGTTGATGAGAAAAATAATTTTAAGCCTTATTATGTAATTCTTCCTAAAGCTAAAAAAATTATCAAAGAACTTAAAAATCTTTCTAACCAGGCAGAAGATATATATTTAGCCACAGATTACGACCGTGAGGGAGAGTCTATAGCTTGGCATTTAGTAAAAGTTTTAGGCTTAGATGAAAATGAAGTTAAAAGAATAACTTTTCATGAAATCACTCCTAAAGCAATATTTGAAGCTTTAAAAAATCCTAAAAAAATAGATAAAAACTTAGTAAATGCCCAACAGGCAAGACGAATCATAGATAGGTTGATTGGTTATAAACTATCACCGCTTTTATGGGATAAAATAGCAAATAAACTTTCGGCAGGGAGAGTTCAGTCTGCAGCATTAAAGTTCATATATGATAGAGAAAAAGAAATAGAAAATTTTAAACCACAGGAATATTGGACTGTAGAATGTGAATTTTATAAGGTAAAAGAGGAAAACTTTTTTAAAGCTAACCTTTCTTATATCGGCGACAAAAAATTAGATAAACTAGATATAAAAACTCAACAAGAAGCTGAGGAAATAACAAAAGAGATAAGAAATATTGGCACTGGAGAAATAATAGACATAAAAATAGAAGAAAAATTAAAATCACCGCCTGCTCCTTTTATCACTTCTACCTTGCAACAAGAGGCTTCGTGGAAGTTGAAATTTTCTCCCTCCAAGACTATGGCTATAGCTCAAAGTCTATATGAAGGAGTAGATTTAGGAAAAACAGAACGCATAGGACTTATTACATATATGAGGACAGATTCTACTTATGTATCAGATTATGCTATAGATGAGCTGAGAAAATTCATAAAAGAAAAATTTACAGAGAAATATCTAAACGATATACCAAGAAAATATAAAACAAAAGTGAAAAATGCCCAGGAAGCACACGAAGCTATAAGACCTACTAA
Organism: Endomicrobiia bacterium; assembly: GCA_039630545.1. Lineage (GTDB taxonomy): Bacteria > Elusimicrobiota > Endomicrobiia > DTEH01 > DTEH01 > JANXDG01. The sequence continues at coordinate 154,287 of JBCNUU010000002.1, forward strand.
TGTTTATTATACTCCGGAAGAAATAAAAAAATATCTTACAAATGATCAATATAAACTATATGACCTTATTTGGAAAAGATTTGTAGCATCTCAGATGAAAGACATGAAATATCAAATTACAACTCTGAAAATAAAAGTTTCAGAAAAATATATTTTTGAGGCGGAGATAAAAAAGATACTATTTGAAGGATATTATATTATATTACCCGAAGAACAACAAAAAAAGGAAAAGGAAGAAATTATTTTAGAAAAATTTAATTTAAATGATGAATTAAAAATTAAAGATTGTATTTCAAAACAACATTTTACAGAACCTCCTTCTCGTTATACAGAGGCTTCATTGATTAAAGAGCTTGAAAAAAATGGTATAGGAAGACCTTCCACTTATGCTAGCATAGTTGATACACTTAAAATAAGAGGTTATGTTAAACTTAAAGAAAGAAAATTTTATATAACAGATTTAGGTAAAAGAGTTACTGAGTTATTATCAACTTTTTTCCCTGAAGTTGTAGATAAGTTTTATACTGCAAAAATAGAAAATATGTTAGATAAAATTTCTCGTGGTAAAGAGAAGTGGCCAAATGTTGTTGCTCTATATAATGAACAATTAATGAAAAATTTGCAAAGAGCAACAAAAGAAATTGAATCTAAAAATGATGTTTTATCAGATAAAAAATGTAAATTATGCGGAAGCAATATGATAATCAGAGAAAGTAAATATGGTAAATTTCTGTCTTGCAGTAATTTTCCAAAATGTAAATATAAGTTAAATTATGAAAATTAAAAATTTAAAAATAAACAGAGACAAAATTCCTGAATATTATAAGAATTTCATTACGAAATTTAAAATTTATTTAATGGCAGAGAAAAGTGTATCTAAAAATACAATTATAGCTTACATTACTGATATAGAGGAGTTTTTCGAATATTTATATAGTGAGTTAAAAATTAAAAACATTAAAGATATCACCAGAACTGTAATAAGGAGTTTTATTTCACATCTACAGCAGTTGGAATATAAAAGATCATCTATTATAAGAAAAATAAACGCAATACGGACCTTTTTTAAATTTTTAATTCAAAAAAAATATATTATTTTTAATCCTACGCTATATTTAAGTAGTATAAAAAAAGAAAAAAATCTTCCAACTTTTTTAACGAAGCAAGAAATAGAAAAATTGCTTAATTTAGTAGTTCCTAAAGATTTTTTCACAGCAAGAGATAGAGCACTACTTGAGTTGTTGTATTCTTCAGGTCTTAGAATTTCAGAAGTATATCAGATTGATGAAGATGATATAGATATTTACGAAGGTATAGTGACGGTTAAAGGAAAGGGCAATAAAGAAAGGATAGTTCCTGTAGGAGATGTTGCTTTAAATTATTTGAGAGAATATCTAAAATATAAATATAAAGAAGGATTCAGAAGTAAAGAATTATTTGTCAACAAATTTGGTAAAAGACTTAGTGTTAGAGGGATAAGAAAAATTATTGCAAGATGGATTAAAAAAGCTTCAATTCATAAAAAAATTTCTCCACATACTTTTAGACATACTTTTGCTACACATCTTTTAGATGCAGGTTGTGATTTAAGAAGTATTCAGGAAATGTTAGGACATAAAAGTTTATCCACTACTAACATATATACTCATATAACATTGCAACGTCTTAAAAAAATATATGAAAGAATCCATCCAAGAAGATGAAATGATTAAGGTTTTAAAATATAAATTTGCATCAAAGAAGCAGCATATATACATATCCTGTGTTATATTTGCTAATATGAAAACGGAGACAATATTAAAGATTTCCTGTATAGCATCTTTTGATCCACTTATATATGAAATGGATCTTTCAGAAGAATATAAAAAAATAGAAAATATGATTAATAAATATAAATTGGAATCAAAAAGTTGTTTTGATATTACAAAAAAAGTTTATGTTCAATTATATAAAAACGAAGAAGAAGTTATAAGAAGTATATGTAAGGAAAAAATAAATGTTATTGATGATATTCTTATTAATATATTAGACATTAAAGAAAAAGAGAATGTAAAGTCTTCTTTTAAAATAGAAAAATTAAAATTTGAAAAAAATTTTAAAAATAACATCTCAAGTAATTCAAAATTTGAAGAGATCATAGACGGAGGAATTGATAAATTTTTTATTAAAACTAAACCTGTGATAGAGGAAAAAAAGGGTATAAGTGTAGAAAAAATTAAACCTAAAAATGAGATATTATGTGAAGTTGTTGATAAAAGGGAGATAGTAAAATATATAATGCAGACATTGTTTTCAAAAGAATTAAGGTTTTTATATAGCAAAGTCACTGAAGTTAATTTTAAAAACAAAAATTGTTGTGAAATTATATGTAATATCACTCCGGTGATATTTACGAAATTTATTGTTGATAAAAAACAAAAATTAATTGTAAAAAAATAAAATGGAAAACGAAGATCTAAAATTAGAATTTACAGATGATTTAGAGAAAGAGATATCTGCTGTAGATAGGGAGTTATACAGCAAAACAATATCTTTGTTAAGACAAAAGATATCCCAGCAAAAAGAACAACTTTTGAAACTTCATGAGGTGAAAGAAAAAGAAATCCAAGAGTTGAAAAATAAATTAAAAGCTACAGAGGAAACCCTAAGAAATACTCAGGCGGTTTTAGAAACTCTTCAACAAAATGAAATAGATAGGATAAAAAAAACAGCAGAGGAACTAAAAAGACAAAAAGAAAAAGAAATTGAAAGATGGAAAAACATAGAAGAGGAGATTAAAAAATTTAAAGAAATATCTTATTCCTCTGAATTAAAATTAAAAGAAGAACTTAGAAGGTACGAAGAATTAAAACATCTTCATGAAATGCAGGTTAAAGAATGGGAAATGAGGCTTAAAGAAAAAGAGTTAGAGATAGAAAAATATAAAGAAGAAATAAGCAAGAAAGATGAGGAGATAGTAAAAATTAATTCAGAATATAAGGAAAAACTAAGAAATTTGGAATCAGAGTTAGAAAAATCTCAACAAAAAGTTGATATCATAAGAAAAGAGTATGAAGATAAAATTAAAGAACTGCAAGATTTTATATTTAATCTTCAAGAAACTTTAAATAAAACATCCTTAGAAGTAGAAAGATATAAAATTGAGACAGAAAAATTAAAAGAAGATTTACAGCAAAAAAATATACAAAATGAACGTCTTGAAATTTCTTTAAAACATAAAGAAGAAGAGTTAGAAGAAAAAATTAAACAATATGAAGAGAAGATAAAACTATTACAGAAAGATATAGATGCCAAAAATGCTAATTTTGAAAATGAAAAAAGAATATTACAGCAAAATTATGAAACTGAAATTGAAAAACTAAGAAGTATTATTGATGAAACTAATAAAAGATATACCAATTTGTTAGATACTTATAATTCTTTAGAAAAAAAATATCTTGAAAAAGAACAAAGTATTCAAGTATTGGAAAATAAACTTAATAGTTTTGAAACTTTAAAATCTCAAGAATTTAAACAGTTAAATGATGAAATTACTTTACTTAACCAGAAAAACGAAAAGTTAATTCTTGAGATTAATCAAAAAATTCATCAATATGAAGAAGAGCATAAATTAAGGACATTATTGGAACAAAGACTAGAACAGATCCAGAAAGAAAAAAATAACGAAGTTGAAAAATTAACAAACGAGGTTTTAAGTTGGAGAAATGCGTTTGAGGAAGAACAAAAGCGAAATGAGCAAAGACTTAAAAGCTTATTAGAAAGGTATGAAAATATAATTCTTTCAAGAAATCAAGAAATAGAGAAACTCCAAAAAGAATTAAATGATATAGAAAATGAATACAACGAATTAAGAAAAATTTATCAAGAAACAAAAATAGAAAATCAACATCTAAATTCTACAGTTAATTTTTTAGAAAAAAAAATTGAAGAATTGACTCAACAACTTCAAACGCAGCATGAGAAATTTGCAGAAATTCTTACCTCTGAAAGAATAAATTGGGAAGAGAGAGTTAAAAAATATACTGAAGAAATTGAAAATGTTAAAAAAGAATATGAAGAAAAATTAAAAAATATGAAATCAACAGAAAATGAATTAATTGACAAATTACAGCAGTTTGAATCAGAATATAAAAAAATAAAATTATCTAATGAGGATCTAATAAAAAAGATAGAAGAACTTTCGTCTGACAATTATAGATTACAAAATGCATTACAGGATAAAGAAAATGAATTTGTAAAAAAAATAAATGAGCAGAGAGAACATTATGAAAATTTAATACTGCAAATAAAAGAGGAATTAGAAAAAACAAGGAAAGACTACTCTGATTTACAATTTAGAAAAAGTGAAGAAATAGCTTCCTTAGTAAACGAATATAATTACAAGATAAAACAGATAGAAGAAAATTTCAAAAATCAATTAGAAAGTTTTAATAAAGAAAAAGTTGAATTAATTGAAAAAACAAAGTTATTATCTGAAGAAATTGATAAATTAAAAAGTGAAAAAAATGTTTTAGAGATGTTAAATGAAGAATATAAAAATAAAATAGAAAGTCAAAAAAAGAAATATGAAGATGAAATAGAAAAACTTAACATTTTAATAGATGAGGAGCGCAAAAAGAAGTTAATAGAAATTGCACAGATCACCTCAAGAAATGAGCAGCAGTTAAATGAATTAAGAAAACTTCTTTTAGTAGAACGGAATAACTATGAAGCCAGAATTAAAGAATTATTTAATCATGAAAAAGAATTAAGAGAAAAATATGAAGAAGAAATTAAAAATTTATATCGTGAAATTAACCTTTTAAAAAATACAATCACAAAACTGGAACAAATTAAAGATAACCTACAACAGAAGCTAAATAACTTACAGAAGGGAACTGACTCACATTAAATGAATAAATCTTCTGGCAAAATTTATATAATAGACGGGAATGCATATATTCATAGAGCCTATCATGCTTTACCTAAAAATTTAACCACAACTTCTGGCTTACCTGTTAATGCTGTATTTGGATTTATTAGAATGATTTTTAAAATTTTGAAGACATATAAACCTGAATATCTATGTATATGTCTGGACTCTGATAAACCTACATTCAGACATAAAATCTTTAAAGAATATAAAGCTACTAGAAAAGAGTTAGAAGAAGACATAAAAGTCCAATTTCCTTTAGTGTATGAATTTGTAAAAAATAGCGGATTTCCATATATTGTAATAGATGGCTATGAAGCCGATGATTTGATAAGCTTTATTGTAAGAAAATTTAAAAAAGATTATGATATAGTAATTATAAGCGGAGATAAAGACATTCTTCAGCTTGTGGATGGGAAAAATGTAGTAGTATATAACGAACACAAGAATATATTTTATGATGAAAATGAAGTTATAAAAAAATATCAAGTACCTCCAGAGTTGTTGGTTGATTATTTTTCTTTGATTGGTGATAAAACTGATAATATTGTGGGAGTAGATGGTATAGGACCTAAAACTGCTTCTTTGTTGATAAATAAATACGGAGATCTTGAAAAAATATTTATTAATATTGACAAATTAGAACCAAAATTAAAACAAAAACTTACAGAAAAAAGAGAGCAACTTTACAGAAATAAGGAACTATTGAAATTAACATCAAGTATAGAAGAATTAGAAAATATTCAGGTTGAAAATTTCAAAATTTCCAATATTAAAATAGATAGAATAAAGGAATTTATTTTAAAATACGAAATGCGTTCCCTTTTAGAAGAATTGAAAAAAATAAAACTTTTTATAGAAAATAGCAATTATTCTTTGTTTCAGTTTTCAAAACAAAATGAAAGTAGTTTAAAAGAAAAAAAAGCGATATGTGTGAATGACGAAAAAAAATTTACAGGATTAATAAAAGACATTGAAAATTCAAAAATTATAAATTTTAGTTTTATTTATACTAAAAAAAATATTATTGGGTTAATTTTAAAAGTTGACTTGTTTTACTACTACATTCCTTTTATAAAACAAAAAAACCTTAAAGGAGAAACAATAGATCCCTTGTCTGAAAAATGTTTTTTTCAAATTGTAGATTTTTTATTTTTTGAAACAAATAAACTTAAAATTTCTTTTAATATAAAAGCGCAACTCAAACTATTAAATGTTTCGTTAAAAAAATTAGATAATAATATTTTTGATATTTTGTTGTTGTCTTATTTGTTGAATCCTGATAGAAAATACAAAACTTTACAGGAAATAGTAGATTATTTTTTAACATCAAAACCTGTTGCAGAGTTTATGTTGCCTGATAATATTGATGTATTTTCTTTTCCTCAGGACACTTTTGCTGATAGATTTATAGATTCTCTGGATGTGTTAAATTTGTTATTTGAAAGATTAAAAGAAAAATTAACTGAATATGATTTATATAAAGTATATGAAAATATAGATTTACCATTAAATATTCCCTTAATAAAAATGGAAAAAAATGGAATATTGTTAGATAAAGTGTACACCGAAAAATTTAAATCAGAAATAGAAGAAAAAATAAAAGAAACAAAAAGTAGAATTTATGAATTAGCTGGATTAGAATTTAACATAAACTCTCCAAAGCAACTGGCCTTTGTGTTATTTGAAAAATTGAGGTTACCTCCGATTAAAAGAAAAAAAACAGGATATTCTACCGATGAAGAGGTATTACGAAAATTATCTAATGTTCATCCTATAATTTCTTCTATTTTACAATACAGAGAACTAGAAAAACTAAAAAACACCTATATTAATCCATTTATACAACATATTAATCCTTCTACACAACGGATCCATACAGTTTTTAATATTACAGGGACTGCTACAGGGAGATTGTCCTCAGAAGAGCCTAATATGCAGAATCTGCCTATAAAAACAGAGTTAGGAAGAAAAATAAGACAGATGTTTGTAGCTCAAGAAAATTTCATGTTTGTTTCATTAGACTATTCTCAAATAGAGCTTAGAATTCTGGCACATTTTTCTAAAGATAAAAATTTAATAACAGCGTTCTTTGAAAATAAAGACATTCATAAATCTACTGCCTGTGAAATTTTTGGATTTGAAGAAAAAAATATAGATGAGAATCTACGCAGGATTGCAAAAGTTATAAATTTTGGAATAATATATGGGATTACTCCACAGGGATTGGGGAATGAATTGAACATTCCATCACAGATAGCAGAAGATTATATAAAAAAGTATTTTGAAAAATATGTCCAGGTAAAACAATGGATAACAGATACAATAAATTCAGTTAAACATTACGGATATGTTAAAACTTTATTTGGCAGAATACGATTTATACCTGAGATAAACTCTCCCAACAGACAACTTGCAGCATTTGGAGAACGTCTTGCTATTAATACTCCGATCCAGGGTACAGCAGCAGATATAATAAAATTGGCAATGATAAAAATTGATGATGTGATACAGGAAAGAAAATTAGAAGATAAAGTAAAGATGTTACTTCAAATTCATGATGAACTTCTATTTGAGATTCATGAGAGATATCTTGATGAAGTGGTACCAATCATTAAAAATATTATGGAAAACATAGTAAAGCTTGAAGTACCGTTAGTAGTGGATGTTACTATTTCCAAAAGATGGGGACAAGACAATTAAATATGAAGCTTATAGGAGTAACCGGTTCTATAGCCTCTGGTAAAACAACAGTATCAAAAATTTTTTCAAAGATGGGGTTTCCAGTTATAAACTGTGATGAAGTATATAGTTGTCTATTAAAGGAAAATAAAAATTTGAAGTTAAAGTTAATTAAAAAGTTTAGTAAATTTTTTAAGAATAAAAAAATTTCAAAACATAATCTATATGAACTTCTACTTTATTCTGACAGAAATTTAGCTTTAATAGAAAAAATTACGCATCCATTTATCTTAAAAGAAGTTTTTAAAAGAATAAAAAAAATAAAAAGAAGAAAATATAAATTTTGTGTAGTTGATATTCCTTTGTTATTTGAAAAAAAATTGCAAAAAAAATTTGATTATACGCTTGTAGTCTATTGTTCTAAAAAAACACAATTAGAAAGATTAAAAAGACGAAAAGTTTCTAAAAAATTGTTAAATTTATTGATTGCTAGACAGTTAGATATTAAAGATAAAGTTTGTCTTGCAAATTTTGTAATTTACAACGACAATGTTTCTAAAATAGAACTTCAAAACCAACTATTTAGGCTAAAAAAATTCTTAACATAATATTGACAGGAATTTTTTAGTTTTATATTTTTTACTTGACCACACTAGTGGGGGAAATGCCAGTGAGATTCTGGCTGCTGCCCACGCAACGGTAATCTCTATTCTTTTTATAGAATAGAGGAGCCCGGTCTATCACTAGTGAAAGGTAAGTACCTACGGGGGTAGGGAAAAAAGTAAAAAGTTACTTTTTTTCTTACCTTCCTAAAGTACTTGCCTTTCTAAAAAATATTAATGAAAAATTTATATTTACTTGTATTCACATATTCGCTTTTGCTTTCTTCTACAAATTATAAAATTATATCTCTTACTCCATCTATTACAGAAACTTTATATCTGTTAGGAGAAACTAAAAATGTAGTTGGTATCACATCTTTCTGCAAGCGAATCTCAAAGGAGCAAAGAATAGTAGGTACATATATTGAACCTAATATAGAAGAAATTATTAAAATTAACCCCGATATAGTGTTTATTTCAAAAGAAGGAACTAAAAAGGAAACAGTAGAAAAATTAAAAAAGTTTAATATCAATGTAGTTATATTTGAGCCAGTAAATAATTACAAAGAAATAAAATATCAGTTTCTGTATATTTCTAAGATTTTAAAAAAAGAAAAAACTGCCAAGGATATTTTAAGAAAATACGAAGCAAGTTTTAGACAAAAAACAAAAAAATATACTGGAAAGAAAATTTTGTGTATATTAAGTTTAAATCCTTTAATTGTAGCTTCTGATAAGAGCTATATAGGAGATATAATAAAAAATAGCGGAGGAATAAATCCTGTAATTTCTCAAATAAAATATCCTTCTATTAGTTTAGAAGAACTATTAAAAATAAATCCTGAGATAATTATCATACCAGAGATGGGAATTAATAAGAAAGAAATCGAAAGATTTTTTATTAGATTTAAAAATTTAAACGCAGCAAAAAATAATAGAATTTATGTTTTACCTTCAGATGTTTTGTGTCAGCCAAATGTTAAAAATTATTTTCTTTCTGTACAAAAAATTTCAAAGATTCTTGAAGAAAAATGAAGAAATTTTTGTGGATCTATGTGATTTGCTTACTTTTTATTTTAAATATAGCCTTTTCATTGTTCTATAACTTAGATCTTAATCTTTTGATAACTAATATTATCAATAAAAATTTTACTACGACTGAGTTTAAAATATTGACTCAAATAAGAATCCCCAGAGTTTTTGCTTCGTTTTTTGTAGGAGCAGCTTTAGCCATTACAGGATGTGTGCTTCAAAGTGTATTTTTAAATCCTTTATGCGAAGGATATACTTTAGGAATAGCTTCTTGCGCTGGGTTAGGTGTGATTGTTGGTAATATTTTAAATTTGCCTTTAAATAAATTTTTTAATTCTTTATTAGGAGTAATTTTTTCTTTAGGTGTTGTGTTTTTACTTGTTTTACTTTTTAAAAAGACAGTGGATATAAGTTTTATCCTTGCAGGAATTGTATTAAATTTTTTCTTTTCAGGAGTTATTATTCTTTTGACATTATTTTTTGATCCTTATGAAATTCATTATGTGCTTTTATGGTTATTAGGTGGTTTTTCTTCTGTGGATGCACATTATGTTTATATTTCATGTATTGTGATTGTGATATGTATTGTAATCTTGATAAACATGGGTGATAAGTTTGATGTAATGATATTAGGAAAAGAAAAAGCAATTTCGTTAGGGATAAAGGAGCGAATAATTAAAAATATATCTATTCTTATTTGTGTAATAATTTTGTCTTTGTGTGTGTCATTATCAGGAATAATTTCGTTTGTTGGGGTTATTGTTCCTAATGTAGTTAAAATGTTTACAGGTTTAAAACATAAAAATTGGTTTTTTATGTCATTAATTTTTGGGGGCTTTTTTGTCTCTCTTTGTGACAATTTAGCCAAAAATCTGCTTTATCCTTTAGAGATACCTATAAGCGTGTTTACAGGAATAATAGGTAGTATTTTCTTTTTAGTTTTTATACTAAAAGGTAACCTGTATGGTAATATTAAAAGTTGAGGAATTAGTTAGTGGTTATCAGGATATAGATGTAATAAAAAAAATCTCTTTTTCAATTTCTACTGGAGAATTTGTAGGAATAATAGGTCCTAATGCATCAGGAAAGTCTACTTTGCTTAAGACAATTGCAGGAGTGGTAAAAATAAAAAGTGGTAGGGTCTTAATTAATGATAAAGATATAATGGATTATCACCATAAAGAGTTAGCAAAGACAGTTGGATTAAGTACCAATATTACAGATTACTCTTTAAATTTTAAAGTAAGAGATTTTATACTTCTAGCCAGATATCCATGGAATTTTTCAGAGATTAACTATGAAGAGCTCTATGAAGAGTTTGAATTAAAATCAATTTTAAAAAAAACTTTAAAAGAACTTTCTTCAGGAGAACTTCAAAGGGTGTTAATTGCTCAACTTGTAGCTCAAACACCTCAGATATTCCTTTTAGACGAGCCGGTTTCACATTTAGATGTAGGTCATCAGATAGGTATCTTGGATAAATTAAAAAGAATAAATTTAGAAAAAAAAATTACGATTTTGGCTTCTTTCCATGAGTTAAACCTTGCTGTGGAATACTGCGATAGGTTGATATTGCTATTTAATGGAGAAATTAGAAAAATAGGAACACCTAAAGAAGTAATGGATTACAGAATATTAGAAGAGGTGTATAATACAAAATTGATAGTAAAAACAAACCCAATTTCTGAAAAACCATATGTAATTCCTGTACCGATGATGTGGAATAACTTTTAATTTTAAGGAATTAGTTTATGGAAAAAAAATTAACACACCTTTATACAGGTGATGGAAAAGGTAAAACCACTGCTTCTTTAGGATTGCTTTTGCGTGCCTTAGGTCATGGATGGAAAGTTTGTTTTGTAACTTTTCAAAAAGATCCTCAAAAATATGGCTATGGAGAATTCAAAGTTTTAAAAAAATTAAAAAATGTTAAAATATACAATTTTGCAAAAGTATGTCCTTATTTCACTAAAAAATATGATATTGAAAAACTAAAACTGGAGATATCTAACTCTGTTAAGTTTATTAAGACTGATATTTTTAGAAAAAATTATGATTTAGTGATAATAGATGAAATTCTTGTTTGTGTAAGAGAAAAACTGTTAGATCTTAATGATATTAAGGACTTAATTAAAAATAAACCATTATCTACAGAACTCGTATTAACTGGCCAAGCTAATAAAACGATTATAGACAAACTTAGAGATTGTGTAGATTATATTTCTTATGTAAAAAAACTGAAACATCCATATGATAAAGGAATTAAAAGAAGAAAAGGTATAGAGTACTAACTATGAAAAAAAGAATTTTAATTGTTGGTGGAATAAAAAGTGGAAAATCTGAATTTGCTTTGTCTTTTTTTAAGAATAAAAAAGCATATTTTATCGCTACTGCACAACCTAAAGATTCTGAAATGAAAAAAAAGATTAATTTTCATAGAAAAAGAAGACCTAAAAACTTTCTAACTATAGAAGAACCTATTAAGATAGTAAACAAAATAAAAAATTTTAAGAAAAACTCTGCAATACTTATTGACTGTGTTAATATTTGGATAGCTAATATGTTAAATAAGTATAGTGAAAATGAGATTTTAACTGAAGTAAAAAGCTTATGTGAGTGCTTAAAAAAATTTAAGTTAACTGTGTTAGTATCCAATGAAGTAGGAATGAGTTTAGTCGCTGTAAATAGATTGGGAAGAAAATTTCAAGAGTTATTAGGAAAAGTTAATCAGATTTTGTCTGATTGGGCAACTGATGTATATTTTTTAATAACAGGCATTCCTGTTAAAATAAAATGAGAAAAAATAAAAAATACGCTGCTTGTTGTTTTAGCGGAGGAAAAGATTCTACTTTAGCTTTATGGTATGCAATTAAATCATGTTATGATGTTAGATATCTTATAAATTTTGCATCCCTTAAATTTCGAAGAAGTTCATTTCATGGAGTACCCTGTGAACTTATAAATTTACAGGCTAAGCTCATTGGTATTCCTCTGCTTCAGTATTTTGTCGAATCTGACAATGATTCCTATGAGAAAACATTTAACGAGATGCTTAAGAAATTAAAATCTTTGAAAATAAAGTATTTTATATGTGGTGATATATATTTAGAAGAACATCCTAACTGGATAAAAAAACAATGTAAAAAGTACAATTTAAAGTTAGTTGAACCTCTATGGAAAAAAAAACCAGAAGACATTTTAGAAGAATTTATTGAGAGTGGTTTTAAAGCTAAAGTTGTAAGTGTGAATGCTAAAGTTTTACCTAAAAATTTTGTAGGCGAAGATTTGAATTATGAATTTATTAAAAAACTTCAAAAATACAGAGTTTGTTTATGTGGAGAAAATGGCGAATATCATACTTTTGTGTATGATGGTCCCATTTTTACTCATAAAATAGAAATTTTAGAGACAGAAATTGTGTACAAAAAAACTTTTTGGTCTGCCTGGTTTTTAAACATTAAAAAATATGCTTTAAAAAGTAAAAATTATGACGAAAGAAAAAATATCATACATAATTAATTCTATATCTTTACCGGATTACTCTTTAATAAACAAAACCCAAAAATTACTGGATAATCTAACTAAACCTAAAAATTCTTTAGGTGATCTGGAAGAAATGGCAAAAAAAATAGCAGCAATTACAAATAATGTGGCACCGAAAATCAAAAAAAAGTATTTATTTGTGTTAGCTGCTGACCACGGAGTAGCAGAAGAAAATGTTTCTGCATATCCGCAAGAGGTTACTTTTCAAATGGTTTTAAATTTTATTAAAAAAGGCGCAGCTATTAATGTTTTTACTGAACATACTGATACAAATATTTTTATAGTAGATATGGGTGTAAAAGGTGATTTTTCTTACTTAGAAAAAGAAGAAATTTTTGTTGATAAAAAAATAAATCCTGGAACAAAAAATTTCTTAAAAGAACCAGCTATGAGTAAAGATGAAGCAGAAAATGCCATATTATGTGGGATAGAGTTAGTTGAAAAAGTTTTAGATTTACATGATCCTGAAAATGGTGAAATTTTGTTGGTTGGAATTGGTGATATGGGTATAGGAAATACTACAACAGCTTCAGCTATTACTGCTTTAATAACTAAAACAGAGGTTGAAAAAATAGTAGGTAGAGGAACTGGTGTGGATGATTTTAGATATAAAAACAAAATTGAAGTAATTAAAAAAGTCTTAAATAGATATGAATTTAACTTAAATGATGCGGTAGATATTCTTTCAAAAATAGGAGGATATGAAATTGCAGGAATGGTTGGTATAATTCTTGCTTGTGCCAGATATAAAATTCCTCTGGTTTTGGATGGATTTATTACAACTTCCGCAGCATTAGTTGCTTTATGTATGAGTGAGAAAATAAAAGAATATTTATTCGCAGGACATCTTTCCAGAGAACCTGGTCATAGAATACAACTAGAATTTTTAGGTTTGAAACCTATTTTGAATCTTAATATGGCTTTAGGAGAAGGCACGGGTGCTTGTTTAGCTATGGATATTTTAGAGCTTAGTTGTAAAATTTTACATGAAATGTCAACATTTGATGAAGCCAGAGTTTCAAGACAATTATGAAAAAAGTTTTGGATTTGTTTTTAAATACAATAAGTTTTTTGACTATAATTCCTATAAAAAGCAAAAAATTAGAGCATTATGGTTATTTGCTTTATATATTTTTCCCAGCAGTTGGATTAATCATAGGACTTCTATGTATAGGAATTTTAAAATTACTTGAAGAGTTTCTAAATTCAAAAGAGCTAGTAGTATTTTTTTTATTATTTTTTTATATTGTCTTAGCAGATTTTTTTCATCTGGATGGATTTGCAGATACAATCGATGCTCTTTATGGATTTATCTTAAACAAGGAACCAAAAAAAATCTTAAAAGATCCTCACATAGGTGCAATGGCTGTAGTTTATTTAGTGATGATTTTGTTGTATAAATTTTTTATTCTAAAACACATTAAAAATTTAGAGACGGCAATATTGATTTCTTCTGTTATTAGTAGATGGAGTATGAGTGTAGCGGGTTTTTATGGAGTAGCAATGGAAGATTCTTTTGTTGGGAAAAGTTTTATATATAGAGACTTAAAAGTACTCATCTTTAGTTTAGTTTCTGCATTTTTTTTATGTTTTATTTTTTTTGCTAATTCCATCTTTTTGTTGTTTATGTTTTTTTGTTCTTATTTGATAACATTCCTTGTTGTAAAATTCTTTAACCATAAATTCAGTGGTATTAATGGGGATATAATAGGATTTTGTAGTGAAGTGGTAGAGATTTTAATTTTGTTGATGTTTTTTATAGGAGATTAAAGTTATGAAAATAGAGTTGAAATTATAAAAAAGACCGGTAGAAGAAAGTGGAGGCAAGTAGCTGGTAGTAAAAAATTATAAAAAATCCACTTTATCTACCGGTCTACTGTTTTTATATTATTAATTTCAAAATTTCAATTTTTAAAAAGATAATATAATTAGCGCGGGAGGGAACTTATTATGAAAAAAATTTTGAAGTATCAAAATGTGTTAATGTATTATATTAACATACTTTTATTTTCATCTCTAACTTTCTGTAAAGAGGAAATTTTTATATCTGTTATAAAAGAAGGTATAAAAGAACAATTTATACCTTCTAATGCAATAATCATTACACAGAAAGATATTGAAAAAACATCTGCAAAAAATCTTGGAGAATTGTTAGATATGTTGACTGTATATGATTTATCTCACTATAGTGGTTTAGGAAGCGAGAAATCTTTGAGATTAAGAAATTCTACATCAAACCAAGTTTTAGTTTTAATAAATGGTATACCAATAAGTGGACCAGCAAAAGGAAGTTTCAATTTGTCTCTTATTCCTGTGGAAGTTATAGAAAAAATTGAAATTTTAAGCGGAAGCTCATCTGGCCTATATGGAGCTAATGCTGTTGCTGGAGTTATAAATATAATTACTAAAACTTCATCTAAGATACATCCTGAGGTTTATTCTTGTTTTTCGTATGGAAGTTTTAATACTTATGGTACAACAGCTGAGTTTGATTATGTTAAAGATGCATATGGTATAAAGATTCTAGCTTCAGGCATTCATTCAGATGGTTGGAGAGAAAACTCAAAATATGATAGTATTTCTGGGTATGGAAAGTTTTCAAAACAGACTCTTTATGGTAAAGTTGATTTTGAAATTTTAACAAAAGATTCAAAGTCAGGAATTCCTGGGATAAGTCCTTTACCTATGGAACAATGGGACGGAGAAAAAGAAAAGCAGGCTTCAACTCCTTATGCTTTAGAATATGATAATTTTAGTTTGTTTTCTTTGAACTTTAATAATAAACTTATAACTTCAAAGTTAAGTTATGACATTCGAAAGTTAATATATGACAACTCAAAGGATCCTTTATGGCCTGAGAAAACTGATTCTAACTTAAATACTATAAATTTCTTAAATGAAATTGCTTTGCCATATAAAATTTATGTTTCTTTAAACTACACTTATACTTTATTAAATCAGCAGTATCCATTAAATTCAAATCATAATTTTAAAAAAGATGTTTCAAATTTAAGTTTAGGATTAAAGAAAGAATTAAATTTTGAAAGTTTTAACTTTATACCGATATTTAGGTGGGACTCTAATTCTATATTTGGTAACAAAGTTTCACCACAACTTATATTTGTGTATGGACTTAAAAATTTAAAGTTTACCTTAACAGCAGGAACTTCCTGGCGTGCTCCTACTTTTCTGGATTTATATTGGCCGGACCAAATCTGGGCTAAAGGAAATCCTGATTTAAAACCAGAAGATTCTTATTCTTTAGATTTTGCTTTTGAATTCAAACCTGAGAAGTTCAGAGTATCTATCAATCCATTCTATAGATATATAAGAAATCAGATAAGGTGGTATCCAGAGAATCCTCAAGATATGTTTTCTGCCTGGATACCTTCTAATGTGGACGAAACAGTAGCTCAAGGAGTGGAAATAAACTCAGAATTTTCGGTAAGGAATATTTTTATAAATAAAGTTTCGGTTTTGTTGTGTGACAATAGAATAAAGAAAAAAGGAGAAGAAGATAAAGGTTGGCAAAAGCAGGCATATTCTCCTTTAGTCTCTGCGGTTTATAATTTTGAAGTTTTACTTCCTTATAGCTTTAAACTCGCAAATGTTATAAAGTATGTAGATTCTCAATATTCAAGAGATTCAGAGTCAGGTACCAAACTTAAAAGCTTTATTTTATGGGACATAAAATTTTCAAAAAATATTTTTAATTTTTTAGATTTATACTTACAAGCTAAAGATGTTTTAGACCAGAAAGGAGTAAACAGAGAAGCTTATCCTCAACCTGGAAGAAGTTATGAGTGTGGATTTTGTTTAAATGTTAAATTTTGATTTTTAGCATTTATATATTTTATAAGTTTTAAAGTGAGGTTGACTTATATGTAGAAATTATATATATACTTAATAATGGGAAAATTTTTTAAAAAAAAACCTGTATTGGTATATTTAGTTTGTGTTTTTATTAAAACGTATGGGTTTAGTTTAAACTGGACAGAGAATACAAAGCAGCATTTTGAAGATGGTTTTTTTTATAGATCTACTGTTACTGCAGATGGAAAACTAAAAGTAAAACAATGGGATGATTGGTGGAACACTGCCTGGCCCCAAAGGATTCCGATAGAAATAAATAATTTAAATAATCCAGAAGAACTATTGGATTATCAGATATGGTTTATTTTTAACTCATCTGCTTTAGTAAGTGCAGGTAAATTAGACTCTACTGGTTCTTCTATTCGTATAACAGCCTCAGATGGAAAAACACTTCTTCCTTTCTGGGTTGAAAGTTGGAACATTGTGTCCTCTACCGGGTCAAAAATATGGGTAAGGGTTCCTAGAATTCCTGCAGACTCTAAAACCTATATTTATATGTATATTAGAAATACTTCTACTAATTCTGTGTCTAATAGAGATGCTGTTTTTGACCTATATGAGGATTGGGAATCAGGCAGAATAAGATCTCGGACTTTCTGGTCTGAAACTGGTTGGATTTTGGGCGGAAATGCTAATTTTGAAATTCATACATCAACAGATTTGATATACAACTTTAAAACTCAATCAAATGAGAACTTCAATGTATTTGAAGGACACTATGCTGTGCGTTCAGGACTGATTACGCATTCTCAAAATTTATTTCTTCAAACAATTTTAGATTTAAATTATCCAGCTAGAATTGAATTTTACTGGGCTTGTTTTTCTGAAGGCAGCAATTATGACTATTTAAGTTTTTATATTGGTGCAGTAGAGCAGGGAAGAATTCAAGGTGAGGCAGGATGGACTTTTGCTGCATTTTATCTTCCATCAGGAATAAATAATCTAAGGTGGGAATACAAAAAAGATCCTTCAGGAACGACACACTATGATAGAGGATTTTTAGATAAAATCGTTGTAAGAAAATATAACTCTTTATTTGACTCACAAATTCAGCAAAGAGTAACACTGCAATCCATAGAAGAGTATTCTCCTTATTATAGATATGCTGAATATTACTCTGAAGTTTTTGACACAAAAGGAGAAAATACATTGGTAGTTTTTGCTTCCTGGACAGAAGTTTTAAATGGGCAGACTGTTAAAATTTATGCAAGAAGTAGCGATGAGTATTTTACAATTTTAAGCACATATCCTCGATTTACAGTTACTGAACGGACTAATATTTTTAATCCTGCAGGGATACTCCCAGCTGGGAGATATTTACAGTATAAAGTAGAATTTTATACAAATGGTACAACCACATCTGAGGTGTCAGACATAAATTTCACATATCTACCTTTACCTTTAAGAGCTTATGAGTTTAACGGAGTAGCTTTGTCTTCAACTTCAATAAAGTGGAGCTGGGTAAATAGAGCCACTTATTACATAGATGGTTATATTATCTATTCTTCAACACGACAATATAATAAGGACGGAAGATATCTTGTAGTAACTTCTACTTCTGAAGGAATTTTGGCTCGTCTGCCTTCTTCTGCTACTTACTGGATAGAGGAAAATCTACAACCTAACACACAATATGGAAGGTATGTGGTAGCCTACACTACCACAATTGTGGCTTTTGGAGGTAATGCTTCAAGAAGTATTACTGGTAGAGATGAACCAAGATATGTTTACACCTTAGCATTGTCTCCGAGTTGTAAACCAGAAAGATATGAAATGACAACCATACCTCCTTATTACAGATTTGTTGAAATTTCGACTGGTGTATGGTATAACACAAAAGAATTTTCGTTTACTTCTGCTTTTTCTACAGGTCCAGGTAGGGTAGCGTACTACCGGTATGTGTTTACAACAACTTCTACCTGGAATGATTCTGAAGCCTATGTATGGTATCCAAATTCTTCTACATATATTACAGGCGGTGGAGAACAGATCTTAGAACGCCCAATTTTGGAACTCTTTGCTACAAAAAATTCAGATAATTGGTATTTTCAGGTAAAAAGCTACAATGGTGACAATTTAGAATCAGGTTATCAAATTTTTGGTCCTTTTTGGTTCAATGGATGTCCTGCACAGATTACAGATCTTGTAGCAGTTAGAGGTAAATTTGAAGAGGGTAAAATAGTTTTAAACTGGACAGCACCTACAGATGATGCAGAGGTAGGCAATTTAATAGGTGCAAAATATATTATCAAATATCGTATAGCAGGAATAATAGATACGGATGAGAAATTTGATTCTATTGTGCCAGTAGTTACTTCCACTGGAATGGTTCAGGGAATAATAGAAATATCTACTACTACACAAGCAGGTAATAAAGAAACCTTTGTAGTAAGCGGACTTGTACCGGGTTTGACTTATTGGTTTGCTATCCGTGTAGTAGATAATAATAACAATAAATCATTAGTATCTACAAATATTAGTAGTATTTATTATTTAAGAGCAAGAAGTTCAAAAGTTTCTAAAATAGAGTTTGTAACACCTTCATACACATTTTATGCAGGTGACGTTTCTGCAAAAATAGAAGTAAGACTTTTAGATGAAGATGGTGATGAGATTAAAACAAAATTTGGTGGAGAATGTGATTTGTTAACAACTTCTTCTAAAGGTAGGTTTTCTTTAGATGGGGTTAACTTTGGAATAAGTAAACTTAATATTTTACCAAATACTTCTCGCGGTGTATTTTATTATATGGATGAACAATCCGGCAATCCAGAGATTACAGTGGATGAAGTAGCTGCTATTTATTACTGGAATGGTTCCCAGGGGTGGATGAGTTCATCTCAAATTCATGAAATTCTTCCTGGTAAAGCGGTAACATTTAGAGTTATTCCTCAGGATGGGAATTATAACTGTCAAATAGTAGTGGACAAACCAGTTTATATTGAAGCTGTAGATAAATTAGGCAATCGTGCTGTAGATTTTGAGGGAGTAGTGGTTGTCACAACTTCTTTTAATGGGTTGTTTATTTTTCCTTACAGTGTAACATTCACATTAGCAGACCAAGGACGAGTAAATGCTGTTTTAAGAAACTACTACTATGCAGGTGCAAGCAGTATAACTGTTTTTGAAGTGGTAAATCAAGACTACAAAAAAATTATTTTTAGTGATTTTTATAACGGATATCTAATAGGCTCTAAAGGTATTTTAAAAGCAACCTCTGAAGGAGGTATAAGATGGTTTACTAAAATTTACAGAGATGAAACAGCAAAAGCTCTAAATGGTATAGCTGTACATGAAAATCTTGGAGTTTTATGTGGGAAAAACGGACTTGTGATTATTTCTACGAACTCTTTTTTAACCTATGATGAAAAAAATGTTTCCTCTGTAGATTTAAATGATGTAGTTTTTGTTGACAGTACAACCTTGGTGGTATGTGGATCAGGAGGTGCAATTTTAAAATCAACAGATTGTGGTAAAAGCTTTCATACTATTTCTTCACCGATAAATGTTTCTTTAAATTCTATAGTTTTTGTTTCAAGTACAACAGGTTTTATTTGTGGTGACAATGGTAAACTAATTAAAACTACAAATAAAGCAATAAGTTTTGAAGAAATTTCTACGCCGGTTTCTAATAATCTTTACGGAATGAAATTTTTAGATGAACAGACAGGTTTTATATGTGGTAGTAGTTCAATTTTACTTAAAACTGAAGATGGTGCTAGAAGTTTTATCAGTGTAACTGTTTCTACAGAGAATATTAGTTTATATGGTGTAGATTTTCTTACTTCTCAAATTGGTGTGGTATGTGGTTCATCTGGTAAAGTGTTTATTACCACCAACTCAGCAACGAGTTTCTATGACATTTCTCCTAAGGAAGCACAAAATGAAATTTTTTATTCTATTAAAATGCTAGACTTAAATAAAATAATAGTTGTGGGAAGCAATGGAAGTGTTTACTTTACAGCTGACAGAGGTATAAATTGGAGAAAAATTGTAATGCATGGATTTTCTCCTCAAGAGTATTTGTGGAATGCTACTGTTATTTCGTCCATTCAACCACGTGCTTCAAAGGTGATTCAAGGAAGAGCAAATCAAACAATAGCTACTTTAGGTATTAGATACGCTTATCCATCAGCAGTTACTACGAAAATTAATAAGTTAACAGTAAGGAAATTGGGTACTCTTCCTGATGAATATATTACTTCTATAAAATTAGGTGAACTTGGAACAGCAAGTTTTATAAACGGAGTTGCTGAGATATTGCTTCCATCTCAGCCTATAATAAGATATACTACATCCTATTTTGATGTTCAAATAGACCTTTCACCAGAGGCTCCGTTAGACACGACTTTTGCTTTAATGTTTGATTTTGGATGTATAAATGTTGCTCAAGGAATACAGTTTGGTAGAAATAATCTGCCGTATATAACCTATAAGGATACCTCTACACTGGAGTATTTAGTAGTAGTTCCTCCGGTAGTAAACGTCTACATAATAGACATAGATACTTCTACATATCTAAGAACATATACTGGTTTTCAAAAAACAAAAATACTGGAACAAGGAGACAGCGGGGTAATAATAAAAATCGGTTTAACAACTGACAGGTCTATTTCTCCATTTAGAAAACTTCGTGTAAATCTTTCAGGTGATAATTTAAGAGATGAGGATATAAAAGTAGTAAAACTTTATGTGGATTATCCTTTTATTGAAGAAAATATGGTTTCTTCTTCAACATTTAAAGGAGGCATAGCTTTTCTTGATTTTAAGAAAGAGCAAATTATTTCTGATAAAGCTACTAGTTATTTCTATATTACAGCAGAAATTTCTCCTGACGCTTCTTATTCCAGAGATCTTACAGAAGTAAACTTTTTATTTAAAATAGATATATCAACTTCTTATTTCTTGTTAGATCATGAAGGAGTCAATACGATCTCTTCTAGATTAACTTATTTACAAAAAGAGATAACCTCAACAAAAACCCGTATAGAAATTTCAAAAGATATTGTTTATGTAAGAATATTACCAGAAATAGCGGCAAGAATTCCTGAAAAAGTTTATCAATCTGAAAGAGTGATTTTTTTACCTTTAGGAATTTCTGTGGGCAAACGTGGTTTAGGAGTTGCTTCTGCTGATTGGTCAAGGTTAAGAATAGATAAATCCACACAAGCATCAGATAGTTATACTCGTTTTGATAGAAGTTCCTAGACTTTGGTTGAAGTCTGGAGGGATGTGAATGGAGACGGGTTATTAAACTTACAGGATGTGAAATTAGGTGAAAGTAGGTTTGAAAATAACATAGCTTTAGTGATTTTTGATCAACCAGAGAAAATAGATAAACAAGAATATCTATCTCAATATGCCACATACTTTATTTGCTGTTATATACCTAAAAATGCCCAACCAGATGAAAAACTCAGGTTGTATATTTCTACCGGCACATACTTTACATTAGGTGGTGTAGATGTTGTAGAAAGCGGAAATTTTCCTTTAGTTTCTCCTCAGCTTACAATAGCTGACTGGCCAGATGAAGTTTCTTTTGAAGCGGTTTCTTTAGCACCAGCTGAAGCTGCACTGTATGAAACAGATGTAGCTTTGGCAAAGTTTGATCTTTTAGCATTTTGTGATGCAACTTTAGAAGAACTAAATATTACTCATGAAGGAACTTCAGAGCCTGGTAATACTGTAAAATTGGTTAAAGTATATTTAGATGATGGTGACTTAAGGTTTGATAAAGATAAAGATATAATAGTTTCAACAGGTGTATTTGATTCTTCCGGAAAATGTAAATTAAAATTTTTTAATCCTCAAAATAGACTTAAATATCCTCCAGTTCTTATTCTAGACGAAAATGTAAGAATATTTGTGACTTTTGATTTTAGTGAAGATGCGATTCCAGATAAAACGATAGGTTTCGGAATAGATCCTACCGGTTTAAGCTATAATTTACCTAATAGACAAAAACCATTTGGATATTTTTCTACTTCAAAAATAACGCTTCTGGATAAAAGAACACCAACAAAACCTAAAATATTTCCTTATGTCCCACTTAATAGAGGTATAGATACAGGTAGAGAAATAGAAAATCTTGTTTATTACACTCCTTACAATAACGAGATAAAGTTTAACTGGTATTCAGAAGCTCCTTTTGGTGGTGGGATAAAATCTGGTTATGCGGGGATTGCTTTAAGAAAACCTAAACATCTCAGTGACATTCCTGATCTGGTAAATTTTATTCCTATAGGAGATGTTGGTGATTTTACTCTCTCTGGATTAAATCTTGAACATAACAAAGTTTATTACTTATGGATAAAGGCAGAAAGTAATGCTGGATTTACGAGGTTAAATTATGTGACCCTTTTTATAGACAATACTCCTGCTTCTGAACCTCAACCTCCTTTTTCCACTTTACCTTCAAATAATATTTTTTGGGTTAATACCAATTTAAAAGAAGATGATGAAAGCTTTCTAGAAAGTGTTGAAATAGAAGAAAGAGTTCATCAGGAGTATATTTGGAATAATGTAAAATCGGTAAAGCTCCCTGTGGAGGAGATAATTAAAAGTATATATATGAAAACAATACCTGTAAGAATAGAAAACGATAAAATCATTTTTTCTTCAAGAAGTATATTATCGGATGATGTGATAGTGGAGTATAATTTTGTTGTTACAGTTTCTACGCCTCAAAATTTTGAAGTAATAAACTTTAAAACATTATTTTCATTTTTGGGTTATAAACTTGAAAGTTATTCTATAAAACTTGAGAACCGTTTTTCTAATAAAGAAATTAATAAAGTATATTATTATCGTGCAAGAAGTAGAAATGTTGTAGGACTCTATTCTGACTTTTCAGAAGTTTCTAAAGCTATTTATCTTGGACTTCCTGACACTACGATTCTGGAACTTACAACTTTTCCAAATCCATGCGATGTAAGAAAAGATGTTTTAAAGATAAGTTATATTTTAACAGAAGATGCTGAAGTTAATATAAAAATTTTTGATATTTTAGGAGGGTTGGTTTATCAAAAGAGTTATCCTTTAGGTTCTTCATATACATCACGAGGAACACATTTTATTGAGATTCCGGAAAGCAAAAATTTTGCTGCAGGAATGTATATAATGTATTTACAAACAAAAGATAAAAATGGTAACATTTCAAATAAAAAGTGGAAAATAGGAATAATTAGATGAAAAAATACATTTTTAGTTTTTTATTTTTAATAGTTTCAGTGAAATTTTTAAATTCTACATCTAGTCAATCTATGCCTGTTTTGTCTTATCCTATAGGTGCAAAGATAAATGCTATGGGAAACACTTATAATTCATTGGGTTTTGATGTATTTAGTTCTTTGTTAAATCCGGCTGTAGTTGGAGTACTTGATAAGAAAAATATCGGGTTGACTACTGCTTTACTTTATGAGTCTACTATACTTAGTTTTTTTGGGTATGTTTTACCTACTTTAGATTTTGGTAATTTTTCTTTTAATACTGTTTATCTTAATAGTTTCGCTGCTAAACAAACAGATGAATTTAATAGATTTACTGGGAAGGAGTTTTCTTATAGTAACTTAATTACAAGTATTGGTTGGGGTAAAGAATTTGTAATCAGGAAAGTTTATATTGGAGGCAATATAAAATTTTTATTAGAAACGATTGACGGTTATAGCCGTAGTTTCTTGACTTCCGGTTTAGGAGCAATATATAGATTTTCTTCAGCTGTAGACTTGGCTGGAAATATAAACAATGTTTTAAATTTAAAACTAACCTCTACGGAAGATGATTTGCCATTGGGAATAAATTTAGGAATTGGTATAAAACCGTTTGAAAAATTAAATTTAGGATTTGATTTTGGTAAGAATATATTCAAGGGTAAATTTTCAGATAGATACTCATTTGGTATAAATTGGTCTCCTTTAAAGACATTTTCTATTCGTGCAGGAAAAAACGAGCTTGAAAGTTCCTTTGGCTTTGGTGTAAATTTTAAAAACATGAGTGTTGATTATGCGCTGGTTTTACAAGAATATCTGGGGTTTTCTCACAGAGTTTCTTTAGATTTTAAATTTGGGAAAACATTGGATGAAATATGGGCAGAAAGGATGAAGACACTTCCTGCGACAGAAGAGTTAGAAATTATAGAAGCAAAACTTCAAACTGAAGAAGAAAAAAGAAGATACTTTCAGAGTTTATTTAATGAAGCTGTTAAAAATTATACAACTGGCAATTACAAACAAGCCCTGAATAATTTTAATAAAGCAAAAGAAATACAACCAGAAGCTACTGATATAGATATATATAGATAGAATAAATCTTGTTACCTCCTTATATTCTTCAATTACACCAACAGATAAAGTATCTAGTCTTTTAGTAAGGGGCATAAGCTATTACATAAACGGGGATAATGTTTCAGCAGTAAAAGTAATAAATTATGCTTTAAGTTTATCTCCTGATGATATTCAAATTTCAAGGTTGTTAACAAAGATAGAAGAAAAAACAGGTGTTAGAGCAGAAAAAATAGAAAACTTAGCAGGTACTACTATAGTAGACAAATTACATAGTGAATCATTAATTGCGTTTAGAAAACGGGATTATGCCACAGCCATAAAACTCTGTGAAGAGATTTTATTGTTAGAACCCGAAGATGTCTTAGCTTACAAGAGATTAGGTTCTGCATTTTATGCTCTTGGTCAAAAAGATAAAGCTTTACAGATGTGGCAACAAGCTCTTCAGTTAGATCCTAAAGATGAGAAATTAAAAAATATGATAGAAAATATTAAAAAATAAAAACTTTTTATTTTCCTTTTTTATTTTTCTCTTCTTTAATTTTCCTCTAATCTTGAAATGATTTTAATGATTTTGTAAAAAATTTTTATGAATTTTAAACTTAAAGAAATAGCTAAAATTGTAGAAGGTGAGTTATATGGAGATGAAAATATAATAATAAAAGGGATAAATGAAATAGAAAAAGCAGAAAACAACGAAATCTGTGTATTAAGAAATATAAAAAATAAAAGTTCTTTGAAAACCACAAAAGCCACAGCAGTAATTGTTCCATATAAAATAGATGATATTGCAATAGCTCAAATAGTAGTCAAAAATGTAGATTTAGCTTTTATTAAATTATTAGAAATTATCTTTCAAGAAAAACAAAAACCTTATAAAGGGATTCACACTACAGCTATAATAGACAAAAATGTAAAAATTCATGATAGTGTATATGTAGGCCCTTACTGTGTGATTGAAGAAGGTGTTGAGATATTAGAAAACACAAAGATTATGTGTTTTGTATATATAGGTAGAAATGTAAAAATAGGAAAAAATGTGATTGTATATCCACATGTAACAATTAGAGAAGACACTGTGATAGGTAACAATGTTGTAATTCATAGTGGTACTGTAATAGGAAGTGACGGGTTTGGGTATACTAAAATTGAAGAAAAATATGTAAAAATTCCTCAGATAGGGAAAGTAGTAATAGAAGATGATGTAGAAATAGGAGCAAATGTTACAATAGACAGAGCCACTATTTCAGAAACTTATATTGGAAAGGGAACTAAAATTGATAACCTTGTTCATATAGCACATAATGTTAAAATAGCAGAGAATGTTTTAATATTAGCACAGGTTGGTATTGCAGGGAGTAGTCAGATTGGTAAAAACACAATACTTGCTGGACAAACAGGTGTTACAGATCATATAAAAGTAGGAGAAAATGTAATTGCAGGTCCACGAACAGGGATAGTGCAGAATATAGAGGACAATCAGATTGTTTGGGGTACACCTCCTATACCTTTTGATGAGCAAAAAAAAATATCAATTGCTTCAAAGCGATTACCAAAATTGTTAAAAGAATTTTCTGAACTGAAAAATAAATTTCATCAATTACAAGAACTTTTTTTTTCTAAAGAAAAAAAATAGATTTAATTTTGGGCGTGTAGTTCAGATGGCCAGAACGCACGGTTCACATCCGTGAGGTCAGAGGTTCAACTCCTCTCACGCCCATTTTTATTTATGGAGGTAAAAATAACATGGTTTTGACAAAAGAAAAAATAAAAGAGATAATAAAAAAATATGGTAAAAATGAAAAAGATTCAGGTTCAGCTGAAGTTCAAATAGTTTTACTCACAGAAAGAATTAACAATCTTTTAAGACATTTTTCAGTTCATAAAAAAGATTTTTTGACAAAAAGAAGTTTTTTAAAACTTATAGGTAAAAGAAGAAGATTGTTGAAGTACCTAAAACGTACAAATCCTCAAAAGTACGATCAAATAGTAAAAGAAATAGGATTAGAATAATTTTAATAAATTTTAAAGTAATCAATGAAGGAAATCTTTGAATTTACTACTAAAATACTTAAAAAAGACAAAGACACTTCAGCCGTATCCTTTATAGATACAGTAAAAAAAATAGAATTCGAATTCGGTGAGCTTGCTAAACAAGCAAATTTTTCCGTAAAGGTAACTTGTGGTGGAACAAGTGTTTTATGTTGTGTGGTTGTATCTAAGTATGAGAACAAGGAAATACCTTCGGAACCATTGGTCCCTTTAATTGTAGATTATAGAGAAAGAACATATGCTGCTGGTAAAATACCGGGTGGTTTTTTTAAACGAGAAGGTAAGCCCAGAGAACACGAAATTCATGTTTCTCGTCTAATTGATAGAACCTTAAGACCTTTATTTCCTAAAGATTTAAATAGAGATGTTCATATAAGTGTGTTAGTGCTTTCCTTTGATCCTGAAAATGATCCAACATCTTTAGCAGTTTTAGGTTCTTCTTTAGCAGTATCCTTATCTGATATTCCTTTTGAAGGTGGATGTAGCTGTTTTAGATTAGGTAAAATAAATGATCAATACATAGTTAATCCTTCTTTTTATGAATTAGAAGTAAGTAAACTGGATATAATAGCTGGTTTTTACAAAGATCAAATTTTGATGATAGAAACAGAAGCAGATAATATAGAAGAAGAAGAGATAATTGAAGCACTAAATTTTTTGATACCATATGCAAGATCATATTATGAATTTCAAAAGATGATAATTGAAAAATATGGTAAACAAAAATTTTCTATTATAAAGAAATATGATTCAGAAAATCTTGTAAAATTAAATAAGGATAATTTTGTAAGTGAAGTTGAGAAAGTATTAGAAATTAAAAATAAAGAAGAAAGGGAATATGCATACATAGAATTAGCAAAAAAGATAGAAATATCTAAAGAATTTTGTGACGAAAGTATTTTAAAAAACGAGGAATTGTTAGATAGTTTAAAACAGAGAATTTTTTTTACTATATTACGAGAAGTTGTCAGAAATAAAATTTTACACTCTAAAGTAAGAATAGACAGTAGAAGCTACGATGACATAAGAGAAATAAAATGTCAAGTTGGAGTTTTGCCCAGAACTCATGGATCTTCAATTTTTCAAAGAGGACAAACACAAGCATTAGTAACTGTGACTTTAGGCACTTTTTCTGATGTTCAAATAATGGATGAATTGGTAGGAGAATACAAAGAAAGGTTTATTTTTCATTATAACTTTCCAGGATTTGCTACTGGAGAAGTAAAGCCTGAAAGAGGAGTTTCAAGACGAGAATTAGGTCATGGTTTTTTGGCTAAAAAATCTTTAGAGGCTGTTATTCCTTCTCAAGAAGAATTTCCTTATACAATAAGAATTGTTTCTGACATTTTAGAGTCTAATGGTTCTTCATCTATGGCTTCGGTTTGTGGAGCCACTTTAGCACTTCTTGATGCAGGAGTAAAAATAAAAGATCTGGTTGCTGGAGTAGCTGTTGGTTTAATTAAAGAAGGTGATGATTATGCTATTTTAATTGATATTGCTGGAATTGAAGATCATTGTGGAGATATGGATTTCAAGATAGCAGGGACAGAAAGTGGTATAACAGCGATACAGTTAGATCTGAAAATTTTAGGAATTCCTGTATCATTAGTAAAAGAGATTTTATCTAAAGCAAAGCAAGCGAGAGTTAAAATTTTAAATATTATGAGAAGTGTAATAGATAAGCCTCGGGAAACAATTTCTATTTATGCTCCAAGAATTAAAGTAATGCAGATACCCGTGGATAAAATTGGAGATTTAATTGGACCTAAAGGTAAAAATATAAAGCAAATTATAGAAGAGACCCAATCAAAAATTGAAATAGAAGAAAACGGAAAAATATTTATTTCAGCTGAAAGTGATGAATTTTTAGATAAAGCAATAAATAAAATAGAGTTGTTAACAAAGGAGTTAGAAATAGGAAAAGTTTATTTAGGTAAAGTAAAAAAGGTTGTAAACTATGGAGTTTTTGTAGAACTGTTACCTAATAAAGTTGGTTTGTTGCATATTTCTCAGCTTAAACAAAAAGTTAAAGATATCCAAGAAGTGTTTTCTGAAGGTGATGAAATTTTTGTAAAAGTTATAAATATAGATGAAGAAGGAAGACCGGTTTTATCACAAAGAGGTATTTAAGATATGAAAAAAGAAACTGATAAACTAATTGATGATCGTATTATAAATAAGTTAAAAGAAGTTTATTCTTTAATGTATGAAGCCGATGTTAAAGAAATAGATATAAAACTCGAAGAACACACTTTGAAAATTAAAAGGTTTTCTAATGTAGAATCTGATAACAAATATTTTGAAAAAAGCCAGGTTATAAAAGAAGAACAACCTAAAGAAACCAAGAAAGATGAAGAACTTATAAAGGGTGAAGAAATTTTGTCTCCGTTAAATGGGATATTTTATAGATCACCTTCTCCAGGTGCACCACCATTCGTAAAAGAAGGAGATATTGTAGCTGCAGGAAGTATTTTATGTATCATTGAAGCTATGAAAGTTATGAACGAAATTAAAGCAGATAAAAACTGTAGAATTTTAAAAGTTTTATGTGAAAATGGTGCACCGGTTTCGGCCGGGACTAAATTATTTATTGTAGAAAAAGTATAGAGAAAAAATATGTTATGAATTATAAACCGCAGGAAATAGGACTTACAGCTGGTAGAATATGGAATTATTTGAATAATAAAAATGATTTTGTTGAAGTTTTAGAATTAAAGTTTGAATTAAAACTTAATAATACTGATTTATATCTTGCATTAGGGTGGTTAGCTAGAGAAGATAAAATTGAGTTTCTTGTTGAAGACAATTCTCTGAAAGTGAAATTAAAATGACCTCCAGCTTAAAATATAAAAATTTTTATATAAAAGCTAAACCTGCAAGTAAAAAACAAATATGGATTATTTTATTGATTGTATTATTTAGTATGTTTCTTATGTACTGTTTTGTTTTTCCTAAAAATGCAGGTATTTTGGGAATACAGATCAATAAGTTTTTTACTAATGTATTTGGAATAAGTAAATTTTTGCTGCCATTAATTTTTTTATATTGGATATGGTATATTTTAAAATCAAAGAAAAAAAATTTTAAGTATGATATTTTTTTGACAGTTTTACTTATAATTTTACTAACTGGAATAATTAAAATATTTTTACTTTTGTTAAAAATTAAAGAAACAAATACATTAGCTGGGCAATTAGGCAATGTAGTTTTTGATATATCAGAAAGAATATTTGGAGAAATCTTTGGAAGTATAGTTTTAATTGTTTTATTTTTATATGGAATAACTTCTTTGTTTGAAATTTCTTTATATGATCTTCTTAACAGTGTATATAATAGTATTGTAGTAGATATTCAAAATTGGAAAAAAGAGATTAAAAGTAAAAATATAACTGAAAGAGATTCTTCTTTATCTAGGTATGTTCAGCAAAGAGAAACAGTTGTAGCCCAACCGATAAACAAAACTTTAGACCAATCACTTTCTTCTTTTCAAGAGGTTGTTTCTTCTTTATCTATTAAACAACACAAACAGATTCCTAAATCCAAAATAAACACTATAAAAGAAGAAATATCTGATGAAGAAAAAAAAGTATCTCTAAAAGATAAAGAAATAAAACAAACTAAAAAAGAATACATTCTTCCTGATATAGATCTTTTGACAATATATAAAAAGGAAATTTCACTTGATAAAAATAATTTATCTAAAGAAGCAGAAACTTTAGAAAAAGTACTTAAGGAATTTAATGTTAATGCTAAGGTTGTGGATGTTTCATGTGGACCGGTTGTGACAATGTATGAACTTCAACTTGAGCCTGGTATAAAGGTTCAATCTGTAAGTGCTTTAAGAGACAACATAGCCCTTGCTATGAAAGCTTCCAGTATAAGGGTGATAGCACCTTTACCTGGTAAAGGCACAATAGGCATAGAAATACCTAACAAAAAACCAGAAATAGTTTCAATAAGAGAGGTGTTAGAAAGTAAAGAATACCAGACAAGTATGAAAGAAATGAAACTACCTATTGCTTTAGGTAAAACTACAGATGGGAAAGTATATGTAGATGATATTGTGCCGATGCCACATATTCTTATTGCAGGTTCTACAGGTTCTGGTAAAAGTGTTTGCATTCATGCAATGATAATTTCGTTGTTATATTCCTGTAAACCTGATTATTTAAAATTAGTTTTAATAGATCCTAAGCGTTTAGAACTAATGCATTATAATGGAATTCCACATTTATACAATCCAAATTGTTCTGCTGATGAAGTAAAAGTAATCACTTCTTCAAAAGAAGCTTCAAAAGTATTAAGTTCTCTTGTAAAAATTATGGATTTCAGGTATGAAAAATTTGCTTCTTATAATGTAAGAAATATAGATGGCTACAATGAACTAATGCTTAATCAACGAAAACCCATAGAACCTTATATAGTAGTAATAATAGATGAATTTGCAGATCTTATGCTTACTTCTGCTAAAGAAGTCGAAGATTCAATTCAAAGATTAGCTCAAATGGCAAGAGCGGTGGGAATTCATCTTGTATTAGCTACTCAAAGACCTTCTGTAGATGTAATAACAGGAGTTATTAAAGCAAATTTTTCTTGCAGAATAGCTTTTCAGGTATTATCAAAAACAGATTCAAGAGTAATTCTTGATTCCGCTGGTGCAGAAGAACTTTTAGGAAGAGGAGATATGTTATACTTACCGA
Source organism: Endomicrobiia bacterium (assembly GCA_039630545.1). Lineage (GTDB taxonomy): Bacteria > Elusimicrobiota > Endomicrobiia > DTEH01 > DTEH01 > JANXDG01. The sequence continues at coordinate 185,962 of JBCNUU010000002.1, forward strand.
CAGGCGCACCTAAACCTATAAGACTACAGGGAGCATATGTTTCTGAAAAAGACATTGAAAATGTAGTTAACTTTATTACTTCACAGGGAATTAAACCAGAGTATGAAGCAATTGTTAAACCTCATTCTCCGGCTAAAATTCTTAAAGAAAGAGAAACACAACAAATAGAAGATCTGTATGCTGCTTTAATTTTAATAAGAGATAGAAAACGAGTTTCTCAAGATTTGTTGAAAGCATATTTCAGATCTTCTGCAAAAGCAACCGACATATTAAGTTTATTAGAAGTAAAAGGTTTTATTTATAAGCCAGAAGGTACAAACAGGTGGAACATAAATTTTGATAGAGTTGAAGAGGCTATCAACGAGTATGAAAAAAATAAAAACATTTCTTAAATTTTCAGTTATATTTTTAGGAAATTTTTTATTTTCAATTGAATTTAAACAGTTGATAGAAAAAATTAAACAAAAAGAAAATCAAATAGAAACTATTAAAATGCACTACACACAAGTTATAAATTTTGTTGATCTTAAAGAAACCTATGAGATAAAAGCAAAATTTTTATATGCTCGTCCAGATAAAATAAAAATAGAAATTTCTGCTCCAATAAAACAGATTGTTGTGGCTGATTCAGATATGATATATGTAAAAGATTTAACTAATGATATTATTTATCAATTTAATTCTAAAAAATACTTTGAGAAAGAACACAATTATTTACCACTAATTTTTTCGAAAAAAAATATGAGATATGAAGTAACAGAATTTTTAAAGAAAATGGGGGTTAAATTAATTAAAGAAGAGAATAAATATTATGTACTATCAACAAAATTTGAGAAAAAAAATGATAATGTTACCAAACAAACAAGATTTGTAATTTGGATTAATAAAGAAACACTTTTTCCAGAAAAAATATATATGACCTCGCCTAAATACATAATTGAAACAGAATTTTCAAGTTATGAAGTTAATTTTGAATATTCTTTGGAAGATTTTGAGATAGAAAAAACCACAAACACTAAAATTGTAGAGATTAGATAAATTTTAAATATGAATATAGCTACGAAAATTACTTTATTTAGAATTCTATTAGTTCCATTATTTTTAATTTTCATTTTAATAGATACAATTTTCACACGTATTTTAGCACTTTTAGTATTTATTTTTGGTGGTATAACAGACACAATTGATGGAATGATTGCAAGAAAAAAAAACATGATTACTAAAATTGGTAGTAGTCTGGATCCTCTGGCAGATAAATTGCTAATAACCACAGCTCTTATTAGTTTTTTGAGTTTTAAAGAATTAGAAATTCCATCATGGACAGTAATAGTGATAGTAGTGAGAGACTATATAATTACCTGGGTAAGAAGTATAGAGTTAAAAACATCAATGCCAGCTGATAAAATGGCTAAATTTAAGACCTTTTTACAGAATATAGCTGTGATATCTATTCTTTTAATTCTTATCTTTAAAGACTATATGTTATATTTTAATAGTTATGTGCTAAGAATATATCCCAAGATTATTATGATTTTAGTATCTTTTTTTACTTTAGTTTCAGGGTTAATTTATTTGATAAAATATAAAAAAATAATAGAGGAACATTTTAATAAAAGTTGAAAAACTTGTTTATAGAAATTTTATCCAGTTTTTTTTATATAGGATACTTACCTGCATCCGGGACTTTTGCTACGGTAGCTAGTTTTTTTTTAGTAGTATTACTTTATCAATTAAATATTTTTTTTAGAATATTTATAATTTTATTCTTTATAATTTCAGGAATATACTTTAGTGGTTCGGCTGAAAGTATTTTTAAAAATAAAGATGACAAAAGAATAGTAATAGATGAAATTGTTGGATTTTTAATTGCAATGTTAGGTTTTTATCCTACCTTTTTAAATTTAATTTTATGTTTTTTACTTTTTAGATTTTTTGATATTTCAAAATTTTTTGTTTTAAATAAATTGCAAAAGCTTCCATATGGTGTAGGAATTATGTTTGATGATATATTAGCTGGTTTTTTTGCAAATGTTATTTTAAAATTTATCCTCTTCTTTTTTTAAATTCTTTTTATGAACATTTCTTTAGCAATATATAACTTTATATTATTTTTTGCAATAGTAATTTTTTATCCAGTTTTGTCTTTTTATTTAAAAACAAATATTTCAAAAAAATATCCGATATGGGTACACTGTGCTTCACTCGGTGAGGTAAAGATAGCACTAAGATTAGTAAACGCTTTGATGAATAAATTAAATCTAAAAAATTCTGATATTTTAATTACAACTACAACCATCTCGGCTAAAAATTTTGCTATTAATTTTCACAAAGAAGTTGCAATATTACCTTTGGACTTTTATTTTTTTGTAAAGAAAATTACCACTAAAGTCCAACCAAGAGTTTTTATACTTATAGAAACAGAAATCTGGCCTAATTATATCAATGTAATAAAAAAATTTGGAAGCAAAATATTTATTTTAAATGGAAGAGTTTCTAAAAAAACTTTTATTTTTTTGAAAATGTTTAACTTTATGTTTAAAAACTTACTAAACAAAGTTGATCTTATTCTGGTTAGAGAGAAAATTGATTATATAAGATTTAAAAATATAGGAATAGCCGAAGAAAAAATTAAGATTACAGGTAACATGAAATACGATGATTTGGATTCTTTTGAAATAAATGTCAAAAAAGAAGATTTTTCTTTTAATAGTGAAGATTTTGTTATTACATTTGGCAGTATAAGGGAAGGGGAGGAAAAAGAGATTATAAAGTTTATAAAAAAATTTAAAGAAGAAAATAATTTAAAATTCATATTAGCTCCGCGACATTTAAATTTAGTAAAAAAAATATGTAAAATTTTAAATAAACAAAAAATTTCATACAAGCTAAGAACAAACTCTGATAGACTCAATTTCAAGTGTTTAGTAGTAAATACCCATGGAGAGTTAAAAAAATTCTACAAAATTTCAGATCTGGTATTTGTATGTGGTAGTATTCTGCCTTATGGCGGACAGAATTTCTTAGAAGCAGCTTCTTTAGGAAAAACAGTTGTGTTAGGACCGTATGTTTTTAATTTTTTAGAACCTGCAAAATTATTTTTATCAAATCAAGCTGTGATTCAAGTAAGTAATCTGGTTGAGTTTTATTCTGTAGTAAAGGATGCCTTAAACTTTCCTCAAAAATATCTGAAAATTGGTCTGAGGGCAAAAGAACTTATTCAAAAATTAAAAGGAGTTACAGAAAAAAACATACAACTAATTGAGCCTTATTTAATTTCATCTCTTTATGAAAAAAATTTTAATAATTAAACCATCAGGTATAGGTGATATAGTCCATTCTTTACCTGTAGCTATTGGTATTAAATATCTTTATCCGGAATGCAAAATTCATTGGGTAGTGTTTGACAAATTTGAAGAAATTTTGTATGGGTTTCCTTTTGTTGATAAAGTTATTAGTTGGCGATACAGTGGAGGTATAAAAGAATATTTAAGTTTAATTTCAAAACTAAAAAATGAAAACTATGATTTAATAATAGATCTTCAAGTTCTTTTAAGAACCGCATTACTTGGATTTTTAATAAAATATAAGAAAGTAATTTCAACAAGTTTCGTAAGAGAACTTACTTACCCATTTGTAAAACCTGTTGCCAAATTTAATAAGGAACTCCATGCTGTAGAAAGAAATTATCAAGTTGTAGAGTTTTTAGCAAAAAAAGAAAAAAAGAATGTACCTTTTCCTTTGGAGTTACTGCCATGGATAAAAGTCAGTTTATCTTTACAAGAAAAAGCTAAAAAATTTCTGGATTTTGAAGATAAAAAAAAATATGTTTTAGTTTCAATTGGTAGTAGAGGACTTCATAAAATCTGGCCAGTTAGAAACTTTTTGAAGTTGATAAATATTTTATTTCAATATTTAAATAATATAACTTTTGTTTTTGCTGGTTCAGCAAATGAAAACGTACTTTTTGAATTGATAAAAAATGAATTGAAAGCTGAATATAAAAACTTAATAGGTAAAATTGGATTAAAAGATTTACCTGCACTGGTTAGTTTATGTGATTTTACAATTAGTAACGACAATGGTATAGCACATATTTCTGCTGCTTTAGATAAACCTACACTAGTATTATTTGGTCCATCTAATCCTAAATGGTTTTATCCATATAACAAAAAATCTGGATATATATATAAATCTTTAAAATGTTCTCCATGTGGAATAAAAACATTTTGTGAAGACAACAAGTGTATGAAAGAAATTTCTGTAGAAGAGGTTTTTGATTTTATAATTAAAAATTTTTCAAAATACCTCATATGAAAATTGTATGTTTTTTACCCAACTATATTGGTGATGTTTTAATGACTACCCCGGCAATAAGAGTATTAAAAAACAAATTAAGAAATTTTGAATTTTATGTAGCGATAAAAAAAGAACTTTTTGAATTAGTAGATGGCAACCCTAATGTAGATAAGATAATTTTTAAAGATAGCAGAGTTAACTTAATAAAAAATGTTGCGAAAACGAAGCCTTATTGTATAGTTCTTTTTAGAACAACATTTTTTAATTCTTTAATAAGTTTTTTATTAAAACCAAAATTTTCTGTTGGAACGAATGAAGAGTTTAGTAAGTTATTTTTGAAAAAGACAATAAATAAAAATTTGGATATTTCATATAGAGAGTTAGTTATGAAAATAGCTGAAAAAGTTTTAGATTATTTTAGCTTAAACAAAAATGATATATTTTTAGAGATAAAAAAACTGGATTTTTGTGGATATGAAACTGAGGATGTTAAAAAAAATGTTATAAATAAATTAAAAGAAAGAGGACTTGTCAACTCTAAGTTAATAGTTTTATCTCCATGCGCTACTAGGAAAACAAAAATGCTTACTGAAAACCAATATGTAGAGTTGATAAATGGTATACTAAAGAATCTGCCAGAGGGATATGTTATTGTTTTAACAGGTTCTCAGAAAGATGAATTTTTTATTGGTAAAATAGCAATAAAAATAAACGATAAAAGATTAAGAAATTTTTGTGGAATTTTTAACTTGAAAGAGTTAGCATATTTTTTCAAAATTTCTAGTTTAGTAATTTCTCCAGATAGTGGACCTGCGTATATTTCCGAGGCAGTTGGTACAAAGACGATCATATTTTTTACATCCACCTCTCCTTATAAATATGGTCCTTATCCAGATAATGTTGAGGTTTTATACAATTCGATTAATTGTAGTCCATGTTATAAAGAAACTTGTAGTAATTTTTTGTGTATTAAAGAATTTGATATAGAAAAATTGGTAGAAAAGATTTTTTTTATTTTAAAAAATGAAAAAAATTCTGATTAGAGGTCCAGATACAATTGGAAGTTTTATTCTGGCAACACCTTTTTATAGAGAGCTAAGAAATAATCTACCTAATGACTATATTGCTTTATGTGTTAAACCATTAGTTTATGACTTAGCTAAAAACTGTCCATATGTGGATAAGGTGATACTTTATGAAAAAAATATACTTAGAAATTTAAACAACATTAAAAATGAAAAATTTGATGAAGCTTATCTTTTATCAGGTAGTTTTGAATCAGCTTTAGTAAGTTTTTTAGCAGGAATAAAAGAAAGGATAGGATATCCTCATGATCATAGAGGAATATTTTTGACAAAAAAGATTGTTGATTTAAACACTCAACACTATATAGACTATACTCTTCATATTTTAGAATCTGTTGGGTTTTTGATCAAGAACAAAGAACCCGAAATATACATTAAAGATTACAATTCTGGTATATTCGCTAAATACAAAAATTTTTTTGAAAGCAATTCTAAAGTAGTAGGAATTACTTATACTTCTATTGCTAATGATGCAAGAAAATGGCCTGTAGAATATGTAATAGATTTGTCATATAAACTTATAGAAAAAGGTTACAAAGTGATTCTGCTTGGGAAAAACCAATCCCATTTAGGACTCAAGATTGAGAATGAGAATTTTTTGGATTTAATAAACAAAACTACAATTTTTGATTTTATTTATCTTCTTAGAAATTTGTCAACTTATATATCAGTTGCTACTGGAGGAATTCATATAGCGGCAGTTTTAGGTATAAAAGTTATAGCTCTTTATATTCCTGGCGATGAGAGATGGTTACCTTACGGGCGAAATGTTTATGTTATTGTAAAACAGGTTGGATGTGCTCCATGCAATCAACACAAAATGAAGTATTGTAGAAATAATATATGTTTAAAAACAATAACACCAGAAGAAGTTTTGGAGATAGTTTTAAAAACAGATCTTGATTTAGAATAAGAAAATTTATATATAAAATTAAATTTTTACTGAAAATGATAAAACTGCATAAACTTAATGGACAAGAAATACTTATAAATCTGGATTTAATAGAAAGTATAGAATCCATCCCAGAAACAAAAATTATATTAACCACTGGTAATCAATATATAGTTAAAGAGTCTATTGATGATATTATAAAAAAAATTTCAGAATATAAAGCACAAATTGAGATAATAAAAGAAAATATAAATAAAATTAAGTTTAAAATTGAAAACAAGTGAGGTAAGAACTCCAATGAAAGAAAAGAAAAAAAGAGGAAGAAAAAGAACAAAGCATCTTGAAAAATTAAATAAAAAACCAGAATTGTTAAAACAACTACATAGTGAAGAAATTAAAAAAGGTGCAACTAGAGCCCCTCATCGCGCATTACTTTATGCTGTAGGATTATCCCATTCGGATTTACATAAACCATTTATAGGAATCGCTTCTGCTTTTAGTGATATAGTGCCAGGACACATTCATTTAAGAGAACTTGAAAGGTGGATAGAAAGAGGGATAGCCGAAGCAGGTGGTGTTCCTTTTGTGTTTGGTGTTCCGGGGATATGTGATGGAATTTCCATGGGTCACAATGGTATGCATTATTCTTTACCTTCAAGAGAGATAATAGCAGATACTATTGAATCAATGGTTAAAGCGCATTGTTTTGATGGTTTAGTTTTGCTAGCTAGTTGTGATAAAATAGTTCCAGGTATGGTTATGGGTGCTGTAAGAGTCAACACTAATGTTCCTACTATTGTGGTGACAGGTGGTCCCATGCTTGCAGGTTTTTATAAGGGTAAAAGAAGATCTCTTGTGAGAGATACTTTTGAAGCTGTGGGACTTTATCAATCAGGACAAATTACAGATGAAGAATTATTTATGCTTGAATGCAATGCTTGTCCTACAGCTGGTTCTTGTCAGGGACTTTACACAGCCAATACTATGGCTTGTTTGATGGAAGCTATGGGTTTTTCTTTACCTTATTGTGCAACAACTTTGGCTGTTTCTTCTGAGAAAAAAAGAATTGCATATGAGTCCGGCAAAAGAATAGTGCAGATGGTTTATGAAAATTTGACACCTTTTAGAATACTTAATTTTAATTCTCTTTATAATGCTATAGTTGTAGACTTAGCATTAGGAGGTTCGACTAATACAGTTTTACATCTTAAAGCTATAGCATATGAGGGAGGTGTAGAATTAGATCTAAAAGTTTTTGATGAAGTATCTAGGATGGTACCCAATATAGTGAAGTTAGAACCAGCTGGTGATCTTTATATGGAGGACCTGCATAAAGCTGGTGGAATTCCTGCTGTTTTAAATGTACTTCAGAAATTTTTGAAACCTAACATTACATGTAGTGGTAAAAACATAATGGAAATAGCACAAAGTGGCAAGGTTTTAGATGAAGAAGTAATAAGGTATAAAAAACCCTATTCTACAGAAGGTGGCATTGCAATACTTTATGGGAATTTAGCACCTGAGGGAGCTGTAGTTAAACAATCTGCAGTGGCTCCAGAGATGAGAAAATTTTCAGGTCCTGCTGTTGTGTTTGATTCTGAACAGGAAGCTATGAAGGCTATTTTAGGTGGAAAAATTAAAAAAGGAGATGTAATAGTAATAAGATATGAAGGGCCAAAAGGAGGTCCAGGTATGCGTGAAATGTTAGGACCTACAAGTGTTCTGCAAGGTATGGGTTTGGCTAACAAGGTAGCTTTGATTACAGATGGCAGATTTTCAGGAGGAACAAGAGGTCCATGTATAGGTCATGTTTCACCGGAAGCTGCAGCCGGAGGGCCTATAGGAGTGGTAAAAGATGGTGATATAATAGATATAGATATTCCTAATAGACAACTTAATATAAGATTAACTACTACTGAACTAAAAGCACGTTTAGCAAAACTTCAGGGAGAGTTAGAAGTTAGGCAAAAAAAATTCAAAACTGGTTGGCTTGCCAGATACTCTGAACTTGTAACTTCAGCATCAGAAGGTGCTGTTTTAAAACCTAAAAGATAATTTTTTATAAGAATTTGTATTATGTTTTTAAAAATTTTCTGAATTTGGTTAATTTTATAAGGAGGAGTTACTAATGGGGAGTAAAAAAAAACTAGATGAAGAAAAAACTGGTGCTGAGATTTTTTTAGAATCTTTAGAAAGAGAGGGTGTTGAGATTATATTTGGTATTCCTGGAGGGGTTGTTTTGCCTATATTTGACAAAATTTATGATAGCAAAAAAATAAGGTTTATATTAACCCGTCACGAACAAGGTGCAGCTCACATGGCTGATGGATATGCAAGAGCTACAGGAAAAGTTGGTGTATGTATTGCTACTTCTGGACCTGGTGCTACTAATCTTACCACAGGAATTGCTACTGCTTATATGGATTCGGTTCCTATAGTTGCTTTTACTGGACAGGTTGCTACTTATCTTATAGGAAATGATGCTTTCCAGGAGGCAGATACTACAGGAATAACTAGGCCTATTACTAAACATAACTATTTGTTAAAAGATGTAAAAGACATGGCAAAAACTATTAAAGAAGCATTTTATATAGCTTCCACAGGAAGACCCGGTCCTGTTTTAATTGATATACCTGTAGATGTTCAAAGATCAAAAACAAAATTTGTATGGCCTTCTAAGATAGACATCCCTTCGTATAAACCTACTTATAAAGGTCATCCTTTACAGATTAAAAAACTTGCAGATGCAATAGGTTCAGCAAAGCAACCAGTTCTTTATGTAGGAGGTGGTGTGGTAATATCTGGTGCTTCTGAAGAACTTAAAGAACTTGCTGAAAGGTGTGAGATTCCAGTTACTACCACTCTTATGGCTATAGGAAGTTTTCCTTGTGAGCATCAGTTATCTTTGGGAATGTTAGGTATGCATGGAACTGTATATGCAAATTTAGCAATGCAAAATGCAGATTTAATAATAGCAGTAGGAGCTAGATTCGATGATAGATGCACTGGCAAACTTGCAGCATTCGCACCCAAAGCTAAGCATATAGCACACATAGATATTGATCCCACAAGCATTTCAAAAAATATAGTAGCTGATATTCCTGTAGTAGGTGATTGCAAAATGGTTTTACAAGACCTATTGAAAATTATAAAACCTAAAAAACATCCTGAGTGGTTAAAACAAATAGAGGAATGGAAAAAGAAATATCCACTTTCCTATAAGAATGATGAGAAACTCCGGCCTCAATATATTGTTGAAGAAATCTCGAAATTAACTAAAGGAGAAGCTATTGTGGTTACAGAAGTGGGTCAGCATCAAATGTGGGCTGCACAGTTTTATAAGCCTAAAGGACCAAGAAAATTTTTGTCTTCAGGTGGATTGGGAACTATGGGTTATGGATTTCCTGCTGGAATTGGAGCAAAATTAGGGAAACCTGATGATACAGTAATAGTAATAGCAGGGGATGGTTCTTTTCAGATGAATATTCAAGAGTTAGCCACTGCTGTAGTGAATGAAGTAAATGTTATAGTTTGTATTATTAATAATGGATATTTAGGAATGGTAAGACAGTGGCAAGAGTTATTTTACAATAAAAGATATTCTCAAACTTATTTATGTACCAGAAAATTAGGTAAATTTTATTGTGAAGTTGTTCCAGATTTTATTGAGGTTGCTAAAGCATATAAAGCTGAGGGTTTTCGTGTTACTAAAAAAGAGGAAGTTGTTCCTGTTTTGAAGAAGGCTTTAGAAATAAAAAATAAACCCGTAATCATAGATTTTTGGGTAGAGGAAGAGGAAAATGTTTTTCCGATGGTTCCAGCAGGTGCACCATTAGATGAAGTAATTACCGGTTTAGCATAAATTTAAATTTTTAAAATATTTGGAGAAAAATATGACAGAAATAAAAAGACATACAATTTCTGCTTTAGTTTACAATAAACCAGGAGTATTAGCTAGAATTGCTACGCTTTTTGCAGCTAGAGGTTACAATATAGATTCTTTAGCAGTAGGAGAAACAGAAAATCCTGAAATATCTAGGATGACCATAGTAGTTCGTGGCGATGAAAAAATTTTGGAACAGGTAGAAAAACAATTAAATAAACTTATTGATGTTATAAAAGTTTATGAATTTTCAAAAGTACCACATGTAGAAAGAGATCTTGCTTTGATAAAAGTGAACGCTACTAATAAAACACGAGCTGAAATAATAGAAATAGCAGAAATATTTCGTGCAAAGATTGTAGATGTTTCTCATAAAACATTAGTGTTGGAGATCACCGGTGATGAAGAGAAAATTGCTGCATTCACGGAGTTAGTTAAGCCATATGGTATAAAGGAACTAGTTAGGACTGGGATAATAGCCATTGCTAGGGGATAAGTTTTTGTATGAGAATAATTGAGAAAGATGAGTTTTATTTCAATGTAAAAAACTTACTTATTCAAACACATTATTTTCTTCCGGAAGATTTAATTTTAGCTATAAAGGAAGCCATAAAAATAGAAGAAGGACTGGCAAGAGATGCTTTGCTTAAAATTTTAGAAAATGCGGAAACTTCATCTCTTACGAAGTTACCTCTTTGCCAAGATACTGGCATTCCTCAATTTTTTTTAAATGTGGGTAAGGGTATTTGTTTTGATTTCAATTTGAAAGAAATTTTAGAGAAAATAACATTAGAGGTATATGAGGAAGAGAAATTAAGAAAATCATGTGTAGAGGATCCGTTGTTTAGAAAACAAAATTTTAACTTTCCTACAATATTTGTAGAATATGATTCAGGTAAAGAAGAAAAATGTGAGGTTTCAGTTTTAATTCGTGGAGGTGGTTCTGAAAATATGACAAGTTTTAGTTTGTTTTTACCATCGGCAAATTTTCAAGAAGTTGTAAAATATATAATAAATGAAGTAAAAAACTTACTGAAATTTACATGTCCTCCTGTTGTAGTGGGTGTTGGAATAGGAGGAACTGTAGAAACAAGTATGTACGCTGCCAAAAAGTCTCTTTTAAGAAAAATAGGAGAGAGGAACAAAAATGAATTTTATTCTGAAACTGAAGTGTTTCTTAAGCAACAACTTAACCTATCAAATATAGGGCCTCTTGGTTTAGGTGGCAAAACTACAGTGTTAGATGTTTTCATAGAAATTTTACCTACTCATATCGCAACTTTGCCTGTGAGTGTTACTTTACAATGTCATTCATACAGAAGAAGAAGTATAGAAATATAGAAAAAATATGAAATGTTTTAATTCTTTAGACATAAACAGTTATAAAATATTTGTTCCAATAAAAGATCTAGATGTACTTTTCTCTTTAAAAGTAAAAAATAAAGTGGTTATTAATGGAGAAATTTTAGTATTCAGAGATCAGGTTCATAAAAAAATTGCCTCAGGAGACATGGATGGAATATCCAAAGATGAATTTTTAAATTCAGCAGTTTATTATTGTGCAGCTACTGAGCCTAAGAGTAATTTTGTTGTGGGTTCATGTGGGCCTACTTCTTCTTATAGAATGGATAAATATACAGAATCTATATTATCCTTAGGGGTAAAAATAATGATAGGTAAAGGTTACAGAAACGCCGATGTTGTTGAGCTCTGTAAGAAATATTCAGCAGTTTATTTAATCACATATGGAGGATGTGGCGCTCTTATAAGTAAATGGGTGAAAGAAGCAAAAATAATAGGATTTTCTGAGTTAGGAGTAGAAGCCATGTACAAATATAAAGTGGAAAATTTTGAAGCAATAGTAGCTATTGATGCGTATGGAAATACTTTATGGTGATTATTTTTATCCTTTAAGATTGTTGACAAAATATTAAAAAATAAATATATAAGATTTAAGGATGAAACTGTTAAAAAATTTAAAAAAGATTCTTTTTCAACCTATTACTTGCATGTTTGTTTTTCATTCTCCCAAAGGTCCCATTAAAAAAAATTTTTCTTTATTTTTTTTGATTTTTATTTTATTTATCTGGACAATTTTTACAGGTATTTCTGTCTATTTTTCTACTAAACATATAGATTATTGGTCTGCAAAAATCAAATGTTTGGTATTAGGCTCAAAGTATGAATATTTAAATAAAGAACTTTCAAAAACTTGGGAACTTTTAGCAAGAGTTGAAGAAAAAGAACGGTTGCTACGAAAGATGTTAGATATGAAGACAAAAAAGAATATAATATTAGGAATTTCAGAAGAAGAACTTGGAAAAGGTGGTCCTTTTTTTAATCAATCTAAGTTTTTACAGCAAATTTCTAACTCACCGCAAGATGTTTCTTTGGTTGATTATAAGGAACATTTTGATTTAATTAAGAGATCCATAGAAGAAATTACAAAAAATTGCGATGAAATTATTGATTATATAAAATATCAGAAATCTTTATATAAAGCTACTCCTCTTATATGGCCTTGTAATGGTAATGTTGTTTCACCTTTTGGAAGAAGAATTCATCCAATTTACAAAATAGAACATTTTCATACAGGAATAGACATATCTAATCAAAAGGGGACTCCAATAGTGGCTACTGCAGATGGTGTAGTAAAATTTGCTGGCTGGCAAGAAGGATATGGAAAAGTAGTTGTACTGCAACATAATCATGGTTATCTTACTATATATGGTCATTTATCTTCTATAAAAGTTAAAGTAGGACAGAAAGTGACAAGAGGTGATGTATTAGGATTAATGGGTGAGACAGGAACAGCCACTGGTCCTCATCTTCATTATGAGATCTGGAAAGATAATAAACTTTGTAATCCAGTAAAATTTTTAGTGCCGGATAATTTTTTTAAAAGTTAAGTTAAATAAAACAAAAAATCGAGGAGATAATTATGTTTGCTAAAAAAACTACAAGTGTGCCTAAAGAAATAGAAACTATAATTGGGGAAGGAACAATTTTTCAGGGTAGCATAAAAAGCAAAGGTTCAATAAGAGTAGATGGAAGGTTGGAAGGCAATATAATAGAAGCATCTCAGGTAATAGTAGGTTCTAAGGGAGTAGTTCAAGGAGATATTACAGCTCATTCTGTAATTATTGGTGGAAAAGTTAATGGTAACATTACAGCAATAGAAAGTATTGAAATACAACCCGGTGCACAACTTTTAGGAGATATTCATACATCTACTTTGGCTATTGGTGAGGGAGCAATTTTTGAGGGACATTGTGTAATGTCTTCTGAAAAGACAAAAGTAATAGAATTAGATAAAGAAATTCCACAAATTACTCAAAGAAAAATATAAAAATTTTATTTTAAAATTAGAAGAACTATTTCTAATATTTCAGATAAATAGGGTAATAAAAAAAGAACAATAGCTGTCCCCCAAAAAATCTCACCTAATGTAAAAGAAGTTTTTATATTCATTTTTTCCAGTATAAGATAATTTATAATTGCTGATGGTAATATAGATGTTAAAATAACACTCTTAAACAATCTACAATCTAAGGTATAAATGGAGTTTATTATATATAATAAAGCAATTCCAGATATGAATATAATTATTACTTTTAGTAAATTAATAAAAATGTGAAGTCGGATATTACTTATCAGATCATTCCATTTTAAAGAATATCCTATATAACATAGCATTAGAGGTGAAATAAATGGTGAAAAACTTAGGTGTATTTCTTCCATAAGTTTGGGTATTTTTATAGAAGTTTTATTTAAAAGAAAAGCTATCAAAAACACATAGATAATTAAATAAAATTTTAGATCTAATATATTAAATTTTTTCTTGATTATGTATATACCGAAGGTAAATTTAAAAACAGTAACAATAACAGAGTAAATTATAGTATAATATGTTGCTTCTGAAGATACAAAATACTCAGTTACAGGTATTCCTAGATATAATGTATTCATAAATGTTAGGGGGAAAAAAACTTCTTTAAAAGAAAAATCATAATTTTTTGTTATATAATTAGTAAGACAGTAGGAAGTTAAAACTACAATAGCAAACACAGGTAAAATGGATATTAGTGCTTCTTTTTTTAATCCATACTTCCATAAATTTACACCGGTAAAATAAGGTACTATTCCGAAAATAATAAAGTTAATTGCGTAATTTATAAAATGATTTATATATTTTGTCTTCAATTTTGCCAAAATAAGCTTTATTATAATACCCACAAATATCCAGAAAAAAATTTTAAGTGATGAAAATATAAATTTTTCCATAAAATATATTGATTTAAATATAAATTTTTAGTATAAAAATCAACCTTAACTACTATGGAAATAAAAATTTCTGCTAACAGAATGAATTTATTGAAACTTCGTAAGAAACTAAGACTTGCTCTTCGAGGTCATAAGTTACTTAAAGATAAACAAGAACAACTCACTAAAGAATTTAACAGCTTAATATTTAGACTTTTAAATTTGAGACATCTTATGGAGGAGCACCTTAAAGAGTTATATGAATATATAAAAGTAGTCTTGAAATATAAAAATTCTTATGAATTAACACAATTTTTTGAACATGTATTTGCATTTGGCAATTTTTGTTTAGAAGAAAAATTTTTAAATAAATATAATATAGAATTTAAAAACTATGAAATTAAAGAGCAAAATTTTGATGTCTTATCAAGTTCTGATTTTTATCTCAATTATATTGTAAAAAAATTAAGACAACTTTATAATATTATAATAGAAACAAGTAATTTAGAAGTGTTATGTGAGTATATAGCTAAAGTGCTTCAAACTACAAGGAGGCGTGTAAATGCTTTAGAGTATATTTTAATTCCTCAAATTAAACAAAAAATAAATTTTATATCAAATAAACTTAATGAATTTGAAAGAACAAATATATCACAGTTAATGCGTATAAAACAGTTAATGTAAAAGATATTATGTTTAAAAAAATAAAAGAAGACATAGAAACCGTTTTTAAAAAAGATCCTGCAGCAAAAAGTGTATTGGAAGTGTTGCTTTGTTATCCGGGTTTACATGCAGTGTGGCTTCATAGAATTGCCCATTGGTTTTATAAGAAGAAAATGTATTTAATAGCACGGATTATCTCTCATATAAACAGATTCTTTACAGGAATAGAGATCCATCCGGGAGCGAAAATAGGCAGAAGGGTTTTTATTGATCATGGTATGGGAGTAGTGATAGGAGAAACAGCAGAAATAGGTGATGATGTTTTAATGTATCAGGGAGTCGTATTAGGCGGTGTGTCTTTTTCTAAAGGAAAACGACATCCCACAGTGGGAAATAATGTAATAATAGGTGCTGGTGCAATATTGTTGGGTAATATAAAAATTGGAGATAATGCCAGAATAGGTGCAGGTTCTGTAGTTGTAAAAGATGTGCCTAATGGAGCAACTGTGGTAGGTGTGCCTGGAAGAATAAGTCTTGGATTTACTTTAGAACAGATACATCTTTTAGAACATAATAAACTGCCAGATCCTATAGCAGAAGGTTTTGAGTTTATAATAAAGGAAATTAACAGATTAGAAGAAAGAGTAAAAAAAATAGAAACACTTGAAGGAATAGCTACTCAAATAGATGAATATTTTGAAAAAAAGAAAAAAGAAATAGAAGAAATTTTTAAAGATAAAACTTGAAAAAAATAAATATATTTTTATATAAAAATTAATGAAATCCTCTAAAACTACATATCTAAAAGAAAAAACAAAAAAACCACAAAGATACTTTTTACCCGAACAAGAAATAAGCCAAACAGGTAAAAAAATAATAATTTTTAGTGTAATATTGCTTACATGCGGTTTTATTTTATTAAAATTTACTAATCCAGAAGGAAATAATTGGGCAAGTGTACTATCTCCCTTTATAATAATTATTTCTTATATTCTTATAGGTATGGGAATAATGGCAAAGTAAAAATAAGAAAAATAAAACTATAGGAGTAAAATTATGAATTTAGTAATTTTTTCTGGTAATTTAGCAAAAGATGCAAAAGTAGTAAGTACTTCTACAGGGAAACAGTTCTGTGTTACCACATTGGCACTAAGGGAAGATCTAAGACCCGATAATAAACCGGCTGTTTTTGTAGATATTATTATCTGGGGTGAGAGAGCTACGAAGTTAGTAAAATATCTTACTAAAGGTAAAGCAATATCTGTTACTGGCAGATTAGAAATTGTAAAGACACAAAAAAGCAATTATACATATGTATCTCCGAGAGTTGTAGTGGAAACTTTAGAATTTTTAGGGAAAAAATCAATAGAAACAATCACAGCTGAAGAAAATAAAACAGCAGAAGTGTCTACCGGAGATAATATTCCTGAAGAAGAAGTTCCTTTTTAAATAAATTTTAGGGGGTATAATTTTATGAAGAAGCAATTTATTATAATAATATTTTTAGTATTTATTGTGTATTCATGTGGACCCAAAAAGGTACCAGATGTAAGAAAAGAAGTTGCTTCTGATTATGAAGAAGCTACACCATTTGTTCAGCTTCCTGAGGAAGTAACAGGTGAGATAATTACAGGGATTGGTTTTTCAGAAAAAAAAGCAAATTTATCATTAGCAAGAGAAGCAGCAATTACTTCAGCTATAGCTGACCTTGCAAGAAAAGTAGAAACTAAAGTTGAAGCTGTATGGAAACGAACAATGGCTGATTGGTCTGAGTATAAATTAGAAGAAGTAAATGAAGCAATGTCTATTGAAGAGATGAAAAGTATGGTTAAGAATATTATAGATACTGAACTTAGAGGTCCATGGTTAATTCAGGAAAAGATTCAAAAGTCTACAGGAAGATATTGGGTAAGGATTTTGCTTTCTGGAGCTACTGTTGAGAAGTGGTTAAAACAAAGACTAAACACTGAGAGTTTACTTAAAAAATATATAATTGAATCCCAAATTAAAAAAGTTCAAGAAGATCTTCAAAAAGATCTTGATGCTTTAAAAGAAAAAGAATTAAAAGAAATTGAAAAAATTAAAAATATTACTACTAAATAATTTCAAAGGAGTTTTTTTATGAAAATTTTAATAATAGATGACGATACAGAAATTTTAGATTTGCTAAATACTTTTTTTTCTTCGTTAGGACATCAAGTTACAACAACTACTAATTCAATAGACGGTTTAAAATACGTTGCTAAGGAAATTTATGATTTAGTAATGCTAGATATAAAACTTCCAGAAAAAGATGGGATAGAGGTATTAAAAGAAATTAAAAAAATAGATGCTAATTTACCTGTGGTGATGGTTACAGGTTATAAAGAAGCAGAAAAAGTAATAGAAGCTTTTAGACATGGTGCTTTGGATTGTTTACTTAAGCCATTTAATTTTGATTATATTAAAAATAATATATTAACCCAAATAGTGGAAAGAAAAAAATAATTTTTAAATTAGTTGAGATTTTATTAAGCCGTGGTGCTGGAATTGGCAGACAGGTACCGCTCAGAACGGTATTCCCGTAAGGGAGTGGAGGTTCGAGTCCTCTCCACGGCAAGAAGGTATTTCTTAGTGGAAAAGTTTTTTATTAATTTTTAATTTTATAAACATACAAGTTAATACATATATTATTTAATACATATATTATTTTTTAGGGAGGTTTGAAAAAATGAAAAAAAATAAATACAAATATGTTGTTTTAAATTTAATAGTTTTTCTATGTTTGTTTAGTTGCGGAAAAAAAACAAAAGAAGTTTCTGGTAAAAAGACTATAAACATATGGATAATGCCTAACAGTCCAAAACCAGTGATAGATTTAGAGGATGTTCTTAGTGAATTTAAAAAAGAAAATCCAGATATAGAGATAGTGATTACTGGAATTGATTGGGGAGCTGCGTGGAGTAAAATAACTGTAGCAGCAACAAGTGGTGTGGCTCCTGATATCTGTCAGCTTGGCACTACATGGGTTGGAACAATTGCTTCTATGGGAGCTTTGTTGCCTTTAAATGAGTATATAGATGAAATAGGAGGACCAAAAGCATTTTTGGAAGCCTCCTGGAATACTTCAGGTATAGAAGGTTCTGGAGTAGTGGTTTCTGTTCCATGGTTTGTGGATGTAAGGGGAATATATTATAGAAAAGATATATTTGAAAAACTAGGATTGACAAAAAAAGATCTGGATAGTTGGGAATCTTTTGAAGCAACTCTTAAGAAAATAAAAGATGCAAAAGTAGTTTCTGATAAAGAAGGAAATATTTATATAGGTAAAGAAGCAGAAAATATACTTAAAAAAGATCCTTCTTGTAAAATAGTAGAACCTTTAGGTATTCCGGGAAAAAATGATTGGAATGTGATTCATAATTTTGTTCCATGGATATGGTCTGCTGGAGGTGATTTGTTGTCCAAGGATAGAACAACAGCAATATTTAATACTCCTCAGGCAATGAAAGGAATTTTATTTTATACAGGTCTTGTAAGAAAAGGTTTAGTTTCTACTAAAACCTTAGAGTTAAATACAGCACAAGTTTCCACCAACTTTGTAAATGGTGATTATGCAATGTATTTTGACACATCACATATGGTTAAGTATATGAGTATTCCTCAAAGTGAAGGAGGATTTGCTGAAGGTGTTGCTTCTAAAAATTATGATATTGCTTTGTTCCCAAAAGGTCCTGCAGGAAGATATCACTTCTTTGGTGGAAGTAACTTAGCAATTTTTAAATATACAAAATACCCAAAAGAAGCCTGGAAAGTTGTTGCTTATCTTTGTTCTAAAGAAGCTCAGATTAAGTATTCCCAAAAAACAGGTTTTATGCCTGCAAGAAAAGATGCTTTTGATGATCCTTACTTTGATAAAGATCCAAAAAGAAAAATATTTAAAGAAGCTACAAAATATGGTAAATCTTATCCTTGTATTCCATCATGGGGTCCTATTGAACCAATTCTTACAAGAAGATTAGGAATTCTATGGGATTATGTTGCTGGAGTTTATGGAGAATGCACTGATGATATAATAAAGCAACAAGTTGATATGGCTGTTCAAGAAGTAAATTCTGTTCTTAAAACTACAATAAGCAAACAGTAATTTTAACAAAGAAAGGAGTTCTATAAATTATGAAAGATGTAGTAGAATTTGTTACTGTTATAGTTCCTATAAAAAATTCTGAGAGGACTTTAATTAAACACTTAGAATCTATTGAAAATGTTGACTATCCTAGAGATAAATTTGAGGTAATATATGCAGATGGTGGAAGTAAAGACAGAACTTTAGAAATTTTAAAAGATTGGAAAAACAAAAGATTACCTCAAATTATAATAATAGAACTTAACAATTGTAAATCCCCTGGAGAAGCAAGAAATAAAGCTTTAGAAATAGCAAAAGGTAAATACATACTATTTACTGACGCGGATTGCGTAGTAAAAAAAGATTGGATAAAACAGATAATTTCTCCATTTGAAAAAGATGAAAAAATTGGCATAGTAGGAGGAGAAATCCATACTCTTACAGTTGAAGACGGAAACGATATAGAAAAATACCTGGAGTTTATTAAATTTTTAAGTGTGAATGGAAGATGTAATGTGAGACAGGAAGGATATTTTCCAGATATTAAAAAATATCTACCTCATGAAGTGAATGGAAATATTCACAGTAGTTTCTTTGCCACAGCAAATCTAGCTGTAAAAAAAGAAGCATTGTTAAAAATAGGTAATAAATTCTGGGACGAGATAACGGGTGAAGATGTGGATTTTAATATAAGAATAAATAAAGAAGGTTACAAACTATATTATCTTCCTTCAGCTATAGTTTATCATATTCACAGAGCAAATTTGACACAGTTTAGAAAACAACTATATGGTTATGGTTATGGTCATCCTCTTCTTATTAAAAAACATGCAAAGCAGGTTCTGGAAATTTGTATTAATTTGAAAGGGAAATACATTTATCTACCCATACCGTTTTTCATAAAGGGGAATATTTATTTAGGTTCTTTTCATTTTATACATATATTTTTGGTTCTTACAATTTTAAGTTTAATTTTTAAATGGAGTGTTCTTTCTACGATAATATTTGCATTCCTTACTTTATTATTTAAATATATTTATTTTGCTCCGCTTTTAAAGCTAAAACCATTAAGTAAATTTTTTAAGTGGTGTAAAATAAAATATCTTTCCAATTTGTCTTTCATATTAGGAGGTATAAAAGGTTCATTTGTTTTTGGTGCTATAGACTTAGAAGACAGCTTTTAAACTTCTAATGCTAAAAGAAAGGGACTATAGTTATGAAAATAAAAAAGAAAAAAGACAAAGATTTTTATTTTGACAACGAAAATAAAGAATTTATTATTAATAACCCTCAAACACCAACCCCATGGCTTAATTATTTAGGTATAGATGAGTATTGTGCTATGATTTCTAATAATGCTGGTGGATATAGTTTTTATAAATCGCCAAAAAGTTATAGAATTTTAAGATACAGGTATAACAACATTACAATGGATCGTCCTGGTAGATACATTTACATTAAAGAAAAAAAAGATATATGGTCGACATCTTGGCAGCCAATAAAATCAGACTTAAGAAAATATAGATACACAACCATTCATGGCTTAAGTTATACAAAAATAATATGCGAACATAATTTTATAAAGTCAGAAGTTTTATATTTTGTTCCTCTCGGTGAGAATTTAGAATTATGGGTTTTGACTTTAGAAAATCTATCAAATAAGTTAAGAACTTTAGATATATTTTCATATGCGGAGTTTTGTTTGTTTGATGCAATGGGTGATCTTACTGATCTTCAATATATTCAAAATGTTGCCAGGACCAAAATAAATAAAGAAGGAATAATTGAACATTATTGTTTGTTTGCTGGGGGTGAAATAAAAAATGCTTATGCTTTTACTACAGAAAAATTCTTAGGATACGAAACAGACAGAGAAAAGTTTATAGGTTACCACAATGATGAATCTTCTCCATTAGCAGTTATATCAGGAAAATGTAGCAATTCTTTGATTTCCGGTGGCAATCCTTGTGCTTGTTATCATTTAAGAGTTTCTTTGAATAAAAAAGAAGCTAAAAAAATTGTTTTTGCTGTAGGAGTTGGTTCTGCAGATGTGGAAGGAAAAAGATATAAAGAGAAATATTCAAATATTAAAAATGTAGAAGAAGAGTTTAAAAAACTTAAAAACTACTGGGAAAGTGTTCTTGGTAAATTACAGGTAAAAACTCCCGATAAGAATTTTGACACGGTTGTAAATATATGGTTGCCTTACCAATGTCATACTACTTTTAAATGGTCAAGATCTGCTTCTTACTATGAAACAGGTACTCATAGAGATGGTTTAGGTTATAGAGACAGCAATCAAGATGTTTTTTCTGTAATTCATGCAGAATCTCAAAGAGTAAGAAAAAGAATTCTTGATTTAGCCTCTGCTGTGTATAAAGAAGGATATGCATGTCATACATTTCAGCCAATAACCAATACAGGTACAGGAGGAACAGATTATTCCGATGATCATTTGTGGTTGGTTTTATCTACTACTGCTTATATAAAAGAAACTGGTGATTTTAAAATTTTAGAAGAAGAAGTCGGATATTTTGATGGTGGTAAAGGAAGCTTGTTTGAACATCTTGAGAGAGTGTTGCAATATGGATTAAAGATGAGAGGGAAACACGGATTATCTTTAGCTTTAAGAGCGGACTGGAATGATTGTTTAAATATGAAAGAAGGGGGAGAAAGTGTCTGGACTACAGAACTTCTTTATAAAGCATTAAAAGAGTTCGTTGAATTGTGTGAGTATTTGGGTAAAAAAGATTTAGTTGCTACTTATAGTAACCATATGAAAGAAGTAAAAGAAGCTTTTGACAAATATTGTTGGGATGGGGAATGGTATCTTTGTGCTTATACAAATGAAGGAAGAAAAATAGGAACTAAAAACGAGAAATACTGCAAAATTTATTTAAACACAAATACCTGGGCTGTTATAAGTGGTATAGGTGATGAAGACAAAAATAAAAAAGCACTAGAAAGTGTTAATAAATATCTTTTCACAAAATATGGTTTGAAGTTATTTTCTCCATGTTATCAAGAATTTGATAAAGATGTTGGTGCTATGAGTTCTTTTCCTGCTGGTTTAAAAGAAAATGGAAGTATTTTTTGTCATGCTAATACTTGGGCGATAATAAGTGAATGTATGCTCGGAAATTCTGAAGTAAGTTATAAATATTTTGATGCTTTAAATCCAATTCATAGATTAAAGAATATTAATATTCATAAAGTAGAACCATATGTTTACTGTCAAATGATTGCTTCAGATGAGCATCCAGAGTTTGGTCTTGGAAGAAACTCCTGGCTTACAGGAACCGCATCATGGATGTATGTTGCTGCTACTCAATATATTCTTGGTATAGTTCCTACATATGAAGGATTATTGATAAAGCCATGTATTCCTTTAAAATGGAAAAAAATAAAAGTTAAAAGAGAATTTAGAGGATGTGTGTTTCACATAGAGATTGAAAGGGTTGCTAATAATAACGAAATAAAAGAAATTTTTGTAAATGATAGAAAAATAAATTCAAATATTATAAAAATTGACAAAGATTACAATTTTTATAATGTAAAAGTTGTATTAGGTAAGTAAAAATGAAAATAAAATCTACTGTTGAAGAAATAAAACAGAAAAGTTATGCATATATGTTTATCTTGCCAATGGTGCTTGGAATGCTTATCATACATTTTATACCTATGATAATAGGTATAATAATGAGTTTTTTAGATTTAAATCAATATACATTAGCCCAATATTTATCAGCTCCATTTGTGGGTTTAAAAAATTACTTTGATGTTCTTTTTAATCCTAAAAGTACTATAAGAATAGGTTTATTACAAGCAGTTAGAAACACTATCATTTATACGATTGGAGTTACTTTAGGTACTTTAACAATAGGTATGATAGTAGCTTTGATGTTAAACAAAAACTTCATAGGGAGAAGATTAATAAGGACATTATTTTTGTTTCCATGGATAGTTCCTACTTATGTTACTGGGCTTCTTTGGGCATTTATATGGAATCATGAAATAGGCGTAGTTAACTATGTTTTAACAAAGGTGTTACGTATTGTTGAAAAACCACCGTTTTGGCTTATGGGCCCAAATACTTTGTGGGCTATTATAGTACCAACTGTATGGAGATTCTGGCCATTTTCAATGCTTATGCTTTTAGCAGGACTTCAGACAATTCCAGATGAGTTATATGAATCGGCTTCAATTGATGGGGCAAATGAGTGGCAGAAGTTTTGGTATATTACCCTTCCTTCACTTAAACCTGTTTGGTCTACTTTGCTTCTTGTGAGTATTATTACAAATGTTTATTCTTTTAATATCGTAATAATGATGTTTGGACATGGTGCTGGTTTTCCTGGAGAGTGGGGAGATCTTCTTATGACGAATATATTTAGAAATTCATTTCAATTATGGCAATACAGTAAAGGAGCTGCTGCTTCTATTGTTTTGATGATAATGATGATAGGAGTAGTAGCTATCTGGTATAAATTATTCAGGGAGAAATGGTAATGAAAAAGTTGTCCCAGAGTTTTCTTTTTTATTTTCTTCTTTTGACAATTTTGATAGGAACATTGTTTCCAATATATTGGATGATTATAAATTCTTTTAAAGATAACACTGAAATTTTAACAGGAAAAAGTTTGTTTTGGCCATCAAGATGGAGGATAGAAAATTACAGAGATATGTGGAAAAATATTAATTTTGGTTTGTATTTAAGAAACAGTTTTATAGTTTGTGGTAGTACTATGATAATAGCAATGGTTTTAGCAACATTGGCAGCATATAGCTTAAGTAGATTTAAATTTCCTGGGAAAAGAATTATAAATGATTCAATTCTTGCTACACAGATGATTCCAGGGATAATGTTTTTGATACCAATTTATTTAATGTTTGTTAGATTTCATTCGTTAACTAATATTCAACTAATAGGGACATTTCCAGGTTTAATATTTGTTTATTCTACATTTTTTGTTCCGTTTAGTGTGTGGATTTTACAGGGATTTTTTGCAGCAATACCATATGAGATAGAAGAAGCTGCTTTGATAGACGGATGCAGTAGACTTCAAATTTTTTTAAAGATAGTACTACCTTTAGCAGCACCAGGAATTACTGCTACAGGGATTTATATCTTTCTTACTGCTTGGGACGAACTTATGTTTGCTTGGGTTTTAACCCAAGCAGACACAATTACCATTCCTGTAGGAATAAGGCTCTTTGTAGGCAATTACCAGAACAGATACGATCTCATGATGGCAGCTTCTACAGTAGCAACCTTACCTGTTATTATATTATTTTTCGCAATGCAAAAACACATTATAAAAGGTCTTACTGCAGGTGCTGTAAAAGGATAATATATAATTTTGTTTCCTGTTCATGAAAGATTTTTTGTTTTTTCTACTAAGACTTTTTGTTTACTTACTTGTAGCGTTATCTATCTGGTGGATTATAAAATATCCTCAATATGTAATTATCATATTTTTGATTTTTCATATAGCAGTTTTACTTGCTTATTTAGCGAATGACAAAGAAATTCAGATTTTTGTTGTACTGTCTTCTATCTTTATAGCAGGTTCTATTGTTCTTCTTCATAATTTTCAACCTAAATATAATGTTTTAATAGATAAGATAATAATAATCATTGAAACTGCATTTATAATAGGCAGTTTTCTTTTTTTACAGAAAAAAAGTTGGGCATTGGAAGTTTACTCTACAAATTTTATAGAGAAGATAGAAAATTTTGAAAGAGAAATTTCTGAAATATCCGATAATATAAAAGAGATACAGAATAAGATTTCTAATATTAATGAGATAAAAAATAACTTTAAAATTTTAGAAGAAATGATCACAACTTTAAGTTCAGTATCTTCTATTTCAGTAATTAAAAATTATGTCGTTAATCTAATTCACAAACTATTACCTGGTGTACATATAAATTTGTATCTTTCTTCTAAGGAAGTTCCTGAAAATACGTTAGAAGAAGAAATTGTAAAATATATTAATACAACTAATAAATATTTTTTTTCAAACGATGTTAGCTTTCTTCTAAATAAGTTTAAAACAAACTATTTATATTTTACTTCTTCTGAAATAAAAGCAATATTAGGATTTCCTATTAAAATTTACACTGGAAATGTTGAATCAACTGGATATTTTATATTTATTTCTCCAAATAAAATTACAGAAGAAAATTTAAGATTATTATCAATCTTTTCGAGTTATTTAGGAATAACTATATCTAATATAAAATTAATAGAATATACTCAAAATCTAGCAATAACAGATACACTTACAGGTCTTTATGTACATAAATATTTTAAAGAGTTATTGGAAGAAGAAATTAATAGAACTAAATATTATAACAGAATTTTCAGTTTAGCGATGTTTGATATAGATAATTTTAAACAAATAAATGACACCTATGGTCACAATGTGGGAGATATGGTGTTATTAAAATTTGCAGAAGTGTTAAGAAAAAGGTTAAGAGAAGTTGATAAAATTTTTAGATATGGAGGCGATGAATTTGCTATAATCTTTCCTGATACTAATGTTTCTAATGCATTAAAGATATGTGAAGAAATAAGAAATATAGTATTAAATGAAGTTATCGTTATAGGAAATGTTTTAGAAAGTAATATATCTTCTTTAAACAGGATTAAATTTACAGTTTCTGGTGGTGTAATGGAGTATGACAAAGAATATGACTTAGAAACATTTATAAATATGGTAGATAAACTTCTTTACAAATCAAAAACTTCTGGAAAAAATAAAATAACATGCCCAAAGAAATAATTTTTAGTATTTTAATAATGATATCCTACAGTGTTATAGAGTTTATGTTTAAGTTTTTGATTTCTAAATATAAATATGAAATTATTTATGTCGTCTCTTTGATATTTTTATTTATCTTATACCTAAGCACACCTGTAAAAGAGTTTTTTATTTTTTCTTTGTTGATAATATTGGTTACTATTCTTTATAATTTAAATGAAGAAAATAGAAAACAGAAAATAGAAAATAATTATCTTCCACAAATAAAAAGTTTGGAGGAAAAATTAAATGAATACTGTAAGAAAAAACAGGAGATATCTTCACAATGGGAAAATTTAGAAAAAGAAATGAGAAATATTTTTAATATGTTTTATTTAGTTGAAGAAATAAATAAAAATTTAAGTGTAGAAAAAATAATAAAAGAGGTATATGATGCAATAAAGGACACATATCCCAACTTAATAAAATATATTGGATTGATAAAAGGTTCGAAAAGAGAGATAACATCTATTGTCGAATATCCTCAACCTAGGAGATATATCAGTGAGTTAGCACTTTTTAATGTCAGAAAAGATATAATAGTATTTGGTGAGTTTAATATTTATGTTTTTGATTTTGCATTTAATGGTGAAGAGTTGAAAATTTTAGTGGAGTATCAACCTGTAGAGTTAGATGTGGAATTTTTAGGATTTATTGATTTTATTTTTTCAAAGATAAAGTTAACTTTAAAACGAGCATTGCTTTTTAAGGAAATAGAGGAACTTTCAAGGATAGATGGTTTAACTTCTTTATATTTGAGAAGATATATACTAAAAAAATTACAGGAAGAAACTATTAGGTCATATAGATATAATACAGTGTATTCTCTTCTTATGATTGATATAGATTTCTTTAAAAAAGTAAATGATACATATGGACATCTTGTAGGAGATAAAGTTTTAGTTGAACTATCCAGAATATTGAAAGAATATATAGGGGGAAAAGGTTTAATTTCAAGATGGGGAGGCGAGGAGTTTTTGGTTTTGCTTCCCTATACAGAAAAAAAAGAAGCTCATTTAATTGCTGAAAATTTAAGAAAAATAGTGGAAGAAACAAAATTTTGTATGGATGATGTTAGTTTAAATATTACAGTTAGTATAGGAGTAAGTTGCTTCCCTCAAGATGGTGTAGACTACAATCAAGTAATTACTGTAGCTGATGGGATGTTGTATGAAGCTAAAAAATCTGGAAGAAATAAAGTAATAAGTAGTAGATAAAATACATCTCTTTTATTTTTTCTTATTTAAGTTTACCCTAAAATTTACATAACTATTGACATGCTAATTTTTTATTTATATAATTATTAATACAGGTAATAACAAGTTTAAATAATGGAGAAAAATAAAAATGAAGATAAATTTTTTGTGCTTAATGATTTTTTTAACTTTAAATTTATACTCTCTTCCTTCCATAAATAATATTACAGTACAAAATAATCCTAAATATTTGCTTAAAGGTCAATCCTATGTGGTAAGTTTTTCTTATTCAGGAGGTAATCAACCAAATCAAGATACTATTTTTTATGCTATTGGACTTTCTACTAACACTATAGCAGAAAAGACTAATTCTCAAACTACTCCGGCACCGGATTATTATCTTACTACTGATGATGGAAGCTCCTCAGTTAACAGCAATGGTACAGGAATTGTAAGTAGTAACTATGGTAAAAGACTTCCTGGTGATTCTGGGACTAAAACCATCACAATAACGATTCCTACACATATTCCTGATGGAGAATACTATATAGTTGTAATAGCAAGAGATTACTACTTAGATCAAGCAACAGATTTTAGCTATGGAGTTTCAAATACTAAGTTTGTTGTAGCTTTTAATCAACCACCTAAGATATTTGATTTGAGTTTTCCTTTGATAGGTAGTACTTCTACAATATTTAATTTCTCTGCAAGAATAGAAGATCCAGAAGAACAAACCGTTAGTTGTAGTTTATATATTGATAATCAATTAGTTCTTCCATTTCAGGCTAAATCTTCAGGAGAGACTTGGAGTTATCAGACTTCTCTTTCTTTAGGAGAACATTCTTATAAGTGGGTTGCTTACGATATTTTTAATTCTACTTCAGTTTATACAGGAGTTTTAAAAGTAACTCAAAATTTTCCTGAAATACAGGATTTAACTTCTCCTTCAACAGGTAGCATTCATACTACTTTTAATTTTAAATGTATAGTTATAGATCCTGAAAATGAAAATGTAAAAGTCGTTTTGAAAATCAATGACAGAGAAGTGTTTAATGACACAAAACCATCGGGATCAGAATTTTTTTATATAATTTCTGGAAATCAACTTGGAGGAATAGGGGATTATACCTATCGTTGGGAAGCCGAGGATATAAACGGCAACAAATCCTCTGCAGTTGTAGGATTAGTGAGTGTAAGAGGAGATTCTCCTCCAATTTTAGAAAATAAAGTATCACCTTTAGCACCACTTTATGGAGACTTTGATACGCAATTTTTATTAGAGGTTAAAGCAGTCCCAACTGATAATCCGATAAGTAAAGTTGAGCTCTACATAGATGGTAGTTTAAAGACACCAACTTTTGATAGTAATTCTCAAACTTACAAATTTCAAATTCAAGGAAGCCAACTTGGATGGGGAGAACACAAGTATAGGTGGATAGCTTTTGACTCTAAAAATAATCAGTCTAACCCAGTAGAGGGTTTAATTAGAGTAGCTTCTAATAGAATAAAAGTTAATCAGATAGGATATCTTCCCAACTATAAAAAAATTGCCTTTGTTACTTACTCAGATACCAAACTATGGAATAGTTATTCATCTCAAGGTACTCCTCCTACTAATCCAGCCAGTATAGCTAGAGTAATAGATGTTAAAACAGGCAGGGTGGTTTTAGATAATATATCGCTTCCAACTCCAGAATGGGATGAAAATTCTTGGGACTATGTTCAGGAAATTGATTTTTCTAGTTTAACACAAGAAGGAATCTATTGTATAGAAGTTCCAGGTATAGGAAGATCATGTTGGTTTAGGATTTCTAACAATGTATATTACGATGTATTTAAGACAGTTTTCAGATCTTATTATCTTCAAAGATGTGGTATAAGTATAAACGACAAGATAAGTGGAGTTTATCATGATGTTTGTCATGTAAATGATGCTTTATATTTTAGAAGAAACGATGCTCCTACTTTAAAATTCGATGCTGGAACTCCTAATAAAGGAGGAAGTGATACTATAGGAACTGCTCTTAAGGTGGTCCCTTCAGGATATTTTAGAGGAGGTTGGCATGATGCAGGAGATTATAATAAATATGCTACTACTATAGCTACAGTTCTTTTACAATTTTTCTGGAAATATGAAAAGTTTCATTATCTTTTTCAAGATGACGATTTAGATATACCTGAAAGTGGTAATGGAATCCCAGACATTTTAGACGAAGCGAAATATGCAGTTGAATTTTTACTTAAAATGCAGATACCCAGAGGTGGGTTAGGTGATCCTTCAATAGGAATATATGTTGACTCTAAATATGCTGGAGCTGTATATCATAAATGTACTAATTATGATTTTGGTCCGTTTATTACTCCTGACATAGACGGATTAGCAAGATATATAGCAGGAATAACACCTACTGATGTTGGTTTATTTGCAGGTTGTATGGCACAAGCAGCAAGAATATACAAAGATTACTTCCCAGAACTTGCTCAAAGAGCAAAGCAAGCAGCTATTTTTGCTTGGGAGTGGTTAGAGACTATTCCAGAAAATGATCCTTCGTGGATAGCTGGAGGTACAGGTCAACAACCAGAAAATATGCATACAGGTCCATATCTTTCGCGTGCAGGAGATATAGATGAAAGATTTGTTGCAGCTGTTGAGTTGTTTAAACTTACAGGTGAAAAAAAATATGAGGATTACATACTTTCAAAATATCAAGATGAAAATAACTGGAAGACAGAATTGGGAGCTCCTGTAGATACCATTTATCCTTTTAATTGGGCAGATATGCATACTTTAGGAATGTTTGATTATTTTGATCTGTTACAAGAAAAAATTGATAAAAACGAAGTTCTTACTCCAGCTCAACAACAAGCATACAATTTTATTAAAGAAAAAATATTTGCTACTGCAGACAGAGTAGTTAAGGTTGTAAACAACCAGTACGTTTTTCCTACAACTCCCTATAACTATCCATCAGATGGGAAAAAATATAACAACAAATATAGAGTAGCTTTAGTGGGAGGATATAAGTTTAGCGGATATGGAGAAGGAGATTGGCCTTATTACAATGAGTTTGTGTGGGCATCAAACAAATTAGCTGTTGCTTATGCTGAAATTTTGATTTTCGCTTATGAGCTTTCAAAAAAGTTGGGTCAACCTAAGCCAGAATATATAGATGCCGCACTCGATCAATTGCACTATGTACTAGGTAGAAATGCTGTTAATAAGTGTTTTGTTACAGGCATAGGTTGGAATCAAGTTGCTAAGCCTCATCATAGATATTGTCAGCCTGCTCAGGTTATGATCCCGGGACAGTTAGTAGGAGGGCCAAACAAAGATGGTGCTGATTATACGAAACCTAATGAAACTTCATCTGTAGATTTAAAATCACCTGCAGGAGATCCAATGGAGACAACACCTCATCCTTATCCAAGATATGATCATCCTTATGGAATTTTAAAAAAAGGAGATCCTTATCCTATAGCTAAGAGTTACTTTGATGATTGGAATGCTTATGCTTCCAACGAGTATGCTATTGATTATCCGATAGGTTTAGTATTAGTTGCTAAATATTTTTCTCCTAAAGGACCTTCCTTGCCAAAAGTTAGGATACTATCTCCAACCGAAAACACACCTGTAGACAGTTACTCAATGATAATAAAAGCGTCTGTTGATAATCCTTCAAAAGTAAAAATCGTACAGTTTAATGTAGATGGTGGCACATGGCAAACAATGAAAGATGAAGGTGGTGGAGTTTACTCTGCTTTTTATAATGATGGTTCCAACAAACCTTATAACCCTAATGAAGATTTTGTTGTTACTAGATGGGATCACCAGGGAGCTAATTTTCAGACATTAGGTAGAGGCTGGAGTGGAGTATACGGAGATGATGGAGGTTCTTTGGTTAATGGAAGAAATTTACAAGGAGCAGGAGCTGATGCTTTATTGGTTTCTTCTTTACCGGATGGTAGTTCTCCTAGATCTGGTAATTATTGTGCTTTGTTTTCTTGGGATTTTAGACCGTTTGATCCTATAAGAAGTAGTATAGGATATGCTTATGCTGGTCAAGCAGCATTTTTTTATTCTGGAGAAACTAGTTATCATGATATTTCTAATTATACAGGACTTTACGTATGGTTATGGGGTGATTATAGTAATATTGAGAATGGTGATGACTCAGTGGGTGCCTTAGTAAGAGTGCAACTTACAGATATTACAAAAGGCTCCACCAAAGAATCTGGGTGTGAGTGGTGGGGAGTAAATTTAATGGTAAAACCAGGATGGAACAGATATGTAATACCTCTTTCTAAGTTTAGGGTTCCTGCTTGGGCTACTCCTGGAAATGGTTTAGATGATGGTATATTTAACACTAAAAGGATAAGAGGAGTTGAGTTTGTAGCAGAAACCGCTGATGTAAAAGGAACAATAGCAATAGATGACATAGTTTTCTATAAAGGTTATCTTCCTCCTACAGAAAACGTAGATTTAGAAATATCAGATTTGGAATTTGAACAAAATGGTGTAAAAATTTCTGTAGGAGAAGTAAATAAAGAAATTAAAATAAATGCTTTGTTGAAAAATAAAACTTTCTGTCATGTTATAAATGTAAGGGTAATAGATGAAAACGATATGATCTGTGCTGATAGTGTGGTGGTTCCTTCAAGAAACAATGTTAATTTAAACCTTACATACACATTTTTTATAGACATAAATAAAAATGGAAAATATGATAGTTCCATTGATACCATTCTGCACACAAAACAAACTTCTTTTAAAGGTTCAGTAGTGCTTTCCGCTAGTTATACTCCTACCAATACTGGAGAATATATCATAGGTTTGATAGTAGATCCTTTAAACGAAATACCAGAAGATTCAGAACTCAATAACGTTATTACTAAAGCTCTTTATGTAGGAACTACTGCGATAGGTGGTTCTGATAATAACCAACAAAACACAGATTCCTCAGGGTCAGGAGGTAGTGGTGGAAATACAGGAGGGAATAATTCTATTACAGATACTACTCCACCTTCTAAAATTACAAATCTTGCTGTAACATTAATTAACAACAAGGTAGGAAGAGTTCTTCTAACCTGGAGTTCTCCAGGGGATGACGGAAATAGTGGAAATTTTACAGGTGTTTTTATCTTGAAGTACTTAAGAACTGAAAGTTTGCCAGAAAATTATAACTGGCAGGATGAAAATGTAGTGACCATAAGTATTTCTACTTCAAATGTTAACGTTGGCAGTTTGCAACAATTTACTTTAGGACCTCTTGTGTTGAATTCTACTTATTATTTTAGGATATGGTCAAAAGATGATTCTAATAATTTATCTGAAGGTTCAAATATCGTTGGTATTTATGTGCCGTATACGGTAGAATCAACTACTAAGACTATTCAAAACACTACTTCTTTGCCTTATGCAGAAATAATTCCTAATTTAGGTTTTGTTAATGAAAGAAGAAGTTTTACATTAATAATAAATCCTAATGTCATACAAGGAGAAGGAATTGACTACATTCTTATAAGTGTACCTTTATGCAACACTCCTATATTGAAAAATATAATTATTAATAATCAAGTGGTAAAACCAAAACAAGTAAAAATATTTTCTAACCAAATAGAAATTTTACTTAGCTCAAAAGTTTCTTCTTTAATAAAAATTGAATTTTCTGTAAATTTACCTTCTTATACAAACAATATACAACTCATAGTGGAAACAGGTTTAAGTGAATATCTAACAGATACATTTGTTTGTGTTGGAAAAGATACAGATGGAATAAATGGTAACTCAGACGATCTTTATATTAAAGTTAATCCAAGAAGTTTTGAAATAGATAACATAGTAGCATATCCATCGCCAGTTAAAGCCGATAAGATATACTTTATTTATAGACTTTCTCAAACCTCAAAACAAGTAAAAATCTATATCTTTAGCATGTTTGGAATTCTTATAGATGTAATAGATGGTAGCTGTCAAGGTGGCTACAATGAAGTTTTGTGGGAAAAAGTTAATAAGATTGGTAATGGTGTATATCTTTATAAAATAGAAGCTGAAAGTTTAAATGGAGAAAAGGTTGTAAGGTGGGATAAGTTTTCAGTTTTAAGATAATATAAAAATAGTTTTTTTCCTTCTCTATTATGAACAGCAAAAAATCGATTTTAATTTTGTTTTTTAGTATTGTTTTTAGTATTATAAAAGCTGGTGATTATAACTATGTAGATGCAATGGCTAAAACTCTTATGTTTTTTGAAGCTAACAGATGTGGAAAAAAGGTCAACATTTATAATAGATTTAACTGGAGAGGCCCATGTCATATATATGATGGTATAGATATAGGTGAAGACCTCGAAGGAGGTTATCACGATGCTGGAGATCATGTGATATTTGGTATGCCACAAACATATTCATTTAGTACTCTTGGATGGGCGTATTATGAAACTAAAGATGTATACGAAAGAACAGGACAGAAAGTCTGGATGCTAAGAACTTTAAAGTATTTTTCAGATTTTTTTATGAAATGTCATAGGAACCCTGATATATTTTACTATCAAAAAGGTGATGGAACAATAGATCATAACTATTGGGGACCTCCTGAAATTCAAACATATGATGACTACAAAATAGCAAGAGCCATCAAACATAAAGCATCATCAGATACACCAGCAGGAGATGTAGCAGCAAATGCTGCAGCAGGTATGGCTTTGATGTATTTAAATTACAAAGATGAGGATTATAATTATGCTGTTGATTGTTTAACACATTCTTTAACTCTTTATAGGTTAGCTAGAAAGTATGAAGGATTAGGAACGGGTGACGGGTTTTATACTCATGACACATTTGAGGACGATATGTCATTTGCTGCAGTTTGGCTTGCAAGAGCCTCAAAAGATTATGGAGATCAACAAATAAAACAAGACTTTGGAAGTATATTAAACTCAATCTTTGAAGAAAATGTAGTTGACAGTACTGTTACTATTTATCAAAGGTTTTTAGACGACGCAAAACTTTATTTAAGAAGAAAAGCAGGAACTCAAGACCCTGATGATTTTCAATACGAACCTTTCTGGCCTTATTGTTGGGGAAACATTTTTATGGGTTCTGTATTACTTTATGGGTTGGAAGTTGATTCTTATCTTAAATCCTTAGGAAAATCAAATCCATATTTAGCTCAAATAAGAAAAGTTTTAGGAAATTATGCTTCAGGAACTTCTTATTTTTCTAAAACTCCAGGAGGACTTACCTATCCTAATACCTGGGGTGTTTTAAGATATGTATCTGCTGCAATGTTTTGTTTTGGAGTTTATCTTAAATATAATCCACAAGAACCGAACTATCAAAGTTGGCTTCAATATATTAAATCTCAGATTGATTATATTTTAGGAGATAATCCAAGAGTTACAATTGATGTAGATCATCCAGAAGGTTTTTCCAATCCTGGTTCTTATATAGTAGGTTGGGGTAAAAACCCACCTAAACATCCACATCATAGAGCAGCTCATGGAAGCAGAACCAACAATATGAATCAACCAAGATATCATAAACACACACTTTATGGTGCATTAGTAGGGGGACCTAATTCGAATGACGTTCATAATGATGTCACTACAGATTATGTATTGAATGAAGTAGCAATCGATTATAATGCCTCAGCTGTTGCAGGTTTAAGTATCGCTTCATACTTCTGGGGAAACCAGCAAATGCCGCTGCCTGATCCAGAACCAGAACCTCATCCTGGTGATGAGATTTATATAACAGCAGTTATGGGACAGGATTCTGGACAAAGATCACAACCTGCTGTGTATCTATATGTAGATACTAACTATCCACCGCAGTTTGTGTCTGATTTATCTTATAAGTATTTTTTCGACATTACAGAAATATTGAAAGCTAGTTCTACTTATTCTCATCAAAATATTAAAGTAGAAACAGCATATAATCCAGTTTCTTCTGCTACAATTTCTTCAGTCTTACCGTATGATATTTCCAGAAATATTTACTATGTAGAAGTTAAGTATAATCAACCATTACCATTTTGTATTACTACACCTATATTTTCTCCATATGCACCATATCAGTTTGCTTTAGTATTTCAAAGTCCAACATGGGAAGAAATATGGGATTCAAGAAATGATTATTCAAGAATAGCACTTTCTACAGGAAGCACAGCTCAGGAAGCTGTTAAAACATATAGAATTCCTGTTTATAAAAATGGAGTCCTTATTTATGGGACTGAACCTGCAAGGAGATTTGATCCATTGGACGAGCCTCCTAGAATTTTTATTTCTCGACCTTATCCAAACACAACCTTAAGTGGTAATATTTATTTAGAAGGTTCTGCAGTAGATGATAAAGGAATAGAAAATTTTGTTTTTTACATCCATAATCCAGATACCATGCAGATATTATATGTCTCTACAATTACTCAGTATGTACAAGCTCACACTACTTATACATTTAACACTTTTTGGGACTCTAAAAATTATCCTAATGGTGTATACCTTGTCAGAATGTTAACCACAGATACAAATGGTCAAACAGCAGTAGCTATTGAGTGGATAAACATAGACCACACTTTTTCATCATCCCAAAATTCTTATCCTCAAGTAAAGATTGTGTTTCCTGAAAATAATACTTCAATTCAAAATAATTTTGAAGTTAGAGCGAACATCACTGATTATACTTCTGTTGCCTATGCAGAGTTGTGGATAAATGGTATATTTGTAAGTTCAAAAACATCCTCTCCATATAACTGGTTGATAAACATTTCAAGTTTTGTCGTAGGTTCTACTGTAAGCATAAAAGTAGTAGGTGTTAACATACTTGGTTTATCTAGTTTTGATGAAATAAAAATCTTTATATCTTCGTCTCCATTATCCGAATTTATAGCAGATATTATTTTTGTTTCTCCTTCCAGTGGAAGTGTAGTTTCTAGACAGGTGGAAATAAATGTGAATATCATTTCTTCTTCTACGATTTCTAAAGTTGAATTTTATATAGATGGTATCTTGAAATTTACAGATACTATTTCTCCATACATCTATCTCTGGAACACTTTAGAGATATCAAATGGTTCTCATACTATAACTGTATATGCCTATGATTTTTATGGAAGAGTTTCTTCTAAAACGATTTCTGTAGAAGTTTTAAATATTATAAATGATAACCCACCACAGATTTCAATTTTAAATCTCATGAATGGTGAAACTATAAACGCAGATAAAACAGTTACGATCAATGTAAAAGATGACAAAAAAATAGATAAAGTAAAAATTAAAGTCGGCAATAAACCTGAAGTTGAATATGATCTATCTCAAGAAAATTTAAAAGAAGTAAATATTAATTATACAATAAACCTAACTTTTTTCTTACCAAATCTTTCTTATATTTTTCAAGTTTATGCTGTGGACAGTTCCAGTCAATCTTCATATTTAAATTACTATTTCAGTATAGCAACATCCTCTCAAGAAACTGAAGATGGTGGTTTTAAGAAAATATATGTGATCTCAAATAATAAAGATCATATAAACGAAAAAATAGAATTTCCGTTTTCGGTAGATTTATTTGAAGTATTTGACTCAAGAGGCAAAAAAGTATCTTCTCAAAAAAATGTATTAAAATGGGAACCATCTAAAGAGATAAAAAGTGGTTTTTATAGTTATGTAATTTCACACCAATCTAAAACTTATAAGGGGATTATAATTATTTGCAGGTAAAATTTTTTGTGTATTTATTGATAAAATTTCAAAAAAATTGTAAATAATCTTAACAAATATAACTCTAGCATTTTTAGGAAGGAGGTTTTGTAATTATGATGAAAGTAAAAATGTTAATTTTAGTTTTTCTTTTATCAGTGTTGATTTTCAATATAATCACTCAACCTATGCTTCTTTTTGCTGAAAGTTCTTCATCACAAACAGAAAAAAAAGAAACAGTTGAAATTGGAAAAACAGATCTCATTCTTATCTTGTTAGCTGTTATTCTTATAATTCTTATACTTTAAAAGTATTTTTTAATTTCAATGTTTCAATTTCAAATTTTTTGTTTACATTTAGATTATAACAGGATAATACAACTAAATTATCTAAGGAGGAAATGTGAAAAAGAATAGCAAACTTCTATTTTTATTTGTTTTTTATATTTTAATAAAAAGAAATATCTTTTCAGAGGAACTAATACTTCAAGCAGAAAAGACAAAAATACCTTCAAGACCTATAATAATTGATGAAACGGAACCATTATATGGGACTTTAAATAAAGAATTTAATTTTAGAGCCAGAATAATTGAGACAGCTGACTCAGTAAAGGAAGTAAGCTTATATATTAATGATAAAAAATATGATGTAAAGCTTAAACCTTCAGGTTTTTATGAGTATCAAGTCAAAGGTTCTCAGTTAGGATATGGGATGCATTTTTATAAGTGGTATGTTGTTGATAAAAAAGATAGGGTTGCTACTCCAGTATATGGAGTAATAAAAATTGCCTCTAATAGAATAAAAGTAAACCAGGTAGGATATAGAACAAAAGCAAAAAAAATAGCTTTTATAACTTACAGTGACACAACAGACTGGACTGGTGAGGATGAAGGGGTTCCTCCTAAAAATTTTGCTAATAAATTTAAAGTAATCAATGCAATTACTAAAAATCCAATTTATGAGGGTAGTCTAACTAAACCTAAATGGGACGAAAATTCATGGGATTATGTTCAAAAGGCAGATTTTAGCTCTGTAGTTACACCAGGGATTTATTATATTAAGGTTGAAGGCATAGGAGAATCGTGCTGGTTTTTAATAGACGATAACGTCTATTCTGATGTGGCAAAGACATTGATGAGGTCTTATTATCTTCAAAGATGTGGTGTATATATAAATGATTCTTTAAGTGGAGTATATCACAAAGCATGTCATCTATTTGATGCTTTATATTTTAACAGAGATGATGCTCCTTCTAAAATGTGGGATGCAGGCACTCCGAATAAGCTGAACCCTGACGGTACTCCTGCGCTTGGAATTTCGCAAAAGGTGGTGCCATTAGGTTTCTTTAATGGAGGATGGCACGATGCAGGAGATTATAATAAATATGCTACAAGTGGTCTTTTTAGTTGTGCTGTTCTTCTTTGGTGTTATGAGAAGATGCCAGAAAAGTTTACAGATGGAGAGCTTGAAATTCCTGAATCAGGAAATGGTGTCCCTGATTTACTAGATGAGGTTAAGGTATATCTTGATTGGATACTTAAATGTCAAATTAAAGAAGGTGGTCTGGGACATCCATCTATTGGAATATACAAAGACAAAAAAGAAGTTGGTGCTGTATATCACAAAGTATCAACTTTTGATTTTGGAGAATTTGTTCCTCCAGATCAAGAAGGCCTTCCCCGATATGTAGCAGGCATTACTACTACAGACGCTGCTCTTTTTGCAGGAGTAATGGCACAAGCAGCAAGAGTATATAAAAAATTTTACCCTTTATTTTCTCAAAAATACCTGGAAGCAGCAGAACTTGCCTGGAGGTGGTTAAAAACTAAAAAAGAAAATGATCCAAAATGGATTGGAGGTGATGAAGGACAACAGCCTGAAAATATGAATACAGGTCCCTATGTAAGCAAAGCTGGAGATGTGGATGAAAGATTTTTTGCTGCTGTAGAGCTCTATAGAACAACAGGTAAACAGGAGTATGAAGATTATGTATTGTCTAAGTATGCAGATGAGAATAACTGGAAAACCGAGCTTGGTGCTCCAAGAGCTACTATTAGTGCATTTGATTGGGCTGATGTTCACACTATTGGTATGTGGCGATATTATGAGGTTCTTTTAACCAAAAAAGAACTTACAACACAACAAAAAGAAGCAAAAGAATTTATAGAATCAAAAGCAAAAGAATACATGGATAGGATTCTTAAAATATACAGGGGAGAATATATTTATCCGGAAGGTCATCCCCAAGAAGGAAAAAGATATGCAAATGAGTATAACATAGTACTATTAGGTGGCTACAAGTTTAAACCATATCATCCAACTAAACCAGATCATCAATGGCCACAAGATAATGAGTTTGTATGGGCTTCCAACAGAGTTATAACATCACATGGAATAAATTTGCTGATGCTTTATGAAGTTACTAAAAACAAAGAATTGTTGGAAATAGCAGAAGAACAAATTCATTATGTTCTTGGAAGAAATGCTGTAAACAAATGCTTCGTTACAGGAATAGGGTGGAATTATCCGTTTAAAACTCACCATAGATATGTCCAACCCACAGGCATAATGATACCTGGCCTTGTAGTTGGTGGTTGTAATAGAGATGGAGCTGATTATACCAAACCCACTCAAACCTCAGCAATAGACAAAATAAAACCAGCTGGTGATCATGTTGAACTAACTCCACATCCATATGCAAGATTTAAACCCGTGCTTAAAACAAGAGGGGATGATATTTTCCCAGACATTCCACAAAATAAAGATTCAAATTATCCCTTACTTAAAAGTTACATAGATGAATGGAATGCATACGCCTCAAATGAATATGCTGTCGATTATAATCCTGGTTTAATATTTTTAACCAAGTACTTTTCTTCACCTGCTTCTAAGAAGGAGTTAAGAGTAAAAATTCAACAACCTCAAGAAAATAGTTCACATTTATTATCCGGTTTAACAATCAAAGCAGAAGTTATATCTTCTAATAAATTGCTTTTAGTTGAATATAACATAAATGGTGAAAAATGGAGAAGTTTAATAAACACAAAAGGAAATGAGTATGAAGCTTTTTATAACGATGAAAGTGGACTTCCACTTAAAGAAAAAATATTAATAAGTGACTGTGAAATAAAAGATGTTAGAGCAAGAATTACTGATTTAGGTGGAGGATGGCTAGGTGCATATGGTGACGCAGGTGGTTCTATAGTTAATGGTAAAGATATGAAGGGAGAAGGAGGAGCTGCTTTGTTTGACTATGTAAATAGTAGACCAGATTCTTATAAACCTGGATCTGTGCTTTTTACCTGGGATTTTACTAAATTTAATCCCGCAAGGGTTCCAGCAGATAATCCTTCTGGTCCTTATGCATATGCTGGAAGTGGTTTTCAGATTGCACCAAGGCCTGGATATTATGATTGTAGAAAATTTAATGGAGTATCTGTGTGGATTTATGGAAGAGATGCTTCACCTGAAGTTGGAAAAGATGCTGTTGGGAATATGCTAAGAATTCAACTCAACGATTTTAATGATTTTAAAGGTCCAAAACAGGAAGGTGTTGAATACTGGGGGTATACTGTTTATGTAAGGCCTGGATGGAATCATTTTGTTGTTCCTTTTTACAAATTTAAAATTCCTGCATGGTGTACACCAAATAATGGAAGAGCAAATGAAGTTTTAGATTTAGACAAAATTCAAGCTGTGGAGTTTATTGCTTTAACTTCTGACCTTAAAGGAGAGGTTTCAATAGATGACTTAGAATTTTATATAGGTTACTTAGAGCCAACTTATGAACCTGATATTGAAGTACAAAAGATAGAAATATACGATAAAAACAATGAGTTACTTCATTATATTCCAGCAAATCAAAAAGTTTATATTGTAGCAAAGGTAGTAAATTTAAATTCTGCGTGTTTTTTAAATGTAAGAGCAATTGATATTAAAGGTAATATTTCTTCAGACCAGATAATATTTCATAATATTAAAAAACCTGTTGAAAAAGTCAATGTAGCATTAGTTGTTGATGGGAAAGAAATAGATAAAAAAGAAGTGGATGTTAAAGCTGTAAAATTTGTAAAATTTGATTTTTCAACAGATGAAAAAGATGTAATAAAAGAAATTTCAGTAGTGGCATATAAATTACCTAAAGAAAAGATATATGAAAATAATACAAAAAAAGAGCAGATTGAGATAAGATAGAGAAATAATGTTTGTTAAATTTTTATTTATTTTAATTTGTTGTATTTTCATTTTATTTAAATATCTTGCTTCTTCTGAATTTATAAAGATAAACCAGCTTGGTTTTTTGCCCCACGAACAAAAAATTTTTTTTGTTTCAACTCACCCTGTGAGTTTAGAGTTTAAAGTTAAAAATCTAAATAATGAAACAGTATACCAAAGCACTTTAACTTATCGCGGATATGATTCATCTTCAGGTGATGAAATTTATTCAGGAGATTTTTCAGCTTTATCTTTAAAAGGAACTTACTATATTGAAATACAAGGTTTAGAAAAATCGCATTTATTTACTATAAGTGAAGATGTGTATTTTGAGTTATTTATTAAATCATTAAGAGCATTTCTTTTACAAAGATGTGGTTGTGAGTTAAAAGAACCTGAACTTACCCATAAAGCTTGCCACACAAAAGACGGAGAGTTATTTTTGAGCGGTATGCCTTTTAAAGTTAACGCGGTTGGTGGTTGGCATGACGCTGGAGATTATGGTAAGTATATTGTTAATCTTGGTGTTTCTGTAGGTACTTTAATTCATATATATGAACTCTGCAAGGATAAATTTAAAGACAGACAACTTAATCTCCCAGATGTAGAAAGTTATGATAATGTTCCAGATATCTTAAACGAAGTAAAATATGGTATAAACTGGGTTTTCAGTATGCAAAATAAAAATACCGGTGGAGTTTACCATAAGCTCACAGCTAAAAATTTTGAACCATTAAATATTCTACCGGAAGAGGATTTTTCTGAAAGATACATTATTGATTTATCAAGAGGAACCACTTATTCTACAGAAACAACAGCAGCCACAGGAAACTTTATTGGTATGCTTGCAGCTTTTTATAGAGTGTTTAAAGATTATGACTATGAATATGCTATAAAGTGTTTATCTTCTGCAATAAAAGCATGGGAGTTTTTAGAAAAAAATCCAGGTATAGTTCCTCCATATGGTTTTAGAAACCCGGAAGGGGTAGCTACTGGAGAGT
The DNA here is from genome assembly GCA_039630545.1 of Endomicrobiia bacterium. Lineage (GTDB taxonomy): Bacteria > Elusimicrobiota > Endomicrobiia > DTEH01 > DTEH01 > JANXDG01. The sequence continues at coordinate 228,058 of JBCNUU010000002.1, forward strand.
ATGGTGACAGCAACGATTCAGATGAAAGACTATGGGCTGCAGCTGAGCTTTTTCGTTCTACTTTAGAGAAAAAATATTCAGATTATTTTATCCAATATTATACTTCAATAAATTCTCCGCTTTCCTGGCAAAATTTAAAAAACTTAGCAGTTTACACATATTATTTTTCTTCTTCTGCAGATGAAAATATGAAACAAAGAATAAAAGAAGATGTTAAAAACTACGCTGATTCTTTAATTTCAAGAATCCAAAACAACTGCTATAGTATAGTTTTAAGAAACACAGAATACTATTGGGGTTCAAATAGTGTATTGCTAAACTATGCTATTGATTTGATTTACGCATATGAGATAACAAGAGAGGAAAAATATAAAAAAGCTGCTTTAGAACAACTTCATTACATTTTGGGAAGAAACCCTACAGGTTACTGCTATGTAACAGGTATAGGTAAAAAATCTCCAAAAAATATTCATCATAGACCCTCAATAGCTATAAATAAGACAATTCCAGGTTTTCTTGTAGGTGGTCCTAACAGTCGTGGGAACGATCCTTTGCTTGCTGAATACATAAGGACTTACAACCCACCACCAGCAAAGTGTTATATTGATCACCAGGAAGCATATTCCTGTAATGAAATAGCGATAAACTGGAATGCACCTTTAGTTTTTTTGGTTGGATATTTTTTGCCGTATGAAAGTAGTAATATGACAGGTCCACCAATTGATGTAGAATTAAAATTTCCTTCTAATAACTCAAAAGTTAGGGGCGAAATAAAATTAGATTTTACTATCCTTTGTAGCAGTGAAATAAAAAAAGTGGAGATATGGTTAAACGATTATAAAGAGGTCACACTTTATTCAAATGTTTCAAATTATTTTTTGGATACAACTAAATATCCTGACGGAGTTTATTCTTTAAAAATAAAAGTAGAGGATATATTAGGCAATTATGTAGAAAAAAGTATCTTGATAGAAATTATCAACAAGTATTTTTCAAAATTTTCCAACAAGATGTTGTTAACATTGAACAATGATAATATAAATGACTCTGTAGATTTTTCAGATAATTCAAAATTAGAGATAAAACAAGTAAATATTTATGATACAAAGGGTTCTTTAGTAAAAAATATAAAAAAAGCACCATTTATATGGGATGGAAAAGATAACAAAAATAGAAAATTACCAAATGGAATTTATTTGTATTTAATTGAAACAAAAAATAACAGTACAATAAAAGGTATGATTGTTCTTGTAGATTGATTATTAACTTTTTTAACTATTGAAATTTTAAATGTAATTTTATATTACTCTAAGCAGAATTAATCTCTTCGTTTTTATAAGGTTATTAACTTAAATTTGCTCTTTTCAAAATTATAAAAGCTCTCAATGTTCTTTTCAAACACATAAAATTTTAATATGAAAAAACAATATTTACTTTTAATTTCTTTTCTTCTTTTTGCATGCCCTCAGCAAGAAAAGTCCCCATCTGATAAAACTTCTACTCAAACTCAAGTATATTCTCTTAATTTTATAGTTAATCCTTTAGGAAGTGGAAGTATTAAAGTTACTCCTGAGACACCGGGTTACAAATACTTAGCAGGTACTGCAGTTACTTTAGAAGCATCCCCTACCAGTGGCTGGAAGTTTTCTTACTGGAGTGGAGATGTGGCTAAAGATACATCAACTGTTATTGTTATTATAATGAACTCAGATAAGACCGTTATTGCTAATTTTACAAAAATTCAATCAACCTATACTCCAACTTATACATTAACTATAACTATACAACCTCCAGATGGAGGTGAAGTTGAAAAGACACCTGACCTGGTTTCGTATCAGGAAGGTACATCTGTTACGCTTCAAGCAATAAGTGCTACAGGTTATGTTTTTGTAAACTGGACAGGAGATATCCCAACAAATCTTCAAAATCAAAATCCTGTTACTATAACAATGAATTCTAACAAACAAATAACTGCAAACTTTCAAGAAATACCTCAAGGTGCTACCTACTATAGTTTAGAAATATACATAGAACCCTCAGATGGAGGAACAGTTACAAAGACTCCAAATAAGCTCTATTATGAGCTAAATGAAGAAGTAACACTTAAAGCTTCTGCTTACGAAGGATTTTCTTTTGATGGTTGGAGTGGTAACTTATCCGGGAATCAAAATCCAGTTGTGATAAAGATTACAGGAAATTTAAGAATTACTGCTAATTTTTCAAGATCTCAATATGTGCTTAATACTTCAGTTAATCCTCCTAACACCGGGCAGGTACATAAAAATCCAAACTATGAGTGGTATTATCCTCAAACAGAAGTTGAGCTTCGTGCTGTTCCGCTTCAAGGCTATAGGTTTGTAAGTTGGTCTGGAGATATTTCCGTAAGCACTAACCCAGTAATTATTGTAATGGATTCGGATAAGAATATTACAGCTAACTTTGAAAAGATAAATCAAGAACAATATACTTTGATAATTCAACTTTCTCCTAATTCTGCTTCTCCTGATTGGGTGGAAAAAAAACCATACAAGCCATTTTACAGCTATGGAGAACAAGTAACCTTACAAGCAAAACCTCCAAGTGGATGGAAGTTTGTAGGATGGGGAGGAGACATAAATACCACTGAGAATCCTGTAACTATAACTATTACCAAAAATACTACTGTAATAGCTTATTTTGAATAATGTAAAATTAAATTTATAAAAAGATACAATTAATTAAATTATATGAAAAAATTCTTAAAGTACTTCTTATATATAGGTTTCTGTATTTATCTTATACTTATATTATACTTGATTTTTTTTGTAAAAATACCCTTGAATCTTAGAAACACTCTTATATATATAGGTGCAGGAGTTGCTGTATTGGTTTTAATAATAGAAATTTTCTGGAGTTAACTTTTTTATTATTTAATAGGTTCCCTGCAGATAGGACAAAATCTTTCTCCTTTTATTACCTCTGCTCCACAATTTTTACAGGTAGTAATTTCTTCCGAGACATCTGTTTGTTTTTCTATTTTTTTAGGAGTTGTAATTTCTGAAGATGTTGTTGGTGTTTTTTCCTGTGGAGTTTCTTGAGGGTGAGTCTCTGTTTTTGTAGAAGAAGCAGGTTTTGTTTCTTTTTTAGGTTTACTTAAAGGTGTAGTGGTTTGTTTTTTGTTTATTTCTTGTTTTATAATTTCAGGAGGTTCATCAGTAGCAGCCGGAGTTTCTTCAAACACAGAAATTACAGATGAGGGAATTTTCCCATTGGATGATAAATCTTCATACTGAGTTAAAGCTTCTTCTTTAGAAGGTGCAGGTTCTTGCTGTTGGGTAGTTTCTTTCTTTGTAGTAGCAGGTGGTTGCTCTTTTAAGGAAGCCATTAAAACCCATCCAGAAACTCCTGCTGGTGTTTTTATTTTAACCCATTTATCTTGAACTTGAAGAACACCAACTTCTGTGTTTCTTTTTAATGTTCCTAAAATTTCAGAAGTTTCTGCTGGTTCTTTTTTAACATATACCAATCTTGGTTTTATATACATAACTTTTATTATTGTTTCTTCAGGTTTTCCTTTAAACGGAGCAATTAACTTTTCTTTTAAAGTAGGATTGTTAATAATAGCAGATACTATATAAGTTATTGCTATTACAATTAGATAAGAAAAAATTTTTTTCATATCTTTTATTAAACCTCCACCATTAAATTGTTAAAAATAAAATAACAAATTTTTTTTAATAAAGCAATACTTTTTAAATTTTTTTTTAAACACTTGACAAATTTTTAAAGATTATGTAAACATTTACTGAAAACGATTACAAAATGAAAAACAAAAAAATAACAATTAAAGAAATAGCTAAACTTGCAAAAGTTTCTGTAGCAACAGTATCAAGAGTAATAAACAATTTACCTTATGTGAATGAAGAAACTAAAAAGAAAGTACTTAAGTTAATAGAAGAATACAACTACATTCCTAATCCCGCAGCAAAAGCTCTGTCTTCAAAAACTGCTACTCTTCCTTATAAAAAATGCATCACTACAGTAATATCAGACACAGCAAAACATGGTTTTGCTAATTTGTTTTTTTCAAAAGTTTTTTATGGAATAATGGAAGAAGCTGTTGAACATAGATATAACTTATTTACAAGAATAATAAAAGCTTCTGAAGTTAACTTATTTAATGAAATCAGTTTAATAATGAACAACTCTGACGGAATTGTTGCTGTAGGGCACGGAGTAGAAGATTTTATAGATGAAATACTAAAAAGAGATATTTTATTTCCAATAGTTTTGATAGAAGGTTACCCTAAAAGTTCATCTATGAAGGTTAACTCTGTTTTAGTTAATAACTTTGAAGCTGCATATTTTGCTACTAAGTATTTGATAAACTGTGGACATAAAAAAATAGCAATAATTAAAGGTCCAGATGAATATATTTCTGCTCTGGATAGATTTAAAGGATTTTTAAAAGCTTTAAAAGAAAGTAATATTTATATACCTAAACAATATATTGAAACAGGTAATCTTGAATATACTGGTGGATATGAAGCAGCTTTGCGAATGATAGAAAACTTAAAAAAGAAAGATTTTCCTACAGCCATTTTTTGTGTAAATGATTTTACTGCTATTGGTGCAAAAGATGCTTTAGAGAAAAATGGGTTTAATATTCCTGAAGATATAAGCATAGTAGGTTTTGATAATATAGAATTAACTCAACAAATAATTCCTCGTTTGACTACTGTGGATGTTCCTAAGGAAGAACTTGGTAGAATAGCAATAAGAAGATTAAATGATTTAATTTATGGTAAAGACCGTTCCAGTATAACTTTTACAGTTTCTGCTAAGCTTATAGAACGAGAATCTGTCAAAATTTTAAAATCACACAGGAGGAGCTAACAAATGTATTATATACCTTTTTTGATATTTATACTCTCTGGAGTTTCTTTTTCAGATGAACTCATAATAAGCCAGGCAGGTTATAGTTTATACGAAGAAAAACTTGCTTATTTTTGTTCAAAGGAAAAACTTAAAGATATAAGTTTTTTAGTGTTGGATAAGAAAACAAAAAAAGAAGTTGCAAAAGATACTATGAGTTTTTATGGAAAATATTTTGACAAATACTTTTATATTATAGATTTAACTTCTTTAAAGGAAGGTGAATATATCTTAAAAACCAACCAGAAAGAGACATCCTTTTTTGTTAAAAAAGATATTTATAGAAACCTTTATTTAGATACCATAAAGAATTATTTTTACATTCAAAGATGCGGTATGGAGATTCCAGGATGGCATAAACCTTGTCATTTGGATGATGCTGTTGTACCTTTTTCAGACAAAAAATTAGTAGATTCTTTAATTTTAACTCAACTTCCATGTTATCATCCTAACACCCATATAGATGTAACAGGTGGTTGGCATGATGCTGGTGACTATAATAAATACATGGGTAATTTAGCAGTAGCAGTAGGTATTTTGGGCGTTGCGTTTGAAGAGTTTAACTTAGTCGATGATTTTAACCACAATGATTATCCTGATATATTAGAAGAACTAAAGTACGCAATAGATTGGATGTTGAAAATGCAGGATAAAGATGGCGGAGTTTTTGAGAGAGTTTTTTCTGGATATGAATATAAAGGATTGCCTGAAAAAGAAACAGATAACAAGCCAAAAACTTCTGATGATAGATATTTAGATATAGATAAGTTTACTGATATAGCTGGAAAGTTTTTAGCAGCTTCTGCGATATGTAGTAGAATATTTGAAAAATACGATAAAACATATTCACAAAACATCTTACAGGCAGCTTTAAAAACCTGAAAGTGGATAAAGAAAAATCCAAACAAATACGATTTAGAACCCTGGAGTTTTGGAAGATACCCGGGAGATAAATCTGCTGTAGTATGGGGAGCTGTTGAGATGCACCAGACGACAAAAAATTTTGAATTTTTGGATTTTGCAGAAAGGAGAGTTTTAGAAATAAAAGCGGTAGGAGGAAGTTTAAACCATATGAGCTGGTTATTCCAGCCAGTCATAGCTTTAAGCAAAGTTTATATGTTTACAAACCATGATGGTATAAAAAAAGTAATTAAGAGAGAACTAAACAATTACTTTAAAAAGTATGTTGAATTTTCAGCAGAAAATCCTTTTTATTTAAGAACAGGTTTTATAGATGCATGGGAATGGGGGACTAACGCGCTTGTGTTAGGAACAGGTTTTGATCTTTATTGGATAAGTAAAGTTTTGCAGGATAATTCAATTATTAATTCAGCAATTAAATCCAGACAGTGGGTTTTAGGACTTAATTATATGGGAAAATCATTTGTGGTAGGTGTGGGAAATTCTATAGAAAATCCATATAGTTTGCTTGCCTTATCTTCACAGAATAAAAAAAGAATTTTAGGAGCGGTTCTTCCTGGTATGTATATATTACAAGGAAAACCATTTTATACTGAACAACAGGGCAGTTTCAAATGTAACGAAGCTACTATAGATGCCGCTGCTTTATATGTGTTTAATGTAGCTATTCCAGAAAGTGATGTGTGTATAAATTTACTTTCACCAAAAAGAAATGCAGTAGTTAAAGGTGTAATTGAGTTAAAACTTGAAGTTTTAACAAATAAGGAAATAAAGGAAGTGTTATACAAAATTGATGATGAAGAATTCAAAGTATTGCCTTATCGTGATGGCTATTTTTCTACCAGAATAGATACAACACTTTTAGAAGATGGTGAGCATATCATATATATAAAGGTAAAGAATGACCAAAAAATAATAGGAGGTAATTTTTTTAAGATAAATGTTGATAATGTAGAAGAACCTCTTAAAATCTATATAATAAGTCCTCAAAATGGTGAAGTTTATGTAGGAGGTTGTGAGATATTATGTAAAATAAATGACGATAAGATTCACAACTATGAATTATTTTACAGTGTTGACAATGCAAAATCCTGGAATAAACTAAAAACTAAAGACAGAGAATTTTATAGTGAGTTTATACCCACAAATCCAAAAGAAACCACTATTCAACTAAAAGCCGTTGATATAACCACTCAAAAGACAACTTTTTCAGATAAAATAAGCTTCACAGTTGTTAGAACTGGAAGATTACAAACAGAACAAAACTATAAAGTCTTAGAAGATTCCTCGCAAACTCCCATAGGTCAAGAAAAAAGAAAATATGATGATTCAGGCTGTGTAGTTTTACCGGATGAAAAAGATTCCATATCTATTGAGTTTTTCATATGTCAAGATGGCAATTATATTTTAAGACATAGAGAACGATCTGGAGATGTGTATTGGAAGTCCCCTACATCCAGATGGGATCAAGATACTTACATCTACTATCTTGATGGCAAAGAATTGAAGTTTAAAGCATTACCTGATTCTGTTACTAAAGAAAGTGACTTATATGGAGAATATTGGGGAATTAGAGAAACTGATAAAATTTATTTAACAAAAGGTAAACATACTTTTACAGTAAAAACCAAACAGGTTTGGGCATATTCTGATTATTTAGATGTAATTTATGAATCAGACATAGACAAAAAATTTTTAGAGTCAAAAGTGAAAATTTTAGATAACTTTGAAAAAGTAAAACTTGACTGGGGTTCTTATAAAGGTCCTGCTTCAGAAATAAATCTTCAAATTACAAATCTAAATCAAAAATTTGGTGAAAAATGTCTTAAATTTGATTGCGTGAATAAGGATTACGCAGGCATAGTCTATAATAATAAATTTGATTGGTCAAGTTATAAATTCATAGAAATGTGGTTGTACTCTACACAAGACTGCAAAATACATTTTGTCATAGAAGAGAGAAAAGAAAAAACATTTTGGGGTAGTGACTATGAAATAACTGAAAAAAACAAATGGATATACTTGAAGCTACCATTTGAAGATTTTAGTGTAGATACAGAATATCAACCTGGCAATAAAGATGATAAAGTATTGAATCTGGAAGATGTTATGACTTTTCATGTTTCTTTAAAAACACAATCTGATAAAAAAATAACTATTTTCATAGATGATCTTAGATTAACCAAATGAGGAGGAAAAAATGTCGCTTTTATATGAAACAGTTCTTGGCAAATTAGGAGGCGGTTTAACTTTGCACTTTAAGCCTAAACATAAAAAAGTTTTTATATCTCCTTTTGGTATATTATGTGAGGAAGCTTTTGATTTTGTTTTGGGTGTAAAAACTGATTCAGGTAAAGCATTTCTTCCTCTGGCTGATAAAAATGAAATTTTTGAACACATTGAACAAGAAATATCACTTACTTCTTTGAAATACAAAGCAAAAAGTACGAAATTAGGAGTTATTTTTGAAGTAAAGTTTATCTCGCCTTTTTATCCTGAAGATACTGAGGTTTCTATTTCGCCATTTCTATATATAGATATTGCTATTGAGAAAATACCATATAAATACGATGATAATAAAAGTATCTGTGGCAATTTAATCATAGATCTGGAAAATATAAAAAAAACAGGGATGATAAGTAAAATTAGAGATAAAATTTATATTAAAGACATGTTTTATGCAAAGTTTAAAGTAAATAAAAACACAGGTTTAATGGACCTGATTGAAGATAAATCAAAAAAAATCAATGCAGAGATTTTACTTAAGAATATGGATAATTTTGATATTAATAATATAAAGTTTAAAATTGACAAAGACCACAAATTTAAAACCATGTTTATTTTTGCCGTTTATTGTAAAGATGTTATTGTTGTTAAAGATAAAAAAGAAAATTTTAGTTTATTTTATACAAATTTTTTCAAAAACATAGATGAGGTTATCAACTATGGCATCATAAATGAAAAACATATAATGGAAAAAGTAGATGCATTTGAATATATAATTAACATAACCTCTTTAAGTAAAACTCAAAAAGACTTTCTTGCTTATACATTTCATTCATATTTGATAAATACTTGCTGGTTGTTTAATTATGAAACTTTAAAAGATATATTTACAGTAATTGAAGGTAATTGTGGTTATCATTCAACCGTAGATGTTGAATACAATGTGGCTTTATTTTATTTGTTGTTTTGGCCTGAATTATTAAAAAAAGAATTAGAATTATGGTATGAATATGTAAAAGAAAACTGGATGTTACATGATATAGGGGCTCTGTTTGAGATAGGTACACAGATATATCCTCACAATATGGAAGTTGAAGAAAATTGCAATCTGATATTGTTAAGTTACGCTTACTGGAAACATACAGCTGATTCTTCGTTAATCACAAAAAAATATGATTTGCTTAAAAAGTTAGCAAACTTTATTGTCAAATGTGACAAAAACAAAGATGGCATACCTGACGAGAAAACAGCTAATACTATAGACGATGCATCTGCTGCTGTTCAGTTTTCCAAAGAACAAATTTATCTTGGTTTAAAAACTTATTCAGCTTTAAAAGCTTTATCTGAAATTGCTAATTTTTTAAAAGATAACACATTTGTAAAATTTATCAAAAAGATAACAAAAAAAATAAAAAGTACAATAGAAAAGAAAGCATGGTTAAAAGATCACTATGTCGTATGTTTAGATAAAATAGCAAAAAATTTAATTGATGTATGGAGTGGCAAAAAAATAAATGGTATTTTAGAAGGATGGGACGCCTACTCTATTTATACATCAAATGGTCTGTTGTATCTTTTGATCTCAAATGCTGAAATTGATCTTAATAAAGAAAAAATAAAACTAGATATATTAAACAGTAAAAAGTATAACATGACAGAGTATGGTTGTACTCATACAAGCAAAGATAAATCAAACATTTGGATTTCACAAAATTTATGGCATGATTTTGTGGGTATGTATTTTGGTTTAGATTTTTCTGATAATATTGAAAGATATTGGCAGTTTGAACTATTTGAAAACACTCAAGGAAGAGGTGGTTGTTTTGTAGATACATATGGCTGGAATCATTTACACTACTATCCCAGAGGTGTCACTTCATTTGGTTTATATTACGGAATTTTAGGTTTAAAAGTTGATAGAATTAAAAAGGAAATAAAATTATCCCCTGTTAAAGTTCCTTTGAAAGTTCCGTTAGTTTGTTTTGCTAATTGGAAAGAAAAAAAATTTCCAGTTGTGGAATGTTATATAAGAAATAAAAAACTGGTGATTAAATTCTATAATAAAGAATTGCTTGATGGTTATAAAATTTTTATTGAAGGCTAAATAAATTATTTTTTTAACAAAAGGAGATTAAAAAAATGTATAAGATTAAAATTTTTTTATATTTGATTTTTGTTATGATTAATTTTACCAGTTGTAAAAAGCCAATTCAATCTCAAAATAAAATTACCTTGAATATATGGATAATGCCTAACAGTTCTGAACCACAAATTACATTTGAAAATATCCTTGAGGAGTTTAAAAAAGAAAATCCAAATATAGATTTAATAGTAAACGTAATAGATTGGGGATCTGCGTGGTCTAAAATTACTACAGCAGCAACCAGTGGTACGGGTCCTGATATATGTCAACTAGGTACAACCTGGGTTGGAACTGTAACTTCCATGGGGGCTTTAGTTGATTTGACAGACTGGGTTAAAAACGATTTAGGAACAGATAAGTTTGTTCCCAATGTGTTACCAACAGGAGGCATAGCAGGAAATTTTACATCAGTTCCGTGGATAATAGATGCGAGAGCTTTATTTTACAGGAAAGACATTTTTGATAAGTTAGGAATAAAACCACAGGATATGAATGATTGGAGTGGTTTTGAAAAAGTGTTAAAGAAAATCTATGATGCGTATGTTGTGTCTGATGAAAATGCTAATTTGTATTTTGGTGAAGAAGCAAAAAAGTTAGAAAGTAAACAGGGATACTTTAGAGTTTATCCTATAGGAGTACCTGGCAAAAACGATTGGAATGTGATTTACAATTTTGATCCCTGGATTTGGTCTGCTGGAGGTGACTGGCTTACTTCTGACAATAAACCTTTTAATAATGCTAAAGAAATTTTAGATGGGATTATATTTTATACATCTATAGCTAAAAAATATACAACAAAATCTTGTTTAGAATTAAATAGTAGCCAAGTTGAAACATGGTTTGCTAATGGTAGGTTTGCCATTATCCCATCTGGTGCATGGACTGTAAGAAACCTTACTTTACCTCCAGAGAAAGGTGGTTTTAATAATCTGCCTGTAGCTTCTAAATTTGGTGTAGTTCATTACCCTGAAGGTCCAAAGGGAAGATATACCTTCCTTGGAGGTAGTAATTTTGTAATTTTTAAGTCTTGCAAATATCCTCAGATTGCGTGGAAAGTCATTAAGTATTTATTAGAAAAAAAACAACAACTAGATTACGCTAAAAATTCTGGATTTTTACCAGCAACTATAGATTCCTACAATGATCCGTATTTTGACAAAAATCCTCATCTGAAAGTATTCAAAGAAACAGTAAAATATGGTAGAGTTCACCCATGTATTCCTTTGTGGGGTCCTGCAGAGGTGATATTGATAAGAAGATTAGGTACAATATGGGATTATGTATCAGGAGTTTATGGAGAAATAGATGTTGAAAGAAAGATAAAAGAAGAAGTTGCAAATATTCAAAAAGATTTAATGACATTATTTGAACAAGATAAAACTAAAATGTAAGTTTAAGGAGGTGGTTTTAGAAGATGACGGAGTATTTCATAGGAATAGATAGTGGAACCCAAAGCACGAAAGCAGTTGTTTTAGATATTAAAGAAAAAAAAATTATTCAGCAAGCATCTTCACCTCATGATATAATAGAAGATGTTTATGGAAAAAAAGAGCAACATCCTCAATGGTGGATTGATGCTTGTGATAAAGTTTTATTTGAAGTATTATCCAAAATAGATAAATCAAAAGTTAAAGGAATAGGAGTTTCTGCACAACAACATGGATTTGTCGCATTGGACAAAAACGGTTATCCTATAAGGCCTGCTAAGTTATGGAATGATACTACCACATCTAAAGAATGCAAATACCTTATAAAAAAACTGGGTGGTCTAAAAAGAGTTATATCTTTGACTGGAAATAGTATACCAGCTGGCTTTACGGTTTCTAAAATTTTATGGTTTAAAAGAAACGAACCTGATAATTATAAAAAGTTACATATTGTTTTGCTACCTCACAATTATATAAATTATTATCTTACTGGAGAACTAAAAATTGAGTATGGAGACACTTCTGGTACTGGAATGTTTGATGTCAGAAAAAGAATCTGGGTCAAAGAAATTCTTGATATAATAGATCCTGAACTAATTAATAAATTGCCACCGTTTCAAAAACCATATGAAATATGTGGATATATAAAAAAAGAAATTTCAGAAAAATTTGGATTAAACAAAGATGTAATTGTGTCAGCGGGTGGAGGAGATAACATGATGTCAGCTATAGGGACTGGAAATGTTGAAGAAGGAGTGGTAACATTAAGTTTAGGTACTTCAGGAACGATTTTTGCTTACTCTTCAAAACCCGTATACGATAAACAAAAAGGCGAAATTGCAGCTTTTTGTGATTCAACGGGAGGTTGGCTTCCTCTGGTTTGTACCATGAATGTTACAGTAGCCACCGAGCTTATAAGAAAAACGTTTGACATGTCTATAGAAGAGATGAACATTTTAATAGAAAACACACCTCCAGGTAGTAGTGGTCTGGTTTTGATACCATATTTAAGTGGCGAAAGAACACCAGATATTCCTGATGGGACAGGAGTATTTTTTGGAGTCAACACCATTACATTTGATAAAAAATATTTATGTAGATCTGCTATGGAAGGAGTAACTTTAGGTCTAAAATATGGTTTTGAGAAGTTAAAAAAATTAGGTATCAAACCTAAACAGATAAGGCTAACAGGAGGTGGAGCTAAAAGTAAAGTTTGGAGACAAATTGTAAGTGATGTTTTTAATTGTGAAGTGGTTTGTATGGAAGTAGAAGAATCTGCAGCTTTTGGAGCGGCTTTACAGGCTTATTGGGCTTATTTAAATTTGAGAGGTAAAATATCTATTAAAGAAATTACAGATGAATTTTGTAAAGTCAAAATTGATACAACTACCCAGCCAAAAAAAAGTAATGTTATTAAATATGAATATTTATACGATCTACAACAAAAAATTACTAACAAAATAATGTCTGTTTTTGGATTTCACAAAAAGATATTGAAAAAATTAGAATCAATTTAGAAAGGAAATTTCTAAATATGCAAAAAGAAGATATCGTTAAAAAAACGATAAACTGTATAAGAATTCTTTCTTTAGAATGCGTAGAAGAAGCAAAATCCGGTCATCCTGGACTTCCGTTAGGAGCTGCTGAAATATTTTATGTGCTATGGCATAAACATCTGATATTTTGTCCGGAAGACCCAAAATGGCTCAACAGAGATAGGTTTATTCTTTCTGCAGGACATGGCTCAGCTGGTCTTTATTCTTTGCTATATATGTATGGTTTTCTATCAATAGAAGATTTAAAAAGGTTTAGACAGTTTAAAAGTAAAACACCTGGTCATCCAGAATATGGTTTGACACCTGGAGTTGAAACTACCACAGGACCTCTAGGACAAGGTTTTGCCACAGCTGTAGGTATCGCTTTAGGCCAGCGTATATTACAGCAGAAGCTAAAAATAATTTCTTCTGAACTTTCTGAACTTATTAATCATAAAGTTTATGTTTTAGTGGGAGACGGTGATTTAATGGAGGGAGTTTCCTATGAGGCTGGCAGTTTGGCAGGACATCTATGTTTGAATAATCTTATTGTGATATATGATAGCAACAAAACAACAATAGATGGTTCAACTGATTTGACTTTCACTGAGGATGTTGATTTGAGATTTAAAGCCTTTGGGTGGGAAGTGGTTAAAATAGATGGTCATAACTTAGAACAATTAGATAGTAGTTTGAACTTTGCTAAAAAATCTACAAAACCTTTTTTAATCATAGCATCTACCAAAATAGCAAAATGCAGCCCTAATTTTGAAGGCTCACATAAAGCACATGGAGCACCTTTAGGTGAAGATGAAGTCTGTAAAATTAAAGAAAAACTTATGTGGAGTAAAGAAAAATTTTATGTTCCGGATGATGTTAAAAATTATATTAGCTTGAGATTAAAAGAACTAAAAAAAGAGTATGAAAGATGGCAAGATAATCTTAAAAATTGTTTAAAAAAATATCCAAAGTTGAAAAGTTTGTTAGATGATTACTTATCAACCGACTTAGATAAATCACAACTTAATGATTTGTTGCTTGAGTTAAAAAATTTAAAATTTGATAAGGAATTTTTATCTACAAGAACTGCTTTTGGGAATGTTCTTCAAATAGTTGCAAAAAAAATAGATAAAGTAATAGTAGGCTCTGCTGATTTAGCACATTCCACAAATGCGTTAATTAAGGATTCAGGTGCAATACAAAAAGATAATTTTAATGCTAAAAACATCTACTTTGGAGTAAGAGAGCATGCAATGGGATGTATTTCAAATGGTCTTGCGTTATATAACTTTAGGCCCATATGTTCAACTTTTCTTGTTTTTTCTGACTATATGAGACCACCTATAAGACTTGCCTCAATGATGAAACTTCCTGTGGTTTTTGTTTTTAGTCACGATAGTGTTTTTATAGGAGAAGACGGACCTACACATCAACCGGTAGAACATCTGATAAGTTTAAGAGCAATTCCTGGTTTATATGTTATAAGACCTGCTGATGCGTATGAAACATTATATGCTGTGTATTTCGCATTGAGGTCAAAAGACAAACCAGTTGCTTTGATACTTACAAGACAAGATGTAGCTGTATTAGATAGAAAAAAATTTTCATCTGCTTCTGGTTTATTAAAAGGAGGATATATAATATCAAAAGAGAAAAATAAAACCTGCGATATTATTTTAATAGCAACGGGTTCTGAAGTGTATTTAGCTATTCAAGTGCAAGAACTTTTACAAAAAGATGGTTTTTCTGTAAGAGTGGTAAGTATGCCAAGCGTAGAACTGTTTGAAGAACAACCTCAAAACTACAGAGATGAAGTAATACCTCAGGATGTTAAAATTAAAGTTGTTATAGAGGCTTCCAGAACCATAGGATGGCAAAAATATGCAGGAGACAATGGTTTGATAATAGGAATAGATCACTTTGGAAACTCAGCTCCTTACAAAATTTTACAGCAGGAATACGGATTTACTGCTGAAAAAATTTATGAAAAACTAAGAAAGCATTTTAAAATCTAAGGAGGAAAAAAATAATCTATGAAAGAAGAATACGAACTTAGAGATCTTTCATATCAAAAAAACTTTCCTAAAGACAAAGAATCTCTACTAGCCCATATGAAAAACTTCAAACTGGAGCTTAAGTTTTCTGTAGGAATTTGGTATTTTACACCTGGTGGTGGAAGGTTTCACGACAGATATGTTCCAGAAAAATCAATAAAAGAACGACTTAAAATGGCAGAAGAATTTGCTGAATATGGTGTTACAGGTATAGAGGCACATTATCCCTCAGAAGTTAATGAAGATAATTTAGATCTTTATTTGGACTTGTATAAAAAAGCAGGTATAAAACTTATAGGAGTGCCTTTTTCACATTTTTTTGACAAGGAGTTTGAATTTGGAGCGTTGTCTAACCCATATAAAAAAGTTAGAGACAAAGCAATAGAAATAGCAATAAATGGTTTAAAACTTGTAAAAAAAGTTGGTGCAAATTGTGCTATTTCCTGGCCTGGGATAGATGGATACACTTATCCATTAGGCACCATATTTCCCTGGATGTGGAACTTTTTTGAAGAATCATTAGCAACTGCAATGGATGAAGTCCCTGGCGTAAGAGTTGCAATAGAACCCAAACCCTACGAACCCGCTCCAAATAATATATATAAAACCACGGCAGAAGGTATTCTTGCTGCACAGAGAATTGAAAAAAGGTTAAAAAATTCAGTTAATAAAGACTTATTAGATAAAGGACAACCATTAGTTGGACTTAACCCAGAGATAGGGCATATTCGTATGGGTTACGAAGAAGCAGCAGCTTCATATGCTATGGTATGTTACGAAGGAAGATTAGCACATGTACATTTTAACAGTCAGCCGCTTGGTAACTATGACCAGGATCTTAATGTTGGAGTAGTTGAATGGCAACAAGCAGAAGCAGCACTATATGTGTTGAAAATGTTTGGATATAAAGAATATATAGGTATAGACATAAATCCAGAAAGAATGCCTGTAAAAAAAGCAATTGAGATAAACACTAAAGTTATAAAGATTATGAATGAAAGAATAGAGCAACTACCGCACGAGAAAATAATTGATTGCTATTTAGACCCAGCAAATCATCGAGGAGAATTAGAATTAATTTTAGCAGAGTCAATGAGGAGATAATTTTATGAAAGTAACAAAGCAAGAAATAAGATATAATGGATACAACTGCATAAGAATAACTAATGGAACATTGGAATTAGTTATACCTATAGACTTTGGCCCAAGAATACTACATTTTAGTTTTGTAGGTGAAAAGAATCTTTTTGGTATTATTGAAGATGTTGAGTTCAAAAATAAATATGGTGTTTGGAAAATTTACGGTGGACATAGATTATGGACAGCTCCTGAAAGTTTAGAAACCTACTATCCTGATAACACTAAAGTTGATTTTTTAGAAAAAAAAGATTACTTTCGTATCTCTAAAAATTTTGAAAAAATAGGGATTAGAAAAGAGATTTATTTGAAATTTATTTCCAAAAACGAACTTGAAGTTATACACAGATTAGTTAACATATCTAAAAAAACTAAAAAAATTTCTTTGTGGACGCTTTCTGTAATGTGCAAAGGTGGCATGGCAATTTTACCACAAAACGATGTTTCTACAGATAAATATGGGTTTTTGCCTAACAGAAATATAGTATTTTGGAAATATACAGATGTAAAAGACAAAAGATTATCTTTAGATAACGATTTTATATACATAAAACAAGATACTAAAAGCAAAACAGCATTCAAAATAGGACAATTTCTTTTGAAAGGTTGGATTTCATATAAGGTAGATAAATATCTTATGGTAAAAAAATTCAAAACGCCATTGGTTAAAACATTAGATGTTTATCCAGACTTTTTTTGCAATGTAGAAATTTACAGTTGTCCTAAATTTTTAGAATTAGAATTACTAACTCCGTTGAAAGTTCTAAATAAAAGTGAGTCTATACAACATAATGAAATATGGCAGCTTTATAAAGATAACTAACAATTATGAAAAAAATAAAGTGGGGAATAATAGGTACAGGAAGCATTGCTAAAAAATTTGCTTTTGATTTAAAATTTTCTCAGTTAGGGGAACTTTATGCAATAGCAAGCAGAGATATAAAAAAAGCTCAAGAGTTTTCCAAAGAGTTTTTATGCGAGAAATTTTATGGAAGTTATGACGGATTATTGAAAGATGAAGATGTTGAAGTTGTTTATATATCTTTGCCTCATGTATACCATGCAGAGTGGACAATAAAATCTGCGAGAGCAGGTAAACACATACTTTGTGAAAAGCCTCTTACTGTAAATTACGCAGAAGCAGAAGCGGTAATTTATGAAGTAGCTAAACACAAAGTTTTTTTAATGGAAGCTTTTATGTATAGGTGTCATCCCCAAATTAGAAAATTGATAGAACTTTTAAATGCAAAAAACAGGGTAATAGGAGATGTAAAAATTATAGAAGCATCATTTGGTTTTAAAGGTTGGTTTGATCCTGACGGAAGGCTTTTTAACCATTCATTAGCAGGAGGAGGAATTTTAGATGTTGGATGCTACCCAGTTTCAATAGCAAGACTAATAGCAGGAGTAGCTAACAATAAACTATTTGATGAACCGAAAGAGGTTATAGGTGTTGGAAAAATAGGTTCTACAAATGTTGATGAATATGCCTTTGGACTTTTAAAGTTTGAAAATGATATTATAGCTAAAATATCCTGTAGTATTACATTTTGGCAAGAAAATTCAGTAAAAATTTTTGGGACAGAAGGAAGCATAACACTTAAAAATCCGTGGCTTGCCGGATTAGAGGGAAAAATTCCATCCGTAATTGTTGTACAAAAAGAAAACAACACAGAAGAAATAAAAATAGACACACATCTTCCACTTTACACTTTAGAAGCAGATATAGTTAATAGAAGTATTTTAGAAAATAAAACTCAACCAGATTATCCAGCTATGAGCTGGCAGGATAGTTTAGGTAATATGAAAACATTAGATAAATGGAGGAAAGCAATAGGGTTAGAATATGATTTTGAAAAACCAACAGTATATATTTCTACTGTGGATAAAGAACCTTTGAAAAGATATGAAGATATTAAAATGGAGTATTTAAAAATCCCTGGTTTAGAAAAACCAGTTTCAAGATTAATTCTGGGTGCTGACGTTCACATAGAACTTCCATATGCTACAGTAATGTTTGATGAATTTTACAGGTTGGGAGGAAATTGTTTTGACACAGCACATATCTACTATGAAGGCAAAAGTGAAAGAGTGTTAGGACAATGGATTAAGAATAGAAATTTAAGAGAAGAAATTGTAATTTTAGATAAAGGTGCTCATACTCCATGGTGTGATCCTCAAAATCTAACAAAGCAATTATTAGAAAGCCTTGAAAGATTACAGGTGGATTACATAGATATATACTTACTACACAGAGATAATCTTGAAATTCCAGTTGGAGAGTTTATAGAAGTGCTAAACGAACACAAAAAACTTGGAAGAATAAAAATTTTTGGATGTTCAAACTGGACCATACAGAGAATAGAAGAAGCAAACAATTACGCAAGAAAAAGAAATTTAGAAGGTTTTTCAGTTGTAAGCAATAACTTTTCGTTAGCAAAAATGGTTTCTGCTGTGTGGGAAGGTTGTATAAGTTCTTCTAATAAAGAGGATATAGAGTGGTTTAAGAAAACACAGATTCCTTTGTTTTCATGGTCTTCTCAAGCAAGGGGTTTTTTTAGTGGAAAAGCTTCACCTGATAATTTTGAAGATAAAGAACTTGTAAGATGCTGGTATAGCAAAGAAAATTTTGAAAGATTAGAAAGAGCCAGAATTCTTGCATCAAAAAAGAATATAAAACCTATAAACATAGCTTTAGCATATGTATTATCTCAAAAATTTCCAACGGCTGCCTTAATTGGGCCAAGAAATTTATTTGAGTTAAAAGATTGTATGGTAGCATTTGATATAAAACTTACTGAAGAAGAGATCAGGTATTTAGAAGAAGGATAAATTTCTTTATATAAAAAGGACATTAAAAATGTTACAAATAAAACAAGAAAAAATAATAGAAGAAACAACATCCACAGAAATAAGACTTCGTGGTGTAAACTTAGGTGGGTGGTTGATGATGGAAGGATATATTCTTGGTGGAAGAAATATTACAGAAACAGAGTTTAAAAATAAATTTAAAAAAATAAATGGTAAGAAAGCTCTAATTGATTTTGAAAATTCATTTAGAAAAAATTTTATTAACGAACATGATATAAAATATATAAAAAATTTAAACTTTAACTGTATAAGAGTTCCATTTCATTGGAAGATAGCAGATAAAGATATATATTGGTTAAAAAGGATAATAGAATGGTGTAAAAAACATAAAATTTATTGTATTCTGGATATGCATAGTGTTCCTGGTTCACAAAATGGCGATTGGCACTCAGATCCTCCTGAGCCATCTAAAAGTTTGTTCTGGTTTAATAAAAAATTTCACAGCATCTACTATAGCTTATGGGATAAAATTTCAAAAATGTTTAAAGACGAAGAAATAATTGCAGGTTATGATATAATGAATGAGCCGGTGATAAGGAAGAAAAATTGGGCAAAGATATTAGCCGAAGTTTATAATAATGTAATTAAAGTAATAAGAAAAAATTCTGACAGACACATTATATTTGTGGAAGGCAACATGTGGGCATCTATGTGCGATTTTTTTAAATATTTAAAACATAAAGAAAATATAGCAATAAGCATACATTTTTATCATCCAGTAGATTATACATTTAATTTAAATCATGATCTTAAATATCCAGATGCCAATTTTAATAAAGATAAACTCTATAAGATGTTAAAAGAGTATAAAGAAATCTCCATGAAACATAAAGTTCCTATATATGTAGGAGAGTTTGGTATTAATTTAAGGTGTGACAATGGGTGTTCTGGAGAGAAGGAGTATTTAAGGGACCTAATATCCGCTTTTGAAAAATTTGACTTCCACTGGACAATATGGACCTATAAAACCATATATATTCATGTTCAACCTACTGGACTTTTGGTATATAATAAGAATCCGGATTTTATATCTCGCCAGGAGAATGATTTTGGATGGGAAAGATATATTTTAAGCTGGAAAAAATATTCTTCAGAGATAAAATCTTCCTGGCTTTCAAGAAATTTTTCTTATGGAGTTTTAAAAATTCTAAAAGATAAATTTTTTGTTTTAAAAACCTCTTGACAACTATATTTTGTTTTTGTATATCTAATACAGGTTAACACATGATGAAAGATTCTGTTTTACCAAAGTATAAAACAATAGCTAAAATATTATCACAAAAAATTCAAAAAGGAGAATATAAGAAAAATACTTTTCTACCTTCAGAAGCTGAACTCTCAAAAATGTTTAAAGTAAGCAGAGTCACAATCAGACAGGCACTCAACATTCTTATACATGAGAATCTCATAAAGCCAATCGCAGGAGTAGGAAGTGTCGTGATCAATGAAACACCTTCAAAATTTTCTGAAATTTCTGTTGATAAAACAAAAAGTATATATTTTGTGTTAATTCTGTCTAAAAGTGTAAAGTGGGGAATAGAAAATCCATTTTATGCAGAGATAATCAGTGGAGCAGAACAGAGAGTAAGAGAAAATGGATATCATCTTTTGTTTACTTTATATGAAGATATAAGAAGAGCTTCTGACCTTTCAGATTTGATGATTAAAAAACACATTAATGGTTTTTTATTGGTAGGTGATATGGATGAAAAATTTATAAATCTAGTCAAAAAATCAGGTCTTCCTTCAGTAATTATTAACAACCCTATAGGTGAAAAATATGAACTGCCGACCATTATAAATGATGATTTTAGAGGTGGATTTGAAGCTACAAAATTTCTTTACAATACAGGTTGTAGAAAGATTGCATGTATTAAAGGACCTTCTTCATCTCTAAGTTGTGAAGAAAGATATAGAGGTTATATATCTGCATTAAAAAATTTTGGTTTAGAAGTTACTTCAAATTTAGTGGTTGAAGGAAATCTTGAGTTTGAAAGTGGTTATGATGCTGTTAAAAAAATTTTTAGCTCAAAAATTTTGCCTGATGGTATATTTGCGATTAACGACACTATGGCAATAGGAGCTTTAAAGTTTTTAATAGAAAAAGGTGTAGAGATTCCTAAAGAAATAAGCATTATAGGTTTTGACAATATAGCTCAAAGCGCTCAAGTGGTCCCTTCGCTTACCACTGTAAATGTAGAAAGAAAAGAGATGGGTTATTTAGCTACAGGAAAACTTATTGAGTTCATAGAAAATAAAACTCAGTATTTTCCTATAAGGGTAATTCTACCCTGCAGAATCATAGAAAGAGAGACTACAAGAAAAATAGAAAAAAATTCTAACACTAAATTTTAAAGGAGCAAATCGTATGAAAAATAAAAAATTCCTAATATTTTTTATATCTCTTTTCATGATATTACAGGTATTAACAACTATACCATCTTTTTGTGACTTATATAAAGATAGGTTCTTAGAGCTATATAATTGTATAAAAACTAATGGTTGTTTGTCTCCTGAAGGTATTCCTTATCATTCAAGAGAAAAAAGAATTGTAGAAGCTACAGACTACGGTCACTGCTCTACATCAGAAGGAATTTCTTTTTTGATATGGTTAGAGGCAATGTATGACTATATTACCAACAATTCAAACTGGAGTAATTTTTCAAGAGCCTGGGACATATGTGAACGGTATTATATTCCACCTTCTTCAGAACAACCAAATTTTGCCTATAATTCTTCAAAACCAGCTTCAGTTGTAGATGAACATGATTCACCAACAGCATATCCTTCCAGTGTAGATACAAACGCTCCTGTAGGAAACGACCCAATTTGGAGTTCAGTTACATCAGCTACTGGAAGGCAGATACCTTATCTTCTTCATTGGTACTTAGATGTAGACGATTGGTTGGGATTTGGTCAAGCATTTAATATAGGAATTTCAGGAAAAGATGGAAGAAGAATAGTAAAAACAAACACATTCCAAAGAGGCCCTAACGAATCTACCTGGGAAACAATTCATCATCCTTCTTTTGATAAAAAACCAGATTACAACACATTTTATGTTCCTTTATTTGTTCAATCAGATTCAGCTCAATGGAGGTATACTTCAGCTCCTGATGCAGAAGCAAGGATAGCTCAAGCTATGTGGTGGGCAGAGTTGTGGGCTGCACAAAAAGGTGTAAACATTAACAACTATATAACAAAAACTCGTAATTTAGGTCACTGGATGAGATATTGTTTATTTGACAAGTATTTTAGAAGAATAGGACAAGCTGGTTCAGCAGGAAGTGGTTATAACAGCTGTCATTATTTAATAAGTTGGTACATTGCTTGGGGCGGTCCTGTTCAACAATCTGAAAGATGGGGTTTTCTTATTGGTTGTCATTCTGCACATACTGGATATCAAAATCCACTGGGTGCTTATTATTGGGCACAAAAAGGAGTTCCTGATTGGGAAAAAAGTTTAAGAACACAGCTTGCTTTAGCAAAATGGCTTCAAGTTCCGAAGGGAAATTTAGGGGAAGGTGCATTTGGAGGAGGTGTATGTAATGACTATCCAGATGATGATGTAGAATACACAGCATCTGATGCACCTACTTTTAACCCACCTACTTACACAGATGGTCAGATGCCTTTAAGATACACTCACCATCCAGTATACTGGGATCCAGGTAGCAACACCTGGTGTGGTTGGCAGTACTGGTTTTCAGAACGTCTTGCACAGTTTTATTTTATACTTCCCTCTACAAGTCCATATCTATCTGACACATATTCTATTTTAAAAAACTGGATGGATTTGTGGGCAGTTCCTAATTTCAAAGTTAAAATTAACGGTCAGTGGTATACAGCAGATACTCTTACAACATCACAATTAAGAAACACAGATCTCATTGAAGATGTAAACATTCCTATAAGTTTTGTAAATTGGGATTGGTTAAATCCTCAAAATAACAATCCCTTAGATGCACCTGGTCCTCGTCAATCTTCTACTCGGTGGCAAGGTTGGAATGGAAAGGGTCCTGGAGACCCAAATTATGGAGCCAAAGTAGAGGC
The DNA here is from genome assembly GCA_039630545.1 of Endomicrobiia bacterium. Lineage (GTDB taxonomy): Bacteria > Elusimicrobiota > Endomicrobiia > DTEH01 > DTEH01 > JANXDG01. Next base: position 251,339 of record JBCNUU010000002.1, read on the forward strand.
ATGGGGGCACGATGTAGGGCTTATGGGAGCATTTGTAAAATGCTTAATTTTTTATAAACAAGGACTTCAAAAACACAACCACCAATCCAGATTTGAACCAGATTTTTATAAATACTTAGCAAAAACAATACTTGATGTAATGTGGAAAAATTTCAAAACAGACCTTGGTATTTCTGCACCAGAAATAAGGACAGATTATGTAAGATTTACTGATACCACCATATCCACTGTATATGTTCCTCAATCCAAACGGTTTCCCAACATAGGCTTGGTAAACCAGGGAAATCGTGCCTTTAAAGATACAAGACCTGATTATGGAGAACCAATTCCGCAAGATTACAAATTCACATATCACAGAACCTGGCAACAAGCGGCGTTTGCTTTAGCTTTAGGGTATTATTCTTTATATGAAAACAGAGATAATCCTCCATCAATAACCCTGATTTCACCATCCACATCTACTATATTAACTGGAAGTGTAGAAGTTCGTGCAAATATTACAGATGATATTGAACTACGAAAAGTTGAACTTTATGTGAACAATAACTTAAAATATGAAACAATACTTACTACTAATACTTATTTACTTAACTGGATATGGAATACTTCTGAACTTTTAGATTCAACACATACATTAAAAATTGTTGCTGTAGATAGCAGTTCACAAACATTTACTTATCAGGCAGTATTTAGAACAGATAATAATACTCCTCCAACAGTCTCAATCGTTAATCCTTTGAATAACTCAAATGTTTCCGGAGTTGTAAACATAGAAATCCAAGCACAAGATCAGGCTCCGGGATATGTAGAAAGGGTGGTTTTAAGCATCACTAACCCTTCTCAAAGTTATACTTTGCAGTATACATTTTTACAACCACCCTACACCTATAGTTGGGATACTACATCTCTTTCAACAGGAAGTTATATAATTCGTGCAATCGCCTATGACAATATGCAAGAATTTTCGCAAGCTCAAATAAATATAAGGATATTTAGAATAGAAGGAGATAATCCTCCTCAAATCACTATAATTTCACCACAAAATAATGCTACATACTATCTTACAGACACTATAAATCTTCACTACCAAGCAACTGATGATAATCTTCTTAGTGTGTTAGAAATATTTATTGACAATATTTTGTTTAGCAGCACAACACTAAACTTATCCTCTTATCAAACTACAACTTCTATTTACGCAAACAATCTATCCACTGGAACTCACTGGTTAGTTGCGGAAGAGTAAAAGACAACTCTTCACAACAAAACTCAGCTTCAGTAATGATTAGAATTCTTTCATCTCAATTCTATCCTACAACCAACAATCTGATGGAGGTTCAACTCCTTATAGATGATATAGATGAAGACTATACTTTAATTTCTGATTACTTGATACTTACTCCTAACAATGACGGTATAAACGACAAAATTGTTTTTTCTGAAAATATTCCTTATGAGATATTTACAAAAGATGGACAAAAAATTTTCTCTGATATATCTAATAATTGGGATGGTAAGGATTACTATAACTTAATAGTCCAGAATGGTCTTTATTTGCTAAAAACTGACACAAAAATTTATTTTGTATTAGTAGCAAGATAAATTTTTTTGGGAACAAAATAATTTTTGAAAGTGTCTGATTATAAAAAAAAAGGAGGATATTTTATAGGATTTTATAGGGAAATAATGAAAATTTATGAAAATAAAAATTAATCTATTATTTCTTGCAGTTATATCTAATTTAATATCCTTTTCATTTTCACAAACACCCGTACAGGTTCATGGACAACTGAGAGTTTCTGGTAGGTATCTTGTTGACCGAAATGGAGTTCCTGTGGTTTTAAGAGGTATGAGTTTGTTTTGGAGCCAGTGGGGAAGCAAATATTGGAATTCCTCTGTTATTGACTGGGTAGCAACTGATTGGAAGGTAAATGTAATTAGAGCAGCTATGGGGATAGAAGATGGTGGATACTTAACATACCCTACAACTCACAAAAATTTAGTAAAAACAGTAGTTCAAGCATGCATAGACAGAGGCATTTATGTAATAATTGACTGGCATGACCACAACGCACCAGCACACCAGAGTCAAGCAATAGAGTTTTTTAGGGAGATGGCACAAACTTATGGCAACACTCCAAATGTTATATACGAAATCTTTAACGAACCAGATCTGGATGATAACTGGAACGGAATAAAAAGTTATGCTCAAGCAGTAATTCAAGCTATCCGACAATATGACCCAGACAATGTAATTTTAGTAGGAACACCAAACTGGTGCCAGTATGTGGATGTAGCAGCGGGTTCTCCACTTACAGGGGTAAGTAATGTGATGTATGTGTTACATTTCTATGCAGCAACACATGGATCAAATTACAGACACAAAGCACAGACAGCAATAAACGCAGGACTTCCTCTTTTTGTAAGTGAATTTGGGACCTGTGAGTATACAGGTAATGGTAGATATGATTTTAATGAAACAGACGCATGGATTAATTTTTTAGAACAATACAAAATCTCCTGGGTCAACTGGTCATTAAATGATAAACCTGAATCATGTTCTGCTTTAGTTCCAGGAGCTTCGGCATCTGGTGGTTGGCTTGAATCTCAACTTACTCAATCAGGAAGATATATAAGAAACAAAATAAGATCCTACAATCAAAGCACAGGAGGTATTGTAGCTTATCTTACAACTTGTTCTTCAGGAAGCATTGTTTGGGCAAGCACTAATGTTTCTGTTTATGTTTCAGCAGGAAACAGTATTTCAAAAGTTGAGTTTTATGTAGATGGTACACTAAAATATACAGACAATTCTTCTCCATATAGCTGGGTGTGGGATACAACTCAATACTCAGATGGCTGGCATAATTTAAAAGTAGTTGCCTATGACACACAAAACAATACATCTCAAGTTCAAACAAGTGTAGTAGTATATAACTCTACTTTGCCTTCTATTAATATTACTAATCCACAAAATGGTTCTATTATTTATGGAAATTCAGCGATGGTATATGTGGAAGCAAATAAAGGATATGAGGTAACA
>JBCNUU010000020.1:0-4533 GCA_039630545.1 Endomicrobiia bacterium
GGTAAGAAAATTTTAAATATAAAATCAAATATATTGAATAATAAGCTTGATAGTTTTTCATTGAAGGCTGGATTTTATATTCTAAAAATTAAAACAAAAGATGGCAAAGAACGATTTGATAAACTTGTAGTGGTTAGATAATCTATGATTGGTAGAAGTACAAAATTTTATTTTTAATTGCTATTTGTTCTGTTAAAAGTAATTTATATAAATAGCTTTGATGGAGATGAGTATTTGCAGATAGCCTCAGTGGTTTGTATCTTAAATGGTATTTTATACTTATTTTTAAAGTGAAGTAGAGGAAGTAAAAATTTATTCTGTAAACGGGAAAGAAATATTCTGCTTGAAAAAAAACGGACAAAAACATAGTGTGGTTAGGAAGAGATAAAAGTGGAAATTTTATAGAGTCAGGTTTATATATAGTAGAATGAAAAGTAATGATGGTAAGATAGTTTTTTCATATATAGTGGTGTGTAAGTAAGTTTTTTAGAATTAAACTTTAATTTAGGCAGAATTTTTATTTAAATCTTTTCTCTTGTTATTCTTTTCTTTTTTTGATAATTATTTTTCTAAATGAAAAAAACTATCCTTAAATATCTATTCTTTTGTTGTTTTTTTTCTTATTTAGTATCAGCACCTCATATTTCTGCTAAAAAATATCCTGGCCAGCCAGAATGTAAAGTGGCTCCATTAAAACGCAGACTAAATAGTTTAAAATTTTCGCCAAAATTTTCTTTAGATTCTTCTATTTTTAAGAAAATAGCAGTAATTATAGTAGATTTTAGAGATCAAAATTTTAGCAGTGGTTGGCATGAAATAGCAAACAATAACCTTAGAAATTTCGTTGACTATTATAATGAGGTATCTTATGGAAAACTAAAGTTAGGATTAACTTTTTTTTATAGTAATGGTTTTACTACTTCTACATTGACAGGCAATGAAATCCCTTATAGAATGCCAAGAAATATAACTTATTATGCACAAAATACTTCTTTAACTCTTTCAAGATTAATAATTCATGCACTTCAAGCAGCAGCGGGCAAGGTCAATAGTTCATTGTTTGATTATGTAATGGTTCTTCATGCTGGGTTTGGAGCGGAAACAATGCCGGATCCAACTGGTCACATTTGGTCTGCATATGTTTGGTGGACGGGTTCTGTTTATGGGTTTGAGGATGGGATAGTAGTGCCTGAAAGGGAACTTAATGCTTCAGCATTAGGGGTAATCTGTCATGAATTTGCTCATCAGTTAGGACTTCCAGATATTTATTATGGACAAACAAGTGTTGTTGGAAAATGGTGTTTGATGGATAACGGGCTTTGGTGCGGACAGCCAAGTGGTTCTATGCCTGCGCATTTGTCAGCGTGGGGAAAAAAGTTTCTGGGTTGGCTTGAGTTTAACCAGATTAATTTTACAAGTTATTCCGTCATATTGAATAGTATAGAAAATTATCCTTTTGCTTTAAAAATTCCTATATTAGAGGCTAATGATCCACAAAATGAATATTTTCTTTTAGAATATAGAAATAAGACAGGATTTAACTCCAATCTACCTTATAATGGAATAATATTATGGCATATAGATGACACAATTGCTTTAGATGTCAACAGAATTTTAGCAAATGATATTAATTCGGGTATTCCGAATCTAGCAATAGATTTAATAGAAGCAGACAGAACTTCTGCTGGAATAAATGGTGGAGATGGAGGAGATGTGTTTCCTGGTGTTTATGATGTGAGAAATTTTATTCCAAAAAACTATAGCGTTTTAGCATATAATGGTTCAGAGATAAGATTGACAATAAAAAATATAGAGATTGTTGATGAGACTAATGCCAGATTAGACATAATTTTTAATGTAGAAACTACAACGCAGCCGGCTTGCTATACTCTTTCTACACAAATTTTTCCTGGTCAAGAAGCAGGTTATTTGGTACTTCTGCCCGATGCTACTTTTTATCAAGAAGGCACTGAAGTTAAAATCAAAGCCGAAAGTAATCCCGGATATATTTTTTCTTGCTGGAGTGGAGATGCTAAAGGTAGTGAAAATCCTTTAGTAGTTGTAATGGACAGCGACAAACATATAGTTGCAAATTTTATTTCAACTACAAATTATACAATGCTTATAGATACCACCCCTCCTCAAAAAGTCACAACTCTTGAAATATGTTTAGCTTCTACTTCAACTATAAAGCTAAAATGGGTTGCAGTTGGAGATGACTTTCTTACAGGAGATATAGTAGGTGGGAAGTATAGATTAAAGTATACTACTTATGTGTTAGAAAGCCAGGATTTTTGGTTGAAGGGTAGCTGGGATGATGTTTTAAACAAATATCAAATAGAATGGGCTACACATACTAAAGTTGGAGTTGTAGAAAATTATGAAATATTTAATTTAAAGACAAATACTACTTATTATTTTCGTCTTTGGAGTGTAGATGAAAGCCACAACATTTCAGAGGGTTCAAATATTCCTTTTATTTTTATTCCATTGGAGACGCCCCACCTTATTAGTTACTACAGAATCTCTATAAGTATAAATCCAGAAAATGCAGGTATTGTTGTAGTGGATCCTTCAGGGATTATTTACAAAGAAAATACAAAGGTTACTTTGGTTGCTGAGTCACATGAAGGTTTTATGTTTGATAAGTGGACTGGAGATGTGGTAGATACTAGTCCCACTATTACTATAATAATGGACGAAGACAAAAACTTAGTTGCTAACTTTAAAAATATATCTCTTTCTGATAACATAGAAACAAACAAAAAATATTATTTTTTAAGTTTAAATAAGGATAATGTAAACGAGACTATAAATTTTGGTAAAGATATAGAAGAGATAAACATCTTTGATATGAAAGGAAAATTGTTATGCAACTTAAAAATTAATTTTTGGAATGGTGAAATAAATAATAAAACTCTTTCTTCAGGAATTTATATTTACAAAATAAGATATAAAAATTCTTCTAAAATGGATTTTGGATATATAATACTAACAAAATAAGAAAGGAGTAAACACAATGAATTTTGTGCTTTCTTTACCTACTAAGATAATTTTTGGAGAAAATACTACAGATGAAGTGGCTAAATATACTAAAAAATTTTCAGATAATATTCTTTTAGTAATAGGTAAAGAAAGTGCCAAAAAATCAGGACTTTTTGATAAAGTGATAAAACTTCTAAGTTATGAAAATATAAAATATGAAGTGTTAGAAGGAATAAAATCAAATCCCACGGTAGATATGGTAAGAGTCGGTATCGATGTGATAAGACAGAAAAACATAGATTTTATTTTAGCAGTAGGTGGAGGAAGTGTAATTGACACAGCCAAAACGATAGCTTGTGGTGTTTTTTATGATGGGGATGTTTGGGATTTTTTCATAAAAAAAGCACATATTAAAAAAGCTTTACCATTAGGAGTTGTATTAACACTCGCTGCTGCTGGTTCAGAAATGAATGGAAATGCTGTAATTTCTAACAATGATACGCAGCAGAAATTAGCAATTTCTTCAAATTTACTTTATCCCAAATTTTCAATTTTAGATCCAATAAATACCTTGACAGTTCCGTTGAATCATACACTGTATGGTGTGGTGGATATTCTTTCCCATGTATTTGAACAGTATTTTGATAAAACACCTATTAATGAAAGTATACTTCAAGATAGATTTGCAGAAGCAATTATGAAAACTACAATAGAAACAGCATACAAATTAAAGGATGATTTAAAAAATGTAAATTATAGGAAAATAATCATGTGGTGTTCTACAATGGCTCTAAATGGAATAGTTGGATGTGGAAAATTTCAAGATTGGGCGTCTCATCAAATAGAACATGCAATAAGTGCAGTGTATGATATTCCGCATGGTTTGGGTTTAGCTATAGTGTTTCCTGCCTGGATGAAATATGTTGCAGAAGAGATACCTGAAAGATTTTATAATTTTGGTAAAAATGTTTGGGGAATAATAAACAAGTCAACAATTGACACTGTTTTGGAGGGAATAAATTGTTTAGAAAATTTTTACAAAGAATTAGGAATTCCGACTAAACTTTCAGAAATAAAAATTACAGATGAAAAATTTGATGTTTTAGCTTCTAAGGCTGTAGAGTTTGGGCCAATTGGTAATGTAAAAAAACTTAAAAAAGAGGATGTTATTAAAATTTTAAAGTTGTGTTTATAGACAATGTAATCTATTTCTCTCAAGCGACATTCATGCTAAACTTGACAAAGTGGTTGTAATTTGATAAAATAAATACAAAAACAAAAAAAGTATAGAAAAGTATAAAAAGGAGGATATCTTGATGAGAAAAATAATAATGTTGTTTACGTTTTTTATTATCAATTATTATTTACATTCCTCTTTATTTAGTCATCTTGACTGGGGAGCGAGGGTTGTAGGTGTTGGGTTAGGTTATGTAGGTTGTGGAGATGTAGATAGTAGTGTAGTTATGTGGAATCCTGGAGGTTTAAGTTACATAGGTAGTGGCAATGAGTTGGGGGGGATGTATGGTATACCTTTTATGGGGTTAGGTG
>JBCNUU010000021.1:0-4193 GCA_039630545.1 Endomicrobiia bacterium
TTGAACCATTGTGGAATTTAAATCAATGGTGATAAAAAATTTTTTCATAAATCAAAATTAGATTTAATTGAACCATTGTGGAATTGAAATTACTTTGACATAAACCAAATATCGCTTTCATCGCTTGATTTAATTGAACCATTGTGGAATTGAAATCCTTTAAAATTAGATTTTTTTCTTTGATAAAAATTCGATTTAATTGAACCATTGTGGAATTGAAATTTTTAAAGATTTTTTTTTATTTTTCATTTGTGTTAAGATTTAATTGAACCATTGTGGAATTGAAATAAGGCAGAGGTGAAAGAATTTCATTTGTCAATACAGATTTAATTGAACCATTGTGGAATTGAAATTTTGATAGTGTAATCTATAGAGCAAATGCTGAGGGGATTTAATTGAACCATTGTGGAATTGAAATATTTTTGATTTAGATGATGAGACAAATTGGGAAGTAGATTTAATTGAACCATTGTGGAATTGAAATGTTTTTGCACTTCAATTTTTCACGCATCTTTTTTAGAGATTTAATTGAACCATTGTGGAATTGAAATTGTTATAATCTATATGATCACCTAAAAACTCTTGCAGTGGATTTAATTGAACCATTGTGGAATTGAAATAGTTGAATCTCATCATATATCATCTTACAGTAATCAGATTTAATTGAACCATTGTGGAATTGAAATTTTATATCGTAAACTAAATATAAATATCCTTGTCCTGATTTAATTGAACCATTGTGGAATTGAAATCGGAATGCTAACACATTTTCAGCATTTCTGAAGTGCGATTTAATTGAACCATTGTGGAATTGAAATTTTGGAAAGTTAAGTGTAGGAATAACAAATTATACCGATTTAATTGAACCATTGTGGAATTGAAATATTTCTTGTTGTGTCTTTTGCTTCCCATGTTTGACCGTGATTTAATTGAACCATTGTGGAATTGAAATGATAAAGTTTTAGACCAAATATATATTTTTAACGATGATTTAATTGAACCATTGTGGAATTGAAATTCGAGGAATTTTCAAAAAGTTTTGAAAAAAAATTTTTGATTTAATTGAACCATTGTGGAATTGAAATTGGTTTTTCGCTGACCACCCCCTCTCTTCGTCCCCCGATTTAATTGAACCATTGTGGAATTGAAATTCTCTTGGTCCCAATCCGCTTTATGGCTTGGCAACGATTTAATTGAACCATTGTGGAATTGAAATTAACCCCACGCATTTCCTCGTTGTTCGCAGTTGAAAGGATTTAATTGAACCATTGTGGAATTGAAATCCTCCTCTCATTATCGCTACTCCCTCATCACTCGCAAGATTTAATTGAACCATTGTGGAATTGAAATGATATCAAAAGTGAAGGAAGTGAGTTTATTGTTGACGGATTTAATTGAACCATTGTGGAATTGAAATATATGAAAAAACATATCTATTTCTGCTCTACGACTTAGAGATTTAATTGAACCATTGTGGAATTGAAATTATAGAACTAACAACAGCTGAAAGAAGAACCTGGATGATTTAATTGAACCATTGTGGAATTGAAATGAAGTTGTTAGTCTTGGCATGTACTATGATGCCTACGATTTAATTGAACCATTGTGGAATTGAAATATTGGTGGTTCTCTTTTGTGGTCTTCAAGTGAGGTGAGATTTAATTGAACCATTGTGGAATTGAAATTAATACAACAACTGCAAACTATATTCTTTATCAGGGATTTAATTGAACCATTGTGGAATTGAAATTCGAAGAATTTTCAAAAAGTTTTGAAAAAAAATTTTTGATTTAATTGAACCATTGTGGAATTGAAATTTTTTTATTTAAGTTTTTTTAACAACCCAATTTCTAGATTTAATTGAACCATTGTGGAATTGAAATAAGTCATCACCTTGTTGGGATAACTGTTGGTGATATGGATTTAATTGAACCATTGTGGAATTGAAATCAGGCTTGACAGGCTTAAACAAGGCGGGCTTGGCTAGATTTAATTGAACCATTGTGGAATTGAAATAGGATTACGAGAAACTCGGTTTCTCATATGCAGAAGGATTTAATTGAACCATTGTGGAATTGAAATAAATGCATCAACAACAAAGCAGAGTATAGAATTACAAGATTTAATTGAACCATTGTGGAATTGAAATTCGCAAGAATGTTGTGTTTAAGAAAATGTCCGCGCGGATTTAATTGAACCATTGTGGAATTGAAATTGTGTTTTCTTTTCAGTTCATACGCGGAAAGATAAATGATTTAATTGAACCATTGTGGAATTGAAATCCCTTCATCATTTTGCAATATCCTCATCACTTGAGAGATTTAATTGAACCATTGTGGAATTGAAATGACGATTTAACATCAAGGAAAGGGTTGGATGTTTACAGATTTAATTGAACCATTGTGGAATTGAAATACATCCCCCGTCAGTGGCTGGCTGGCGGGGGTAAACCGATTTAATTGAACCATTGTGGAATTGAAATATCTGTATATCATTGACAAATTCAGAAGCGTCGTATGATTTAATTGAACCATTGTGGAATTGAAATCTTGTATGCCAAACACCTGGTAAAACGCCAACGCCGATTTAATTGAACCATTGTGGAATTGAAATTACAAAAACAACTACCAAGCATGCATTTATAAAAATGATTTAATTGAACCATTGTGGAATTGAAATTTATCTACGATAGAAAAAAATTTCAACATTGAAAAAGGATTTAATTGAACCATTGTGGAATTGAAATGCTTGCGATTTGGCGTGTAAACTATCTGAGGAAGGAAGATTTAATTGAACCATTGTGGAATTGAAATTGAGAAGATAGACTTCCTCGATCACAGCACGTGCAGGATTTAATTGAACCATTGTGGAATTGAAATCTAAGCTTAACAAAAGTGTATTGAGTGATATTTCCAGGATTTAATTGAACCATTGTGGAATTGAAATGAAATATTGCCAGTTTTGATGTTCTTCCACAAATTCAAGATTTAATTGAACCATTGTGGAATTGAAATTCTCTATCGCTTTGCTAAACAGCCCTTGTATGTCAGATTGATTTAATTGAACCATTGTGGAATTGAAATGCGTGTATGTGTTTCGTGTGCTTGTATGTTTTGCGTGGATTTAATTGAACCATTGTGGAATTGAAATGAAATTCCGACAGCGATATCTTTGAATTCGTTTAAAGATTTAATTGAACCATTGTGGAATTGAAATTCTATTATGCCATTCACAACCTGCAACTTTTGCAGGGATTTAATTGAACCATTGTGGAATTGAAATGCGTGGTGGGATATAAATCAACAACATTTATATAGGATTTAATTGAACCATTGTGGAATTGAAATAGAAGATGATTTTGATGTTGAAAAAGAATTAGAAAAAGATTTAATTGAACCATTGTGGAATTGAAATACATTTTGAAAATCCATTCCAAAGACATTTGTTTTTCGATTTAATTGAACCATTGTGGAATTGAAATAGTGGTGCAAAATTTTTGATAAGAAAGTTGAAAGTTGATTTAATTGAACCATTGTGGAATTGAAATACGACATCGCTATACCATACCATCGAGCATTTGTTCCTGATTTAATTGAACCATTGTGGAATTGAAATTTAAAACTAGGGCACGATGAGAAGCAAGAGTTATTACGATTTAATTGAACCATTGTGGAATTGAAATCGGTGCGTATAAAGTTGTAAAGCATCAGAAAATAGTGATTTAATTGAACCATTGTGGAATTGAAATTCAGGCGCTGGCGGGGGTAAACTATAAAAAAGGGGGGGGATTTAATTGAACCATTGTGGAGTTGAAATCGCTGAAATACTCGTCACCGCAGGTATATCCGCTCCGATTTAATTGAACCATTGTGGAATTGAAATAGTTATACTTCAAAGTTGCAGGACACACTATCAAAGATTTAATTGAACCATTGTGGAATTGAAATACGATACATTGTTAAAGTTAGTGAAAATCAACACGGGATTTAATTGAACCATTGTGGAATTGAAATATTTTGCAAAAAGAGGTGAAAATTTATGGCATATACGATTTAATTGAACCATTGTGGAATTGAAATTCAAATCGTGTTGTAAGTTTCACAACAGGAACCGCTGGATTTAATTGAACCATTGTGGAATTGAAATTTCTACATTTTTACCTTTTATCTTTAACGCTATTGGGATTTAATTGA
>JBCNUU010000022.1:0-2462 GCA_039630545.1 Endomicrobiia bacterium
AAGTGTTTCAATCGTTCCTTCACAATTTCATCTATTTCTTCATACTCTTCTACATACTTCTTCAACTCCTCTCTCCGCTCTAACATCGTCAACAATTCATCGTCAACAATAAATTCACTCCCTTCGCTTTTGATGTCGGGTAAACATAAATGATTGAAAGCACACTTTTGACAAATCCTCGTGTCACTAATCATAGCAGGTAGTTGTTTTTTCTTCACATACTCCCAACTCTTCTCTAATCGTTGCAAAATCAATTCACATTCTCCGTAATCAAGATAAACAGGAATTAGTTTGTAATGCTTCTGAAGGTCAGTTATTATAAAAAGTCCTTCCTCGCAGTTGTGTCCGTATAAGTAGAGTTGTATTTGTCTTAAATACTTTCTGAAGAGTGGTTTTTTTGAAAAATCTTCAATATCATTGATGAGATTAAACATATTCACATTCATAGTTTTAACTTCAAAAGGATATTTCTGCCCGTTGTATTTAATCTTACCATCTATCTTGCCTCTACAAATCACCTCACCTTCTCGGTTTTTTATCTCAAAAGGTGTTTGACCTTCTATAATCTCAAAACCCAACTGCAATAAGTCAGAAACAACCATCCGCTCGTGCTCTTTACCAGCTTCAAATGTTGCCATCATGTAGTTGTCAACTTCTGCTCTGTCTTGCCAGTTTAGGACTGAGTAAACTAAATATCTATCGCAGTCGGTTATATCAGAAGCAATGAAGCACTGGCGAGGGTATTTTTGTTTTTTACTTTCAAGGAGAGTATTGTATCTTTTTATTATCTCTTGTATTAGATTTTCTACTGTCATTTTTTACCTCCTTTTTGACAGGCGGGAGGAAAAAAAGAGGGCCGGGATTTTTTAGGGGGGATATCCCTTAGGAAAAAACCTCCCGCCTGTTCATTTTATTTTTTGATTTAATTGAACCATTGTGGAATTGAAATAAGGGCCAACAACTTGAATATGTGTAGTTAAATCAGATTTAATTGAACCATTGTGGAATTGAAATATGGACAAAAAAGAATGGTATAAATCAAAGACAATAGATTTAATTGAACCATTGTGGAATTGAAATGTCTAAACCGCAACCGTGCACCCTGATCCCTTCCTCGATTTAATTGAACCATTGTGGAATTGAAATTAATACATTTTGCCGTCAATGATAATTCTGCCTAACGATTTAATTGAACCATTGTGGAATTGAAATGCTTGCGATTTATCACAACAACTATCAAATGAAGGTGATTTAATTGAACCATTGTGGAATTGAAATTTGACGCTTTTGCACAATAGAAAAATCTATATGCTTGAGATTTAATTGAACCATTGTGGAATTGAAATAAGTAAGACAGGCTTGAGGCTTTACAGGCTTATACAAGATTTAATTGAACCATTGTGGAATTGAAATCCTTACATAATTTTACAATATCCTCACCACTTGAGAGATTTAATTGAACCATTGTGGAATTGAAATAAAGGCAATATAAAAATAAACAAAATAAATGACAAAGATTTAATTGAACCATTGTGGAATTGAAATCTCTTTTGCTTCTTCAACAGTGAGTAACTTGTATTCGATTTAATTGAACCATTGTGGAATTGAAATATTCTTCTTTCAGTTGCAGACGCGACTTTCCCAGGGGAGATTTAATTGAACCATTGTGGAATTGAAATATTCGGCTCCTTTTGTTGTTTTCTCTGAAGGCTCGGTGGATTTAATTGAACCATTGTGGAATTGAAATGTGATCAATTTTTTATTTATGCTAAACAATTACCAGGATTTAATTGAACCATTGTGGAATTGAAATACAGGATTTTGTCTTGACAATCTTAACATTAGAACTCGATTTAATTGAACCATTGTGGAATTGAAATCAGGAATGTCGGGCGCGAAATGGTTTCATCCTTACCAGATTTAATTGAACCATTGTGGAATTGAAATGTATAACTTGCTTTTTAGCATGCTTTTGATGCATGTGATTTAATTGAACCATTGTGGAATTGAAATCTTAACAGATTTCCTTCATTATTCACAGGAGGATTAGATTTAATTGAACCATTGTGGAATTGAAATATGTAATTATTATGTTGGAAATAACTGTTTTCGCATGGATTTAATTGAACCATTGTGGAATTGAAATACACCCTACAGGACCAGTCAAGTATAAACCTCTTTTATTGATTTAATTGAACCATTGTGGAATTGAAATATCCCCGGTCAAGTGGCTTGGAACTCTATCAAATATGATTTAATTGAACCATTGTGGAATTGAAATGGAACATCTATTGTTTTGACTACTTTTCTATACACAGATTTAATTGAACCATTGTGGAATTGAAATGAAGAAACCCTTAATCAATCCTTAATCAATCCTGAACAGATTTAATTGAACCATTGTGGAATTGAAATTTCTACATTTTTACCTTTTATCTTTAACGCTATTGGGATTTAATTGA
>JBCNUU010000023.1:0-2428 GCA_039630545.1 Endomicrobiia bacterium
AACTTCTACCCCAATACTCTGTTTCAATTCCACAATGGTTCAATTAAATCAAATCATCCTCTTGGACCTCAAAATCAAATATATTATGTTTCAATTCCACAATGGTTCAATTAAATCACGGAAGCCCTCTTGTGTATTTTTCTTTTTGCTTAGTTTCAATTCCACAATGGTTCAATTAAATCTTATCAAGTATGCTGAAGAAGGATTAGATGTAAAAGGTTTCAATTCCACAATGGTTCAATTAAATCCTAAATGAGAACCAGCTTCTACTGTTCCACCACAAACGTTTCAATTCCACAATGGTTCAATTAAATCTCACCGCTTTTCCTCCGCAGTTTCACCGCAAATAAGTTTCAATTCCACAATGGTTCAATTAAATCGTTAAAGGTTTTAGAACTTTTAGAAGAAGGAAAAAATGTTTCAATTCCACAATGGTTCAATTAAATCTCGTATATAGTTTTCTGTTACTTCTATCCCAGGCATTATTCGTTTCAATTCCACAATGGTTCAATTAAATCTAGAAAGATGAAAAATTGTATTTATGTTTCAAAACAGTTTCAATTCCACAATGGTTCAATTAAATCCCCTAACAGGACAAGCAGTTGCGAGACGCTTGCAGGGTTTCAATTCCACAATGGTTCAATTAAATCTTCAAAATTTTCATAACAAAACTCCTATATAAAATATAGTTTCAATTCCACAATGGTTCAATTAAATCTTTGTTAGTCAATAGTTAGCATGCTTGTATAAGCCTGGTTTCAATTCCACAATGGTTCAATTAAATCGATATTAAAAAGGTTGTTAACAAAATGGGGAGAACGTTTCAATTCCACAATGGTTCAATTAAATCTTAAAGAGGTAAAATTTACAAAAAGAACAGTTGGATAGTTTCAATTCCACAATGGTTCAATTAAATCAAAAATTAGACAAAATTGATGCTTCAAAAGGTGTTTTGTTTCAATTCCACAATGGTTCAATTAAATCATCAACAACTCGTTGTTTTTAACTATCCAATCATCGTTTCAATTCCACAATGGTTCAATTAAATCAAAAGCAGGCAAGCAACAGCATGCACAGCAGGCAAGGTTTCAATTCCACAATGGTTCAATTAAATCTAAATTCATCGTCGGAAAATTTGTATTTTTCATTTGGTTTCAATTCCACAATGGTTCAATTAAATCTTACCCTCTTTTTATGGGATTTTAAAGTTCAACCTAGTTTCAATTCCACAATGGTTCAATTAAATCCATATCATAATAGAAAGTATTTTTTCAAAAAAAATTTTGTTTCAATTCCACAATGGTTCAATTAAATCCTGAAAACCAAAACTGGGACTATGTGAAACAAAATGAGTTTCAATTCCACAATGGTTCAATTAAATCAGTGGTGGGAATATATTTTCAATTATATTTTTGACAAGTTTCAATTCCACAATGGTTCAATTAAATCAATAATAAATACGAAATATGGTAAGATACCTTATAAGTTTCAATTCCACAATGGTTCAATTAAATCCGACAAAACTTAGTGATACACCCATCCTTTCAAGATTGTTTCAATTCCACAATGGTTCAATTAAATCCTGACATTATCGCATCATCGCTATATTTTGTAGTTTTTTGGTTTCAATTCCACAATGGTTCAATTAAATCTATCGCATCCGCATTCAACTTCTACCCCAATACTCTGTTTCAATTCCACAATGGTTCAATTAAATCGGATAGCAAGTAGAATAGCAAGTATGTGCGATGTTGGTTTCAATTCCACAATGGTTCAATTAAATCCAGAACATTAGGATTAAGACTAAAACACGAATGGTTAGTTTCAATTCCACAATGGTTCAATTAAATCCATATTCAATACTTTTATTGTTTTTGACAAGATTGAGTTTCAATTCCACAATGGTTCAATTAAATCCTGATGGTAGAGGATAATTTTTTGTTCTTTTTCATAGTTTCAATTCCACAATGGTTCAATTAAATCTGTGAAGTGGAACTATGGGAATGAATTAAATCCTGAGTTTCAATTCCACAATGGTTCAATTAAATCCTAGAAAAATGCAATGGGGATTTAAATTTGTAATGATGTTTCAATTCCACAATGGTTCAATTAAATCAATAAAATTTTTTGTCTTTTATTTTTGTTTCAAATAAGTTTCAATTCCACAATGGTTCAATTAAATCCTTGCTTCCCATGTTTGTCCATAATCGGAAGAAACAGTTTCAATTCCACAATGGTTCAATTAAATCAGGGTCGCATAAACTCTACCTGTATGAAAAAGACAAGTTTCAATTCCACAATGGTTCAATTAAATCGGGAAAAATCTAACAAAAAGGAGGACACTATGAAAAGTTTCAATTCCACAATGGTTCAATTAAATCCAAGTATATTTTTAAATTTTTCTCGACGGTTAAAATTCTTGTTTTTA
>JBCNUU010000024.1:0-2377 GCA_039630545.1 Endomicrobiia bacterium
TAGCCATATTTTGACTAACTTGTTATAATAGATTTAATTGAACCATTGTGGAATTGAAACTAGAAAAGGAGGCATAAAATGAAGTTTACAGATATAGGATTTAATTGAACCATTGTGGAATTGAAACATTGGCTTGAATGGCTTGAATGGCTAAACATGCTTGGATTTAATTGAACCATTGTGGAATTGAAACCTTGCTTGCCTGAGATTCCTGCCTTGCTGTCGTTCATGATTTAATTGAACCATTGTGGAATTGAAACTAGATTTCATCAGCAATGATGATGTGATTTTGTATTTGATTTAATTGAACCATTGTGGAATTGAAACTCCTTTTCTCAAATCACAATGTATAAACGCTGTCCTAGATTTAATTGAACCATTGTGGAATTGAAACGCTCTGGGAAAGAAACATTTTGATGTGTTTATGAGATTTAATTGAACCATTGTGGAATTGAAACAACCCATATTATGTAGAAATAACAAAAGGAACTCAAAGATTTAATTGAACCATTGTGGAATTGAAACACATGAATGGCTCATTTGGCTTATCTGGCTTTATACGGGATTTAATTGAACCATTGTGGAATTGAAACTGAGTTAGTTTGTTCAATAGGAAATGGCACAAGTGTAGATTTAATTGAACCATTGTGGAATTGAAACTATCGCAATTAGGGAGTTTGGCAAAGAAAATATAGAGATTTAATTGAACCATTGTGGAATTGAAACGCATAATAACAAAAGCGTTCAAAATATCTCGAGAAGCGATTTAATTGAACCATTGTGGAATTGAAACTGTAAGGAGGGTGATGTGGACGCCTAATAAGTGTTCCAGATTTAATTGAACCATTGTGGAATTGAAACTAACCTTTTATCCACCCAATATACCTGGGTTTATTCAAGATTTAATTGAACCATTGTGGAATTGAAACTCAGGTCCCCTATGAGATTAGGGGGCATGATTAAAAAGATTTAATTGAACCATTGTGGAATTGAAACTATTAAATCCATTCGTGTTTCAATTTTACACCTAGGATTTAATTGAACCATTGTGGAATTGAAACTGTAATGATAAAACTATCCTAAACAAACTCATGGAAACGATTTAATTGAACCATTGTGGAATTGAAACTGAGTATGTCTTGCAGTTCTTGTTTTACTTGTTCTTGGATTTAATTGAACCATTGTGGAATTGAAACTATTAGCCTGTCTTGCTTGTGTCAAGCCTGTCTTGCGATTTAATTGAACCATTGTGGAATTGAAACCTGATATTTCGTTTTGGACTTCAAATTGTCTTTGTGGGATTTAATTGAACCATTGTGGAATTGAAACTTTATATTTTGTCAAGAGGCTGTAAAAAATTTTTTTTGATTTAATTGAACCATTGTGGAATTGAAACTACTGCTTGTAAGGCTTAAACAAGCATGCTAATAAGGGATTTAATTGAACCATTGTGGAATTGAAACTGTAGAAATAACAAAAGGAACTCAAAATGTTGGTAGATTTAATTGAACCATTGTGGAATTGAAACTCTGTTGAAGTTGAACAAAGATATCGTGGAGAATTAGGATTTAATTGAACCATTGTGGAATTGAAACTCAACCTATTCTGTAAATTCGTAACAGCTTTTTTTAGATTTAATTGAACCATTGTGGAATTGAAACCCGAATTACTTAACAAGTTCGCTTTACCACAACTTGGATTTAATTGAACCATTGTGGAATTGAAACTTAATTCTGTTGGGGACGGAACCAAGTGACAAGATTAAGGATTTAATTGAACCATTGTGGAATTGAAACGTAAGGCAAGGCAGGCTTGGCAAGGCAAAGCAGGCAGGGATTTAATTGAACCATTGTGGAATTGAAACTTTTTTTCACATATTTTTTTGATAACCAGCGGTGAGGATTTAATTGAACCATTGTGGAATTGAAACACTCCAAGTGGCCTCCAAGTTTCCATTGTGGATAATGATTTAATTGAACCATTGTGGAATTGAAACTCAGCGGACGAGTGGGAGTTAAGTTTCTGGGATAAGGGATTTAATTGAACCATTGTGGAATTGAAACACAGGCTACAGGCTACATGCTACAGGCTACAGGTTTGGATTTAATTGAACCATTGTGGAATTGAAACTACAAGACAGGCTATAATCATGCTATCATGCTAACTCGATTTAATTGAACCATTGTGGAATTGAAACAAAAGGCAATCAAAAAATACGGTTACAAACTTGTAGGATTTAATTGAACCATTGTGGAATTGAAACTACAAGAAGCAAAACATGCTACAGGCTTAACAGGCTTGATTTAATTGAACCATTGTGGAATTGAAACTGAAAAAATTTTTTATCACCCTTGTGGTTTCATCTTGATTTAATTGA
>JBCNUU010000025.1:0-2249 GCA_039630545.1 Endomicrobiia bacterium
TCAATTAAATCAAGATGAAACCACAAGGGTGATAAAAAATTTTTTCAGTTTCAATTCCACAATGGTTCAATTAAATCTTTGGTCAAGAACGTTCTTTCGTGTCAAACGAGGTAAGTTTCAATTCCACAATGGTTCAATTAAATCTCAAAGTTGTCTGAGGAGGTTATAGAAAAGTTTCAAGAGTTTCAATTCCACAATGGTTCAATTAAATCTTGGCGCGAAGTGATCAATAACCCTAACTTTAAACGTTTCAATTCCACAATGGTTCAATTAAATCGATGATAGCGAAACAGCCGTTCCTTCTAACGAATCTGGTTTCAATTCCACAATGGTTCAATTAAATCCGCGGACGCTTCTTACCAAAAAGCGTATCACAGTTATGTTTCAATTCCACAATGGTTCAATTAAATCTGGGTCAATATAGTTTAACATAATGATAAAAATAGTTTCAATTCCACAATGGTTCAATTAAATCATGAGAAAAATGTGAGTGATGAGCAATTTGATGAGAGTTTCAATTCCACAATGGTTCAATTAAATCTCGAGATAGTTGAAAGGCTGAACAGAACATTAGGATGTTTCAATTCCACAATGGTTCAATTAAATCCCTTAGCCGTATTTCTCCATCATTGATTATCATATAGGTTTCAATTCCACAATGGTTCAATTAAATCCAAGCCAGTTCAAGCCAAGTTAGCCAATTAAGCCTGTAGTTTCAATTCCACAATGGTTCAATTAAATCCGGTTTAGACAGGGGGTTTGAAGTAGTGGAAAGGCGTTTCAATTCCACAATGGTTCAATTAAATCCCTGTAAAGCCTCAAGCCTGTAGCATGTTAGCCTGTAGTTTCAATTCCACAATGGTTCAATTAAATCAAAATGAAAAATACAAATTTTTCCGTCGAGGAATTTAGTTTCAATTCCACAATGGTTCAATTAAATCTAGGGAATTTGGCAAAGAAAATATAGAAGTGAGAAATGTTTCAATTCCACAATGGTTCAATTAAATCTTCAGAAAGTGTTGACAAAATCAAAAAAGTTGTATAGTTTCAATTCCACAATGGTTCAATTAAATCTAGAGCCCCTTGTTTTTAATGAGATTTTTGAAAAGAGTGTTTCAATTCCACAATGGTTCAATTAAATCTGGTAATTTCTTCCGTATAGCCTGCTCTATCATGCTGAGTTTCAATTCCACAATGGTTCAATTAAATCATGCGGAAGATTTTTGATTCTTTCATAAATACTACTGTTTCAATTCCACAATGGTTCAATTAAATCCAAATTTGGATGAAATTGTTTACAAACTCTCTCAGGTTTCAATTCCACAATGGTTCAATTAAATCTTTTATTTGTCAACACTTTATAAAAAAAATTTTTCAGTTTCAATTCCACAATGGTTCAATTAAATCTCTTTTGCTTGAAGATATGATGACTCGCCATTTACGGTTTCAATTCCACAATGGTTCAATTAAATCCATTCATTATCTGTATCACCCTACCTGCAGTTGACAGTTTCAATTCCACAATGGTTCAATTAAATCCTTGACGAATTCGGTCAGTATGTTTCTGAAAGCTTTGAGTTTCAATTCCACAATGGTTCAATTAAATCTGTGCTACTTGTCATTTTTGTTATGCTTTCTATATCGTTTCAATTCCACAATGGTTCAATTAAATCGCGAATGGAAAGCAACAGTCCATGGTCCGTATAAAAGTTTCAATTCCACAATGGTTCAATTAAATCGCCTGTCTAACTTGTTGTTAGCATGCTTGATGCTTGGTTTCAATTCCACAATGGTTCAATTAAATCATTGCCCCAATATCTGCCTTCTACTTCAACAGACAGGTTTCAATTCCACAATGGTTCAATTAAATCTCTGTTCAGCCTTTCAACTATCTCGAAACCTCTGTCGTTTCAATTCCACAATGGTTCAATTAAATCTGTTATAGGGGGTTAGGATACTCTTTAATTTATGATAGTTTCAATTCCACAATGGTTCAATTAAATCAATATTGGATATTGGTGGTAGGCCAAGTTGCATTAGTTTCAATTCCACAATGGTTCAATTAAATCTGACAGGCAGGAATCATGCAAGCAAACAGGCAAGCAGGTTTCAATTCCACAATGGTTCAATTAAATCGGAACATCTATTGTTTTGACTACTTTTCTATACACAGTTTCAATTCCACAATGGTTCAATTAAATCTCATATAACACCTTTACAACTTTTTTGTTTTTCTTGTTTCAATTCCA
>JBCNUU010000026.1:0-1905 GCA_039630545.1 Endomicrobiia bacterium
CAATTAAATCATGAATATCTTTTAACAAACAAAATTGTAGATCAAAGTTTCAATTCCACAATGGTTCAATTAAATCTGTAAGGCTTGAACTGGCTTGACTAGCTTGAATGGCGTTTCAATTCCACAATGGTTCAATTAAATCGGGGGTGAACCAAAATGAACAAACAGATAGAAAAAGGTTTCAATTCCACAATGGTTCAATTAAATCACACTTCATTTGTTGTGTTTAAAAATGTTTTGTTGTGTTTCAATTCCACAATGGTTCAATTAAATCTTAGCCATTCATGCTTGTTTAAGCCTTACAAGCAGTAGTTTCAATTCCACAATGGTTCAATTAAATCCAAGCAAGGCAGGCTAAGACAGGCTAACAAGGCAGGCGTTTCAATTCCACAATGGTTCAATTAAATCCAGATTTTTGATTTAACTTTTTCTTAAAATATGATAGTTTCAATTCCACAATGGTTCAATTAAATCCTTATCATATATCATCCCAGCAACCCAACTACCTACGTTTCAATTCCACAATGGTTCAATTAAATCTTATGACGATGAAATGATACAACTCATTTTTGAATTTGTTTCAATTCCACAATGGTTCAATTAAATCAAGCCTGAAGCCTCAAGCCTGTTAGCCTTATTAGCCTGGTTTCAATTCCACAATGGTTCAATTAAATCTCACCATCACCCTCAAAACTTTCATAATCAAGCATGGTTTCAATTCCACAATGGTTCAATTAAATCCAATTTTGTTTATATCCATTCATGCTGTAAATTAATCTGTTTCAATTCCACAATGGTTCAATTAAATCGATAAAGGTTCGATACCTTCCCTTGTGCTCAACCATAGTTTCAATTCCACAATGGTTCAATTAAATCCTTGCTAAGAAAGGATTTACCTATACTTAAAAACTGTTTCAATTCCACAATGGTTCAATTAAATCTTTAACACTAAAAAAATTTTTTCAAATGTTGACAAAGTTTCAATTCCACAATGGTTCAATTAAATCTTGATAGTTGAAGCAACAAGAGTGTTCTATGACAATCTGTTTCAATTCCACAATGGTTCAATTAAATCATATATAAAAGCTATCTCAGATAAAGAACTCAGGAGGGTTTCAATTCCACAATGGTTCAATTAAATCTGTTTTTTTTGTTTAAGATATATAAGACAGCCCCCCTGTTTCAATTCCACAATGGTTCAATTAAATCTTTAGTAGGGTCGGAGTGTATTAAAACTTTTTCTCCGTTTCAATTCCACAATGGTTCAATTAAATCCAGAGCAATAGATTCAATGTTTTGTGACTGTGATATGTGTTTCAATTCCACAATGGTTCAATTAAATCCTGAACTACTAGGACAAATCGGATTCGAAAGAAAACTGTTTCAATTCCACAATGGTTCAATTAAATCAAATAAAACGCAATAATGGAGTTGGAATCATAGCATAGTTTCAATTCCACAATGGTTCAATTAAATCGCATGTCTTGCTTTTTAGTTAGCATGATTAATGCTTGGTTTCAATTCCACAATGGTTCAATTAAATCTTTAACAAAAAAGGGGGTAAAACAATATGAAAGAAAGTTTCAATTCCACAATGGTTCAATTAAATCTTTATTTTGGGTGCTATAACAACTTTGAAAACATTGTTTCAATTCCACAATGGTTCAATTAAATCAAGAATTTTTTAAAACTCATTTTAATCTTTTATTCAAGTTTCAATTCCACAATGGTTCAATTAAATCCCTGACGGGGGTTGTTTTCATTCTGAAAACCAGAATAGTTTCAATTCCACAATGGTTCAATTAAATCCTGGCTTATTAAAGCATGAATGGCTAATAAGGTTAAGGTTTCAATTCCACAATGGTTCAATTAAATCTTGTATAAGCCTGTAAAGCATCAAGCCTG
>JBCNUU010000027.1:0-1819 GCA_039630545.1 Endomicrobiia bacterium
TAAGATATAGTTTCAATTCCACAATGGTTCAATTAAATCCTCTCCGCTCTAACATCGTCAACAATTCATCGTCAACAAGTTTCAATTCCACAATGGTTCAATTAAATCTTAAAAAAAATAGCCTGTTTTTTTTACCAAGGATATAGTTTCAATTCCACAATGGTTCAATTAAATCCAAGCCAACTTAGCCAGTCATGCCAAATCAAGCCTGGTTTCAATTCCACAATGGTTCAATTAAATCTGGAGGAATGAAAAGAACAACAGAACAAGAACAAGGTTTCAATTCCACAATGGTTCAATTAAATCCTTTTGGGATATACCACTCCCCAAAAGGAGTAGTAAGGTTTCAATTCCACAATGGTTCAATTAAATCCTTGATTATGAAAGTTTTGACGGTGATGGTGAGATAAGTTTCAATTCCACAATGGTTCAATTAAATCTTTGCGCACATCCAAAATATTTCGGCAACCTGACAGGTTTCAATTCCACAATGGTTCAATTAAATCTTTTTGTTAAACAAAATTGAAAAGTTATTGATAGAATAGTTTCAATTCCACAATGGTTCAATTAAATCTAAACTCCCCTGAAAAGAATACCCATATACTTTATAGTTTCAATTCCACAATGGTTCAATTAAATCAATATGATGTAAAAAAAATATGTATCCATATAAATACGTTTCAATTCCACAATGGTTCAATTAAATCGCTGTGTTAATTCATACAAGACCACTTTTGAACTCTGTTTCAATTCCACAATGGTTCAATTAAATCCTGATAAATCGCAAGCAGGACATCCATATTTGTGATAGTTTCAATTCCACAATGGTTCAATTAAATCTTTTTCGATTTCAATTTCGTTGTTTGCGACAATTAGGTTTCAATTCCACAATGGTTCAATTAAATCTTTGTCAGAAAAACTGAATGCTAATATTTCTTCAACGTTTCAATTCCACAATGGTTCAATTAAATCGGACGGGACGGTAAGATATAGATATGCTTCGTTAAAAGTTTCAATTCCACAATGGTTCAATTAAATCTTTTTACCTCCTCCCTTATAAAATTCTACCATCCTCGTTTCAATTCCACAATGGTTCAATTAAATCTACACTTGTGCCATTTCCTATCGAGCAAATTAACTCAGTTTCAATTCCACAATGGTTCAATTAAATCTCAACTCTGTAGCCGTTGAATCTGCTCGACAAAACAGTTTCAATTCCACAATGGTTCAATTAAATCTTGAAGAAATAAACAAACTGATAAAAAATATTCAGTTTCAATTCCACAATGGTTCAATTAAATCCAGCGACGGAGGTTATGTATAAATCACAGCAATCAAGTTTCAATTCCACAATGGTTCAATTAAATCCAGGTGAAAATGGTGGTAAAATAAGAATAAACATACCTTCGTTTCAATTCCACAATGGTTCAATTAAATCACAATCAGGATAATATAGTCTATCAACAAATAAATGTGTTTCAATTCCACAATGGTTCAATTAAATCAGAGAATAGGAGAGTTTAATCGTGCCCTTTAATTTCGGTTTCAATTCCACAATGGTTCAATTAAATCAAAATAAAATTTTTTGTCTTTTATTTTTGTTTCAAAGTTTCAATTCCACAATGGTTCAATTAAATCTATATATTGTTATTTTTTTCATATTTTTACCTCCTTTGTTTCAATTCCACAATGGTTCAATTAAATCCCAAAAAGACCTTTCTTATGGTTGTCAGATGAAGCATGTTTCAATTCCACAATGGTTCAATTAAATCCAAGTATATTTTTAAATTTTTCTCGACGGTTAAAATTCTTGTTTTTA
>JBCNUU010000028.1:0-1804 GCA_039630545.1 Endomicrobiia bacterium
AATTAAATCTTAGCAAGAGTTGTAAGAGAAAACACTGCTGGTAAACGTTTCAATTCCACAATGGTTCAATTAAATCTATACAAAATCAATCAATAGCGAAACTTATAGCAACGTTTCAATTCCACAATGGTTCAATTAAATCCAAAAGTTTTTAAAACTTCTAAACAATCTTCATTGTAGTTTCAATTCCACAATGGTTCAATTAAATCATCCCGCAGGTATGCGGGAGTGAGAGAATTCTGTCTAGTTTCAATTCCACAATGGTTCAATTAAATCTTACTTGTTAAGTTAACACTTCATTTGTTGTGTTGTGTTTCAATTCCACAATGGTTCAATTAAATCTGAAAGGACAGGGGGGTTATATTTATGGCGAAAAAAGTTTCAATTCCACAATGGTTCAATTAAATCGATAAAGGGACTTTATCGGACGGCTTAGGCGTCAAATGTTTCAATTCCACAATGGTTCAATTAAATCGTGATTTTGATATACTCCATATCATCAGAATAATCAGTTTCAATTCCACAATGGTTCAATTAAATCCTTGTATTTATTCATGTTTTTACCCTCCTTTTTGTTGTTTCAATTCCACAATGGTTCAATTAAATCCACCCTTCAACCCCCGTCCATACTTTTGTTTTTGCTTAGTTTCAATTCCACAATGGTTCAATTAAATCTTGTTGTGTTGTTAAAAAATGTTTTGTTGATTTTCAAAGTCTCAATTCCACAATGGTTCAATTAAATCTGAAGAAGAGATTTAAACCAATATTCCTTTTTTCTTAGTTTCAATTCCACAATGGTTCAATTAAATCCTGTAGGATATCCTGTAAGGTTTGTTATTACAGCGACACCGTTTCAATTCCACAATGGTTCAATTAAATCTCATATATCATCTTGCAATAATCAAAGTAATCTAAGTTTCAATTCCACAATGGTTCAATTAAATCATAAGCCTGTAGCCTGTCAAGCATGTCAAGCCTGTAGTTTCAATTCCACAATGGTTCAATTAAATCGGTTATTTTCGTTAAACTGAAAATATTTTTGTTCCGTGTTTCAATTCCACAATGGTTCAATTAAATCAATATAAGTATGAAAGAAGATTTGTGGGGGAAAAAGGTTTCAATTCCACAATGGTTCAATTAAATCTCGTCTTTAAGTTGTTCTATCATCTTGATGTAGTCTTGCGAGTTTCAATTCCACAATGGTTCAATTAAATCTTGGGCGAATGGAAAGCAACAGTCCATGGTCCGTAGTTTCAATTCCACAATGGTTCAATTAAATCCAAGCCTGTTCAAGCCATTCAAGCCAGTCATGCTTGTGTTTCAATTCCACAATGGTTCAATTAAATCTCTTCCTCTCTTCCTCCTTTCGTAAAATTTTTTCACGTTTCAATTCCACAATGGTTCAATTAAATCTCAAAAACGTGAAAATAAAAATGAGCCTGTTCCTTAGTTTCAATTCCACAATGGTTCAATTAAATCCAGGCTAAAAAGGCTTGATTTGGCTTGAATGGCTGTTTCAATTCCACAATGGTTCAATTAAATCTCTAACAATTAGTTGCTCATTTGTAAGTCCTGTTTCGGTTTCAATTCCACAATGGTTCAATTAAATCGGAGTGATATAACCAACTTCATTTATAGATTTTTCAATGTTTCAATTCCACAATGGTTCAATTAAATCGGACAGACAAAGAGTTTAGAAAGCAAATTGAAGAAAGTTTCAATTCCACAATGGTTCAATTAAATCTTGGCAAACAAGGCTAACAGGCTTGGTAAGCAGTTTCAATTCCACAATGGTTCAATTAAA
>JBCNUU010000029.1:0-1559 GCA_039630545.1 Endomicrobiia bacterium
ACTTAGAAGCAAAATTTTTACTTTGATTTCTCACCAGATCATATACTGCTGCTTAAGATCCCCTTAGTCTCGGGTCTCTTTTCTCACATTAGTGCGGGCTCCACTCCATAAATTTCTAATTCTTGGTCGCAATCCCCTTAGTTTCGGGTCTCTTTTCTCACGGTGCAACAATCGTGAAGTGTACATCAAGCGCAGAATCGTCGCAATCCCCTTAGTTTCGGGTCTCTTTTCTCACTTTACTCTGACGAAAGAACATTACAACCTGCAACTGAGTCGCAATCCCCTTAGTTTCGGGTCTCTTTTCTCACCATTCAAAATATGAAAGTTGAAGAGATTGAATACTCTTGTCGCAATCCCCTTAGTCTCGGGTCTCTTTTCTCACAAATGAAAGTAAAAGTATACGCAGAGAGTGGATATCTCGGTCGCAATCCCCTTAGTCTCGGGTCTCTTTTCTCACGTATAATGAGGAGAAGGTGATGATATTTACTACGAATTGTCGCAATCCCCTTAGTCTCGGGTCTCTTTTCTCACGTTGAAAGGCCGTTAATGCGACAGAGAGCAAGGGCTTTGTCGCAATCCCCTTAGTTTCGGGTCTCTTTTCTCACGTGATAAAAATGAAACCGTCAATTATCATTCTTGCCGGGTCGCAATCCCCTTAGTCTCGGGTCTCTTTTCTCACAAGGCCCTAAGAAAGGCAGCGCCGGAGTTAACAGTTCCGTCGCAATCCCCTTAGTTTCGGGTCTCTTTTCTCACTTGTGGCAAGGCAAATGGATATATAAAACAGAATAGTCGCAATCCCCTTAGTTTCGGGTCTCTTTTCTCACCAAAAATATGGAGTACGGGCTTCTGAGTTAATACATTGTCGCAATCCCCTTAGTTTCGGGTCTCTTTTCTCACTAAGAAAAATCGCACTTGAAAGAGCAAAATATAGCGCAGTCGCAATCCCCTTAGTTTCGGGTCTCTTTTCTCACAAACAAAAAGGAGGTGGACATGATAACAAAAAGTAATGGTCGCAATCCCCTTAGTTTCGGGTCTCTTTTCTCACTGTGGGATTGTATCTCAGGGTGGGAGTGGGATATGTGTCGCAATCCCCTTAGTTTCGGGTCTCTTTTCTCACCATCAGATATAGGGAAGTGTGCGAGGATGATTTATTTGTCGCAATCCCCTTAGTCTCGGGTCTCTTTTCTCACTCCGATAAAGCGCGTGATCCATCATCGCTTCTCGTACAGTCGCAATCCCCTTAGTTTCGGGTCTCTTTTCTCACCACGAAGGTTTGAAATGCTCCTCCTGGACCTAGGAGGGTCGCAATCCCCTTAGTTTCGGGTCTCTTTTCTCACCAGGAGACTGAGGCCGCAAACGGTAGAAGACGCGGCCAAGTCGCAATCCCCTTAGTTTCGGGTCTCTTTTCTCACCAATCGGGGATGCAGCCTACATAATATCTGGTTTACTGTCGCAATCCCCTTAGTTTCGGGTCTCTTTTCTCACCGTACAAATCTGAAAGAAAGGAGGGTGAAATGAACAAAGTCGCAATCCCCTTAGTTTCGTGTCTCTTTACTCAC
>JBCNUU010000003.1:0-98581 GCA_039630545.1 Endomicrobiia bacterium
TCATTATGAGTTCAAACTTTTCAAATATATTGAGTTTAAGTTCTTCTATTCCTTGCTCATTAGCGTTAGAATCAGTATTTTTAACCATATCTGTCTGCGATCTATTTTCATCTGAAAATAGCTTCGTTATCTTTTTTTCAACATTTATTGCTTCATCTATAATACGCTTAGCATTTTCATTCTGGTTAAGATATTCTTGATTAACAAAATGCTTCAAAACTATAGACAGAACGGAAGTATTGTTAGATAAATTTTTAAGTTTGTTAATTTTTAAGTACAACTTAGTAATACGATTTACTATCTTGTCGATTTCTTGATTGTATATGTTATTACTTTTATTTTTTCCTGCTTCATTTAATACCAGGTTCAATGTATTTTTAATATCTTGTTTTTTAAGGCGAAATAAAGCAGTACATAACTTAAACCTGCTTAAAAAATAAGGTAACACAATTTCTTTGTATACTTCATTTTCAATCTTGAATTTTGAAAACTCCGAAGTGAAGAGAATCTCAAAATCGCTTGTTGTAAAATATCCTCGTAAAAAGTTTGCCACAGCATTCAACGTCTGCCATAACAAATCTGCCTTAAAGTACAGCTCTTTCCTTATTATGATTTTTTCGTCTTGAACAATATTATTATAAAGCCCAACCAGAAATTCTAAAGTGGATATAACCATATCATTGTCTGTTACAACACATATTTCAGTATTCCCCTGCTGACTGCAAAGTTCTCTTATTTTGCGGATTATCCATTGTATTTCATCAACTACCGTTATACCTGAAAAAAATTCTATTTTATTTGTTTTTTTAATCTGTTTAATTAAGGAATAAATTTTCCTAAGATTTTTTTCGATAATATTAGAGTTATCATTGCTATTATGCGTGTATACAATAACACGTTCAATAAAATTAACTTCTTTAAAGTTAGAACGGAAATGCTCTCGTATTTTCTTAACAAAACTGCCATACATTTGTGGTAAACAATTAAGGTTTTCACATATACAATGTGTGTAGTTTTCAAGATATTTTTCATAATCATCGAATTTATCTACAACTTCATGAAAACACTTTATACGGTCAACAGGCTGTTTTTCAAGATAAATGTTAAGAACATCTTTAAAATCTTTATGATTCAGGTTCTCAATCTGGTAAGAAGCTTTCTCATTAAAATTATACTCAATATATTCATGCATAAGCCTTGCAATTTTTCTACCGGTAACATAGATTTTATTTCGTCTTCTATAATTGTCAAGCAAGCTGGAGATGCTGGATGTTTTCTGATCTTTATTCACTATATTGCTATAAATGGAAATAATGTACATCTCCCACCAGTTCAACGGTAAATCTAAAATTTCACTAATACTAATATTTTCTTTATTTTCTTTATTTTCTTTGTTTTCTTTATTTCCGTACAACAGAATCACAAAATCTTCAATCTGTTTTATGTCAACTTTTTCCTTTTCATCTTCATTTAGTTTACTTCTTAATTGTTGAGCTCTATAGCGCGAAGGAACAAGTACAAGAATTTTGCCGTTAGTTGTATTTCTTATAACTTCAACTGTATTAATACTTGTATTTTCGTCCATGGTTGATATCTTATGGAAACCTTCTTACTGTTTAGTTAAAATGTTATTAAACAGATTCCCATCTATCTTTTTGATTTTCTCACAAAGTATTTTGCTGTTCTGTATCCTGTCCGCCACCATTGTGTAAAGAGCTGGATTTAGGCGTTGAAGCACTTCCACTAATTTTTCTATATAATTGTCTTTGTTTCCATCGTTATTTTCTACCGCTGTGATCACAAAATCAACAATTTCTTGAAGGACAGCTAGTTTTTCACTAATTTTCTGAACTATCTTCCCGGGATCCATATATATAATTTCTATAATCTCCCGGATACCAAAATAAGCTTTACAAAACTCATCAGCTATTCTTTTGCCAAGTATACTGCAAGACAAAATTGTTACCATATTTTCATCTACTTTACCATTTTGTTTTTTACATTCTTCCTCTAACTTTATTAACATTTTTGAAAGTATCTCCCAGCCACGCGGTGTTGCGATCTGTTGTGCGTTTTCCTGCTGTAGTCCTTGGGTGTCAAGTAAGTGGTCAATACTATCTTTCTCTTCTAAAAACCTGATTATAGCTGGATGAATTTGATTGTTTTTAGCCCAGTCGAGCCATTGTTTCAAGCTAGGACTGAGCCTAACTTGCATAAACCTTGTCTTAACAGCTTTTGAAAGCTCTTCAACATAGGTCCCATCTTCCTTACCATAGTTTCCAGCCGCAACTATCATTGTATCTTTAGGCAGTTCATATTCTTCTACTCGTTTGTTCAGTATTACATCAAGTGCTGAGTTTAACACCTGTGGTGATGCAGTGTTTATCTCATCAAAGAAAAAAAGTATACGTTTGCCGCTGGTTCTGCCTCTGAGGAACTGTGGCCGTACAAAGACAGTGTATTCCTCGTTGTTGTCAATTTTTGTTTTTGGAATTCCTAACCAATCAGTAGGTTCTGTCCTTGAGAGAAATCTGATGCGTAAATCCATGTCTTTATCGTTAGCAAAAGTTGTCACTATCTGTGTCTTACCAATACCAGGGGGACCAAAAATAAGCAATGATGGCGGATTGTCCATGCTATAAAGTAGTTCTAAAACTTTTCTTAATGTCTCATAATCTACCTCTGGAATAGTATCCCACTTTTCTCCTAAAATCAGTGGCATTGTATTTTTACCCTCCTATTGTAAAAGTATTTTCATTCAGGATATACCTGTATTACCTCGCCACGAGGAACTTCAGGTTCTTTCATTTGCATCAAATAACTGCCACCAAGACGCAACCACAAAAGGCGACCTTCAAAAATACTGTATTTGTAATCTTTAAGAAAATCTAATTCCACATCAAAATCTGTTATAAAAATAGTAAGATCAGGTATTCTTTTGCCAGGTTCTATTTTATACCATTCATTGAGTATCCGTGTAAACACATCTTTGTAGTCAGTGCCACCTCCGTGGCAAAATTCTTGATTCTTACGGAGTTCATCAATACTTTTAAATTTTCTAAACTCGCCTATCATTTTGTCATCCACTTCAGCTGCGTAGATCTGTCCTTGAGACCTTCCTAAAAGATTGATTTTTGCAATTTCCATAAAGGTCACATATATGGTATTTACGATTTCACCTATAGTTCCGCGTTCGTAGTAGGAATGCATACTACCTGATACATCAAATACTATCAATACACTGCCTGGCTTTAATTTTCTTTTAACACCCGGAACCAAACCCGGCAGACGACGATTTACCTTTTTCCATGTATATGTTACAAGATGAGAACTTATCATAGGTATGTAGCGTCTTAATTTATTTTTCCAGTCATAATACTTGTTCTGGTGGATAGACACAAGGAGTTTATCCAGTTTTGTTTGTCCACCACGACATCTGTTAAGTAAACTATCAATGAAACTGTTCGTAGCGGATTCTTGTGGTATTTGAGAAGTTTGAGTTTCTTCATCTCGTTGTGGTAACTCGTTTGTTTCAGTTCCTTCATATTCTTGTTGTTTTGTCTGTCCACTTTCATTACTAATGGAGCTTGAATCTAAATCGTGTTCCTGGTTGGCTTCCACTTCTGAGTCGCTACCATATTCCTGTGTTTCCTCCTTAGTAGCTTCCTGTGTACTTTTGTCCTGTTTATCACCACGAGTAGTTTGTCTATTTGAACCGTGTTGCTGTTCAGTTTCACCTTCTGATGTATCATCTTCTTCCTCTGAGTCACCACCACGTTTTCCTACTTCGTCCTTAGTAGCTTCCTGTGTGCCTCTCTGTTGTTTATCACCGTTAGAAGATTGTCTATTTGAGTCATATTGATGTTCAGTCTTACCTTTTAAGATATCACCTTTACCTTCTGCCCATATGTGATTATCAATCAATCTTGCAGACTGGATTATTTTTTCCTGTTCTTCTTGAGGCAACTCAAGCATTCTGTTGAGAATATAAATATCAGAAAAGTTTAACACATAATTTTGATTGTTATAATCTACGCTGAATTGTTGCCCATTTAATGTTTTCAGATTCTCTAAAGACAGTAATTCTTTCCAGTTACGCCAGGGGGCTACATCGTTGTCTGTATAAGCACTGATAAAGTTATCTATAATAATATCAGCAGCATAATTGTATAACTTATTTTCCATAGCTGTATTAAATCTACGTCTGAAATGCTTAAGTACAATATGTAACATCTCGTGAAGCAAAATTTTAGCAAGGAAATGATAGCCAGTATCTTTATTTTCATTATTTTCATCAAAATTCTTTCTATCCAGGAAATATGAAACCAGAGAGGGGTTAAGAAGTAATACTGGAATACCTGTTTTATGATTTATTGCCACGGCAGCTGTCGGAACATAGCTGTCTGAATGTTCACAATTTATAAAAAAATCGTATACTGATGGATATTCTCTCTTAAGAAATTTTAGAAAGTAACGGTCGTTTAAGATAAGGTCAAAAGCAGAGTTTCTACCTTCTCCTGTTTGGCTGTCCTCTATTTGCTTTATTCTCTGCAAATGTTCGTCTATGTTCATAAGTTTCGTCTTTGGTATAAATTACCACACCGTGACATAAATGTTTCTAACGCTACTTTAGTGTACGACTTCAGTAAAAACCAGCAAAAAACAAATTCTCTTGAACTAAACAAAGATTCATTATTATCTATATTTTGATTTTGTTGTAATCTTTCAATGGAAGTTTTGACTATATTGTTAAAGTTACCTCTGAATGTTTCATTTGAGTAGATCTTTCGTATCTCATCCACAAATCTTTCCTCTATTATGTCTGGATGAACAGCATCCAGCCAGCCAGATATCATATTATAGCTTACTGTAATCACTGCAGGGCTAATATTGTTGTTGCTTAAACCTTCAAAAAATCTTTGAAGATGGTTAATATTCCCATTGTGCATCTGTTGAACAAAAACCGAAATTTCTTCATCTTCTTCACCTCTTTTAAGCTGCTGTACTACTTTTTCAACAATTTCATATAACTGTTGTTGAGTTAGTTTTCTTCTTAACAGACCGAGTACTCCGTCCAGGTAATATAACACTTCACGATTTCTTCCCAACGCAGTGTAAAGCCTGCAGTCAGTAAAAATTTGATAAAATTTTTCAATATCTTGCTGTCTATCTGACAAAAGCAGTAAATTAAAATATCCTCCTGAAAGTAGTGCTCTTCGTAAACGGTCAGGATGTAGTAAATTTTCTATGCTATCATAAAAAGATGAAACCTCATCCGCTGTCAGAGATATTTTACCTGAGGACAACATGTTTATCAAACGTTCAAATCTTTCTGCTTCAAAGAAGACACCGCCATCAAATTGATTCCACAAGTCATTTAGCCTTATTTCGCCTGAAGGTAGATTATAACTGTGTTCATTATGTTCTCTGGAATCAGTACGAAGATTCTCACTCCACAACCTACTGCAGCAAAATTCTTCCGCTATTTTATCATTTGCGTTGACTAAATCTCTCAAAGATTCAATTAATTGGTAGTAATACTGGTTCTTACCTGACGTTCTATCACTAAACATACCTATAGTTGAGCTAACAAGAATGTCAACAGCATCAATAAAATTTCTTATATCATACTGCCCACCAGTAAACCATCTGTAAACTCTTTCAAGCACAACAACATACCATAGAAACGCTGAAGTGAAAAACTCCTGTGGATGATTTAATATAACATCAGGAACTGGCATATTGTGGTCAACAATTGAATCTCTAAAATTTTCCCATCTCCGCCATAGGTTAGAAAATTGATTATAGTTATTCACATTCAAAGGTAGTTCTTTCATAAATTAAACTTATTGTTTTTCCATTTCTGATAATAAGCGCGTGAGGGATGTGAAATAATAACGACTCTCGGATTTTGTAAATACAATACCTGATTTTGGTTAATCACCTTAATGTGTTTGAAATTCCCTATTTGACTAATCACAACTGCTTCCTCCACATCTAATCCAGCTGCGATAATAGTTTTAGGTTTCAAATGGTCAATCTTTTTTACCAAAATATTTGATACAGAAACCTACCGCACTTTTAACAATTTTTTCATCATTTTTCGCATAGCATTTAACAAGATGCGTCCAGTAAAAACCTGCTTACAGGATTTTGTCTGGTGTTTGCAAGATAAGTCATGAACTCTTTCCATAAATTATTATCAACCAGAAAATCACAAAAAAAGTTACCTAAACACTGTCTTTTAGGTGGATTCCAAGAAAGCACTACTTTAGTTGCTGAATTGTGTTTTTGTATAATCTCTTCACATTCTATGTTAGGGTCACGAGAAACAAACATATATTTCACTTGATTTTTGCTTTTCAAATGCAGTTTTTTTCTATAAAAACACAAAGAATACTCAGAACCGACCAAGGAACAATTCCTGCATACTTCTAAAGTGTTTAAGTCAACCTTTACACCTTCTGACCGATTTGTTATCTCTTCAAGCTCTTTTAATATTTTGTTCATGTTTAACCTCTGTAGAGCTTAAATTTCACAACAACTCCTCCATAGATTTTACAACGATATCCAGATTACTTTCATAAGGAATAGCGACTATGTATGCTGATTTTATACCAAACAGGCTGTTGTAGTGTTTAAACTCGTCAAGCTGTTGATTTATTTCTTCTTGCTTTTTATAGACAAAAATTTTTGCAACTTCGCCTGTGTTAAACACAAAATCATAAGTATAATCTGCCACTTTTTGAGATTTATAAAGAACTGGGTAGCTTACAGAATAAAAATCTAAACCATTAAGTCTGAGTTCTACACCAATTGAGTTTATATAAATATCCATCGCATCTTTACCGGAATATAAAAATTCTAACCCAAGATAATCCAGCACTTCTTTTGTAGCATACTTCAACAGTTCTTCGGTTGAAACCTTGTCTCGTTTGGTTTCGGTCCGTGAGGTTTCTTTCTTTACTTCTCTGTCGGGCCTTTGTACCTCTTCAACTTCAGCAGTTTTCAACTTCTGGTTAAAATTCAGAACCACACCACTTTTTATATTCATTGAAGCAAGGTATATCTCCGCCTGTCTTAAATGGTGTTTTTCAATTTTTGAAACAGATTTCATTTCTACAAGAAATTCTTCCTTGCTGCCACTCCACAAAGGATAAAGAATACAATCAGGTCTGCGAAAACCTACAGAGAAGCCCTTATATATAATTTCTATATTTCTTTGTCTTTCATAAGGTATATTGCATAACCGCAATTCATGAGCAAAGGCTTCCTCATATGTAGTTTCTCTATAGTAAGGTCCTAATTCCTTCATTACTTCGTTACCGAGCCGTTTTATAGTTTCAATGTCTATCATAAATTCAAAAACTCCTTCTCTTAATAGAAGTTTTTTGTTAAACAACAATACAACTTAAAAACTATTGACGAATTTTGACTTCAAAAAACTACCTTTTGTAGAAATCTCACACATAAAAGATCTGTTTTCTTATTGACTTTAACATGTAGTATAAATTATACTTCATTTCTGCTTTATTTTTCAATAAATAAAAATAAATATCTTTTCTAAATAAAAACCTAATATTTTGTTAATATTGGTTTATTTGCTAAAAGGCTTTCTAATATAATAATACCAAACAAGAAGGGTTTCTTTCATAGTAAAATTTTTTATTAAAAGCCGGTATTTTTCTAATAGGAAAGGTTGACAAAATTTACCGGATTTTGTAATTTACTCCTCAAGCTATGGGGAGATATGTAGAAATAGTAATTAAACTCTGTAAAAATGAAATTGATGAAAAGTCATTTAATTGTTTCCTTAAAGAAATAATAGCAATGTTTTGCAAATATGCAGAGATAAAAATCCTTGACAGCTATGCAGAAGCTTTATGTTGTAAAGCTTTAGATACACTACTGTCAAAATTAGAAGAGTTTGCTTTAAAAGCCGAAAATGACACAAACTTTGATAGATGGTTTTTTATATGGCTTTCAAGAACTGTAAGAAATTATGCATACAAGTACAAGAGAATAAAAAATCAAGAAGAAATACTGGAATCAGAACTATATAGATCTGATGCCGAAGATAATGCTGAAATAATATTTGTAGATAAAACTGATGATGTTTTTTCTAAAATTTCAAGTGAAGAATTTATACAAAAGTTTTATTCTTCACTTGATGAAACAGAAAAGCAAGTCGTCAAACTTAAGTTACAAGGGCTAAAGCAAAAAGAGATTGCAGAAAAAATCAACAAAAGTGAACCCACGGTGTGCAGAATAATAAAGTCAATAACTGAAAAGTTAAAAAAGCTACTTGAGAAATAAAAAATTTATTTTGCAAAAAGGATTAAGTGAATGAATAGAAATCAAAAAAGTGAAAAAAATAGTATTCACATTAACAATCTTCTTAAAATAATGTTTGATGAACATGACCTTAAAAAAACAAAAGATTGTCCTGAATTAGATGTTTTAATAGATTATTATCTGGATATATTACCACCTTATAAGAAAAATAAACTTACACAACATATCTCATCTTGTGATTACTGTAGAGAAGAAATTGAACTTATGAATGAAGATGAAAAATTTAAAAATTCTTTTACTGAACAGGAACTTGAGCAATATAACCAGATAGCACAGAAATTTACCATGGAAATACTACAAAGAAAAATAAAACACAAAATTAAAATATCCACAGGAAAAAATGTTATTGAAGTGTTAAAAGAAAGCTTTTTATTTAAACCTATCTACGATATCAAATCTTTCATGAAATCTTTAAATAAAGCTTTACCAGCATTTGCTTTTATCTCCACCAAGCAGGAATACTTACTGCGCCAGACTGAAATTAAAGGGGTAAAGATGACATTAAAACTTACCTTAGATGAAAATCAAAACCTGCGTGTAGATCTTTTGTTTACAAAAGATCTTGTGCCAGTTGATGGTGTTGTAGTTACTATTAATAAAGAACAAAAGTTTCATTCACAGAACGGAGTGGTTACATTTACCCTGACCCCGGCAAATGAGTATGATATTGAAATTTCTCTACCTGACAACACAAGTTTTGACTTTGTGCTGGATGTGGTTGAGCATTGAAAGTATAACTATTCACCACCAGTATTTGATGGAGTAGGTGATTGTTTCTTCTTTTTCTTTCTCAACAGGTACTATAAACTCTATTGTGTCAACATCTCTTTTGGTCCATTTGTGGCTGGAGTCAAGTATCTTCCAGTTGGATGCATAGTGGTGTTCTACCACGACTACTTCTATGTTTTCTTTTTTCCTGTTTTTAATTTTTATTTCTATTTTTAGCTCCTGTGTGTTAGAGGTTGCTTTCCTATCTAAAAGTTTTCTTTCGCCTACTATGTCAAAGGCGTTGCCTAGATATATTCTTATTGTTTCATCTTTTGGTGTGTGGTCTATCTGGTCTTCTCCAATAAATTGCAACATATCTTCCTCGTCTTTTTTATATACACGCATTTTGCCTTTTGGAAGTGGTATTCCTAAGTTGTTTTCTTTTGAGTTTTTAAACTCAAGCATAACCCAGACTTTTTTGTTGCATCTATCTCCATATAAATCATCCGATGTGGAAACTGCATCCCACCAGCTAAATTTTGCTGCATCATATATGTATAACTTCTTTGTAGCAACTTCTGTTGCTTTCACAAATTCTATTTGCTTTTTTTCATTGTCTTTGATGGTTGTTTTTCTTTGGAGTGTGTAGATATGATATTCAAAGAATTCTTGTTGTTTAAACTGTGGTGCTTCTGCTTCAGCAGGAACTGCTTTTAAAAAAATCTCTCTTCTTATGCCTGCTTTAGTGTCAATTCTGTGGATATCTCCGGCTATTAGTTTAAGTTTTGCGTCTTTGTATGTGGCTCCACTTTGATTATCTATTGTTACCCAGCCTGTGATATCTAACATTTTGTCATGTTTGTCTACAACTAACACATAATCAGCCATCCAATTTATGCCGTTTGTTAAATAAGAAATTTCAATTAAGTGTTTTGCTTCTTTTTTGTTTGAAATCAACCAGCTTAAAGTTGGTTTTGTTATTAGTCCTTCTGGTAGCTCAGGAAGGACTATTATTCCTTGTGGGTTAAGGTAAATTTTGTCGCCAATTTTTATGACTTTCCCATCATGGATACTAAGAAGGATACCTTTTTTTGTTATTTCTTTTGTTGTGTCTTTTTCCTGTAGGTATTCTTTTATTTCTATTTCTTTATCAATATATTTTTCAAGAAGTTTATACTGCGAGATTAAATCATAATCAAAACTTTGTTCTAATATAAAACAATCTTCTGGAAAACTAAGTGACTTAAAATGTACAGATGTTGGGTCTATCTGGCTTGCTACATCCTGGATTTTTATAAGTTGTGTTCCTTTTTTAAGTTCTATTTCTCTTTTTTCTTTAACAAGTGCTAAGTTCTGGTTGTATACGGTGAGTTCTACTTCTTTTTGTTGTTGAGTGAAAAGCCATGAATAAATTAATAATAAAAAAAATATTAATTTGTGTTTCATTTTTCTCTATTTTAGCACTGTGATTTTGCTTTTTTTTACTTTTCCATTTTTATATTTTGCTTCGTATATGTAAAAACCTGTTTTAAGTATTTTTTGGTTAAATGTTTTCGGGTCACCTTCAAATATCAGTTTTCCCTTTGAATCATATATCTTTATTATTTCCAAATCATCTTCCCAGATTATTACATCATTTTTGTTATCTGAATTGTTTGTAACTAAAATCAAATCTTTTTTATTATAGGACTCTGTTAGCTCAAAATTAGCAATAATTGTTTTATGCGAATCAAGATTTATCAGAAGTGGATTTTTAAAACTCTTAACATCTCCACTCCAACTCTTAAAACGCCATCCCTCTTTTGGTTTAGCGACAACCACAACCTTAGTAGATGCTATGTATAATTCTTGATCAGGAATTTTTTCTACATCAGCTGCTTGGGGTGGATTAATTATAGTGTTTAACCTCACAATTTCTTCAGTAAATGAATAAACTCTTACATAGTCAATCTCCATCTTCTGAGGAAAAATGCTGTCATCTACTCCATAAAGTCCACCCCAGCTGCCACCTACGGCTATGTTCAGTATTAGATGAAACTTCTGATTAAATGGCCATACTTTATAGTCATCACTTTCTTTATTAAAACTAAAAACTTTAAGCATATCTCCTGTGTCTCTTTTTACATAGAAATCAATTTTTTGAGGTGTCCATTCACATATGTAAGTATAAAAGACTTCCTGCGGTGGAGGATTTAAAACTAAAGAGCCTCCTTTTTGTGTGCCTAGAAGGTGGTTGTAGTTTGCTGTATGAACTGTCGAGTGAACTCTTGCAGGCTCAAAACCAACGCATTCCATAATATCTATTTCTCCACTATTAGGCCAAACTCCATAGATGTTATCCGTAGGCAACATCCAAATAGCAGGCCAAACTCCTCTGCCTGTAGGAAGTTTTGCTCTTATCTCAAACCTACCATACAGCCAATCTCCTTTACCTCTACTTACTAACCTTGCAGATGTGTAGTTGTTGCCTTCATAGGACTCCTTCTTTGCCTCTATTATGAGATGTCCATTATCTACTCTGACATTTTCTAACCTGTCTGTGTAATACTGTAACTCATTATTTCCCCAACCATGTCCACCTATGTCGTAATCCCATTTGTAGCTGTCAGGAGAACCTTCATAGTTAAACTCATCATTCCATATTAACTTTGGGACCACAGTTATTCTATCTAAAGCTCTGTTTGATACGTAAGGAATATAGCCTTTCTTCAAAGCTTTACTATAAAAATCATCAATTAAATCTTGTCGTGTGATGTAGTCAATTACAAGAACCAATTTGCCTGCTTTCTGGAATCTGTCTAGATGCTGAATTGACCAGTCTGCCCAGTTTGTTGGAGTGTTATCATTGTACCACAAATCCTCTTTTCCTATGCCATTTACTGTTTCAACATAGTCCTGATGGACAGATAAACCTTCTGCATTTTGAGGAAATACGCCAAAATTTTGTTTTCCTTTAGTTATTCTTGCGTACTGCGCTATAGATTTTACAAACTCCACCATCTCTCTTTCAGCAGTAGATCTATTTAAACCACTTTCTCCTCCTGGACCCCAGTATTCATAAGCATCAACTATATCAAGATAAACTCCATCAAATCCAGCCTCGATTATCTTGTCTAAGTATTCAAAAATAATCTGCTGCCACTGAGGATACCAGTATTTCACTTTATAGTTATCAAGCCATTGAGGATTAGCAGGACCTAACCATTCAGGTGCATCTGAATCTGGAATACCATCGTTGTTTTTATCCCAGTTGGGATTCCAGTACCATCTATATGTTTCTGCTTCACCTATACTCAAATAACTTAAAACTAACTTTCTACCATATGGGCTATTTTTAAGATTTTCTATTTCCTGTTTTGTGTATCTGTTTTCATCTGTGCCATCTTTTGAGTAATCCATAATTATTAAATCAAACTTTGTGTTTCTTACTTCCTCTATGTTCAGGTTTTGAAGTTGATAAAGGAAATCACAAACATTGTTCCAACTATTACAGAAAATGTTCTGGAGAGCTAAAAAAATAGAAAGCTTCAGATAAAATTTTTTAATCATCAGATCTTTTTTGACAATTATTCAAGTTGTAATAATTTTCTATATAAAATAACTCACAGAATTTCAACATAAAATTTTTTGAGAAACTATTGAAAGTTATAATATAATTTTATTTTTATAGCAAAAACAAAATAATGGAGGAGGATATGAAAACAAAAGTATTAATTTTTTGTTGGTTTTTTGCAATGTTTAGTTTGCTGTTAGAAGCTTCAGATGCTGTTGTAGCTAACTACACAGGGAAGGTTCTTGTTTGGCAGGATAACAAATGGAAAAACATTACTAAAAAAGGTCTTATCTTAAAAGAAAAAGACAAAATTAAAACTTTAAATAAATCAAAAGTAATCTTACTCTTCAAAAATGGCTCAACAATAATAATAGGAGAAAATTCTCAAGTAACCATATACGAACTATTAAACAATATCTCTTTAATTTTGGACGAAGGGGAAATAAGGAGTCAAGTTATAGGTTTACAACAAAATCAAACATTTGAAGTAAAAACTCCAATCTCGGTTGCATCTGTTAGAGGAACTGAATTTATACTAAGCCATATTGGAAATCAAACCGAACTTATAGTAGTTGAAGGAAAAGTTACACTCTATGATAATTCAGGAAATTCTTATAGTAAATCAACTTGAAGTTGTAGTGGTAGACAACAAAGGACTTGTCAAAAAAAAGAAATGATTGAAGCAGACAAAATAAAAATCTTTCTTATGAACTTAAAGAATTTGGAGGATTAAAAGAGATATTAGATGAAGAAATTGAAAAACCAAAAATTTCAGAAAAGCAAAAATTAGCTTTCTCAAAATAATTCATTGGTGAGGTTAGAAAAGAAAAATTTTACTTAACAGAAATATTTGAACAAACAAAGGATGTTGATTCAACAAGGCAACAGAACCCTTAATAAGATGTACATGGAAATCTTACAAGAGATAGAAAAACAGGCTATATCAAGAGAAAAACCCAATTCCATAGAATTCATAAACCTGACAAAAAGAAACGATTATAAATATAATGGTTATTTTAAAGATTACGCCTCAGAAGTAATTTCAAAAAAACCAAGGATAGACATCTTAAAACTTGGGATAGAGTTTAGTCAACCCCTTCCTCAGAGGCTAACACAACTTCACTCATATATACTTAAGGAAAACAGAGATTCTTTGAATTTTTATATAAAAAGAGTATATCTTGAACTTAGCAATAAATCTTTTAACTCTTCTGACAAACTGCTTCAGGAGGTAGTTTTTGAAAAAGTTAAAGAAAATAACGAAGAAAAGCTGGAAGTGAAGTTCAATATGTTAATATCTAACGGATATCAAACATACGAAATAGATACTGATTATGATGAAGAACTTAAAGGTGAACTTCCTCAGCCTTTAAACAAAGAAATTTTAGATGGGAAATTATGGACCTGGAGTAAGATACCTTTACCTCTTAAACAAGATATAAACTCAGATGGCACAGTAAACAACCAGGATATCGTCTGGATGGTCACTGAAAATTATCTGATACAAAACAGTGGAGAAGTTTTAACTCCTAAATTTTTTATATCAAACAACTTTAAAGATCCATTTTCTCTAATTAAAGAGGTTGCAATTGAGAGTATTGTTTTTATTAGAAAAAACGACAATACCAACTTTTTTAAAAGAAACATAGATGTTGTTGGAACTTTTGATATCATTTTAAACTTAACAAAACAAGTGGCTCTCTCTATTAGCGGAGTTTTAAGTGGTTCAGAAAATTAGTCTTGTATTGTGGTGTACTGACAAAAACCTCCATTAACAAAAGGAGATTTTTATGAAAAAAGCTATTTTATTTATTTTTTTAACTATTTTTTTTAATAAAGTAGCTATAGGAATAGAAGAGGAACTTATAGATGCTGGTTTTAGATTTTTAGAAAATCCAGCAGATTTATTTTTTAATTTAGGACAAAACATAGAAGATACCTCTCCAGTTTTAGCAAAAGATTTTAAAGGAATAAAGAATAAATATATTACAATAAGGACAACCATCCTGCCTGTGTTTCTTCCTGTAACTTTAGGAAACTTAGCTGTAAAGATAAGAATAAATAGTGAAAAGGACTATATTCCTCAGGTTGGTTTTTCTTTTGGTTTTGGAAGAGTTTTAATATTTGATTTTATACCAACCGAAGATATTCCTAAACCACAAAATATGGCATACTACTACAGTTTAGTTATTTCAAAAACTTTTGAGGATACTATAATTTATCTTGGAACAAAATATTCGGAATTTAGCATAAAACTAAAACTATCAGAACAACTTGAATTTTATGGAGAAAAAATAGATGAGTTCAACTTTAATGCTAATGATATATTTTTATTCTCAGGAATAATGTTACCAAAAAGAAACAAAGTAGTTTTTGCGCAGATGGGGTATGGTTTTAAATACAGAAAAATAGTTGCAAGGTTAGCTGCTGAATATAACTCAGTTCAGCTGGGTCTTGATATATTTCCAGAAGGTCTTTTAGTTCTTCATCCATATTTTGCTTTGAGTATAAAATTTTAATTCTACAGGAGAAATTTTTATGAAAGAAAGAAATATATTTTTTGTAAATACTTTTATTTTATTATGTTTTTGTTATGCTTTTTCCAGATGGTTACCTTATTATTCATTTAATTTTTCTGAAGGAATATACATCCCATCAACAGGTAGATACGGCTTTACAACTGTGTTATCAAATGATGTTGGTTTTACTGTTAAAATTAAAGAAGAACATAACAGTTTCTTTTATTACAGATTAAACTATGAAGGCCCTGGTTTTAAACGTCAAGAAGGAGAAAAATTTGAACAAAGGACGATAGGACACATTTTAGTTCTACAACATAACTACCAATATAAAAATTTCTTATTTAAAACAAAATTCAATTACTTATATGACTTCTGGCGAACAGGAACAAACGAAGCATGGGGGTTCGGACTTTATGATAATGAAGTTATAGGAATTTCAGAAGAGCTAGAGTTTAAAGTTAATAACGAACTAAACATTAAAACAAAGTTTGGGTATAATTTTGTAAAATTTCCTAACTATACAAGTATTATAGAAGAATATCTCTTTGGTTCTGAAGAAACTGCAGCAGGAAAGCAAGACAACAATATGTTCATAATTAACTTAAACTGTAAATATAAACTTCACAACTTTACTTTAAACACAATCATACAAAACTACATAGAGCAAAAAGTTTTAACCCAAAGTGGGGTTTTTTCTAACGAAAAACAAAAAGATACTACATTAGAGTTCAGTTATTATCCTGATAAGATTAAAATATCTAATTTTATATTTTTCTCACCAGATTTAACTATAAAACATAAAGATTCAAACCAGAGCTTTTTATACATTAAATCTTATGATGTTTTTGTTTCTACACCTGAAGTGGTAGAGAATTACTTTGACTATGTAAAATTTTCTTTTTCATTACCTTTTGATTTCAGAATTAAGAAAACAAAAACTCTATCTTTTGTTCCAGAGTTTGAACTCACTTCGTATCTTTCCAGATCTCCAAGAGACGAAAACAACAACTTTATTTCTAACAAAAAACAACAAAACCAAAAAGTCATAGCTTCATTAGTTTATAACTCTTACTCACAAAACGAAAGAAGTGTTTTTAGTATTTTTTA
The DNA here is from genome assembly GCA_039630545.1 of Endomicrobiia bacterium. Taxonomy (GTDB): domain Bacteria; phylum Elusimicrobiota; class Endomicrobiia; order DTEH01; family DTEH01; genus JANXDG01. Next base: position 16,246 of record JBCNUU010000003.1, read on the forward strand.
TTCTTACTTTTATCAAACCTCAAATATGAAATTTGAAAAGTACTACCCTTATAATTATTCTGGCCATTATTTTGGAATAAAGGTTAGCTACACTTATTAAACTTATTAAAAAATTAATAAACTCTGAATAGTTTTATAGTAAAATTAATTAAAGCTTCTAAGGCATTTCATTATGATTAATTTCTAAGCCAGGTTTCAATATAGTTTTTTATAGAATCATAGTTCTGTCTTGTAAGTTCCAAAATCTCTGTGTTTTGCAATGATTTAATTTTATCTGTGAAGCTGTCTGAAGTAAACTTCAAAGTAGCAAGGACTTTTTTAGATGAAACAAGACATCTTAAAACTATTTCTTTAAACTTTTCTGAAAAAAGCTCCATTTTGCCTATTTCATCTATCAGAATAATTTCTTTTGTTTCCAGCGCCTCAATTAAAGATTTCACACCAATGGTTTCTAAAACTTCTAAGTTTACTCCGTATGAACCCACTTTGTATTTTGACTTAAAATCTTTTGAGGCAAAAACTTCTTTTTTACCATCGGTTGTGCATATTAAAAATCCTTTTCTTACACCACCTTCACGAAACTCTTTTGTGTAAAACCCACCAAATTTCTCTGGATATTTGTTAAATATCTCTATAACAAGCGTTGTTTTGCCAACACCTGGCTTTCCTGAGATAAACAAATTTTTAGCCATTTTATATCAGATTTATTCTTGTAACCTCAAGCGATTCATTTACTTTCAAAAATTCTCCATCTTGCAATTGAAGCCAGTTTTCATCAGTAGTAACTTTTTCAGAAGCTACTAAAACTGCTTTTTCTTTAGCAAGACGCTTTGACTCTATTAAAGCAAGTGTTTGTTTAGATTTTGCATGAAAAGGCAACTGCGGGTTGCGTTCAAGATACCATAAAGAATACTTCCAACAAAAAGCATATAACTTTTTGCCATCAGACATTACAAAATTTGCACCATCGTCATCTTTTGTAACTTCAAGAAGAGCTTTTTTTAGACCTTTAAAAAAATCGCTTTCTTCTTCAACACATTGAAGGATATATCTAAAATAAACCTCTGAATCAATTGGTTCACTTGTGAAGTTTAAGTTGTAGGGAGCATTTAGCAACTCTTTAATTCTTTGTTTGTTTATAGTTCCGTTATGCGCAAAAATCCAGTTTTTGTAAACAAAAGGATGGGAATTTTCTTTAACAGCGGGTCTTCCATTTGAAGCCAGACGCACATGAGCAACTATAATTTTTGACTTTAATTCTTTTACAACCTCATCAAATTTAGAAGATAAAAACGCACTTTCTGGATATTTCTCAACTTTTGCTTCAGCATTTTCATACCAACCAACACCCCAACCATCAGGATTTCCTTTAGCTTTGCTTTTAAAATTATTCTCTGCTTCAAACATAGAAAACTTAACATCCACCTCTTTGTTTGCTATTAATCCAAATAATCTACACATAGTTTTTTTATTAAAATAAATTTTACATAATAAACTTTTGTCTACTAACAGAGCTAACAAATTTTTTAAAATTTTGTTAATCTAAAGTTGACAATTTTGTACATAAGTATAATTTTTGAAACAAAATTAATCCTACAAAAACTTCCTTATGTAGCAATCAATAGTCTTTTGGTCCCACCCTGTAGTTTCTTTAAGGCCTTGTTTTATAATTTCAAGGTATTTTTAAAGAGCACGCTTTAGCTTTAAAATTTTAATTGCTATTTGTTACCAAACTAAATTAATTTTTAAAAATATATTTATAAATTTCATCGTAAAGATTTATCAATTTTTCTATTTTCTGAGGTGATATTTTTACTTTATAAAATTTTGTTTGTAAAATCGATTTTTTGTTTTTAATTTTAGGATAGCCACTTTTGCCAGTGGAAGATAAATCTTCTAATTTCCTTATATTTGCATCATGAATTAAAGATAAAAATAAAAAAAATGACTCTTTTAAATTTTTATTTTTTCTTCTTAATACAATAAAATCTTTAGAAAACAAAAATTTTGTTGCCGATTTAGTAACTACAGCAATTTTTTTCTGATATATTCTAACTGGAGCAATGATTATATCCCCCTCTTTCAGAGTTCCAAACTTACCTGAGGCTATTTTTCTTTTTATTCTTTCAATATTAGAGGCAGTTGTATGAATTAAATTTTTAGGTGTAATTATTCCAGCTCCACCAGGAACTATGTCTCCTGTTTCACATATTAGTAAACTCAAATTGTTTATATCAATACCATTTATTCTTTCTACCTCAACAATTTCCCATTCTTGACTAATAGTTAATGCTTTCGATGAACTTATTTTACGATTATCAACCTCTGAAAATGTTGGAGTTAAGATAAATTTCCTTTTTGTATAGATCTCTTCCAATGTTTTAATTGTGATTCCTAAACACTCTCGATACTTGCCATCAAAAGCACTGGAAATTATCTCTGCTAATTCATCAGTTAAGTCGTTCTTCTTTATTTGTATAGTGTTTACTGTCTTTTTCTTTTTCGTTCTTACATATCCAATATTTTTGGCATCATAAAAAATTATCTTTTCATTTTTAATAATGTCTATAAACTCATCTATTTTGTTAATTTTGTAAAATAATTGATTACTCTCTTCTAAAGATCTCCTTTCAGCAAAAACTAATAATGTTCTTTGTTGAGCATGAGGTGCAAAAGCATGTTCTGGTAATCCTATAATAGCTATTATTTTAAAATAAGATAAGAAGAGTAATTTTGCCTTAAAGTATTCATTGCTATCAAAAATTGAAAATGGTAAAACGGCCCCTAATTTCCCTTTTGGATTTAAAAGTTGATACCATCTTTCTGCGAAAATACATTCGGAGGCATTAGTAATACCTCTCTTAAAGCTTAAAAATTCTTTCATTCTAAAGTTGCTATATCCATCTTGTCTTATTTCAAGACTAAATGGGGGATTGGTGATAATGAAATCTACACCATGATTTTCTTTTATACTTTCAGGTGTACATTCTCCGTTTCTAAGAATATAAGTTTCTTTTATAAAAGGAAGCGGAAGACTATCTAAAGGTAAAAGAGCATCCCTTGTGTATATGTTAGCTGAACCATCCCCATGGATAACCATATTTACTTTACATAAAGATGTGGCTCGTTGCTCGTTATCTATACCAAAAATGATTTTTAGAGCATTTTCTTTTATATCTTCAATCTGATAATCTTTAAAAATTAATCGTAAAGCTTCAATTAAGAATGTTCCAGAGCCACATGAGGGGTCTAGAATATATTTATAATTTTTCTTTTTAATTTCCTCTCCTAATTTCTGAATGTTTAGAGCTTTGCAAACAAACCTACAAATATTTGGATGAGTGAAAAATAAAGCTCTGCTTTGTCTAAAAATTGAATGCATAAAATCCAAAAATACATCACCTACTGAGTCTTCTCCTACAAATCTCAAACTTCTGAGTTTCATTCTTTGGAGATATAGGACAACATCTAATAAGATTTTTTCTTTATCTTCATGATCTATAAGTTCTTTATCTCTGGCTTCTTTAGGGTCTTCACCTAAAAGCTGAATCAAAGCGTTTTCAAGTAAAGATTTAATTCTATTATAGAAAGCTGTTTTATTTAGATAATCTTCCGGTCTTACTTGAAAACAAGGTTCTTCATTCCCTTTTTTTAAGAGTTCAATTTCGTCAAAAGTTTTTGCTAAAAGTAAATTAATAATTGTTTCAAAAGCTTTTTCCTCTACAATACCATAATTTCTTAGTCCTTGATGTAATTTTTCTTTTAACATATTTTTAAATTCATTTGGATTTTTAATATCTATTAAATCATTCTTTGTCAGTGGCATTTTGTGGAAATAAACTTTATTATCTGAAACTTTTGGAGGAATTTTATAAGCAAACGATGAATTTTTTGAAATTATCTCCTCTAATGAAATCTGTCCAGTTTCTATAGTTTTTTCTATTTCAGGATAAGAAAACCACCTGTAAAAAATATCGATTTTTTCGCTATTATTTAAAGATATTTCATACATAATTAAGGTTAATGGATATGGTTGTTTTGTATTTTTTGCATAGGAGTGAGCTATATTATAGAGTTGTCTTATAAAATAGTTGGTAAATTCTTTATCAGAAATTTTGTAAATAGATGTTTTACATTCTACTAAAGCTATACACGATCTTTCATTATAATTATCAGCGGTTTCTATTTTAATATCTACTCTTTTTGATGGAGAACCAACAAGAGACGTTTCTTCTAAACAAATCAGGTTAGGAGGAACTTTTTGCTCTGTGACCAAATGAAGAATTGCTCTAGCTCTGCCTAATTCACCTAATACGTTTTGGTTGCAAGAAGAAATATTGCGATAATACTGATTTTTCAAAAAATAAGACAATCTATTATTTTCTATTTTTACAACTTTATTATTTAGATGTGAAATTTCTTTAATCAATAAATTCTTAAATTTTTCAATATTTTTATTCATAAAGTACTCCTACAAATGAACTTGCTTCTTATACCTGCTTTACTTATCATTTCGTTATATAAAATATTTAAGTTAAAATTATCTTCCCAATGTATGGTTTAAGAGAGGGTTTCATTACCAGGTCAACTTTGATCTTTAACTTTTCAGATATAAAATTTTCAATTTCTATAAAAGTAAACAAATCCGGGGGATCATAAACGTCAACAAGGATATCAAAATCACTTTTTTTGTTTTGACTTCCTTTTAAGTATGAGCCAAAAATTCCTATGCTTTTAACTTTGTATTTATCTTTAAGATATTTAAGATATAGTTTTAGTTTTCTGAGTTTTTTCTTCAGAATTTCTAACATTTTCATTTAATTTTATATATGAAAAATTAAAGCTAATTCCAATGTTCAACTTAAGGTATCGCTGTAATACCCATATATGGTACAAGCACATCCGGGATTTTAAGGGTGCCGTCTGGTTGCTGATAGGTTTCAAGGATACAGGCAAAGGTGCGTCCTACTGCTAAACCTGAGCCGTTCAGTGTGTGGATGTATTCTTTTTTGCCGTTTTTGTATTTTACTTTGATGTTCAGGCGTCTTGCCTGGAAGTCCTTGCAGTTTGAGCAGGAGGATATCTCGCGCCAGCGTTTCTCTCCTGGCATCCATACTTCTAAATCATAGGTTTTGGCTGAAGCAAAACCAAGGTCTGCTGTGCAAAGCAGGACCACTCTGTATGTAAGTCCCAGTTTTTCAAGTATTCTTGCTGCGTCTTTTACTAACAGTTCTAACTCATCGTTTGAGGTTTCTGCTGTGGTAAATTTTACGAGCTCTATTTTGTTAAACTGGTGGAGTCGTATAAGTCCTTTTATGTCTTTGCCGTAGGAGCCAGCTTCTCTTCTAAAGCAGGCTGAGTAAGACACATACTTTTTTGGCAGTTCTTCTTCTGGGATAAACTCGTCTTTGTGGAGGTTTACAAGGGTAACTTCTGCTGTGGGGATTAAATAAAGTTCGTCATCTTTGCATTTGTAGAGTTCTTCTTCAAATTTTGGAAGTTGTCCTGAGCCTGTGATGCTTTGTTTTGAAACTAAGTAAGGAAGCCACACTTCCTGGTAGCCAGCTTTTATGTGTTCGTCTATCATAAAGTTAATAAGTGCCCGTTCAAGTTTTGAACCTAGGCCTTTTAGCATTGCAAATCTTGAACCAGAAATTTTTGCTGCAACATCAAAGTCAAGTATGTCTAAATTTTTGCCTACTTCCCAGTGTGGAAGCGGTTCAAATGAGTATTCTTTTGGTTGTGAAGATTGATAAACAATCTGGTTGTCTTTTTCTGAGGTTCCTTTGGGGACTGTTTCATCTGGTATGTTTGGTAGGTATAGAAGTTCTGCCTGAAGTTGTGTTTCTTTTTGCTGGAGTTCTTTTTCTAAGTGGTCGAGTTTTGTTTTTATTTCTTCTACTTCTTTTATAAGATGATCTGCTGGGTTGTTTTGTTTTTTTAGTTTTCCTATTTCTTCGGATAAAACTTTGCGGCGGTTTCTTAAGTTGTCTATCTGTTGCTGGAGTTGTCTTTTTTCTTCGTCAAGTTGTAATATGGATGAAAGGTCAAACTTTGTGCCTCTCAGTGAGAGTTTTTCTTCAAGCCATTGTCTGTGGTTGCGAATGAGGTTTATGTCTATCATAGGTTTAAGCTAAGAAGTTTTTCTTTATGGTTTTAATTATTAAAATAATTGTTAAAAATCAACTTATGTTGAAAGAGCCTTTTGTTATTTTGTAAAACTAATTTCTATGAAAAGTTTAAAGTTTATATTTTTAGGAATGATTTTTTTAGCTTTAAGTGCTGGTTTTTGTCAGGAGGCAAGTTTATCTACTGGATGTTTTATGTTGAGTTGTGTTGTTGTAAAACCTAAGGATTATATTTCTTTAAGCAGTGAAACTGTAAAGCTAAATATAGAAAGAATTATTAAAGAAATCTACAGTAAAAATTACAATAGTGTCGCTTTTGTGGTTAAAGAAAATGGCTTTGTGGTTTACAAAACAACTTTTGCTCCTCAGTTGAGATTAAAAGATAAAGATTTTTCTTATTTTGATATTTTATCTTTTGCGTATGGTGAGGCAAAAAAGTATGGGCTTGGTTTTTTTGTTGTGTTTGAGGTGTTTAAAACTACTTCTCCTTTAGAGGTTGAATGGTTGTGTAGAACTAAAGACAACAAGATTTTTTCTCCTTATTATCTTTCCTGTGGAAATCCAGAAGTTCAACTTTATTTACGAAATTTTTTAGAGGAGTTTTTAAAAAATTATAGTTTTGTTGACGGCGTTTTTCTGGATGAGGTTAAGTATCCTTCTAAAAATACAAGTTATGATGTGGCTTCTTTAGAAAGGTTTTACGGGCGAGGTAATCCAAAGCTTCTTGAGTGGGAGGATTTTCAGAGAGACCAGCTTAATAAATTTGTGTGTGACTGTTACTGTTTGATAAAGAGTATAAAAAAAGATTGTTTGGTTGGTGTTGTTACTGATGAGGTTTATAAGGATTCTTTTAGTTTATGTGGTGTTTTTTATGAAAACTATCAGGATCCACTTTTCTGGGCACAGAATAAGTTTTGTGATGTTGTGGTGGCTAAGTTTAGTGGAAATAATTTTGAAAGTGCTTTTAAAAAGTTTAACTATTGGTTTTCTAAAGAAAAAGTTTTTGTATATGTTAACAACAAGGTTTCTTTTAATTTTTTAAAAAACTCAAAGAATATTTATGGTTTTGTGTGTGACTATGGTTTAAATCTGTCAAGTTTTCCTTTTAGGAGTTCTGTTCCTGTTTTTGGTTTTGAAAATAGAGTTGTCTGTGGAAGAGTTTTAGATGAAAAAAACTCGCCTCTTTTAGATGCCTGGGTTAGTTTGAATTTATCTGATAGAAAGAATTTTTTTACTTTTAGTTCAATCGATGGGTTTTTTTCTTTTTGTAATGTTTTAGAGAATAAGGTTAGTTTAAGGATAAATTATCCTTATTGTGATGAGGTTTTTTTTGAAAAAGAAATAAATGAGGATATAAACTTATTTGAGCCTGTTAGTGTAAGCAGTGCTTCTTTTGAAAAAGATAAGCTGTTTGTTTATATTTTGAAACCAAAAAGTTTTAAAGAGGTCAGTTCTAACCTAATTCATATCTTAGCAAGAACTCATCCCAAAAACTATGTTGAGTTTCATGCTGAAAACTTTTCAATAGCTCCAAAGGTTTTCAGAAGTGGTATTTTTGCTGTGGATAATGTTAAGTTAAAACCCGGAATAAACGAGTTAAAGTTCAAAATATCGGATGCTAAAAAAACATCAACTTATGATTTTACTGTTTTATATTCAACAACACCTACTTATAAAGAAACTGGTGCTGAGATGATTGGTTTTTCATCGGTAAGTTTTAAAAATGGTGATGTTTTGTGGCTTTTGGATGAAAAGGACTTTTTGCTTTTCAGCGGTGATTTTTTAGAGCTTAAAATAAAGACAACTCCTGAAAGAGAAGTTTTTGCTGTTTGTTTTGAGGATTCTTCTTTAAAAATAAAACTTGAGGAAATTGATAGTGGTGTTTATTATTCAATTTTTAAAATTCCTGAAAATTTTTCTTCAAAGAAAACAAAAGTAAAATTTGAGATAGTGGAAAAAAAGATAAAAAAATTTCTTTTTTATAAAAAAGAGAAAATAAAAATAAATCATTTTGAGTCAGATGTTTTTGTTGAAGTGTGGAATTCAGCATATCCTCTGCTTGGAGTTACTAGTTCAAAAAATACTCCTGTATCTTATAGTATCTACAGACAGCGTTTAGGCGGTCCTTACGCTGCTGAGCTTCCTAAAGGAGTAAAACTTCAAATTGTCGGTAAAAAACAAAATAACTACAGAGTTAAACTTTCAAATTATTTAAGTGGCTGGGTGGAAACAAAAAATATTGAACTTTTAAGAGAAGAAAAAAAACCTGTAGAAAATTCAGTTTTAAGCTGTGTTGTAAGTTCTTATGGGAATAAAACAGATAAAATAACTGTTTCTATGCTTCAACCTGTGGCTTTTTCTGTGCAGGCAGTAGCTGAAGAAAAAAACTATTTAGTAGTTGACATCTTTAACAGTTCTTTAGCTGCTAACTGGATTCAAAATCTGGCAGAGTCAGATGTTATTGAGAAAATAAAGACAGAGCAGTTTGAAGATGGTTGGGTTAAAATTTATATATTTTTAAAGACAAAACAAAACTGGGGTTTCTGGTATGAGATGGTTGGCTCAAATTTAGTTTTGTATATTAATCATCCACCAAAAATTAGCAAAAAAAATCCTCTCTACAACTTCAAGGTTGCAATTGAAGCAGGACACGGTGGAGAAGGTAACACAGGAGCTGTGGGACTGTCCGGCACTAAAGAAAAAAATCTTAATTTAAAAGCAACTTATATCTTAAAAGAAGTTTTTGAGAAAGAAAAAGCAAAAGTTATTCTTTTAAGACAGGGAGACACTAACCCCAACTTTGAACAAAGGTTAAACGAAGCTTATGAGAATGAAGCAAGTTTGATAATTTCTATTCATGCGAATGCCGCTAACACAGATAAAGGTTTTTTAAGTTCAGCTGAAGGGCCAAGTGTCTATTACAAACACGACAATTGCAAGAAGCTTGCTGAGCTGGTTCATGAAAAACTTAAAACTATATGGAAAAAAGATTATGGTATTGTCAGTAACTTTAACTATGCTGTTGTAAGGCAGTCAAGAGTGCCTGCTATTCTGGTTGAGATGGGATTTCTTACGCATCCTGAAGATGAAGCTTTTTTGATTGATGAAGGTTTTCTTTATAAACAAGCCTATGCCATTGTGGAAGCTGTAAATAGTTTTTTAAGAATGTTTTCAGAGTAAATTAAAGATGATTAAAAATTTTTGTTGTTCTTTCTAAACCACCTTTAAGGTATGCTATAGCTATGCCATAGTTTGTAATTGGAACATTTTGTGCTTTGGCTTTATAAACTCTTGAAAGTATTTCTTTTCTGTTCATCATACAACCACCACATTGAATTATCAGTTTATATTCTTTTAAGTTATCAGGAAAATCCTTACCTGAATAAACATCTACCAATATTTCTTTTTTTGTTCTTTCTTTTATCCAGCGTGGTATTTTGTGTCTTCCTATGTCATCTCCAATAGGGTGGTGCGTACAGGATTCTGCTATTAGAATTTTGTCGTTATCTTGAAGTTTATCAATAGTGTAAACACTTTCTATAAACTCTTTTATATCTCCCTTATTAGCTGCAAAAAGTATTGAAAAACTCGTAAGGTAAACATCCTCAGGAACTGTTTTTAAAACTTCTTCAAATGCTTGTGAATCTGTAATTACTATTTTTGGTTTTACTTTCAAAGTATCTATAGCTATTTTAAGATTCTTTTCATTTGTAACTAGTGCGTTAGCATTTAGGTCTAAAATTTCTCTTAAAACTTGTTGTTGGGGTAAAATTATTCGCCCCTTTGGAGCTTCTTTATCTATAGGTATTACTAAAATAGCAAAGTCCTCTTTTTTTAATATGCCATTTGGGATAAGAGGTGGCGGTGTGATAAAATCTTGTGGCAGTATTTCAATAAGTTTTGATTTTACTATAGAGGTTGTCTCAAAATTTTTTGTCTTGCTAGATACTTCTACATAAGGAATTTTTCTTTTTTCCAGATCTTCTTTTATATTTTTATCTGGCTTTAATATGTCTGTTTTGTTTAGTACGACTAAAACTGGCGTGTTGTGATGTTGTGCTTTGGAAATGACAAAATCTTCGTATTCTGTCCATTTGTTGGCTTCTGTCACAAGAATCACAAGATCTGCTCTTTCAAAGACTTTTAGTGTTTTTTCTATTCTTAAGTTGCCAATTGTGCTTATATCATCAAGTCCTGCTGTGTCAATAAACAAAACAGGTCCTATAGGCAAAAGTTCCATTGGTTTTTCTACTGGATCTGTGGTTGTGCCAGGAAGATCGGAAACTATTGAAACTTCCTGTTGAGTAAGACAGTTAAGAAAAGAAGATTTTCCAACATTTGTTCTTCCAAAAATTGCTATGTGTAATCTTAAACCTTTTGGAGTTGCAAGTTGCATTTTTTGTTTAAAGAATCCCCTCTTTCAAATTTTAAAGTTTTACCTATCTTTTTTACTCTGTTTTCTAAACACTTAAAACATTCAAAACCGTTTTCGTAAATACATATTTTGTTTGGATAAAGTAAGTAGTATTTTCTTACTTCTGTTGGAGTAATTATTGGCATTAAAACATTTGCTCCTGCTTGAAGGGCTTTTTCTCTACCAAAGGGGTCAACAGTCCCCATTGCAGTGGTTGCTGGAATGTTAGAATAAGGTAGCATAATTCTAAGTATGGCAACTGCACGAAGTGTCTTTTCAAAAGGTGCTAACTTTGCTTCAGCTAAGGGTGTATCTGGGTGAGGAATAAATGGACCTATCCCTACCATATCTAAATTTAGTTCTTTACAAAGTAGTAAGTTTTTTACTGCAACTTCGTCTGTTTCGTTAGGTAATCCTACCATAAAGCCAGAACCAACTTCAAATCCTATATCTCTTAAGTTATGAAGCATCTCTATTCTTTTTGATAACGGTTCGCCATTTTTAAGAAAGCTATATAGATCTTCGTCTGCAGTCTCAAATCTTAAAAGGTATCTGTCTGCTCCAGAGTTTCTTATGTCTATTAGTTCTTTTTTTGTAAAATAACCACAACTTAAAGTAACAGCTACTTCTGAATCTAATTTTTTAATTTTTTCTACTAACCTACAGATTCTTGTAGCTGAGCTATAGAAAGAAGATTCTCCACTTTGTAACACTATTGTTTTAACTCCGTAATCAATTGCTTGTTTTGCTGTTTTGAGTATCAACTCATCATCTAAAGAATACCTTTTGATTTTTTTGTTTGATGCTCTGATTCCACAATATAAACAGTTGTTCTCGCAATAGTTTGAAAATTCTATTATTGCTCTTATCCATATTTTGTTTGAAAAAATTTTTTCAGTGATAAAATTCGATTCTTTTGAAAGTTCTTCAAGCGACACATTTTTATAAAGATATTCTATTTTTTCAAAAGTAAATATCTCTTTCTCCATTTTTTATTCTATTATAAAACTCAACTAAATGCGGGAACCACTTTGGCAGTTTTTGTTCAACTTCTTTTAGTTCTTTTTCAATTATAGGTTCTACTTCTTTTTTAACTTCTTCTGTTGCAAAGTCATCAATCCACTCTCTAAAAGTTAAAATAGCATTTAATTTACAAAAAACAGCTTCTTTACCACATTTTATTAAATTCATTATCCTGTCACCAGTCCTACCACATCTGTAGCCTGCGGTACAAAACGAAGTAATAAATCCCATTTTTGCAAGGTCTAAAATTAACTCTTGCAGTGTTCTTGTATCTCCAAGAATAAACTGTTGGAGATTAGGTTGTTGCCGTTGTTGGGATTGACTGTATGATCCTACTCCAATTTTGGATGATGCATCTGTTTGTGTGATACCTAATTTAAAAACCTCATCCCTAAATTCCTTTGACTCTCTCGCAGTTATTATCATGCCTGTGTAAGGGATAGCTAAACGAATTATTGTTATTATTTTTTTTAATTCTTCATCTTTTACTTTATATGGTGTTTTTTCAACAAATGGAGTGTTAATTGCTGGTTCTAATCTCGGGAAAGATACAGTATGTGGCCCAATTCCATATTTTTCTTCAAGCTCTCTAGCGTGATACACCAAGGCTAAAACTTCAAATCTCCAATCATAAAGTCCATAAAGTACTCCTATACCAACATCTTCTATTCCTGCTTCTAAAGCTCTATGCATACAGTAGAGTCTCCATTCATAGTTACTCTTTGGAGTATTTTTAGGATGGAGTCGTTTGTAGACTTCTGGGTGATAAGTTTCTTGAAATACCTGGTATGTCCCTATACCAGCTTGTTTAAGTAATTTTAATTCCTCAACACTTAAAGGCGCACAGTTTACATTGACTCTTCTTATAGAAGCAAAACTACCTGATTTGGTTTTGATTTTTACTGAGTAGATAGTTTGAATTGCTCTTGTTATATAGTCAACATTTGAGTAGTCTGGATGTTCTCCAAAAACAGCAATGACTCTTTTGTGTCCAATATTGCCAGAAAGTACCTCTACTTCTTTTTTTATTTCTTCAAAATTTAAATGTTTTCTTATTACCTCTTTATTAGACTTTCTAAATCCACAATATACACAGTTATTTATACAGTAGTTAGTTAAGTAAAGAGGTGCAAATACTACAATTCTGTTATCGTATACTTTTTTTTTAATTTCTAAAGCCACTTTAAAAAGTTCTTGCCATATGTCTTTATCTTCTATTTTTATTAAGCAAGCTACTTCTTGCGGAGTAAGAGTTTGAATTGATTTTGATTTTTCTATTATCTCAGTAATCTGAGTTATAGATGGAGTTTTTGTTTTATTTATTATTTGCCAGATCTCCTGTGGATTTATAAATATTCTTTTTTCTAATAATGTGTTCATTTTTGCTCCTTATATTTTCTTTTAAACTCTTTTATTACTTGAATAACACTTTGAGGGGTTAAGTTTCCGTAGACTTTATTATCTATCATTATTACTGGCGCAAGACTGCAAGCTCCAAGACATCTCGCTTCCTCTAAACTAAAAAATCCATCAGGACTTACATCTCCAATATCTGTATTTAATTCTTCTTTAAGTTTTCTTAAAATTTCTTCTGCACCTTTTATATAACAAGCCGTACCTAAACATACAGAAATTATATGTTTTCCTGGTTTTTTAAGCTTAAAGTAATGATAAAAAGTTGCTACTCCCCATATATGAGAAGTAGGTACAGAAATAGTGGTAGCTACCTCCTCTATAGCGGTTTTATCTAAATATCCATAAATTTCCTGGATTTTGTGGAGAATAGTGATTAAGTTTGACTCAGCCCTTGGTACATCTTTGAAATTTTTTAAGAACTCTCTTAGAGATTTTAAATTTAAATCGTCATTTTGTAGATTTTCTTTTTGCATTTTAAACCCCCTTGTTATATTCTTATCTTAAAGTCATCTCCTTTGGAATTATGCCTTTTGGATACTTCTGTTGATAGTGAGTATGCAGGATTTTATGAGCTTTTTCACTTAAAGGTTCTCCTAAAAATTCTTTATATACTCTTTTTACAACTGGATTTTCATGAGCTCGCCTTATGGTTTTTTTTCTGTCAATTCCATATAGAGCTTCTGCTCTTTTCATAAGAATATCTTCGTCAAGTGGTATGGAGTTTATACCAGCATAGGGTTGCCCACCTCCTCCTATACAACCACCCGGACAACCCATAATTTCTATAAAATGATATTTCTCTGGGTGCTTTTTTATTAACTCCAAAATTTTGGAAGCATTACCCAACCCATGTACAACAGCAACATTAATTCTCATATCCCCAAAATCAACGCTGCCTTCTTTTATTCCTTTCATTCCTCTTATACTATTTATTTCTATGTTCAAAAGAGTCTCACCTGTATAAAGTTCATAAGCAGTCCTTATAGCTGACTCCATCACACCACCTGTTGCACCAAATATAGCTCCACCACCGCTTGAAATTCCAAGAGGATCGTCAAACTCTTCTGGTTCTATATTGAAAAAATCAATTCCTGCTGATTTTATCATCCAAGCAAGTTCTCTTGTAGTTATTACTATATCAACTGCCCTCATCCCTTCCAGCATAAGCTCTGGTCTTGCTGCTTCATATTTTTTAGCTGTACAACACATAACTGCTACACTTAATATCTTTTTTGGATCAACATTTATTTTCTGTGCAAAATATGTTTTGATTAAAGAACCTAACATAGACATTGGTGACTTACATGTGGAAACATTAGGAATAAGCTCAGGGTAAAACTGTTCCATAAACTTCATCCAAGCAGCTGAGCAAGATGTTATCATAGGAAGTTTTCCATTGTTTTTTAATCTGTACAAAAGCTCACTTGCTTCTTCCATAATTGTAAAGTCAGCTCCAAGCTGTGTATCAAAAACATAATCAAAACCTAACTTTCTTAAAGCAGCAACTGTTTCTTTTTCTTTTGGAGTTCCTGCTGGAAAACCAAACGCTTCACCAATTGCTGCTCTAACCGACGGAGCAAACTGTACAACTTTAACTAAGTTAGGATCCCTTAACTTCTCAAAAAGTTCTTGTGTGTTATTCTTTTCTAAAAATGCTGCTGTAGGGCAAACATTTACGCACTGCCCACATGCACTGCAGACACTTTCTGCCATGGGCATATCAAAAGCAGTTGTGACTACTGTTTTAAATCCTCGATATGCATAAGTTAAATTAAAAACTCCTTGTATCTCCGAACAGACCCTTACACATCTTCCACATAATATACATTTTTCTGGGTCTCTTATTACAGAAACAAAAGAAACATCTTTCTCATAGCGCTTTCTTTCTCCAACAAAATGGCGATTTTTTATTCCCATAGAGTAGGTTAGTCTCTGTAGTTCACAAGTCCCGTTTCTGTCGCATGTATGACAATCCATGGGATGGTTGTCTACTATTAGTTCCACTATGTCTCTTCTTGCCCTTCTTAAATCAGCTGAGTTGGTATATATCTTCATTCCGTCGTAGACAGGATAAGCACAACTTGCTACATAGTTTTTTTGCCCTTCAACTTCTACTATGCAAACCCTGCAGGCTCCTTCTATAGACAATTTTGGATGAAAGCACAACCTTGGTATGTGGTATCCAATTTTGTCAAGAGCCTGCATTATTGTTTGGTTGTCTTCTACTTGATAAGGTTTGTTATCAACATATATAGTTATTGTCTTTCCCATACAATTCTCCTTTCTTTAAGCCTGCTATAATCTAGATATTGCTTCAAATTTACAAACACGCCAACAAGCACCGCACTTAATACAAACTTTTTGGTTAATAGTGTGTCTTTGTTTAGCAGAACCAGATATTGCTTCAACAGGGCATACTTTTTTACAAGCACTACAACCTACACATTTTTCATTAATTTCATATGTTAAAAGGTTTGTGCAAAAATGCGCTCTACATTTCTTTTCTTTTATATGTTCTTCATACTCTTCTCTAAAATTTTTTATTGTACTTAAAACAGGATTTGGCGCAGACTGCCCTAGTCCACACAAAGATGCCTTTTTAATCATATTCCCCAATCTTTCTAATTTTTCAATATCACCTTCTTTGCCTTCACCATTTACTATTCTTGTAAGAATTTCTAACATTCTTTTTGTTCCTTCTCTACAAGGTGTACATTTACCACAAGACTCGTTTTGAGTAAACTCTAAAAAGAATTTAGAAACTGCAACCATACAAGAATGTTCATCAATAACAATCATTCCACCAGATCCCATTATAGACCCAGCAGATGTCAAGGATTCATAATCTACTGGTGTGTCTAGATGTATCTCAGCCAAACATCCCCCAGACGGACCTCCTGTTTGAACTGCTTTGAATTTTTTATTTTCTGGAATCCCACCACCTATCTCGTATACTATTTCTCTTAAAGTAACTCCCATCGGCACTTCTATTAAACCTGTATTGTTTATTTTTCCTGCCAAGGCAAAAACCTTTGTGCCTTTACTTTTTTGTGTACCCATACTACTAAACCACTCTCCGCCTAATATAATTATCGGAGGTATATTTGCCCAAGTTTCAACGTTATTTATTAATGTTGGCTTATCAAATAAACCACTTACTGATGGATATGGTGGCCGCGGACGAGGCATTCCTCTGTGTCCTTCTATTGAATGAATAAGAGCTGTCTCTTCTCCACATACAAAGGCTCCAGCACCAAGTCTTATTTCTATGTCAAAACTAAAACCACTTCCTAAGATGTTTTCTCCTAAAAATCCCTCATTGCGTGCTTGTTCAATTGCAATTTTTAATCTTTCAACAGCTAGGGGATACTCAGCACGAATATAGATGATTCCTTTGTTGCTTCCTATAGCGTATCCTCCAATTATCATTCCTTCTATTATACTATGAGGATCTCCTTCAATCGTGCTTCTGTCCATAAAAGCTCCTGGATCACCTTCATCTGCATTACATATTACAAATTTTTCATCAGATTGTTGCTGTGCCGTCAACTCCCACTTTAAACCTGTAGGAAAACCTGCACCACCTCTACCTCTAAGACCGGATTTTTTTATCTCTTCTATTACTTGTTTAGGAGTCATAAAAGTAAGAACTTTTGCTAAAGCTTCATATCCTCTCATAAGCAGATATTCATCGATATTTTCTGGATCAATTACCCCACAGTTTCTTAAAACTATCTTTTTTTGTTTTTTTAAACTCTCAAAAGTTCCATAAACTCTTACTAACTTTACAAGATTATTGTTTTTTACAAGCAAATCCTCTATTACTTTTCCATCTATTAATGTTTCTTTAACAATTCTTACAACATCTTCTTGAGAGATTTTTGAATATACAATAAAGTCAGGATAGATTATCATAATTGGTCCTTCTTCACAAAATCCTAAACAACTAGAAAAACATACTTCAACTTTGTCCTCCAGGTTTTCATTTTTTATTTCTTTAATTAATCTATCTACCACCTGTTGATTTTTATTGTTTAAACAAAAAGTTCCTTTGCATATCACAATACTTTTTTGTTTTGTACCAAAAAGTGCATTTTCTTTTACAATCTGGTTCTTCTTTATGTGTTCTTCTACTATTTTTTTTGCGACATCTTTTGTAACTTTAATGTATCTTACAGGCATTTTACCTTTTTCTAATATATCCACCGTAGGTTCTAAACTACACATCCCGACACATCCCTTCTGTGATATATAAGTAGTTATGAGGCCTTTTTTAGCATATTCTTTAAAAATTTCCATAACTTCCTTAGAACCAGCAGCAATTTCACAACTAGCCATTCCTACATAAATCAACTTATCAGAGAAATGTGTTTTATTGTAGAGTCTATCTATTGCTTCTTGCTTCTTTTGTGATAGAATTTCTATTGGTTTAACCATTTCTTTCTCCTTCTATTTAATATTTTTTTCTTCCAGTTTAACAGAATAAATTAAATTCTCAAGTTCAGTTTCAATGTGAACATCATTTACTACACAATTTTTTAACTTTAATTTAACAGGAGCAAAATTTAAAATTCCTTTAATTCCATAACTTACAAGCATCTCAGCAACTCTCTGTGCAGCAACTTCAGGAACAGCAAGTATTGCGATTTTTATATTTTCTTTTGCGATAAAATTTTTAGCTTCATCTAAATGAAAAACAGGAATGGGTAAATTCTTATTAAGTTTTTTAGGATCTATATCAAACCCAGCCACTATTTTTAGTCCTACATTTTCAAATCCTCTAAAATTAATAAGAGCAGAACCTATATTCCCAACTCCTATAATAATCACTTTCTCAATTTCATTTTTGCCCAGAATTTCATCTATTTTTTTGATTAAATAATCAATTTCATACCCTCCCTTATACCTACCTTTAACTCCAACCAAGGAAAAATCTTTCCTAACTTTTATAGGACTAACTCCAACAGCATCAGCAAGATTTACAGAAAAAACTCTCAAAAAACCTAATTCTTTCATCTTCATTGCAACTTTTTTGTAACTAATCAACCTATTTAATAATTCTTTATTCATAATAATCGAAAAATATATAATTTTTTATTCCAATATGGAACAATTATTTTTATTTTATGTTTTTAAAAAATAATAATCTTTATTTTTTGATCCTTTGTTTGTATTAATTACAAAAATTATATTAACAAGTCAATAGTTTGAAATAAAGTTTTATTTATTAAACAATCTCGCCCATAAGAATTTTCTTTAACTCTTTGTGGGTAGAAATTACTATATCGGCGAGTTTTAATTTTTCCTTAGGAAGTGTAGTAGTAATCGCTATGCATTTTAGTCCTGCTGTCTTTGCAGATAAAACTCCCGTGGGAGAATTCTCAACTGCAACGCTTTTTTCTATTTCTGCTTTTAATAACTCAATTGCTTTAAGATATGGCTCAGGGTGAGGTTTTCTTTTTTTTATTTTGTCTGCTGTGATTATGACATCAAAATTTACTTTTATATCTTCTGGTAAGTCTTTTTCTATTATCTCCTTATCTGAACTTGTAACTAAAGCTAACTTCTTGTTTGATTTTTTTAAATCTTTTATTAACTGCGGTACTTCCTTAAAAGGTTTTATAAATTTTATATATTTTTTTAAAAAGATATTTTTTTGATCTGAAAGAATTTTTTTAAATGTTTCTTCATCAATGGATAAGTTTTTGTTTTCAAATAATTTCTTTATTACTTCAAACTCTATAGAACCTTCATTTAGATAAACTTCTTCTTTTGTAAAATAAACATTATATAAAGAAAATGCTTCAATCCATGCTTGAGCATGATATGGCATACTGTCAAGTATAACTCCATCTAAATCAAAAAATATGTACCTGTAGCACATAAGAACAGGCGGTTTTAAAAATTACCTTTTGGATGAGAATTTTATGCTTTAAAATCTATAAACTAAGCTTAACGAAGAGTTTAGGGTTTCAGGAACTCCGCTTATTAAATATGTCCCTGTAAATAAAACCTCCTGCCTAACAAAAGCATCAAGAGATAATGAATTTGTGATGTTTAACCCCAAACCTAATGAAACATCTACAACATCCTCTGCTGAAGAAACAGTAACATTGCTTTTTGTTTCTCTTGCAGGATTTCCAGCTGTGAAGTCATCTGGATCTTTTATTTCATAAGAATCTATTGATATGATATTATATCTTACTCCCAATCTTCCAGTTAAAACTTTTAAAAAATTACTTTCAAAAGCTACATTGACCGGAATATAAATAAACTGCCTTGAAACTTCATATTCTTCTTCTTTCCGATTAGCAGAAAACTGACTAGCTTTAGCGTATGTGTTTATGTTAAAAACACTTAATGCTAGAATCATTTTTGTTTTTTGGTTAAGGTCAGTATTAAGGGCTGCTGTAAATAAGATGTTGCTGTATTTTTCGTCTCTTTCTTGTTTTAAAGTTTCGGCTAGATCATAGGTTCCATTTCTGTTTGAATCAACTTTTGAGACAAAACTATTAGGTAAACTTGAAAGATAATAGGTTAGAAAAAGAAGCATTTTAGATGAACCAGAAACTTTATATATTCCCCTTAAATTCATATCTAAGTTAAAACCAGTATTTGTCTTTAAAGAATGTTCTTCATTTTCAATGGTAGGAGAAATAGTTTCTACTTCTTCTATTATGGAATTTCCTACATAAGGAAAACCAACTCCTACTGAAGCATCAATTTCGGAAAAAGGTCCTACATTTTCAAAAACTTTACCAGCATATATATTAAACTCTACAGAAGCTCTTGTAGTTTTTACTGTTCCACTGGTAGCTTGTCCTTCGTATTTATGAATTCTTTCTTCAATGTTATTTGCATAGTTAAACCATAAAGTAACCGCTGGCATATGATAAATCAAATCAAACTTTTTTTGTGGCTCTAAAACACCAACTGAAACAGTTCCAGTAGCTGTTACATCTATACTTGTTCTTCCCAGATCCGAAGGAAAATGTACATCTCCAATTACACCACCTATTTGAGAAATAAAACTAAACTGAGGTCTTCCTATAAAAACACCTAAAACCGAATTTTTAGATATTAAGTCTAAAGGATAAACTAAACCACCCCAGC
Source organism: Endomicrobiia bacterium (assembly GCA_039630545.1). Lineage (GTDB taxonomy): Bacteria > Elusimicrobiota > Endomicrobiia > DTEH01 > DTEH01 > JANXDG01. Next base: position 36,340 of record JBCNUU010000003.1, read on the forward strand.
TGTCAGAAATACTGAGGTTTTTATTCAGCACAGGTTGAGCTGCAACACTTTCAACCTCTCCAAGTTCACAAATAAAACTTCTCTTATAATCAACTATCCTTGCAGGATTTACCCAGATAAATGTATCATCTTTCTCTATCATCCAGCTGTCAATGTTTAAACTTTGAATTCTTGAGTTAGTGGCAAAACCTAAACAGATAAAAGCATTTACACACAATAACACTGTCAAAAATTTTTTCATGATTTTTACCTCCTTGAATTAGAGTTATAAAAGAGTTTAGGATAAGATTTTATTATAATTTTTTACTATTTATTTCTTTCTTTTTCAATATCTCAAATCAATTTTCCATATACATCATAAATGTCTGCTTTTTCTATTTTTATATTCTCTACAAGATCATCTGATTTGCCCGAAAAGTAAACTCTACCATCTATCTCCGGACATTGGAACTCTGTATGACCGAAAGTATCACTGTCGCATAAAACTTTATATATTTTGTTTACCCTTGATAAATTTTTTTTATAAGTAATCTTTTGCTGGGTTGACATAATTGTTGTGTATCTTTCTTTTTTTATTCTGTAGGGAATTTTAGGATATAAATCCTGAGCTTTTGTATTTTTTTGTAAAGAAAACATGAATGTTCCCAACCAGTCAAACTCAAGCTGTTTTATATCCTCAAGCAAAACTTCAAAGTCTCTGTCTGTTTCCTGTGGAAAACCAACTATCACTGTTGTTCTTAACGCAATATTTTTTACTTTCTTTTTTAATCTCTCTACAAGTTTTAAAATATCTGCTCTTGTTGTGTTTCTTCCCATGAGAGACAAAATTTTATCTGATGTATGTTGTATCGGCATATCAATGTATTTACAAACTTTTTCATTGTTTGCAATTTCATAAATTAACTCATCATAAAAATGTCCAGGATGAGTGTAAAGAATTCTTATCCATAAAAGCTCTTTTATTTTAGACAACTTAGAAACAAGAACATGAAGCATTTTTTTCTTATAAATTTTAGTTCCATACCTTGTTGTATCATTAGACACAAGAATTATTTCTTTTGTTCCTCCTGAAACTAACTTTTGAGCTTCTTTAACCACATCTTCAACTTCTCTTTCCCTGTAGGGACCTCTAATTGCAGGAATTAAACAATAAGAACATCTGTTGTCACAGCCGTCTGCTATTTTTATGTAGGCATAACTTTTAGGCGTAGTTACAATTCTAGGCATTGAAGATTTATACATAAAAACTGGTAAACTTGAAACGCTTATTATTTTTTTAGATGGATTTTCTATAAACTCAGAAATTTTACATATATCGGAAACTCCAAAAATTCCGTCTATCTCAGGATATTTTTTCAATAAGTTTTCTTTTTCAACCTGAGGAAGACATCCTATTATCAACAACTTAAAAGCTTTTATTTTTTTGTATTTTATAAGATTGTTTATATAGTGTTTTGCTTCCTTTCTTGCTTCTCCTATAAAACTACATGTATTGAGTATAACTATATCAGCAAAAATAGGCTTTTCTACAAATTCACAATTTTTTTCTTTAAGCAACCCTGATAAAACTTCGCTATCAACTAAATTTTTTGCACAGCCTAAAGAAATAATATGAACTTTTTTAGGCATGGGATTAATTTATAATAAATAACTTCGGATTAAAAATCAACAAAAGGCTTTCTTTTTAAAATGAAAAAAACAATTTTACCAAGGAATTCCACTTGGTGGGATAGTCTGCCAGAGTTTTCTAACTAACACTATATTTAAACTTGGCAGATTTAAATTTTCATCAAAAAAAACTATTGAGTACTCAGAAACTCCTGTTCCGCGCTGAACATTACCTACAACCCAGACAGCACCATATATATCCATTGGTCCTTCCATATTGTAGTTTCCTCCTACATAAAGAAACCCGGCTAAACCAACATCTGTATTTTTAGCCACAGGCCCACCAGACCAGGTTTCTAACCCAAATCTAAAAACATTTCTTACCTGTTTTAAACCATTATCAGCAGGATATTGATTAAGAGAAGCAGTGTCTATTTTCTGGTATTCCATATAAGCTTCGGGTGGTACTTTACATTCAGCATCAGTTAATCCTGTATTAGGATTTCCTGTCCACTTTAAGTTATCTCCTGTATAATTTGTAAAATTACCACGAATAATAAGCTGTCCTTTAATTCCACACCCATTTTCTGCTGTACCTCCTGTCATTATCAAATCCCCATCATAATACCAAACACGCCCGGCTAACTTAGCTGGGTGTCTCCATGGATTCTGCAGATGCGGCCTGCCATCATGGTTTTGTCCTGGATTTAAATTACAGGAAGATAAATTCTCATATGAAACTTGATTGTTGTCTGTCCTGACTGAAACTCTTTGCCAGTATTTAGGACCCCTGTAACTATTCATAGAAGAACACGCATAAAAATTTAGAGTATTTATTGTAGCTGAACTCATCACATTAAGAGTTGGATAATAATTTTTAAACCAACCAGCAGGAGGAGGAGCATTTGTGTTGTAAACTTTAAGCCACATAAACCGTCTATAAGTTCTGCCGCCTGAAGTTATTGTATCAACATATTCCAGATAAGTGGCAACATTTACAGCAGCAGAAGAACTCAAAGCAGCAAAGTCTAAAATTGGCAAATCAGGCACAGGATAGTCAGACCACCACTCAACATTATCTGTGTTAGGAGAATCAAGACCGTTGGTATCTCTTGGATAAGAAGGAACAGAAGAAACCACTCCCCTTGCAAATTTTCTTGGGTAGTATTTTCTTGCAATGTTAGCGTCTGTAATTTCTATGTTGCCGTGTGCCATTACAGGTCCCCAGTGACATTCAAAAGCATTACCAAGATAAACATGTCCTCTTGAAATTATTGAGCCTGGAATTGTTAAATTTTTAAAAATTGCTTTTATAGCACGAACTTCAGAGGTAGTATTGTCCTTCCCTTCCGCAATAATCACAACGGATTTAGGCTCAGGACCACTTGAAAATTTTATTCTATACACACCTCCGGGAATATCATCGTACAATACATCAAAGTTATATCCTTCAACAGGAACGCCCGAAGCTATTCTGTTCCATGTATCTGTTGAACTTTTTATCTTCCATAAACCACGGTTTATACCTGCTTCAGCTAAGTTTGTGGCAAGACTTCTTCCTTCTTGTTTTTTTGCCATTTTTGTTTGATGTCTAACCCAATCTACTATCGTAGGAATAGCAATAACTAAAAACAAAGCTATTGCTATTACCATGGGTAAGACCTGTCCTTTTTTCATCCTTATTACCTCCACAATCTACCTTCTACTTAAACTGCAGCTAATTCATAACCATTACCTTTTCTGAAGCCATATGTAGAGCTTTTTTTCTTATTTCATAAAGATCTTTTTCAAGAGTAAGTGCTATAGAAACTATATTCATTTCATAAGATCGGGGAAAAGTTACAGCAAAGTAAGTTATACTCTTAGAAAGCATCTTTGGCTGCATATTACCAATTTTTTCATAAAGTGTTCTTCCAACTTGATAGTAGGAAACAAAGAGACCGTCAACCGTGTAGAAGTCAATTTTTGAATAAGGAGGCTGTTGAGAGTTATACCTACTTATAACAATTGTGTTACTTCTACCATTTCTTAGGTTTCTCATTATAAGTTCAAGAATTGTTCTTGCTTCTTCTTGAAGTTCTTTCTGAACTAGAGTAATTCTATAAAAACGCCATATTTGTAAAAACAAAGAAGACACACTCAAAGACAAAATTCCAAACATTGTCACTATTATCATTAACTCAACAAGGGTCCAACCTTTTTTATTATTCATAAACTTTAATTACCAGCTAAAATTTCTATTTGTTACCTCGCTTCCTGGAGGTACAAGTATATTTAGTATTTCTCTCCTTGAAACATTAGGATTTCCGTTAGCATCATAGGTTGTGTAATAACCATAAAGGTTATACCTTGTCACAGTAGAACCTATAACTTCTAATACATAAGTTCCGTCTTCGTAGCTGCTTGTTAAAAAATATGCTGCTGAAGTCAAAGTAGCAGTTGACAAAACAGGTGGTGTTATAATTGTAGCTGTAGAAGCAATTATTAGCACTCCTGTTGAGATTGGTTTTCCAGAAGCTGTAACTTTACCAGAGATTTTTCCCATAGTACCTGTGATAGTAAAAGTTCCTGCAAAGACATTAACTCCTGCTGTAACAGTAACTGTGGAAACTGCTGGGATTGAGGTTTCTTTGGCACTAAGAATTGGTTTTATATAATATGTTCCTGAAGAAAGATTTGAGATGTAAAATCTTCCGTTGTTGTCTGAGACATCTTCACCAACTACAAATCCTTCTATGGTAGTTGCAACTATTGGAATTCCTTCCAGAGGATTAATTCTATCTATAGTAACAAACCCTGTGACTTTACCACCCTGAGACAAAATAAAATTCACACCTGAGGTAATTTGAGCTCTTTTTACCTCAACATTTTCTCTTCTTAAAGAAACATAAAGTGGGTTAAGATTGTGGGGATTACAGGTTACAGTATAAATTCCAGTTGAAGAGGCTAAAAAATAAAATCCTAAAGAGTTCGTATAAGTAAAACCTCCTGGAGTTTCAACTTTTATACCACCTAATGGTTGGCCTAATAAATTAAGGACTCTTCCGGAAATAAATCCAAGCTCTGTAGAAGAAGAAAGTTGAGTATAAAAATAAGGTGCATACCAAGCTGGCGAAGTAAAAGCGTTTGGTATGCCCAAAGCCGTAGTACCACCTACATTTACATTGTTTATTTCTGTATGCCGTTCATTACTTGAAATCATTACACTCCAGCTACCTGTAGCAACATTTAAGAGAAAAAACAAAGCAACCGGTGGATCTCCGTAAGGCACTGCAGAAGTAACCTCAGAAACTCCATCATTACAAGAAATAATACTTCCAAAACCTGGACGTCCTGTTAGTGGAGGAAAACTATCCTGAGAATTTTTTGGAGCAATTTGAATAGGACGCTGAGCACCTGCAAAATCTTTGTTGTTGTTATCTGAATCATAACAGTTTCCCCAGCCAGAAATAAAAACATTAAATGTGGAAACTTTTCTTATATATTGCTCGTCTTCTTCAAGACCAAAATTTTGATCTATACCGTCTGTTTCATATAGAGGTGCTGTTCTTTTTGCATTTATGTTATCATTCAACAAAGCATCCCATCCTACTATATCTATAGGAGTATCTGAAGGTATATGGTATAACACTATACTTCCTCCGGCGTAACGAATGTTGTTTTCATCATAAGTTTTTATTATGTTCGGATACTCTGGATCTGTATTAGAGAAAACAGCATCTGCTGTTTTTGTTACTCCTGCAACTCTAACAGTAGTTGTGTTTGCTATAAGATAGTAACTAAAGGGAGGTAGTATTAATGTATTATAAACAAGCGGAATTTTTCGTAAAGTATCTCCTACAAATGTGGACTGATATTTTATACCTATGATACCAGAAGACACAGAAACAGCCATCTGCCAGTAAAAAGTAGTTGGATTATAAAGCTCTATATATTCCTGAACAAACCCATTAGGCGCTCTTGTAGAACCCACAATTTGGGAAATTACGATTCTATCGTTAATCCATACATATCCATACACGGTACCTGTAGATATAGGCTGTAAATCAAAGTTTAATGTTTGAGGATTTGCTCCTACTGTAATCTGTTTTATTGAAGGATAAAATCCTCTAAGAGTGGCCATAACATTATATGTTCCAAAAGGTACTCTTATACTATAATCTCCTGCAGCGTTAGTATAGTCCCTGCATCCAATATTCTCTGCTACAACAACTAAAGCATCTTTTAGGCCTTGCAAATTAGCTGCATTTCTTACTTTCCCCATTATCTGACCTCTAAAAGCCTCCATAGATGGGTTTGCTTCTATACTCTTAAGTGTAACATACTTCTTTCCAAAAGGAGAATCATACACAACTGATACCTGAATAGACTTCATTCCTTGATCAGGAGATCCTGGAGGAAGGGGATGAATTTTTCCGTCAATCTCCTGAACAGAACAGACATAAGTAAATCTTTTAAAATTGATTCCTCCTTCAAGAATATTTTCTGGTGGAAAATACTCTGTATCATATGGGATAGGCGGAGTTACTTCTGTATAATAAGAAGGAGCTGGAGTTACTAATATTCTATGATAAGGTTTTTGACGCAAAATTTGAATTTTTTCTTGAGCAAGATTTGTTGCTAAAGTTTTAGCTTTTGAAGATATTATACTTTTTGAAATATTTGTAAAACTTCCAACAAATACTAAAACTGTGACACTCAATATAACTAATGCAGCAACAAGCTCTACTAAAGTTACACCTTTTTTCATTTCCTATATATATTTATATACACAAAAATAAAAAAAGACAACTTTTATTTCAAAATTTTTTATTAAATTTTAAAATGTCTTTACATATCTTAAAATTTTTTAAAAAATAGGTTTAAATTACACTTACATAATTTTTACAAAGAACAAATAGACGAAAACATTTACTTCCTGAAAGCATAAAATTTCTATATAAAAAACTTTTTCTCGGAAAATTTACTAATCATTAAGGTTTGAATTTTCTTTAATCCATCATTTAAAAGATCTTTAAGAATTTTCTGAAGTTTTGCTATATCTAAACCTGGATTTAGCACTATCTCTTCAACTTCCATCTTACCGTTTATCTTAACCTTCACTCCTTCTTTCTCAACCACTATACTTTCTTTAGATAAAGTTTCATTTAACTCTTTAAGCATCTTTATATTTTTAAAAAATTCAAACATACATCTCACTCCTTTCTGATAGATAAAACAATTTTTAATTTTTTGCTTTAATTTTCAATCCAATCCCTTCAGCATATACTATGTTCTTGTTATCATCCAGATAAACAAAAAATGTCACCAAATATGGTAAAACCAATTTTATCTTATGAAGGTGGTTGCTTTTTTCTCTTCCCAGGTAATATAATTTTATTTTTTCTATTTTCATCTTTTCTTTATCTATAAAATTGAATTCGCATTCATTTATTTTTTCAAAATCCCAGAGAGTAGATACTAATGGAATAGCATTTCCTGCGGTCAAAATTGGGTATTTAAATTCAAATTTTTTTTCTTTTGTTTTTTTCTCTTTTTTAGTAATTTTACATTCATATACATCATTTTTTATAAGTTTATTTTCCATCACAGTAATGATTTCTTTTTTTCCTTCTATTATTGTAAGCATCATAGAATTCAATGGAGTTAAATCATTAAAGTTATATTCTTCAATCTCATAATTTTTGGTTTTCCCCATGAAAAACAGAATTGGTATGTCAGCATAGCTATCTATCTCACTATATATCTTCACATTTTCAGAACTTACAAAGGATGAAATAGAAACATTTATAAATCCAACTTCTTTTTCTCCACTAAAAATCACAAAACTATAAGTCTTAAAAAACTTTTCAAAATTTTCCCCATATATAAAATAAAAAAACATCTGAAAAATAAATAACTTTATAGTTTGTTTCACATGAAACATTTTCATATTAATTCAACCTCTACAAGCATAATTTCAAATTATTCTCCAATAATTTTAACGAGTACTTTTTTTGGCCTTTGGCCATCAAATTCTCCATAAAAAATCTGTTCCCATGGACCCAAGTCAAGCTTTCCATTTGTAACTGCAATAACTACTTCTCTTCCCATAATTGTTCTTTTCAAGTGGGCGTGTCCATTGTCTTCTCCAGTAAGGTTATGTCTATATAGACTTTCATCAGATGGAGCCAACTTCTCAAGCCAATTTTTAAAATCCCATTTTAAACCTTCTTCTTCATCATTTATAAACACAGATGCTGTAATATGCATAGCATTTACAAGACATAAGCCTTCTTTTATTCCACTTTTTTTGACAATTTCTTCTACTTTTTTAGTGATGTTTATAAACTCAATTTTATTTTTTGTGTTAAATAACAAGTATTCTGTAAAAAATTTCATATTTTATGTCCTCTTTCTATTTTGGAAATCTCATCACTTCTACTATAAAGCTTTCTTAAGATTAAAGTAAATTGTTAAATTTTTCTATAAGCTGTCTTTTTGGATTTTTTTTTGAATGTTTCAAATTCGAGAAATATTAATTTTCTAATTTTTTAAGCACATTAATATCGTTTCTTCATTTTTTCTCATACATTTCTTTAGACTTTCTATAAGATTGTAAAATCTGATGTTCTTTATTTAGATCTTTATATTCAATTTCTTTTTAAGCAAGCTTTCTATGTTTCTCAGGTTATTTACTTTTATTTATCTGGTTTTTAAGTGTTTAAGTTGTAGATGTAATTCTATCAATTATTTTGATTTTTTGTTTATAAATTAAAATTATCATTGTCTTTTAATCTGTGGAAAATGTGGATAAAAATTTTTTTTGTAAAAAACTTCTCGTAAATTCGTAAAAAATAAAAATTTTCAAAAGTAAAACTTAAAGTGGAAAAATAATAACATATAACACAAAAACTTTTTCTTTTAAAGAATTTATAAGTTTTATCCACAGCTTTCAAAAATTATTCACAAGTTCTAAATATCAAATATCACATCTACAGAATATCCATTTTTGTTTTTTTTAATTTTTAAATTATGAAAAGTTGCTGATTTTAATTCAAACAAAGCACCGTGTTTTTGTTTGTCATATTTTTCACCAAAACATGTGTATGAAATTTTCCAACTTTTATCTTCGTTAGTAATTTTTTCTACTTTAAATTTACAAAAAAGAATTTTATTTACAGATGTTTGATACAAAAGATCATTAAGAAAACTGATAAGTAAACCTTCAACATCTTGATCTTCAGTAGAAGAGGAATATTTTTCTTTTTCTTCTATATTGTGAAAATTTTCACAAATTATATTATACATTCCATAAGCACAGTTACAGAAAAGTTCTTCTAATGAAGTAGCAGAGGTTCTTATGCCAATGTCTGCTGTATGGTCAATTAATTTAAACTTATACATAATTTTTATTATACAAAATTTTAAGATTGAAATAAATAGAAGTTGTATGTTGAAAAATACAGCAACATTTTAGTATAAAAATCAAAAGTATGGAAAAAAAAATAGTAGCAGTTGTTGATGATGAAGAGGATATCCTGGAGTTAATTAAGGTTAATCTAACAAAGGAAGGGTTTGAAGTTCATTGTTTTGATACTCCAAAAAAATTTTTTAACTTCATACAGCAAAGAATACCTGATTTAGTAATATTAGATATAATGCTTCCAGGTATAGATGGTTTTGAAATTTGTAAAAAAATAAAATCCGACGCAAAACTAAACAATGTTCCTGTAATATTTCTTTCAGCAAAATCAGATGAAGTAGATAAAGTTGTGGGTTTAGAGTTAGGTGCAGACGATTATATCACAAAGCCGTTTTCTGTAAGGGAGCTAATTGCTCGTGTAAAAACAGTTTTAAGAAGACAGCAGACAAAACAAAAAGAGAAGTTGATAAAAATTGGCAATATTTTAGTTATTAATCCAGATACATACGAAGTCTTTGTTGAAGGAGAAAAAGTTGAACTTACCACAACAGAATTTAAGTTACTCCTAGTTCTTGCAGAAAATAAAAATAAAGTTTTCACAAGGGACCAACTTCTTGATTACCTCTGGGGCACTCAAAAAGCAGTTTTGGACAGAACAATAGATGTACATATCACACACCTACGAGAAAAACTTAAAAAAGCAGCCAGTTTTATAAAAAATGTTCGTGGAGTTGGATACAAAATTTCAGAATAGAACTTTTATTTTTAATCAATGAATTTTGTTGAGGATACTTTAAAGTTGTTAATTTTTGGAATTTTAGCGATTGGTTTAGTTGTGGTTTTTTTGATTTTTAAACTTTACTCTATAAAAAAATTTCTAAAAAAGCTTATCTTAGCAATCCAAAAAGTAGCAAAAAAAAATTTTGATATAAACTTGCCTTCTCAAGGTGACTCAGAAATAAAAAGTTTGATTGAAAATTTTAATTTTATGGTTTCTGAAATAAAAAATGCAATGGAGGAAATTTCTTATGAAAAAGATCGACTTAAAAAAATATTTTCTTCAATACAAGAAGCAGTAGTTTTACTTGATACTGAAGGACGTATTCTATTATACAACGATAAGTTCAAGAAGCTCTGTAAAGTTTCTCCTGAGAATAGACACTATTTAGAGGTTTTGATTTCTTCTGAGTTTAATGAGTTAATTAAAAAAGTTCTTACCACACAAAAAAATATAATTCAAGAAATAGAAATTTCTTTTGATACTTATCTTTGTAGTGTTAGTTTCGTTTCAGAAAAAGAGTTAGTGGTTTTATTTTATAATATCACACAGCACAAAGCCCTTCAGAGTATAAAAAAAGAGTTAGTTTTAAACATAATTCACGAACTAAAAACGCCACTAACAAGCATTAAAGGATTTTCAGAAACCCTATATGAGGAGATAAAAGATAAAACTTATAGAAATTACTTAGAGATTATACTTTCTAACACAGACAGATTAATTCGTATAATAAACGAGCTTACTTTACTTTCTCAAATAGAGCACAAAGAAGTAAATCTTGAACTTGAAGATGTAAATCTTCCAGAAGTTTTAAATACAATAAAAAATCTTTTTGAACACAAAATAAAACAAAAAAATTTAAACTTTTATTTAGAAATAAAAAAAGATATGAAACCAATCAAAGCCGATAAATTTTTACTTGAGCAGGTTTTAATAAACCTTATAGATAACTCTATAAGATATACAGAAAAAGGATACATAAAAGTGTCTGTAACACAAGATCACTCAAATACATTCATACAAGTAGAAGATACAGGAATAGGAATACCTAAAGAGTATCACCAGAGAGTTTTTGAGAGGTTTTTCGTAGTAGACAAAGCCCGTTCAAGACAGACAGGTGGAACTGGTCTGGGACTTTCTATAGTAAAACACATAGTAGAGATTCACAAAGGAGAAATTTTTTTGGAAAGCCAGGTAGGTGTAGGTACAAAGTTTACGGTGGTACTGAATAATAAAATATAAATAATATAAATTTAAAGTTTATTTTTATGCCTTGTTTTATCCTTGATGGTTATAATATAATAAAAGGTTCAGAAAAATTTTATGCGAAAGACATTTCTTTGCGTATAGAAAAACTTATAAGATTTTTAATTGAGCAGAAACCTCAGGGTTCCTATAAAAATAAAGTTGTAGTTGTTTTTGATGGTTCGCCACAGATTTCATATTCAAACTACATAAATCTTAAAAGTTACAATATACAAATAATTTTTTCTTACTCTCAAACAGCTGATGAAAAGATAAAGAAAATTGCAGAAACTACAAAAAATCCAAAAGATTTCATTGTAGTTTCAGATGATAAAGAGATTGTATATTATGTTAAATATTGTGGTTTAAGAGTATTATCTGTAAAGGAATTTATAAAAGAACACAAACAGTCAAAAAAATTCTCATATAGAAAGCTTAAAGGTGAAGATAAATTTAACTGTCCTGTTGAAGAACTTAATGATATAACAAAGGAACTCAAAGAAAAGTTTAAAATTTAGTTATTCTGTTAATTTATCAATATCAAGAAAGATATTTTAGGAGGACGAAAATGATAAAAAAAATAATTTTAATAGTATTGTGTTTTGCTATCGTTTTTAAAAGTTTTCGTTTAGATCTTTATGCTTCGGATATAAAAAATAAGGCAACAATTGATGCTATAAGAGATGCGGAGTCAGATGTTAAAAAACCTTTGTGGTTGCTAGTAGGAGCTATCGGAGGACCTGTGGGTGTGGCTTTTTCTTATTTTCACAAAGATTATCCTTCAGCAACTAGACTTATAGGTAAACCACCAGAGTATGTTTTAACTTATCTTGAAGTCTATAGGAAAACTACAAAAAAATTAAAGCTAAAAGCAGCTGTGGCAGGAAGTATTATTGCTTTGATAACTTATTTTTATTTGAATAATATCAGTGCCTTAAACACTGGTTGTTTTAATACTTCTCCAGAATGTTCATCTACATGTGCAGGATGTTCTTCTTCATCTATAGATACTGGATGCAGTTCAGTTGAAGGATGGTCTAATACAGGATGTTCTTCAGGTAGTAGTGGGTGTTCTTCTGGGACCTCGGGAGGTTCAGGAGGTTGTGCAAGTAGCGGTGGCAGTAGTGGATGTGCTTACATTGGATTTTAAGTTTTTGTAAATTATGAAAGTTGTCTTTATTAATTTTTTTCTACTTTTTTTGATAAGTTCTTTATATTCTGAAAAATTTAGTATTTTTGCCAACTTTGAAAGAGTTGTGGTGAGAGCTAATAATAAAGAGAGTATTTTAGGTAGTTTATGGTATTGGGGTTCTGATGAGTATTTTGTGGATATTTTTTTTCCGTTGAAACAAAAAATTAAATATAACAGCAAGAATTTTTACTTGTACTATCCAGATAACAACATAGCCTTTAAATTTTCTTTAAACTCAATAAAAGATTTAATTTATTTTAATCCATTTTCTGCGCAGGAGATTGAAAAACTAGTAGAAAAATTAGGTTATAAGAAAAATGAAAAAAAATCTCAAAATAATTACTCTGAATATAAGAAAAAAAGTAGTTCATATATATTAGTAATTTTAAAAGATGAAAAAGGAAGAATAACTTCTCTAAAAATTAAAGACAAAAAAAATTTTGTTTTTGCACATGTGGTTTATGAGGAATATTATGAAGTAGATAATAGAAGCTTTCCTACAAGGCTGTCAGGAGTATTCTATGACGATATAAGAAAAGACTACTATTCAGAAAAAATAGAATACAAAGATATAAAAATAAATGAAAAAGTTCCAGATGAAATTGCAAATTTTTCTTTACCTCAGAATGTTTTAATAAAAGAGTTTGATTTTAAATAGAATGAAAATAATAACTTTTTTATTTTTAGTATCTTTAGCTATTGCAGAAGAAGACTTTTTAAGTAAAGATATTTTTCAAAGTTTTACAATTACTGCAATAAAGTTTTATCAAAAAAATATCTCGCCTCTTAAAGTTTCTAGTTGTAGATATACTCCGAGTTGTTCTAATTATTCACTACAAGCTATAAGAAACTATGGGACAACTATTGGGATATTGATGACAGCAGATAGGCTTCTTAGGTGCAATAGATGGGGTGAGTGGGGCTATGATCCTCCACAGAAACATTATATATTTGCATCATACAGAGAGGACAAAATATATGAGGGGCTGTTTTATGAAGATGTAAAAAGTGAATCTAGTGTTTTTTCTTTCGCAGATAAACTTTTTGAAGAAAAACTTTATGAGGAAGCATTAATTGAATATAAAAGAGTTCTTTTTGAAAATAAAAACTTATCTTATGATGAGAAATTATTTGGTGAATGGATGGTTGCAATTTGTTACTATAAACTTAAAAAGTATCAAAAAGCTTTAGATATATTTGAAAGTTTATATTCTAAAATAGAAAATGGACACAACTTAAAACCTAAACTTCTTTTTATTAGAGCTAAAATCTACTATCAACTAAATTCTTTTAGCTTAGCCAGAGAATCATTAGATGAAATAGTTAAAATTAGTAAAGACAAAATGGGTGTAATAAAAGCATATATTTTGATAGCTATCTGTTGGCTTGAAGAAGAAAATTTTATTAAAGCTTTTGAAGTGTTTTCAAATATAGTGGATAAATTCCCAGATATAAAAGAAATACAAAAAATAAGACTTATCAAAGAAGAAATTGCAGAGTTTGAGAAAAAATTTAATAAGAAATCTAAAGTAGCTGCTGGTATTTTGTCGATTATACCTGGTTTAGGCAAGATTTATGCTGGAAAACCTAAAGACGGTATTTTTACTTTTGGTTTTATTTCAGCTCTTGGATATCTTTCTTATGAAGGTATAAAAAATGAATTTTATCTTTTTGGTGGGCTTCTTAGTATTTTGACTTTTAATTTTTATTTAGGTAATATATACGGCGGGATAGATGCTGCTGTTGATTATAATAGAAAAAATGTTTTAGCGTTTAAAGAATATATAAAAAACGAGTTAAAAATTTTTTTTGAAGATATCTTTTTAGAAAAATTATGACAAAAATAATCTGTACGATAGGACCAGCTTCTGAAGACAAAAAAGTTTTGAAAGAAATGATAAAAGCAGGAATGAGTATGGCAAGAATTAACTTTTCTCACGGGAGTTATGAAGAAATTAAAAGAAGAGTCAACAACATCAAAAAAGTTTCAAAAGTTCTAAAAAAGAAAATCCCTATTTTTGCTGACTTACAAGGTCCTAAAATTAGAATTGGTAAAATAAAAAATGATAAGTTATTATTAAATATTGGAGATGAGTTTGTTATTACTACAAAAGAAATCCAAAAAGATTATAAAGTTAGTGTTGATTACAAGCTGTTGCCAAAATTTGTTAAACCCAAAGATAAAATTTTTATTGATGATGGAAAAATAGAATTAGAAGTTATTAGAGTAAAAAATGAGGAGATAATATGCAAAGTTGTTGTTGGTGGTGTTGTTTCTTCAAGAAAAGGAATAACTGTGAGGAATAAATTTTTACCATTAGATGCAGTTACACAAGAAGATAAAAAAGATATAGAATTTGCTTTGTCTTTAGGTATAACATGGTTTGCTCAGTCGTTTGTAAGAGAAGCTAAAAATGTTGAAGAGTTAAAAGAGTATCTTAAAAGCTTAGATAAAACAAAAAAGTTTTTTATCATAGCAAAAATTGAAGATATGTATGGTTACAAAAACATAGATGAAATAATAAAAGTTGCTGATGGTGTGATGGTTGCAAGAGGAGATTTGGGTGTGTCTGTTGAACGTGCATTGGTCCCTATACTGCAGAAAGAAATTATAGAAAAAACCAACAAAGCAAAAAAGTTAGATATAGTTGCTACTCAGATGTTAGAAACAATGGTTGAAAATCCCTATCCTACAAGAGCAGAAGTAAACGATGTTGCAGTTGCTGTTATGCAGAAAGCTGACTATGTGATGCTTTCAGCAGAAACAGCCGTTGGTAGGTATCCTGTTTTAGCTGTTAAAGAAATGAAAAGAATAATAGATGTTGTTGAAAATTATAAAAAATAAAACTCCTTCTAAGTTCCTTGTCTAAACTTAAACTTTCCTTTTCTTAACAGAAAATTAATTTTTCGTTTATATTTAATTAATACTCCTATTGTATATTTTTTAAAATATGAAAAATGATCTAAAAAATAACAAATTCGATAAAAAATTTTTTGGTTTAGTTTATGCTATTGCGTCTAAATATAAAAACAATTTCATAGATTTCGATGATATTCTTCAAGAAGGTTTTTTGGGTCTTTACAAAGCTTGGAAGAAATTTGATAGCTCAAAAGGAATTCTTTTTTCTACCTATGCTGCTTATTGGATAAAAAAACAAATACTACAATATATAAATATGAATAAAAAACAAAATTTAATTTGTTTTGATGAAGTTGAACCTCATAAACTATCATATCAAGAAAGTTATTTTATAGAAAATGAAGATAGTACTGTTAATTTTGAGCAAGAGGATTTTTCTGACTTAGAGAAAAAAATATTAGATTTAACTTTTAATAAGAAAATAACATTAAAGTTGATTGCTGAAAAAACTAATTTAACAACAGAAAGAGTAAGACAGATTCTCTCCAGAGCATTAAGGAAAATAAAAATTAACAAAAAATTAACAGAAAATTTATTAAAAGTTAATCTTTAAATTGTAAAAATCAAAAATGCGGGTGAGCAAAGACATACTTGGTTTTTTTTGATAATTTTTTTATTGCGAAAACTTCAAAAATTTTTAAAAAGGAGGTACAAAATGAAAAAAAATATCAAAAAAATCCTAATTCTCATATTTTTGTATCTATTTAGTCTGTTTAATAATATAGTTGCACAGAACATTGCAGATCCACTTATAAATAAACTTATAGAAAAAGGAGTAATAGAATCATATGAAGCCCAGGAGGTAAGAAATGAGATAAGTAAAGTAGAGAAAAAAAAGATTGATGAAGAAAAAGCAAAAGAAGAGGAGCAGAAAAAACAAGATAAGTATAAACTTAAAACAAGTGGTTATTTACAGTTAGTTTATACTTTAGATGAGTCAACTTCAGCTACAGCACATCCTGGTAAATACAGAGATCCACTCTATATAAGAAGAGCAAGAATTTCATTTAGACAGCAGATTAATGACTGGGTTGGTTTTAATATAACACCTGAATTTGCAAGAAGTGGAGATCCTTTAGAGACAGAAGACATCTCAGTTGTTAGAACAACTTCTCCTCATACAACGGCCACTGTAACAAGGGTAAGGAGGGTTCCTGTTATAGAGTTTAAAGGAGCTTATGTGGATTTGACCTTTAATGATTTTTTGAATTTTAGAATAGGCCAGTTTAATCAGCCTTTTGGTTTTGAAAATGTGTTTTCCTCTAGCAAGAAAATATTTCCAATAGATACTTTACAGTTTATGAGAAATGTATTGCCTTCTGATTATGATTTTGGTATACAATACTCTTTAAATTATAAAAAAATGCTTTCTTTGCAAGTAGCAGCCTTGAATGGAACTACCCATCAGAGAGAGACAAATAACAGAAAAGATATTTCTACCAAAATATCATTTGAACCAAGAATGTTTTTTGAATTCTTAAAAGGTTTTGAGTTATCCTTTTCATATTATGATAGATATTATGGAGAGATTGTTACTACTACTGTAACTCCTAAAAATGGTCAACATTACAATGTTTATCTGAAACTTGAAAGAGAAGTTCTTTTTCCAGTATTTTTAACTGCTGAGTATGTCTGGGGGAAGAATTACACTCTTACTAATGATGTAAAAAGTTTAATTTGTACATTGGAAATAAAACCCTTAGAAAAAACCTTTCTTAAAGGATTAGCTCCAGCTTTTAGATATGAAAGTTGGGATCCTAACATCAACAAATCAGATGATGAGGTTGAAATATATACAGCTGGTATAAATTACTATCCTAATAAGAATGTTAGATTTCTTGTAGACTACAGAATTTCTAATGAAAAACCAAAAGACTTAACAAACAACAAATTAAACATAATGGCTCAAGTTTCTTTTTGAAACTTAATAAAAGGAGGTATTAACTATGAAAAAATTATTAACAAAATTTCTTGTATCTATATTATCTCTTAATCTCTCACTACCTGCTTTTTCACAAAAAATAATTTTAATAAATGGCGCTGGTGCAACTTTCCCATATCCACTTTACTCAAAATGGTTTTATGAATATGCAAAGATAGATAAAACAGTAAACTTTAATTATCAATCAATAGGTTCAGGTGGTGGTATAAGACAGATTATAGCAAAAACAGTTGATTTTGGTGCTACAGATGCTGTAATGACAAAAGAACAAGAAAAACAGGCAGGAGAGGAAATACTTCATATACCTATGACTGCAGGAGCTGTTGTTTTAATATATAATGTACCAGAACTAAAACAGCAGCTAAATCTTTCTGCTGAACTTATATCAGGAATTTTTCTTGGCAAAATCACAAGATGGAATGACAAAAAAATACAGCAAGAAAACCCAGGAGTAAACTTACCAAATAAAAAAATTATAGTAGCAAGAAGGTCAGATGGTTCAGGAACCACTTTTATATTTACAGATTATCTTTGTGAAGTTTCAAACGAGTGGAAGTCAAAAGTCGGCAAAGGAACTTCTGTGAACTGGCCTGTTGGTCTTGGTGGTAAGGGTAACGAGGGTGTTGCGGGTATAGTTAAAAACACACCTTATTCAATTGGATATGTAGAGATATCTTATGCAATCCAGAATAACTTAAGCTATGCAAAAGTAAAAAATAAAGCAGGCAAATATATAAGTCCATCTGTTGAAGCAATAACAGCTGCTATAGAAGAGAAGGCAAAAAATATGCCTGCTGACTATAAAGTTTCAATAGTAAATCCAGATGGAGAAAAGGCATATCCTATATGTGGTTTTACCTGGTTATTAGTATATAAGAAACAACAAGACAAACAAAAAGGAGAAAAATTAGTAAACTTCTTAAAATGGGCTGTCACCGATGGTCAAAAATACTGTGCAGATTTAATATATGCTCCACTTCCTGATAATCTTGTAAAAATGGTGCTTGAAACTATAAAAAAAATAGAGTATTAATAAAGTACTAAAATTTTTACTTGTTCTTTTTATTTGGGGGTAGCCAGTAAAAGATTGCTGGCTACCCAATTTTTTAATATGAAAAATAAGAATTTTGCAGATAAAACTTTTTTTAGCATTACAAGAATAGCATCTATTTTTTGTTTAGTTTTGATAATTCTTTTATTTTTGATGTTAATAAAAGAGTCATTGTTGGCTTTTAATAAATTTGGTTTTAAGTTTTTTATCAGTAAAGTTTGGGATCCAGTCTTTGAAGAATATGGAGCCTTGCCTTTTATTTATGGCACTGTAGTATCATCTATTTTAGCTATAATTATTTCTTTCCCATTGTCTTTAGGTATAGCTTTATTTCTTTCAGAATTTGCTGGAAGTAAACTAAAAGAATTTTTAAGCGTTATAATTTCGTTGTTAGCAGGGATCCCAAGTGTTATTTATGGATTATGGGGCATATTTGTTTTAGCACCAATTTTAAGAGGTTATGTAGAACCATTTTTACAAAAAATTTTTGGATTTTTACCGATTTTTTCAGGTGAACCGTACGGTCTTGATATGTTAGCAGCAGGGATAATTTTAAGTATAATGATAACACCAACAATTTCTTCTATTTCTAAAGATGTTTTTGAAGCAGTCCCAAGAAGTCTAAGAGAAGCAGCATTAAGTCTAGGCGCTACAAAGTGGGAAATGATAAAAATTTCGGTTTTAAAACCAGCTAAACAGGGCATAATTGGTGCTGTGATTTTAGGTTTAGGTAGAGCCGTCGGCGAGACTATGGCTGTAACAATGGTGATAGGAAATGTTCATGAGATATCTTTATCTCTTTTTCATCCTTCAGCAACTTTAGCATCTGTTATAGCAAATGAGTTTGCTGAAGCGACGACTGACTTATATATGTCAAGTTTGTTCACAATAGGTTTAACTTTGTTTGTTGTTACTATAATGCTAAATATAATAGCAAAGTTTTTAGTGTATTCAACCACTAGAAAATATAAAAAATTGTTATGAAGAGAAAAATAGTAGATAAATTTATGCAATTTCTTATATATTCTTCTGGTGTAATAATTTGTGGAATTTTACTTTTTATTTTTAGTTATATAGTGATTAAAGGTATAGCTTCTTTGAATATAGATTTTTTTATTAGGTTACCAAAACCTGTTGGGGAAAAGGGCGGAGGTATGGTAAATGCTATTGTAGGTAGTTTTATTCTTGTTGGTTTAGCAAGTTTATGGGCTGTTCCAATAAGTGTGCTTACAGGAATATATCTTGCTGAATTTTCTGATAATAAGAAAGAATCAAAATTTATTTATGTTTTAAGGTTTCTTTTAGATGTGCTTTCAGGCGTTCCTTCAATAGTTATCGGTATATTTGCTTATAGTTTAATAGTAGTTCCTATGAAGAAGTTTTCTGCTATAGCTGGTGCATTTTCGTTAGGTATTATTATGTTACCAGTTATCACAAGGACTACTGAAGAAATGATGAAAATGGTTCCCAGAACCATAAGGGAGGCATCTTTAGGCTTAGGAATTAGTAATTGGAAAACAGTAGTTTTTGTTATACTAGCCACAGCAAAACCTGGAATAATTACAGGTATACTTTTAGCAGTGGCAAGGATTTTTGGTGAGACAGCACCTCTTCTTTTTACCGCTTTTGGTAACAGGTTCTGGCACAGAAGCTTGACGGACCCAATTGCTTCTTTGCCACTTCAGATTTTTGCTTATGCAATTTCACCTTATGAAGACTGGCATAGACAGGCATGGGCTGGTGCTTTGGTTTTAATTTTAATAGTTTATTTTATAATTTTAATCAGTAGAAAAATTCTACTTAAATATAAATAGCTCTTTTGTCTTATCATGGAGGATATATGGAAGAAGTTAAAGTTGAAATTAAAAACTTGTATGCTTGGTATGGACCACAGGAAGTGTTAAAAAATATTTCTTTATCAATATACAAAAACAAAGTTACTGCAATTATAGGGCCATCTGGTTGTGGTAAATCGACATTGATAAGGTGTATAAATCGTCTTCATGAGGTAGTTCCGAATGCAAAGGTTAAAGGAGAGATAATTTTAGATGGCAAAAACATATATGATGCAGATGTCGATCCGATGGATGTAAGGAGAAAAGTTGGTATGGTTTTTCAACAGCCAAATCCTTTCCCAACGATGACAATTTTTGACAATGTTGCAATAGGACTTAAGTTAAATGGTATAAGAAATAAATCTGTTATTGCAGAAACAGTAAAAACTGCTTTAGAAGAAGCTGGTCTTTATGCCGAGGTTGCACATAAGCTTTATAGCTATGGCACACATCTTTCTGGTGGGCAGCAGCAAAGGCTGTGCATTGCAAGAACACTGGCTTTGAAACCAGAGGTGATTTTGTTTGATGAACCATGTTCTGCGTTAGATCCTATATCTACAGCAAAAATAGAAGAACTAATAGTAGAGCTTAAAAAAAATCATACAATAATAATAGTAACTCATAATCTTCAACAAGCAGCAAGAGTTTCTGACTATACAGCATTTCTTTACTTAGGAGAACTTATAGAATATGGACCTACTCATTCAATTTTTACTGCACCAAAAATGAAGAAAACAGAAGAGTATATAATGGGAAGATTTGGATAATTATTATGAGAAAAAAAGTTTTATTTATATGTACACATAATTCTAACAGATCTCAGATTGCAGAAGCATTGCTTAATCATTTATATCCAGAAAAATACGAGGCATATAGTGCTGGAACCCAACCATCAAAAGTAAATGAATACGCAGTAACGGTCTTGAAAGAAATAGGTATTGATATAAGCAAAAGTAGATCAAAACATATAGACGAATTTAAAAATGAAGTTTTTGATTATGTAGTAACAGTTTGTGATTCAGCAAAAGAAACCTGTCCTTTTTTTCCAAATGCAAAGGAGTTCATACATAAAAGTTTTTGCGATCCGACAGAATATGTTGGTCCAAACGATGAAAAGTTAGAAAAATTTAGAACCTTAAGGGAAGAAATTAAAAAATTTATAATTGAAAAATTTGGGAGGGAATAAATGCTTGAAGAAAAAATTTCAAAATTAAAAAATCAAATTATTGAATACTCAAATCTAATAATTGATATGTTTAGTGATTCTTTGAGATCTATTTTTTCTACCAATAAAGAAAATCTACAAGAGATAATAAAGGAAAAAGAAGTTAAAGCAAATGAATACGAGATTGAGTTAGAGGAGAAGTGTATATATGTAATTGCTCAATATGAGCCAAAAGCTTTTGATTTAAGATTTATTCTTTCAGTTTTGAAAATGACAAATGATTTAGAAAGGATGGGAGATCATATTGTGAATATTTCACAGAGTGGTGTTTTTCTTATGGAACATAACAAAGCTTTAATTTCAGAATATAAAATAGATATTGAGAAAATTTTTAATTTGACTCATAATATGTTTACAGAAAGTATAACTTCGTTTATAGAAGAAAATCCTATAGCAGCAAAAAAACTCTGCGAGTTAGATCAACAAGTAGATGATCTAAAAAAACAAATTTATAGAAAGATAATAGAAGACATCAAAACAAATCCTAAAGATATTGAAGATTATATTCATCTTGAGCGCATAATAAATAATATAGAACGCATAGCAGACCTTACTACGAATATCTGTGAAGATATTATTTTTCTTTACGAGGCAAGAATTATTAAACACCACAGAGATGAAAAACTTTAACATTTAAGCATTTCTATTGTTTTTTTTCTTCTTTGAACTATATGTGATAAGTAAACCTACAAGGACTAAAAAAACAGAAATTATCAATGGTATAGGCAAAGCTAGACCTTTTATGATATAGCTTAAATCTAAATAAACTACAGCATTATAGCCAAAATTTATTATATCCAGTGTGGTTTTTATAGCATATAAAACACCAGAAAGAAAAATAATAATACCTATTATATTTCGCAGCATTTATTTAAATCTTTAAGGCAATAAAAATTCCTACACCTATAGGAATAAAGAAACTTTTAAATAACCTGCTCCATATAGGGTAGTTAAAATCATAAATTTTCAAGTTTATACTTGTAATTAAAATAAACCCGGCAGGTATAAAAAACAGAAAACTACCAACATCTCGCCATAGATTTTGTTTTAAAAACAACCAGCTACCAAGTGATAAAAACGACACTATAACAATAAAAGTTTCACCGGCTGAAAATCCAAATAAATTGATTATTTTCACAATAAAAGAAATTTTGCTTTTATATAAAAAAACAGTAGAAATTACTGATATAGCCACAAACACACAGGATACTATGAAAAAAAATTTTTTATATTTTAAAAGTTGTTCTATAAAAATTTCATATATCTGGATGAAGTTGTATCTAATAGATTCTTTAATGTCATGTAATGTATACATTTTGATATAGTCTTGTTTGTTTTTATCTACACCAAGAAAAGATTTTATCTTTGTATTTTTACCTAACCTATATTTTTTATATACAATTTCTTTTTGTGAAGAGGTGAGATAAAGCAAAGAATAAGTTAAAAAAAGCAATAGAATAATGATTGCTGTTCTCATTGTTTATTTCTGTTTACTTCTACATATCCAACTACCTTGCTTACAGGCTGTACAAAAGCAATGCCCTGGCCTGGTTTATCAAGATTAGCTGCTTTTACAATAACATCTAAAATTTTTTGTGTTTCTTCTTTTTTTGTTATAATAAAAGCTACTTCTTTTTCTGGTTGAATTATAGTCCCTAAAAGTTTTAGACGTTCTCTTACACCAGTTCCTCTTGCAAAAAACATTGTGGCACCTGCTGCACCTGCATTTAGTACTTCTTTTATTACTTTATCCATTTTACCTCGTTGAACCACGAAAGTTATTATTTCAAATTCATTCATATTGCCCTCCCTAGGTCTAAACTAAAAATCCGTTTAACTTTCTTTTTATTAAAATATAAAAATATAAGCTATTTTACAATAACTTAATTTTTGGATTGTAACCTCTTGACATACTAAATGGAGTTTTATAAAATTTTTAATACCACACTGGTGGGGGAAGTGAAGGTGAGATTCCTTCCACTGCCCACGCAACGGTAATCTCTGTTGTAAAAAACAGAGGAGTCCGGTCTATCACCAGTGGTAGGAAGTACCTACGTTGGGTGGGGAAAAATAATGAAAAAGATAACCCTATCTGTTCACTCATCGTATGTACTTCCTTTGATTTTTTTATCTCTTTCAAAGTATTTATGGTTAATAAACTAGAAGTAAAACTTTTAAGTTTTACTAAAAATGCTTTATATGTGATTTATTCTTCATTTAGACAGTGCTATTCTGCCCTTACTGCAGAAGAGATTTTTAAGAAGTGTTTAAAAGAAAAAGAAGACAAAAAGTACGAAGATTTTATTAGAAAACTTATAGATTCTGGTCATGAAAGTCCTCTTGAACATGTAAGTTTTACTTTTTCAATAAGTGGAGTATCAAGAGCCCTTACTCATCAGTTAGTAAGACACAGAATTGCTTCATATTCCCAGCAGAGTCAAAGATATGTTAAAATGGAAAATTTTGAATACATTGTTCCCCCATTAATAAGTTCTAATGAAAATCTTAAAAAGGAATTTGATAATTTTATGAAAGAGGTTCAAAAAAAATATGATTTTTTTGTTAGGGAGTTAGAGAAATTAGGTAAAAAAGGAGAGGAAGTTTACCAGGATGCTAGATATATTTTGCCACAAGCTACAGAAACAAAGATAGTAGTAACTATGAATTGTAGGGAACTTTTACATTTTTTTAGAGAAAGATGTTGTAGTCGTGCTCAATGGGAAATAAGAGAGCTTGCAAACAAGATGTTAGAAATTTGTAGGAAAAAACTTAGAGTCGTTTTTGAAAAAGCAGGAGCAAAATGTGTCAGTCTTGGTTATTGTCCAGAAAACGAAAAATTTAGTTGCGGCAGATATAAATTAAAATAAAAAAAATTTTATCAATGGAGGTTAAGTATATGGTTAAATTTGTTTTGTATCTTTTAAGATGGCAGTTGAGTACACCTATTTTGTGGCTTGTAGTGAAAAATTTAGGTACAGGTATTGGCGCTACAATTCTTGCTAATTTGATTGGTGGTAGTATATTTTTCTGGGTTGATAAGTTTATATTTACATCAAAAGCAGTTGAAATGTGGCACTTTAAGGAAAAAGGTATTTGTGACAATTGTGGTAAAGAAACTTCATTATGGAGATTGGTTTTAGCACCAGGTTATGATAGAAGAAATGCAGAGCCAAAATATTTCTGTTTGGAATGTTCAAAGAAAAAAACAGATGAGTTGAGGAAAAGAGGCATACCTATAAGAGGAAGAAGTTATTGAGTTTTTATATAAAAGGGAGGAAAAGTAAAATATGGAAAAAACAATTTTTGAAGAAACAATACTGTTACAGCCCAGGTTTAGGCATATAATAAAAAGAGATGGCAGAGTTGTAAAATTTGATTCATCTAAAATCACAAATGCCATATATAAAGCTGGAAAAGCGACAGGAGAGTTTGGTGAAGAAATTGCTAGAAATTTAACCATTAAGGTTTTAAATTTAGCAGATTTGTCTGGACTACCGGACACACCAACAGTAGAACAAATTCAAGACATAGTTGAAGAAGTTTTGTTGTCTTCTCCTTTTAAGAAAACAGCTAAAGCTTATATTCTTTATAGACAGCAACATAAAGAAATAAGAGAAATTTCTTCTAAATTTAGTGTAGAACTTATAGAAAAGTATTTAACTAAAAAAGACTGGCAAGTAAAAGAAAACAGCAACATGAGTTTTTCTCTACAGGGTCTTAATAACTATATTTCTCAGGAACTAACAAAAATTTATTGGTTGAATAAAATCTATACTGAAGATATTAAGTTTGCTCATTTAGAGGGAGATTTTCATATTCATGATTTAGGTGTATTAAGTGTTTATTGTGTTGGGTGGGATTTACAGGACTTATTAACTGTTGGGTTTAAAGGAGCAAAAGATAAAGTTGAATCAAAACCACCAAAGCATTTTCGTTCAGCATTAGGACAAATCGTTAACTTTTTTTATACTTTACAAGGAGAAGCTGCAGGAGCTCAAGCATTTTCTAACTTTGATACACTACTTGCTCCCTTCATAAGATATGATGGGTTATCATACAAGGCAGTAAAACAATCAATTCAAGAATTTGTTTTTAACCTGAATGTACCTACCAGAGTTGGTTTCCAGACACCTTTTACAAACTTAACATTTGATATCGTTGCTCCTGAACATCTTAGATATCAAAATGTAATAGTAGCTGGAGAATTAAAAGAAGAAAAATATGGAGATTTTCAGGATGAAATGAATATGATAAACAAAGCATTTTTAGAAGTGATGTTCGAGGGTGATGCGAAAGGGAGAGTTTTTACATTTCCTATTCCTACCTACAACATAACTAAAAATTTCGACTATGAAAATGAAAGTCTGGATTTGCTTTGGAAAATTACAGGTAAATATGGAGTGCCATATTTTGCTAATTTTGTAAATTCTGATATGAAACCAGAAGATACAAGAAGTATGTGTTGTAGACTAAGGCTAGATAACAGAGAATTAAACAAAAGGTTAGGAGGAATTTTTAGTTCTTCTCCTTTGACTGGTTCTATTGGCGTTGTAACGATAAACATGCCAAGGATAGGTTATCTTTCTAAAACAGAAAAAGAATTCTTTGATAGGTTGGCCTCTGTTATGGATTTAGCAAAAAATAGTCTAGAAACTAAAAGAAAAGTTTTAGAAAAACTAACCGAAAATGATCTTTATCCTTATTCTAAATTTTATTTAAGAGAAATTAAAAAACGTTTTGGAGAGTACTGGAAAAATCATTTTTCTACAATAGGATTAGTTGGTATGAATGAGGCCTTAATTAACTTTCTTGGAGTTGATATTGGACATCCAGACGGTATAGAGTTTACTAAGAAGGTGTTAGACTTTATGTTGCTAAAATTAAGAGAATATCAGCAAGAAACAACAAACCTATACAATCTTGAAGCAACTCCAGCAGAAAGCACTTCCTACAGGTTAGCTTTGCTTGATAAAAAGAAATATCCAGACCTTTTGATAACCCATAACAGAAAAATAAGTGATGTAGATTATCCCATTTATACAAACTCAACGCAGCTTCCAGTAAATTACACAGATGATATTTTTGAGGTATTAGAACTTCAAAATGATATTCAAAAAAAATATACAGGAGGAACAGTTGTCCACATATTTGTAGGAGAAGAAATAGAAGATATTCAATCAATTAAGAAATTAGTAAAAAAAATTACTCAAAATTTTGAGATTCCATATTTTACAATAACCCCAACATTTAGCGTATGTCCTAACTGTGGGTATATAAGAGGAGAAAAACAAATATGTTCTAAATGTGGTGAATTATGTGAAATTTATTCAAGGGTTGTTGGATACTTAAGGCCTGTAAGTAGATGGAATGAAGGTAAACAATCAGAGTTTAAACAGAGGATGACCTTTAATTTAAATATATGAGAATAGGTGGTTTTCAAAAAATTTCTTTTATAGATTATCCCGGGCATATAAGTTGTGTGGTTTTTACTCAAGGATGCAACTTCAGGTGTTATTATTGTCACAATCCACAGTTAGTTTATCCAGAGTTGTTTCGGGAACCTATAGACGAAGAAATTGTTTTCAACTATATAACTAAAAGAAAAAATTATTTAGATGCTGTTGTAATCTGTGGAGGAGAGCCAACAATTCAAGAAGGTATAGTTGAATTTGTTAAACATATAAAGAGGTTAGGACTGAAAGTAAAATTAGATACTAATGGTTCAAAACCGGAAATTCTAAATGAAATTATAGGATATATAGATTTTATATCAATGGATATAAAATCAAAAATTGAAAAATCCAAATACTCAAAAGTATGTAGAGTAGATGTCGATATTGATAAAATAAAAGATTCTATTAGAATAATTCTTAACTCTTCAGTTGAACATGAATTTAGGACTACAATAGATAATAATATTGTTGATGCTGAGGATATAAAGGAGATAAATAATTTTTTTTCTAATTTTTCTTATGTTGTAAAACATAAAATTCAGCATCTAAATAGATGGTTTTCTCCAAATTTTGTATAAGAAGGTATTTGTATAAGGGGGTAACATTTAATGATAACATATGTATATGGATACCCAAGATTAGGAGAGAATAGAGAATACAAATTTTCAATAGAAAAATTTTGGAAAAATAACTTATCTCAAAAAGAACTAATAGATGAAATTTCTTCTTTAGAACAAAAGAATAGAAATGAGTGTCTTCAATTTATAGATAAAGTTGTAGAAGGCGAGATGACTTTTTACAATGAAATTTTAGATACAGCAATTTTATTCGGTATATTAAACCCTAAAAATTTAAATGAATACTACGAGTTTTGTAGAGGAAAAAATGCTTTAGAGATGAAAAAGTGGTTTAATACAAACTATCATTATTTAGTTGTTGACTTTAGTAAGTTAGATAAGTTTGAGCTAAAAAATAACTTAGATAATATTGCTTTGATTTTTAAAAATAAAGCAAAATTTCCTTCATTTATAGGCCCATATACTTTTCTTAAGTTATCAAAAGGGCTTGATATAAATGGCTTTAAGAAATATTTTTTTGATATGATTGAAATTTTAAACGACATTATTTCAAAATACGATGAAGTACATATAGAAGAACCTGCTTTTGTTTTTGAAGTTAATCAAGATGAAGTTAAGTTAATTAAAGAAGCCTACAGCAAACTTGACAAAAGTAAAAAGGTCTATTTGGTTACTTATTACGAATCAGTAGATTTTATTGATGTGTTGTATAGTTTACCTTTCTACGGTTTGGGATTTGATTTTATAAGAGGACAGGAAAACTTAGAATTTATCTTAAAAAACAAATTTCCAAAGGATAAAGTTTTAATAGCAGGAGTTGTAGATGGTAGAAATATTTGGAAAACAAATGTGAAAAAAGTATCAGAAATATTAAAAGAATTAAAGAGTATTACTGAAAATATTTTTATATCAAACGCAGCCCCCCTATACCATCTACCTATAAGTGTTTCTTATGAAGAAAGCATTCCTCAGGATATTAAAAAATGTATATGTTTTGCAAAAGAACGTTTAGAAGAACTTAAAAAGATTAAAAAACTAATCCTAAAAGAAGAAATTTATAATGATTATTGCGATTTAGAAAAAGTTATAAGTAAGTATGAAGATGAAGAAATAAAAAAAAGAGTAAAAAACTTATCACGAGATGACTTTATAAAGAAAGTTCCCTATATAGATAGAAGAGAAATACAAAAAGATATTTTAAATTTACCTCTATTTCCTACAACTACAATAGGAAGTTTTCCTCAAAGTGAAGAAGTTAGAAATAAAAGGAATGAGTATATCAATGGTAAAATTTCTTACGATGAATATGAAAAGTTCATATTTAATCAAATAGATAAACTTATTGAATATCAAGAAAACTTAGGGTTAGATGTATTAGTACATGGAGAGTTCGAACGTACAGATATGGTTGAGTTTTTTGCATTTAAGATGAAAGGATTTTTGACTACAAAAAATGGATGGGTTTTATCTTATGGTACAAGAGTCTACAGACCGCCTATAATATATTCGGATGTTTCACGAAAAGAACCTATGACTATAAAAGAAATAACTTATGCACAATCTAAAACTAAAAAACCAGTAAAAGGAATGCTGACAGGTCCTGTTACTATGCTGGCATGGAGTTTCCATAGAGAAGATATTCCTATTCATGAAGTTGCATATCAAATAGCGTTAGCATTGAAAGAAGAGATAGAAGATTATGAGAAAAATGGAATAAAAATAGTTCAAGTAGATGAGCCTGCTTTTAGAGAAAAAGCACCTATAAAAAAAAGAAAATGGAATGAATATTTCGAATGGGCAGTAAAAGCATTTAACCTTGCTACAAATACAAAACCTGAAACACAGATTCATACTCATATGTGTTACTCTGAATTTTCTGAAATTATAAAATATATAAACTTATTAGATTTTGATGTAATAACAATAGAAAGTTCAAGAAGTAAAGCAGAAATAATAGATGCCTTTAAAGATATTAACTTCGAAAGGCAAATAGGGATTGGTGTTTGGGATATACATTCACCATCTAATTTAGATAAAAAAGAAGTTTTTCAAATAGTAAATAGAGTTCTGAGTGTTATACCATACAAAAATGTATGGTTAAATCCAGATTGTGGTCTAAAAACTCGTCGTTGGGAGGAAATAGATCAACCTTTGCAAGTAATAATAGAGGTGGCTAATATTTTAAGAAAAGAGTTTAAAGATACTTAGTGGTTATTCATCTTGAGGAACTATATTAGCCAAAGCAGCAACTTTGTCACCTTCATCTAACTTTACTAAACGAACACCTTGTGTGTTGCGAGATAAAATAGAGATCTCATCGACTTTTAGTCTTAAGCTCATTCCTTTTTCAGTCATTATCATAATTTCATAGCCAGGATTTGCAACTTTTACTCCTACAACTTTGCCATTTCTTTGTGTAGTTTTTATGTTTATTACACCTTTACCACCGCGACTTTGTAATCTGTAGTCGTCAACTTTTGTCCTTTTACCATAACCATTTTCACAAACTGTAAGAAGGATATCTTCTTTTTTTACTACTTCCATACCTACAACTTCGTCATCTTTTGACTTAAATCTTATTCCTACAACACCTTTGCCTGTTCGTCCAATAGGACGAACTTTGTCTTCTTTGAATCTTATTGCAAAACCATTCTTTGTTGCGATAAAAATGTCTGATTTACCATCGGTATGTTTTACATCTATTAAGGAGTCATCTTTGTCAAGATTTATTGCTATGATTCCTGTTTTCCTTGGATTTGAATACTCAGAAAGATTTGTCTTTTTGATGATTCCTTTTTTAGTGCACATCAAAAGATAAGAGTTGTTATCAAATTTGTCAACTGCAACACAAGCAGTAATTTTTTCATCCATACTTGAAAGTTGTATTAAGTTTACGGCAGCTTTTCCCTTTGATATTCTTGAACCTTCTGGAACTTCAAAAACTCTTGACCAGTAGACTCTTCCTTTATTTGTGAACCACAGAAGATAAGAATGTGTGTTTGTTATTATTAGTTGTTCAACAAAATCTTCATCTTTAACAGTTGTACCTGTTATTCCTTTACCACCACGGTGTTGAGATTTATATGTTGAAAGCGGCATACGTTTTACATAACCTTGATGAGAAATGCATACTACTACATCTTCTTCTTTTATTAAATCTTCAATTGTTAATTCTTCAGCACGAGCTACAATTTTTGTCCTTCTTTCATCGCCATATTGTTCTTTAATTTTTTTAATTTCTTCTTTTATTATATTATCAATTTTTTTAGGATCTCTTAAAATTGATCTTAAAAGTTCTATTGTTTTAATAAGTTCAAGATACTCTTGTTCTAATTTTGTACGCTCTAAAGATGTAAGTTGTTGTAGCCGCATATCAAGGATAGCTCGTGCTTGTATTTTTGTAAACTTAAACTCATCCATTAAATTTTTCTCAGCAGTATCAACATCTTTTGATTCGCGGATGATTTTTATTACTTTGTTTAGATGTTCAATAGCAATTCTTAACCCTTCAACTATGTGTGCTCTATGTTCTGCCTTGCGCAGGTCAAAAGATGTACGTTTGTATACAATATCTCTTCTGTGGTCAATATAGCACTGTATCATTTCACGCATATTTAGCACCTGAGGTTTTCCGTTTACTAAAACTAACATTATAACACCAAAAGATACTTCTAATTGTGTATGTTTAAAAAGTTGATTAAGAACAATATTTGGATTACCATCCCGTTTTATTTCAATTACAATTCTTATGCCATCTCTGTCTGATTCATCTCTTAGATCAGCGATATCTTGAATTTTTTTCTCATTTGCCAGGCGTGCTATTGTTTCGAGAAGTTCTGATTTGTTTACTTGGTACGGGATTTCTTTTATTATAATGGCGTGTCTTCCACCTTTTAGTTCCTCAATTTCTGCTTTTGCACGAACCTTTATAGAACCTCTGCCAGTTGTAAAATACTCTTTAATTCCTTCTTTTCCCTGTATGATTCCTCCTGTAGGGAAGTCAGGTCCTTTTATATATTGCATAAGATCTTCTGAATTAATTTCAGGATTTTCAAGAACAGCTATTATAGCATCGCATACTTCTGAAAGGTTATGTGTAGGTATGTTTGTTGCCATACCTACAGCAATTCCACTTGAACCATTGACTAGAAGATTTGGAAACTTTGCAGGTAAAACCGATGGTTCTTCCAAGGAACCATCGTAGTTAGGTCTAAAGCTAACAGTTTCTTTGTCAATATCTTCCAACATTTCTTCGGCAATTTTGTTGAGTCGTGCTTCTGTATAACGCATCGCAGCTGGAGGATCTCCATCTATTGAGCCGAAGTTTCCTTGCCCGTCGATAAGTGGATATCTTAAAGAAAAATCTTGTCCCATTCTTACAAGTGCTTCATATACAGCTGTATCTCCATGTGGGTGATATTTCCCTAAAACATCTCCAACAACACGTGCAGATTTTTTGTAGGGTTGATTGTGTTTAAGTCCCATTTCTTTCATTGTATAAAGGATTCTTCTGTGGACAGGTTTAAGTCCATCTCGCACATCAGGTAAAGCACGACCAACTATAACACTCATTGCATAGTCGGTGTAAGATGTTTTCATCTCTTCGCCGATATCTCTGGGAATTATATTTTGCTCTTCAAAGTTTAATTGTGGTTGGTTGTCTTTTTTATTTGGCATATATCATCTCCTTTTTCACTTTTTTAACAAGAATTTATTCAATCTGTTTTATATAAAAAATTTTATGTAAAAAAACAAGTTTTTATTGTTTTAATATATTAAATTTTATATAAGATTAATGATTTAATGAAAAAATGAAAAAGTTAGTGGGGAAAATAATATCTTTTTTATTTTTTAGTGTTCTATTTGCTAATTCCATTAACAAAAAGGAAATCAAAGTTAACAACAAAAAATTTTCTACTATTAAAAATGATACTAATAAATTTATGCCTGCATATTTTTATCTTCACAAATCAGGGGAACTTAAAAAACGAGCTAATGAACTTTGGCAGATGATGCAGAAATGTGAATTGTGTCCAAGAATGTGTAAAGTTAATAGGTTAAAAGGGCAAAAAGGTTTTTGTGGTGTAGAGGGGACAAAATTGGTAGTTTCTTCGTATCATCCACATTTTGGAGAAGAAAGACCTCTTGTTGGAAGGGGTGGTTCTGGCACTATATTTTTTACATACTGCAACCTGAAATGTGTGTTTTGTCAAAACTGGGAGATAAGTCATCTTGGTCAGGGAGAAGAAGTAAAAATTGAAGATTTAGCAAATATGATGCTTGAACTGCAGCAAATTGGTTGTCATAATATAAATGTGGTAACGCCAACTCATTATTCAGCACACATTCTTAAAGCTTTAGACATAGCTGCTTCCAAAGGATTAAAACTTCCTCTTGTATGGAATACTTCTGGATGGGAAAGAGTGGAGATTCTTAAATTTTTAGATGGCGTTGTAGATATTTATCTTCCAGATTTCAAATACTGGGACAAAGAAATGTCAAAAAAGTACTCTCCAGGTGCTGAAAGTTATCCTGAGGTTACAAAGCAAGCAATCCTTGAGATGCAAAGACAAGTAGGTGTAGCAAAGCCAGCAGAGGATGGAATTATATATAGAGGACTAATGATAAGGATACTTGTGATGCCTTCTAATGTAAGTGGTTCAGAACAGGTAATAGAATGGATTGCTAAAAACCTTCCTAAAGATACTTATATAAATATTATGGCGCAGTATACTCCAAGGTATAAAGCTTATGACTACCCGGAAATTTCAAGGCGTATTACAAAAGAGGAATATAAGAGAGTAGTAAACAAAGCAAAACAACTCGGCCTTACAAATCTGGATATTCAGGGTTGGTTCTGGTTTGAATAATGGAGAATTTTTTAAAACTCATCTTTATATTAATTGGATTTAGCGGACATACAGCGCAGATTTTATTGTTAAGAGAATTACTTATAGTTTTTTCAGGAAATGAGTTTTCAATAGGTATTATACTTTCCAGTTGGCTTTTAATTGAAGCAATTGGTTCTTACTTATCTGGTAAATTAATACAGAAGGATAAAAATATAATAAGAAGCTTTATTCTTCTTGGTTCTTTATTTTTTTTGTTTTTTCCTCTGTCTATATTTCTTATTAGAATCATAAAAATAATTCTCGGTATTTCAATAGGAGAAGGTTTAGGTTTTATAGAAATGGTATATAGCAGTTTTATTTTACTTTTCCCTGCAAGTTTTATTCACGGTGCACAGTTTCCATATAGCTGTAAAGTTTATTATCAGTTTACAAATAAAGATGTTACTTGCATAAATAATGCATATGTATTTATAACTTTTGGAGTAGTTTTGAGTGGATTTTTTTTGACTTATTTTATGATTCCTTATTTTAATTCATTTAAAATAGTTTCTATAATTGGCTTAATTGCTATATTTACCCTTATTATTTTTTTGTTTAACCAAAAAGTATCCTCAGCAGGCTCCTTGAGTATTTTTTTGTTTTTCTTGATTTTGTTTTATTTATATCTCTTTTTAAACGGAGCAGAGGTATTGCAGTGGCTTTCAATAAGAAAACAATGGAAAAATCAAAAAATTTTAGAATACAAAAATTCTATATATAGTAACATATGTGTGGTGAAATATGAGAATCAATATACTTTCTTTGTTGACGGAATGCCTAAAATAATCACGCCAATTCCTGACATTATGTTTGTGGAAGAGTTTGTTCATATACCACTTCTTCTTCACCCTAGTCCTAAAAAAATTCTTACAATAAGTGGTGCTGTCGGTGGAATAATAAATGAAGTATTGAAACATCCTACCGTAGAAGAAGTATCCTATGTAGAGCAAGATCCTACATTGCTTGAGTTAATCCAGAAGTATCCTACAGAATTGACAGAAAAAGAGCTCAAAAATGAAAAAGTAAAAATTCACTATTTAGATGGCAGATTTTTTATAAGACAAACAAAAGAAAAATATGATATAATATTATCAGGAATATCAAACCCGTCGGATTTACAAAGCAATAGATTTTTTACAGAAGAGTTTTTTAAACTAATAAAAGAAAAATTAACTGAGAAAGGCATCTTTGTTTTAACATTACCTGGTTCTTTGACATATTTAAGTGAGGAACTTAAAAAATTAAATAAAGTTATCTATGACACATTAAAAGAAGTTTTTAAAGAAGTGGTTGTTTTACCAGGAGATGGAGTAAATATTTTTTTAGTTTCAGATACTCCTGATATTTTAGTTTTGTCTAAAGAAATTTTAGTAAGTAAGGTAAAACAACGTAAGATAAAAGCAGCTACACTTCTTCCCAGACATATAGAATACAAAACAAATCCATATTTTCGTAAATGGTATTTAACAATGATAAGTGAAATTCCTTTTAAGAAAAATACTGATTTTAAACCCACTGCTTTATTTTTTAGTTTATCGCACTGGAATTCTTTATTTTCTCCCTATCTTAGAAAATTTTTTGATTTTTTTGAAACTTTAAATTTTTTAAAATTGTTTAGTGTGATAGCGGCAATCTTTATAGTTTTTATTTTATTTTTTCATAAAAAACTTTCATTTTTTAGTATTCCTTTCAGTATTACTACTTCGGGTTTTGTAGGTATGGTGTTTGATGTTTCTATGATATTAGCTTTTCAGTCAATTTATGGATATATTTATTTGTGGATAGGATTGCTTGTAAGCTTTTATATGTTAGGATCTGCTTGTGGCGCTTATATAAGCTCGCAGAAGTTTAGTAAAAGAAAAGATTTTGTGCTTCTGGAACTTTTTATTTTGTTTTTTTGTATTTTTCTAATACTGATAGTTGGATTAATTAACTACTGTTTAGAAAAAGATATCAACTTTGAAATATTCAAATGGATTTTTTTGTTTATTAATTTTACGGGAGGATTTTTAGTAGGTGCCGAGTTTCCTCTAGGAGCCAGAATATATTTAAATACAATAAATTCCTTTAGTAAAACAGCAGGTTTGATAAATGCTTGCGATCTCTTTGGAGGTTTTGTTGGAGGTTTAATAGCAAGCATAATATTTTTTCCGATTTTTGGAATTTTTAATACATTAATTTTTTTAGTTATTGTTAAAATTTTTTCAGCTTTCCTTGTAATTCTTACAAAATAA
This sequence comes from Endomicrobiia bacterium, assembly GCA_039630545.1. Lineage (GTDB taxonomy): Bacteria > Elusimicrobiota > Endomicrobiia > DTEH01 > DTEH01 > JANXDG01. Next base: position 71,697 of record JBCNUU010000003.1, read on the forward strand.
AATATTTGTAAGAAGTTGAAATTTAAGAGTAAATAAGTTATAACCTATAAAAACTTATATATAGATATAGGCTAAAAACTCTATGCCAATATATGAGTATAAATGCAATAGTTGTAACGCAGAGTTTGAACTTTTAATATATACAGGAGAAGAGCCAGTCTGTCCTAAATGTTTATCTAAAAATTTAACAAAAAAAATTTCTAAAGTGAGTTTTAAATCTTCCTTGTCTGATAGTTCATCTTCAGGTTCTTCTTGTTCTAGCTGTTCTTCTGGAAGTTGTTCTAGTTGCAGATAGAAACTTTTAAAACAATTTTGTACCTTAATAGTCGCTTTTCAATTTAACTCATACTTTCAATTTAAAAGTAACTTCTGGATTTATCTTTTAAGTAGTTTTTATTTTCCTAAAGATGGTATCAATAGTTATTCTGGCAATAGTATTTATTTTAATTGCAACAAGAAGAATAGGTAGTATAAAACTACAAGTTTGGCAGATAATGTTTTTTGGTGCTTTGACGGTATTACTTACTAGGCAAATTTCCATTAAGGAAGCTTTTATGGCTATTAGTTGGGAGGTAATGTTGTTTTTGTTTAGTATGTTTATTATAGGAGAAGCGGTTGAAAAAAGTGGCTATTTAGCACATATAACATATAAAATTTTTAAAAAAGCAAAATCTCTAAATTGGCTTTTAATTTATATCTTGTTTGTGATGGGGTTTGCTTCATCTATTCTTATGAATGATACTGTTGCAATAGTTGGTACACCTGTTGTTTTGCTACTTGCAAGAAAACATAATATAGAACCAAAAATTTTACTTTTAACATTAGCTTTTGCTATAACAATAGGAAGCGTAATGAGTCCGTTAGGAAATCCTCAAAATTTTCTTATTGCAACACAATCAAACATTAAAAATCCATTCTTTATGTTTGCAAAATACCTTTTTTTACCAACAGTAATAAACTTATATTTAACATTTTTAGTATTAAAGATAGTTTTCAAAAAACATTTTAATAATATATCTCTTGTTTACTCTCAAGAACCTATAAAAGATCGTCATCTTTCTATATTATCAAAAGTTTCATTAATACTGCTTCTTGTTCTTATAGTTATGAAAATACTAACTACAATTTTTTTCCCACATATTAATATAAAGTTAGTTTATATAACCGCAATCTCTTCTTTACCGATAGTTATTTTTAGTAGAAAAAGATTGCAAATTATAAAAAAAGTTGACTGGCAAACACTTGTGTTTTTTGCTTCCATGTTTATTTTAATGCAGTCAGTATGGGATACACGAATTTTCCAAAAAATTATAGAAAATACAAAAATTAATATTACCTCACTAACATCTATAATGTTGATTAGTACAATTTTAAGTCAACTGATTTCAAATGTTCCCCTTGTGAATTTGTATTTGCAGATAATAGAGAGTTGTTCTTATGGTATAAAAGAACTTATGGCATTAGCTTCAGCAAGTACAGTTGCTGGTAATTTTACAATTTTAGCGGCAGCAAGTAACATAATAATAATTCATACAGCAGAAAAAAAGTTAAACCAACACAATATTATTAGTTTTTTTGAATTTTTCAAAATAGGTAGTGTTATTACTTTGATTAATATTTCAGTATATCTGCTTTTCTTAAAGATGTTACCTTAAATTTCAGGAAATGGTTCAAAAAAATTTTGCATAAGCAGATAATTATCATTAAACCTTAAAACATAAATTTTTAGCATTTCAGTTGCTACAGAAATATCCAGATTATTGTTTTTATATTTATCAACAATCTTTAAAAAATTTTCTTTTTCTTTTCTTGATAGATTTTTAGAGATGTGTCCGAAAATATGAATCAGAGCATTAGCTAGATTTTTTCTTTTAAAATTTAAACTTAGCATTTCTTTAAATGTTATTTCATAATTTCTAAAAATTTCTTCAGAACTGATTTTTTTATAACTAGCTAAAATCCGTCCTAAAATTCTTAGATGTTTTTGCGATAAGCCCATAAGTATGTATTTGTTTTTAGTATGAAATTCTAAAAAACTATTTATGTCCTTGTTTAGACTTTTAAATCTAAAAAGTAAAAAAGTCTTTGTCAAAAACTCCCACTTCAACTCTACATTCCTTAAACGCCCTTCGTCAGTTAAAGGAAGGTAAGGTAGCTCTTCTTTTATTATCCGTGCAAAAACTCCATAAGTTTTTCCATATATTTTGTTGTTTATATAGTATTTGCAGTTACCAACTCCACAACTTGGAGATCTTGCTTTTAGAATAGCAGCGCAGATTTTGTCTTTATATGTATTTACTGTTTCATAAGAAAACTTTTTTAATTTTTCTGTTAAGTCAAGACCTGTTTCTTCTTGAATTACCTTAAACTCGTTATTTAACTTGTTTAGCCTTATAGGTTTTCTTGGTATTCCTAAACCTACTGACACTTCTGGACAAACATCCGTTAACTCAAACAAATTTTTAATCTTATTAACGATTTCATCGTTAGCATTGGTTCCGTTGTATCTTACTTGTTTATTATTAAGACACGCACTGATGATTATAGTTGGTTTCATCGTAAATAAATATTATAGAGGCAAATAGTGAAAATTTTAAATATTTTATATATTATAATATTTGGCTATGACAAAACAAGATTCTTTATATAAACTTTCAATTCTTTCAACTGCAGCAAGATATGATAACTCTTGTAGTAGCTCAGGGGCTAAAAGAGAAAGTCATCCATTTGGTATAGGTAATACTCATCTTTCTGGAATATGTCACAGCTGGACTGCAGATGGGAGATGTGTATCGTTGTTGAAAGTTCTTTTAACTAATATGTGTGAAAATGACTGTAAATATTGCGTATGTAGAATAAAAAATAACTTACCACGAGCTATGTTTACTCCAAGAGAAATTGCTGATTTGACTATAGAATTTTACAAGAGAAATTTTATTGAAGGTTTATTTTTAAGTTCAGCTGTTTATAAGAGTCCTGACTACACTATGGAGTTAATGATAAAAGCCGCTGAAATATTGAGAAAAGAATATCACTTTAATGGTTATATACATCTTAAAATTCTTCCTGGGACTTCAAAGGAACTGATAGAGAAATCTTTTGAATTAGCAGACAGAGTAAGTTCTAATTTAGAATTTCCTACTAAAGAAGGATTTAGCTTACTTGCCCCTCAAAAAGACTTTGAAGAACTTCTTAAGCCTCTTGTTCATGTAAGAAACATATACTTGGAAAAAAATAAAAAATCTCCAGCTTCAACTCAACTCATAGTAGGTGCTACGAATGACAAAGATATAAAATTTGTTACTCTAGCGAATTATCTGTATGAAAAGAAATTAGTAAGAAGAGTTTATTATTCTGCTTATATACCGGTGAACAACGACAAATATCTTCCACACGTAAAATCTCCTCAATTCTTAAGAGAGCATAGATTATATCAAGCAGACTGGCTTATTAGATTTTATAAGTTTAAACCAGAAGAAATCTTAGGCAACGAAGAAAATCTGCGTTTAGATTTAGACCCAAAAATGTCCTGGGCTTTAAGGAACATAGATAAGTTTCCTATAGAAATAACAACAGCTGATTACTATGAACTGATAAGGATACCAGGTATAGGCCCTAAAGGAGCAATGAAGATAATTCATGCAAGAAAATACTCACATATTGCAGAAAAAGATTTAAAAAGAATAGGTATATCACTAAAAAGAGCAAAATTTTTTATCACGATTCACGGTAAAAGAATTTCAGGAACCACAGATAAAGATATTAAAAAGTTAGAAAAAGAAACCCATCTGTTTGATAATTTATATAAGTATGAGGAAAATACTATGCTATGATGGTTCATACGAAGGATTTATTTGCTTGATAGATGTTTTGATTTCAAATTATAAAAACACTTTAGATGCGGTAGAAATAATAAATCTTTTGATAGAAAAGGAACAAAACTATATCTTTTATGATAAAATAGAAACTTCAAAAGTTAAATCTGAAGTATTTATATCTAAGCTAAAAAATTTACTTCCCGGAAAGTTCGTTAATGATTTATATTTATATCATCTATGTGATACTTTAAAATTAGAAAAAATTGTGGCAAGCGTAATAATAAAATACCCATTAAATAAAAATATTCTTAATCAAATTACTAACAAAGAAGTTTGTGTTTTGTGGAAAGCAAAAAGATCTCTATTTAGAGAAATTCATAGGTACAAGGGAATTTTAAGGTTTTCTAAATTAGATGAAATATACTATGCACAATTTAAACCCAAATTTAATGTATTACCAATTCTTTCCAAGCATTTCTTTAGTAGATATAATAACATGAACTTTATAATTTATGATCTGCTAAGAGGGATTGCTTTTTTCAATATTAATAATAAAGGAAAATTTTTATACTTAGATAGAAACCTAGATTTAAAAATAAAAAGTGATTTTATAGATAAATTGTGGAAAATCTACTTTGAAAAATCTGCTGTAGATGAAAGAATCAGTATGGAAAGACAAAAAATTAAATTGCCATTATATGTTAGAGAGTTTTTGACTGAATTTAAGGATTGTAATGATTGAGTTGGTTTAATTAAATTTTTTTGTACAATTTTTGTTTAAATTCTAATATAGTTTTTTTAAAATCTACTATTGGCTTGGGATAATTTTTAAATGAATGATTCTTTAAAATCCTCTCATTATGCAGTATTTCATTATCTATGTTTTTTAATTCTTGAACATACTTCTTTATATAAATAGTATCACTGTCGAATTTTCTAGATTGAATAAATGGGTTAAAAAATCTAAACTTGGTGTCTACTCCAGTAGAGGCATTCCATTGCCAGTTTCCTATATTAGATGGTATATCATAGTCAATAAGTTCTAAGGAAAAATATCTTTCACCCAAACGCCAATCTATGTGTAAGTTTTTAGTAAGAAAATTTGCGACAATCATTCTTACTCTGTTATGTATATAACCTTCTTCTTTTAGCTGACGCATACCAGCATCTACTATTGGATAACCGGTTAGTCCATCTTGCCATTTTTTGAAAAGATTTTCATTATTTTCCCAATGGATTTTTATGTTTTTTTTAAAATTTTCAAATTCACTTTCTGGATAGTGGTATAGTAGATAGTTAAAAAATTCTCTCCAAATAAGTTCATCTAAAAATTTATTATGGTTCCCTTTTTTGTTTAAAATCCAACGAAAGAGACTCCTAATAGAAATAGTACCATATCTTAAGTGAGGACTCAGAAGAGAAGTTGAGTTTAAGTGAGGAAAGTCTCTACTAATAGCATAGTTGTCAATTAAACTTTCAAATCTTTTAAGTAACTCATAGGGATCCTTTTTTGCTCCTTCAAACTTTAAGCTTTGCGTTTCAAAGTTGATACTACCTAAATCAATAGGAAGTTTTGTGACAGTATTAGAAACTGATATTATATGTGAAAAATCTGTATTTACTAACTTAATTTTGCTTTTAATTCTGTATTCTTCTGATATAAGAATATTTAAGTTTTCCTTAATAGCAGACATGAAACTGCTAAAAACTTGATAAGGTTGCCCTTTTGAATTAAAAAATTTTTCTACTGGCGTTATGAAATTTTCATTGAGTAGTTTTAATTTATACTTCTTTGATATTTTTTTAAAAATGTTTTTTGAGTAATTATCAAATTCGTTAGAAGCTATGATGTTGTTTATTTCAAAATTATGGGCAAGGAAATCAAAAATATCTAAAGGAGAACCATAAAATATAGCTATATCTAACTTATTTTTCCTTAGTAAACTTTTAAATTTGATCAACTGTTGAAATAAAAAACTTATTCTTTTGTTATTTTTGTTTAGATTGTATAACTTGTCTTTATCGAAGATAAAAATTGGTAATACATCTAAACTATCTGTACAAGATAAAAGTTTGTTGTCAACAACTCTAAGTTCTCTTTTGATCCAAATTATGTCTATTTTTTGTTTCATCTAGATTTTTGATTTCTTTTATTAATTTTAAGACAGCCTTTTCTTTATTTTTTGCCTCAACGATAATATCTATTCTTCTTGTAGTTTGAAAATTTTTGTAAAGTTCTATAAAATCATCTAACTTTACATAATTTGCATGTTCATTTGAATTTTCATGGGATGATGAAATATGAAACTCGGGGATCCTATCACCCCAGGTTTTTAGAACATCTTGAGAGCTAAATATAGAAGAATTTAGCTTATTATGATGATGGTCGTATACTAAAGGAAGACCTAACTCTTTAAGCTTAAGAAGGTCTTCTACTGTGAAACTTTTGTCATCGTTTTCCACAGCCAATCTTTTGGTTAACCACTTATTTTTTGCTAATGTATTCGCAAATCTTTCTAAACTTTTTTCCTTGTTCCCATATATTCCACCTAAGTGAACGACTACTATACAATTTTTATCTAAGTTTAGGCAATCCAGAACCCAAAAGTGATACTCTAGTTCTCTTAAAGATTTCTCTACTATTTCTGGTTGAGGCGAGTTTAACACAACAAACTGTCCTGGATGCATTGTTATTCTTATATTGTAATTTTTTATTTTATAGGAAAAATATATAAGCTCCTTTTCAATTATCTTTAACCAGCTTTTGCTAAAAGTTTCATGAGAGGCAAAAGGTATAAAGTTAGAACCTAACCTGAATATTGTGAAGTTATTTTTTTTAGAAATTTCTAAAAGTTTTTCAAAGTCATTCAAATTTTTAAAAAAGACTTTAAGCAAATTATCTTTGTTTAAATTTTTCAATTTTAGTTTTCTGTTAGTTGTAATCTTACCATCTGCCGTTGAACAAAAAAAACCAAATCCAAAATTTTTAAAATACATATTTTTAATCTTCAAAATCAATTTTTATATTTTCTTTAGCTTCTTGTTTTATTTCAAAGTATATATTTTTCTCCCTAAAACCAGATAATTTAGCCACAATGTTACTCGGAAAACTTTTTACAAGAATGTTATAATTCTTAACTATTTCATTATATCTTCTTCTTTCATTAGCAATTCTATTTTCTGTTCCTGCAAGTTCATCTTGAAGCCGAATAAAATTTTCGTTTGCTTTAAGTTGGGGATAGTTTTCTGCTATAGCTAAAAGTCGTGCTAATGCTGATTCTATCTCCTTTGAAGCAGTAATTTTTTCCTGGATAGTTTTTGCTCCTAAGAGTTTTGCTCTTGCATCGGCTACATAAGTGAAGATTTCTTTTTCGTGCTTTGCATAACCTTTTACTGTATTTATTAAATTTGGGATTAAATCGTATTTTCTTTGCAGCTGGTTTTCAATCTGTGCCCAAGATGCAGTTATATTTTCATCCAGTGTTACAAAGCGATTATATATAGAAATGTATGTTGAGCCTATTATAAATATAGTAGCTAATATTACTCCTAAAATAATCCATATTTTTCTCATATTCTTATATCCTCCTTTTTATCTTCTAAAAATTAGAGATTATTTACAAAGTCAATAACTTTTTCAATTTCTTTTGTATATTGTTCAAAAAGTTCTTGAAGATTGTACTCTTTAGTCTCTTTTTTGTCTTGTTTTAAATTTAAAATTTTTTCAAAAGGTTGTATATTAATTCCAAGTATTTCATTTTTTATAACTTCTAAAACTTCGGTCTTTTTAGCAGGGACTTGTTTTTGTAGAAGTTGTATTACACTTTTGAACAACACTAAAAATGTAGAGATACTCTCAATTAGTAGTTTTTTTAATTTTTGTTTTTTGCCTCCTGTTAATATGTATAATTGTTTAAGTTTTAGTAATTTACTTTTTAATTCAAACTCACACTCGTGGCGTAAATTTTTAAAGTTTATTTCAATTTTTTCAACTATGTTTTCTCCATATAGAATTTTATGATTCTGTTTTATGTCTAAAAACTCTATTGGAAAAACATCAACAGAACTTAAAAAAGTTTTCGTGTCAAATATTAAAGGAGGGGGATTTCCATGTTTTACCCATTTTTTTACAGGTTTGGTTAAGTTATTCAAATCAGTGATCTTTAGATCATCTGCTATAATAAGTATATTGTAGTCAGAGTATTTTGTATCTTCTTGGGACGCTTTTGAACCATAAAGTGTTATTGATTTTAGTTTTTTACCTAAAGAATTTTTTATTTCTTGTATAAAGTTTTCAAGAATTTTTTGCATAATTTTTGCTCCTAACTATATATTAGTTATCTTGCACAATTTCTGCTAATATAAATTCTAAACTTTAAGTAAACTTTAAGTAGCAAAATTACCATCCTCTCGATGCTCCTCCTCCACCACTTATTCCGCCACCAAACCCACCAAAACTACCTCCAAATCCACCTCTGTTGAAGCTTCCGCGAAAACTACCCATTTGACTTAGTATCCAGAAACTTAAAAATGGATATCTAAATGTTAAAAGGAAAAAAATTACAAAAAATAAAATTGCTAATTTTTCAAAAAAAGAAGGTTCTTTTTCTAATTTTATATCTTTGTAGATTTCACCTGTAAGTTCTACACCAACATCTTTAGCTATGATGTTAGCAATTGCTGCTGTTCCATAAAGTAAACCTTTTGAGTAGTTGTGTTCTTTAAAGTGTGGTATTACATATTTGTCTAAAATTTCGCCACAAAGCCCATCAGGTAAAATTTCTTCTAGTCCATATCCTACTTCAATTCTTACCTTTTTATCTTCTATAGCCACAACAAACATAACACCGTTATCTTTTTTTCTTTTTCCGACACCCCATTTTTCAAACAATCTTGCTGCAAACTCTTCAATTGTATAACTTTCAAGAGAGTTTAATGTTACAATAGCTACCTCAGCAGAAGTTTTTCGTTCTAATTCTACAATAATACTTTCAATTTGTTTTTTTGTTGTTTCGTCTAATATGTTTGCAAAGTCAGAGATCCATCCCTGGGGTGATAAAGATTCTATTATATCAGATTTGCATAAGTAAGTTAAGAAAAAAAATAATATCAAAACTAAAACTTTTTTCATTTTTATTTTATATAAATTAATAATTGTTTTATCAATTGAAGAATAATGAAACTTTATTTTGAAGTTTGTTTTTAATAGATAAAGTCAAAGTATGACTATAAAAGCAGTAATTTTTGATTGGGGCGGAGTTATTATTAAAGATCCAGCTTATAAAATGTTAAAGTTTTGTGCTGATTTTTTAAGAGTTGATAAACACAGGTTAGAAATCGTTTATTCAAAATATAAAGAAAAATTTCAAAAAGGAAAAATAACAGAAAATCAACTTTTTGATAAAATGATTTCAGAGTTGAATTTAAAAGTAAAAATTAAACCAAAATTTTCTTTATGGAAAAAAGCAGTTAGAAAAATTTTTAAGGTAAACAAAAGAATTATTTATTTAATAAAAAAACTCAAAAAACAAAACTACAAAATAGCAATTTTGTCAAATACAGAGGTTCCAGCAGTTGAATATTTTTATGAGAAAGGATTTAATAAATATTTTGATGTTAAAGTTTTTTCCTGTGAAGTTGGTTTTGTAAAACCGCAAAAAGAAATATATAAAATAGCACTTAAAAGACTAAAATCTAAACCACAAGAAGTAATTTTTATAGACGACAACGAAGAATATGTTAACTCAGCAAAGAAGATTAAAATAAATGCAGTTTTATTTAAAAACTTTAAAAAACTAATTTATGATTTAAAATTTTATTTGCCTAATTTCAATTAGATTTCTTTCCCTGTTAACATATAATAAATCTCACGATATTTTTTAGATGTTGTTTCTATAACTTCTTTTGGTAAATTAGGTCCTGGATAGGTTTTATTCCAGCCTGTTGATTCTGTATAGTCGCGCACATATTGTTTGTCAAGCGATGGTTGTGTTTGTCCTTCTTTGTATGTAGCTTTAGGCCAGAATCTGGATGAATCAGGTGTTAAAATTTCATCAATTAAGATGATTTTCCCTGTTTTTTCTTCTACTCCGAACTCAAATTTTGTATCTGCTATTATTATTCCCCGGGTTTCTGCGTACTCAGCTGCCTTTTTGTATAATTCAATTGATTTTTGTTTTATGAACTCAGCTTTATCTTTTCCAATAATTTCAGCTGCTTTCTCAAAGGTTATGTTTTCATCATGACCTACTTCAGCTTTTGTTGAAGGTGTAAAGATAGGTTGTGGAAGTTTTGAAGATTCAGTAAGTCCCTCAGGAAGTTTTATCCCACAAACAGTGCCAGATTTTTTGTATTCTTTAAGTCCACTGCCGGTTAAATACCCTCGGACGATGCATTCTACCGGAAGCACTTTTGCCTTTTTTACTACCATTGTGCGAAGCTCTAATATGTCTTTGTGTTTTTTAAACTCCTCAGGAAGCCCATCTACACCGAAATTTATTATGTGGTTTTCTATTATATCTTTTAGGTATTCACACCAGAATTTAGTAAGCTGAGTAAGTACTGCTCCTTTATATGGTATAGGATCCGGTAAAACAACATCAAACACAGAAATCCTATCAGTAGCAATAATTACTAATTTGTCACCTAAATCAAATATGTCTCTTACTTTTCCCTGCTTTTTAGGAGTAAGACCTAACTCTTTTGTTGATGTTAAAGTTTGCATAGTTTTACCTCCATATATAAAAATTTATATTCTCTTTCCAGAAGGGATATAGCCTTCTATGTCGATGCATATATACTTATATCCAATTTTTTTAAGTTTTTTTACTATAGATGGTAAATTTTTGTTTATAATAAAATTTTTAATTTTGTCTTTTTCTACTTCAATCCTGGCGAGCTCTTCATGATCTCTTACTCTAAACACATACTTAATATAATTTTTAATAATTTTTTCTGCTTTTTCAACCTTTCTTAATTTTTCCTTTGTTATTTTTTCTCCAGATGGTATTCGTGAAGCCAAACATGAGAAAGAAAATTTCCTCCAGATTGGAATTTTAAATTTTTCTGAAAGTTTTCTTATTTCTTTTTTTGTAAATTTTGCTTCGACTAAAGGACACACAACTTTTAGCTTCCTTATAGCAAGAAAACCAGGTCTTATGTCGTTTTTTATATCATCATAATTTGTGCCGTCAAAAATTACATCATATTTTAATTTCTTCTTTAGTTTTTGTATTTTTCTGTATATTTCATATTTACAATGAAAACATCTATTAAATAGATTTTTTGTAAATTTTTTGTTTGCCAGTTGTTTTGTTTTTATTATTATGTGGGGGATTTTAAGTTTTTTAGTAAATTTTTCAGCAATTTCTACTTCGCTAGTTGGAAAGATTTCTGAAGATGCTGTGACTGCTAAAATTTTTTTGTTAAGTTTTTTACAGATATATAAAAGAAAAGAACTATCAACTCCGCCGGAGTAAGCAATGACTATTGAGTTAAACTTATTTATTATCTTGTAAAGTTTTTGAAGTTTTTTGTTCATTGATTTGACCTAATATAAATTTTATATAATTAATTCAACAAGTGGAAAAGTTGAAAATACTTCAATAAAGATGTAATTACTAACAAAAAACTTTATGAAAATAAAAGAAGAAAAAACTCAAATAGTTTCGTATCTAGAAGATGCTTCAAACTTTACTTCAGGTAGAGCAGACAAAATATACATCCCTGAAGATGAAAAAGAAGTCATAGATATAATAAGAACCTGCGCTAAGGAAAAAACCCCGCTGACGATTTCTGCAGCAGGTACGGGAACTGTTGCAGGAAGGATTCCTCTTGAAGGAGTTGTGCTTTCAACAGAAAAATTAGATAAAATAATAAAAATTGACACAAAAAACAAAACAGCAACACTACAGGCAGGTGTTGTGGTGGATAATTTTTTAAAGGAAATAGAAAAATTAAATCTTTTTTATCCACCGTTTCCCACAGAAAGAACAGCTTTTATTGGAGGCAATGTTGCTACAAATGCTTCTGGTGAATATAGTTTTAGGTTTGGATCTACAAGAGAATATGTTAAAAGAATAAGAATGGTTTTATCCACAGGAGATGTTTTAGATATTTCACGTAAGGAATTTTTTGAAAAAAATGGTTTTATTGATTACAAATTTTTTAAAATAAAGCTACCTTCCTACCGAACTCCAAATGTAAAGTGTTCTGCAGGCTACTATATAAAAGACAACATGGACGCCATTGATTTACTTATAGGTTCGGAGGGGACTTTAGGAGTTATTACAGAAGTTGAAGTTTATTTAATTGATAAACTTCCAGAGAGGTTTATAGTTATATTATTTTTTAAAAAAGATACAAATATTCCCGTTATTGTAAAGAAAATAAAAAGTAAAAAAGAAGAACTTGGGATATATAGTTTAGAGTTTTTTGATGAAAATTCATTGAATTTCTTAAAAGATGAATATGATTTTGTTGTGGAAAATTCCTGTGCTTTATATATAGAAGCTGAAAAAGAAAACCTGGAAAAGCTTGTTGATATTATTGAGGAATTTAAAGTTATCTCCAGTGCCGTTGCAGAAAGTTTATCTGACTACAAAAAACTTGTAGAGTTTAGACATAAGCTACCAGAGAAGATAAACTCATACTTCAAAAAAATAGGTTGTTCAAAAATTGCAGTGGATGCTGCTGTCCCAGATATAAAATTTGAGGAATTTTTTTGGTATTATAAGAAATTAATTTCAGAAAAAACTACTTTTAAAACTGTGCTTTTTGGTCATATCGGAGAAAGTCATCTTCATTTTAATATGTTTCCTGAAACCACTCAACAGAAAGAACTTGCACAGGAAATTTATGTTGAGGTAATAAAAAAAGCAGTTTCTTTGGGTGGTACTGGTTTTGCAGAGCATGGCATTGGTAAACTAAAAAATAAATATCTAAAATATATGTACACACAAGATCAGATATTAGAGATGGCAAAGATAAAAAAAACTTTTGATCCTTACTGGATACTTTCTTTAGATAATATATTTCCTAAAAACATTATTGAACATTTATGACAAAAATAGAAAAGATTTATAGCTCAAAATTTTTAAAACTAAGTTTTATTATTCTGGTGTCTTTGATTACTATTTTTCACAGATTAGATGAATCTCCATTAGGTTTTGACGATGCACATTATGCTCAAAGAGCAAAAGAGCTTCTTAAAAACAGAGATTTTTTTTATATTAACCCGACATTTGGTGATGAGATTTTACTTGATAATAAGCCACCAGTAGTATACTGGTTTTTAGCTTTATCTGGCTGGATTTTTGGTTTTAAAAACTGGAGTATGAGGTTGTCTTCAGGAATATTTGGATTTTTGAGTTTGATAATGATGTTTTTTGTAGTCTATTATTTTACTAAAAATCTTGAATATAGTTTTTGGTCTACTTTCATATTAAATTTTACACAACAGTTTATCTATTATTCAAGATCAGCTACTCCGGAAACAATTTTTAATTTTTTCTTCTGGAGCTCCTTATTTTGTTTCTACACAGCAATAGAGAAAAACAAACCTCTTTTTATTTATCTATTTGGAATTCTTTTAGGTTTAGCTATTATGACAAGGCAAGTGTTTGGTTTGATGATTTTAATTATTATACCTGTATATCTGATGGTTATTAAAAGGATAAATTACTTGTTAAACATAAACTTTATTTGTGCTTTAGTTGTTTCTATGATAATATCTATACCATGGCATTCAGTTATGGTGGTTAAATATGGAAATAGTTTTGTAAATAATTATTTTGGAGTAATTATAAACTATTCTATTTCAAGAGAAGCTCATTGGTATGAATATATTAAAAAAATCATAGAATCATACTGGCCATGGTTGCCATTTTTGATTTTTGGATTTTTAAACTTCAAAAATATAAACAAAGAAATTAAAAATTTTGCTATTTTGATTTTTGTATCAGTTTTTATATATTTGTTTATATTACACATTCCAAAATTTAAAGCACCTCAGTATCTGGTTGTGATGTATTTGCCTTTCAGTTTTATTTCTTGTTATGGATTAATAAAGCTTGATAGAAATTTTATATTAAGAAAAATTTTTATAATTCTAGGTATTTTGTTGCCAGCATTGTGGTTGTTTTTCCCAATAATTCCGGATACATTGGATAGTAACGAATATAAAAAATTAAGCGAAAGTTTTAATGAAATTAAAAGTATTGGCAAAGAAATTTTTACTTTGTTGAACCAGGAATATTGGCATTTCAAAAATGGGCTTTTGTTCTATTTAGACAAAAATGTGGTTGGCTTAAAAGAAGCTGATTTTATAGATTCGATTGTTAATACATCTTCAAATTTTTACATATTAAAGTGGAAAGATTTTAAGGATTTGTCAGAAAAATACGATTTTGAGAAAAAGATTGTAATATTTTCTTCACAAACAGAATCAGTAGTTTTCATGTCTAAAAGTTATTAGTTTAAATATGAGTTTTACTTTATTTTTATTTTCTGTGGTAGGAATTTCTTTTTCAGGAGTTGCTTCTCCTGGACCTTTAACATTTTTAACTATCTCCTCTTCTTATAAGAATAAAAATGCAGGAATTTTAGTTTCTTTAGGACACGGAATTGTTGAGGGCTTTTTGATTTTTTTAATTAGTATAGGAATAGTTAACTTTTTAAAATCTGAAGTGTTTAAAATAATAACTGCATTTTTAGGAGGATTGTTTTTTATATTTTTAGGTTTAAAGTACTTGATAAAAAAAAGTATAAAAATAAAACCAGAAACTACTCATAAAAATTTTGATGTATCTTTAGTAATAGCTGGATCTTTAGCAACTGTTTCTAATCCTTATTTTTTTATCTGGTGGTTTACAGTAGGCAGTTATCTTATTATAAGAGCAGCTTATTTTGGTAGTTTTGGAATCTTTATTTTTGGAGTAATCCACTGGCTATGTGATTTTTTATGGTATTATTTTCTTTCTAAAGTTATTTCTAAATCAAAAAAGATAATTTCTGAAAAAATCTTTGATATAATTTTAAAAATATGCGGAGTTATTCTTTTGATTTTTAGTGTTGAATTTATAAGATATAGTGCAAAATTACTTTTAAAACTAATTTAACTGGAGTAAATCTTTATGCCAAATTTTACTCCAAGGGAGTTTTAACTGCAGAAGAAACAAAAATTTCCTTTTGTCTACTTTTAAGAAAAGTTAATTTTTTGTCTTTTGTTTCTATGGATACTATTGATAATTATAAAGAAAAGAAATAAACAAAGAAAAAAGCGTTATTGTGTAATAAAGAAAAACCAAGGTTTGGTTTATAAAAAGGTGAGTTGTTTTTTTACTAAAAAATTTTAGGGCTAAAAGATGGTGTTTTTGGCGAGATGTCTTTAGTTTTTGATGAAAAAACATCTGTTAATGTAGAAACTAAACAAGATACAAAACTTTTTGTATTATTAAAAAATGCTTTTATGCAAATTATAAATGAAAATCTTGAGTTAAAAAAACAATTGAATTTATTGATGAAAAACAGAGATTTAAAAGCAAAAAAGTAAAGGTTTTTACACATTAGGAAGAAAGAAATTTTTGTCTTACTTTTGTGAAAAAATCAATAGCTTCAGAGGTTTTATAATCAGGATAGGTCCAATCTAAAACCTGGAATTGTTTTTGTTTGTAAATTAAAGTTACTTCAGCAAAAATACCTCCTTCAAGATATATCCTGTGTGAATAGTTTTTTGTTGAGAAAAGAACAAGCTTAGAGGCTTCAATAAATCCCGGGTCCAGATTTACTTTTCTATTTTTAAGATTATCGCTAAAGTACTTTACTTCTAATTCATTTGTAAAAATTTTTATTCCATATAAATTTCTTGCTATAATATTTGGTGAAAAACTTAGCCAGTATCTTAGTAGGTTTTTGCCCATTTCTTCAGAGTAGTAATCTGAGAAGTTGAACTCAATTATACTGCTTATTAAATCAATTTTATCCAATCCAAAATTTTTCAATTCTTTTTCTAAAATAAAATTTATTTGATTAATGACCTCATTAAGATTTTTGATTTTAAAATTTTCCATACACCATTCCGGGTTAAACAGAACTCCACAGATGAGCTTAATTTTGTAATTTTGAGATATTTCACCCATATTTAAAATCTATTATATAATAATTTTTATTTCAACTATTGATAATAGGCTTAAATTTTTCTTTAAAGTATATATTATGAGTTTAAAATTTGCTAGCAAAAATTTAGATGAAAATACTTTAGTAGAGTTAGCTAGAAACGGAGATACAGCGGCTTTTGAGAAATTGATTAAACTTTATGAAGAAAAAATTTATTCCCTGGCATACAGAGTTCTTCAGGATAAGGAAGAAGCTTTTGATGTTTTGCAAGATACGGCTATAAGTGCTTTCAAGAATCTAAAAAATTTTAAAAGTAAATCTTCATTTTCTACTTGGCTGTATAAAATTGCTTTAAATTTTGCTTTGATGCGTAAAAGAAAACAAAAGTCCCAGCTTAAAAAAGCTCAGATAGTTAATCCTGAGGATTCTGATAAACTTCCTCAATTTACAGAAATTTCTGAACAAAATCTTGTAGGCAATTATGTAAACTGGATGGATAATCCTATGTTGAATATGGAAAATGAAGAACTAAAGGATATTTTAATGAAGTCGTTAAACAAGCTTCCAGAAAAGTATAGAAATGTCATTATTCTAAAAGAAATGGAAGGGAAACCTGTAGAGGAAGTTTCAAAAATTTTAGGTATAAGCATTCCTGCTGTTAAAACACGTCTTCATAGAGGAAGATTGTACTTAAAATGGTTTTTAGAAAAATATATGACACGAGGACAACCAATTTAAAATTATGAAGATAATGAGATGTAAAGACATCTTAAATTTATTATCTGAATTTTATGATCACGAACTTGAAAGCGAGATAGAAGCACTTTTTAAGGAGCATTTAGAAGAGTGTGAGAGATGTTTGTCGTTGTTGCATAATTTTGAAAAAATGCTTGAACTTTATCATTCTTTCGAGCCTGTTAGGTTGGAACCACATAAAAAAAGACAGTTCCACAGATGGCTACATATAGAGATCAAAAAAATAACAATTAGAAAATCCAAACGCTAAACAGGTAAGCCTATGCAGACAGATCAGTTGATTTCAAAAATTTCTGAGTTTGAACAAAAAAAAGACCAAGAGGTAGAAAATTTTATAAAAAAACAAAACGAACTAATTTCTAAATTTGAAGAAGAACTTAAAAAAAAATTATCAGAAAATTTGAATGAATTTAGAAGTAAAATCACACAAAAAACTCAAGAAGAATTAATAAAATACAAAAAACAAATAGAAGAGGAGTTTTCTTATAAAATAAGTAATGTTGAAAAGCAAATACAGGAAATTAAGAATAAATTAGAAAAAGTTTATATAGAAGTTAAAGAGATAATATTAAAACTATGGGAATAAGTAATGTTAAAAAAGTAGTATTCTACGTGCCGAATTACATATATGAGAGTTTTATTTTGGAGCTTAAACAAAGCGCTTTTGTTGAGGTGATCCCTGATAGTTCAAATGTAGAATCTATTAAAGAAAATTTTTTGGGTTTTGACTACTCTGTTATAAAAGATGTTAAAGCCAAGTTAGAGGGAGTTTTTAATATATTTTTAAAGTTAGACTTAAAACTTGCTGGTATAAAAAGTGACTTAACTTTTGATGAAAATTTTAAAAAAGAGATTGGAAATTTGAAAAATATATGTGATGAAGTTGAGAAACTAGATTTAGAAATAAAAAATCTTCAGATTGAAAATCAAACTCTGGAAAATAAAAAAAACCTTCTTTTGCCTTTTATAGATGTGGAGATAAATTTCAAAAATCTTGTTGAACTTAAATATGTGAAGCACTTTTTTTTAAAAGTTGATAAAAAGAAATATAAATATTTTATCTATGATTTCAACAAGTTAAATTTGACTAGCATTCTATGGAAAAAAGAGACCAAACAGGAGGTTTTTTTATTCTTTATATACCACAGCAGTAAAGAGAAAGAAATATTGGATTTTATAAAAAAATATGAATGTCAGATATACGATATGAGCTCTTTAATTGAAAGTTCTTTTAAAAATGAAATCTACAGGTTAGACCAAAAGATAAACGAAAATAATCAAAAAATCTTTCAATTAAAAAATAAAATTAAAGAAATTTACAAAAAAAACTTTGAACTCCTTTTATCCTCTTATATAAAATGCTTAGAAATAGAAGAATTCATAAATGTACAACGGCGTCTGATGTCTACTAAATACTTTAAAATTGTTTCTTGCTGGGTACCTCAGAAATTTATGAAAAAATTAAAAAGCTTTACAGAAAAATTTTCAAAGGATGTGTCTTTTCTGCTTTTAGATCCCAGACCTGATGAAGACATACCTGTGGTATTTGATAATAAAAGAGTTTTTGAGCCATATGAGTTTGTTACTAAGCTTTATGGATATCCTAAGTTTGGCACAATTGATCCAACAAGTTATCTTGCACCGTTTTTTACGATATTTTTTGCACTTTGTTTAAGTGATATATTTTATGGAGTTTTGCTTACATTTTTGTGGTTTTTAGTTCGCAAAAAAATCTCTAAAGATTCTGAATACTATGGATTTGTTGTTTTACTTAAATATCTTGGAATTGTTTCAGTAATAATAGGTTTTACTATGGATAGCTTTTTAGGATTTAGTATATTCAAAAACTACAGTTTCCCGATAAATCCCGCATTGTTTGATCCATTAAACAGGCCTATAGATATGCTGAAGTTTACATTCTTGTTAGGATATATTCAGGTTATTTTTGGTTTGTTTTTAGCTACATATAAAGGAATAAAAGATAAAGATTTTTTGTCCGCTGTGGATAATTTTAGTTGGATTATTTTTATTACAAGTTTTGCTCCTGTTGTTTATCAATTGTTTTTTCCTAAAGATGTTAATCCATCTTTAGTTAAAATTTTTAGCAAAATAAGTTTATTTGTGTTTTTGTTTATAGTTTTTTTTCAATCCCGAGACATAAAGCCGTTTTTATTAAAACCGGTTAATCTATTTGTTAAAGCATATAACACTATAGGGTTTTATGCTGATATGCTTTCTTATTCTAGGATTTTGGCTTTAGCTTTAGCTTCATCTGCTATTGCTCAAACAGTAAATATGCTTGTAGCAAAGTTATTAAAAGCAGAACTTTTAGGTATAAGATTTTTAGAACAAGCAGTAGCACCAATACTTTTTTTAGGTGGTCATCTGTTTAATTTTGCAATGGGAGTGTTGGGGGGCCTTGTTCATTCTGCAAGGTTGCAATACTTAGAGTTTTTTTCAAAATTTTTTGTTGCTGGTGGAAGACCGATAAAATTATTTGCACCTAAAAAAGTATAAAAAGTAAAAATAAATATGAAGGAGAAAGAAATAAAATTTAAAGATCCTTATAAAAATTTTGAACTAAAATTTGCAATTTTAGATGTAGAAAAAATTTCAATACCGACTATTGAAAGATCTATTTCTGAAACTCATGTAAAACGATTAATGGAATCAATACAAAAAGTAGGTTTTATAGAACCAATAACAGTAATTTCATCTTCTGATGATAAATATGAAGTTATAAACGGACAACATAGATTAATGGCAGCAAAAAATTTAGGGATAAAAAATATTCCTTCTATTATTTTGCCTGCTTCAATGAAAGATTATATAATTTCTTTAAACATAGAAAAAGTTCCAACTTTAAGAGATAAAGCACATCAAGCATATGAAATATTTAACACTTATCTTAAAACGAATCCTGATATGAAAGAAACGGAACTAAAAGATATGTTAGAACAAGGATATTATGTTACTATTGGCATAATTATTGAAAAACTTAAAGATGAAAAATTTCCAGCATATGCTTTTGAAAAAGTTTTGAAGAAAGTAGATCTTTTCATAGAAGACAGTTTAAAAAATGTTAAAAAGGAAAGAGAAAAGAGAGCAAAAATTTTGTTAGATGCAAAAACTGTTTTGAATAATAGATATGAAGAATTAGGATTTAAGAATCCTCTATATAAAGAAGCAATTGTATCTAAAGCATTTCAACAAATTTATGGTAAACACAAAAGGATAATATCTGATGCTTTTTATCAAACATTTGAAAAACTTATAAGTACAATTCCTACTGTTCAAGTTACAGATGCAGACCTTGAAGAGATGCAATAAATGTTGTAAAAAGACAACAAATTCTACACTTTAATTAAATAAAAGAAGGAGGTATATTATATATGGAACAGTACATTGGGTTTATGTTGGTAATCTTAGGTGGTGCTTTAGCAGCAGGACTTGCAGGATGTGGATCAGCTATAGGTTGTGGAATAGTAGGACAGTCAGCTTCAGGTGTTACAGCTGAGGATCCTAATAAATTTGGATTATTGTTAGTTCTTCAGGCTTTACCAGGTACACAAGGTTTTTACGGATTTGTTGGTATGTTTTTAATTTTAGGTAAACTTGGTGGAGTTGAAATAACTTCCATTACTCCCTCACAGGGTTTAGCAGTAGCATTAGCAGCATTACCTGTAGGACTTGTAGGGTTAATTTCTGCTATTTTTCAAGGAAAAGTTTGTGCTGCAGGTGTAAATCTTGTTGCAAGAAGACCACAGGAAGTTGCTAAAGCTATGGTATATGGTGCTGTGGTAGAAACATATGCAATTTTAGGTTTAATATCAACAATTTTATTATTACAAAATGTAAAGTTAGGATAAACTTTATGCAAAATTTAGAACAAATCTTTAAAAAAATAGAAGAGGAAACCTCAAAGAAAATTCTTGAGATAGAACAACAAACAAAACAAAAAATGCTTGAGTTAGAAAAAAACTACTCTTTGCTTGAAGAACAAAGAAAAAAAGAAATAGAAGAAGAACTCAACCAATCATTTGAGCTTAATAAAAAAAGAATTTTTACAGAAAATGTCATAGCATATCACAGAAAAATAGAAGAGATAAAAAATAAAATTTTTTTAGATTTGATTGATAAAATAAAAAATGTTATACTTCATTTAGATAAACAAGACTACTATAATTTGATAAAAAATATTATAGTAAAAAATGCTTTTCCTGGAGAAAAAAATTATATAGTAGTTGACGACACAAATAAACTCAAAAAAGAAGAAATCCAAAAGCTTTTGTCTGAAGCAAAAAATGCTCTTAAAAAAATTAATCCAGAAACAGATCTGGAGCTTAAGGAAGACAAAAATATTAAATTTGAATTTGGAGTATACATATTAGCTGATAAAAAAAGCAAAAAATTTAATTTAGACACGATAATGGAGACTCTCAAACCATATCTTGAGCAAAAATTAAATGAAGTTTTTAAAGAAACAATAAAATGAACTATTCTTTTCAAGTTGCCTACATTAACACATTAAGGCAAAAAAAGATTATTCCTGAAGGGCTTCTTATAGATTTAGCTTCAAACAAAAATTTTTCTTCATTTGTGGCTTTATTAAAAGAGTATGGTTATCTTTTAAATTTAGATCTTTCATCTGAAAAACTACTTGACGGATATAATTTTGAATCAGTAATAAAAAAACACCTGGATGAAACCTTATACTTTATAGATTCTTTATTTTATCCAGATCACAGATGGATTACTGATTGCTTAAAAAATTACTTCCTTGAAAATAAATTTAACTCGCAGGAAGATCTAAATAGTTTTTTTAAAAGTATCTACTTTAGTTTTAAAAAATTAAACTCAAACCTTTTAAACAACCTTGTGAATCTTATTGTAGAGTTTGAAAACATTAAACTTTTTATGTCTTACACCCTTGTTGAAAACATTTCAAGCAAAGAGCTTAGATTTATAAATTTGGGAAGAATAAGTGAGATTTTGTTAAAAGAGCTTTTTCCGTCTATAGAAGCACTAAATATTTACCTTTCTAATACTTATTATCCTTATATAAAACTTACAACTCAACCAGCAACTGAAAATTTCAACTATTACTTTATTTATTACCTTAAAGAACTTATCTGGCAAAGTAGGTTTTATTATTTTACAATAGAACCTTTAGTTTTTTACTTTTTAGAAAAATTTGTTGAAACACAGAAGCTAAAAGAAATTTATTACGATATAAAACTTAACATAAGATTAAATGAAAATAAATCTATCTAAATTTGGACTCATCTTTTTTTTTATTTTATCTTTCTTGTTTTTTTTATGTTATGCAGAGTTTAATTTTGGTGTAATTCAAGCAATAAAAAATACAGCTAAAAAATTTAAAAAGCAAGAGATATCCGTCCCAAAAGAAAATCATCCCCCAGTGATATCAGGGCTAAGTTCAAACCCTTCTTATGTATTTATAGACAAAATAGCAGTAGTTATCTGTTTTGCATATGATGAAGACAACGATCCTCTAAGTTACAGCTGGTCATCTGATGCAGGAAGTATTTCTGTTGCTTCTACTGAAGGACATATTATACACTGGAATGCTCCATTAAGTTCTGGAACATACAACATAAGTTGTGTTGTAAAAGACCCTCAAGGGCTTTCTGCTTTAAGTAGTTTAGCTATTTTGGTAAAATACAACTACGCACCAAAACTTGTTTGGACAGAAGAACCCGGTTATGAAAACGATGCCGTTGAACCGGATACAGCACCAATAACTGCTACATTTGAATTTCGTATTAAATATATTGACAAAGATGGTGACCCACCAATGTCAGGTTATCCTTATTTGCATATTGAAAAATCCGGTCAAAAAATTTATGGAAGTCCTTTTGCGATGAACTATGTGTCTGGAGAGCCATTAGATGGTGCTATATTTTCTCGAAGTTTTTCTTTTTATGAAAGATTGCTTCCACAAGCAACAGATTACAAATACTATTTTGAAGCTCGCGATCAACACGGGAATTATACTTTTACAGCTAAATTACCTTGTCCTTATATTTCGTCATTCTGGGAAATCCAGGAGGTTGATATATCCACAGATATAGCAGGAAACACATCAATAGTGCTTGATAGTTTTTCAAATCCACATATTTGTTATTTTGATTATGAAGAATTAATTCTTAAATATGCGAGCTTTAAAGATACCTGGTCTATTTCTATAGTTGACTCTGGTTCTATCTTTTGCAGCATGTGTTGTGATTCTTCTGATGTAATACATATCGCTTATTATTCCAACGGAAAGCTAAAATACGCTAAAAAACTTAACAACTTTTGGCATATAGAAACAGTAGATACAGGAAGTGTAGGTCAGTACAACTCTATAGCAGTTGACTCTTTTGGGAATGTGCATATTTCCTACTATGATTTAGGAAATCAAGACCTGAAATATGCAAAGCATAATGGCGTTTCCTGGTCTACATATACCGTTGATTCTTCAGGTAATGTGGGGACATACTCTTCTTTAGTAGTTGACTCATCAGGGAATGTTCATATTTCTTATTGTGATCTAAATTATCTTTTACAAACTTATTTGTTAAAATATGCAAAATACGATGGAATTTCCTGGACAACATCTACTTTGACAACTCAGGAAGAAGCAGTTGCCGGCTATAGTCCTATAGCAGTTGACTCATTAAATAGACCATGGATTGCATACTTTGATGATAAAAGTCACAGGTTAAATTGTATAAACTGGATTGAAGTTGGAAGCTTTAAAGGATGGAGAAGAGAAACAATTGAAAGGGATATAGTTAGTTGTGGTGATATTTCTATTAAACTGGATTCTGATGGTTGGCCCTGTGTTTCATATTTTACACAGGATGGTTTAAAACACGCAAAAAAAATCTCTGGTGGTTGGTTTATACAATTTGTAGAGCAGTCCAGTAATTTAGTTCTTGGAGACAACTCGTTAGTAATTGACAAGTCCAATATTCCTCATATTTCATATTTTGACCCGCAAAGAAACTGTCTTAAATATGCTAAATGGAGGCCATAGTTTAATTTATGAAAAAAACTTTTTGTGTTTTATCTTTAGTGTTTCTTTTGACACATTTAATCTTTCCAAAAGAAGTAGCAGTTGGTATTGGTTGGCCTTATATAGCAGCAAAATATAATTTTTCTAAAAAGTTTTCTACTGAGATAAAATTTGCTTCTTTAGAGAACATAAATGTATATGCTTTAAGAGGTTATTTTAATTTTTATACTTACAAAAATTTAAGAAGTTTTTCAGGCATAGACACGGGCTACACAACATTTGATACATCAGGATTTAAAGGTAGTGGTTTTATAGGAGGAATATTTGTAGGTGGAGAGTATTTTATAACAAAAAGGTTATCTTTTTGTTGTGATATAGCTTCTACATTTATTAACTTAAAATCAGACAATTTAAAAGCAAGCGGTATTGAATTTATAGCAAATTTTGCAATTTATTGGTGGTTTCTAGTTAACAAATGATAAACAAAATTTTTTCCTTTATTACAAAAAATCTTGTTATCTGGGTAATTTTATGCGTAGTTTTAGGATATACACACCCATCTTTTCTAGTTAAACTTAAACCTTACAACGATTGGTTTTTTACCTTGACGATGTTTGGAATTGGTTTTGTTCTTAATTTTGAAGATTTTATTTATGTATTTAGAAAGTTTTATATTGTTTTGTTAGGGACTGCTGCTCAATTTTTAATAATGCCATTTGGTGGATGGTTAGCTGGAAAGATTTTTAGTTTTAATGATAACATAAAACTTGGCTTTATCATAACAGGAGCAGTTCCTGGTGCTATGGCTTCAAATATAATTTCATACCTTGCAAAAGCAGATGTTGCATATTCAATCTCGCTTACAACAACTTCTACATTTTTGGCACCTTTTTTGACTCCACTTTTTACTTACATATATGCATCAAGTTTTATAAGAATTGAATTTTGGAAGATGTTTTTTAGTATATTAAAAATGGTGGTGATACCTGTTATTTTGGGACTCATAATAAAAAATAAACTTAAAGGAAAAATTGAAAGTTTTGTAAACATATTTCCTGCGTTATCCACAACATTTATAGCATTTATATGCGGTCTTGTAGTTGCATTGAATAGAGATTCTATATCAAAATCAAGTTTGTTTATTGTTGTAGCAGTTATGTTTTTAAACTTCTGGGGATTAATTTTAGGGTATCTTGCAGGAATAATATATAAACTACCACAAAACCAGAGACGAACTCTGTCAATAGAAGTTGGGATGCAAAATGCGGGGCTTGGCGCTGTTTTGTCTTTGAAACATTTTACAAACGAAGTTGCACTACCATCAGCACTTTTTGCAACTTTCTGTGTAATCACAGCATCAGTTTTAGCAAAAATATGGAGCAAAAAATGAAAAAATTAGAAATAAAATGGCAAAGGTTGGTCTATAAAGGAAAAACCTGTCCCAGGTGCTCTCATACAGAAAAAGAAATTAAGAAAGCAGTTTCTATGCTTAAAAGAATTTGTAAAAACTACGGAATAAACCTTGTATTTAAGAAAGAAAAAATTTCTAAACAAGAATTTGAGAAAAATCCGTTAAACTCAAACAAAATATTAATAAATAACAAACCTATTGAAAAATATCTAAACGCAAAAACATCAAAAAGTAAATGCTGTGATGTTTGTGGTCCTGTTGAATGCAGAACTTTAGTTGTCAATAAAAATCAATATGAAACAATACCTGCAAACTTAATCATCCAGGCAGGATTAGATGCTATGTTAAAAATTTTATCAAAAGGATAAATTAAATGAAAAATTCAAACATTAAAAAAATCATTGAAATTTTACAAAAAGAATATCCTGATGCAAAAACTGCGCTTAAATTTTCAAACCCTTTAGAGATACTTGTTGCAACAATACTTTCAGCACAATGCACTGACGAAAGAGTAAACAAAGTTACAGCAGAACTTTTTAAGAAATACAAAACAGTAGACGACTACGCGAACGCAAACATAAAAAAATTTGAACAGGAAATAAAATCAACTGGTTTTTATAAAATGAAAGCAAAAAACATAATAAACGCAGCAAAGATGATCAAAGAAAAATTTAACGGCAAAGTCCCTGACAATATGGAGGACTTACTTAAACTGCCAGGTGTAGCAAGAAAAACAGCAAATGTTGTCTTAGGCAACGCCTACGGCAAAGTTGAAGGCATTGTAGTTGACACCCATGTGAGACGTCTTTCATACAGAATCGGTCTAACTAAAAACACAGACCCTAACAAGATTGAACAGGATTTAATGAAAATTGTTCCCAAAGATAAATGGTTTATATTCTCATATTTACTAATAGATCATGGCCGCAAAATCTGTACTGCAAGAAAACCGTTGTGTGATAAATGTGTGATTGAAAAGTTGTGTGAGAAAAATTTTACCAGTAGTTAAAAATTATGGAAAATATACATAAATATCAAAATATTGTTGACGATGTAGTATACACAAAATTTAGCTAGTCTGTATCATGATATTTTATCTAATTCCAAAAAGCTTTAAAAGTAATGAAGCACAAAAAAGAAGAGCGGTTTAGGAAAAAATTAAAGTATACACTTAAAAATATGTTTAAGACTGACACAAATATAGAAATTTCTGATAAAAGATCTTTATTATATAAAGTCTTTGTTGACCAAGAGCTAAATTACACTCCATCTACACCAAAAAATCCAAAAAGAGGAGACTTTGCTTTTGAAACAGATATCCTGATATCAAAAAAGTTAAAGAGTGATACCTTTATTCCATTAATTGTTTTAGAAGTCAAGCATGGAGGCTTTTCTACACATGATGTACTCACATATTCTTCAAAAGCAATTAAACATAAAGAAATTTATCCATATTTAAGGTATGGCTTAATTGTTAGTAAAAAGAAAAATATCGATACTAAATTTTTTATACACAATGTTGGTTTTGATTTTGCTATTTCGTTTGAAAAACTGGATAAAAATGCACTGAGAGATATTAAAAATATGATAAAGAATCAAATAGAAATTGCAGAGAATATCTTGAGTATATTTTCTGGCAAAAAAGTAAAATATTATAATACTCAAGTTACAATAAAGTAGCAATGACTATGACACTCAAAATAGCACTTATAACTCCGGGTGGAGATGCGCCCGGGATGAATGCGGCAATAAGAGCAGTAGT
>JBCNUU010000003.1:98678-237511 GCA_039630545.1 Endomicrobiia bacterium
CTAACTATGACACTCAAAATAGCACTTATAACTCCGGGTGGAGATGCGCCCGGGATGAATGCGGCAATAAGAGCAGTAGTAAGAAGTGCTTTGAAGCAAAACTGGGAGGTTTTTGGTGTATATCGTGGGTATCAGGGATTAATTGAGAAAGACATAAAACAGCTTACTGCGCGTTCTGTAAGTGGGATAATTCAACATGGTGGCACGATATTAAAAAGTTCAAGATGTCAAAGAATAAAAACAGAGCAGGGTCTAAAGGAGGCTGTCTCAACACTTAAGGAATTCAACATTGACTATTTAGTAGTAATTGGTGGTGATGGTTCAATAAAAGCAGCACAAAAAATTTCAAAACACATACCTGTGATTTGTATTCCTGCAAGTATAGACAACGATGTATATGGTACAGATGAAACAATAGGTTTTGATACTGCAATAGACACTGCAACTGAAGCAATAGATAAAATAAGAGACACTGCAACAAGTTTTGAAAGAGTATTTGTTGTTGAAGTTATGGGTAGAGAACACGGATTTTTAGCATTATCTGTAGCTGTAGCTTCTGGAGCAGAAGTTGTAATTATTCCTGAGATTAAATACAACTTAGATAAAATCGCTAAAAAAATAAAACAGGACAAACAAAAAGGAAAAGCTTCAGAAATAATTATTTTTGCAGAAGGAGCAGGAAATGTAAAAGAATTTGCGTTAAAACTTGAAGCAAAGACAGAAATTCCAACAAGAATTTCCTCATTAGGATATATTCAAAGAGGAGGTTCTCCGTCTGCACGCTCAAGGATATTAGCAGCACTTTTCGGAGAGTATGCTGTTAAACTTATGAAAGAAAAACAGAAAAACAAAGTTGTAGTAATACAAAACAATAAAATAACATCACTTGACATAAAAGTTGTCACTGAAAATGAAAAACAAATAGATACACACTTATTGGAGTTGATAGAAAACTTGGGAGGTTAAATAAAGTTGTCAAACAAAAATTTAAATGATTTAAAAAATTTTGGTTTTGAGGAAGCAGGCGAGTGGTATTTATCAGGAGATAAATTACAATATAAACTTGATGATAGATTTAAAAACAAAAGAGTAATTTATGCTTTCGTTGTTGAGGATGAAGTAAAATATATAGGTATATGTGATAGTTACAATACAACTTTACAGGTTAGAATGGATAGATACTTAAAAAATCTTTCAGAAACGAATCGCACAAATGTGAGAATCAATGAAGAAATAAAGAAAAAACTAAAGTTGAACCATAAAGTAGAAATTTATGCACTTCTTCCTGAAACTAAAGACAAGTATGAATTTAACGGAATCAGTATAGATCTTATTAGAGGTTTGGAATATCCATTGATTAAAAAATTTAACCCTGAATGGAATAAATAAAAAATTGAGCCCGCTTATTTGTCTATAATTTAAAAAAACCAAATCAAGCTTTTTTATTTTTTCCTTAAACTAATTTGTTTCTTTTTTAAGAAGATATACCCACCTTTCAAAATTTATCTTTAACTTAACAGAAAATTTATATCCTTTTAACAATTTTTAGTATAAATACTAAAAAATATGAAAAAAATAGATTTACATGTACACTCTAAGTATTCAGAGCATCCATCAGAGTGGTTCTTACAAAGGTTAGGCGCAGCTGAATCTTATACAGAGCCAGATCTTATCTTTAATTTAGCTAAACAAAATGGTATGGATTTTGTAACAATAACAGACCATAACCGTATAGAAGGATCTTTTTTGCTTAAACAAAAATATCCAAACGAAGTAATAACTGGAATAGAAACTACTGCTTATTTCCCGGAGGATGGTTGCAAGGTACATATTTTACTTTTTGGTATAAATGAAAAACAATATGATACACTTCAGAAACTAAGAGAAGATATATATCAACTTAGAGACTGGATAAAATCAGAAAAAATAGCTTATTCTGTTTCTCATCCATTATATTCTGTAAATGGGAAGTTAAATTTAACTCATCTTGAGAAACTAATTCTACTTTTTGATGTATTTGAAGGTCTTAATGCTGGAAGGGCAAGTATTCATAATGAAGTTTGGGTAGATGTTTTAAGAAATATAGACAAAAATATAATTGAACAACTTTACGATAAATATAAAATAGAACCTTTTGGAGAAGATTCTCATATAAAAGCCTTTACAGGAGGCTCAGATGATCATGCTGGCATATTTGTTGGTAAGGGATATACTTTGGTTGATGCTAATAACGCTGAAGGGGTACTTGAAAAAATAAGAGACAAAAAGATTTCGTTTGCAGGTAAACACAATGATTTTAAATCTTTAGCCTTTACTGTTTATAAAGTTGCCTATGATTTTTCTAGAAGTAAAAATGGCAAGGTGAATCCATTAATGGAAAGCATTTTTGAGAGTATTTTAAGAAGAAAAAAATCCATCAGTTTTGTTAATAAAGTAAAAATCTGGCATGCTAAGAGAAAAGATAGAATAGCTGGTTTTATATTAACACTTATTGAAAATTTAAAAAAGAAAAACGAAAAGGACAAATTAGAAATTTTCTACGAAGACATTACTAATATCTCAGATACTTTCATAAAAGAACTCTTTGAATCTTTTGAGAAAAACTTAAAACATGCTGATTTTTTAAATTTAATAAAGAATACAATTTCATCTTTTGCAGGAATTTTCTTATCTGTACCTTTCTTTTCAGCATTTAAACACTTACACCAAGATAGAGATTTATTAGACACTTTTAGGAAAAAATTTAAAAATAATCTTACTAGTGACAAAAAAATATTGTGGTTTACAGATACAATAAACGATTTAAATGGTGTTTCAATAACTCTTAGTAAAATAGCACTTGAAGCATACCATAAAAATAAAAACCTAAAAATTGTAACATCCTTGGATGAGGATGATTGCTCTAAATTTTTACCTAACTTAATAAATTTAAAACACATATATAAGTTTCGTCTACCTTATTATGAACAATATGTTCTTAAGATACCTTCTATTCTTAAAACATTACAACAACTTCAAGATTTTATTCCAGATGAAATCTATGTTTCAACTCCAGGACCAGTTGGACTAATTGGATTATTAATGTCTAAAATATTTAGTGTTAGATGCATAGGAATTTTTCATACAGATTTTAAAAGGCAAGCTGAAAAAATTGTTGAGGATGAAACATTAGTTACACTTTTGGATAACTTTGTGAAATGGTTTTATAATAGTTGTGACATAATTGAAGTACCATCTGCTGAGTATATAAATATACTTAAGAATGAAGGATTTGAAGAGAACAAATTACGATTATTCAAAAGAGGAATAGATTTAGATACTTTTGCATTTAAACCAGAAGGTAAAAAATTTATAGAAGAGAAATTTGGCATAAAAGAAGGTTTAAATTTGTTATATGTTGGTAGAATTTCTAAGGATAAAAATATTGATTTTATTTTAGATGTGTATAAAGAACTAATTAAAAGTAACAGTTTAATAAATCTTATCATGGTGGGTGACGGGCCATATTTAGAAGAACTTAAAAATAAATATAGAAGTTTGAACAATATAGTATTTACAGGTAAGATAGAAAATAAATTTTTACCATATGTGTATTCTGCTTCTCACATATTTTTGTTTCCAAGCACAACTGATACATTCGGCATGGCAGTTTTAGAAGCACAAGCTTGTGGGTTGCCTGCTATAGTTTCTGACAAAGGTGGACCTAAAAATATAATAATTGACGGGAAAACTGGCTTTATTTCTGAAGCTAATAACTTAAGCAATTGGTTAGAAAAAACTAATGTTTTGTTGAATATGATTCAAAACAATCCTTCAATGTATTTGCAGTTTAGAGAAGCTTCAAGAAAAAATGTAGAAGAAAATTATAATTTAGAAGAAGCTATAGAGAAAATTTTCAGTTATTAATTTTATACTTCAATAATGTTTTCTTTAATTGAAACTTTACTATTTATAAATTTTTCTACAACTGCAATGTTTGAGACTATGTGATCCGTAAGTAGCGGTATTCTAACTTTACCACCGACAAGTCCTAAATATGGAATAATTTGATCCGCACTGTATCTATCTAAAGAAAATTTTTTAAGATCTTCTAATAAAACATTTACACATTCTTTAGCGATATCCTCAGCAGGTGTACCGATTTCACCTGATAACGAACTGCCGACGACACCATTTTTTGTATTAGCACAAATTGTTATACCGCATCCATCACATATTGTTTCAACATAGTTAAGTTGTGTTTCTATGGGTAACTTGTGATTTTTTTCTAAAATCTCTTTAGCTTTATCAACCATTCTTTCTAAGACATTTCTTTTTCTTAAACTATTAGAAGACACAGCAACTATGTTGATTTTTTTGTCTTCACCCAAATCAGTAATAAAAATTTTTTCATAAGAGTTTGCTGGTTTTATTTTTACTTCAACTTCAGCACCACCTTTTGGGTAAAATCCATGTTTTATAACATTAATTTTAACCTCCATCCCGAGTTTTCTTAGCCAGTGACAAAAAACTTTGTCAATAAAATCAATTGATGGTGCCCATTTTCCATAAGTAGCACCACCTGAAATTTTTATGTTTAACGGATACTTTAATCCAACAATTAACAAACTTTGTAAAACTAATCCTACAGAGCCAGCCGTAGAAATTTTTATTTCCAGCGAAGTTATATTTATCTTTTTAGGTGAAAAGTAAAGCTCAGCTGACCCTTTATACGCACCTTTCACTTCAGCATCTGAAAGTTTAGCTAATGCTAACACACATTGTAGATGTTGTTCTTGAAGGCCAGAGTTAGGTCTGTTTTTTCGAATGTTTGTTATATAAAATGGTTTGTTAAGTAAACAAGATAGTCCTAGTGCTGTTCTTAAAACTTGTCCACCACCTATAGAACCATCTATTGTAATCATAAAGTGTTAATTAGAAATTCAATTTTTCTTTTTCAATAATTTAGTTTTAAAAATATTTTTTTCATCTTGACTTTTTAAAATTTTTTTGTATAATAAACAGAAAATTAAAATTTTAAAAAGATAAGGAGGAATAAAAAGTGACTGAAGCACTTTCTAAACTTAAAAGTATCCTTAAAGATCAAGAATATAAAAAATTAGAAAAGATAAAAAATAAAGAAGTACATGAATTCATATTAAAATCAATTGAATTGTGTACTCCAGCAGATGTATTTATTTGTTCTGATACACTTGAAGAAATTGCATATATAAGAAATATGGCAATTGTTTCTGGGGAGGAATCAGCAGCACTTCTTACTCCTGGGCATACATTTCACTTTGATGGTATCAACGATCAAGGTAGGGATCGTGGTGTTACAAAATTTTTAGTTCCAAAAGGAGATAAACTTTCGAAAAAACTAAACCAGATTGACAGAGAAGAAGGCTTAAATGAAATTTTGGGACTTCTTAAAAACTCAATGAAAGGTAGGATAATGATTGTAAGATTCTTAACATTAGGCCCCTCAAATTCAGTATTTTCAATACCTTGTATGGAATGCACTGATAGTTGGTATGTAGCACATTCTGTAAGTCTACTTTACAGAGAAGGATATAATATGTTTTTAACCCTACCAGAGAATGCTGAAATTTTTAAAACCTTACATTCTTCTGGTGAGGTTGAAACAATAAGCAATGGTTTTCCTGTTAGTAAAAATTATGATAAAAAAAGAATTTATATTGATTATATCACAAACACTGTATATAGTGTCAACACACAGTACGCAGGTAATTCTGTTGGGTTTAAAAAACTAGCCTTAAGACTTGCAATAAGAAAAGCGCATAAAGAAGGCTGGCTTGCTGAACATTTTATGCTTATGGGAGTAAAAGGTCCAAATAACAGAAAAACATACTTTGCTGGTGCTTTTCCTTCTGCTTGTGGAAAAACTTCAACTGCGATGTTACCTGGAGAAACGATTCTTGCTGATGATTTAGCATATGTAAGAAATATAAATGGAGAATGTCGCGCAGTAAACGTTGAAAAAGGTATTTTTGGTATAATACAGGATGTAAATCCTAAAGATGATCCTTTAATCTGGCAAGTTTTAAACTCTCCTGGTGAGGTGATATTTAGCAATGTTTTAGTAAAAGATGCCAAAACCTGGTGGCTTGGTATGGGAGTTGAACTTCCAGAAGAAGGAAGAAACTTTAGCGGTCAGTGGTATAAAGGCAAAAAAGATGACTCAGGCGAAGAAATTCCTGCAGCACATAAAAATGCAAGATATACTGTTTCGCTTAAAGCACTTGCAAATTGTGATGAAGAATTAGAAAATCCAGAAGGTGTATATCTTGCTGGTATAATGTTTGGGGGAAGAGACTACAGAGGTTATGTTCCGGTTCAGCAGAGTTTTGACTGGACACATGGAGTTGTAGCTTTTGGAGCAGCGTTAGAAACAGAAACCACTTTTGCGATTGTAGAAGAAGAAGGTAAATATGAGATAAACATAATGAGTATTCAAGATTTTGTTTCTATACCGTTAGGCACTTATGTAAAAAATTATATTGAGTTTGGTAAGAAATTAAAAAAACCTACAATAATATTTGGTGTGAATTATTTCTTGCGAGATTTAAAAACAGGAGAGTTTTTAAATTCTCGTAGAGATAAACATATCTGGGTAAAATGGATGGAGTTGAGAGTTCACAACGATGTAAAAGCAAGGAAGACACCAACTGGGCTTATACCATTATATGAAGACTTAGTTCCACTTTTTAAATCTATTCTTAACAAAGACTATAAAAAAGAAGATTATATAAAACAGTTCACCATTCGTGTTCCAGAAAATCTAGCAAAGATAGACAGAGTAGTAAAATTCTGGCAGCAAGAGGAAAACACTCCTCAAGAAATTTACGATGTTTTGGAGGCACAAAAACAGAGATTACTTGAAGCACAAAAGAAATTCGGTGATTATATTTCTCCTGAAAATTTTGAAGTTGTAATATGATAAAGTGAAGTTAAATATAAAGTTCACAGAGCATTGTAAAAACAAATTATACCAAAGAAAGATTCCATTGGAGCAAATTAAAAAGGTTTTAACTTCATATGATTTTATGGAAATTGATAAATTTGATACTTCTGTGTTTCACTTCATTAAAAAAATTTCTGGAAAATTTTTAAGAGTGATTGCGAAACAAATAGAAAATGATTGTTACCTAATTATTACTGCTTTTTTTGATAGACGATTATTAAGGAGGTTTAGACGTGATACAAATAAATTATGATAAAGAAGGAGATATTCTAGAAATAAAATTTTCAGAGGTCCCTATCCAGGAGAGTGAATATTTGAAAAAAAGTGGAATAGTAATAGATTATGATAATGAAGGTAAAATTGTTGCTATTGAAGTTCTTTCGTATAGTAAAAGAGTAAAAAAGGAAACTCTACCAGAACTAGCTGCGATTTAATACGCTTCTGCTGAAATTTTGAACAAATAATAAATAACCCTTAACCGATGAACAAAAAATTTTATGTTAAGAAAAAAACCAATTGTTTGAGAAATTAAACCGTTACAATCCAATAATAAAAAGTGAGGTAAAAAATTATGAAAAAATTAATAAGTATAATAATGGGCTCTGACTCAGATCTTCCTACAATGAAAGATACAGCAAAAACACTTGAAGAGTTTGAAGTAGGCTATGAGATAAAGATTCTTTCTGCTCACAGAACTCCTGATGATCTAAAGGAATATATAAAACAGGCAGAACAAACCGGAATAGAACTATTCATAGCAGCTGCAGGTGGAGCTGCACATCTTGCTGGAGTTATTGCAGCACATACTACTCTTCCTGTAATTGGGGTTCCAATGGAGTCTCCACTTAATGGATTTGACTCTATACTTTCTATGCTTCAGATGCCACCGGGAGTCCCTGTAGCGGTTGTGTCTAAAGGTTCATGGGGTGCCAAAAACTCTGCCATATTGGCAATTCAAATTTTGTCTCTAAAATATCCTGAATTAAAAGAAAAACTTAAACAGTACAAACAAAAAATGGCAGAATCTGTAAGACAAAAAAATAATGCGTTGCAAATCTAAAGCAATTTTTTTAGATAGAGACGGAACTATAAATGAGGATGTAGGTGATTTTTGTAGTGTAGAAAAACTTAAATTCATTGAAGGTTCTCTTGAAGCTTTAAAGCTTCTCCAAAAAGAGTTTCTTCTTTTTATAATAACAAATCAAACGGGCATAGATAAAGGTATTTTCACAGAAGAAGAATTTCTTGAATTTAATAAGACTTATCTGGATATTTTATATACAAATGGAATAGAAATAAAGCAAGTACTTTACTGCCCGCATAAAAAAGAAAAAAACTGTGTTTGTAGAAAGCCGAGTACTTATTTTATTAATTTGCTAAAAGATAAATATGATTTAGATTTAAGCAAATCTTTTTCTATAGGAGATCATCCTCACGATGTTGAAATGGGATTTGCAGCTGGTACCAAGACAATATATCTTCTTACAGGTCACGGGCAAAAACACTTAGAGGAATTAGTAAAAAAACCTGATTTTGTTGCAAAAAATCTCTATGAAGCATCACTATGGATATTAAATAACATCTATGAAAAACAAAACTCTTGTTAATGGGAAAAATTTTATAAACAAATTTCCTAAAAATTTAGTGATTCTATGCAGTGACGGAAGATTTGTTAATCAAACTATGGATTTTGTAGAAAAAAAACTAAAAATAGAAAAGAAAGATTTAATGGTTTTACCGGGAAGTGTTGTTTTTCTTCGTCTTAAGGAGAAAAATTTAATTAATAGATTAAAACTCTTAATAGAAAAACATAATATAAACAGAATAATAGTTTTTTCTCATACAGATTGTGGTTTTTATAAAGAGACTTTTAAAACTGACCCGGAAAAAATTAAAAATATTCAAATTGAAGATTTAAATTTTTTTAAAAGTAACATCCAAAATCTTTATAAAAACAATATTAAAGTTGAAACCTACTATGTAGATTTACAAGAGAATAAAAAAGTTTGTTTTATAAAAGTATAATCATTGTGATTCTTGTTTATAAAATTTTAATAATAACTGTGCTGGTTTTGCATCTTTTGTGGATTTCTTTTATGATTTATGGATTTTTTTATAATATCGTAGGGCTATTCTTTAAAAAACAACTTTTGAAAAATTTCTGGTTAAGGACTCTTCATGTTGTAGGGATAATATATGTGGCAGTTATTACTTTTTTAGATAAATATTGTCCTTTAACAATATTAGAGATTTATTTAAGAAGAAAGATAGAAAGTTCTTTCTCAGGTATGGATTCTTTTATAGTTTATTATCTTGAGAAACTTATCTACCCTGAGGTGAATCCTGATCTGATAATAGTTCCTACTTATTTAATTGCAATTTTAAGTTTAGTAATATATATAATAAAACCACCAATAAATTTCCAAATAAGGAGGCCATAAAAAGTGAAAGGACTTTCATCAAAAGTTCTAAAAGTATCACCTTCAGCTACATTAGGGATTACAGCTAAAGCAAAACAACTTAAATCACAGGGAATAAAAGTTATTGCCTTCGCTGCAGGAGAACCGGATTTTGATACTCCGGATTTTATAAAACAGAAAGCAAAAGAATCTTTAGATAAAGGTCTTACTAAATACACTCCAACAGCAGGTATACCAGAACTTAAACAAGCAATATGTGAAAAATTAAAAAAAGAAAATAACTTAGAATACACACCGGAAGAAGTTTTAGTTTCCTGTGGAGCAAAACACTCTATATTTAATGCTGTTATGGCTTTAGTGGATGATGGCGATGAAGTTTTGCTACCAAAACCATACTGGGTAAGCTATCCAGAAATGATAAAGTTTGCTGGAGGAAAAATAGTAGAGATCCCCACCGATGAAAAAACAAACTTCAAAATTAAAGCAGAACAACTTAAACAATACATAACTTCAAAAACAAAACTTTTGATTCTAAACTATCCTTCTAACCCTACAGGCATGATGTATACAAAAAAGGAGTTAGAAGAAATAGCAAAAGTTTTAGTAGAATCACAGATTTACTGCATCTCTGATGAGATATATGAAAAACTTGTATATGACGGCGTAGAGTTTGTAAGTATAGCTTCACTTGGTCCAGAAATTAAAAAACTTACAATTACAGTAAACGGTTTATCAAAATCATGCTCTATGACTGGTTGGAGAGTTGGGTATGCATGTGGTCCTAAAGAGATAATTCAAGCTATGAGTAATCTCCAGGATCATTCCACCTCAAATATTACAACTTTTGTACAGTATGCATCTGTTGATGCTATTAAATTCGGAGAAGATTCTATAAGAAAAATGGTTCAAGAATTTAAGATAAGAAGAGATTTTATTGTTGAAGAAATAAACAAAATTCCAGGGCTTTCCACAATTAAACCACAAGGTGCTTTCTATGTTTGGGTAAACATAAAAAAATTAAAAGGTAAAAACTATAACAATACTACTATCACTGATTCTATGAAATTAACAGAGCTTCTTTTAACAGAAGCGAAAGTAGCAGTTATACCTGGATGTGTTTTTGGTGACGATGACTACATAAGGTTGTCTTATGCTACATCAATGGAAGATATAAAAGAAGGATTAAACAATATAAAAAACTTTGTAAGCAAATTGACATAAGGTTTTTATAAAAGGAGGTGAATTACTATGAAAAAATTCATTACGTATTTCTGTTTGATTTTGACATTTTCTTTTGGTTATTCTCAAGAAAACTTAAAAAAAATATACGGTACACAAGAAAACGCTATTTATATAAACGTGGTACCTTTTGCTATAGGACACATCAATGTAAACTACGAGAGGCTTATTTCTAATAAAGTTTCTTTAATGTTTGGATTAGGTGCATTGAATGGATTTTATGACATCTCCTTTAGTGATGAATGGTCTGTTTTGACTTTTATGTACAAAATAGGGGTAGGAATTTATCCTGCAGGAAGATATGGAAATACTTTAAGAGGAGTTTATTTTATGCCGTCTTATACCGGTGCCTTGATTAAACTTCGATATAAACCAGAAGATATCTCAGATACAGTAAGCGCTGCTTTAATTGGAGTAGATGTTGGCTATAAAATTATATGGCAAAATGGACTTGTTGTGGATTTAAGTATAGGTATGGGTTTTACAACTGATGTTGTAGCAAAAGTTCAAGATAAAAAAGCAGCAGAAAGAGAAGCAAAGATTGGTCCCACACATGTAGGCATACAGTTTGGATATGCCTGGTAGAAGACTCACTTATGAATTCTTCAAACAGCATCCACTGAAAGTAGCAAAGTTACTTTTAGGTAAATATCTTGTAAGAATTTTACCTGAAGGCAAAATTGTAGTAAAAATTGTTGAAACAGAGGCGTATGGTGGGAAGGAAGACGATGCATGTCATGTTGGTAGATTTGGAAAAACAAAAAAGACCCAAACCTTATTTGGTAAAGTTGGTTGTGCTTATGTTTATCCTGTGCATATTAATACTTATTGTCTAAATGTAGTCTGTCACAAAAATGGTCAGGCAGGTGGGGTTCTAATAAGAGCAGCACAACCCACAGAAGGGATAGACCTTATCTTAAAAAATAAAGGTAAAACTATATCTTCTAATATAAACAGGAAAATTTTAACAAATCTACTAAACGGACCTGGTAAGTTATGCAAGGGTTTAAAAATTGATAGAAAATTAAACGGAGAGGATATGGTAAAAGGTAAATTTTTGTATCTGCTTGAAGGAGAAAAAGTAAAAACTTCAGAGATTTTAAAAACACCCAGAATAAATATTCCTTATGCTAAAAAATCTAAAAATTGGTTGTGGAGATTTTTGATAAAAAATTCAGAGTTTGTGTCAAGAATTTAATTTTTTATGGATATAAAAGAAATACTTAGAAAATACAAACAAAACAAGTTGTCTACAAAACAAGTTTTAAAATATCTTAAAGAATTTCCATATAAGAGACTTTTTGATGCTACCCTTGACATACACAGAGAAATAAGAAAAGGTATCCCGGAGATTGTATATTGTTTACACAAAAAAGAAAATCAAATTTTAGATATAATCAACAATTTATCTGCTGTTCACAAGTTAGTAATAGGAACAAGATTAGATAAAGAGAAGTATCTAAAAATAAAAGATAAACTGCCTGAAAACCATGTATACTTTGAAAATGCCCAGATAATAGCTTTAGGAAAACTTCCAAAAAGTAAAAAAGGATGTATTTTGATTATCACAGCCGGAACAACAGACATTCCTGTAGCAGAGGAAGCAAAAGTTATATGCGAACTTTTAGGAAATAAAGTGATATGTGTGTATGATGTAGGAGTAGCTGGTCTTCATAGGTTAAACGAAGTTTTAACTTACCTCAACAAGGCAAAAGTAGTAATAGTAGTTGCTGGAATGGATGGAGTTTTGCCTTCTGTTGTCGGAGGGTTATCAAAAGTTCCTGTGATTGCTGTGCCAACTTCCACAGGGTATGGTGCAAATTTTGGAGGAGTTGCTCCTCTTTTGACTATGTTGAATTCTTGTGCTCCAGGGGTTGTGGTGGTAAATATAAATAATGGATTTGGAGCTGGTTATGCTGCCCACCTGATTAATCAAAAGTAAAATAAATCTGTATAACTCAGATTACTTTTGTAGTGAGATAAAAATACTTTAACACTTCTGAGGAGTTGTTTACTATATTATGCTTTACATCCTTTGGGATATAAACAAAGTAATTAGGATTTAGCTTTTTATATTTTTTACCATTTACTAAAAGCCAACCTTTACCTTCAACAACAAATATAACCTCTTCTTTGTTTTCTGTTGTATGCTCACCAACAGATTGACCTTTCTTAAGAACCACAATTCCTGATGAAAATTTAATAGTTTGTTTTTCAGGAGTAAGAAGTTTTAAAGTTTTATTAATTTTTTTAATATCTTTTAACAAGATCTTCATTTTAGAATAAGAAAATTTTTCTATTGAAGATTTACTAACAAAATATAATAAACTTAATTTTATTTTTGTTCAACAACTGTTGTTGGTTTTTTAGCTAACAATACTATAAACGCCCATACTAATAATATAGCTGCTGTTATTACAACTCCAAGAAGCATATCTTTTAGCCAGTCAGGAGAGACTAAAAACAACTCTCCATTCCACCAATGATCCACTATACCAAATATCGCTCCACCATAAAACATTAAGGTGAGCCATTTCATACTTTGATTCTTTTTTTTAACAAAAGTTGTTACTATAGCTGCTGCTGTTGGCACTAAATAACACATAAAATTTGACCTCCTTTTTATTAAAATTCGTT
Organism: Endomicrobiia bacterium; assembly: GCA_039630545.1. Classification (GTDB taxonomy): domain Bacteria; phylum Elusimicrobiota; class Endomicrobiia; order DTEH01; family DTEH01; genus JANXDG01. The sequence continues at coordinate 111,939 of JBCNUU010000003.1, forward strand.
ATGAATGCCTGCAACTATACAAGTAGTATTACTTTGTGTTTCATTTTTCAACAGTTGTCTAATGCCTAAACATATAAAGTGTGACTTAAAAAACTTATATCTTATACCCAAAAGATAACTTTCCATAGAAAAGTTATTAAATAAAAACTCAAAACCTACATTGAAATTTTTAATATCATATTCAAAAGCTAAACCAAAAAAAGTATCTCCAGCAAAATTTTTGTCTTCAGAAATATTGTAGCCTATATTTAAGTGAAAAATAACAAAAAGTTCTTTTGTTAAAATTAAATTTAAAAAATATGACCTCGTTCCTAAAGTATTATTAAATGAAAATGCCAATAGATCCTCCAAAATGAGATATTTTAATCCCAAAGAAGCATCCTCAAATTTTTCTTCCTGATGAGGATAAATCTTGTATGGAAATGAAACTAAAAGATCAAGTTTTTGTGTTAATCCTGTTTTCAACCCAAAAGATAAAATCTGCTCGTTGTCTATTTCATCTAAAATATTTTCATATACAGTTTCTAACTCGTATTTATTTACTTCTATAACACCTGTATCATCTGTAACAAAGGGTATCGCTGAAAAAGAATTGCTGACAAAACACATAAATAACAAAAAAGTTATTATATTGTTTTTCATATTTTTGTTCCTCCATTATTTTTATAGTTAACATAAACCTCATAGTTTTCAATTACATTTTCATTTTTATTAAGACGAGAATCCTTTGAATATCCTACTATTTTACCACTATATCCAACATCTTTAAGTATTAAAAAGCACTTTCAATTAAACTGTGTTGTATAGTTACATCCCCTACTGGGAATAGCTTTGGTATTTTTGAACACCATATACAGATAATAGTAATCTAAGATAGCCTCATAAAAGCAATTTTTTAGATATCTCTAAGAAAACTCTCAGATGTTGATGAGGTAAAACCCACTGTTATGTCCACATTAATCCATAAATCTAATGTAAATTTACTTTAAGTAAATTTGGTGTTTTACTTAATTTTTATATTACCTTAAGTATTCCTTTTGATCTCATTTTTATAGATTTCTTTAATAAAAAAGATAAAATTTGTTTTTTGTCTTACAAAATGGGACATGGATGTAAATTTAGTAATTATGCGAAAATTAGTCATAGCTGAATTTGCAAATTTATACCTCGTTTACCGAAAGCTTTTTAATTATCATTTTAAAAATTTTCACTATCATCATTTGTGTTACTTTTATAAAATTCGTGCTACTTTGTCAATATCAAAAAATTATTTTTTATTTTGAATATTGAAAACCAAAAGTTACTCGATAAGTTTTATAGTGTATTTCTAAAAATTTCTTTTAGAAGTTCTTTTCTTGTTTGGTAAGAAGACCAATCTTTAATATTTAGTTTCTTTTTTACTTTTGTGAAATCTAGCGCACAAGCTACATCATATATCATTGCATCTACAGCACCTATAATTGCAGTTTCTATATTATCTTTGGGTTTTAATTCCTCTAAAATGCTATTCAAGTATTCTTTATATTCCTTAGAATTTTTTATTAGATTTGCTTTATGTTTTAATAATTCCTTTACTACTTGATTAATGTCTTGTTTTGTAATATTTATTCTCCTTCTTAATAAAATTATGTTAAAAACTATGTTAACACTATTTTCAAGATAATTTTTGCTGATAGTTACACAACAGCTGTTATGCTTAATGTTGAATGTGTTACACCTTTTATAGCAGAAAGCTTATCTTTGAGTTTTTGAATTTTTTTTGCTTTACCTTTTGTGATTATTACTTCAAGACAGCTGTCATGTGTTAAGTGGATGTGTTGAGACGCAATTATTATTTTCTGATAATCATGCTGTAAATCCACAATTTTGTCTACTAGTTCTCTTTTGTTGTGATTATAAACAATAGATATAACACCTGCTACTTCCTTATTTGTTTTCCATGATTTTCTAACAAACTCTGCACGGATGAGATCTCTTATTGCTTCTGATCTATTTTTGTAGTTTTTGTCTTTTATATGTTTATCAAATTTTTTAAGAAGATTGTTAGGAATAGCTATACCAAACCTTTTTAGTTTTGCTTTCATGTGATTTTATTGTTTAATTTTTCTTATCACTATCAAAAATCCCGTATGTGCAACCATTCTATCTTTAGGACGCAAACTTAAGTCTTTTTTTTGCCATTCTCTTTGAAGAGTTTCATATATTCCCTGTAAGAAAAATATATTCTTAAATTCTTTTTCTATTTTGTCTATAAGATTAAACACCTGAAGCACTGTAGGAAGCCAAAAACAAGCAACTCCTGAGTCCTTAAGTAATTTATAGATTTTATGTAAAACTTCCCAGGGGTCAGTGATGTCTATTATTATTCTATCAAAAAACTCATTTGGAAATTCTGCTTGTTTAATATCTGATAATTTCAATTCCAGATTTTCTATTTCCTGAATAGGTTTTCTGTAATAGTTTTCTATGTTTCTTTTTGTCATTTCTAACATATCTTCTCTTATATCTATAGATACTAACCTACCTTTTTCTCCAATTGCTCTTAATATGTATAAACTTAAAGCACCCGAGCCGCAGCCACATTCTAATACATTTGCACCAGGAAAAATATCTCCAAGCACTAAAATTTGTCCTGCGTCTTTAGGATATATAACTTGGCTGCTTCTTTTTAATTTATAGAGATTATATTCCATCAAGGTAGGTTTTAAGACGATAAGTTTTTCATTCATTGAAGAGTAGACAATATATCCTTCAGGTTTTCCAATTAAATCATTATGGAGAACTTTTCCTTTATGGAAATAAAATACATTGTCTTTCTTTAATTCTATAATGTATTTTTTTCCCTTTGTGTCAATTAGCATCACAAAGTCATTTTCTTTTAACATAAAATTAGAATATTAAATAAATGAGTTATTTTTCAATGCTTATAGGATTGTTGTCTAATGAATTCAAATTTTATATTATAGCTTATATGAAAGAAATTAAATTTTTTAAAGAACATTTCTACAAACTTGTAAAAACTTCTGGTTGGCCAACAATACAGATTGATGGTATTCAGATGCACAGAATTTCAAAGTTAACTCCTGAAATTGATTCTGCAAAAAAAGTAGAAGCACTAAATCCTCCTTATGGAAGTTTGGTGTTAGATATATGTACCGGTTTAGGATATACATCTATATTTTTTCTTAAGCGTGGTTGCGGTGTAATTACTATAGAAAAGGATGAAAATGTATTATACATAGCCAAACAAAATCCCTATTCAAAATTTTTGTTTGAAAATTTAACTGAAGAAGATATTCCTTCCTGTGGGAAAGCAAAACTTATAGTTGGTGATGCAAAAGAAGTGATTAAAAGTTTTCCAGATAATTCTTTTAAATATATTCTTCACGATCCACCTAAGTTTAATATAGCTGAAGATCTTTATTCTTTTGAGTTCTATCTACAGTTATATAGAATTTTAAAACCAGAAGGAAAGATTCTGCACTATGTTGGTTCTCCTCAAATAAAGTCAAAAAATAAAAACATTATAGGCAACATTATTAAACGGCTAAAAGAAGTAGGTTTTAAAAAAATTCAGCCAGTTGATGAGATAGAGTGTTTTTTGATATTCAAACAATAAATTTCTTAATTCCTCAATATGAAACAAATTCCTGATGGAGTTTACCAAAAATTTGTGTTAAGAGTTAAACCTATTTTTGAGGTTATAAAAAAACATAAAAAAATTGTTGTAGCGACCTCGGGTGGTCCTGATAGTATGTTTTTGCTTTTTTTGTTGCATAAACTTTCTTTAAAACACAACTTAGAAGTACTTGCTGTTTACATTAATCATAATTTAAGAACAAAAAATGAAATTCTTAAGGACATAAAAACAATAGAAAGCTTCTGTAAAACTAATAATTTAAAACTTATAGTTGATGAAATAAAACCACAAAAATTTGATGAAAATACCTTAAGAGAATTAAGATATAAAAAGCTTCTTAATATTGCATATAAAAATAAATGTTTCGTAATAGCTACGGCTCATACTCAAACAGATCTCGCAGAAACATTTATTTTAAACCTTCTTAGAGGTAGTGGTCTTAGAGGTCTTTGTGGTGTTCCTCCAATAAGAACTATAAAATACAAAAAAGAAAATATCTATATAATTAGACCCTTAATAGATATAACCAAGCAAGAAATAATTAGAATTCTAAATAAAAATAAAATCTCTTATGTCATAGATAAAACTAATCTACAGGATCTATATAAAAGAAATTTTTTGAGAAACAAAATATTTCCTTTGTTTAAAAGAATTAATGAAAATTGTGAAAGTAATATAGCTTATACTTCACTTTTGATAAACAAGGTTTATGAGAGTATATCAAGTAGTATTGAAAAGAAAATAAAAAACTGTGTAGTTTTTAGGAAATCCAGCGTTTATATTGATTTAAAAAAATTTTTAATGTATAATGATTTCACACAAAGAGAAATTTTATATAGAATAATCTCAAAGTTGGCTTTAGAGTACGATTTAGAGATAAAACAAGGATATAGAAATTTTGTAGAACAAATATTAAGTTTGGTAAACAAAAAACTAGTTAAGCTAAATTTTACCAAAAATATTAAAATTTTAACAACTTACAGGTATATAAAAATAAATATCAATGCCTAATTTAAATATTTTAATTACTGAAGAAGAAATTAAAAATAAAGTAACTGAACTTGCCAAAAACATATCTAAAGATTATAAAGGGAAAAATCTTCTAATTGTTGGAATTCTTAAAGGCAGCAGTATATTCTTAAGTGATTTGATAAGAAAACTCACTATAAACTGTGAGATAGATTTTGTAGCTTTACGTTCTTATAACTCTAAAAAACCAGATAGTTTTATTCAAGTAATTTTGGATTTATATAAAAGCCCTGCAGGTAAGGATGTATTAATAGTAGATGACATTTTAGACACAGGAAGAACGCTTGAATTTTTAAAGAAAAATCTTCTTGCAAGGAATACAAAATCTGTGAAAATTTGTGTGCTTCTTAATAAAATTAAAAAAAGAAATTCTAAAATTAAAGCTGATTATAAAGGTTTTGATATCCCGGATAAATTTGTAGTTGGCTATGGTCTTGACTTTAAAGAAAAATATCGTAATTTACCTTATATAGCAACAATTAAATGAAAAGAGGTTAAAACATTCCATGAAAAAAAATGAGTTAAGATCTTTAATATCGTGGGTGCTTATTTTCTTTTTAATTTTTATGTTCTTTCGCGGAATAAAAGACATACAGGCAGAGAAAGAAATCCTTTATTCTGATTTTAAATCTCTCTTAAGGGAAGGGAAAATTCTGGAGGTAAAGTTAAAATCAGATGTAATTTCTGGTAAATATAGAGAGGACTCAAAAGTAATAAATTTTAAAACTTACAGAATCCCTGAAGACTCCAGACTGGTGGAGGAATTAGAATACTATAATGTAAAATTCACAGCAACTGCTGATAGAGGAAGCTGGTTTTGGTCTGTGCTTTTGAACTTTGGACCTGTAGTGTTAATATTTATACTTTGGTATTTATGGACAAAACAACTTCAATCCGGCGGAAAACAAGCAATGATGTTTGGAAAATCTCGTGCGAGGTTATATACAGGTAAAAACAAAAGCGATGTTACATTTAAAGATGTTGCTGGATGTGATGAGGTAAAAGAAGAACTGCAGGAGATAATAGAGTTTTTAAAAGACCCAAAAAAATTTCAGCGACTTGGAGGAAAAATTCCAAAAGGCGTTTTGCTTTATGGACCTCCAGGAACAGGAAAAACTCTTCTTGCTAAAGCAGTAGCAGGTGAAGCTGGTGTTCCGTTTTTTTCTGCGTCGGGTTCTGAATTTGTGGAGATGTTTGTTGGAGTTGGGGCATCCAGAGTAAGAGATCTTTTCGAACAAGGAAGAAAATACGCTCCGTGTTTGCTTTTCATAGATGAACTTGATGCAGTTGGAAGACACAGGTTTGCAGGAATAGGTGGTGGGCATGATGAAAGAGAACAAACCTTAAATCAACTCCTTGTAGAATTAGACGGGTTTGATACTACAGAAGGTGTAATTTTAATAGGAGCAACAAATAGGCCCGATGTTTTAGATCCCGCGTTGTTAAGGCCTGGTCGTTTTGATAGACACATTGTAGTTCCTGTCCCTGATATTAAAGGAAGAGAAGAAATCCTTAAAGTCCACACAAGAAAAGTAAAATTAGCAGATGATGTAAACTTATCAATAATAGCTCAAAGAACTCCTGGTTTTGTAGGAGCAGACCTTGCAAACTTAGTAAACGAAGCAGCACTCTTAGCAGCAAGAAAAAATAAAGATGCAGTTGATATGTCTGACTTTGATGAGGCAATTGAAAAAGTAATGGCAGGACCAGCACGAAAATCAAGAGTAATTTCTGAAAGAGAAAAGAAAATTATCGCCTACCATGAAGCAGGACACGCTTTAGTTGCAAAACTCACACCTGGCTGTGATCCTGTTCATAAAATTTCTCTTATTCCAAGAGGACCAGCGTTAGGTTATACATTACAGCTTCCTGCAGAAGACAAATACATAATCTCAAAACAAGAACTGTTAAACAAAATTTCAGTTTTGTTAGGAGGAAGGACTGCTGAAAAAATTGTGTTTAACGATATCACAACAGGAGCACAAAATGATCTTTCAAAAGCAACAGAAATAGCAACTAAAATGGTTACAGAATATGGTATGTCTGAAAAAATAGGTCCTTTAACTTTAAGAAAACGTGAAGAAGAAATTTTTTTAGGCAGGGACTATCTTACAAAAGAAAAAATGTATTCAGAAGCTACTGCCAGACTTATTGATGAAGAAATTAAAAATATTGTAGAAAGTTGTTCTCAGGGTGTAGAAAATCTATTGTCAAAGAATATAAATAAACTTCACTCATTAGCACAAAAGTTAATAGAAAAAGAAGTCCTTGAAGCAGCTGAAATTGATGAGATTATAGCTAACAGTTAAAATTCTTGAAAGTGAAAAAGATAGATAAACAAAAAATAGAAAAAGCAGTAAAAGATATCTTAACTGCTATAGGTGAAAATCCTGACCGCGAAGGATTAAAAGACACGCCAAAACGAGTTGCAAAATTTTATGAAGAAGCACTCAGTGGTTACTGGCAGAATCCAGAAGATGTTTTAACAATCTATTATGAAACTGAGGAACACGAAGAAGTTGTTTTAGAAAAAAATATACCTTTTTATTCAATATGTGAACACCATCTTCTTCCTTTTTTTGGCAAAATTCATATAGCATACATTCCTCACAAAAAACGCTTACTTGGAATATCAAAGTTAGCAAGGTTAGTTGAAGTTTTTTCAAAACGACTTCAACTTCAGGAGCGCCTTACTAAGCATATTGCAGAGGCTATAATGCAGAAAGCAAAACCATTAGGAGTAATGGTTGTATGTGAAGCTGAACATCTATGTCTTTCTATGCGAGGTGTTAAAAAGCCAGGTCATAAAGTTGTTACTTCCTGTATGAGGGGAATTTTTCTAAAAGATCTGCGCGCAAGGATGGAAGTTTTGCAGCTTATTGATCATTAAATATAAAGCTTCCGATGAAAATAATAGGAATTCTTAATATCACTCCTGACTCTTTTTATGATGGAGGTAGATATTTTAAGATTGATGATGCACTAAAACACGTAGAAAAGCTTATAAATGAAGGTGCAGATATTATAGATGTTGGTGGAGAATCCAGCAGACCTGGAAGCATCCCAGTTTCAGTTGAAGAAGAACTTAGTCGTGTGATTCCTGTGATAAAAGAAATAAAAAAACGCTGGCAGAATGTTGTATTATCGATTGACAGTTATAAATATGAAGTAGTAAAACAAGCTTTAGAAAACGGTGTTGAAATTGTAAATGATATTTATGCCTTAAATTACTCACCAGCTATTGTAGATTTACTAAAAACATATCCCACTACCAAAATAATCCTTATGCATATGAAAGGCACACCGCAGACAATGCAGTTAAATCCGCAATATCCTGCAGGAGTAATATCTGAAATTAAAGAATTCTTTATAGAAAGGGTGAAATTTTTGCTCGAACACGAAATAGATATAAAAAGAGTCATACTTGACCCCGGTATTGGTTTTGGTAAGACGACACAACATAATCTTGAGATATTAAAAAACTTAAAAGAATTAAAACAACTCACAATAAATGGAAAAAATTTCACATTTGATATACTCATAGGTCTTTCAAGAAAAAGTTTTATAGGAAGAATTTTAGGTTCTGAAGAAAATCCGTTGCCGCCAGAGGAAAGATACGAAGCAACTGTCGCTTTACACTCTTATTGTATCTTGCAAGAAGTGGACTATTTGAGAGTGCACGATGTAAAAGCAACAAAGGACGCATTAAAAGTTTTAAGTTTACTTAAATCTTAAGTTATGAATACTTTAGCTAAAGTAGTAAATATTCTTATAGAAAATCAGAATAAATATATTTCAGGACAAAAAATTGCAAAAATGTGTGGAATTTCCAGAGTCGCTGTTTATAAAATAATAAAGAAATTACTTTCCGAAGGATATGAGATAGAAAGAAACAAAAAAATTGGCTACAAACTAGTTTTTTATCCATTTATTGTTGAAGAATTTCTTAAAAAAAATTTTAAGACAGTATCTAAAGTATATTATTTTAACCAGGTAACTTCCACTATGGATGTTGCCAAAGAACTTCTACAAAAGAATCCTCAGATACAAAACACATTAATAGTTGCTCAAAAACAAACCTCTGGTAAAGGGCGACTTCAAAGAAAGTGGTTGTCACCAGAAGGAGGTGTTTACTTTTCTTTAATTTTGCGACCTGAAGTTTTACCATCTGAAGTATTTTTTTTAAACTATGTGTTTTCTTTGTCTGTAGCAGAACTTCTAAAAGAACAATATTTAATAAATGCCACCACAAAATGGCCCAATGATGTTGTAGTAGATAATAAAAAAATATGCGGAATTCTTATAGAAACAGACGCTGAAATAGATAGAGTCAACTGGTGTATAGCAGGAGTAGGAGTAAATTTAAATATAAAGCAAACTTTCTTTGACAAAGCAAAGATAGATGCTACATCTGTTATGAGTTTAACTGGTAAAAAAATAAATCCAAATCACTTTTTTTCTGAGCTATTTAAAAAAATAGATTTTTACTATGAAATGTTCTTAAAGAAAAAATATAAAGAGCTAACAGAAAAATGGAGTCAATTTTCTTCTACCTTAGGAAAAGATGTAGAAGTCATCACACCAAAAGAGATCGTCAAAGGAAAAGCAATTTGTATCTTGCCACAAACAGGAGCCCTCATTATAAAAACCTCATCAGGTACAAAAGAAATCCTTTCTGGTGATTGTATCCATTTAAGATAAAAATTTTTTGCAACAGTTGATTTTTGTTAACCAAAATTATAATTTTAAGTTAACAAAAATTTAGCATATTAAAAAGGAGGAATCCATGAAAAAAACCAAAATTATATTTTTTGTTTTCATATTAAACAGTTTCTGTTTTTCTTCAGAAGTTTATCTTGAAGCTACTAAGTCACCAAACATATCAGGTATTTATATAATAACCAAACAAGATCTACAAAACTCCGCTTCAGATAATTTAGTTGAAATTCTTAAAAAATATGGTGTCAACACTTTCAGCAGAAGCAACATCCAAACAGATGTTTCTTTAAATGGTGGAACTTTTGAACAAATAAAAATTTTTATAGATGGAATTCCAATAAACGATCCTCAAACAGGCCATCACAACTTAAATATTCCCTTAAGCTTAAAAGATATAGAATCAATACAAATAATAAAAAACGATAACTTTTCAAAATATCCTCAGGGTGCATTTTGTGGAGCGATAAATATTATAACTAAAAAAGACACTTCAAACTTTTTTAAACTTTCATATGGAAGTTTTAATACTTATTTAGCAAAAGCCCATATTTCACATCAAAACACATTAATATCACTTGAAGCAGGTAGTTGTTCCGGGTTCAAAGAAAACACAGACTACAATCTCTACAATGCATTTTATCAAACACAAATTAAAAATTCTAAATTTATTTTAGGAGTTTTAGACAAAAAATTTGGCGCGCAGGATTTCTACACAGCTCCTTCTACAAGAAAAGAATATGAACATATCCGAACTATTTTCATGGGTCAATCTTCTGATTTTATACTGAAAGATAATTTGGTGTATAATTTAAATATGTTTCTTAGAACCGGATATGATTTTTACACAACTCAAAGATATAACCCTCAAGTATACTCAAACTATCACAACAGTTATGTCTGGGGAATTACCAATAAATTTAAGTTGTACTACAAAAGCTTTATTTTTGAGCCGTTATTAGAGGCAGTATACAAAAACCTTGATAGTAAAGGATTCAGCTCTTTATTTAATTGGAAAGGCATGGGCGAGTTTTTTGACAGTGAATATAGAGTCGGTATAAACTCTATTTTCAACTACCATAATTTAGCTTTAGAACTTACATTTATTGAAAACTACTATTCAAGATATAAATTTGTCCCACAGTTTGGCTCAAAACTTACATTTGATTTCTTACCAAAATCAAGCATCTTTTTTATATTTAGTAAACTTCATAGAGTTCCATCTTATACTGAGTTATTTTACTGGGATCCTGCTCACCAGGCAGATGAAAACTTAAAGTTAGAACATACAACAACCTATCAGGCAGGATTAAATAAAAAATTAAAAAACATAGTTTCATTCTCCTTAGCAGGATTTTTTTATGAACCTACAAACACTATTGATTGGACAAGAACAAAAAACTCCACACAGCCATGGCGTATTACCAACATAGCAAAGGTAAAAACTTTTGGTGGAAACCTGAAGTTAGATTTTTCATATAAAAATTTTGATGTGAAACTTTACTATGAACATATATTAAAAGAGTTTAACTTAGATCCAACAAAAGAATTAAAATATATAGAAAACTATCCAAAAAACTTCTTAAGTTTAAGTTTAGGTTTTCATCAAGTTTTTGGATTTAATGTTTATGTTGAAAGTGTTTACAAACATCTCACTAAGACTAACCCTGATGATTTCACATTATTTAATTTAGGAATAAGAAAAACTTTTAAAAAAGTTAATTTAACACTAAGTGTTGAAAATTTGTTTGATATTAAATATGAAGAAATACCAGGTGTTCAGCAACCACCAAGAAACATAATTTTTTCAGCAGAATTAAACTTTTAAACTTTTTATGGAAAATTTAACATTAACAACAGCATATATAGCAGGGTTTTTAGCAAGTTTTACTCCGTGTGTTTATCCATTAATTCCTGTAGTAGTAGCATATATAGGAATACAAGCAGAATCTTCAATTCAAAAGAAGATTTTAGTTACTTTGAGTTATGTTTTAGGAGTATCTATTGTTTATTCCATCTTAGGAGCGGTAGCTTCTTTAAGTGGAAGTGTGTTTGGACTTACTCAGAATAGTTTCTGGGCTAATTTAGTGGTTGGGGTGGTGTGTCTTTTGTTTTCTTTGAGTATGTTCGGTTTATTTAAGATAAACTTTCAACTACAAAGATTTATAAATCCATCCATTTTTAGAGGATACTTAGGCGGCTTTATATTAGGAGCAACCTCTGGACTTGTTTTTTCACCGTGTAGCACACCTGTATTAGGCACTATTTTAGTTTTGGTTGCAACAAAACAAAATATCTTATACGGTATGTTGTTACTTTTTGTGTTTTCTTTAGGTCTTTCAACCACACTTCTTTTAGCAGGAATTTTTAGCGGAGTGGCAACAAAACTTCCAAAGTCAGGAAGATGGACATTTGTTGTAGAAAAAATTTTTGCATTTATTATTTTAGTTGTAGCGATAATTTATATAAGAAAAGCAATTCTTCTTTTAATTTAATAGGCAACTTTATTTCTCATCTTAACTTCCACACATCAAAAGTAATCATGTTTCTACTCTAAAAAACTTATTAGGACTATTTTCCGACGGAAAATACCTCGACAAATAAATTTGTATTTTGTAAAAAATAACACTTTTTAGTTTTAATAATAAATAATTGGAGGTGAGGATTTATGAAGTTTAAAATTTTTTTGTTGTTATTTTTACTTAGTCATATTCTATTTTGTGAAGTTCATAAAGAATTTCAATACACAGGTTTTTTGCGTGAGTTCGGCCAGACAGTAAGTGGTCAACGCACAATAGTTTTTAATATATATTCACAGCCTACAGTTGAGGTACCTTCAATCTTGAAAATTTAGCAACTTTATTATTATAAAACAACGGTCCATTTAGAAGGAATCCCATCAATTGAAGGTTATAAATTTGAAGAAATGGTCTGAAGATATTGAGGCAGAGGCTAACTCTGTTTCAATTGTTATAAAGATACCTATATAAAAGCACATTTCAAAGAAATATCAAAACAACATGTTCTGTCAATAATATCTGTGTTAATTGATGGAGGAATAGTAGATAAGGAACCATTTAAGGATCACTCTGAGCACAACGAAGTTGTAAAACTCACACCTGTTGCTAAAACCTATATATAAATTAAAAGTTGGTCAATAATAATCTCTTCTGAAGGCGAAGAAATAGAAATAACAGATAATCCTTTATATCTTACGATGGGTTCCTTGAGCAAATGTTATAAATATGAAATCTAATATTTCAATTATAACAGCGTTTGTTAAAGAGAAATCTCTTTACTAAAATCTATATACAAAACTCTTTCTTATCAGTAATGTTTAATCTTTTGATTTTAGAAAGAAGAACACTTTATGCTGAAAGTTTGAAAGAATTTTTTAAAAAATTAAAGATTTTTGACAAAATAGAATATATTGATACAGTAGAGAAATGTTTTAAAATAATACGGAATAAAAACACATCTTTTTCTCTCATAATAATAGGTGAAATTCAACTGAAAAAAATTTTGTTATTTTTGTTCGTGAGATTAAAAAAATTTCACCTTCTGTTAAAATTCTTTGTTTATATGATCCTTCTGATAAAACTCCGAAAGAAAATTTTATTGTGCCCTTAATAGATGGATATGTTTCTGTTGAATGGACTGCTTCGGAGTTAAAAAATGGTATTCTGCATCTTCAAAAGGAAGGTATCTTATTCCCCAGAACTCTTTTTACATGTTTTTTTAGACATTTACATTCATATGACTTAAATAAAGATCAAAAACAGTCAATCATTTTTACGCCTAAAGAACAGATGATATTAAAAATGTTATGTGAGGGAAGAATAAATAAAGAAATTGCTACTACTTTAAGAATTAAAGAAAAAAAACTGTTAAAAATCACCTGAATAAAATTTATCTTAAACTTGGGGTTAAAAAAAGAACAGAAGCAATTTTGCGCATGATTATACTTGGTATAATTTAGGATTAATTATTTTAAAAATTTTACAGAAGCTAAAGTTGCACCTAAAAATTTTTCTTTTCCGCCATTGAGATAGTTTAGTCCTAATGATTGTCCATAAGTTACTTGTTTTATTATTTCAGGAGCTATTACTACATCAATAGCCCTTCCATTAAATTCGCTGGCAGTAAATGTAATTTCAAAGTTTAGTTCGTCTTTAGAAATAGCTAAATCAGTGGCAGCATCTGATTTTACTTCTAATTGTTGTTGATTCTGTTGAGATTTTGTGGTTACGATTTTGTCAATAAGTTCTCCAAAAGTATAAACTTCTCCTTCATTGTTTATTAATCTAAAATGTCCTTCTTTCCAGGTTTCATCTGCATAGATTTTTCCACCTCTAAGGTGGATTTTGTCAAAGCCGTCCGGCATAATTTTTGAAAGAGTATGGGTTATAGCTAAACCTAAATTTTTGGTTTCTACAAATTTTGAAACAAAAAGTTCACCAAATTTTACAAATTTTCCTTGTTCTGTATCATAATAACCATCTTTAGGTATTACTGGGGAGTCAGGAGTTGTAACTTTGGTTAATGCGGTTTCATCAAAACCATAAGTCGCGTTCCCTTTGAGTTCAGCTCCCGGAAATCTTATGTCTAAAGCTATCTCTGGGTTTTCAGTATTCCAGTTTATTATTCCATCAGTAGAATTTATATCAGTGATGCTTACATTAACATATTCTTTTATTTTTTGATAATCAGGTCCCCATATTTTTTCTCTGTGAGTAAACGATTCTGGCATCCACCAGGTATAAGTTGTTTGTTGTGGCTGGTCTAAAATGTAGTTGTAGTTAGCAGTATAGGTGTGTTTTTGAAGTTCACCGATTTCGTTTTCAACTCTGTAGTAGTCAACAGTGTTTGAAAGTTCCCATTCTCTTTTTACTAACCTGTTTTGTGGTGGATTTTCTCCTAAGTGAAACCAGGTGTGGTTTCTTATTTTTGGCACATCTAAGATGTTTTCTATAGGTTTTTCAAAAGTAAGTAAGTCGTAGTAGTAGTTAAGTTTACGCCACGGTTCTTCTGCTTCTCTTTTGTTTAATACTAAAAATTTTACCTGGTTTTGTTGTGGTTTAAGGATATATTCTTCCACTCTTACTCTGTAACCATAAGCATCCCTTAATGATTTACCAAGTTGGTAGTCAGCTTGTTTTAATTCGTTTATGCTTTCATTAAGGTAGCCATCTTGTATAAACTCTATAGCTATTTCAGAGTTTAATTCTTGTGAGATGGTAAGTTCTTGTTGGACTGAAAGGTCCTCCTGGGAGTGTAGATATAATTGTATTAATAAAATTATTATTGTTGATATTAATATTTTTTTCATTTTATTCCTCCTTTTTTTAACCTCTAATTCCGCATACATAGGTGTCTAATATAGAATTTTTTTTGCCAAAACTATCATAGGTATAATCTGTCGCGTTGGGATCGGGAATCCAGATTTCTTTGTCCACTACAAACATATATTGGTATCTTCCAGGTTTTAATGCAATCTCTGCAACCCACTTTCCTTTTTCTTTTTTGCATTTGGTTTTGTTTATGTCCCATTTGTTAAAGTCTCCTGCTATAGCCACAGATTGTGCTTCAGGTAAATCAATTTCAAACCTTACGACAACTCTTTTTTGATATATCTTTCTTGATAAAGGAAACCATAAAAGCATAAAAATTAAAATAATCCCAAAAACGAATGCTTGTTTTGGAAGAAAATTCGGTATAAACTTTTCTTCTTTTTTTGGGAGGTTTGATAAAATTTTAGAAATTAAATATTCAGGTGCTTCGGAGTGAGGTAGAGCTCCCAATTTTTCTAATTTTTCTTCTAATTTTAAGTAATTTTTGCAAAAAGGACAGTTTTTAATGTGGTGTTGAAGTGTTGAAACTTCTTTTTCACTTAACTGATTTTCCAGGTATTTTTGAAGAAGTTTGACATTTTTGCATTTCATATTTTGTTGCCTCTTATTATATATACGCTTTAAAGTTCAAAAATGTTTCATATCTGAATTTTTAGCTTTTTGGCAAGCAATAGCTTTGCTCTAAACAACAAGGTTTTTACTGTACCAATTGGTTTAGAAGTAACTTCAGCAATTTCTTCATAGGAGAGGTTTTCTATGTATCTTAAAATAAGTATATTTAGATATTTTTCTGGTAAAGTCCTTATTAAAGATAGAAGCATTTGGGATTCTAAATTTTTTTGAATAGATTCTTCAACTTTATCTTCACTATAAATCAAATTTTTATGGTCTTCTAAAGAAACCGGTAGAAATTTTTTCTTTCTTAAAAAATCTTTAGCAGTGTTGATTGCTATTTTATATAACCAGGTTTTAAAATTAAAATTTGATTTGTATTTTTTAAGATTCTTATATAATTTGATAAAAACCTCCTGGGTGAAGTCCTCAGTCTCTGTGTAGTTATTAAAGATAGACATACCAAGGTTGTAGATGTAGTTTTTGTATTTCTTGATTATTTCTGCATAAGTGTTTATGTTTCCTTTTAAAACTTCTTTTATTATTTCTTCTTCGGTCATTATCTTTCTATGATTTCCTTCTCTTTTGTTTCCTTAAGAAGTTCTTTTTCTATTATTTCGTGTTTTGACTTGATTATGTTTTCCTTTATTAATTGGAAGGATTTTTTTGTGGAGATACCGTTTTTTATTATTTCTAAAGAAACCTCAGGACTGATGTTATTTTTTCTGGCATAGTTTATTAATGATAAAAATTTCAAACTTTCTTTTACAGGTAAATTTGAATTTGATGAAGTTTTTAAAATTTGAATTATTTCATAAAAGGTAATGCCTTGTTCTATCTGGTCAGCTAGATATTGAATGGAATATTCCAGTTCACTTTTGGAAATTTTAGGGTAAAATTCGTCTACTAAAATTTTAGCGATTTTGTAGGTGCTGATTTTTTTAATAAGTGTAGTGTAGAAAAGCAAGTAGTCAACTTTTTTTGCTATAGCTTCTTTTACTCTTAAAAGAGCTAAATTATAAAGTATGTTGTCTGAGTTTATATATTTTTCCAGCGCAGTTGTAATGTTTAGAATTTGTTGTTCTGAAAAGTTAGTTTGAGTTTTTAAAATTTCTTTTATTTCATTCTGACTTCCAAAAGAAAATTTATATATTGTGAAAGTAAAAAGAATAAATATAAAGATTCTCTTTGCCATTTTATCCTCCTGTTAGTTAGGTGTCAATACTTATAGTTTATTCCTAAAAGATAATAACCTCCATTGTAGTTATATTTATAAAATTTTTCATACTGCATATTGGACTTTGAGGCATAAAGATTAATTATAGTTTTTAAAGAGAAGTTGGAAGTAAATTTGTACTCAAAAGAAAAAGATAAATTTGTGTAATTGATGTAAATTTTCTCTTCTAAAAATTCTCCAGTATTTTCATCTTGAAGGGGTCTTTGGGGATAGTTTTTCCTTTCAGAGGTCAATGTAACAGATAAAATGGAAGGTTTTTCGTTTATCATAAATATATAACTAAATGGTAAAGTAACCTTAAAACTATTATAATCGTAGTAATCCTTGATAAATTTAGGATAATTGGGATCGATATAGAAGTGATTTTGATTTGAGTTAAGTGAACTTAATGTAAAGATTATTCCTATGTTTGAAGCAGAATTTTTAAAAAAAGTGCTTAAATAGCTAATGCCAAAACTTAAAGAAACTGTTTGATCCTTTCTTTTTTCTTCTATATACTGGGGGCCATCTACTACTAAGTTTTGCTCTATAAAGTTTTTAGTGTTTGTATTTAGGGAAACTTTTAAGGTTAATTTATCTGTGAGTTTAGCTTCATTTTCAATGTAGAAATGGATACTGTTATAGTCCAAAGGATGTGTTCCTGCGTTTATGGAATATTCTGCACCAAATGTTTCTTGAGCTTCATAGCTTAAAGATGTATAATTAGGAAAAATAATTTTACTAAAATTAATTCCTGAAGATAAAATATTTCTTTTATTGAAATCTTTTGAGACTTCAACTCCTAAAGCGCTTCTTGTGTAGTTGTAAAGTCCATTTTCCCAGGTTTCATTTTTTGTTTCCTTTATAGCTTGATGTTTCAATACAATTTTTGGTTTTACTGAAAACTCATAAGGAAGTTTATGAATAAGTTTTATCACTAAAAGGCTATCAAGTGTTTCCTGGTATAATGTCCCTCCACCTAACAACTCCTCAACTTCTTTAAAACCACAGTATCTTAAGTTTAATATAGGAAGAAGAGTTGTGGATAAAGAAAATCTTAATCCTAAAGAAAAATTAGCATCAAGATAACCACTAAAACCACTTGTTTCACCTTCAAATGTATTCTGACCACCTAATAGAGATAAATTTATTACTGGTATTAATTTCGTTTCCGAATAAAGACTATTAAAAAATATGGTTAATAATAAAACATATATTACCTTTTTCATAATACCCCCTTTTATTTAACTACGAACTAAAATTTTAAGAAGTTTCTTTTATTTTTAAAATTCTATAAATTCTACACTTTTTGTGGTGGTATTTAAGATGGCTATTGTTTTTGTGTTATGTAGCCATCCTCCTGCTTCTCCAGGATTTATGACAATGGTTTTTCCAAAATTTTTAAGGTCTTTTCTGTGTGTATGGCCATATATTATAAAGTCATAATCTCCTGATTTTGCTAACTCTTCAAGATTCTGTGGTGGTTCATGAAAGATTATTAGCTTAAAGGATGAGTCATCTTTATGGAGAGAATACTCAAGAGGTGGAAGCTGAATTATTGAACCACGTTTAGTGTATTTTTCTTTTAGCATTTGTTTTTCTCCATCATTGTTGCCAAAAACAAGATGAATAGGACAGTTAAGTTTATCAAAGTGAGAAAATGTTATAGGAGAAATAATGTCTCCTGCGTGGAATACCATTTCTACATTTTTTGAGTTAAAAATTTCTACTGCTTTATCAATTGCAGGCATATTCTCGTGTGTGTCGGAGATTATTCCGATGAGCATATATCCCTCCTGTGTTTTTAGCGGAAGTTTTTCTCGGAGGGGGCGGGATTCGAACCCGCGGTCCAGGTTTTAGCCCGGACAACTGCTTAGCAGGCAGCTGCCTTAAACCAATCTCGGCCACCCCTCCTTTAAACTTTTTAATTTTACTAAAATATTTACCTGTAAATCAACAAGTTGAAAACTCTATAAGAGATATTGTAAAAATTTTTTAAGTTTAAACTTATGAAAAATAAACTTTTTCTTTTTTGTGCTTTGATTTTGTTTTCTTGTAGAAAAAATTTAAAGGAATTCAAAGAGATAAGATTTTTGATGGATACTATCTGTGAGATAAAAATTTTTTGTTATGATAGCAATTTGGCTAAAAAAGCTGTTGATGAAGTTTTCAAAGAAGTAGAGAAGATAGATAAAAAATTTGGATATTCTAAAGAAAGTGAAATAGAAAAAATCAATTCTAAAAGTGGTGTTTCTTTTTGTGAAGTTTCATATGAGGTTTTGAATTTAGTAAAAGAAAGCATAACACTTAGTAAACTTACAGATGGAGCTTTTGATATTACTGTTGGAGTTTTAAGTCACCTTTGGGGATTTAAAAATTTTAGTAATGAAAAAAAATTTAAAATCCCTCAAAAACATCAGATAGTTGAAGCTTTATCTCTTGTAGGATATGAAAAAATTGTTATAGATGAAGAAAAAAATAGAATATTTCTTAAAAAAAGAGGAATGAAAATAGATCTTGGAGGAATTGCAAAAGGATATGCTATAAAAAAAGCAAAAGAAATTTTAGAATCATATGGGTTTGATAAGTTTTTAATAAATTTTGGAGGAGATATCTATTTAAAAAACAATACAGAAATTCCCTGGAGAGTTGCTATTCAACATCCACGAGATAGAAATAAGTTTCTGGCTGTTTTAAACCTTTATACAACATCCTGTGTAACATCTGGAGATTATGAAAGATATTTTATGTTAGAGAATAAAAGATATCACCATATTTTTGATCCAAAAACAGGATATCCTGCTGATGATATAGTTTCTGTTACAGTTTTATGTGAGGATCCGGTTTTAGCTGATGCTTTATCCACTGGAATTTTTGTTTTAGGAGAAAAAAAAGGCATACAACTGGCAGAAAAACTAAAAATAGGTTGTATCATAGTAAAAGAAAAAAAGAACAAACTCTTCATCTATACAACACAAAATTTTAAAGGTATAGATTTTAATTTATAAAAATGAAATTAACTAAACCAACATTTCTTGACTACTTCTTTATTTTTTTATTTCTGTTATCTTCTTTATTTTCATTTAAACTTATGAGTTTCAAAAAAGACAATGACTTATTTGTGGTTATTTTTCAAAACAATAGAGTTGTTTATAAGGAAAAAATTTCTATTGAAAAAATTATTCAACTTAATAATGCAGTTGTTGAAATAAAAAACAATAAAGTAAAAATTAAGCAGTCTATATGTCCTTTTAGAATATGTATGCATACAGGCTGGATTAGTAAAGCTGGTCAGCAAATAGTATGTATACCTAACAGAATTTTTATTACTATTGAAAGCAAAAAGAAAGAGATAGATACTATTGTTTATTAAATTTTTTTAATAGTTTTATGATATTATAAGATATAAAATATCCAAAAATACTAGCCAAAAATCCAAAGAGTGATGCAGAATAGAAATAATCCATTGTCGTGTCGTCAATCACAAATTTTTTGGTTGTGATGAAGATGTAACCTAACCACACTACTATTCCAGAGATCATTGAAATCCATCCAGAGTATATATTTACATATTTTTTCATAAATAAAGCTACTGTGGAAGGAACTAGAATCGCTACAAGCAAAGTCGCCCAGCTGTTAACCATGAGGTTGTAGATCTGTTGGATATATAGCGCTGTAAACATTGATAAAATTGTAAAAATAACTGTAGAGATTCTGTTTAAAAGCAAAAGAGTTTTTTCTGAAAGAGTAGGAAAATTTTTATAAACAATATTGTTTACAAATAAAGAAACTCCAGCTAAAAGCGAACTGTCGGCAGAACTCATTATTGCTGCTAATAATCCGCAGATAAATATACTAAAAATGAAAGGGTGTAGTTCAAATAAAAACTTCTTTGCAAGTATTGGGATAAGTAGTTCTGGAGTTTCTATATCAGGAAGTATGATTCTGCTTGCTAAGCCTATTGTAATTATAACTATTCCTAAAACAAAATATATGATACCTGCTACTATAGCACTCCATCTAGCTACAAATTCATTTTTGCTTGATAAAGAACGCTGAATTAAATCTTGTCCTACAACGCATCCAAGTCCTATTATAAACCACTTTCCTAAAAAAGTAGACCACATAGAAAAAGTATTTTTTTCAGGAAGGAAATTAAAAAATTCTTTAGGCGTAGAATGCAATATGTGTATAAGACCACCTGCATTTTTTAAAACAAACGGCAAAATAGCTATTATTCCTACAATTAGTATAATCATCTGAAAAAAGTCAGTAATTGTTACAGCCCACATGCCTCCTGTAAGAGTATAGATTAACACCACAGCTGTTCCTAAAATCATCCCTAAGTTAGGAGGTAGTTGTGTGAAAACACTAAATATGTATCCTATAGCAACAATTTGAGCACCAAGCCATCCTATATATACTGGTAGCATAAGTAAAGTTGCGAAAGTTTCCAGTTTTTTATTATAATGTAATCCAAAAACTTCTACTACAGTTAAAAGTTTAAGTTTATAAAAAGCTACTGCATAAAAAAGACCTGCAAGAATTAATGCTAAACTTGCACCAAAAGGGTCTGCTATGACTCCTTTTAGCCCTTGTTTATAAACTGTAGCTGCTGTTCCCATTACACTTTCTGCTCCGAACCAGGTGGCAAACATTGTTGCTGTGGCTAAGATAAATCCTAATTTTCTGCCTGCTACTAAAAAATCAGTTAAATTTTTTACTTTATAAGAAGTAAACCAACCAATGAAAAGCATTCCTGAAAAGTAAATTCCAACTGTTATAGGTGTAAAAAATTTTTCTGTCATGTCTTTGGTTTCCTGTTGAAAAGTAAAATAAAATTTTGTTTTTTTTATTAAAAATTGCAATGGAACTCAATAGTAATACAAAAAAAATTATAAATCTTATCCTTATTGCTTCATCTCTTCAAATTTTAGAAGGATTTTTACCTCATCCTGTCCCTGCTGCAAGATTGGGTTTAGCAAATTTAGTAAGTTTAATAGCTATTGTTAATTATGGAACAAAAACTGCTTTACAAGTTGTTATGGGAAGAACTATAGTTTCTGCTATTTTTTTAGGGACATTTCTGTCTATTCCTTTTATCTTGAGTTTTTTGTCTGGTATTTTTTCAGTGCTGGTTATGGGTGGAGTATTTTTGGTTTCCTCATATAGTTTTTTAAAATTTAGTATCTTAGGAATTTCTGTGTTTGGAGCAGTTTTTCATAATATTTCCCAGATTTTTTTAGTCTATTTTTTATTTATTAAAAATAAATCGATTCTACTGCTTTTGCCATTATTAGTTGTTTCAGGTGTAATAAGTGGAGTGGTTATAGGTAGTGTAGCAATTTTAATTTTTAAGAAATTAGATGAGAAAAAAAGTGTTGGAGTTTGGAATAAACACAACTATAAAAGTTTTACTTTTTTAGAAAGAAAACACATTCCTGAGCTTAAAATTTCTAAAATAATTTTTTTGTGTTTTATGCTGGTAGTATTAATACTTGTTTTTTTTGTGAATAAAGTTTTTTGTTTATGGTTTTTGTTCATGTTTTTAATTTTTTTGTATTTTTTTACCAGAAAAAATTTTTCCAGACTTTTTTATAATTTTAAAGCAGTTTTATGGATTTTACTTTTTTCTTTTTTTTTACAAGTGTTAACTATTAAAACTAATGGTTTAATTTTGGGTCTAATTTTTGTATTAAAGATTTTAAACATAGTTGTTTTTACTAGTTGGCTTTCGCAGTATTATTCAAAGGAAGAGTTTATATTTATTTTGCAAAAGTTGTTTTTCTTTGACAAAAGTTTTGCAAAAATTTTAGCAGTTAGTTTTTACTCTTTACCAGAATTTCTGCATGATTTTAAAGCTAAAATTGATTGGATAAAAAATTCTAATATAAAAGAAATACCTAATATAATCTCAGAAATTCTTTTAGATTATTTTTAAAATTTTAAGAAACTCTTTATGAGTTTTAACATCTAAATATAGTGAAAAAATTAAGTTTTAAAGAGAAAAAGTTATGAATCCAGAAAAGTTTACTTTAAAATTACAAGAAGTTTTATATAATGCACAAAGATTAGCTGAAAAAAAATCAAATCCAGAGTTGACACCAGAGCACTTATTATATTCACTTCTTACCACCGAAGATTCTTTTGCTGTTGATATAATAAAGAAAATAGGTGCTGATGTAAATAAGATAATAAGTGATTTAGAAATACAGATAAATACTCTGCCACAAACAAAGACACACTCAGGGAGCACTAATGCTATTTATATTACTGGTAGAACAAAAAAAGTATTAGATATCGCTTTAGATGCTTTAGAGGAATTTAAGGATGAATATATATCTGTAGAACATCTTCTTTTGGGTATACTTCAAGAGGGAGGTATTGCCTCTAAAATTCTTCAAAGATACGGTGTTACTAAAGAAAATGTTCTTAAAGCTCTTCAATCTTTAAGAGGAACAGAAAGAGTTACTGATCAGACTCCTGAGGAGAGGTTTAAACCTCTGGAGAGATATGGAAGAGACCTTACACGTCTTGCGAGATTAGGAAAGTTAGATCCTGTGATAGGTAGGGATCAAGAGATAAGAAGAGCAATCCAGGTTCTTTCAAGAAGAACAAAAAACAATCCTGTGTTAATAGGTGATCCTGGTGTAGGTAAGACAGCAATAGTTGAGGGTCTTGCTCAAAGAATTGTGGCAGGAGATGTCCCAGAAAGTTTGAAAGATAAAGTAGTTTTTCAGTTAGATCTTGGAGCTCTTATAGCAGGGACAAAATTTAGAGGAGAGTTTGAAGAAAGGTTAAAATCTGTATTAAAAACAATCTCAGAATCCAAAGGTCAAATCGTTCTTTTTATAGATGAAATACATACATTAGTTGGTGCAGGAGCTGCAGAAGGTGCAATTGACGCATCTAACATGTTAAAACCCATGCTTGCAAGGGGTGAACTTAGGTGTATTGGAGCCACCACTATTGAAGAGTATAGAAAGTATATAGAGAAAGATAGAGCTTTAGAAAGAAGATTCCAGCCAATTTTAGTTTCCGAACCTACAGTAGAAGATACTATAGCAATTTTGCGTGGATTAAAAGAAAGATATGAAGTTCATCATGGGATAAAAATAAAAGATGAGGCAATTGTTGCAGCTGCTGTGCTTTCAAATAGATATATAACTGATAGATACCTACCTGATAAAGCAATAGACTTAATTGATGAAGCAGCCAGTAAGTTAAGGATAGAAATTGATTCAATGCCTGCTGAAATTGACGATATCCAAAGAAAGATTAAACAACTTGAAATAGAAAAGCAAGCTGTAAAAGCTGGAGTCGGTGGTGAACCAGTTGGAGAAAAGGAGATCGAAACAAAACTTATTGAAATAGATAAACAGATACTGGAGTTAAAACAGAAATACGAGACACTCCATAGTCAGTGGCAGAAAGAAAAAGATTTAATTACAAAAATCAAAAGTGTAAAACAGGAAATTGAGAATTATAAAATTACAAAGCAACAAGCAGAAAGAGAAGGTAACCTTGCGTTAGCTGCAGAGATACAGTACGGTCATCTCCCTGCAAAAGAAAAAGAGTTAAACGAATTATATTCAAAACTTAGAGAAGCACAGAAGGATGCAAAAATGTTAAAAGAAGAAGTTGATGAAGAGGATATTGCGGAGGTTATATCGAAATGGACAGGAATTCCTGTAAAAAAACTTGTTCAAAGCGAAAAAGAAAAGCTTCTTGAGATGGAAAAATATTTAGCTCAGTATATTGTAGGACAACAGCATGCAATTGAGAAAATTTCCGATTGTATAAGAAGAGCACGTTCAGGTCTTTCTGATCCAAATCGTCCATTAGGAGTGTTTTTATTTTTAGGTCCTACAGGGGTTGGTAAAACAGAACTTGCAAAACGGCTTGCTGAGTTTTTGTTTAACGACCAAAAATATCTTACAAGAATAGATATGTCTGAGTATATGGAAAAACATTCTGTTGCAAGATTAATTGGTGCTCCTCCTGGTTATGTTGGATATGAAGAAGGAGGTCAGCTTACAGAAGCTGTAAGAAGAAAGCCTTATTCAGTGATTTTATTTGATGAAATCGAAAAAGCACATCCTGAGGTTTTTAATGTATTGCTTCAGGTGTTTGATGATGGTAGGTTAACCGATGGTAAAGGAAGAACAGTCGATTTTAAAAATACTGTAATAATTATGACTTCAAATATAGCTACAGATACAATAACCGAACTGGAAACCAAAGAAAAACTTTCATATGAACAGATTCATCAATATGTTTTAGATGAACTTAAAAAATTTTTTAAGATAGAGTTTATAAATCGCATAGACGAAATAATAATATTTAACAGATTGACACTTAAAGATATTGTAAAGATAGTAGAAATTCAACTAAGAGATGTAGAAAATCGTCTAAAAGATAAAAACATAGAAGTAAAATTTACTGAGGATCTAAAAGAGCTTTTAGCAAAACAGGGATTTGATGTTTCTTTTGGAGCAAGGCCACTTAAAAGAGTAATACATCAGAAAATTTATAATGTGATTGCGAAGAATATAATTGAGGGAAATATAAAGGAAAATGATAAAATTATAATTGATATTGATTCCCGCGGTAACATTGTAATAAAAAAATCTGAGTAATGGAAAAATCAATTTTTAAAAACACTTAAGGAAATTTTGGATTTATGAATACACTATAATATGAAAGCAGAACTGTTAGATAAAAAATCAAAGAGTGACATACACTTAAAAAACTTTACAGATAATCTCAAGAAAGATTTTAGAGCTTAAAAGATAACAAAGAATAACATCTTAAAAAAAATAACAGATTTTCTTAATAAATTAAAAGTTTAATCTAGGAAATTTTTAAGTTCTTCTAAGTAGTTTTCGTAACCTTTTCTTCCTAATAATGCATATGTATAGTTTTTCCCTAAAACAACACCTGGTTGGTTAAAAGCATTAATGTTGAATAGTTCTCCTGCATAAGCTGTTGCTAACTCTAACATATAAATCAACTCTCCTATAGATTCTTCATCAATTTTTGGCAAAAGGATTGTCATATTGGGTCTTTGTGCTTGAGTAAGGGAAGCTACGGTTGCCTTTTCTTCTGCTTTAAATAGTTCGTTAAGTGTATGGTTGGATAGATAGTGTTCCTGTGGAAATTTTGGAATTTTTACTTCATAGGTAAACTTTTCTACTGAGAGGAAAACGATTATTTTATCATTTGGTCCCTCTCTGTAAAGCTGTAGCTGGGAATGCTGGTCTGTTACACCTAGAGCTTTAATTGGTGTAGGACCTATATTTACTATTTTACCATTATTATCTTTTTCTTTTCCTAAACTTTCAGCCCATAGTTGTCTAAACCAGTCTGCAAACCCATATAATCTGTCTGAATAAGAAAACATGACACATATGTGTTTACCTTTTTGATATAGTAGATAGTTTATCAGTGCAAACATAAATGCAGGATTATTAAACATTTCATTTTCATTAGTTTCCTTACATATTTTGCAGTTTTCAGCCATGTTTTTTGCGCCGGTTAAAAGTTTTTTTATGTTTATACCGGTAGCTGCTGCCGAGACAAGTCCTACAGGAGATAAGACAGAAAACCTACCTCCTACATTTTCAGGAATTGTGAAATCAAATTGAGAGTATCCTTTATTTACAAGTTCTCTTAAAAAACCAGTTTTTGGTCCGGTTGTTATTATTATATGCTTTTTTGCTTTGTCTTTACCAACTTTCTTAACAAGTTCGTTGTAAAATACAAAAAATGTAGCAAGAGTTTCTGCTGTATCACCTGCTTTTGAAATTACATTTATCAGTGTCTTTTTGATGTCAATGTGGTTTATTAAACTTTTTGCCGTATCAGGATCAACATTGTCAAACACATAAAGTTTTAAGTAACCTTTTCTTTGCCTTTTAGACAGAGAATTCCAAAATTTATCTCTTAAAGCAGTCTGGAGGGCTATATTTCCTAACGCAGAACCCCCTATGCCTAAAACTAAAAGTGTGTCAAAATTATTTTTTAGTTGTTTTATCATTTTTAGAATTTTATCGACCTCAAAGTTCTCATAAGGTAATGTTGCCCATCCAAGCATATTTGATTTATCTTTTATTTTTTGGTTTAAATTATTATGAACCTCAACAAATTTTTTCTGATATTGCAGTAATTCCTTTTCACTTAGACCTTCTTTAACTTTTAAGATATTCTTGTAGTTTAAAGATATCATCTTACCCTCCTTATTGTTTGCAATTTTTTTGATATCAACCTTACATTTACAATTTTTTATTTTGTTTTCCAATAGGTTGGAAATTGTAAGTATTCGTCTTTTTTATTTGGGTTTTTAAAACTCATTTCTAAAATATAAGAGTTATGTAATCCAACACATCTAAAATGAAAGGTTGTTGAAATTTAAATTATAAGGTCAAAAGCTGAAATTTATATTAAACTGTTATTTTCTCCATACACCTGCGATTTTATAACCACAATATTTACATTTACCCTCCTTTATACTGTTTTCTAAAACTTCAAAATGTATTCTGTAAATTAGGATTTTATTGCAGTTAGGACAATAAGTAGAGTTATATTTATGTCCAGGAACATTACCAATATAGACATATTTGAGTCCAACCTCTTTTGCAATTTTATAACAACTTTCTAAAGTCTTAACAGGTGTTGCTGGAAGATGTGTGGTTTTGTAGGTAGGAAAAAATCTTGTAAAATGTAAAGGAACATCGTCTGATAAATTTTCTTTTATCCATAAGCACATCTTTCTAACATCTTTTGGGTTATCATTTAGTGTAGGAATTACTAAATTTACAATCTCCAGCCATATATTTTTATGTTCTTTTATTATTTTTAATGAATTAAGAACAGGTTGTAGTTTTGCTAAAGATTGATTTTTATAAAACTCTTCAGTAAAACCTTTAAGATCCACCGTAACCGCGTCTGTAAATTTTAACATTTCTTTAAGTGCTGAAGGATTGATTGAGGCATTTGTATGCCATATGATTTTTATTTTTTCTTTTTTTGCTATCTTTGCTATTTCATACATATATTCATAAAACGCAATTGGGTCATTATATGTAAAAGATATAGAGGGAATGTTGTATCTCTTTGCAAGTTTTACTGCTTCCTGAGGAGTTAGAAAATAATGTGTTATTTCTTCAAGTTGTTTCTGGGAGAGATGCCAGTTATGGCAATGTTTACATTTAAAGTTACAACCTGCTGTGCCAAAACAAAGAATTTCTGTTGATGGTAAAAAGTGATACACAGGTTCTTTCTCTATAGGGTCAACTGCTACAGCAGACGGTTTTGAATATACTATGTTGTACAGAGTACCGTTTTTATTTTCTCTATTAAAACACATACCACGTTTGCCTGAAGGAATAATACATTCTCTAAAACATAAAAGACATTTAACAGAATTCTTGTTTGCTTTTTGATAAAACATGGCTTCTTTTTGAGGAATGATTAAAGTTGAGGTTGCTGCTTCGTGTTGAAAAAGTATATTTTTTAAAAAAATAACCATAAAGAGTATTATGAGTTTAAATCCTTTCAAGGTTTTATATTTTATATAATTCACCGACAATAAAAGTTTTTATTGTGTTATAGTGAAGTTCTACTGTGTCATTAATGTCAAATGCATATCCTCCACCTAAAGTGACAACTACTGGAGTGTCTTTAAAAAATTTTTTTACGAGCTCATCTCTTTTTTTTATTCCTTCTTTTGTAATTTTAAGTCCACCTAGTTGATCATTTTCATAAATATCAACTCCTGCCTGATAAAACACTACTTCAGCAGAAAAATTTTTTACTTTTTTAAGGCCTTCTTCTAGCAAAGATAAATACTTTTCATCAGTAGTGCCTGCGTATACTTCAATATCAAGTGTGCTTTTCTCTTTTGGTTCAGGATAAATTTCTTTTTGATGGATTGAAAATGTGAACACATCTTTATCGTCCTGAAAAATTTTTGCTGTACCGTTTCCTTGATGTACATCACAATCAACAACTGCTACTTTTTTGATTTTATAGGTTTTTTTAAGATATTTTATAGCAACCGCGATATCGTTAAACACACAGAATCCTTCTCCATGTTCAGGATATGCATGGTGATAACCACCACCTATGTGGATGCCAACTTTCTGTTGTAGAGCAATTTCAGCTGCTAAAATAGTTCCAGCTACACTTATTAATGATGCCTCAACTATTTGAGGTGTTAATGGGATTTCTAATTTCAAAATTTCTTCGTAAGAAAGTTTGAGATTGAGAACTTTTTCTACATAACTTCTGGTATGGACCTCATAGAGATATTCTAAGACTACTTTTTGAGGCTCCACGAAGACTAAGCCTAAGAAAGTTTGTTCTAATTTTTGTTTTATTAAACGATATATTTTTGTAGAAAAAGGATGAACTCCTAAGTCTACCTCATATTTAGGAGAGTATACTATTTTCATTATCTAAAAAATTTGATAGTTTTTTTAGAATATAAAATTTTTGTTTGTCATCTATTTTTGATTTTTCTACTAAACAGGTGAATAAACTCAATGTTTCATCGTAATGTTTTTTGTCTATAGGATAAGGGTGTCCGTCTTTTCCACCAAAAGCAAATGAAAATCTTGCTGGATCCTGAGTGGAGACAGGATATCCATATATTACCTCAGATATTAAACCTAAAGCTCTCAAAGTTTTAGCTCCAACTCCTTCTACTGATATTAGATTTTTGAATGTGGTAATCTCTGTATCTTTAATTTTTGTAAATATTTTATAAAGTTTTTTGTAATCAAAATCTTCAGTTTTTATGTAATGCCTTTGAGGCAAAAATAAATCAGGTTGAGATTTTGAATTGACGATTTTTTGCAATTCTTTTATGATGTTTTCGGGTTTTTGTAAAGTTGTATATTCAAGTATGCTGTTTTGGAGTGGTTCTGCATCTTTATTTACAAAATTTAAAATTTTAGCTTCTTTTTTATCAGAAATAATTCCTGTGTGAGGAGAAATAATAAACTTTTCAGAGCCAGTTGTTGTGATTTTGTTAAACCAGTGGTATCTTCTTGCGTATCCTGTGTTTGTGTTCATTCCCTGTTGAATCACACACCAGTTGCCATGTTTGTCTACAAAAATTGTATGATGATAAAGTTGATATCCATCTTGAATACAACAGTTGTCTACCTTTGCTGTTAGTTTTGATAAAGCGATGAAAATTTCATTTTCAGATAAGTGTTTGCATTGCATGATTTCTTTTGGAGTATTTATTGCTGTTTTGCCTTTCCCCCCAAATATATATATACCATATTCAGGATAAGCTCTAAAAGCCTCTTTTATAGCAGCAGTTACTGTAGTTGTGACACCACTTGAATGCCAGTCAAATCCAGATATACATCCTAGAACTTGAAACCATACAGGATCAGAAAGTCGTTTGAGTAATTCTTGGCTACCATACTCTGTTATTACTACCTTACAAATCTCAAATAAAAGTTTTTTTTGTCTTTCAAATAGCCATCTAGGAGCTTTTCCTGTGTGTAGGGGTAGATCAGCAGTTTTATATTTCATCTGTTAGAGTTGATATTTGTGGTAAAGTTTTTATTTTTAAATTACAGTCATCCCATATATAGTCAAATTCAAATGATAGAAATACTTTTTTAATAAATTCTTTGCTTAAATTTTCTATAAAATTTATAAGGCTTCTGTAAATAGTTACTCTTATAGGTCTTGAATATCTAAATTTGCCGTCACTACACAAAATCATTTCTGGAAAACACAGTTTGCTTTTTTTTTCTTTTAAAAATTTAAACTGTGTTTTTGTTAATCTTAATGTTGAAATAGATATAGAATGAAGATTTTTGGCTTCTATAGATGCTAATGCTTGAGCTATTATTTTTTTATATTCTTCAATAGTATTAAAAACTGACTCTACAAGAGTTTGATATGTTATGTCAAAGACTGGATAAATAATAATGGGTTCTAATCTTAAACCTATAAGAAATCCAATTTTTTGAGCATACCATAAAGCTCTTATTCTTTCTTCTAAATTTAAAGTTTTATCTTCAAAGTTATTAATTATTATTTTTGGGGATAAGGTTACACCATATACGATTTTTATGTTATCATATAAAATTTCCTTGTTTTGCAATTCAAATATATTTGCAGTTTTTGTTCTTAATTCAACAAAACATTTTTTAGAATAAAACTTTGCTTTTTGAGAAATTATTAAACAGCATTTACTGAAAACTTCGATGTGTTTTTTAGTTAAAAAAGAGTCTGTAGTTTCTCCGAAGTTGAAATAGAAAACTTTCTTATTGGAATTTTTAAATAATTCTTCTGTTTCTGTTGCAAAATTTTCTATGTTCTCATAAATAACAGGTTTTGTTGAAATTTTTGAAAATTTCAAGTAACAGTACTCACAGTTAAAATTGCAGGTCTCCGCAAAAGATACAACAAACTCCTCTAAATCTATGACGTTTTTACCGTATAGATATTTTGAAATAAAACCTTTTTTTCTTAAATGCATAATTTATAAAGTTGTAAGAATATTCTTTATCGTTGAGAGATGTTTATGGATGTTTCTTTTTTGTGTTATAACATGTTTTAAGTTTACTTCTAAATCAAATATTTTAAATTTTTTAAGTTGATTCAGTTTTTTTGAAGTTATTGGATATCGCAGCTGATAAGTTTTTCTAAAAAATAACTCGCCATTTTTTATTCTATCTTTTGAAGATAAAATAGAAGTTTCAAAGTTATATTTGAAGATTTTATCAACTTCTTTTTTGAAAATAGAAAGTATTTCGTAGGTTTCTTTAATAAAAATCTTCTGCGAATGAGTAAGATGAAGTTTTTCTGAGTTAAAGATTTCTGATAGGATGTTCATCTTAAAAATATGATTGAAAATATGAAAGAGATAACCATTGTTAAAATTCCTACAGGAAAACCTATCTTTAGCCATTGAAAGAAGTTAATTTTAATATTGTAGTTTTTTTCAAGAAGGCCTAAGGCAATAATATTTGCGGTAGAACCTATCATGGTGATATTTCCTCCGAAACAACCACCCCAGAGTATAATCCACCAGAAAGAGGAATTGTTAATGATTAATTTTTTAAGGCTGTTTACTATTGGGATATAAGAAGCTACAACAACTACATTGTCTAAAACACTGGATAGCAATCCTGAAGAGAAAAGTAACCAAAAAGAAAGAAAATTTTTGTTATTACTTATGCTTAAAATTTTCTGTGCGATTTTTTCTGCTATGCCAGAAGATTGTATAACTCCTGCCTGTGCAAAAAGGAATAAGAAAAATAACAGAGAATTCCATTCAACTTCTTTTTCAATATATTTTTTTGATTGTTCTTTATTTATTATTAAAACCAGACCAGCCACTATTATAGGTAGTATAATTAGAATTGTGTTTTCCTCTAAGTTTAAAAACACTTCGATTCTTCTGTGAAAAGCAATTAAAATAACAGTAATTAAAAAAATGATACTACTTATTCTGGCTTTTTTATTCATCGGTGTAGATATAAGACACATAAAAAATGTGTTTTCCAGATGAGGTTTAAGTTTTTCAGAAATTTCCTTTATATATTTTCTGTAAAACCAGGATAATATAACTACAGTTGTAACTAAACAGATAAGTGTGACGGGCATAGAGTTAAATATAAAATCTTCAAAAGAAAGTTTTCCTCTTAATGCTATAAGCACTCCAATTGGATTTCCTAAAACAGTAGTGGCAGATCCTATATTTGTTGTAATTATGCAGGATAAAAGAAGTGGAATTGGTGAAACTTCAAGAAAATTACATAAAGAAAAAATTATTGTTGAAACAAACATAATAGAGGTGACTTCATCCATTAAACCAGAAAGAACATAAGATATAACTAATAACGAAACAAATACTTTTATTCCGTTTAGATTTTTTAGGCATAGTATTTTTGTAGTTATATAATAAAAAACGCCAGCTTCTTTCAACATTGCTAAAATAATCATCATACCAACTAAAAACCAGATTACATCAAGTGAAGCGTACTTTACAAAATGTTCTAAATCAGTCATGTGAAGAATAAGCATTATCCCACTTCCTATAAATACAAATCCTACTCTAAATTCCCAAAAAAACAATGTCCCTAAAATTGATAAAGAAAAAATGCTTAAAATTAAAGATTGCTGTAAAGAAAAGCTGAATAGATTATAGGAAAGAAAACCTACTAGTATAGATAAAAAAATCAAAAATAATATTTTTTCTTTCATTAAAGATTGAATTATATAAAAATTTATAATAAAATTCAACAAAATTTAAAAGTTATGAATAAAACGAAGAAGATTTTAGCGTGGTTTTATGTTGTAAACTGGTGCGGAATTATTTTTTTTCTTTCAAGTATTCCTGAATTGAAAATAGAAGAGCTTGGATTGTGGGATTTAATTTTAAGAAAAATAGCACATCTTATAGAATATTTAATCTTATCAGTTTTGGTTTCCAATGCTCTGTTTGTCTCTTTTAATATGAAGTTTTTAAATTCGTGTCTTTTTAGTTTTGTTTTCAGTGTGATATATGCTATATCAGATGAAATACACCAATACTTTGTGCCTGGAAGACATTTTTCTTTATTGGATGTGTTTATAGACACAATGGGAATTATTTTTGGTATAATTTTATGGATAAAGTTTTTAAGATATAGAATATATAAAAATCATATAAATCTTGAAAATAAAAATTTAGTTTTGTAAATAGTTTTGTAAAATAACAAAACAATTCCGCGGTAGCTCAATCGGTGGAGCGTCCGGCTGTTAACCGGATGGTTGCTGGTTCGAGTCCAGCCCGCGGAGTTTTTTATAAACAATTTCGGTAATTTGTGGAGGAAAAAATGAATAGATATTATGAAACAGTTATAATATTTTCGCCCACCATAAAAGAAGAAAAAATGAAATCAGATATAGAAAGAGTAAAAAATATTATCGTCAATTGTGGAGGTAATGTTATAAAAGAAGAAAATTGGGGTAGAAAAAAACTTGCATATGAAATTAAAAAATTTGAAGAAGGTATTTATTATTTTATCTTTTGTGAAGTAGAAAAAACATCTTTCCCTGAAGAACTTAAGAAGTTCTTTGCTACTAACGAGAATGTGATTAGATATGGAATTAAAAAAATAGAAAAACCTAAAAAGAAATTAGAATCAAAAGATATAGAGGTATCCAGAGTAATTTAATTTGAATGGTTAATGCTTTCAAGGAAGAAAATAAGGTTTATCTATCAGGAAGGTTAACTCAAGATACTTCATTAAAATATACCAAAACAAAAACTCCGGTTTTAAGATTTACAATAGCTGTTAATACATATATTAAAAATAAAAAAGAAACTCTTTTTATTCCAGTAGTAGCATATGGAGAATTAGCACTAGAAGTATCTTCTTTCGTAAAACAAGGGACTCCTGTGAGAATAGAAGGTCGTCTTGTAAATCGGATAGTAAAAATAAATAATGAAGAACATAAGTTTATAGAAGTAATAGCAAACAAAATAGAGGTTTATTCAAAACCAAAGGAGGAATAAATATGGTAAAAATCTACTACGATAAAGATGTAGATTTAGAGATACTAAAAGATAAAGTTGTAGGTATTATTGGATACGGAATTCAGGGTAGAGGACAAAGTTTATGTTTGAGAGAGTCAAAAATTAAGGTTCTTATTGCTGAACTTGAGGGAACACAAAATTATCTTCAAGCAAAACAGGATGGTTTTGAAGTTTATTCTGCAGATGAAGTTGCAAAACAGGCAGATATAATTCAAATTCTAACACAGGATCATGTGCAAGCAGAAGTTTATAAAAAATCTATACAAAAGCATCTTAAATCAGGAAAAGCTCTTTGTTTCTCTCATGGATTTAATATCCACTTTAAACAGATAAAGCCTCCTAAAAATGTTGATGTTTTTATGGTAGCACCAAAAGGACCTGGTGCACTGGTATGGGAGATGTATCAAAAAGGAGCAGGTGTTCCTGCGTTAATAGCTGTGTATCAAGATGCTTCAGGGAAAGCAAAACAGCTAGCTTTAGCATATGCAAAAGCAATAGGTGCCACTAAAGCAGGAGTTATTGAAACAACCTTTAAAGAAGAAACAGAAACAGATTTATTTGGTGAACAAGTGGTTTTGTGTGGTGGAGTTAGTGCTCTTATACATGCTGGCTTTGAGACGCTTGTTGAAGCAGGTTATCAGCCAGAAATAGCTTACTTTGAGGTCTTACATGAACTTAAGCTTATTACTGATCTTATTCAACAGTATGGTATTTCTGGTATGAGAAGAAGAGTTTCAAATACAGCCTGTTATGGAGATCTCACTCGTGGTCCAAGAGTAATAGACGCTAGAGTAAGAAAGACAATGAAAAAGATATTAAGAGAAATTCAATCAGGGAAATTTGCTAGGGAATGGATTAAAGAAAACAAAACAGGTAGAAAAAAATTTAATCAACTGCTAGCAAAAGGAGACCAACATCCTATTGAAGAGGTTGGAAGAAGATTAAGAGAAATGATGCCATGGATGAAAGAAAAAAGTTAAAAAATGCTCAAAGAAGCTAGAGGTTTAGTTTTTATCTTTTGCTGTATAAGTTTAGTTTTTTTTACCTTAAGTTTTTTTTTAAACAAGATCTTTAATGTTTTTTCTGCTATTTTTGCGGTTGTAACTCTTCTTTTAATCTATTTTTTTAGAGATCCTCTAAGAGATATAAAAATAAACAAAAATGTTCTTTACTCACCTGCAGATGGTAGAATATTTGATATTACAGAAAATGAAAACTTTTATTGTGTAAGAATTTTTATGTCAATTTTTGATGTACATGTTCAGAGAGCTCCTGTTTCTGGAGTTATTAAAAGAATAGAGTATAAAAAGGGAAAATTTAGTTTAGCGCATAAAACAGAAGCAGGTTTTATAAATGAAAGAAATTTAATAGAAATTTATATTCCTGAAGTTAATGTGACTGTAAAAATAACCCAGGTAGCAGGAGCTATCGCAAGAAGAATAGTTTGTTGGGTAAAAGAAGACTTTGCAGTAAGACAGGGACAAAAAATTGGTGCAATTTTGCTAGGTTCACAGGTAAGTTTCGAATTCCCTAAAATTTATAAACTTTTGGTAACAAAAAATCAAAAAGTTTTTGCAGGAATTTCAGCTGTAGCTGTTTTAAGTAAACCGGAATAGCAAAAGACATGTTTTCTGAAAATTTATATCTTTTCCCTATGATATTTACTGCGGGTAATATGTTTTGTGGATTGCTTTCAATTATATTGAGTATCAAAGGAAACTTTTCTAAAGCTTCGTGGCTTATAATTTTAGGAATACTTTTTGATGGAGCAGATGGACTTATTGCAAAACTAAAAAAAGCTTCTTCTTCTGTGGGAGTAGAGTTAGACTCTTTTGCTGACTTTGTTACATTTTGCATAGCTCCTATGGTATTGGTTTGGCAGTTAGTTATGTATAGATATAAGTTTCCAGGAGCTGTAGTATGTTTTATATATGTTTTCTTTGGAGCTTTAAGACTAGCAAGATTTAATATAGTATCTCATAATTTAAAACAAACATTATATTGCAGTAAATTTATAGAAGGACTACCAACGCCAGCTGCTGCAGGAGTTGTGGTGTCTATTATGCTGCTATTTGAGGTCTCTTTAGGTCCTGATATATCTATTTCAAAAAGTCATCTAACTTTTCTTATAGCGCTTATTCCTTGGTTGTTGAATTTTTTTCCAGCAATAATATTGTTTTTGGCTTTTTTGATGATCACTAAATTAAAATATCCAAAAGTAAATAATTTAAGATTAACTCAGAGAGTTTCGTTTAAATTTTTTAGTATAGTGCTTGTTTTAATTCTTCTGGT
Source organism: Endomicrobiia bacterium (assembly GCA_039630545.1). Classification (GTDB taxonomy): domain Bacteria; phylum Elusimicrobiota; class Endomicrobiia; order DTEH01; family DTEH01; genus JANXDG01. Next base: position 148,352 of record JBCNUU010000003.1, read on the forward strand.
TTTTGCTTATCCTGAAACTTTTGTGTTTTTAGTGTTTTCTATGTATCTTCTTTATGGTTTAGTGGAATATTTGAGTAGAAGTTATAAAATCTTTAAAGAAAAAAGAATATCTAATGACACTAAGTAAGTTAAAAAAAGAAATAATTGAGGTATCCAGATATTTAGTTATTAAAAACTATATTGATATTTTTGATGGAAATATTTCCTGTAGAATAAATAACAACCAGATTCTTATTACCCCTAAAAGAAAAAACAAATACAAACTTTCCTTAGAAGATTTAGTAGTTATAGATTATGATGGAAAAAAAATACAAGGAAAAAATGAACCATCCGGTGAATGGAGACTTCATTGTATGGTTTATAAAGAAAGACAGGATGTAAATTCTGTAGTGCATACTCATCCTTTATTTTCTGTAGCACTTTCTGTGGCAGGAATTTCTTTTAATAAACCTATTTTAGCTGAAACAGTTAGTTTTGTTGAAAATATAAAAGAGATAAAATATGTTTGTTTCTATACTGAGAAATTAGCAGAAAATATAAAAAGATTTGTTAAAACTTCAAATATCTTTTTGTTAAAAAATCACGGGTTAGTAACTTTAGGAAAAACATTAGATGAGGCTTTATTTTTTACAGAAAAAATTGAGCATTTAGCAAAAACTATTTTTGTTTTAAAAATGTTAAGAAAAAAAATAAAAAGGCTTTCTAATAAAGAAATTGAAGAGATAAAAAATTTAGTTTTAAAAACTTAAGGGAGGTGAAAAATCCTTATGGAAAAAAAAGTTAGAGAAAGTTGGGGTTCAAAATTAGGTGTTGTATTAGCAGTTGCCGGTTCTGCTGTTGGGTTGGGTAATTTTTTGCGATTTCCTGTTCAGGCAGTAAAAAACGGTGGAGGTGTGTTTATGATTCCTTATATTATTTCTTTTCTTATTCTGGGACTTCCTCTTATGTGGATAGAATGGACAGTAGGAAGATTTGGGGGTGGATTTGGACATGGAACTGCTCCTGGTGTTTTCCACACTATGTGGCAAAAAAACAGGTTTATAAAATATTTTGGTGTAATAGGGATATTTGGGCCTCTGGTTATTTTTATGTATTACACTTATATAGAATCATGGCTTTTAGGTTATACCTTTTTTAGTTTGACTCCAAAATATATTTCTTTATCTACTGCTCAACAGATCAAAGAATTTCTTAGTTGGTATAGAAACAGCTGGTATTCTTATTTGTTCTTTGTGATAACTTTTTCTTTAAATATCATAGTTGTTTACTTTGGGATAAAAAAAGGAATAGAAAAATTTTGTAATTGGGCTATGCCTGTGCTTTTAGGGCTTGCTATATTTTTAGTAATAAGAGTTTTAACTCTTAAAAGTTTTGATCCACAATTTCCAGAAAACAATCCTATAAAAGGACTTGAGTTCTTATGGAATCCCGATTTTAGCAAACTTTTAGATCCTAAAGTATGGTTGGCAGCGGCAGGACAGATATTTTTTACACTTTCTGTTGGCATTGGTGTTATACTTACATATGCAAGTTATCTTAAAAAAACTGATGATGTAATTCTTTCAGGATTGGCTTCTTCTGCTACCAATGAGTTTGTAGAGGTAGTTCTTGGAGGTAGCATTGTAATACCTGCTGCTTTTACTTTTTTAGGTGCTCAGGCAGCAGTAGATATTGCAAAATATGGTGCTTTTGATTTAGGGTTTGTTACCATGCCTCTTATATTTAAACAAATTCCATTTGGAACAATTTTTTCTTTCTGCTGGTTTTTGTTGTTATTTTTAGCGGGGATAACTTCTTCTGTCTCCTTAGCACAACCGTCAGTTGCATTTTTAGAAGATGAATTTGATATACCAAAAAAAGACGCTGTGTTAATATATGGAGTTTTATCTTTTCTTCTGTGTCAACCATCTATATTTCTTTTAAAATATGGAGTAGTAGATGAACTTGATTTTTGGGGAGGAACTTTCTGTCTTGTTTTGTTTGGTTGTATTGAGGCAATTTTGTTTTCTTGGGTGTTTGGAATAAATAGAGCCTGGGATGAAATGCATTCCGGAGCACAGATGAAACTACCAAAAATATATAAATTTATAATAAAATATGTAACACCACTTGTTTTGATTGTTATTCTTGTAAGTTATTTAGCTACAGAAGGAATAAATGTTATTTTGCTTAAAAATGTGCCTCCTGAAAACTTACCTGTAGTTATATTTACGAGAATTTATCTTCTTACAATATTTGTAATACTTGCGGTGTTGGTAAGAGAAGCTTGGAGGAAAAGAAAACCTTTATAGATCTTTTATGTATATTTTTACTTTTAAGTTGTTATTTAGCTGTTTATACCAATTCTCTAAAACAGCAGTTTGTTTTTCTTGCAATAGTTCTTTTTGAAGTTTTTCTTTTTCTTCTTCAGTTTTTGGATTTTTAAGTTTAATATAATCTTCTATTTCTTTCTGAGAAAGTTTCACTCCAGAGGCTATAAATTCTCTAAGTTTAAACATTGCTATTCTTTTTCTTTGCGATTCTTCAAATTCTTTTGGTGTCATTTTTAATCTTAAAATAACAACTTTATAATATGTTTCTCTATCAAAGTAACCATTTTTTTGAAAAGCAGGAATGCTCATTATGTGGTAGTTAAGTTCCTGATCTGTTACTTTGATACCATATTTTTTAGCTTCTTGCCAGAAAACTTCTTCACGAATTAAATCTCCTAAAACTTGTTGTTTGATGGACTTTATTATCTCATCATTTATTTCGTTATTTTGGTTCCTGTAGTTTTCAATTGATTGGTTTACAAGTCTATTATATTTAGAAATAGGTATTTTTGTTCCGTTTACCACAGCAGCTGTGTGTACTATGTTTGAGTATCTTATATACCCACCAAATCCTAAAAATATGCCGCCAATAAACCCAACAGTGGTAATGATTAAAATATTCTGTTTATGTTTTCTTAAATAGTTAAATATATTCATAAGTTTTGATTTTCTATAAAAAAAATAATAATTAGTCAACTGTTCTTTTAAAATTTAACAAAGTTGACAAAATAAAAAAATTTTTGTAGAATATAAAAACTTTTGTTTTCATTCAAGAAATATGTCTTTATATCTTTACAATTAATGAAAAATATAAAAGGCTTTCTTCTAATAAAGTATATTTTTTTATTTTTAATTTTCTCTTGTAGTAGTCCAGATAGGTTGTTAAAAAGCGCAATAGAAGATGAGAAAAAAAATAGATACGATAAAGCTGAACAGAAATACTTGACATTAATTGTAAAGTTTCCTCATAGTAGAGATGTGGTTGAAGCAAAATATAGATTGGGTTTAATCTATAAAGATATAATGAAAGACTATGCTCAAGCAATAATGTGGTTTTCAGATATTATAAAGAATCATCAAGATTCAGAATTTTACAAACCAGCAGAAGTAGGAATTTTGGAGTCACCTGATTATATAGGAGCTTTAGATAATAACTCAGTTATATTAGGAGATGTGGAAACTGGCGGAAAAAACATGAAGATAGTTAATGAGTTTGACAAAATTGATTTTGACCTTTACAAGTGTATATGCAAATTGTATGCAGGTGAAAAGCTTGTGCGTCAGGAGATTAAGTTTTATTTAAAGACATCTCAAGAAATAAGAGAATACGATGTTAATCCAAAAATGTCTAAAGAAAAAAATTTGAAATATTCTATAGTATTTAGACTTCCTGTAGAAGCAGGTACCAAATGGGTAACAAAAAAAGAAGATAAAGAGGTCATATATACTATTGTAGCAAAAGATATAAGGGTTAAATTAAAAAATCATGAATTTAACAATTGTGTTAAGATTTTAGAAACCTATAAGGGTCAGGAAGGGATAAGATATCTTTATTATGCTGCTGGTAAGGGATGTATAAAAATTGCAACTTCTTCTGTTAAAAAACCAAATCAAGAATTTAGTGTTTTAGAACTAATAGAATAATTTTTATGTCCAAGGAGAATTACTTAAATGAAAACTTATAAAATTGCAGTAATTCCTGGTGATGGGACAGGACCTGAGGTTGTTGCTGAAGGAATTAAAGTTTTAAAAGAAGCAGCCAAAAAATATAATATTAAAATTGAGTTCGTTAAATTTGATTTTGGAGGTGAAAGATATTTAAGAACAGGTGAAACATTACCTGATAGTGCTATTGAAGAACTAAGAAAGTTTGATGCAATATACCTTGGAGCGATTGGTCATCCAGATGTAAAACCGGGAATTTTAGAAGTAGGAATATTGTTGAAGTTAAGATTTGTGTTTGATCAATATATAAATTTAAGGCCGGTAAAGCTTTACAGAAAGGAAGATACTCCACTAAAAGACAAAGAACCGCAAGATATAGATTTTGTTGTAATAAGAGAAAATACAGGTGGTCTGTATAGTGGTATAGGAGGAATTCAACAAAAGAACACCAAAAATGAAATAGCTACTCAACTTATGATTTATTCATATCATCAAGTGGAAAGATGTATAAGATATGCTTATGAATATACAAAAAAAAGAAACAAAAAAAAACAACTCACTTTAGTTCATAAAATAAATGTTTTAACTTACTGTGGAGATTTATGGTGGAGAGTTTTTCAGGAAGTAGGCAAAGAATATCCAGATATAAAACAAGATTACAACCATGTAGATGCATGCTGTATGTGGTTTGTTAAATCTCCAGAGTTTTATGATGTAATAGTAACAGAAAATATGTTTGGAGATATTATTACTGATTTAGCTGCTATAATCCAGGGAGGGTTAGGGATCGCAGCTGGAGCAAACATAAATCCATCAGGAATTTCAATGTTTGAGCCAATGGGTGGTTCTGCACCAAAATATACTGGTAAAAATGTAATAAATCCTCTAGCAGCAATATACGCAGCAGCAATGATGATGGATTTTTTAGGTGAAAAAGAAGCATCCCAAGCAATTGAAGAAGCTATAAAGAAAGCACTTTTAAGTGGAAAAATAAAAAGTTTATCTGCAGGAAAGATGGGGCTTTCAACTACAGAAGTTGGTGATTTAGTTGCAAGTTTGATTTGATTATAGATTTTTATTTTTTATTATTATGAATTATGAGTAAAAATAAGCTATATATAAAAACACAAACAAAACGAGATATAAAAATAATAAAAGAAACGAGTGAACAATTTACAATGTTTAAGGTTGAAAAATTTCCCTCATATGATGAGATACTTAAAGATTATTCAAAAGAATTTTCAAATTATATCCTCCCACAAGGAGATACAACTTTTGGATTTTGGATGCAAACATTAGCAGATCTAGAACTGTTAGATTTAGAGTTACAAGGATTGGTTGAAGAGTATGAGATAAACCCCTTAAAAAGAACAGTCAAATTTAAAGGAGATGAAGAATTAGTGAGGATGAGAATAGCACATCTTGAAAAAGTTGAAAACAAACCAACACTTTATGCAGAATTGGTTGATATGTTTGGAGATACAAATGCATATGGATTTCATAATTTATATCCTTATAAAGGTAAGTTTTATCCAAGAGTTGTAAGAACTCTGATAAATGCGTTTAAATTAGATAGAAATTCAATAATTCTTGATCCATTTAATGGTTCAGGGACAACTACTCATGAAGCTTCATTAATGGGGATAAAAAGTGTTGGTGTAGATATTACACCTATGGGGGTAATTTTAGCAGAACTTAAAAATGAATTACTTTTTTTAAAAGAAAAAGAACTTAATTTCACAATAGATGAATTAGAAGAAATTTTGAAATTAATAGAAGAAAAAAAATGGAAACACAGTAACTCAACAGTTTATAAGTTGATGTTAGTAATATATTTTGACACTGTAGATGCTCTTTTGAGGACTTCGAAGTATAACAGAAAAGGAAAGATTAAGCTTTTTATTGAAAAATTTAATTATATAGTAGATTGTCATAAAAAAATACAAAAAGTAAAGGATAAATATAAACTTAATTTTGAACATGCTAAAATTATTCAAGGAGATGCTCTTGAAATTAAAAATATAAATGAAATAAAAGAAAAATTTGATGCTTGCATTACAAGCCCTCCTTATTATTTTTCTATAGATTATGTAGGTAAAGATAAAATAGCATATGATTATTTAGGCATCGACATAAAGCAAATAGAAAGTAAATATTTAGGTATGAAAAGTGAAGTTTCCTATCGTCAAAATACTTTTGATAGGTTACCATTGAAGGTATTAAGATATTATGAGGATCTAAAGGAAGCTATAAAAAATATTTATTGGGCATTAAAGACAGGTGCTAATCTTGCAATTATAATTGGAGATAGTACTGTAAATGGGAGAAAGATCCCCACAACTATGGTTACTAAAAAATTCTGTGAAGAAATAGGATTCAAATTCGAAAAATTGATATTTAATCCTTTGTTAGGTGTAAGAAATAGAGCAATAAGAGGAGAAAGTATAATAATTTGTCACAAATAATTATGAAAATAAGAAGACTACTTATTTCTTCAGAGCCTAAGAATGAAATTGAATCTGGGCTTAAAAGAATGTATTTAAAAAGAATTCAAGAAATGTTCAAAAGGACTATAAGTATGGAGTCAATTTTTAATGTTTTTGATGAAATTTTTCATGGATTGTCTCAAGTATCTTCGTTAAGTGAAGATTTACATAGCTTTTATGAGTCATTGTTGACGATAACATCATATTATCATCATAGTCAAGCAGGACGAGGTAATTTAGTAGCAAGGCTATTGGAAACATTAGGTAGCGCAGAGAAAATGGAATTTGAGTTTATTTTAACAAAAATTCCACAATTTTTAAACCAAAACATAGAATTGGAAGAAAATGAGTTAACAAAATTAAAGTTTGATGTGGTTAATTTAGTCAAAAATAATCTTATTTTTTGTGAATTAAAAATGAAAGTATATTCTGGTTGTACTGCTGGGCGTATTGAATTAATGGAGAAGTTTAATAAATTTGTTAAATTGGTTATAGAAAATGAAAGTTTCAGAAAATGTTTACAAAATTCTGGGATCAAAAATATTTTTTTAATAGGCGGTATCTTATTTGATATCCAAGGAGAACCAGCGACTCTTAAAAAAGACAAAGAATGGGGAATTTGTTATAATGGTTTGTTAAGGGGAAAGGACGATATATTAAAGACGTTAAAAAGTAAAAACATTAAATATGAAATTGAAGAAGAAAAATCATTACAGAGGGCATTTGTGATTAACTTTATACATGGAGATATAAAGATCAATATAATTACAGTCTATGGTAATGAAGTTATAAAATCAATTTTTGGTGGGAAAAATAAATTTGATATTAAATATTTTAAAAAACTTTTAGAAAATATGTTATATGATGATTTATGGTTAGGACAAATAATTACCCTTAGTGAACGAGCATTATTGAGTAAAAACTTTAAAATAAATAAAAAGTTGAAAAATTATATTATCTCAATAATTAAAAGTGAAGAATTAATGTCTGAGATAAAAAAGTTTTCTTTTACTAGAGAAGATGAAAAAATTCTTAAGGGAATTGTAAGTTTTGTATCTGAAAAGATTAGAAAATATGATAAGGACCTGTTAGGACTTCATCCGACAATTGCAGAGATAATTATTAGTTCGTGTGGCGAGAAATATGACAGAGAAGATTATATAGCAGATATTATACAATTTTTATCTTGTGAAGAAATAACTAAAAATTTACTCAATTAGAAAGGAGTTTTAAAACAATGTTTAACATAGCAGTAGTAGGAGCAACAGGAGCAGTTGGACAGGAGATGTTGAATATGCTTGATATAAGGAATTTTCCTGTAAATAAAATATATCCTTTTGCTTCAGAGAGATCAAAAGGTAAAAAAATTATTTTTAAAAATAAAGAATATGAAGTAATTGAACTAACAAAAGAAAATGTTAAAAAATATTCAAAAGAAATCCAGCTAGCATTGTTTTCAGCTGGAGCTTCAGTTTCAAAAGAATTTGCTCCTGTTTTTGCTGAAGAAGGAATTTTTGTAGTGGATAACTCTTCTGCCTGGAGGATGGAACCAGAAGTACCACTTGTAGTCCCACAGGTAAACTCACATACTTTGTCAAAAGATAAGAAAATAATAGCAAATCCAAACTGTTCCACGATACAGATGGTTGTTGTATTGGCACCTATTCACAAAGTAGCAAAAATCAAAAGAATAATTGTTTCCACCTACCAATCTGTTTCAGGTGCTGGTGGCAAAGCAATGATTGAACTTTATAATGAATCTCAGAAAGTTTTAGCTAATCTTTCTAAACTTGAGTCTCTTATTACAAAAGATAATACTGGTTTTTTAGTTGAAAAACAAACTCCTTCTGTGTTTCCTGTTCAGATAGCATTTAACCTGATCCCTCAGATTGATATTTTTATGGAAAATTTGTATACTAAAGAAGAAATGAAGATGGTAAATGAAACTAAAAAAATTTTAGAATCTCCGGATATTAAAATTTCAGCACAGTGTGTAAGAGTACCTGTATTTAGAGCACATTCCGAATCAGTATGGATTGAAACAGAAAAGAAAATATCTTCTCAAGAAGCAAGAAATATTCTTTCATCTTTAAAAGAAGTAAAAGTAATAGATGATGTGTTCAACAAAGAGGCAAGTTTTAGATATCCTACTCCACTGGAGGCAACATGTAAGCAGGTCACCTATGTTGGAAGAATAAGAGAAGATATATCCTGCGAAAATGGGTTAGTGATGTGGATAGTTTCTGATAATCTTCTTAAAGGTGCAGCACTAAATGCTGTGGAGATTTTGGAAGAACTTTTGAATAAAAAAATCATATGAAGTTTGGAGAAATTTTATGAAAAAATTAATAGTTAATGCTGACGATTTTGGTTTTAATTCTAAAATAAATCAAGGTATAATATATGCGTTTAAAAATGGAGTTGTAACCTCAACAAGCTTAATGGTTACAAGAGAAGGATTTAAAGATGCTGTTAATCTTGCAAAGGATAATCCCAGACTTTCGGTAGGTATCCATATAGATCTGGATGATTTTTTCGAAATAGATCACAGCAGAGGAAAAATAGTGGCTAATAAAATAAATCCCCTTCCTATAGAAGAGATAAGGAAAGAAATTAAAAGACAAATAGAGATGCTTCTAAATGAAGGAATTGTGCCTGATCATTTAAGTGGACATCATCATGTACATGTGGTGGATGAAATTTTTCCTTTAATTGTTGAGATTTTAAAAGAATATAAAATCCCATCTGTAAGATTTCATAAAAAAATTCTTTATTCTGTGGAAAAATATGATGAATTTAAGAATTTATTAGATTCAAATAACATAATTTATCCGCCGTATTTTATAGAAGGGTGGTACTGGGGAAACATTGATGAACCTTATACTATAGCTGAGCTTTTAACTCATCCAGGGTATGGTGAGCTTTGGAGAGAGTATGAGTTGTCTTCAAGTTGTGATACAAAGTTAAAAATATATTTAAGAGAAAAAAACATTCAACTTATCACCTATAAGGATTTAGTTGAGGAGTTTAAAACAAAAAATAATTAAGTTGTGGCAATTTATAAATTATACTTAGAATATAATGGAAAAAATTTTTATGGCAGTCAGATACAGAAAAATTTAAGGACTGTCGAGAAGGTTTTAAGAGACACTCTTAATAATGTGTTGCTTAATAAATACAAACTTGCTTTAGCTTCAAGAACAGATGTTGGAGTACATGCTTTATGTAATGTCGCAAAGTTGCATGTAGATACTATTTTAGATGTCGAAGAATTTTTGACAAAGCTTAATTATTTTCTACCCGATGATTTGCAGGTAACAAAAATTTTAAAGGTAAAAAAGGATTTTGATATAAGAGAGGTAAAATATAAACTATATCAATATACTATTTATAATTCTTTAAATAAACCTGTTTTGTATAAAGACTATGTATGGTGGATAAAAGATAAAATTTCATATTCTACTTTGAAAAAAGCTGCTAAATTTTTTTCTTCAATTAAAAAGTTTAATTTTGCAACTGCAAAAGAAGTAATCGATAAAAAAAGAAATACGATCTGTAGAATAAAAATAAAGGTGAGGAAGTTTCAAAATTTTATAATACTTAGTTTTTATGGTGATAGATTTATTTATAGACTAATAAGAAATTTAGTGTCTTTAATGGTTGATGTAGCTACAAAAAAAATTGATTTTAAACAACTTTACAAAATAGTAGATAGCTGGGAGTGGTTTAAAAATAAACCAGCTCCTGCTTGTGGATTAGTTTTAACTAAAATAGTCTTTTAAAACTTATGAAAAATTTTAAAGTTGGATGTGTCTTGCTTGCTGCTGGAAAAGGAACAAGGATGAAGTCCGAAACACCCAAGGTACTTTTTGACATTTGTGGCAAGCCGATGATAGTTCATCTTCTTGACACAGTTATAAAAGTCAAAGAATTTGAAAAAATATATATAGTTATAGGATATAAAGCAGATGAAGTAAAAAATAAAATTTTGTCTTTATATGACCATAAAATTTTGAACAAAGTAATATTTGTAAAACAAGATGAGCAAAAAGGTTCGGGAGATGCTCTTTTAAAAGTAAAGAGATACTCAGAAAAGATGAATTGTTTAGCTGTTATTTCTGCTGATGTTCCATTAATTTCAGAAGCAACCATTAAGATGTTAGTAGAGTCGCATCTTAAGGAAAAAGTTGAATGCACCGTTTTGACTACAACAATGGATAATCCATATGGTTATGGTAGAATAATAAGAGATATCTCTAAAAAATTTATTGAAATAGTAGAAGAAGTAGATGCCAATGATTCACAGAAAAAAATAAAAGAAATAAACACAGGGATATATGTATTTAGTCTTCCTGTGTTATGGAAAGCTTTAAGTAAAATAAAGCCAGATAACAAAAAAAAGGAATATTATTTGACAGACGCAGTGAAGTATTTAACTACTAAAAATGCTTTACTATGTAGCAATTCAGATGAGCTTAAAGGTGTAAACACAAAAGAAGACCTAACAGAAATAATAGATATTGTAAGAAAAAGAATAATAAAAAAACTTTTGTTAGATGGAGTAAATATACATTCACCTGACACTATATATATTGATTTAAATACAAAAATTTTACAAGATACAGAAATATTTCAGGGATCTACTATCTGTAATTCAGAAATTAAAAGTTTCTGTAAAATAGGACCTTTTTCTTACATAGATACCTCAAGGATTGAAAATAACACTCATATATTATATTCATATATTGTTAACACTCAAATAGGCAATAACTGCAAAATAGGTCCTTTTAGCAAAATTTTAGATACAAAAATTTGTAACAATGTAATAATAGGTAACTTTGCAGAGGTTATACGAAGTGTAATAAGTGATAATGTTAAGATAAAACATCACAGCTACATAGGTGATACAGAAATTGAAAATAAAGTAAATATTGGAGCAGGAGTTATTACTTGCAATTATGATGGAGTAAGGAAGAATAAAACTTATATAGGTCAAAATACTTTTGTTGGTTCTAATGTAAACTTAGTGGCACCTATAAAAATTGGTAAAAATGTATTGATAGCAGCAGGTTCTACTATAACAAAGGATGTCCCAGACAATACTTTAGCAATCGCTCGAACAAAAGAAATTTTTAAACAGAATCATCCTATAATAAAAAATTTAGTTGGTAAATAAATTATGAAATAAATTATGAACACACTTCGTATATTTAGCGGGAATGCAAATATTGAGCTTTACAAAGAAATAGTAGCTAATTTAAGTATTCCAGAAGGTAGAATTTATGTAGGAAGATTTGCAGATGGAGAAATTGAAGTAAAAATTGAAGAAAACATTCGTGGAAAAGATTGTTTTGTAGTGCAACCAACATCTCCTCCTGTTAATGAAAATTTGATGGAGCTTCTGGTAATAATTGATGCATTAAAAAGAGCCTCCGCTGCAAGAATAACAGCAGTTATTCCTTATTTTGGATATGCAAGACAAGACAGGAAATCAGAACCAAGGGTTCCTATTACTTCAAAACTGGTTGCTAACTTGTTGGTAGCTGCTGGAACAAATAGAGTTTTGACTATAGATCTTCATGCTGGGCAGATTCAGGGTTTTTTTGATATTCCTGTAGATCATTTGTACGCAACTCCTGTTTTTTTAGAGTATCTTTCTTCTCATCCTGATTTTGAAGATAAACAGAAAGTAGTAGTGGTTTCTCCGGATGCAGGTGGTGTAGAGAGAGCAAGAGCTTTTGCTAAAAGATTAGATACTTCACTAGCTATTGTAGATAAAAGAAGGCCTTCACCTAATCAAGCCGAGGTTTTAAATGTGATAGGAGATGTGAAAAATAAAGTTGCTGTGATATTTGATGATATTATAGATACTGGTGGTACGATAATAAAGGTAGTTGAAAGATTAAAAAAAGAAGGTGCAAAAAAGGTGTATGCTATATGTACTCATCCTGTATTAAGTAAAGGTGCTGAAAAGAAAGTAGAAGAGTCACCGCTTGAAAAACTTTTAGTAACCAATACAATTCCGATAGGGAACAAAAAAAATATAAAAATAGAAGTACTGTCGGTTGGCAAACTTTTAGCAGAGGCAATTAAAAGAATTCATCTTAATACTTCAGTAAGTGAGTTATTTGTTTAATTTTAGAAAGGAGAAAAAAATGGCTGAAGAATTAGAAATAATAGCAGAAAAAAGGGATATTACTACAAAAGGAAAACTAAAAGAATACAGAAATAAAGGATATATTCCAGCAGTTTCTTATGGGGCTAAACATCAAAATTTGAACTTATGGGTTAAGTATAAAGACATTCTAAACCTTATGAAAAAGGGGTCAATAGAAGGGACAATTTTTAGTTTAAAAGTGGACAATAAAAATTATCATGTGATAATTAAAGAAATTCAAAAACATCCTATTACCGACAGACCAATTCATATTGATTTTCAAGTAATTTCACTTAAAGAAAAAATTGAGGTTAAAGTTCCAATTCATCTTATTGGTGAAGAAGAAGCTTTAAAACATACTGGAGGGGTAATTGATTTTCCGTTGAGGGAAATAAGAATAAGGTGTTTACCAAAAGACATTCCTAAATATGTGGAAGTTGATATCTCTCATTTGAAAATTGGTCAATCAATTATGGTAAAAGATATACCTCAAGAAAAATTTGTAATTTTAGAACCTCCGGATACGATCGTGGTTCATATATTATCTAAGAAAACAGAAGAAATACCAACCACAGAAATTGTAGATACAGCAACAATGAAGGAGCCAGAAGTGATTTCTAAAGGTAAAAAAGTTGAACAGGAAGCTACAGATGAATCTAAAAAATAGATTTTTATCTTTTATGGTCGGAGGTGATGCATTTTTATGGGGATAAAATTAATTGTTGGGTTAGGAAATCCTGGAAGAGCCCATATTTATGACAGACACAACATAGGTTTTATGATGATTGACTATATGGCAAATAAATTTAATTTTAAGATGTTTAATCATAGAGATTTTTCTATAGGAAGAAAAAAAATATTAGGTAGGGATATACACTTTCTTAAACCGTTGACATATATGAATTTAAGTGGTTTGGCTGTAAAACAATATGTTGAAAAGAAAGAAATTTCTCCGCAGGAAGTATTAGTTATTACTGATGATTTTTCAATAAGTCTCGGGACAATAAGAGTCCGTCAGAGAGGTTCTTCAGGAGGGCACAATGGTTTGGGCTCAATAATAGATTGGTTAAAAACAGAGTTTATCCCACGCATAAGAATTGGTATAGGACCTATACCTGAAGGTGTAAAGCCAGAGGATTTTGTTTTGGATAAATTTTCAAGGAAAGAACTACCTGTAGTGGCAAAAATAAAAGAAGAAGTGGTAAAATTGATTAAAAATATTATAAAAAATGGAGTAGAGAATACAACCCTTGAAATTCAAGAAAAGGAGGTGAAAAAATAAACCAGGAAATAGAAAGGGTGCGTAGCTCAGTTGGTTAGAGTGCCGCTTTGACATGGCGGAGGTCACAGGTTCAAGTCCTGTCGCACCCATATTTTTTTTAATATATGGATAAAAATATAGAACTTCAAAAATTAAGACATTCTGCATCTCACATAATGGCTTCTGCCGTAATGGAACTTTTCCCTGATACTAAGCTTGGGATAGGCCCTGCAATAGAGGATGGATTTTACTACGATTTTGATCTTCCATGTAAGATAACAGAAGAAGATCTTATCAAAATAGAAAAAAAGATGTTGGAAATAATAGAAAAAGATTATAAATTTATTAAAGAAGAAATTCCTAAAGAGAAGGCTGTGGAACTTTTTAAAAAGAGCAACCAGATTTATAAATTAGAACTTTTAAAAGAAATAGAAGAGAATAAAGTTTCAATTTATACTCATAACAACTTTGTTGATTTATGTAAAGGACCTCATGTAAATTCAACTTCAGAAGTTAAATATTTTAAATTACTTTCTATTTCTGGAGCTTATTGGAAAGGAAATGAAAAAAATCCTCAACTTACCCGGATATACGGAACAGCTTTTTTTACTAAAGAAGAACTTGATGAATATCTTAATAAATTAGAAGAAGCAAAAAAAAGAGATCACAGAAAAATTGGAAGAGAACTTGAACTTTTTGAAATTTTTGAGGAAGAGTTTGGAAGCGGGCTAGTATTTTGGCTTCCTAAAGGAGCTATTGTAAGAAAAATTATTGAAGATTATTTAAGAGAATACCATATTAAAAAAGGGTACGAAATTGTATATACACCACATATTGCAAAAACCTCGTTATGGGAAATTTCAGGTCATTTGCAGTTTTATTCAGATTATATGTTTTCTCCTATGGATGTTGAGGGACAAAAATATATTATAAAGCCAATGAATTGTCCTGGCCATGTGTTGATATATAAATCTAAACTTCGTTCATATAAAGAACTTCCAATAAAATTTTTTGAATTAGGAACAGTTTATAGATATGAAAGATCAGGTGTTTTACATGGTCTTATGCGTGTAAGAGGTTTTACTCAAGACGATGCTCATATTTTTACAACCTTTGAAAATCTCCAAAAAGACATATCAGATCTTCTTGATACAGTGGTGGACGTTTTAACAAAATTTGGATTTAAAGAATATGAAATAAAACTTTCTACCAGACCTTCCAGATATATAGGAGATCTTCAACACTGGGAAATGGCTGAAAACTTTTTGAAAGAAGCACTTGAGAAAAAGAATTTAAAATATGAAATAGATCCCGGAGAGGGAGTTTTTTATGGTCCAAAGATTGATTTAAAAATAAAAGATGCTATAGGAAGACTATGGCAGTGTTCTACTATTCAGGTAGATTTTAATTTGCCTCAAAGATTTGATGTAAAATACAGAGATAAAGATGGCAAAGATAAATATGTAGTTATGATTCACAGAGCACTTTTAGGTTCTTTAGAGAGATTTTTTGCAGTTCTTATAGAACATTACGCAGGAGCTTTGCCTTTGTGGTTAGCTCCTGTTCAGGTGGTTGTATTACCTATAAGTCAAAAATTTAACGAGTACGGATACACAGTTTATAAAGAACTTGTCCAAAATAATATTCGTGCTGAAATAGATTCTACTGATGCTACTTTACAATACAAAATTAGGGCTGCTGTTTTTCAAAAAATTCCTTTTTTGGTAATATTAGGTGAAAAAGAACAAAAAAGTAATATGATTTCTGTAAGAAAATATTCAGATAAAACAACCAATCAGTACAATATAAATCAATTTATAGAACTCCTTAAATTGGAGGTAACTAAATAATTATGGATTTTAAAAAATACAGAGTAAACCAATTTATAAAAGCCAAAGAAGTAAGAGTAATAGACGAAAAAGGCACTCAGCTAGGAGTTATGCCCCTGCAACAAGCACTACAGAAAGCTCAACAAGCAGGGTTAGATCTAGTAGAAATAGCTCCACAAGCTACACCTCCTGTATGTAAGATTATTGATTTTTCAAAATTTAAATATCAACAGGAAAAAAAAGAAAAAGAAATTAGGAAATCTCAAAAGTTAAATATAATGAAGGAGATTTATATTAAACCTAACATTACAGATCATGACTTGCAGATAAAGCTTAATCATGTAAAAGAATTTTTGCAGCATCGTCATCCAACAAAGATAACAATTACTTGCACAGGAAGATTACTTCAATATTTTGATGAAACATCCAACAAATTAGTTGAAAAGATTACATCTGAACTTCAAAGTTTTGGTAAGTTCGTTATTAAAAAAGACAATAATAAAGTAACCATTACTATAGAACCAATAAAAAGAGATAGATAGAAAGGAGAAAAACAAATAATGAAAAAGTCAAAATCGCACAGTGGTGCCAAAAAAAGATTTAAGTTTACAAAAAAAGGGAAAATAAAATGCAAAAAAGCAGGTTTAAGACATCTCCTTATAGGAATGAGTTCCAAAAAATCTAGAAAAGCAAAAAAGCTTAAGGTGTTAAAAAAAATAAATATGAAAGCTGTAAAACTTAATCTTCCATATGGAAGTTAATAAAAATAGAAAGGATTCTTGAAAATGAACAATAACAAGGTATTTAAACATAGAGAAGACGAAGATATATATAAAGTTGAAAATCCCAGAATTTATATTGTTGTTCCAAAATTACCATCTAAATTACAACCACTTTTAGAAATTGCCTACAACTTATGGTGGGTTTGGAACAGTGAAGCTTTTGAGTTATTTCGCAGAATAGATAGAGATCTATGGGAGGAGGTTAATCACAACCCTATACAACTTTTAGGAAAGGTTTCTAAAGAAAAGTTGCAAGAATTAGAAAACGACAGCAGTTTTATTGCTCACTTAGAAGAGGTTTATTCTTCTTTACAAAAATATCTTTCAAGACAACCATGGTTTTTTAGAGAATTTGATAAAGAACATCATAATTGTAAAATAGCATATTTCTCTATGGAATATGGAATTACAGAAGCTGTGCCTATGTATTGTGGAGGATTAGGTGTTTTAGCAGGTGATTTGTTTAAATCCTCATCAGATATGGGATTGCCTATGATCGGGATAGGTTTAGCTTATAGATATGGATATTTTAAACAACATCTTACAGATGATGGTTGGCAACAAGAAGAGTATGAAGAACTTCATTTTTTCAGATTGCCACTTAGTAGAATGAAAAGGTCTGATGGAAGTCCTTTGCGGTTATTTATTCCTTTAAGTGTATTGGAGTTTTCTTCTGCTCAACCTACATACAAAGAAGAAAAGATATATTTTGAAGTGTGGGAAGCAAAAATTGGAAGAAATACTCTTTATTTGTTAAGCACAGATATTCCAGAAAATTCTGCCGAAAATAGAGCTATTACTTACCATTTATATGGTGGTGGTTTAGAAAATAGGATAAAACAAGAGATAGTTTTAGGGATAGGTGGAGTAAAATTTCTAAAAGAAATGAATTTAAAACCAACTGTATGGCATATAAATGAAGGACATTGTGCTTTTATTATTTTAGAAAGAATAAGAGAATTAATAAAAGAAAAAAATTTAAGTTTTAATGAAGCAAGAGAATTTGTGAGAGCTACTTCTATTTTTACTACTCACACTCCTGTTCCTGCAGGAATAGATGTTTTTCCTGTGGATTTAATGAAGAAGTATTTTAGTGGATATTGTGAAGAAATAGGAATTAGTTTAGATGAACTTTTAAGTTTAGGCAGAGAGGACCCGAATGATAAAAATGCTGGTTTTTCTATGGCAGTATTTGCTATTAAAAATTCTGAGTTTGTAAATGCAGTAAGTAAACTTCATGGAGTAATTTCGCGTAGCATGTGGAGAAATATTTATCCAGGGTTGCCATTATTTGAGATTCCTATTACACATATTACAAACGGTGTTCATGTTAATACTTGGGTATCAAATGAATTTGCTGGTTTGTTTGATAGATATATAGGGCCTCAATGGCGCGAAGAGCCGGATAACCAGTTAGTATGGGAAAAAATAAAAGATATACCCGATGCAGAACTGTGGAGGTCTCATGAGAGAAGAAGAGAACGCCTCATAGCTTTTGTAAGACAACGGCTTAAAAAACAGCTTGAGCACTCAGGTGCTCCGCGAAGTGAGATAGAACAGGCTGAAGAGGTTTTGGATCCTGAAGTTCTTACGATAGGTTTTGCCAGGAGATTTGCAGAGTACAAAAGAGGTACACTCATATTTAGAGATCTGCAAAGGCTAAAAAAAATTCTATTAGACAAAGAAAAACCAGCACAAATTATTATTGCGGGAAAAGCTCATCCTAATGATAATGTTGGGAAAGAACTTATAAAATATATAATTCAAATTACTCGCGATCCGGAACTCAAAGGTAAAGTTGTATTTGTTGAGGATTATGATATGAATGTAGCTCACTATTTAGTTCAGGGCTGTGATGTATGGTTAAATTTACCGAGAAGGCCACTTGAAGCTTCAGGAACAAGCGGTATGAAGGCAGCAGTTAACGGAGTGTTAAATGTTTCTGTTTTAGATGGTTGGTGGTGTGAAGCTTATGATGGTAATAATGGTTGGTCAATAGGTGGAGGAGAAGAGTATACTGATTATAACTTACAAGATGATATAGAAAGTAGAATACTGTATGATGTTTTAGAAAAAGAAGTAATACCTCTATTTTATAATCGTGGAAGTGGAGGTATTCCTAAGGGTTGGGTCAAAAAAATGAAGCATACAATGATGAGTATATGTCCAAGGTTTAATTCAAATAGATTAATAGAGGAGTATACAAGAAGGTTCTATTTGGTAGCTGACAGTAATTATTGGAAGTATATAGAAAACGATTTTCAATTAGTTAAGACATTTACTAAGTGGCTTGAAAAAATAAATTCTTGCTGGGATAATATAAAACTTATAAGTGTAGAGGATAATATTAGAGAAACTTATAGCTTAGGTGATAAAATAGAAGTTATATCTAAAATTTTTATTGATAAACTTTCTGAAGAAGATGTTGCAGTTGAACTATATTGGGGATATGTAGATTCTAAAGGTCGAATTTCTCAACCTAAAATTAAAAAGATGGAAGTTATTGGTAAAGAAGCGCAAGGTCAGCTTGTATACAAGGGAGAAATTGAGATAGACAGGGTTGGACATTGTGGATATGTATTAAGAGTAATGCCAAAGTTTAATGGTATTGTTCTATATAGGTCTAAACTTATAAAATGGTTACACTAATTTTCGGGGGTAATTAAATATGAAAGAAGAAAAAGAAATAGAAGTTACATCTGCTATATCTTCAGGTATGTCTTCAGGAAGCTCCTCTGTTTTAGAAAGAAAACAAGTTCCACCTTTAGAAGTTAGAGAACTTCCAAAAAGTTATGGTGATACAAAAATTGTTCTTTTGCCAAAAGATCCCTGGTGGTGTTTTGCTTACTGGGAGATTTCAGAAAATACATTTTCTGAATTAAGAAATTTATATGGAGGAAATTTTAAACTTTCTATTAGAGTATATGATGTAACTAATGTGAATAATTTTGACGGGATAAATGCAAATAAGTTTTTTGATATAGATATAGATAATATAAATGTAAACAACTGGTACATAAATTTACCAGAAGTAAATAGAAGCTGGTGTGTTGATTTAGGAATAAAAACACAGGATGGGAAATTTATTACTATAAGCCGTTCCAATATAGTAATAATGCCAAAGTTTGGTGTGTCGCCTCTAACTGATGAACAATGGGCTATTTTACAACGTGAGTTTGAAAGACTACTTGAGATGTCAGGAATAAGTATGATAGGAAAGGGTTCTTTTGATATTGCTAAACTTATGAAAGAGCGCTGGGAAGAACTTTTATTTATATCGCAGCTTCCACAATTTATAAGTTCTGGTTTTGTTTCTTCTTTCGCTGCTAGGCAAGAACAGATAGAGTTAGCTAAAGAGTTTTTCTTAAAAGCAGATACAGAACTTATTGTGTATGGTGAGACAATGCCTGATGCGAAACTTTATATAAATGGAGATGAATATAAACTTTCTAAAGATGGAAGGTTTTCGCTAAGAATACATCTTGGAGATGGGACACTACACATTCCAATAAAAGCAGTCTCTTCTGATGGAAGCATGCAAAAAGAGATCACATTTTTAATTACCAGAGAAAGTAAAGAAAAGCAATTTTAAGATTCTTATCTTTTGTTTTAAAGAAGAAAGGAGTAAAATTCCGATGGTAGAAGGGTATTGGTGTTTGGTGTTACATAATCATTTACCTTTTGTAAAACACCCTGAATATGATGATTTTCTTGAAGAAGATTGGTTTTATGAAGCAATGACTGAGACATATATTCCTTTGATTTCTGTATTTCAGGGTTTGTTGAATGACAATGTAGATTTTAGAGTTGTGATGTCTATTTCTCCTTCCCTTGCTAATATGATGACAGACAAACTTCTGCAAGATAGATACTACAGAAAACTTTCAAAGCTTATAGAACTTGCAGAAAAAGAAGTTTGGAGACTTAGACATCAGGAGCCATTTTATTCTACAGCTAAAATCTATGAAGAAAAATTCAAAATGTGCATGCAGATTTACGAAAGATATAACAGAAATTTAATAAATGCATATAAGGAGTTATTATTTACAGGAAAAGTAGATATCATTACTTGTAATGCCACTCATGGATTTTTGCCATTGATTATTACAGAGAGGGCAAAAAAAGCACAAATTAGAATGGGTGTTAAAAGTTATGAAAATACCTTTGGTAAAAAACCAAATGGTATATGGCTTGCAGAGTGTGCTTATTATTATAAAGTTGATGAGATTTTAAAAGAATGTGATATTAAATATTTTTTTGTGGAAGCTCATGGGCTGTTGTATGGTGAGCCAAGGCCTAAATATGGTATTTTTGCTCCAGTATATACTCCAGCAGGTGTAGCTGTATTTGCACGAGATTTAGAGACAGCACATCAAGTATGGTCGGCTGATGTTGGATATCCTGGAGATCCAGATTACAGAGAGTTTTATAGAGATGTTGGTTACGATTTAGATTATGAATACATAAAGCCTTATCTACACAGCGATGGAGTAAGAAGGAATGTTGGTATAAAGTATTATAGAGTTACAGGTAGAGTTGGATTAGACAAAAAGGAACCATATGTTCCTCAATGGGCACAAAACAAAGCAGCAATTCATGCTGGAAATTTTATGTTTAATAGAGAACATCAAATAAGATATTTAAGAAGCATATTTGACAGAGAACCAATTGTTGTGTCTATGTATGATGCTGAACTTTTTGGACATTGGTGGTTTGAGGGGCCTGATTTTTTAAATTATCTTTTTAGAAAAATTCATTATGACCAAAATGTATTTAGACCAATTCTGCCTATGGAATATTTGGAAAAATATCCAAAAAATCAGATTATTCAACCAACAGCTTCCTCCTGGGGAGATAAAGGTTACTATGAAGTTTGGCTTAATGGTTCTAATGATTGGATATACAGGCACTTGCATAAATGTGAAGAATTAATGTGTGCTGCAGTAGATGAATATCATCGTATAGCTGCTTATGATGGTATTAAAAAAAGAGTATTAAATCAACTTGCAAGAGAATTGTTTTTAGCACAGTCCTCTGATTGGGCT
Organism: Endomicrobiia bacterium; assembly: GCA_039630545.1. Taxonomy (GTDB): domain Bacteria; phylum Elusimicrobiota; class Endomicrobiia; order DTEH01; family DTEH01; genus JANXDG01. Next base: position 169,889 of record JBCNUU010000003.1, read on the forward strand.
TTTATTATGACTACTGGGACTATGGTAGAGTACGCTCATACAAGACAAAAACAACACATAAATAATTTTTTAAAATTATACAATCAGCTAAAAGAAAATAAAATAGATGAAGGTTTCTTAAACTGGCTTGAATACAAAGATAGTATATTCCCGGATGTTGATTATAGAGTATTTCTATAATTTTTTTCTGTTTTATTGGTTTAATAACACATTTTTTAAAGAAGAAATAAAACAAACATTTTTAATATTAAAAAGGGTGTTGCTCTTTTCTATATTGATTTAAAATTCTAAAAATTTATTTTTATTGATTTTCCAGTTATAATTGTAAATTTTCGATTAATTATAAATTTTTTTGTAAAATTTAGTTGACAAAAATTTCTTTAATTTATATATAAAAATTTAGTACACTTTTGGCGATTTAAAACAAACCAAAAGAAGTTGTTTTCCTAAAAGGTTCTCTTCAGATTTAAATATTTTTTTAAATAAGTTGATGGAGATTTTATAGATGGAGGGATGTATTTTTTGTAAAATTGTAAAAAAAGAGATTAAAAGTGAGATAGTATATGAAGATGAAAATTTTGTTGTATTTAAAGACATAAATCCCCAAGCTCCAGTTCATTTACTAGTTGTTCCTAAACTGCACATAGAAAGTATAAGTAGCTTAGAGATAGAAAATAAAGAAAATATAAAAGATGCACTTTTTATTATAAAAAAAGTTGCTCAAGAGATTGGAATAACTAAAGATGGTTATCGTGTTGTCATTAACACAGGAAAAAATGCTGGACAGGAAATAAATCATTTACATTTTCATGTTTTAGCAGGTAGAAAATTTGAGTGGCCTCCTGGTTGATTTTAGATAAATTTTAAAAATTGAAAGGAGGTGATATAGTAATGGTAGAGGTAATAGTAAGAGAAGGTGAAAAGTTGGAAGATGCTTTGAAACGTTTTAAAAAAGAAGTAGAAAAGGAAGGCATCTTAAAGTTAGCAAGGGAGAAAATGTATTATAAATCTCCAAGTGTAATAAAAAAAGAAAGGATGTCTCTTTTAAAAAGAAAGTTAGAATTAAGAAAAAGAAGAATGGAAATGAAAAAAGCAAAATAATTAAATAATGTTTTTTGATGGAGCAAATCCTATGAAATTAAATGAGTTATACAATTCTATAATAGAAATTGGAATAAAAAATGATCCCAGAGGAGAAGAAGAGGTAAAAGATCTACTGAAAAAAGAAAAACAAAAATATGAAAAACTTTCTGAAAAAGAAAAAAAATTCTATGATATAGAAAAACTTAAAAATCCGTATAATGATACAAGAATCCTGTATGGAGATAAAGACACAGATGTTAAGTCTGTGATGGTAGGAATAGATATAGAAGCTCCTGAAGTGTTGTTGACAGAAATACTTTCTCAACGAGGAAAAAAAATAGATTTAATTTTATCTCATCACCCAGAAGGAGTTGGTTATAGAAATTTTTATGAAGTGATGGGGATGCAAGCTGATATTTTGAGTAAATTTGGAGTACCTATAAACATCGCAGAAGGTATTATGGAACCCAGGATGAAAGAAGTTCAAAGAAAACTTCTTCCTTTAAATCACACCAGAGCTGTAGATGTTGCAAGTTTATTAAACATTCCATTTTTGTGTTGTCATACTCCTGCTGATAACTGTGTGGCTACTTATTTACAAAAACTCTTTGATAAAAGGAATCCAAAATATCTTCAAGATGTGGTGGATATATTATTAGAATTACCAGAATACGAAGATGCAGCAAAACTTGGTAGCGGACCAATTATTCTTAATGGCACCAAGGATAGAAAGGCAGGTAAAATTTTTGTTGATATGACAGGAGGAACAGAGGGTTCTACAGAGGTTTTTGAAAAGTTAGCAATTGCTAAGGTAAGCACAATAGTGGCGATGCATCTAAGTGAAGAACATTACAAAAATGCGCAGAAATACTATATAAATGTGATAATTGCAGGTCATATTGCTTCTGACAATTTAGGAATGAACTTATTGTTAGATGTTGTGGAAAAGAAATTTCACGAGTTGGAAACGATTTGTGTTTCTGGATTTAAAAGATATAGGCATTGAAACTTATGATAAAACCAGAAAGTATAAAGAAATTAAAAGAAAGTATTGAGATATTAGAAGTAGTAAGTAGATATTTACCTAATTTGAAACGTAGTGGTAAAAATTACTTTGCTTTATGTCCTTTTCATAGTGAAAGAACACCCTCATTTTCTATTGCGCCAGACAAAAATTTAATTCATTGTTTTGGATGCGGTTATACAGCAGATATAATAAAGTTTGTTCAAGATATGGAGCATATTAACTATTACCAGGCAGTAGAGAGAATAGCCTCTTATATAAATTTTAAGTTAGAATATGCAGATACCGAAGAGTATAAGAAATTTGAAGAGAAACAAAAAGAGATCAATGTTATTACAGAACTGCTAACAGATGTTTGTGATGTTTATCATGATCTTCTTTTAAATTCAGATTTAGGGTTATTTGCCAGAAACTACTTGGTAGCTAGAGGGATAAAACTGGACACTATTAAAGAATTCAAAATTGGTTTTGCACCGGATGGGAACTATATTTCTAAAAATTTTGATAAAATTCATAAGTTTAGACAAAAAGGATACGATTTGTCAACTTTTTATAAAGCAGGAATAATAAATTTTAAACAAGACCAACAAAATCCGTTAGGAAAATATGATCATCCTTATGATTATTTTAGAAATAGGATAATTTTCCCTATATTTAATTTCAATGGAAAAGTTATAGGTTTCGGAGGTAGGATTCTTCCAGAAGGTTTAACTGATAAAGATATACCTGTGTATTTAAATTCTCCTGAAACAGTAGTGTTTAATAAAAGAAAATCTCTTTATGGGTTGTATCAAGCAAGAGAGTATATAAAGAAAGAAAGAAGTGTATATTTGGTAGAGGGATATATGGATGTGTTGTTGCTATTTCAAGAGGGAATAAAACCAGTGGTAGCTCCTTTAGGAACCGCTTTAACAGAGGAACAAGTGATGCTCCTTAAGAGATTTCCATTGAAAACAATATATTTGATGTTTGATCCTGACGAAGCCGGAGTTGAGGCTACATTTTCAGCAGCAAAAACGATTTTTAGTGCAGGTGAGTATCCCTATGTTGTAGCTTTAGATGAGAAAATAGATCCTGATGAATATATTTTGAAATATGGAAAAGAAAAGATAGAATTTTTAATTCAAAATTCTGTTTCAGTTATTAAGTTTATTGCTGATAAATACAAGGTAGCTAAAACATTCTCTGTATCCGATAAAGTTTCTTTACTGAAAAAGTTTACAGAGCTTATAAATGTAATTTCTGATCCTGTAGTTAAATCAGAAGTAATCAAGGAAGTTTCTAATGAGCTTAAAATTGATGAAAATGTTGTTCGTTCTTATCAAAAAAAACATTTTCAAAAAAAAGATGAAGTGATTTCATTTGAACAATTGATTAATAATCGTCCCTACAGTTGTGAAGAAGAACTTTTAAGAATATGTGTACATTATCCAGAGTTTATAAATAAAATCGATGAAGAGATTTTTTCTCATAATGAGAAGTATCTAGATATATTTAAAAAATTAAAGTCCATATATTTAGTTTCAAATGACATAAATGAGATTTTATCACACTTAGATGAATCTGGCAAAAATTTAATTTTAAGAATTGCATTTGATGAAAAACCGGATAGTAGTTGTCTTGAAGAAAAATATGAGATTTTATGTTCAGAAATATTAAAGGTGAAATATAAAAACAAATATGAAACATTAAAGTCAATTGTAAAAGAAATGTTAGACGGAAAACAGAGTTTTAATCTTCATGTTTTTAATGAATTTAAGCAAGTTATAGAAATTTTAAAAGTTCAAAATAAATAAAAAACTATGAATGAAAAAGATAAAATAATAAAAAGATTAGTAGAACAAGCTAAAAAGTATGGTTATTTAACCTATGATGAGATAAATAAAACATTTGATGAGTACGAAATAGAAATTGACAAAGAAGAGATGGATGACTTTGTTGAGATGTTAAATGGAATTGGTGTAAAGATTATAGATGTTAAAAAGTCAAAAAAATTATTTAGAGATGTATATTTTACTCAAGAGGATTTAAGCGAAGAAGAGACAATAAAATTATTTATAAATGAAGTAAGTAAAATAGAACCAATTGATAGGAAAAAAGAGATAGAAATTGCTAAAAGCATAAGAGCAAAAGAGATGGAGTTACTTATGTTGGTTTTGAGTTCTACTATAGCTTTGCGAGAAATAAACAACTGGGTTTTATTAGTAAAAAAGAACGAAATGTCACTTAAAGATCTTATGAAAAGAGGTAGAAAATCAAAGTCAGCTCTGCGTAAAATGAGGAAAAAGTTGATTTCTTCAATAAGAGCTGTAAACAAAATTGCTGAAAAAATTTTGATGCTTCGGAAAAAATTAAATTCAGAGAAAAAAAATTCTTTAGCGTTGAAATACAACAAACAGATAGAAAAACTGAAAACAAAAATAGCTAATAAAATAATCTCTTTAGAATTAAACAGTGAAAGAATAAAACGTCTAATTAAAAGAACGAAAAATATAACAGAAAAGGTTATTCAACTAATAGAAGAAATAAAAAGATATCAAAAAATGTTTCCTATTAGCTTAAAAAATGTAATAAGCTTACACAGAAAGTACAAATTACATAAAGTCTCTTCTAAAGAATTTGAAAGAATAGTAGGATATACTCCACAAGCAACAGAAACAATTTTAGAAAATTATCATAAAGTTTATTATAAACTTCAACATTATAAAAAAGAAATAAATATGTCAGAAGAAGAGATAATTCAGTTAGATTTACAAATCAACCAGTTAAATCAGTCTATAGAAGAAGAAAAAATGAAACTGATTCAAGCAAATTTAAGCTTAGTTACTACTTTTGCTAAGAAATTTGCTATGTTGACTGGTGCTGATGTAAATGATTTAGTTCAGGAAGGAGCAACAGGACTTGCAAAAGCAGCTGAAAAATTTGAATGGAAAAAAGGTTATAAGTTCTCCACTTATGCTCATTGGTGGATAAGACAGGCGATAAGTAGATATATGGCTGATTATACCAAGACGATAAGGTTGCCTGTTCATATAAGAGAACTTGTTTCAAAAATGATAAAAGTTCATAAAAAAATACAAAATAAATTCTCTTTGGAGCCTTTTGTTTCAATTGAAGAATACGCTCGTGTGCTTAAAGTTCCGCCTAAAAAAATAATTGATACTTTAACAGTGCTTATTGAGCCAATTTCTTCGCATGCTCCTAAAGGACAAAATGAAGATGCTACCATACAGGATTTTATTCCTTCTTTAGACAATGAAATACCGTTTAATTATCTTTTACAAAATTATAAACGAGAAATTTTAGAAAAAGCTATGGATAAATTTTTAGATGAAAGAGAAAAAGCCATATTAAAGTTAAGATATGGTTTTAATGGTAAAGAATATACATTAGAAGAAGTTGGAAAAATGTTTAATATCACAAGAGAACGTGTAAGACAAATAGAAGCTAAAGCCATAAGAAAACTTCGTTCACCAGAAGCTTTAGAAATGTTGAAAGAGATTTATCCAGTGAGAGATTAAAATTAAATGTTGAATAAATAAATTTATTTTTATATTAAAATAAAAATATTTAAATTCTAAATAAAAATATTTAAATTCTTGAAAAAAGGAGAAATAAATGAGAGTAAAAACAGGAGCATATACTAGAAGAAGAAAAAAAGATTATTTTAAACTGGCAAAAGGATACTATGCAAAACTTGGTAGTGCTTACAGACAGGTAAAACAGCAGGTTATTCGTTCTTTAAAGTTTCAGTATGTTCACAGGAAAGACAGGAAAGGAGTATTTAGAAGACTATGGATTACAAGAATAAATGCTGCTGTTAGACAGTTGGGTTTAAAGTATAGTGAGTTTATAAATTTACTTAAAAAAGCCAACATTATTTTAGACAGAAAAGTTCTTGCTTATTTTGCTGCAGAAGAACCAGAAACTTTTAGATATATTGTTGAGTTTGTAAAAAATTTTTCTAATAAAAATTCAACCCAAAAAGTCCCATCGTGAGATAGTTTTCAGGAACTTTTCATGTAATGATTAATTATGAACTCATATTCTTATAAATTTATTATATTATTTTTTGCGATTGTTATTTTTTTAGGAACGATTTTGTTATCTTTGCCTATGATGTATAAAAATAAAATTTCTTTCATAGATATATTATTTACAGCTACATCCGCAGTATGTGTTACTGGATTGTCAGTTGTTAACATATCTGAAAAGTTTAGTTTTTTAGGGCAATTTGTGATATTGATGTTAATACAGATAGGTGGATTAGGATATATGGTTCTGGGAAGTTTAGCGATGGTTTTGTTTGGAAAATTAACTATTGCTCAAAAAAATATAATTAGTGAATCTCTTAATATAACAGAGTTTAGAACAATTTCTCAAATCACAAAATTAATGAAGAAGGTGGTAATTTTAACAGTTATTTTCGAACTAATAGGTTGTGTGATTTTATTCATAAAATTTTATCTATTAGATAAATTCTCGTTTTTTAAGGGGATATGGTTTGCTTTATTTCATTCGGTAAGTGCATTTTGTAATGCAGGTTTTAGTTTATTTTCTAATAGTTTTGAAAATTATAAGGGAGATTTTATTATAAACACAATTATTCCATTTTTGATTATTTCTGGAGGTTTGGGTTTTTTTGTATGGGTTGATATATTAGACAAATTGCGTAAAAAAAAGAGAGAGAGTTTATTTCTTCATACAAAAATTGTTTTAATTTCTACATTTACTCTTTTGTTATCTGGTTTTATTTTAATTTTTTTATTAAATAATTATATTTATACTATAAACAATTTTCTTTTAAAGGAAAAAATTTTTGTAAGTTTTTTCCATTCTGTAACTACAAGAACAGCAGGATTCAATACATTTTCTGTTAGTCAATTTTCGACCCTTACAATTATTATATTTATAATTTTTATGTTTATAGGAGCATCTCCAGGAGGAACAGGTGGTGGAATAAAAACTACGACTTTTTTTGTTATAGTAAAAAGCATATATGACTACATAAGAGGAGAAAAATATGTAAGCTGTTTTAAAAGAACTATAGAAATATCAAATGTTTTAAAAAGTTTTGTGATTTTCTGCGTATGTTTATTTTGGGTTATTTTTATTTCTTTTTTAATGTATTTAACTAGTGATTTTTCCTATAAAGAAGTAATCTTTGAGACAGTTTCTGCTTTTGGAACTGTAGGGTTATCTTTAGGTATTACCCCACAACTTGATAATTATAGTAAAATTTTATTAATAATAACTATGTTATTTGGAAGGGTTGGGAGTCTTGCTTTTTTTTCTATATTGTTTACGAAAGAGCCAAAAGAAATAAGATATTTAGAAGAGCCAATTTCTGTAGGGTAAATATTTATGGCAAACCATAAACCAAAAACATTTGTAGTAATAGGATTGGGTGTATTTGGAAGCTATGTGGTTAAATATTTATCCAAATATGGTGCAGAAATAATAGGGATAGATAAAGATGAAAAAAAAGTTGAAGAACTTAAGGAATATTTAAAGGTTCCAATTGTAGGTGACGCCACAGAAATAAAACAACTTGAAGATGCTGGTGTTTCACCTAAAGATGTGGATGTAGTTATAGTTGCTGTAGGTGAAAGTGTAGAGGAGAATTTATATATAACTCTGCTACTTAAAGAACTTGATATTAAAAAAATAGTAGCAAGAGCATTAAATACTCAACATGCCAAGATACTTGCTAAGATAGGAGTTGACAAAATTGTATTTCCGGAATCAATGGCTGCTGAGAATTTAATAAACAGTTTACTTTCACCATCTATTCTGGAACATTTTAGCTTATCAGATGAATACAGTATTGTGGAGGTTATTGCTAGAAAAGAATTTTTTAACAAAACCCTTCAAGAGACAGGTTTAAGGAATAAATATAAAGTTACTGTTTTGGGGATAAGAAGGAAGTCCACAATAATAAACGAATCAGGTGAAACAGATTTTAAAGATGACATTTTATTCTTGCCAGGGCCAGAAGAAAAAATTCTTCAAGGAGATGTTTTGATAATTATTGGCAAAAACACAGATATTGAGAAGTTTAAAAAAGAATGAAAGAAAAACTTAAAGAAGAACTTTTTGAAACAGGAAAATTCTATCTTATCAACAATAGATATGATGAAGCATTAAAAATTTTTGAACAACTTTACAAAGAGAATAAAAATGATCCAGAAATCTTATATCACATAGGATTAGTAAAAGAAGCACAAAATGAAATAGAAGAAGCAAAAGATATATTTCTTAAAGTATTAGAATTACAACCGAAACATAAGCTGGCTAAAAAACACTTAGATAAACTTCTTGGCATAAATGATGAAGAATCTGAATGAAGAATATATTGAAAAGTTAACACAACAATGTTTAGAGGAAATAAACAATGCTACATCTTTACAACAGCTTGAATCTATAAGAGTAAAATATATTGGCCGCAAAGGCGAATTAAGAAAATTTTTTGAGGAACTTCATAACTTAGATTTAGAAAAAAAAAGACAAATTGGTTCTCTTCTTAACACATCTATAAGACATATTGAAGAAGAACTTAAAAGTAAAATTACAAAGTTTAAGTCTTCTTTAACAGATTCTTTTAAAGGTGAGTTTGCTAATCTGGAGATTACATTACCTGGTGTTAAGTTTTCATTGGGGTGTCTTCATCCATTAAATAAAATATACAAAGAAATTATTCAAATATTTTTAAACTTAGGGTTTAACATAGAAGAAGGCCCAGAAGTTGAGAAGGAAGAATATAATTTTACGCTATTAAATATTCCTGCAGATCATCCCGCAAGGGATATGCAGGATACTTTATACCTATTAGATGAGTTTGAAGAAAAACTTTTACTTAGAACTCATACATCTCCTGTTCAAATAAGGGTAATGCTTTCTAAAAAACCTCCTATAAAGTCGATAATGCCAGGAAGAGTTTATCGGCATGAAAACCTGGATGCTTCACATCTTTTTAACTTTCATCAAGTAGAAGGTCTTATGGTGGATAAGGGAGTAAAACTTTCTGATCTCAAAGGTGTGTTAACTTTTTTTGCTAAGAAAATTTTTGGAGAAAATATTCAAAGTAGATTTAGACAGTCATACTTTCCATTTACAGAACCATCACTTGAAATGGATATTCAGTGTCTTGTTTGTAGAGGTGAGGGCTGCAGTGTATGTAAAAATAGTGGGTTTGTAGAAATTTTAGGATGTGGAATGGTTCATCCAAAGGTTTTGGAAAATGTAGGAATAGATTACACCAAATACACAGGTTTTGCTTTCGGTTTAGGAGTTGAAAGAATAGCTATGCTTAAATACAAAATAGACGATATAAGACTGTTTTATGAGAATGACTTAAGATTTATAAGACAATTTTAAGACTCTATGAAACTCTCATTAAATTGGCTTAAAGAGTTAATTGGTAGACAAAACAATATTACTGATCAAGACATAATAGATGCTCTTCCGCAGCTTGGATATGAAGTTGAAGGTATTTACAAATTTGATAAAGAAGTCCTTTCCAATATAAAAGTAGTTAAAATTCTCAAAGTAGAAAAACATCCCAACGCTGATAAGCTTTCTTTGTGTGAAGTCACAGATGGAAAAAACATATACAAAGTAGTATGTGGAGCACCAAATGTAACTCAAAATATGATAGCAGCATATGTACCTGCAGGCGGAATTATTGGGGGCGGAGTTGTTGTAAAAAACAAAGAGATTCGTGGAGTAGTTTCTGAGGGTATGCTTTGTTCTGCTAAAGAGTTAAAATTATACGAGGATCATAGTGGTATTTTAAGTTTAGATGAGAGTTTTCCTTTAGGAGAAACACTAGATAAACATTTAGATGATACAGTAATAGAAATCTCTACTCCTGCAAACAGGTATGACTGTCTTGGACATGCAGGAATTGCAAAAGAATTAAAAATAAAATTTAATTTAGAAGTTACAGAACACATAAATCCACTTTCATATCTTGAAAATAAAAAACTTCCATTTTTTAATGTTAAAATTTCTTCTTATGATTTATGTAAAAGATACATAGCCATTAATATGACTTCAATAAATAATAAAGTTAAACTTCCTTTTTTTATTAGATTTAGACTAAATATCTTGGGGTTAAGAAGCATAAATCCTTTGGTTGATATCTCAAATTATGTGATGCTTGAGGTGGGTCACTCCATTCATATATTTGATGCAAACAAACTTTACGGTGACAAAATTATAATAAGAAATGCTAAAGAGAAAGAAAAGGTTATAGCACTAGATGGTAAAACATATGAGCTTTCAAGTGATTGTATTGTTATTTCAGACGAGCAGAAACCAATAGCTATCGGTGGAATAATAGGTGCGGAGAATAGTTGCGTAGAGGATGAGACAACAAACATAGTAATTGAGTCAGCAGTTTTTAACCAGAGTAAGATACGACTTGCAAGAAAAAATCTTAATATAAACACAGAAGCAAGTTACAGGTTTGAAAGAGGAAGTAGTTTTTTTTTATGTGAATTAGCAGCAGCAAAAGCATATCAGATGATAGAGAAATACTGTGGGGGTGAAGTTGTAAAATTTGTTGATGAAAAAGATATGGATTATTATAATGAAATAGTTTCTTTTAATACAAATGGGATAAAAGTAGAGCTAGATTTTTTAGAGTCACTTTTAGGTATAACAGTCGACCCACAAAAATTTATAAATATAGTTCAAAATCTTGGAGGAAAAATAAAATTTAATGGAGAAAATATCTTGACCACACGCAGTTTTATAGTAGTTCCTCCGCTTACTCGTCAGGATATTAAATTTCCAGCTGATATAGCAGAAGAAATAATGAGATTTATTGGTTATGACAAAATACCAGAAACCTTGCCCCATAATATTTTTGAGATCAAAAACAACGCGGATGTATTAAAAGAAAAAATTGTTACAATTTTAAGTTCAACATCTTTAAATGAAGTGATAAATTATAGTTTGTGTTCTGCTAAGGATAACGAAGTTGTGCGCAATAATGAAAATTTGAAAATAAAACTTCTTAATCCTGTCTCAAATGACTACTCGGAATTAAGGTTGTCTTTGTTAAGTGGACTTATAAGAAATTTATTAGTAAATTATAACAATCAAGTGGACACAGAGATAGGGTTATTTGAAATTGGTAAAGTTTTTTATAAAGCCGATAAAAAAACAGTTGAAGAAGAAAAAGTTGGTATTCTTATTTATGGAAAAAAAGAAATTTTATCATGGAAAAAAATAGTCTTAGAATATGATTTTTATTATGCCATTGGTATTATAGAAAAACTGTTTGAAAAATTAAACATTAATTATACTAAAAATTTATCGTATAAAAGCTCTAAAGAGTATTTATTACTTAATGAAGAATTTTTAAGTAAAATACTTTATTTTTTAAACTCTGAAGAAGAAATTATAGGATTTGTTTCAGAACTAAATAAAGAAAAATTTAAATTAAAACTTCCGGGTAGTGTGTTTTATTGTGAAGTAAGTTTAAATAATTTAAGAAAATCCTTTAAAAAGGATGAGATATTTGATCCTATAGTAAAATTTCCTTGTGTCTTCAGGGATTTATGTATTGTGGTAAACAGAGACATATCTTACCAACAGATAATTAAGACGATGTATTCTTGTATAAATAAAGATATTATTTTAGATGTCACTCTTATTGATTACTACCAGAAAGAAAACTTCTTATCTTTAACCTTTTCTTTAAAATTTCAAAACAAAACTAAAACCTTGACAGATGAGGAAGTGGATTTAATAATTAAAGAAATGCTGGAGAAATTAAGCAAATATGACATAAAACTAAGAGAAAAATAACTTTATGTTTTTGAAATTAAAAAAATTTTGGTTCTTAACGGGGTTGATGTACTTTACACAAATACTCTATTCCCTGCCTCAACCGATAACTGATCTTCAAGTTGTTGAAACTAAATTTAGACAGATAAAAATAAAATGGACTTCTCCTTTATCTGAACAACCTATATTGTATTATCAGATAAGAGTTTCAACATACAGAGTATTGACTACAGAAGATGACTGGAATAACAACTCTACTGAAACAAGTTATCCTTACATAGTTGAAATAGAAACATATTCCCTGCAGGGACAAACAATAAGTTATACTTTTACTAATCTTGAAAATTTTAAAACATACTTTTTTGCAATAAAATCCTCAACTTCTTCAAATAAAGTTCCTCTTTCTTCGATAGACAACAATCCCTTTAGACCCTATGCTCAACCTGTAAATCATGCTCCTTACTGGTTAGAAATAGCACCTGTTTGGCCTGCTTATGGAGTATTAGTAACTTCAAACAATTTTGTAGGTTTTGACTTTAAAGACGCATATGACGAAGACCTCAACTACGGAGATAGCCTAAAGTATGAACTTTATTATTCTACAAAAGCATCTGCTCTTTTTGGTTCAACTCCTCCTTTACTTACTGGAGCATATATCGGAAGTGTATTTGGAGTTACTACAAGTTATGTTCAAATTTTAGCTAACAATTTTTCTGACAATACAACCTATTATTGGAGAGTTAAAGTAATAGATTATGAAGAAAAATTTAGCTGGTCTATAGATAACTCAGATATCTGTAGGTTTATAATAAATCATACTCCAGAAGTTCCTTCTACATTTACACTTATTTTGCCATATTATGGTAAAAAAATCCAAGAAGTTACAGACGGTGTTTTTTTTGACTGGACAGAACCTGCTGATAACGATCCTTTTGATAGATTTACTTATTCGTTGTACATGTCTTCACAGTCACAAAATTCTGGCTTTTCTTTAGTAGCTGGAGATATTGACTGGTCTTCTTATACATTAAGTAGTATTTTTGGAAGTAATTGGGTTGAGAATCAGAAGTATTTTTGGTTTGTAAAGGCAAAAGATAGTTATTCTTTGACATCTTATTCTTTGACTTATTATTTTGTAATAAATTCTTACGAAGAACCTCCTTATAATAATTCTTTAATTACTCCAGGTACTACTGTTTATTTCCCTTTTGATGTTTACAATCCGGCTCATGTGCTTTTTACTTTAAAACCTACATTTTATTGGACAGCCTCATCTGATATTGATTTAGAGACAACAATTTATTATCAGTTATTCATATCTTCTTTTTCTTCAAATCCAGATGAATTAAATTCTTTATTTTATACAATTTCGCCGATATTTACTACATATTACTATTTATCTCTGGATGTGCTTAAAAACAACACAACTTATTACTGGCAGGTAAGAATATGGGATGAACCCTACAGTGGCTATGCAGTTTATTCTTCCAGTCCTTTTTGGTTTTTTACTTGTACAACTAACACTCCTCCAAAAGCTGCTATTCTTAAAAAACCTCCTGATAACTTTACTACTTCTTATTTTTATCCAAAATTTGAATGGGATACAGGGAAAGACGAAGGCTTTAACGCATCCATAAGTTCTCAAGCTTTTATTTTATGGAATAATTTTGAAACAATATATCTGGCGGGACTTTCTAAAAATACAAGCTTTTATATTCACTCTGTTGCTTTAAGAAACAACACCACATATTTCTGGCAAGTAATCACCTATGACAACGGCTATCCTCCGCCTCAACTTTCAAGTGGCTCTGCAATTTTTAGTTTCTATATAAAAAATTCATCACCTTTAGCTTTTAATTTGATTTCTCCTCTTAAAGCACAGATAGTGCAAACTCAAAATATTCAAATTTTCTGGGAGGAAGCATTAGAACCGGACAGCGAGCCTGTAACCTATAAAGTTATTTATTCTTCAGATAACTTTTTAAGTCTTACTTCTTCTGATGGTATTAAGACTACAAATTTTATAATACCCAACTTAAAAGACAATACAACATATTGGTGGTATGTATGTGCTTATGATGTATGGGGGTTTAGAAGTTTTTCTTCAACATTTTACTTTATAGTTGATAACATATCCCAAAACCCGCTTGGTTTTAATTTAGTTTCGCCACAGAATAATTTTTTAAGTTTGTATCCATCTGTCACATTCTACTGGCAGTCAACTTCAGATCCGGATCCCTTTGAGAGTGTGTCTTATGAAGTTATTATTTCAACTGAGCTTTCTTTAACTCCTGTATACTTTTCAACAAAAACAGAAAACACATATTTTTATGCCGATGAAAAAATACTTAATATAAATACTACATACTACTGGACGGTTGTAGCTATCTCTTCAAGAAGTGGCCAGAGTTTTGCGTCCAATGGGCCTTTTAAGTTTTCTGTATATAATACAGCTCCTACCAGGCCCATTTTGATTTTTCCTTTAGACAAACAGATAATTACTAAATCTAGTTGTACTTTAAGTTGGTCAAGATGTGTTGACTTACAGAATGATGAGTTTTATTACGAATTATACATAAGCACCAACAATATAAATTTTGAGAAATTTTATTTAAGCTCTGTCCAAAACGAATTTCAAGTTAACCTGATAGATGATACTACCTACTGGTGGTATGTGGTAGTGGTAGATACCTTTAACAATAAAAACCACTCAGATACTTCTGTCTTTTATACTTCCTACTATAACATAGCGCCTGCAAAGCCAAAAATTCTTCAACCTGTTGATGCACAACTGGTAAATTTACCATATATTATACGCTGGAGTAGCTGTTCAGATTCAGATATTTTTGATAGGGTAAACTATAGAATAGAAATTTCTACAGATGAAAACTTTTTCTATAAAGTTATAGTTAACTCTCAACCTCACACCTCGTATCTTTTAGAAGAATTTAAACTTTCTTTTGGAACTTATTATTTAAGAGTAATAGCTTATGATACTTCTATTTATGAAAGTTATTCAGACACGATAAGTTTTATAATTCCCTTGTATAATGTTCAGTTATTTTCTCCACAAAATCTTCAAACAATTACTGCTTTGCCGATTATTTTTAGCTACTCAAAGGTAGAACCTATAGTTTTACACGATACGATTACTTATAAAATAGTTTACTCAAGCAGTAACAAATTTGATTTTAAAAATGAAATAAAAACTTTTTCTACATTTTACTTGGTCTGTTTACCACCTATTTTACCTGCTACATATTTTTGGTATATAGAAGTCTCAGATTCGCATTTGAACATGTCAAAAAGTCAAATCTATAGTTTTATAATTCCTTATATATTGCCACCTCCATTGTTAGATGTTTCTGTTTCTACTTCTTCTGAAGGTTTACTGCTTTCATGGGAAAGTTTAAATTTTGAAAATTTCTGGTGTTATAGAATATATAAAGGGTATGAAACAGAAAACATGCAACTTATAGGTTCAACAACAGAGCATTTCTTTTTAGATAGATATGGTTTGCAAGGAGAGTTTTATTATACAATAAAGACAGTAAACCAATTTGGCATTGAAAGTGAAAATAATAAATACATCAAACTTTTAAATGGTAAACAGGTAGATTTTTATTTTAGTCAGGATAGAATAGTTACTGTATTAATTCCCAAAACAGAAGGTCTTTCCTGGGTGGATATACAAAAACTTATCCAGTATGAAAACGAAGTATGTCCTTATGTATATGAAATTTTATCTTCAAAAAACAAAACTGACGATTTTTTTCAAATTCAATTCATAAAACCACAGGGTATTGAAAACTACTCTATTCAGTATTATGATGGTAATTTATGGCAAGATATGTTTTCTTATGAAGTTCAAGAAAAAATCACAGTTAATACTCAATATTTAGGCAGGTACCGTTTAGTGTTACTTCAGGCACCAGATAATAAGAGAATTACCATAATTGGTTGTTCACCCACTAAGAAAATAATTACTCCCAATAATGATGGTTACAATGACTATATAGAATTCCACTATGAAGTGGGTTCTTACATTATTGGATATTTATACGATGTAAATTTGAAAAAAATCTGTAAATTAAAAAATAAAGATAAAAATATATTATATTTTGATGGAAAAAATGAAGATGGAAATTTTATTCCTCCGGGAATTTATATTTATTACATAACATCACAGTTAGATAATAGAAGTTTCACAGGAACTGTTGTAATCAAATACTGATGAAAAAGAAAGCTATATTATCTTTTATATTTTTTGTAATTTTTAAAACTGAAATATTTCCTTTTACTGAAATTTCTTTTGTAGGTTATCCGTTTTCTGTAAATAGTGTAGTTATTAATCCTGCAGCAGCTGGATTGCTTAATAATAAGTTCAATATAGAATTAGGCTATGGATGGTTATATGGAAATGTTTTAGAAAATGCTTTATATACTACCCAGATAGCTTCTGCAGTAAACTTAAAAAAAGTATTTCTGGGTCTGCTTCAGGAAGCTTTTGTATTAGAAAATATTTATTCAGAAGAAGTTTATATATTAAATTTTGGATGTAAACTTCTTAATAAAAAAATTTTTTTGGCAAGTGCTTTTAGATATTATGTTTTTAAATATTTCTATGATGAATACTACGAAAACGATCCTTTGAAAGAAGATCGAGTTTTTACATATAATTTTGATTTGGGGTTAATATGTGAACTTTTTAATAATCTTTTTGTTTCATTAAGCGGTATAAATATATATGAAAACCGACTCGGAAAAGAAATTAATTTTTTGTTGCCTAAAAAGTATATTTTTGCTTTGTTTTATAAATATCTTGATGAAGGTTCTTTTAATTTTGAGGTAGATTTTAAACACATACAGATCTCTGACCGGAAACAAAATGAACTAAGTTATAAGTTGGGAATATCTCAAAGGGTTTTTTCTTTTAGAAATTTTAGTTTTGACTTATCAGCTTTTTTAAGAAAAGACGGAGATTCCTTTGGATTTTTTTTCTCATTTTATAATAAATTTCTCAATAAGTTAGGGTTAAGATATATATGGGAGTATCCAGTATCTGATATACAAAAGTTTATAGGCAACCATTACATTATTTTAGATTTTGAATTTGGAAAAAAAACACAACCTGTTATAGAAGAAAAGTCTCTTACAGAAAAGAAAACATTAAAAGAACAAAAGCAGTCACAACCCGCATCTATAGATGGGAGTTCTTTATCTAAAGAGCAACTCAAACAAGAAGTTTCAAAACCAGAAATAAAGATATCTACAATTTCACCGAGCTTCAAAGAGTTAGAAACAAAAACATACCAGTTAACACAAAAATCCACAAATTTCGAAGGGTCTCCGTCTAAAGAAGAAAAAATCGCTTTAGAAAAAAAGCTTTATTTATTAGATGTTTCGACACATCCCTTAATTTCAAAAACCACACCTTATAAAGAACCTCAACCTAAAAAAGAACAACTACCACCCACCAAACCACTTGTTTTATATTATAAATTTCCTTTAGCGCATAAAGTTAAAGAGGGAGAAACTCTTATTAGCATTTCAAAGAAATATTATAATACTGAGAAATACTGGAAAAAGATATACGAAGCAAACAAAGACAAAATAATAAAAGGAGTCCCAATAGTAGGGGAGATTTTAATAATTCCTGAGCCTTGAATGGAATGTATACATTGGTGTTTTAGATTTATACTAAAATTAAAAGTTTATTTACAAAATAATTTTGCTTCTTTAATATCTTTTTGAAAAGTTTTTCAAGAATTTGGAGATTTATTTTTTACTTGTTGCTAAATTAAAAAAATTATAGTAAATTATATTAGATAGTTTTTTACGGAGGTGACTTCTTATGGTAGATGAGGAAGAAAAATTTTATAGCTGGGAGGAAATAGAAAAAGAACTCTCAGAACTTGAACTTCAGTATGGTGACAGTGACGAAATAGTAAAAAATCTCATAACACCGTCAGTGTCAGCATACTGGAGAAAAAAATTAGAAGAAGAAAAAATTTTATATGAAAAAATGCTGCAAACCAAAGAGGAAGAAAAAAAACAGATTTTGTTAAAATTACAACAGCAACAGGAAATAATAGAGGATTTAAAAAAACAAATAGAAAAGTTAGAACGAGGAGAATACGAAAAGTTAAAAGACAAATACGAAGAACTTAAACTCAAAGAAATAGAGATAGAAAAAGAAAAAGAAAAAATTATCTGGCAACAACAAATTCAAGGACTTGAGTTTGATAAAAAAATAATTCAGCAAGAAATTGAAAAGACTAAAAGAGAGTATGAACAACAAAAACAGGAGTTGCTTGTCTACTATAACAGACAATTTAGTTCTTTATTGGAAGTTCAAAATCAACTGCTTGAAGAAACAAATAGTTTAGAACAGGAAATTGACAATATAATTAAAGAAACAAAAGAAGAGATTTTAAAAGCAAATAAACAGATAGAAGACTACTCAAAAGAAATAAATAACTTGAAAACGATTATAGAGAGTATAAAACAAGAAAAAGAAATTATTCTTACAGAAAAAAATAATTTAGTCAAAAAAATAGAAGAAATAAAACAACAATCTTTTCAAGACAAAAGACAACTTTTGACAGCGATAGTTCAAAATGTTAAAATTTATATAAATGACATAAGAAGTTTATGTGGTTTAATAATAGCTGCTGTTAATTTTATGATGAAACATTCAAAATTTAAAAAATCTGCCAGATTTCATCAAGAGCTTATTCTTAACACTGTTCAACGGATAATAAGTATCTTGGATGAAATTATTAAGTCAATACTTGAATATCCAATAGTATAAAAATGGATGAAAAATTATTATTTGTTTATTCTAAAGAAAAAAGGATATACCTTCCTGAAGTTTTATTTAAAGAATACCAAATAAGAGCGATACCTTCTAACTTAAAAATATCAAGAGAAATTCTTGAATATAAACCACAGATAATATTATTAGATGAATTTGTACAGTTTGGGTTAGCGAAAAAAATATGTAACAGGTTTAAATTTATACCGATTGGAATAGTAGGATACTTTGAAAAACCCAAAAAAATTGAAAATTTTTTAGAGTTAGGCGTGAATATAATAAATCTTAATCAGCCTCAAGAAGAGATAAATTCAACCATAAAAAATCTTTTATGGTTTTCTTTGTCAAAACAAGAGATATGGGATGAAGAATATAAAATTTCTAAAAGTGAGAACATAAAAGAGAAAATCTGGAACATTTCTAAAATTTTTATTGAAATATTTGTGATTTTATTATTAGTAGTAGGTGTACCTAAACTTTACAATTTTATTATTTCGCACAAAAAACTTTTTTATGAGTTAGATGTTGGTTATATCACTGCATGTGATGTATGTATTGTGGGAGATAGATACATACTTAACGATTGGACATTGAGAAATTTATTTGAATATGGACAAACAAATGATAAGCTTCTTAAGATGTATGTTCCGCAGGAGCAAATAAATTCTTTATCTGTTAATCACAGCTATGCTGTAGCATTTTCTATGTTTACAGAGAAGATTTATTTATATAAATATCCTGAGTTTTCTTTGATTACATCTACAGAGCTGTTAAAAAATACAACAGTTTTGTCTATTTATATAGATGAAAACAATCACCTTTATCTTTTAGACAATAAATCCGCATTTTATGAATTTGTAATAAAAGATAATAGATTTGTTTTTATTTCATCCTTTGTAATAAAGGAAATTTTTCCTTTGGATGTTGTAGTGAAAAATGAAGATATCTATATTCTTGACAATGCGAATAATATACATAGATTGAAAAAAAATAGTTATAAAAAAGAAAAAACTATAGTTTTTTCTCAATTTTTTGATATTAAACAATATAAATTCAGCTCATTTGCTTTTAGTGAAAGGTGGCTTTATTTAGTAAGTGAAAAAGATAAAAAAGTATTTAAGTTACCTACTAATATCTTGAAAATATAAAAGCAAAAAACTGAAAGGAGTAAAATTAAAATGCAGTTATCTCATCTTAAAAAGACAGATATAGAAATTTATGAAGCCTTAAAACAAGAACTTCAAAGACAAAGAGAAAATCTTGAGTTAATAGCTTCAGAAAACTTTCCATCTTTAGCAGTTTTAGAAACACAAGGTTCTATTATGGGAAACAAATATGCGGAGGGATATCCCTCTAAACGATATTATGGTGGATGTCAGTATATGGATGTAGTAGAAACAATAGCAATTGAAAGAGCAAAACTTTTGTTCCATGCAGAACATGCTAATGTTCAACCTCATAGTGGTACACAGGCTAATATGGCTGTGTATTTTGCTGTTCTTAATCCTGGGGACACTATAATGGGTATGCATCTTTCTCATGGAGGTCATCTTTCTCATGGACACCCAGCAAGTTTTTCAGGAAGATACTACAAAGTTGTCCCCATAAATGTAAGAAAAAAAGATCATCTTATTGATTACAAAGAAATAGAAAAACTAGCTAAAAAATATAAACCAAAACTTATTGTAGCTGGTTCTTCTTCTTATTCAAGAGTTATAGACTGGGAAAAGTTCAGGGAAATATGTGATGAAATTAATGCTTATTTACTTGCTGATGTGGCACATTATGCTGGTCTTATTGCAGCTGGACTTTATCCTTCACCAGTACCTTATGCTGATTTTGTTACTTTTACAACTCACAAGACATTGCGTGGTCCAAGAGGTGCTATAATTTTGTGTAAAAAAAAGTTTGCGCATTTAATAGATAGAATGATTTTTCCTGGGATTCAAGGAGGGCCAATGATGCATACAATTGCTGCTAAAGCTGTGGCTTTAAAAGAAGCTATGACAGAAGAGTTTAAGTTATATCAAGCAAATGTGTTATCTAACGCCAGAACATTAGCAGAAGAGCTTGCAAAAAAAGGTTTCAAGATTGTTTCTGGACAAACAGATTGTCATATGTTTTTAGTTGATCTAACTAATTTTAAAATTACGGGCCTAGAGGCACAAAATATTTTAGAAGCAGCTGGTATTACAGTTAATAAGAATTCTATACCCTATGATCCTAAACCTCCAGCTGAGACATCTGGAATAAGGATAGGCACACCAGCTGTGACTACAAGAGGTATGAAGCAAAAAGAAATGGTAATAATTGCTGAGTTAATAGAAAAAGTTATAAAATCTCGCGGAAGCAAGAATGTAACTTCTTATGTTAGAAATAAAGTTAAGTTACTTTTAGAAAAATTCCCTCTATATAAAGAGTTAAACTATTAAACTTAGCTAACTTATGTTTAAAATATATCTAACAGGTGTTATCTTATCATTTATTTTTTCAGTTTTTTTGGTTCCTTTTTCAAATTTTCTTGCAAAGAAATTTGGAATTTATGACCGCCCATCTAAAAGAAAACTAAAATATAGAAAACTTACAAGATGGGCAGGTTTTGGAATGTTTTTAGCATTTTTTTTATCTTTAGTAGTTTTAATAAAAATCTTTCCAGAGCTAAAAGATATTTTAAATTATAAATATACAATAGATTGGGAAGAATATAAAGAGACAATAAGTATTTCAAAGCAGCTTTTAGGAATATTTTTTGCATCTTTACTTGTAGTCATAGTAGGAAGTATTGACGACAAATTTGGGCTTTCGGCAGGTGTAAAATTTTTATTTCAGGTAATAACAGCATATTGTGCTATAGATTACGGTGTAAGAATTTTAGGAATAACTTTTCCATTCAATGATAGATTTATTGCTTTTCCCAGAATTATAAGTCAGATTGTTACAATTATTTGGCTGTGTAGTTTTATGAATATGATAAATCTTATAGATGGTATTGATGGATTAGCTGGAGGAATCGTTTTGATTTCAAGTTTTGCATTTTTTATTATTTCGGTTTTACAACAACAAATGATATCCTCAATTATTTCAAATCAATTGATTTTATCTTCTTTGTTAAGTCTAATTTTGTGTGGAACAGTTGGTGGTTTTTTAGTTTACAATTTTTATCCAGCAAAACTTTTTATGGGTGATACAGGTGCGTTATTTTTAGGTTTACTTGTAGGGTGTATTACTACTGTAGGGACATTAAAAACAGGTGCTTTGTTGTCTTTTGTTATACCTGTAATTATAGCAGGTGTTCCATTTTTGGATGTGGCTATGACTATAATAAGAAGAATAAAGAAAAAAGTTAGTATAGGTCTGGCTGACAGACATCATATCCATCATATACTGTTATCTTATGGCTGGACAGAAAGAGAAGTTGTTTTGTTTTTCTATGTTATAAGTTTATTTTTGTCAATAATTTCTATTTCGATATTAGCGCTTAGGAGGTAATTAAACATAAAAATGAATAAAAAATGGAATTTTTGGATTAACAAAATTAAACAATTAAAAGAAACATCTTATAAATTCTCTAGTATTTCTGAAGAAGTTATAAATGAACTTCTAAAAAAAATAAAGGAAAATCTTTTTCAAAATAAATCTGCAATAATAAATGCTAATTTAAAAGACATACAACTTGCAAAAAAATTAAAACTTTCTTCAGCTTTGATTGATAGATTGACACTTAATGATAAAAGATTTAAAGAAATGTTAGACGGTATAGATACAGTAATATCATTACCTTCTCCAATAAATAAAACACTGAAAGAATGGAAAAGAAATCTTTCTGGTGGAGAAATTACTATTAAGAAAGTTAGTGTTCCTTTAGGAGTTGTTTTAATGGTGTATGAATCAAGACCAAATGTAACAGTTGATGCAACTGTACTATGTATTAAATCAGGCAATTGTGTTATTCTTAGAGGAGGTTCTGAGACAATTAATACTAATAAAGAGTTAGTAAAAGTAATAAATTTGTCTGTTAAAGAAATCTGGAAAAAGTTTAATTTAGAGCTATCACCTGAAATAGTCCTTTTTATTGATGAAAAATCCTACGAATTCTTATATGAAATTTTAAAATTAGACAGATACATAGATTTAGTAATTCCTCGTGGTGGAGAAAAGATGGTTAATTCTATAAAAGAAAAATCTTTAATACCTGTAATTTCTCATGGTAGTGGAGTATGTCATACTTATGTTGATAGCTCAGCAGATATAGAAGTAGCTTTAAAAGTATGTCTTAATGCTAAAGTTCAAAGGCCATCAGTATGTAATGCCATGGAAACACTTTTGGTTCATAAAGATATAGCAGAGGATTTCTTACCTAAAATGGCAGAGCTTTACATTAAACACAATGTAGAGCTTCGAGGTTGTCAACAAACTTTTAATTTATTAAAAAAATACAATATTAAAATAAAAAAAGCAAAAAAAGATGATTTTGGAAAAGAATATCTAGATTATATACTTGCAATTAAAATTGTAAAAGATATAGATGAAGCAATATATCATATAAATAATTATGGTTCCCATCATTCAGATGCCATAATAACTAAAGATGAGTATGCTCAACAAAAGTTTAATAAAGAGGTGGATTCTTCTGCCATATTTATAAATTCGTCAACCAGACTTCATGATGGAGGAGTTTTTGGTTTTGGTAGTGAGATTGGTATATCTACTTCTAAATTGCACGCTAGAGGAACGATGGGAATAAATGAGCTTACTACAACCAAGTATATAGTTGTTGGAGAAGGAGCAATAAGAGAATAGACTGCTATGAGTTTTACTAAAAATATAATTCTTTTTGGTGGTACATTTGATCCGGTTCATATAGGACATTTAATTTTAGCACAATCTGCCTTTGAATTTATTTGTGCGCAAAAAGTAATATTTATTCCTTGTTATAAACCGCCTCATAAAATCGGTTTTGAATTATCTAACTGGCAACATAGAGTTAATATGCTGAAGCTTTCTATTAAAGGAATCAAGCACTTTGAATTAAGTTTATTTGAAATTAGGCAAAAAAGAATATCTTATACCTATATCACTGTAGATTTTTTTTCTCAGAAATTCCGAGATTATAATCTATACTTTTTGATAGGTTTTGATTCTTTGTTATCTTTGCCTACCTGGGAAAGATGGCAGCAAATATTACAAAAAGTTTATTTTCTTGTAGGTGAGAGGAATGTTGATAAAGCTTCGATGGAAAAGCTACCTGACATAATTATTAAGAAAGTGGTTTTTTTTAAATCACCAATAATTGAAGTTTCATCCAGTATGATAAGAGAAAGAATAAAAAATAAACTTTCTATAAAATATTTTGTGAGTCCTTCTGTGGAGAAATACATAATTAATAAAAAATTATATCTATGAAACTGAAGTTCAAACATTTGTTATTGTTTACTTTTTGTGGTTTGGTATTGTATATTGGATATCTTTCGCAGAAAAGTGTATTGATAAAAAATTTAGCTTCGCAAAAAAGGATTAATTTTCTTTTGTTAGGAACAGATTTAGTAGACAACTCCGTGCATGCTGATACTATTATTCTTTTGAGTTATTTGCCATCTGAGAGAGTGTTAGATATAGTGTCTATTCCTAGAGATATATATATCGATGTAGAAGGTCTACAATATAAAAAACTTACAGAAGTATATGCTTATTTATATTTTAATCTTAAAGACAAACATAAAGCTGTAAAAGAATTTATTAATCTTTTAGAACAAAAATTGTTTTCAACCGGAGAAAAAAAGCTTCAAATTTTTTATTTTTTTATACTAGACTATAATAATTTCATAAAACTTATTGATACCATAGGAAAAATAAAAATCACAGTAGACAGACCAATGCACTATGATGATCATGCGGGTAATCTTCATATTCACTTTGAACCCGGTGTCTACTATTTGAATGGGGAAGAAGCTTTAAAATATGTACGTTTTAGGGATACTACTGGTGACATAGGAAGAATTTATAGACAGCAGCAGTTTATTAAAAATTTAATAAACAGAATTTTGTCTGTGGATATCTTGTACAAACTACCAAAATTGATATATACGTTTAACAAGAGCATTTTCACAAATATTAATTTTTTGGAAACACTGAATTTGCTTTTAGAATTTAAAAATTTAAAATTTTCAAACTTAAGATTTTCAATTTTACCTGGAAAACCCAAGGGAAGATATATTGAGGTTGAAAAAAATACTATTGATGAACTATTAGAACATTTTTTAACTAATAGACAAAGTCTGGAAAATAAAGAAACAAAAAAGAAAGTTATTGTGAAAATTTATAATGCTTCTTGTAAACCAAAACTTGCAAAACAGGTAGCATTTTTTCTTAGAGAAAAAGGTTATGATGTTTTGGATTGGGCTAATTGGTATTGTAAATTACCAAAAAGTAAAATAATAGATTATTCTAATGATGTTAAATCTTTAAATCAACTATGTAATCTTTTAAATATTTTTGACATAAATAAATCTTATAGTTTAGAAGAGCAGATAGATTTTGCTGTAATTTTAGGTGAGGATTTTGTTTTAACTTATTAAAATAAATAAAAAGGAGCTTTTTTTATGAAAAAAGATGTTTTGTTAATTGTTGATGTACAAAATGATTTTTGTCCCCAGGGAGCGTTACCGGTTCCTGACGGAGATAGGGTAGTTCCTGTAATAAATAAAATTATAAATAAATTTTTCAAAGTAGTTGCTACCCAAGACTGGCATCCAGAAGATCACATCTCTTTTGCCAAAACACACAACAAAAATATAGGAGAGGTTATAGAAATAAATGGTGTTTCACAAGTCTTATGGCCTGTTCACTGTGTAAGAGGTAGTGTTGGAGCACAACTCCACAAAGATTTAAACGAAAAAGAAATAGATTTAATAATAAGAAAAGGAACCAATCCACAGATTGATTCTTATTCTGCTTTTTTAGAAAATGATAAAAAGACAGAAACTGGCCTTCATTGGTGGCTAAAAGGTTTAGGTATAAAGGAAGTTTATATTTGTGGTTTGGCTTTAGACTATTGTGTTTATTTTTCTGCGTGTGATGCTGTGAATTTTGGTTTTGATACTTATGTGATTTTAGATGCAACAAAAGGAGTAGATATTCCCGAAGGAAACCTACAACGAGCATTAAAACATATGGAATCTATTGGAGTAAAAATAATTAACCATGAACAGATATGATTCTTTGTTGCTTACTGATTTGTATGAACTGACAATGGCACAAGGGTATTTTTTTTATAAAAAAAATGAGTATGCAGTGTTTGATTTGACATTTAGAAAAGCGCCATTTAATAATGGTTTTATAGTTTTTGCTGGACTTGAAACATTGGTGAATATAATTTTAAACTTAAGAGTTGAATATGAAGATATAAAATATTTAGAATCTTCCGGGTTATTCAAAAAAGAATTTTTAGAATATCTCAAAAAATTTAAATTTACAGGAGATATATATTCAGTAGAAGAAGGAGAAATAGTTTTTCCTAAAGAGCCAGTTTTAAGAATTCATGCTCCTATAATTCAAGCTCAACTTTTAGAAAGTATAGTCTTAAATATAATAAATTTTCAAACACTAATAGCTACAAAAACAGCCAGAATATCAGAAGTTGCAGAAGGAAAAATGATTTTAGAATTTGGCCTTCGGAGGGCTCAAGGTATAGACGGTGCTTTGTCTGCTACAAGAGCTGCTTATATAGGAGGAGCTTTCGGGACATCTAATGTGCTGGCTGGAAAGATGTATAATATTCCTGTAAGAGGAACAATGGCACATTCTTGGGTGATGAGTTTTGACAGTGAATATGAAGCTTTTGAAAAATTTACAAAACTTTATCCAGAAAATGCTATTTTGCTTATAGATACCTACAATACCTTAAAAAGTGGGATAAAGAATGCTGTGAAAATTTTAAAAAAACTAAAAAGAAAAGGGATTAAAAATTTTGGTATAAGACTAGACAGTGGAGATTTAGAGACATTGAGTAAAAAAGTAAGATATCTTTTAGATAAAGAAGGTCTTAAAGAGGCAAAAATTGTAGTATCAAATGAACTAGATGAATACATAATCAGTCAACTTTTAAATAGAAAATCTCCCATAGATATATTTGGAGTTGGTACAAAACTAATCACTGGTCATCCTGATGCATCAGTAAGTGGTGTGTATAAGATAGTTGCTAAAAGAAAAAATAAAAAATATGTTCCTGTTATAAAATTTTCAGACACTCCAGAGAAGGTTTCTTTGCCTCATGTAAAAAATATAACAAGGTTTTATACACGAAATGGTTTTTTGTTTGATGTTATTCATTTAGAAAAAGAAAAATTAAAAAAAGATTGTAGGATATATCACCCTGATTTCCACTATCAAATAAAAACATGTAATAATTTAGAATGCGAAAAAAAGTTGCTACTTAAAAAAATAATAGATAAAGGAAATTTGATATATCAATTTCCATCTCTTGTTCAGATAAAGGAAAGAACTATTAACAATTTAAAAATTTTACCAGCAGAATACAAAAGACTAATAAATCCCCACATATATCCTGTTGGGATAACAGAAAAACTTAAAAATCTAAAAGAAATTTTGATAAGAAGAAAAATAGTTAATTAAAATAAGGAGTTATTTATTATTTATGAAAAAAATAAATTTATTTTTTATACTTTCTTTTTATTCAGTAATATTTTTTGGATGTCAGACATATCAACCTTCTGTGCAAGTTTTGCCGCCTCATATAAAGACCATAGCTGTTCAACCTTTTGAAAATAAAACAAATATATTTGGTTTAGAAGACACACTTCGACTCGAAGTAAACAACGAATTGCTTAAAGATGGTAGGTTTACTGTTACTAATGATATTAACAACTCAGATGGATATATAGGAGGAAGTATTTCTTATTACATTTTACAGCCAATTGCATATGGAGAGAATTTTGAAGTTCAACAATATAAATTAAGAGTGATAATGGATTTATACTTTGTAGATAGAATAAACAATGTAACTCTTTGGGAGGAAAAAAATCTTGAAGAAGTTTTATTTTTTGCAGCGTCAACTCTTCCTGGAGGTCTTACAGAGGAAGAGGCAAAAAAAACTGTAATTTTGAATTTAGCAAAAAAAATTTATCTTCGCACTGTTGAAGGATTTGGTTCGGTTACAGGAAGGTCATATAAAAAAGTTCCATAGATTTGTTATGAAAAGAAAGTTTTATTATAAAGAATTTGGAGATAAGATACCACAGCTTCTTAAAGAAGCTAATATATTTTTCTTTTATGGTCCTAACAACTACAGTATGATAGAAATTTTAGATAAAATTTTTTCTTCCTTTGATACTATTTCAAAGGATATCATTTATAGTTGGGAAACAAACATTGAAGAAGTAGCTAAAAAACTTACCACTATGGAGTTGTTTAGCAACAATACAGTGGTAGTATTAAGATATTTCGATAGGTCAAACAAAACATTTAGAAAGAATTTGATAGAGTTTCTTAAAGAATATAAATTTCATAATTACTTATTTATTCTTTATGAGAAAGAACTTTTAGTAAAAGAAAAAGACGAAACAATAGATTTTTTGTTAGAAAGCTTTATTTTGGTAGAATATCCTCAACTTACAAAAGAAGAAATTATTGAAAATTTTATTCCTGAAAGGGCAAACTTTCCATTATCCGATGAAGCTAAAGAAGCACTTTTTGAAAATACCGGCAGTGATTTGTGGCTTCTATCGAATGAAATTGAAAAATTATCCTATTTTGTAGGAGGAAAAAAAATTGTATCTAAAGAAGATGTTGAAAGATGTTGTAATGAATATGAAATACCTGAAATTAAAGATTTGATTGAAGCTATAATCAGCAATACCGTATCTCAAAAGTTCAACATTTTAAATCAATTGATCTCTAATAACTATACTGCTTTAGGAGTTATAAACAGTTTATACAGATATTTTAGAAAAAATTTTTTATTTAAGAAAATATCTTTATTAAAAGCTTACAAAATATTAAAAGAAATTCAATTTGCTGATTATAAACTTAAAACATCTTCAAATGGGAGATATGCTGTAGAAAGTTGTATATTAAAAATATCTCAAATATACCACGATTTACTTTAATTCAACAAGTTTTTTTGCTAAGTTGGATTTAAGACGAGCAGCTTTATTTTTATGGATATAGTGTACTTTTGCAGCTTTATCTACAGCTTTATAAAATTGTTGAAGTAATTTTTTAGCTTCTTCTAATTTTTTTTCAGCAACTGCTTTAAGAAACAATTTTTTTGTTTCTTTGATTCTATTTTTTAATATTATGTTTCTTGCTCTTCTTTTTAAAGATTTGCGAAGTTCTTTTAAAGCTGATGTATGACGGCCACCTTTGAGCTTAGCCATAGGTTTTCTCCTTATTTAATTTTTTAATTAAAATTAAGAGGATTTTAAATTAATATATTTTACTTTTAAAATCAATAATTTAAATGAAAAAAAATAAGTTAATACTTAAAAATATGTCCTTTGTATCTGCAGGAATAATGATATCCAGGATACTTGGTTATTTTAGAGATATGTTGGTAGCTAAAATGTTTGGAGCGGGCTTTTATGGAGATGCTTTTTATGCAGCGTTTAGAATTCCTAACCTATTTAGAAGATTATTTGGTGAAAATTCCTTAAACGCAGCATTTGTCCCTGTACTTAGTGAGTATATGCTGAAAGATACAAAGGAAAGAACAGAAGAATTTCTTTCTGTTATTTCTACTGTTATGGTTGGAATTCTTAGTGTATTGACAATTTTGGGTGTTTTATTTGCAGTTCCTTTAATTAAACTTATTACCTGGGGTTTTCCAGAAGAAAAAATATTTCTTACTGCTAAACTTTTGCAGATTATGTTTCCGTATATGATCTTTATATGTCTTGCTGCGTTGGGTTTAAGTATACTTAATTGTCTAAAAATATTTTTTATACCAGCTATTTCATCTTCATCTTTAAGTATAGCAGAGATAATTTTTATTCTTTTTGTTGCTGTGTACTTGCCTGAAGAGAAAAGAATTTTTGGTTTAGCTTTAAGTGTATTAGTTGGAGGAATGCTTCAGTTATGTATAAATTTTGCATTTGTTTCTAAACACTATAAAATAACCTTGAACTTTAAAAAATTTTTTTATTATCTGACCTTACCAGAAGTTAAAAGAGTTTATTTACTTTTTTTACCAGTTGTTGTTGGCTTTTCCACAGATCAAATAAACGCGTTGGTTGATACTCTTTGTGCCTCTTTTTTAAAAGAAGGTTCAATTTCTGCACTTTATTATTCTAACAGACTTATGCAGCTTCCTTTAGCATTGTTTGCAATTTCTTTAACCACAGTAGTTTTACCTCAAATGTCACAGGAGGTAGCCACTTTGGATTACGATGAGCTTAAAGAAACCGTTATACATTCTTTAAGAAACATTCTTTTTTTTATTTTGCCAGCATCTATTGGGCTTGTCATTTTAGGTAAAGATATAATAAAGACACTTTTTGAATATGGTAAATTTACAAAAACAGCTACTTTAATGACTTATTCTTGTTTAGCATTTTATTCATTAGGGCTTTTGTTTTTTTCTGTGTCAAAAGTTTTTACAATCGCATTTTATGCACTTAAAAAACCTGATTATCCAGTAAAAGTTTCAATGAAGATGGTAGTGTTAAATGCTATATTAAATGTGATCCTTATGCAATTTTTAGAAGTTGGTGGATTAGCTTTAGCTACTTCGTTGGCTTCTTTTGTGGCTACAATTTTGTTATATGTTGAACTTAAAAAAATAATTAATATAAATTTTTCTTCAATTAAAAGTTTGTTATTTAAAACGTTTCTTGCAAATGCAGTTTTTATTTTATTTCTTTTTATTATTAAAACTATCATACAAAATTCATATATAGTTACATTTTTAGGAGTAACCTCAGGAGTTTTTGTTTATTTTATGACTACTAAAATACTTAAAATTGAAGAAACACAAATAATAACTTCATTTTTAAGAAAATTTCTACAGATTTATGGATGAAGATTTAAATTCACAAGTAAAAAACATACCCAAAGTACCTGGTGTTTATTTAATGAGAGATTCCTCTAATAAGATAGTATATATTGGAAAAGCAAGGAATCTTTATTCCAGAATTAAGTCCTATTTTGTAAACAACAAAGATACAAGACTTATAGGAGCAATGTTTTATAACATAAAATCTATAGACTACATTGTATGCGGTTCTGAAAAAGAAGCATTAATTTTAGAACAAAAACTTATAAAAAAAATTCAGCCTCAGTACAATGTAATATGGCGAGATGATAAATCTTATTTGATGATAAGCATAGATACATCTGAACCATTCCCGGGGATAAACTTTATTCGTTATAAGGAATATTTAGACAATAAAAAAAAATCAAAAAATATTATTTACTTTGGTCCATATCCTTCAGCAAAACAAATAAAATCGGTTATTAAATTCGTTTTGAAATTTTTTAAAATTCGTAGATGTAAACATAATTCTAAATTATTTTTAAATCCTCAATTTAAAAATAAATTTAGCAGTTGTGTTTATTATCAAACAAAACAATGTATTGCACCATGTATTTTAACCTCACAGCCGGATAGATACAAGGAGATACAAAAAAACTATAAAAATCTTATAAAAAACATAATTTTATTTCTTAAAGGGAAAAATAAAAAACTTATTGAACAGCTTAAGTCAAAAATGAAAGAATATTCAGATAAATTAAACTTTGAACAGGCAATACTACTTAGGGATGTAATAAATTATTTATCTAACATATTTTCAAAGTGTGTTATAAAACAGGTAGAAGAAAAAGATATATTAGAAGCTACAATAGAAAAAATAGAGATATTAAAAAAATTAAAAGAAAAATTAAAGTTGAAATCTTTTCCAGCTATAATTGAAGCTATTGATATTTCTACATTTCAAGGAGTTGGTTCCTGTGGTTCAGTGGTCAGGTTTTTGAATGGAGAACCGGATAAATCTAGCTACAGGAGATATAAAATTAAAACATTAAAAGAATATGAAATAGATGACTATGCCATGTTAAAAGAAGTAGTAGAAAGAAGGTACAAAAGGCTATTAAAGGAAAAAAAACAACTTCCAGATTTAGTAATAATAGATGGAGGTAGAGGGCAGCTTAATGTGGCTTATGAAGTTTTAAAGGAATATAAAATTAATGAAAAAATAGATTTAATCTCTATAGCTAAAACGGAAGAATTGGTATATAGTTTAAATCTTGATGATCCAGTAAAACTTGGTAGTTCTTTGGAGGATAACCTTTTAAGATATATTCGGGATGAGGCGCACAGGTTTGCGATAAAGTATAATAAAATTTTGTTAAGAAAAAAGTTAAATATATAACATATTCTATGAAAGGAGATATAATTTTAAAAAATATATCCAAAGTTTATCACAAAGGAAAAATTAAGATCTTTGCGTTAAAAAATATAAATTTAGAGATAAAAAAAGGAGAATTTGTTGTAATCATGGGTCCTTCAGGAAGTGGAAAGACAACACTTCTTAATATAATTGGATGTTTAGATATACCCACAGAAGGAGAAGTTATTTTTAACGGGAAGGTTCTTAAAAGTTTTTCAGAAGATCAGCTTGCAGAGTATAGAAGACAAAATATAGGTTTTATTTTTCAGTCTTTTAATTTAATTCCTGTACTGACAGTAAAAGAAAATATTGAGTTGCCTCTTATATTGGAGAAAAATTTTTCATCACAGTACAAAGAAGAGCGTATTAAGGAACTTATTGAGAAACTTGGATTAAGTGGAATGGAGAATAGATTTCCTTCAGAACTTTCTGGAGGACAGGAACAAAGAGTTGCTATAGCAAGGGCTTTAGTTAAAAAACCAATAGTGGTTTTAGCTGATGAACCTACAGCAAATTTAGATTCACAGACTGCTTTAGAAGTTATAAAAATAATGAAAGAGATGAATGAAATAGAAAAAACTACTTTTATTTTTTCCACCCATGATCCTAAAATAGAAAAATTTGCAAAAAGAATAATAACTTTAAAAGATGGCATGATAGAGTCCGATATAATGGTAAGTTAAAAATCTAAAAATATGCTTTTCAAAATATCGCTGAGAAACGTTTTCAGATATAAAAGAAGGACTTTCATTACCATATTATCAATGGCAGTGGGTTTTATGTCTTTTGTGTTTTTTGATTCATTATTTTTAGGAATTGATAAAATGCTAGTTGAACAACTAATGAAACTACAAGATAGTTCAATAGTTATATATTCAAAAGAATACGATGAGGATAAAAAATCATATCCATTAGACAGACCAATAAAAGATATAAATGAGATCTTAAAAATAAGTTCATCAATAAAAAATATTGAAGCACTAACTCCAAGAACTCAGTTTTTATGTGAAGTTATATATTTAGGGAAATCTAAACATATAATTGCTACTGTTATAGAACCAAAAACAGATGTTCAAGTTTTTGACTTACATAAAAATTTAAAAGAAGGCAAGTTTTTAGATGATACTTCAGCATTGGAAATTTTAGTAGGCAGTGCTTTAGCTGAGGAGTTAAACATAAAAGTAAAAGATACAATAACACTTTCTGCTTATACTAAATACAAAATGCTAAATGCTTTAGACTTTGTCGTTTGTGGGATTTTAGAGACATCGGTTCCTTTAATAAATGAATCAACAGTTGTAATAAATTTTAAATCAGCAGAAAAACTTCTTGACTTAGAAGGAGATGTTAATTCAATACACATAAAAGTTCCATGGAATAAAAGAGAAAGTATTTCAGGTTATTTTAATAAAGTTTCGAAAATAGCCAAGCAGTTTAAAGAAGGTTTGTCAGATGATTATAAAGTTTACACATTTAAAGATTTATACCAGGAATTTATGCTGCTTATGAAACAGAAAAGAATTTCTTCTTTTATAATCGTGTTTTTTATTTTACTTATTTCAGCAGTAGGAATTGTTAATACAATGCTTATGGCAGTATATGAAAGAGTGAAAGAAATAGGAATAATGATGGCTATGGGTTTTAAGCCAAAACAGGTAAGAAATTTATTTTTACTTGAAGGGTTAATAATTGGACTGTTTGGTAGTGCGTTAGGAGCATTTTTAGGATTGCTTTCTAATTTATGGCTTATATATAAAGGATGGAATTTAGAGATAATGTATGGAGAAAAAATAACAGGCCTTAAAGCTTCTCAACTAGGTATGCCTGTGTGGGGTGTAATTTATGGAGAGTGGAATATATATGCGTTTGTATTTTGTTTTTGTTTTTGTATATTAATAGCAGTTATTTCAGCATATTTTCCGTCAAGGTTTGCTTCTAAGCTTACAGTTACAGATTGTTTAAAATTTATATAAAAATGAAAAAAATACTTCAAATGGCTTATAGAAATATAAAGCGTAACAAAAGAAGAACTCTTTTAGCTATTGTGTCTGTTGGGTTGTCTGTGATGTTTATAGTAATCCTGCAGGGACTCGTGAATGGGATGATGGAAAATATTATAAAAAATTCTACAAAAAATGAAACAGGTCATATAAAAATTACCACAATTGATTATTCTAAACAAAATTTTTCTTCTGTTAATCATATAATTTATGAACCAGATGAAGTAGTAAAGCATATTCTTAAAGATAACTATATTTCAAAACATATAGAAATTATAACAGAAAGAATAAAATTTCCTGTGATGTTAAATAATAAAGGAAAAAATAAAACTGGGATTTGCATAGCAGGCGATATATATAAAGAAAAACAGCTTCTTATGTTAGATAAATGTATGATAGAAGGTGAATATCTAAAAGGTGAAACAATAATTAAGAATAGAAAAAAATATAGAGAAATTATTATTGGCGAAAAGTTAGCTAAAGCTTTAGATCTCAAAATAGGAGATAGCTTTTCGTTAATGATACATGGAGTTGATTTCGGGATTCATATACCTGGTTTTTATATAAGAGGTATTTTTAAAACTAATCTTAATATTTTAGATGAAAATGTTTTTATGATAAACCTCCAGGATGCAAAATATATTTTAAATACTAATGGTGGAACACATGAAATCCTGGTTATGCTTAAAAAACCTCAAGAGGCAAAAAAGATAGCAAGTTATATAAATAATTATCTTTTTCAAAAAAGTAACTACAAAAATCTTATCGCTTTAGATTGGGAAACCACAAATGGTTGGGTAAAAATGATGAAACAGGCTTTAAGAATCTACAACCTCATATACATAGGGATAACTTTTCTTGGAGCGTTTATTATTACAAACATTATATTAATGATAGTTCTTGAGAGAAAAAAAGAAATAGGAATACTTAAATCTATGGGATTTAAAAAATGGCAGATTCTTTTGATCTTTACATTAGAAGGAGTAATTTTAGGAGCTGTAGGAAGTATATCTGGAGCTTTGTGTGGTGTTCTTGTGAGCTGGCCTTTGTCTATTTATGGGATAGATTTTTCTTCTTCAATGTCTAATATGAATTATCCAATGGATAATGTTATAAAATGGAGCATAGATTTCACAAATGTTTTATTTTCTGTTTTGTTAGGTGTAGGAGTTTCTTTAGTAGTATCAATTATTCCTTCTAGACACGCTGCTAGAATGCAACCAACAGAAGCCTTAAGAAGTATATAAAAAAGTATGAAAATTAAATATTTTAAAATTTTCCACTATCACATGAAATTTTTTTTGTGGGTAGCATTTATACATTCTTTATTAGCTATAACTCCTGAAGAAATTTTGAAAAAAGTTGATAAAAATTTAAATTTTTCTTCAGCAATAATGAACATAAAAATGGAGATTTATCTACCAGATAAATCTGTAAGGATAAAAAAATTTAAAACCTGGATTTCAGGTAACAATTCATATGTAGAGTTTTTGAATAAAGAAGATAAGCATGTAAGATATTTAAAAATTGGCAAAAGGATGTGGATTTACGATAAAGAAGAAGAAAATACTTTTTTAATTTCAGGACACTTATTGAAACAATCAATGATGGGAAGCGATATTTCTTATGAAGATATTTTAGAAACAGAACAAATCTATACTAACTATGATGTCAAGCTCATAGGTGAAGAAAATTTAAGAGAAAGAAGTTGTTATGTTATTCTTTTAACAGCAAAGGTTAAAGAAGTAAATTATTTTAAGCGAAAAATGTGGATAGATAAAGAGCAGTTTTTTCCTCTAAAAGAAGAAATATATGCTAAAAATGATAAACTGTTAAAAACTTTTGAATATTTAGAGATTGAATTTTATAAAGATAAAGTATATCCAACTAAAAGTGTTGTATCTGACAAACTTAAAATTGGAACAAAAACTGTGGTAATAATAGAAGAAGCTATTTTTGATGTAGAAATATCAAGTTATTATTTTACTCGTCGGTATTTAGAAAGATAATGTTCATTTTAAGACTTTTTTTTATTCTACTTTTTCCTTATTTAATTTTTTTGCAGGACAGAAACTTTGAAATTTCAGGACATTTTTTAAATTCATTTGGTTTTTTATATTTTGAAGATGTTGAAATTTCAAGCAATAACTTTTATTTAGGAAGGTCAGCCTTTAGAGTTAATTTTATAAAGAAAAAAGAGTTTTTAAAAATTGATGGAAGTATAGACTTTAACTTTCTTTATGGTTTTTATAAAAATTTCTTTCAACATTTGAATAATACGTTAAAAATAACCGAAGACTCAATACTTGCAATAGATATTCGTAAGTTATATATTGTCCTTAAATATAGATTTTTAGATCTTTATATAGGAAGACAACTTTTAAAATTTGGTGAGGGTTATATTTTAAATCCTTTGAATTTATTTTCCGGGATTGATTTTTCAGAAAAGACCTTTACAAGAGTTGGTGTGGATGCTTTTAGGTCAAAACTACAGATTTCTAATATGGGATATCTTGAAGGTATTTTTGTTTCTAAAGTTAATGTAAAAAAGTCAGGTTATGTGTTAAAGTTTATCAGTTCTATTTTTGGCTGGGATATAAGTTTTATAGGTTGTTATAGAGAAGAATTAGATTGGCTGTCTTTTGGCTTTTCATATAAAGGAGATATTGTCGGAGGATTATATGGTGAGATGTTATACAACTATGCTGTTGAACCTACTAAAAGATTTTATAATTTTTTAGTTGGTTTTGATTATTCTTTTTATCAAAAAATTCTTCTAAGATTAGAGTATGCTTATAACTCTTTTGATATAAACAACTTTTCCCGAAATGAAATTTCGTTTTTACCTAATTTTCCATTTCTTTCAAAACACTACTTTATATCACAAGTTACTATTTTTTCTAACTTAATTGATAATATTACCTTTTTAATCCTGCATGAAATTACCAGTAAGAAGAATTTTATTATTTTTTCTTATAAAAAAAGCATATTTTCAAATGTTGAATTATCTTCAACTTTAAGATATTCAAATAGAGATTTTTTTGGATTTGAATTTGATACAGTTTGTTTTTTAATTGATATTATTCTAAAATTTTAGAAAGGAGAAATCACATATATGCCAGATACACTTGTGATGATAATATTTATTATAACTTATGCTTTATTTGTAGTTTTTCCCTCTAAAAGGATATTTGTGTCAGTTGCTTCAGCTATTATAGTATTTTTTTTATGTTTATTTGGTTTTAAAAAGTCTCCAATTTATGGTATTGACATAAATGTAATAAACATTTTTATTGGAACACTTTTAGTATCCAACATTATTGCAGAAAGTGGTGTTGCTGAATATATAGCAGAAAAAATTATTATTAAAATAAAAAACACAAAATGGATTCTTCTTGTGCTTTGTGTAGTGACTGGTTTTTTATCAATGTTTTTAGAAAATGTTGCAACTTTAATAATTGTAGCTCCCGTTGCTTTGCAAATTTCAAAAAAACTAAATATACAACCAACAAAATTACTTTTTGCTTTAGCAGTTTCAAGTAACCTTCAAGGGACAGCCACTCTCATAGGAGATCCTCCAAGTATTCTTTTAGCTTCAGCTACGGGTATGAATTTTTTGGATTTTTTCTTTTATAAAGGTAAGCCCTCTATATTTTTTGTTGTAGAACTAGGAGCAGTTAGTTCGTTTTTTGTGTTATATTTTATTTTTAAGAAACAAACAAACAATAGCATTAAAGTACAATTTACTGCAAAAGTAAAGTCCTGGATTCCGTTATATATTTTATTTATAAAAATAATAGCTTTAATAGTTGTTTCAGTCTTAACCTCAAATTATAAAACAGGAATATTTCTAAAACTTGCAGGTATAATTTGTTTAGTATGTGGAGTTTTTGCATTATTTGTAAAAAGAACGATATTAAAAACAAGTGTAATTGAAGGAATAAAAAAACTTGACTGGGAAACAGTTTTATTTTTAAGCAGTGTTTTTATATTAGTAGAAAGTTTAGAAATTTCTGGATGGATTAACAGAATTTGTGATTTTTTAGTTAAAATCATTGGAAAAAATAAGTTTATAATATATACACTTTTTGTTTTTTCTGCAGTAATTATTTCTGGGTTTGTAGATAATGTTCCATTTTTTATGACTATGATTCCCATAGGAAAAACATTTTTTGATAAGGGTGAAATGCCACTGGAACTTATTCTTTTTGGACTTCTGATAGGGACAACTTTAGGTGGAAATATTACTCCTACAGGAGCTTCAGCTAATATAGTAGCATGGGGAATTCTTAAAAAAGAAGGCTATAAAGCAACCTTTTTAGATTTTTTAAAAATAGGTTTTCCTTTTACCATGGCTGCTGTTTTACCTACATATCTTTTAGTGTGGCTTTTGTGGAGTTAAAATTTTGCTGAACTATTAATTTCTCTTTTTAAATTATAAATTATGTTAGCAGCAATGTCTTTTTTTAGAGGATTATTTGTAGATTTAAACATTCTGCTCATCTAGATAATCTTAAGAGAGGGTTTTGCTTATCGAAAAAATAGTTACAACAATAGTTTATGAAATAAGAGATTGTCACATTTGTAAAGGACTTCATTGTTGTATTAATCTAAAATGTGTAATAAAAAGTAAACAACAACGAAAGACCTCAATGGTAATGTTTATCTGAAAAAGACAAAGTAACAGAAAACCTATAGTTTTTATAATTTTGCATACACAGGAGATGTGCCTTTTTTAAATGTTGATTTGGTTAGATATATAAATATGATATACTTTTGCCAGTCTATAATAGAAAAGTAGATCTGTATTACCAGAAATAAAAAAACCGCTGGAAAAAAATAATTATCAACTTAAATTTAAATAACCCTAAGCAAAACTCAGGAGTGTTTACATCAATAACTTCATACAAACGTGCTTATTTGTTTAAGAAAAAGTGAAAAATTTAAAAAAAAGAAAAAGTTCCAGTTGAAGTTTACAGATATAATTAAAAATACAAGTACTTGATATTAAGGTTTTCTTTTTATATTATTTCTCACACTTAAACAGGAGGTAAAACTACATGAAAAAATTTATAATGTTGGGAAAATACTCACTGGAGGCAATAAAAGGCATCTCTGCTTTAAGGACAAAAAAAGTAACCAGTATAATAGAAAACAACAAAGGAAAGCTGGAAGCTATGTATATGTTGTTGGGTGTGTATGATTTGATTTTTATAGTGGAGTTTCCTTCAGTGGAAAATGCAATTAAAAGTTCAGTCGAAATAACAAAATTAACAGGAATTTCTTTTAATACCTTTCCTGCAGTTGAAGTAGAAGAGTTTGATAAATTAGTTGGCAAATAATTTAATTTTATTATTGAAGTTCTTAAAATTTTTTGTTAGAATACTTTAAAAAAGGCGGTGTAGCTCAGTTGGTTTAGAGCAGCGGAATCATAATCCGCGTGTCGGGGGTTCAAGTCCCTCCACCGCCAAAAATATAATTAAAAAAACTATAAGTCTTGCCATTTCACAGCTAACAAACAATAAAACTTAGTTGCTGCTAAAACATCCTCTACTTTTATATACTCGTTGTCCTGATGAGCCAAAAAAGGACTACCTGGGCCAAAGCCTACC
Organism: Endomicrobiia bacterium; assembly: GCA_039630545.1. Classification (GTDB taxonomy): domain Bacteria; phylum Elusimicrobiota; class Endomicrobiia; order DTEH01; family DTEH01; genus JANXDG01. The sequence continues at coordinate 209,626 of JBCNUU010000003.1, forward strand.
GTTGGGATGTTAAAATCTGCCATTGTTATAGAACCATTTGTGCAAAATTGCCATAAAATAGGTTTTGGTGATTTTAAAAAGCACTCTTTATATGCAGTCATAGCTTTAGTTAAAAGTTTATCTTCTTCATTCAGTATCCAGGCTTTAAAGAATCTATGTTGTGGTAAAAATTTGTAGTTTTTGTGTTTTATATTTTTTAATATAAAATTTTTTATAGTCGCTTCTGTTTCTCCTAAAACGCTTCTGTAGTCTATATATAGTGAACACTCATATGGGATGCTGTTTAAAGAATTTGTTTTTGACTCTATAAATGTTATAGTATAAGTAGGTGTTCCAAGTTTTGAAGGTTTAAAATTTTCGTTTTTAGTCTCAATTAAATTTCTTATTACAGGATATCCTAAATAAATTGCGTTTTTACCTAAATGAGGTAAAGATGAATGTGCAGATTTCCCTGAAAATATAAGTTTTATGCTCCATTTTCCCTTATGTCCATAAACTATCTTCAGATCAGAAGGTTCGCAGATTACAGAGTATTTTGGTTTTACATACTTTACAACTTCTTCAATTCCTTTACCTGAAGAATTTTCTTCACTGGAAGATAGAGAAAAACAAATTGGTGGTGTTCTTAATTGGAATTTGTTTAAAAATAAAAAAGCAAAAACTAAAGAAGTCACAGATCCTTTATCGTCGCAACTTCCTCTTCCATATATTTTATTTTCAACTAATTTTCCACTGAAAGGAGGATACCTCCAGCTATTAGTTTCTTCAGCTGGCACAGTATCCAGATGTGCGTCATAAAATAATTCAACATTGTTAGATGTATTTGCATTGTAAAACATAAGTAGATTGTTTTTTAGTGTTATAATTTTTGAGTTTTTATGAATTTTATGGTGATATAAAAATTCTCTTATAAAATTTATTAATTTTGACTCATTTCCTGAGTAGCTTTTAATTTGAACTGTTCGCGAAAGAAACTTTATGATTTCTTTTTTATTTTCTTTTAAAAATGTTTCAAGTTGTAATTTTAATTCTTTCATAAATAAAAGTTTATAAAAATTTTAATCTTGTTTCAAATATTGAATTTTAAAGAGAAAAAAGATATTTCTTAAAAATTATGATAAGTTTTACTGAGATAATTTCTGATCCTCTAATTACAATAGCTATAATTATAGCTTCTGTTTCAACTTTTTTAGTGGTTATTCTCGGATACTATTACAAGAAAATCAAAGAACAACAAATAATTTACGAAGTCACTAAAAAGCATCCTATACAGAAAGAAAAACAACAAAAACTCCAGGAAGAGACATCAAAAACCATAATTTCTCATCAAGAATATGAGTTAATAATATCTCAGTTAAATGAATTGTCTTCACAAATAAATAATTTGACCGGACATATTAAAGAACTCTCAGCAGTTTTTTCTTTTTTAAAAGATAATGAAATTTCTTCATCTGAAGAATTTTCTCTGACACCAGATGTCATTTCAAAATTAGTTAGTGTTTTAGAAAAGATTCAAACTGATATGAATAATTTAAAAACCAAAACAGAAAACTCAATATCCTCAATAGAGGAAATTAAAGTTAAACTTGATAATTTATTGAAACTTTTATCAACAATTTTACAGCAATGAAATTAGGTTTATTAAAAACACTTATAATTTTGAATATACTGATCATTGTAGTTTCGCTAGCCGTAATATATTTCAGATATTCAGAACTTTCTAACAAACCTGAAATTTTGATTAAGGAAAACAAACAATCTTTTCAACAGGGCTTAAATGTTAAAGAAACAGAAAAATCCACCCCGACAGTTACTGAACAGCTTTTATTTACAAGCCAAAAAAAATTAAGAAAACCAAAATTTGTATATTTTTCTTCTAAGGCCAAAAAAGTTGCTTTAATTGGGGATTTTAACAACTGGGTTCCTGTTACTATGAACAAAGTTTCATCTTCTAAATGGGAGTTAACTGTGGAAATTCCTGAAGGTAGATATCTTTATAATTTTTTAGTAGATGGAAAAATAATGCTTGATCCAAATAACAAACAAACAGAACTTTCAAAAGAAGGTTTTAAAAGTTCGGTTTTAGAACTAAAATGAAGACAATAGAAGAGATTAATGAAAAAATAAAACAAGGCAAAGTTGTTGTTTTAACTGCTGATGAGATGATAGAGTTTGTGAAAGAAAAGGGATTAAAGGAGGCTGCCAGACAAGTTGATGTTGTAACAACAGGTACTTTTGGTCCTATGTGTTCTTCAGGTATGTATTTAAACTTAGGCCATACAAAACCAAGGATAAAAATTGGTGGCGGAAAATGTTATCTAAATGGAGTCCCCTGTTATGCTGGATTTGCAGCTGTAGATGTGATGTTAGGAGCCACAGCTTTACCTGATAGTGATTCAAGAAACAAAGATTACCCAGGCGAGTTCAGATATGGTGGTGGCTATGTAATTCAAGAATTTGTTGATGGTAAAGACATTGAACTTGTGGCTGAAGGTTACGGAACTGATTGTTATCCGAGAAAATATATAAAAACAAATATAAATATAAAAAAAGTAAATGAAGCAGTATTATTTAACATAAGAAACTGTTATCAAAATTACAATGTTGCTGTTAATCTTTCTGATAAACCTATATATACATATTTAGGAATGTTAAAACCCAATCTTGGCAACGCTAACTATTGCTCAGCTGGTCAGTTATCACCTTTGTTAAAAGATCCTTATTATAAAACCATAGGAATAGGCACAAAAATTTTTTTAGGAGGAGGTATTGGTTTTGTTGCATGGTGGGGAACGCAGCACAATCCAGATGTTCCTAGGACCGATTTAGGTATTCCTAAATTTCCAGCAGGCACTATCGCAGTAATAGGTGATTTAAAACAAATGTCTTCCGAATTTTTAGTAGGCGTTTCAATTTTAGGTTATGGAGTTTCACTGGCTGTAGGGGTAGGAATACCTATTCCTGTATTAAATGAAGAAATAGCAAGATATACTGCAGTATCAGACGAGGAAATACTTGCACCTGTGGTGGATTATAGCAAGGATTATCCTGAAATTACAGGCAAACCACCGATATGCTTTGTATCTTACAAGGAACTTCGTTCGGGAGAAATAGAAATTCAAGGAAAAAAAGTACCCACAGGTTCTCTTTCCAGTTATGCTAAAGCTAAGAAAATAGCTACAATTTTAAAAAATTGGATAAAGAATGGTAAGTTTTATCTTACTAAACCAGTAGCAAAACTGCCCTCTGTTGGAGAAGGTATAAAATATAAATTTCTTACTTAATTTCCTTTATAATAATACTTCCCTTTCTATATGAAAAGAGATCAGACACAGATATTTGTACTTGATGCTTCTGCAGGAACTGGCAAGACATATAGTTTAGCAGAAAGATATCTTAGGTTGATATTTGAGTCTTTTTCATATAAAGGTACACCTTCAATTAATGAAATAATAGCGATTACCTTTACAAATAAAGCATGTTTTGAAATGAAACAAAGGATTTTAGAGATGCTTAAGAAGATTGCTCTGGATAAGTTTGAGAAAATAGAAGAAAAAAATGATATTATCTTTAAACTTAACTTTCAAAATTTAAATGTTCTTAAAAGACAAGCTGAAACAATAATTGAAGAAATACTCAAAAATTATCACTTCTTTCAAATTTATACTATTGATAGCTTTATACACACATTAGCTAAAGCTTATGCGTTTCATTTAAGAATATCTCCAAATTTTAAAGTTGAAACTAGCCTAGCTGAATATTTGGATTACAGTGTAGATTATATGATAGATAAGGCTTCTGAAAGTAAAAAAATTAAACAACTGTTAAAAGAATTTCTTAAGACCTATCTTTTAGTAGAACATAAAAGAAGTTTTAATCCTAAAACTCATATATTTAAAATTATAAGAGTTTTATATGAGTATTCCAGTAATTATTCTTCTGGTTTTAAAAAGTTTGAAACTTTTAGAAATTTTTTTGGTGATTCTAAAAACTTGATAAAAAATATAAGAAGATTTTATGAAAAAATACCAAAAGAGAAAATTAATAAAAATTTTATAAATGGTATAGAAAAATTTTTAGAAGAACATAAAACTTCTTCCGTAATAAAGTTTGAAAACCTCTCTAAATGGCTTTTAAGAGAAGAAATTCCTATAAACAAAGGACATAATATTTCAAATAGTTTTAATAATGAATGGAAAAAAATAAAAAAGTCACTTTCTGAGTTGTGTACCGTTTATGCCAGAGGAGTTTATAATAACTACATTGAGATTTATAATCTGGTTAATGAAATTTTAGATAATATTGCCCAAAAACAAGATATTATCTTTTTAGAGGATCTTAATAAAAAAATTAGTTATATTCTTTCTTTTGAAGAGTTTATTCCAGAGTTATTTATTAGACTTTCTACTACAATTAAACATTTTTTGATAGACGAATTTCAGGATACAAGTGTTCTCCAATGGGAAAATCTTGTTCCTATAATTTCTCAAGTATTAGCATCTAATGGGACTTTGTTTTATGTGGGGGACAAAAAACAATCTATTTACAGATTTAGAGGCGGAGAAGCAGTGTTGTTTGATAGGGTTAAAGATTATTTTGGGCCATTTAAGATACAGATTGATTCTTTAAATAAAAACAGAAGAAGTAAAAAAGAAATAGTTGAATTTAATAATTTTATTTTCTCAAAAGAAAATCTTGAAAAATTTTGTAGAGAAATAAAAATAGATGACACTGGTCTTGTTAGGAAAATTTTAGAGGTTTATTCCAATACTCAACAGGAACCCTTAATGAAGGCAGGAGGTTTTGTTTATGGAGAGTTGATAGAAGAAGATAATTATGAGGAATTAGTTAGACAGAAGTTATTAAAAATAATAAAAGATTTCCAACAGAAAAACTATAATATCTCAGATATAGCCATTCTTGTAAGAAAAACCGATGAGGCAGCTGTGGTTTCAGAATGGTTGTTAGAAGAAAGAATTTCTGTTGAGTCAGAAAAAACTTTGAATGTTAAGGATAATTATATAATAAAAGAAATAATCTCTCTTTTGAAATTTTTGAATTTTCACTTTGATAATATTTCTTTTGTATCCTTTTTGTTAGGAAAAATTTTTATACATTCATCTAAAATTACTTTAGAGGAGATTCAAAATTTTGTTTTAAAAGTTTCAAGATTAGAAAATGTTGTTTTTTGCGAAGAATTTAAAAAAGAATATCCACAGCTCTGGGATAAGTTTTTTTCGTATCTTTTTGAAGTTTCAGGATTTCTTTCTGTCTATAATTTACTTTTAAAAATTTATAGTGTGTTTGATTTAAAAACAAATCCTGAATTTGTAAGAAATTATGCATTTTTTGTACACCTTTTGAATCTTGCTAAAAAAGCTGAAGAGAAAAATGGTTCGTTAAATTTTTTTCTTAATTTTATAGAAAATTTAAAAGAAGAAGATCTGCATATAAATGCCAAAGCAGAAAAATCTGTAAAAGTTCTAACCATTCATAAAGCAAAAGGACTTGAGTTTAAAGTTGTAATTATTCCATTTCTAGAAATAGAAATAGAAGTTGGTAGACACAAAGGTGTCTCTTCTCGGTTTTTAGTTGTAAAAGAAAAAAATTCAGTTAGTTTAATAAAATCCAACAAAAAACTTGCTGAACTTTCAGAGGAAGTTTCTAAGTTTTATAATGAGGAGTATGTGAATTTATTGATAGATGAACTTAATGTTCTTTATGTAGCTTTAACTCGTGCAAAAGACCAACTTTATTTTTTTGTTCCGCAAAAAAATTCAAATCTTGCAGTTTCATTATTCCCGTGGCAGGATGTTATCATTAAAATAGGTTCTCTTTCTTTTCCAGAAGAAGATGTTGTAAAACCTTTAGCTGTGATAAAATTTCAGCCATCTGAATACAGGAACTGGCAAGAAATATTGATAGAGGAAAGAATTACAAAAGAAGAAATTTTGAATAAACAAAAAATTATAGATGGTAAAATACTACATACAATTCTTTCATTTGTTGGCAGTTTATATGATAAAGATGTAGAATATGAAATAGAGACAGCTATTAAAAAGACAAAAAGATTTTTTAATATTAAAAACGAAGAACTTCAAGTTTATAAACAGAAAGTTTTAAATTTAATTCAAAAAGAAGATGTTAAGAAACTATTCTTTGTTGAAAAAGAAGATTTAGTTTTTTGTGAACAAGATATAATATCTAAAGACGGAGAAGTATACCGTCCCGATAGACTAATAATAAAAGAAAAAGAAATAAATATTGTAGACTATAAACTTTCCTCAAAAGAAAAAATTCAGGAATATAAATCTCAGCTTGAAAAATATGCTGCACTTGTTGAGAGTATTTGTAAGAAACCTACGAAAAAATATATACTTTTTTTAGATACTTTAGATCTTTTGGAAATATAGCACATGAAAAATTTGGAGTATTACACTTTTAATCTTGCTGAAGATATTTTAGATAAAATTTTAGAGTACATCACTGCAAGATTTAAAATTGAAGAATTTAGAAAATTATGTATAATTTTTGGTGGAAAAAGGCCTGGGGTAGTTTTTAGAAAACTTCTTGCTGAAAAAATAAAACAAGATTTCTTCTCACCGAGTATCTTTTCAGTAGATGAGTTTGTTGTATATTCTGCTTCTAAATTTAAAGAAATAAATTTTGTATATGAATTAGACGCTGTATATTTGCTATATGAAATAGTATATAGAAATATTCCTTTTTTAAGAAAAAAATTTAAAAATTTTTTTGAATTCTTAGGATGGGGTTATGAAATTTTTAATTTCTTAGAAGAGCTAACTTTAGAAGATATACCTGATGACAAGCTTTTAAATATTCAAAAAGAGGCAGAAATTGGATTTAATGTACCACCTACAATAAACGAGTTACTTAAGGAAATAGTGACAGTTAAACAAAAATTTTATGAAACTTTAGAAAACAAAAATCTTTCAACAAGAGGGATGCTATATAAGTTGGTGTCTCAAAATCAAGAATTGCAATTTGAAGAGTTCCACAAAATCATATTTGTAACTCCGTTCTATTTACATAATACAGAGTATAAGTTTATAAGAAATCTTATAGATAAAAACAAAATTATAATTTTTTTCCAAGGAGACCAAAAAGATTGGAAACAATTAGAAAACTTATCTAAAAAATTAGGGATAAAAATAACTCCACCAGAAAAAGAAAATCAACTACCTGAAATGTATTTCTATTCTACTGTTGATGTTGAATCAGAAGTATTATGTGCTCATGAAATATTAAAAGGAGTTTCTGAAAATGATTTAAATGAAGTTCTTGTAGTAGTTCCTGATGATAACACTGGAATTTCTCTTATTAATTATCTGCCTTTAAATGTAAAGGAGTTTAATTTTGTATGTGGATATCCTGTAAAAAGAAGTGTTTTTTATAGTCTTTTAGAATCAATATTTAATGCCCAAATTACAAAAAAAGGAACTAAATATCATACTAAAAGTTATCTGAGTGTTATTACCAATAAATTGATTAGAAACTTAAATTTATCGGATTATCCTAACACTACAGCTGGAATTGTAGAAACTATAGAAGCAATTATCGCAGGAAAAATAGAAGATGAAACCATAACCGGGAGTAGTTTTATAAAAATAACAGATATTCTTAAAAGCAAGGTTTTATATGAAAATTTATATGAAAATTTTTCTAAAAAAAACATCATAATTTCAAAAAAAGCTCTTAGGGGACAGCTTAAAACAATTCATGATTTGTTATTTTATCAATGGGAAGAAATAACCTCTTTTAAAGATTTTTGTATAAAGTTGGAGAAGTTATTAAATTATATATTGAAATTTAGTTTAGCTACAAATTATTCTTTTAACCTAGAAGTAATGGATAAACTTTTTAATCTAGTAGAGTTACTAAAAAATATTTCCTTTAGGGATTTAGTATTTTCTAAAGAAGAAATTTTTAAAATTTTTTTAAATGAACTGGAAAACATCAGGATTTCTTTTTCTGGTTCTCCTGTAAAAGGATTGCAAATATTAGGATTTTATGAAACAAGAAATTTATCTTTTAAGAAAGTTATAATTTTAGATGTTAATGAAGGCGTGTTGCCTTATCTCAAAGTAACATCCTCTTTAGTGCCTGCAGAAATATTAATAAAGCTAGGAATAAACAGAGTAGAGATAGAAGAAGAGATCCAGAGATATCATTTTTTTAGACTGATCTATTCAGCAAAAGAAGTTCATCTGATATATATAGAATCTAAAGACAAAGAAAAAAGTAGATTTTTAGAACAAATTTTGTGGAATAAACAAAAGCAAACAAAACAATTAACTATTTCTAACATTTATCATGGAATCTATGAGATAGAAATTCTTTCAGGCAAACAAAAAATATCAAAAAATAGCCAAATCATAGAGATTCTTCTAAAAATGATTTATTCTCCAACAGCAGTTGATACTTATATACACTGTCCCATGAAGTTTTATTTCAGATATGTATTAAACCTATCTGAAGACGACATCTTAGAAGAACCAGAAGGCAAACAAATAGGTAAATTTGTTCATGAATTTTTGCAGGCTATATTTAAGAAGTATGTTAAAAGAAAGCCTGTTATTGATGAAGTTTTTATAAAAGATGCTTTAGATTTTTTAGAAGAAAGTTTTAATAAGAAACTTAAAAAAAGTTTTAAAACTGATTCCCTTCTTATAGAAGAAGTAATGAAGTTTGTCTTGCGAGAATTTTTATTATTTGAGAAAGAAAGACTTTCGACACAGAAAGTAAAAGAAATAATTTCCCTGGAGAGTAATTTTCAGAAAGTTTTTCATCTGAATGATAATAAATTTTGTTTTTCTTGCAGAATAGATAGGATAGATAAGCTTGAAGATGACACCCTTTTAGTTATTGACTACAAGACAGGTAATATCATGGTAATGAAAAAAGATCTCCAGTTGAATACTTCTTTGTCTAGGGAAGTGATAAAAAAACAAATAAAATCCTTGCAACTTCCTTTATATGTTGAAGTGGTAAAAGAAAAATTTCAAACTGACAATATAAATGCAATGTTTTATGATGTAAAAAATCTTGAATATAAACTTCTATTTGATGAAAAAACTGACAAAGATAAAGTTCTAATAATAACAAATAAAGCACTAAAATACATTCTTGAAGAAATCATAAATCCACATGTTCCTTTTGTCGCTGATGATACAGATACCAATCTGTGTTCAAACTGTAATTTTTATCTTTTGTGTAGATAAATTTATTCATATCTTAATGATTTTATAATATTAAGCTTTCCAGCTTTTTACACTGGCTTATAAGCAAAAATTTAATCTCTCAATAACAACTTGTATTTTTCAACTCTTTTTATTTGAGGGCTGTTTTGTTTGACAGCAAAGATATAATTTCTTTTAGTTTAAAACTGTTTGAAAATAAAACTGGTGTTTGGTACAAAACCACCTCATGGATGGGAAGGGAATGGGTTTTTATGATGTTTAGGATGTTTTTCACACGGAGGACAGCATCTATCATTGAATTTATTTTTCCATTTTTTCATTTTTTCAGGTTTTCCTGAAATTATAAAGTTTATTTTTCTAAATTTTTCTTTTTCTTCTAACAATCTTCTATGCTCCTCCTTGGTCATAACCTCATCACTCCAGATTTCTTTTTCTACTTTAAGAAGTTGATTGTGAGTTTCTTTTAGCAGTTTAGCATCCTCTTGTGAAATTTTTCCCTTTTTTAATAAGTTTTCTATTCTTTCGTTAAACCGCTTTTCTTTATCTTGTAATGATAAGTGTTCATCATCAAAATGTTTTTCTGCTTTTTCTAACACATTTTTGATTTTTTGCCTTAGATTTCTTTCTTTTTTAAGCAGATTTTCTTTTTCTTCTTTTGTAAGTTTGTCGTCTTGCCACACTTGCTTTTTATATTCTTTTACTTCTTCTATGCTTCTTAATATATCTTTTTCTTCCTCTTCTGTGATTACACCTTCTTCTTTTAGCATTTTTATTTTACCTTCAATAAATTCAATCCTTTTTGACGGATGGGGTATTTGTTCTGGTTTATCTTTTGCAGGTAAGGATTCGTCAAATGCAAAAGCAATTGAACATAAAAATAAAATCATGAGTGTCTTTATTGAATTTTTCATGGTTTTACCTCCTTTTATTTAGGTCTAAATACAGTATAATACTCAAACATGACTAAATCTATTGTTTCTTGTGGATAAAGTTCATATGTAAAAGTTTGTTTTTTGCTTTGGTATAATTTTGTCAAAAAAATAGAAACTGTAATAAAGATCACTCCCAGAGCAGGCACTAAATATCTAAAGTATTTTGCAGGTAATAATAAAACAGGTTTAATTTGTGTTTGCTTTAGTTTATTTAAAAGTTTTGCTTCAAAATGGGGTGATGTTTCTAAAGTTGTAGGTTGTAAAATGGTTTGTATTTTAGAAAAAAATTCAAAATCTTCCCTACACTTATTACATACACTTAAGTGGTTTAATATGATGTCTTTTTGGTTTTGAGATAATTCATTGTCAAAGTATTTAGATATCAAAATTTTGTATTTTTTACACTTCATAAATTTGCTTTCTTTAGTTAGGTGTTTTCTTTATATTATTAGACACCAAAAAATTAAAAAACTTGCGGGTTAAAATCCCAGTTGCGATATAAAATCAGTTTTTTTTGTCCATTTTTCTTTAAGTTTAACATTAAGGGAAAGAAATACAGGTTTGTTTAGTAATTTTTCTATTTCTATTCTGGCTTGAGTTCCAATTTGTTTAAGTTTTTTTCCGTTTTCTCCTATTATTATTGCTTTGTGATTTTCTTTTTCCACTATTACATAGGCTTCAATTACAATTTTGTTTTTATCCACATCTCCTGGTTTTATTTCTTCAACTATTACAGCAGTAGATTTTGGTATTTCTTGATATACATTCTGGAAAATTTTTTCTCTTATTATTTCGCTTATTTGAAGTTTTAGTGGTAAGTTAAAAGCTTCTTCGTCTTCAAAAATTTTGGGTTGTTCAGGAAGATATTCAATAATTTTTTGTAGCAATACATCTATATTGGAATTGTTTAAAGCACTTACTGGAATAATTTCTTTAAAAAAACTAAATTCTTCTTTTATAGTTTTTATTTTTTCTTCTATTAAATCAGAATTTTTAATAAGATCTATTTTGTTTAATACACAAAACATATTTATATTATTTAATTCAACTTTATTTTCTTTTAATATTTCTTTTAGTTTTTGCATAATTTCACGGTCTGTTTCTATAAAACCCTCTTTTGCATTTACAAGAAAAATTATTAAATCAGCGTCTAAAATTGAGTTATAAGCATATCCATACATTCTTTTTTCCAACTCGTTTTTAGGTTTATAGATACCAGGAGTATCAAAAAATATTATCTGAGCATCAGGGAAGTTTTTAACTCCAGCAATTGAGAATCTTGTGGTTCCTGCAATGGGTGAAACAATTGCTATTTTTTTGCCTAAAATAGTATTTAACAAAGTAGACTTTCCAACATTTGGTTTTCCTATAATTGTAACATATCCAGCTTTAAAGTTTGTATTAGGGTTATTTTTAGTCATGTTCTTTTAGCTTTTTTATAATATATTTTTTAATATTTTGTCTTGCACGAAATAGCAGTGATTCTACAGAAGAAATTGAGGTTTTTAGAATTTTAGCAATTTCTTTATAAGACATTTTTTGATAAATTGCAAGATGAAAAGCTAATTTTTGTTTTTTAGAAAGAGTTTCAAGAGATTCTTCTAAAATAGATTTAAATTTATTTTCTTCTTCCTTCTTTATTATTATATCTTCTAAATTATCACTTTTTTGAGTAAGTGGATTATCTTCTATGTTTTTCTCTTCTAATGAAATAACATTTTTCTTTTGTGATTTTAAAAAATTTATTGATAGATTTACAGCTATTCTGAAAAGATATGTTTTTGGTGATGATTTTTGTTTAAATGAATTTATATTTTTATAAAACTTTATAAAGACATCTAATACAATTTCTTCGGCATCTTGTGGAGAACCTTTTGGTTTTATATAGTTATATACAAATTCAAGTAAATTATTTTTATATATATCTACAAATATTCTAAAAGCTTTTTCTTTTTCCTCTTGAAGAGCAGAGTTATCTAAAAGGATTTTTATAGCTTTTTCTTCAATGTCGGATTGTTGATATTCTTTCATCATTTATTTAAAATTTATTAAATGTGTTTAAAAAATTCAACAAAGCAATTCTTTAATTATTGAAAAATTTAACAAATTTTTTTATTATAAATACCATGACACAACTTTCTTGGCAGAGATTACTCATTTATATTTTAGATATAACAATAGTGATTTATGCTGTTTATAGATTTTTAGTGTTCATTCGGGGAACTAGAGCTATCAACATATTTTATGGATTGCTTCTTGTTGGAGTGTTTAGTTTGGTGGCTATAAAGTTAAATTTACCAATTACTTCCTGGTTTTTGAAGCAGTTCTGGCTTGCTGGTGTGATAATTCTAGCAGTTGTTTTTCAGCCAGAATTAAGAAATATGTTGTCTGGAATTTCTTTGCCTAAAAAAAATTTTTTTTCGTTGGTAATAATTGAAGAAATTCTTTCTGCTGTTAAAGAATTAAAAGAAAATAAATATGGAGCATTGATTGTTATAGAGCAAAATATAGGACTTAAAGATTTTGTCCAAACAGGTGTAATATTAAATGCAGACATTAGCAAAGAACTTATTTTGAGTATTTTTTATCCTGAAAATCCTCTTCATGATGGAGCAGTTATAATTTCTAAAGGTAAGATATTTGCAGCAAGATGCATTTTACCTTTAGCTGAAGAAGGTTGTTTAAATCAGCTTGGAACAAGACACCGCGCTGCTTTGGGTATAGCTCAGATTTCAGATTGTATAGCTGTTGTTGTGTCTGAAGAAAAGGGTAGTGTTTCTTTTGCAAATAATAAAAATTTTTACTATAATATCTCCATAGAAGAGTTAAGAGAGTTTTTGACTAAAAATTTAAAAAATCAATTGGAAAAGGTGACATCGATATGAAGGAAGAAGTTAAAAATAAAAAGCAGCAAAAGGAAGATGAAGTTTATGACGCTTCTAAAATTAAAGTTTTAGGCGGTCTTGAGGCTGTAAGAAAACGTCCTGCTATGTATATAGGTTCCACTGGTTCTGCAGGACTTCACCATCTTGTATATGAGGTAGTAGATAACTCTATAGATGAAGCCCTTGCAGGATATTGTAAAAACATTGATGTAATTTTGCACAATGACGGGTCTGTTTCTGTAAAAGATGATGGAAGAGGTATCCCTGTGGATCCAATGAGAGGCACAAAAGATCCAAAAATAGAAGGAAAATCAGCATTAGAGGTTGTGTTGACTGTTCTTCATGCAGGAGGTAAATTTGACAGGAAAGCTTATCAGATTTCCGGAGGACTTCATGGGGTGGGAATATCTGTTGTTAATGCTTTGTCTGAGTGGCTAATTGTAGAAAGTTATAGAAATGGAAAAATTTATCGTCAAAAATATAGAAGAGGTGTCCCAGAAGGTCCAGTAAAAGTTGTTGGAGAAATTGATACCACAGGTACAACTGTGAGATTTTTACCAGATCATGAAATTTTTACTACAACTAAGTTTTCTTTTGACACATTAGCAAATAGACTAAGAGAACTTGCATTTTTAAATCCTGGAGTAAGAATTACCCTTATTGATGAAAGGGAAGAAGAAAAGGAAAAAACATTTAAGTATGAAGGTGGCATAAAAGAATTTGTTAAATTTCTTAATAAAAATGAAGATGTACTTCACCCAGAACCAATATACATCTATAAAAAACAGGACGATATCATCATTGAAGTCGCTTTACAATATAATGATGGTTATGATGAAAGAGAATATAGTTTTGTTAACACAATCCATACTACTGAAGGCGGGACTCATCTTACAGGTTTCAGGTCTGCGCTAACCCGTGTAGTAAATGATTATATCAAAAAAAATGAGCTTATAAAAGGAAAAGAATTAAACATCACTGGTGATGATGTGCGTGAAGGATTAACTGTAGTTTTATCAATAAAAATTCCTAATCCTCAATTTGAAGGACAGACAAAGACAAAACTTGGTAACTCTGAAGTAGAAGGTATTGTAAAATCAGTCATAGGAGAAGCCCTTTCTGCTTATTTTGAAGAAAATCCACAAATTGCCCAAAAAATCTGCCAGAAAGCAATCTCAGCAGCTGAAGCAAGAGATGCAGCAAAAAAAGCCAGAGAACTTGTAAGAAAAAAAACTTTACTTGAAACTGCCACTTTACCTGGTAAACTTGCTGATTGTTCTGAGACAGATCCTAGATTATGTGAGTTGTTCATAGTAGAGGGTGACTCAGCTGGTGGTTCTGCAAAACAGGCGCGAGACAGAAACTTTCAGGCAGTGTTGCCTCTTAAAGGAAAAATAATAAATGTAGAAAAATCCCGGATAACAAAGGTTTTAAGTAACGATGAAATAAGAACATTAGTTACTGCTATTGGTGGAGGAATAGGCAAAGATGAATTTAATCTGGAAAAAGTAAGATATCATAAAATAATTATTATGACAGACGCTGATGTAGATGGTGCTCATATAAGGACATTGCTTTTGACATTTTTTTACCGACAAATGCTTCCCCTTATAGAAAAAGGTTATATATATATTGCATGTCCACCACTTTTTAAAGTTAAAAAAGATAAAAAAGAATTCTATGTTGACACAGAACACCAACTGCAAGATATATTACTTAAGGAGTTGTCCGAACATATAACTATAAAGTTTTCTAAAAAAAGTTTTTTTCCACAACAAGACAAAAAATCCATATATGAGTTATTAAAAATAATACTTAACACTGCTACATTGATGACCCGTCTAAAAAATAAAGAAGTTACTGAAGAAGAACTTGTGGGATTTTATAAAAATAAGAAGTTCCCAATAAGTGTACTTACATATAATAAACAAAAAAAATACATTTTTACTGAAAAAGAATATAGACAAACAAAAGAAGAATTTTTAAAATCAACAGAAGGAACAGAAGTAGAAATTATTTATTACTTTAAAGAACTATGGGAATTTGAGAATCTTCAGAAAAACATTGATAAGTTAAAAGATTTTGGCCTGGAAGATTTGTTATTAAATCCTGATAAACAACAGGTTAATTTAATTACAGATAAAAAAGAACAGTACCAAGCAAAAAACCTTCAGGAATTTGCAAATATAATAAATGAATTGTCAAAGAGAGGATTTGAGATACAAAGGTATAAAGGATTAGGTGAAATGAACCCTGAGCAGCTGTGGGAGACAACCATGAATCCTAAAACAAGAAAATTGTTGAAAGTTGAACTAGAAGATGCCTATGAAGCTGACAGGATTTTTTCTACTTTAATGGGAGAAAAAGTAGAACCACGCCGTGCATTTATTGAATCTCATGCTCTGGAGGTTAAAAATTTAGATATTTAAAAAGTTGTCTGCTTGAAACTTACCTGAAAAAAATAAAAATTATTCTGTTAGTTGCTAAATAAAAAAAATTTATATAAACAAGATTATTATAATTTTTAGATTCTTACGGAGGTAAATATGAACTTTGTTGTATGCATAAAACAAGTCCCTGCTACAACTTCTGTACAAATAGATCCAAAAACAGGTACATTGAAAAGAGAAGGTGTTGAATCAATTATAAATCCTTTTGATGAATATGCGATAGAGGAAGGAATAAGGTTAAAAGAAAGAGTCGGTGGGAAAACTACGGTAATAACTATGGGTCCCCCTCAGGCAGAACAGGCTTTAAGAGAAGCTTTAAGTCGTGGTTGTGATGAAGCGATATTACTTACTGACAAATCTTTTGCAGGAGCAGATACCTGGGCTACTGCTTATACGCTTTCATGCGCTATAAAAATGTTGCCTGAACCTGTGGATCTTATAATATGTGGGAAACAGGCTTCAGATGGTGATACTGCTCAGGTAGGACCTTCTTTAGCTGAGATGTTAGATATTCCTCATGTAGCATATGTAAGAAAGATTTCTGAGATAAGACCAGGTTATATTAAAGTTGAAAGAATGCTTGAGGATGGAGTGGATGTTTTGGAGATGTCTTTGCCAGCGTTAATTACAGTAGTAAAAGAGATAAACACACCAAGACTACCTTCTCTTAAAAGTATGTTAGCAGCTAAAAAGAAACAGATACATTACTGGAACAAAGAAACTATTCATGCGGATTTAGACAAGATAGGACTTACAGGTTCACCGACACAGGTAAAAAAGATATTTTATCCACCAGCTAGAACAGGTGGAGAAAGAATAACTGGAGCTACTGCTAAAGAAATTGCTGAGAAGTTAGTAATGAAATTATCTGAAACAGGTTTAATAAAATAATTTTTAAAATTGAAAGGAGAACTACATAATGAGCAAAATTGAAGTTATAACTTTAAAATGTACAGGTTGTAGCCTTTGTATTAAATCCTGTCCCTACAATGCAATTTCTATAATTGATTCAGAACATCTTTTAGAATCCGGCAAAACCGTAAAAAAACTTGCTGTTATTGACTTAACTAAATGTACATATTGTGGTGCATGTGTTGAAACATGTAAATATAAAGCAATAGTTTTACAAAAAGAAGAAGCCAAAGAAACAACGGTAGATTTTAAAGATTACAAAAACATATGGGTTTATGCAGAACAAAGAAGAGGAGAGATAGCACCGGTAGTGTTTGAACTTATTGCAAAAGCAAAAGAGTTAGCTGAAAAGCTAAATTGTAAAGTTTGTAGTGTACTTTTAGGTTACAAAATTAAAGATCTATCAAAAGAGTTAATTTATTATGGAAGCGATATTGTCTATGTGATAGATGATCCAGTGTTACAGGAATTTTTAGATGAACCATACGCTGAAGCTCTTTCTTTGCTTATAAAAGAAGAAAAGCCAGAAATAATTCTTATGGGAGCTACAAACATAGGTAGATCATTTGCAAGCCGTGTAGCTGCTAAAATCAGGACAGGACTTACAGCTGACTGTACGGGGCTGGATGTAGATTTGGAGACAAGAAATCTTCTTCAAACGAGACCTGCTTTTGGTGGAAATATTATGGCTACAATTTTAACTCCAAAACATAGGCCTCAAATGGCGACAGTAAGACACAAAGTGTTTAAAGCTCTTCCTAAAGATACTTCAAGGCAAGGAGAGGTAATAGAAAAACATTATGATTTTTCTAAAGTTAAGATAAGAACAAAATTTTTAGAATTTATAAAAGATACTACAGCAAAAGTTAACTTAGCAGAAGCTGACATAATTGTTTCAGGTGGTAGGGGTCTTGGAGGTCCTGAGGGGTTTAAACTTTTAGAAGAACTAGCAGACCTTTTAGGTGGTGCAGTAGGTGCTTCCAGAGCTGCAGTAGATGCTGGCTGGATTCCCTATTCTCATCAAGTAGGCCAGACAGGAAGAACTGTAGCACCAAAACTTTATATTGCTTGTGGAATTTCGGGACAGATTCAGCATTTAGTTGGTATGTCTTCTTCTGAAACAATAGTAGCAATAAACAAAGATCCTGAAGCTCCTATGATGAAAATAGCTACCTACAGCATAGAAGGTGATATATATGAAATAGTTCCTGAACTTATAAAAGCAATAAAAGCCTATAAAGGATTAAGTTAATAATTGGAGACTTTTAAATAGGTGAATTTATGAATTTTTTGAAAGTAAAAGGCAGCAGCTATGAGATGGGCTTTCAGCAAGGAGAGTTTTTTTGTGAAGATATAAAAAGTAGTTTTAGTAGACTTGTGAGGTCAACTGCAATAAAAACAATAAAACCTAAGTTTCTGCCTGGATTTATTTTTTCTCAGATACTTAAACGGATTTTATATAAAAAATGGAAAAAACCAATAGAAATTCTTACCCCTGAATTCTCAGAAAGAATAAAAGGTATCTCTGAGGGTGCAAGAGTTGATATAAGAGATTTATATGTTATTCAGAGTATAGAAGTAATGGCTGATGATATTAGTTACTTTTTAAAAGATACTAAAAATTTTGTCCCTTCAGGATGTTCCTCTATATGTATTATGCCACATTTGTTTAAGGGAAATGAGATTATTCTGGCTAAAAATTTTGACTACTTAAGTGAATTTTTAAATGATCAGGTTGTAAGAATAAGTCAGCCAAAAAAGGGATATAAAAGTATAGAAATAACATATAAACAAATCGCAGGTTGTCATGACGGAATGAATGAAAAAGGTCTTGTTGTACTTTACAACTATGGGTTAACAATTGAAAAAATTCAAATAAGAATTCCTATTACTATCTTAGTTCAGCAAATTCTTGAAAGATGTGCAACCGTGGATGAAGCTGTTATGTTTATTAAATCATTTAGATATCCAAACGGTGCAATACTTACTTTAGCTGATGCTTACAACCAGGCTGTTTGTATAGAGTTGACTCCAGAACATATTGGTTTAAGGAAACCACAAAATGGTGTATTAGTTGCCACCAACTTCTACTTATCCGATGAAGTTAAAAATTATGATATTCCACATAACGCATACTTTAAAAAGAAAAATCTACCACAACAGCTTCAAAACAAAAGAGTCCATCAATCCAGTGAAGAAAGATATTATAGAATCCTCCAGTTGATAAATAAAAAAAACTATTATTCTTTAGAAGAAATTATAGACATTTTAAAAGATCACAACAATAAACCTGAAGGTGATGACGATACTATCTGTCGCCATGGAGAACTACTTTCAACTCAAACAAGTATTATATTTTTGCCTAAAAAAAGAAAAATAAAAGTTTGCTTTGGTTTGCCATGCAAAAATGTCTATACGGAGTTTGTTTTAGATTAAATTTTTCTTCAGGTTGAAATTAGTTTAGATTTTTAGTAAAAATAGAATTAAAAAATTAAACTTTTAAAAATAAGGTTTAAATTTATATGATAAATTTACTAAAAATAGTAAATTTATTTGCAGCATTTTTTAATTTTTCTTTATCAGTGGCAGTAACACAGTGTAGACTTCCTTCCTTTAAGGATCTAAGAAACATAAACCTTGGAGTTTTTCTTTTAGCATTAACTTCTGCTTTGTGGTCCCTTAATATGAGTTTGATGCTTTTTTGTAAGGAGAATATTTTAGTTGCTGAGATTTTTTCAAGACTTAACTGGATAGGTTCTTTTGTTGTAGCAAGTTATACATATTTGAGTTTGTCAATGACAAAACAGTATAAAAAAGCTGTAGTAATAGGTATTTTGCAATATATTTTTGCGCTGTTTTTTACGATTATAGCTTTTACAGAGTATGGAATAGTAAAAGTAATTTCTTGTTATCCACTTAAACGAGAATTTGGAGTTATTGCTCCTTTTTTTAGATTTTGGATAATGATATCTACAATTTATTCTGTGTGGTTAACAATAAATCATTACTTTAAGACAAAAGGTATGGAGAGATTGCAGTTTCAGTATTTTACTTTTGGCATTTTAGTATATGCTATAGTAGGTTCAGTTTTTAATTCAATCTTGCCGCTATTTGGATATGAAGGGTTAATATATCTTACTCCTTTCTTTTCTATCATATGGGTGCTTGCTTCGTTTTATTCTATTCATAGTTATAAGCTTTTAGATATAGAAGTGGTGTTCTGTGATGTAATAAAATTTGCTGTGTTTATATTTATTGGTGTATTTGTAAATTATATTTTAATAAATGTTTTTATAGAATTTGCTTCTTTGAATCCTTTATGGAGTTCGACATTAAGTGTGATAATAGTAGGCACTATATATTTCGCTACACCTATAAGAGAAAGAATCAACAACACTATAAGAAACATAGTTTTAAGAAAAAGAACATCCTATCAAAAACTTTTAGAAAACACTGCAGCAGCTGTAGTTGAAATCCTGGATTTAGACAATTTGCTTCAGTATGTGTTAAAACAAATAAATTCTTCACTTGGAGCAACAAAAATTTGTGTATTTTTGTTAGATGAAGAAACCAAAGACGAAGAAGGTGAACCAGTTTATGCTTTAGCTGCTTCTTATGGAATTGAAGAATTTAAAGTTACTTATTTTAAACAAAAAAAGATTATTAACTGGCTTAAAAAACATAAAGAACCCTTTCTTTTGGATGTTGCGTATCATACAATGGCACCAACTGAATACAAGCAGTTAGCAGATGATGCTGCTTTATTTGGGGCAATAATTATAGTTCCTATCATTTATAAAGGTGAGCTTATCGGTATAATAACTCTAGATCAGAAAAAAACAGATGGCACCATATTTGATATAGAAGATATAGAAATACTTAAAACACTTTCAGAGCAATTAGCGGTTGCTATACAAAATAGTAAAATTTATAAAGAGTTAAACACAGCTTATTTGCAGATTACCAGAGCTTTATCTTTAACTTTAGAATCAAAAGATGAGTATTTAATAGGACATTCGGATAATGTTACAAAATATGCTGTTCTTCTTGCTAAAAAATTAGGATTAAGTGAAAGAGACATATATATTTTAGCACAAGCTTCTGTATTACATGATTTAGGAAAAGTTGGTATCCATGACTATATATTAAGTAAACCTGGAAAACTCACAAAGGAAGAATGGGAAGAGATGAAACAACATCCAATAAAAGGAGCAAAAATTCTTCAAGCTCTTCCGTTTTTAAACGATGTAGCGCGTATTATTCTTTATCATCACGAACACTACGATGGTACCGGCTATCCAGAAGGACTTAAAGGAGAACAGATCCCTCTTCTTTCAAGAATACTTACTTTAGCAGATTCTGTAGACGCTATGTTGTCTGAGCGTCCTTATAAAGAAAGAAAAATGACAGTAGATGAAATGTTAACCGAAATAATTTCTCAGAAAGGCAAACACTTTGATCCATTCCTTGTAGATAAATTTGTTGAATTGATAAAAGAATATCCTGAAATATTTAAACCTTCAAATCAAAAAAAGTCTGATGAAAGATCTGGAAATAATAACTGAAAAAATTTTTTTGTCTACTGATGGGAATATAGATATAATAAATATTACTTCTTATTTATCTGAGATAATAGCTAAAAAGCAAATTCAAGACGGCATCCTTACTGTTTTTGTCCCAGGTGCTACAGGTGCAGTAACTACTGTGGAGTATGAAAAAGAACTAATAAAAGATACAAAAGAAATGTTTTTAGAAATTATAAAAGAAAACAAAACATATCACCATAATTCAACACATTTTCACGGAAACGCCACATCACATTTAAGAGCCACAATCATAGGGCCTTCTTTGACTATTCCTATAACAGATGGTAAACTACATCTGGGTGTCTGGCAAGAAGTTGTATTTATTGATTTTGACAACAGGCCAAGAGATAGGGAACTTGTTGTCAAGATAATAGGAGTAAAAAAATGATAAACGATATTTTTGCAAAATGTTATAAATTTATAGACGCAAGACAGGCACAACTTTTAGGTATATACCCATATTTTAAACCCATATCTACTGCACAAACCTCAGAAGTAATAATAAACGGCGAAAGAAAAATTGTTTGTTGCTCTAATAACTATTTAGGTCTTACAGTTCATCCTAAAGTTAAGCAGGCAGCTATAAAAGCTATTAAAAAATATGGAACAAGTTGCACTGGTTCAAGGTTTCTTAGTGGGTCTTTAGATTTACACGAAGAGGTTGAAGAAAAATTTGCAAAATTTATAAACAAAGAAGCATCTATTCTTTTTACTACAGGTCATCATGTTAATCTTGGTGTAATATCTGCCTTGGTAAACAGAGGCGAGGTTGTAATTACAGATAAGTTAGATCATGCTTCTATAATTGATGGATGTATGATAGCAGAATATTTTGGTGGTGAAATGGTGAGATTTAGACACAACAACATGGAAGATTTAGAAAGGATTCTTAAAAAATATGAAGACAAACCGAAACTCATAGTTGTAGACGGAGTTTTTAGTATGGAAGGTGATATATGTAACCTTCCTGAGATTATAAAACTTGCAAAGCTTTATGGTGCAAGAGTTATGGTGGATGATGCCCATGCTTTAGGGGTTTTGGGTAAAAATGGATGTGGAACTGCGGAGCATTTTGGACTTGAAGCAGAAACTGATCTTATAATGGTTACTGCCTCTAAATCGCTGGCCTCCATTGGAGGTTTTATAGCAGGAAGAGAAGAAGTAATACACTACATAAAACATCACGCAAGATCTTTAATTTTTACTGCTGCTCTTCCTCCAGCTCAGGTTGCTGCGATTTCTGCTGCTTTAGATGTAATAAAAGAAGAACCCGAAAGAAGAAAAAGACTCTGGGAGATAACAAACAGAATGCTTAAAAGTTTCAAAGAGTTAGGTTTTAACACAAGAAATTCACAGACTCCTATAATTCCTGTACTTATAGGTGGAGGAATACAAAAAGTATTTTCTTTCTGGAGAGCTTTATATGATGAGGGAGTTTTTACTTCACCTGTTTTGCCTCCTGCTGTTCCGGAAGGAGAAGAGTTAATAAGGACAAGTTATATGGCTATTCATACTGATGAGCAATTAGAATTTATTATTGAAAAATTTGCTAAAGTTGGAAGAAAATTTGGTTTGATTCCTGGAGGAGGTTTACCAAAAGGTAAGATAATTAAGTTAAAGAAGACATCCTTTCCAAGAAAATTAGCAAAAAGATTTTTTGTGGAAACTAAACGGTGGATGAAGAAGTTATTTTTAGCAAAGCAAAAATAAAATGTATAATTTTTATGAAAATAAAAACTGTAGAAAACAACAAAGATCTGTTAAAATTTATCAAATTTCAATGGGAGGTTTACAGAAACGATCCTTACTGGGTTCCACAACTTATATCTGATTTAAAACTTTTATTTGATGAAAAGAAAAATTATTTCTGGGAACATGCAGAAAAAAAGTTATTTTTTTTAGAAGACAATACTGGAAAAATTTTAGCAAGAGCAGCCGGTATAATAGATTACAACTTTATAAAATTCCACAACGAGAACACAGGTTTTTTTGCTTTTTTTGATTGTTTGAATTTAGAAAACTCAAAAGAAATATCATCCGCTATTTTGTCTGCTGTGGAAGAATGGCTTAAAAAGAAAGGAATGACTAAAATGTTAGGTCCAACAGCACCCTCTACAAACGATGAGATGGGACTTTTATATGAAGGATACGGAGTTGAGCCGGTACTTATGATGCCATATAATCCTTCCTACTATCACGATTTATTGTTAAACTATGGATTTAAAAAGGCAAAAGATCTTTATGCCTACAAAATTACAAAAGAGACATTAGAAAAACAAAGAATTGAAAAATTAATAGAAGCAATTAAAAGAAAACAACCTTCTTTAGTTGTAAGACCCGTTAATCTTAAAAATTTTAAGCAAGAAATTGCCTATGCTGTTGAAGTTTACAATGCTGCATGGGAGAAAAACTGGGGGTTCGTTCCATGGACTCAAAAAGAATTTATTTCGCAAGCTTTGAGGTTAAAACCACTTCTTAAGCCAGAATTTGTTTTACTTGCTTTTATAAAAGAAGAACCTGTAGGAATTATGATCACTGTTCCTAATTATAATGAAGTATTAAAAAAGCTAAATGGAAAACTGGGACCTTTTGAATTATTGAAATTTCTTTATTATAAAAATAAAATTAAATCTCTAAGAATAATGGTAATGGGAGTAAAAAAGGAATATAGAAACAAAGGAATAGAAGTCTTGATGTATTACCATACGATGCTTGAGGGTTTAAAACAGGGTTATGAATGGGCAGAGCTTTCTTGGATACTTGAAGACAACCATATGATGATAAAAGCTGCTGAAGCGCTGGGAGGAATTCTTTATAAAAAATATAGAGTTTATGAGAAGATAATATGTTAATTTTATTTAAGGAGTCTTTAGGTATGGACAAAACAATTCGTGAACTTCATGAAAAAATTCAAAGAGAATCGGTTTTTATTCAGGATCTAAAAAATGAAATTCATAAGATAATAATTGGTCAAGATTATGTAATAGATAGGGTGTTAGTTGGACTTTTAGCAAACGGGCACATTTTGATAGAAGGCGTTCCTGGGCTTGCTAAGACACTTCTTATTAAAACACTTTCAAAATGTATTCAAACAAAATTTCAAAGGATTCAATTTACTCCTGATCTTCTTCCAGCAGATATTATTGGCACACTTGTTTATAATCCGCAGACAACCCAGTTTGTTGTTAAGAAAGGTCCAATTTTTGCGAATATAATTTTAGCAGATGAGATAAACAGAGCACCTGCAAAAACCCAGGCGGCTTTGCTTGAAGCCATGCAAGAAAAACAGGTAACCATAGGAGAGCAAACTTACAGACTTGAGGAACCATTTTTAGTTTTAGCAACTCAAAATCCAATAGAACAGGAAGGCACATATCCTCTGCCAGAAGCCCAGGTTGATAGATTTATGCTCAAAATAAAAATTGGTTATCCTCAAAAAGATGAAGAAAAAGAAATTTTAGAGTTATCTTCCCAGATTCTGGAAGAAAGGTTTTCAAACATTAAAGCAATAGTTTCACCTGTTGAAATATTAAAAGCAAGAAGAATAATACAGGATATATATGTTGATGAAAAACTAAAAGATTATATTTTAAACATCGTGTTTTCAACAAGAGAACCCCAGAACTATAACTTAACAGATATCAAACCATTTATAATGTATGGAGCTTCACCAAGAGCTTCTATTTATCTTTTGTTAGCTTCAAAATGTTACGCGTTTTTAAATCACAGAGGCTATGTTATTCCTGATGATATCAAAGCAGTAGCCTATGATGTATTAAGACATAGAATTATTCTTACTTATGAAGCAGAAGCAGAACAGATTACATCTGATGATATAATAAAACAAATTTTAAACACTATTGAGGTGCCATAAAAATTTTTTTGTTTTAAAGAAAGGAGGAAAAATAAAAAATGAAAGTAAAAAGAATAGGTATACTTACAGGCGGTGGAGACTGTCCAGGGCTTAACCCAGCAATAAGAGGAGTAGTATATAGAGCTTTTTCTGAGGGTATAGAGTGTGTTGGAATTTTAGATGGTTGGAAAGGAATGATCGAAGCAAGAAGTATTCCTTTAACATTAAATGATGTAGAGTATATAGTAAACAAAGGAGGAACAATTTTAGGAACTTCAAGAACAAATCCTTATAAAAAAGAAGCAGGACCAGAAAAATGTGTTGAAACATTAAAAAAACTTAATCTTGATGCTTTAATAGCAATGGGTGGAGAAGATACTTTGGGTGTTGCAAATAGACTTTATAAAGAAAAAAACTTTCCTGTAGTAGGAGTTCCTAAAACAATGGATAATGATCTTTCTGCTACAGATTATACTTTCGGTTTTGATACTTCTGTTACGGTTGCTGTAGACGCAGCTGAAAGACTAATTGATACAGGAAGATCTCACAGAAGAATTATGGTTTTAGAAGTAATGGGAAGACATGCTGGTTGGGTTGCTTTGTTTACAGGAGTTGCTTCTGCAGCAGACTGGATTTTAATTCCTGAAGAAGAAGTGAACATAGAAAAAATGTGTGAACATCTTAAAAAAGTATATGAAAGAAAAAAAACCGCATTAGTTGTTGTATCTGAAGGTGTAATTCTACCTGGTATAAAACCAGAGAAAGAAGAACTTGATGAGTTTGGTCACATGATACTTAAAAAAAGAGGTATAGGAGAGCAGGTTGCAGAAGTAATAGAAAAAAACACAGGAATAGAAACAAGAGTTGCTGTGATAGGACATATTCAAAGAGGTGGTGCACCAACACTTTTTGATAGAATTTTAGGGCTAAGAGTTGGCGTAAAAGCGGTAGAGTTGGTTTTGGAGGGTAGATTTGGATATATGGTTGCACTTAAAGGCAATGAAGTGGTTCCTGTTTCTTTAGAGGAAGCCACAGGAAAACTTAAAACAGTAGATGCCAACTGGATAACTTTTATGAAGAATTTTTTTAAATGAATTAACGAGGAGGGTATAGCAATATGGTTTTAAGATTTAACAAACACAGAAGAACGCTTGAACAAGACGAATACAGATACGAACTTCAAGATGTAGATGAGCCTAACTTGTTTAGAGATATTTTTTCATATGAAGAAATTCCTAAAATTCCATTTAATCACCGCTTAGTACCAATGAATCCTGCAGAAGAAATATGGATTACAGACACAACCTTTAGAGATGGTCAGCAAGGTTTTGGAAATTTTACAGTAGAACAAATTGTTGACCTTTATAAACTCATGTCAGAACTTTCGGGGCCAAATGGTGTGATAAGACAGACAGAGATGTTTATTTATACTGAAAAAGACAGAAAAGCTCTTGAGGAATGCAGAAAACTGGGACTAAAATATCCTGAAATTACCTCCTGGATAAGAGCAAATGAAAAAGACTTTGAACTTGTAAAACAGATGGGACTTAAAGAAACAGGAATACTTGCTTCTGTTTCAGACTATCATATTTTTTATAAATTGAAAATGAAACGAAGTCAGGCAATGGCACAATACTTAAGAATAATAGAAAAAGCTCTTGAGATGGGAATAATCCCAAGAGTACACTTCGAGGATATTACAAGAGCTGACTTTTATGGGTTTGTCGTACCATTTGCAAGACAACTTATGAAGTTAGCGCACGAAGCGAAAATGCCAGTTAAAATAAGAGCGTGTGATACTTTAGGATACGGTGTAACCTATCCTGGTGCATCATTGCCAAGGAGTGTTCCTGGTATAATATATGGATTAACACGCCTTGCTGGAGTGCCATCTGAATGGCTTGAATGGCATGGCCACAATGACTTTTATTTTGGAGTTGTTAACGCTACAACTGCCTGGCTTTATGGATGTTCAGCAGCAAATGGTTCTTTGTTAGGCATAGGAGAAAGGACAGGTAACACTCCAGTTGAAGCTTTAGCTATAGAGTATGTCGCTTTAAGAGGTGAAACCAACGGCATGGATCTATCTGCAATCACAAGAATAGCAGAATATTTTAAAGAAAAAATTGGCTACAAGATTCCTCCCAATCAACCATTTGTTGGTGAAAACTTTGCTAAGACTCGTGCAGGAATACATGCTGATGGACTGTTGAAATACGAAGAGATTTATAATATTTTTAACACAGAAAAAATTCTTGGAAGAAAACCGGAAGTAGGCATTTCTGATAAATCTGGTTTAAGTGGGATTGCGTATTGGATTAATACAAAGCTCAAAATTCCGGAGAATGAGTGGATTCCTAAAAACCATCCAGGTATCCTTAAAATAAAAGAATGGATAGACGAGCAATACAATGTTCATTATAGAGTAAGTGACATTTCTGACGAAGAAATGTGGGATTTAGTTAAAACTCACTTACCAGATATTTATAACAAATATAAAAAATAAAAACTTCCGGGGTGGTGTAATTGGTAGCACAAGGGACTTTGGATCCTTTAGTCGTGGTTCGAGTCCACGCCCCGGAGTTTTTTTGGAGACTCAGCCGGTTTTGTTAATAGATAAAATTAAAACATTCTACTATATTCGTTTGATATGTTTGTTTTATAATTTGAAATCATCCAGTTGTTGTTAAAATAACTTATTCATATGTTTGACTCACCTATTTATATAAGTTACAGAAAAATTTCTACTTTGTTGTCTAAAGAAATAAGAAATATGCATTCCTGACTAATGATGGTAGAATAGAAAAGAACTAATAACAAACTTATATGGTTTTAGGTTCAGTATTACTAAAATTGGAGAGTTTAACATTTATTTTTGACTAACATGGAACTGTCAAATTGGTTTGAAATAAATAATAAATATTTCAGAGGTTGACTTTGAAATGGAATAACTTATTAATGACAAAATCAGTTCAGAAACCGAATTTATCATTTGATAAGATTTGAAAAAAAGTAATTTTAGCATTTCTGATTATAAAATGATAAAA
>JBCNUU010000030.1:0-1514 GCA_039630545.1 Endomicrobiia bacterium
AACTGCCTGTCCACTCTGGTGTTCATATACAACCATAAAACCTTCTCTTACTGAGTCACCTGTCATATCCTGACCACATATAGTATCTGTCGATATCAAGGTGGAACCTATCGACACAGCAGCATAACCCCATCTGTCATTTTCACTCATCCAGACAGCCACTATCTCGTTTGAATTTGGTTTTGCAGCCAAAGACAACCACAAAGGTTTTTTATTAGTTTGTCCCGGATCGGTGTAGTAATTGTATACAGTTTGTTGTGATGACCAATTACCATTTTCAAAAATTCTGTATGCTACAAAGTGATTTCCTGTAGAGTAGACAACCATACACCTTCCACTTTGTTGTTCATATACTACATCAAACCATCTACAATTTGTGGGTGTAGCACCACTTCTTAAAGTAAAAGGTTGTCCCCATCCGCCAGTGGCAGACCAGGTTGTAACTTTAAGTGTCTGGTCAGAAGCAAGTGTTACTATTACTTTTTCGTCTCTTAAAGGACAGGATGCTACCCTCATAAAATGTATTGTGTGGTTAGTAAGTGTAGGTATTGATTGTTCGGTTAACCAGTAAGTAGAACTTGGTGCAAGTTCTCTAAATCTTGGGTTGTTGCTTTCACCATAAAACAAATGTGTATTTGTTTGAGAAAATATATTAATACTACTAAACAAAAATAATACAACTAACAGTAAATCAGTAAATTTTTTCATTGATACTTTTACTTTATACATTTTTTTATTTTTTTTTACAACTTTACTTTTCATTTTATTTTGCTACCACGAAGCTTCCCTGTGAAATAATTTTTTCTTCATCTGATAATACAAATATATACACTCCAGAAGGTAATTTTGCACTATATAAATTTTCACCTGACAAAGGATGCCAGCTCCATATGTAGATACTTTCTTGTGTTGGTTGTTCTTTAAGAGAACCTGTAATTTTTTCTTCCCAGACTAAAGCACCTTTGATGTCATAAATTTTAATAGTTAGCTTTCTGTCTTCGTCGTTTAGATATTTAAAAAACACATTTTCATTTAATCCGTCGTTGTTTAAAGTTAAAATTTTAGGATAATAATCTATCAGTTTTACATCGCAAAAAATAATTTGAAATATACATATAACTAACACTGATACCCAAAATTTTTTCATCATATCTCCTCCATTATTTTTAATTTTTCTTCCTCCTCCTCTTCTTAATTAAGGATCAAAAAGTATTTAATCATCCTTATCCTAAATTTCCCAAAACAACATCAGATAAAAATTTAGGAACAATCCTGTGCCAGAAAGTCATACCATATCCCCCGTAGAGGTAGACCTCTGGCACAGGTTTTTCTGTTTTCTTTTCCTTCGTTATATATATTCATATTCATTATATTCATATTTTAAATTACCTCGCTACAACCACACTTCCTTTGAATACTTTTCCTTCGGCTTCTATCTGGTATATATAAACACCTGGTTTAACATATCTATCAGATAAATCCTTCCCATCCCAGCTAAAATAACTTCCTGGCGT
>JBCNUU010000031.1:0-1495 GCA_039630545.1 Endomicrobiia bacterium
ATATTTTCGATTTAATTGAACCATTGTGGAATTGAAACTTTTCAACATAATAATTACATTGGTATACCGCGATGATTTAATTGAACCATTGTGGAATTGAAACTTGTTATCGAGTTCGGCCATCGTTCGTTACTCCACGGATTTAATTGAACCATTGTGGAATTGAAACGAAAAAATTAAAGAAAAAAACAATACTCTCTACAGAGGATTTAATTGAACCATTGTGGAATTGAAACACTTCCTTGCTGTAGTCAACTCTGCCTCTCTGTTCAGAGATTTAATTGAACCATTGTGGAATTGAAACTGTGATGCTATACGCAGTTTGAATTTAGACGGCTTTGATTTAATTGAACCATTGTGGAATTGAAACAACCAAAATTCTCTCCCTCTTATATATGTTAGCATGGATTTAATTGAACCATTGTGGAATTGAAACACAGGTGCAACAAAGATAAGAGAGAGGTTTGGTATAGATTTAATTGAACCATTGTGGAATTGAAACTGCACAACTATAGAACATAACATCTCCCTCTTCCTACCGATTTAATTGAACCATTGTGGAATTGAAACCTCTTCAACTGGAGGGCATTGGCGAGATTTCTATAGAGATTTAATTGAACCATTGTGGAATTGAAACTACAAGCATTAAACATGCTAACTAAAACTAATACAGGGATTTAATTGAACCATTGTGGAATTGAAACTCTGCACTATCCTATCTGCTGATTGCTCACCAATAAGATTTAATTGAACCATTGTGGAATTGAAACTTTATCGCTTTTAGTTTATCTCTATATGTATAATACTGATTTAATTGAACCATTGTGGAATTGAAACTTGAATTGTGCGAAAAATGTTTTTTGAATTTAAAAGGGATTTAATTGAACCATTGTGGAATTGAAACTTTCTTCTAAAATTTCTATTATTTTATTGTTCATTTGATTTAATTGAACCATTGTGGAATTGAAACTTAAAAAGGAGGTAAAAAATATGGAAATATTAACAAGATTTAATTGAACCATTGTGGAATTGAAACTTAGAAAGGAGCGAAAAATAAAATGAAGAGATATATGATTTAATTGAACCATTGTGGAATTGAAACCTTGAGGTGAGATTGTAGCAATCACTTCAATTCTTGGATTTAATTGAACCATTGTGGAATTGAAACCTTGGCGACAAAAATCAAAAAAATTTATGAGGTCAGATTTAATTGAACCATTGTGGAATTGAAACTTTCACTTGTTTTCATTTTTCTTTGCAGAAGTTAAGGATTTAATTGAACCATTGTGGAATTGAAACAAAAATGATATTTTGTTTGTATATCAACTAAATAAGATTTAATTGAACCATTGTGGAATTGAAACGAGGAGGATAAAGAAAGAGAATCGTATCTTGTATGGGA
This sequence comes from Endomicrobiia bacterium, assembly GCA_039630545.1. Taxonomy (GTDB): domain Bacteria; phylum Elusimicrobiota; class Endomicrobiia; order DTEH01; family DTEH01; genus JANXDG01. Next base: position 1,403 of record JBCNUU010000031.1, read on the forward strand.
TTTAATTGAACCATTGTGGAATTGAAACAAGAAAAACAAAAAAGTTGTAAAGGTGTTATATGAGATTTAATTGAACCATTGTGGAATTGAAAC
>JBCNUU010000032.1:0-1349 GCA_039630545.1 Endomicrobiia bacterium
ATTAAATCTATTATTAAATGTTAAAAGATTAAATACTACTTCCTCGTTTCAATTCCACAATGGTTCAATTAAATCTTCCAATTTCATTTAGTATTTCAAAAAGAAAAGATTAGTTTCAATTCCACAATGGTTCAATTAAATCCTATTCCTGAAACGTCAATAGAAGAGTAAGTAATCTGTTTCAATTCCACAATGGTTCAATTAAATCGCGGATGCAATACTGACATTTTTGAAATACAAAACAGTTTCAATTCCACAATGGTTCAATTAAATCTAGTCAGACAAAACTATCTCTCCTCTCATTCCTCCACCGTTTCAATTCCACAATGGTTCAATTAAATCAAAAAGTATTATACATATAGAGATAAACTAAAAGCGAGTTTCAATTCCACAATGGTTCAATTAAATCTTAAATATGTCCATTCAAGAAGAAATTACTTGACCCCTAAACTTATTAAATATGCGATTATGCTGTATTATTCAATACCTGAGAGCGAGCGACACGGATATGTTAGCATAATAACAAAAGCGTTCAAAATATCTCGGGAAGCCTTCTACGAGAATTTAAGAAATTATTCCAAGCCCCCCAATATCCTTTTTTGTCACAATGGACACAGATGGTTAAAAGGAGAAAGCGAGGTTTGTCCCGTTTGTGGTAACAAACCTCTGGAGTGATGGAGTGATATCAGGAGAGTTTTAGATGAGTTTGCAAGTTTTTACTATTTTTTCAGCCTCCTTATCAATTTTTTAAAAAATTCCAAAAATTTGTATTTTTTCTTTTGTTTTTCTTTTTTTTCTTTTTCTATTTCTTGAAGTAAAATGTTTATGATGTCTTTTTTCATATTTGTTCTCCTTTCGACGAGAGGAGCCCCTCGCCCGAGGAGCTCCCCGTAAGTGGAGAGGTGCTCGGTGGGTTTTTATTGTTTTTATTTAAGAAGCAGTTTGAAAATTTCTAAAAGTAGCCCAACAATGTGTCTGTAGAGAGTATTGTTTTTTTCTTTAATTTTTTCGTTTCAATTCCACAATGGTTCAATTAAATCCCTCGCTTTTTCGTTTTATACAACTGTGCATCATTGTTTCAATTCCACAATGGTTCAATTAAATCTTCTTATAAAGGAATATATATCCATTTTCCATCTATGTTTCAATTCCACAATGGTTCAATTAAATCTTTATTTCTGAAAAATTGCTGACTGTGTCTTGCAAAGTTTCAATTCCACAATGGTTCAATTAAATCCTTTAGAGATGTATCTTGAAGAGATGATAGATTACTGTTTCAATTCCACAATGGTTCAATTAAATCCAAGTATATTTTTAAATTTTTCTCGACGGTTAAAATTCTTGTTTTT
>JBCNUU010000033.1:0-1321 GCA_039630545.1 Endomicrobiia bacterium
TCAATTAAATCCCATTGTGGCAAAAAAGAATATTGGGGGGCTTGGAAGTTTCAATTCCACAATGGTTCAATTAAATCCTATACCTTTTTTCTTCACTTTTGTAAAAATCGCTAGTTTCAATTCCACAATGGTTCAATTAAATCTAGAAAAGAAAAACAAAATACAATATCTTTCTGTGAGTTTCAATTCCACAATGGTTCAATTAAATCGATTTTTCATTTTTTATCCATCCACTATTTTTATACGTTTCAATTCCACAATGGTTCAATTAAATCTTAGATGCTGGTTTTGATGAGTATAGAATTGTGGTGTTTCAATTCCACAATGGTTCAATTAAATCCCCTGTTGATTCTTTCTACAACTTCAAACCCCCTGTCGTTTCAATTCCACAATGGTTCAATTAAATCCATCAAATACGGAACACTACATATCAAAAACTTATTAGAGTTTCAATTCCACAATGGTTCAATTAAATCCCAACATGAAATTCGAACATACATTTAAGTCAAAACCGTTTCAATTCCACAATGGTTCAATTAAATCTGTGAAAAAAGAAAACCAACAGAACAAGAATTAGTGAAGTTTCAATTCCACAATGGTTCAATTAAATCCCTAATAGATTTTGGTTAAAATCTATTGAACTCATTGCGTTTCAATTCCACAATGGTTCAATTAAATCTTTTTCTTCATCAAAAATGCATTTACACGGCAACACAGTTTCAATTCCACAATGGTTCAATTAAATCACACCACACCCAAAATCATCCCAATGTGAGTTCATAGTTTCAATTCCACAATGGTTCAATTAAATCCTAAATATCGCAATTTTTAGAGTTGTCCCGAATCATGTTTCAATTCCACAATGGTTCAATTAAATCTTTGTCATTTAGTAAAACTTTGATTTTTTCAACTTCGTTTCAATTCCACAATGGTTCAATTAAATCTTCAGCGGTAGTGACAACAGAAGGGGTGTATGAATAGTTTCAATTCCACAATGGTTCAATTAAATCAGAGATAAAAACTTACAAGTGGCAAGTTGATAAGGTTTCAATTCCACAATGGTTCAATTAAATCCAAATTCTGCAATTTGTGTCTGTATATCAGTATTTGCGTTTCAATTCCACAATGGTTCAATTAAATCAAAACTTATCTATCGCCTCTATTACAATTTGTAAATGTTTCAATTCCACAATGGTTCAATTAAATCCTGTTTTGTCATTAGGATTAAGTGGAGGATATAAATTGTTTCAATTCCACAATGGTTCAATTAAATCTCATATAACACCTTTACAACTTTTTTGTTTTTCTTGTTTCAATTCCA
>JBCNUU010000034.1:0-1284 GCA_039630545.1 Endomicrobiia bacterium
GGTTTTTAAAACATTAAATTAACCACGCATAAAACCAAACCCATCAGGGGCAATATTTTAATATCCACAAAATTGTTAAATTAAATCTATTATTAAATGTTAAAAGATTAAATACTACTTCCTCGTTTCAATTCCACAATGGTTCAATTAAATCTTTTATTTTGGAGTTGATAATTCTCTATCTTATAGTGTTTCAATTCCACAATGGTTCAATTAAATCCAGTTAATTCAGTATATACACAATCTATTAAGAAGTTTCAATTCCACAATGGTTCAATTAAATCAGAAGATGAATGAAGAAATACAAAGATTGCGCGATAGTTTCAATTCCACAATGGTTCAATTAAATCGAGACGAAATAAAACAGTTTTTTTAGACTGGAACTAGTTTCAATTCCACAATGGTTCAATTAAATCTATTAACTTTTTGAAGTTTGCGTAACACTCTTTACAGTTTCAATTCCACAATGGTTCAATTAAATCGGGGTGGTGTGTTTCATTATCTTTTTTTCAAAAGTCTGGAGGTTTCAATTCCACAATGGTTCAATTAAATCAAAGAGTGCTCAAAATGATGATGAAAGAATGTTATAGTTTCAATTCCACAATGGTTCAATTAAATCTGGTTTCAGATTTTATTTCTTTTTCGTCAAAAGCAAAGTTTCAATTCCACAATGGTTCAATTAAATCGAGGGCTTCCGTGTGAGTTATTGCTGTATACAACAAAGTTTCAATTCCACAATGGTTCAATTAAATCAACTCAGTTGTCTTTTCATCCAAAATAGCGGAATATTGGTTTCAATTCCACAATGGTTCAATTAAATCGCAGGCAAGGCAGGCAAACACAGCAAGCACAGCAGGGTTTCAATTCCACAATGGTTCAATTAAATCAGTATTGTATTAACTATCACCTTGTATCCTTCAATGTTTCAATTCCACAATGGTTCAATTAAATCTTTTTGTAGAATGGTGCGTTTATATCATCTATAAAAGTTTCAATTCCACAATGGTTCAATTAAATCGTAGCATGTTAGCCTGTATAAGCCTGTCAAGCCTGTGTTTCAATTACACAATGGTTCAATTAAATCATGAATATCTTTTAACAAACAAAATTGTAGATCAAAGTTTCAATTCCACAATGGTTCAATTAAATCTTGTTTCATCATATACTTTTAGTGGATATTTTTTAAGTTTCAATTCCACAATGGTTCAATTAAATCTTAGCAAGAGTTGTAAGAGAAAACACTGCTGGTAAACGTTTCAATTCCACAATGGTTCAATTAAATCT
>JBCNUU010000035.1:0-1197 GCA_039630545.1 Endomicrobiia bacterium
TCAATTAAATCCCATTGTGGCAAAAAAGAATATTGGGGGGCTTGGAAGTTTCAATTCCACAATGGTTCAATTAAATCTTCATATGCATATAACTTATCAGATTTTGAAAAGTAGTTTCAATTCCACAATGGTTCAATTAAATCACAAGAGGTCTCCTAATCTTTTTTCAAACAAAACAGGTTTCAATTCCACAATGGTTCAATTAAATCAAGCCCTTCAAGCCATTCAAGCCTGTTAGCCTTTTAGTTTCAATTCCACAATGGTTCAATTAAATCGCCTGTATAAGCCTTATATTAGCCATTCATGCTTGTGTTTCAATTCCACAATGGTTCAATTAAATCTAGGGGCGCATAAACTCTACCTGTATGAAAAAGAAGGGTTTCAATTCCACAATGGTTCAATTAAATCGGCTTAATTGGCTTGAATGGCTAACAGGCTTCAATGTTTCAATTCCACAATGGTTCAATTAAATCAACAATACGAAGAAGAAAAAGAAAGAGTGCAAGTAAGTTTCAATTCCACAATGGTTCAATTAAATCGTATGTCATCATCTTTGATGACCAAATAACAACTAAGTTTCAATTCCACAATGGTTCAATTAAATCCCCCTAAAAAGATGTGTTAATCGTGTCCCTTCACTTCGGTTTCAATTCCACAATGGTTCAATTAAATCTAGAGTTGCCTAATTTACCCAGTAGGATACAGGAAAGTTTCAATTCCACAATGGTTCAATTAAATCGATAGCAGATAATTATTACAGAAAACGATTTTATGAGTTTCAATTCCACAATGGTTCAATTAAATCGTTTTTGCGTCTTGTTGAACCTGTTGAATTTAATGTGTTTCAATTCCACAATGGTTCAATTAAATCCCTTTGTAGGGTCGGAGTGTATTAAAAATTTTTCTCCGTTTCAATTCCACAATGGTTCAATTAAATCCTGGTGTAGGGACAGAAATAATGAGTGATGAACAGATGTTTCAATTCCACAATGGTTCAATTAAATCAGACAAACAACTGGTCTAATACGGTTGCAAGACCAAGTTTCAATTCCACAATGGTTCAATTAAATCCGTGCTTAAACATCAAAAAACACGCAGTATTGTCGACGTTTCAATTCCACAATGGTTCAATTAAATCCTTCATCAATCCCTGAAAAAAGTAAAGATGATTTGTTTCAATTCCACAATGGTTCAATT
>JBCNUU010000036.1:0-1149 GCA_039630545.1 Endomicrobiia bacterium
TTTATGGATATCAACATTTCAATTCCACAATGGTTCAATTAAATCAGCTCTTAAGAAGCTTGAAAAGTTAGCGCCATTTCAATTCCACAATGGTTCAATTAAATCTTTCGTTAAAATCATATTCATACAGTCTGTTTTTAAAATTTCAATTCCACAATGGTTCAATTAAATCAAAGAATTTGAGGATTAATCATGCCCTCGTATCTCATATTTCAATTCCACAATGGTTCAATTAAATCTCTTTTAACCCTGCTTACTACAATTGTTTTGTTGTAATTTCAATTCCACAATGGTTCAATTAAATCGATTTCAATTTCGTTGTTTGCGACAATTAGTAAAAAATTTCAATTCCACAATGGTTCAATTAAATCAAAAGCAATGGCATATTATAAGATTTATTTTATTTAATTTCAATTCCACAATGGTTCAATTAAATCCAATTTCTCATAACCATCAACACCTCTTTGGTGCTGAATTTCAATTCCACAATGGTTCAATTAAATCCAAGTAGAGAATTTTTTGTAAAAGATTACAGAGAAAATTTCAATTCCACAATGGTTCAATTAAATCAAACACGCTCACGATAAAATGCATACTCACGCATACATTTCAATTCCACAATGGTTCAATTAAATCCCTATAAGTTTAGAGGAACAAAGAAGGTTTTTAGAGACATTTCAATTCCACAATGCTTCAATTAAATCGTAGTTGTTCTTCTAATGCCTGTATTCTCGCTTGATTTCAATTCCACAATGGTTCAATTAAATCTAAACCTTGAAGGTCAAACACTACCATTCTTGCTTTATTTCAATTCCACAATGGTTCAATTAAATCGCTAATTTTGATGAAGTTATTAAAGTCTACGAAAATATTTCAATTCCACAATGGTTCAATTAAATCAAAGGAGGTAAACCAAATATGAAAATCTTAATAACATTTCAATTCCACAATGGTTCAATTAAATCAAATTTCTTCTTAAAGTTTCTTCGACAACATCAACATTTCAATTCCACAATGGTTCAATTAAATCCAACTTTCTGTTTATGTCCACTTGTATGCCAAACACCATTTCAATTCCACAATGGTTCAATTAAATCAAAGAATTGAGTATTAACAATGAAATACAAAACTAAATTTCAATTCCACAAT
>JBCNUU010000037.1:0-1100 GCA_039630545.1 Endomicrobiia bacterium
CAATAGAAAGCAACAATTTGTGCTTCAAATGTCTTGAAGAGTTTGCTACTTTAATACCAAAACGATACCGAAACTGCTCTTTTGACAATTTTATAGTTACCGAAAACAACAAAGAAGCATTTGAGAAATCAAAAGAATTTTTGAAAAATAAAAGAGGTTTATACTTGACTGGTCCTGTAGGGTGTGGAAAAACACATTTAGCGGTTTGTGTTGCAAAAGAACTTTTTTTTCAAAAAAAAGAAATCATATTCACAACCTTATCAGAGATATTACTTCAAATTAGAGAAAGTTTTAGACATAGTTGGAGTGAAAACGATATTATAAACGAGTATGCTTCGGTTGATTATCTTATACTTGACGATTTTGGCACTCAAAAACAAAGTGAATTCAATATAGAAACAATTTATTTATTAATCGACAGAAGATACAGAGAAGCAAAAGACAAATTGCTCATAACAAGCAATCTAAACCTAGCTGAGCTTGCGATGCTTACAGGTGACAGGATAGCAAGTAGAATAGCAAGTATGTGTGATGTTGTAAGAATTGAAGATACTGATAGAAGAATAAAAAAATGAAAGGAGGTAAACCAAATATGAAAATCTTAATAACAGGTGGTTGTGGTTTTATAGGACATCATTTTGTAGAGCATTTTTTAAGAGAAAGCGATTGGGATATTATTGTTTTAGATAAACTCACTTATGCTTCAAACGGCTTCGATAGAATCAGAGATATAAAAGTTTTTAATCCAGAACGAGTGAAAATTTTTACTTGCGATTTATCAACTGCTTTGACAGATGGGTTAAAAAAAGAGATAGGATATGTGGATTATGTTATTAACTTAGCAAGTGAGAGCCATGTTGATAATTCCATAGCAAATCCTGTTTTGTTTATTCAAAATAATATTAATTTGATGTTATATTTGCTTGAGTGGTGTAGAGAGATAAGACCAAAAAAGATTATTCAATTCAGCACTGATGAAGTTTACGGAACGGCTCCAGAGGGTGTAAACTACAAAGAAGGTGACCGGCACAACTCAGGAAATCCTTACTCAGCAAGCAAATCAGCACAAGAGCAAATTTGTAGAGCATATGCAAATACTT
>JBCNUU010000038.1:0-1073 GCA_039630545.1 Endomicrobiia bacterium
TCCGAAAACTGGCAAGCATTAAATTTACTTTTAGAAAAATACAAAGAAAAAATACAAACTATTTATATAGATCCTCCATTTAATAAGGAACAAGATGCAGATTATCTTTATAATGTAAAATACAAAGATTCTACCTGGGCAAGTATGCTTGAAAATAGATTAAAATTAGCAAAAGATTTACTATCAGATAGAGGAAGTATATTTGTCAGATGTGATTATAACGGAAACTGGATTGTAAGACCTTTGATGGATGAGGTTTTTGGTAAAGAAAATTTTAGGAATGAGGTAATAATAAGAAGAGATACAAAACCATCAGAAGATATTAGTGTAGAAACAGAAAGTTTATTTTTATTTTCAAAATCAAGGAACTATTTGTTTAATAAAAATATAATTAAAAAAGAGAAAAGAAAATTTGTCGAATTTCATTCTCCTGGTGAACCGAAGAATAAAGAAAATAGTTATATTTCTATAGATGGCAAAAGATTTTTTCCTCCAAGAGGGCGACATTGGAGTATTTCAAAAGACAAAGTGGATGATCTTATAAAAAAGGGAGAAATAAAATTAGAAAAAAGAATTTATATAGATATTTATGGAAATGAACAATATCTTATGCCACTAAGATTAGAAGTTGAATACAAAGCAGTCACAAATAATTGGACAGACATACATGGTTATGGGAAAATTACAAACGATTTGTTAAATAACTATTTCCCTACCGAAAACTCTGAGTATCTTCTTAAGCGTGTAGTAGAATCTACATCAAACGAAGGTGATTTAGTTTTGGACTTTTTCCTTGGTTCAGGTACAACCACAGCAGTAGCGCATAAGCTAAAAAGAAAATGGATTGGGGTTGAGATGGGAGAACATTTCTGGAGTGTAGTTTTACCACGAATGAAAAAAGTTTTGTTTTACGATAAATCAGGTATATCCAAAGAAAAAGATGTTAAAGAAAAATATAACGAAAAAACATCAGGTGGATTCTTTAAATACCATATCCTCGAGCAATACGAAGATACGCTTGATAACATTGAGTTAAAAGAAAACAAAGAAGCGGAGGAGTTGTTTAAGGATGA
>JBCNUU010000039.1:0-1054 GCA_039630545.1 Endomicrobiia bacterium
GACAGGGTTAACAAGAGTAGTAGCGCCACAAACTTACGCAAGACAGCAGGCGTTAGAGAATTTGTTGATGAGTTATTACACAAGCATGTTAGGTTTAGGTCCGCAATTACAACCTGTTTTTGATATGTCAGTTGCTTATCCTTATGCTTCACAGGTTTCATATTTATTACCACAAACTCTACCGCCTTCTTTATCTTTGTATCAAGGGAGGTAGAAAACTATGCCAAGAAGAAAAGCAATACAACAAATTTCTATGCCTAATATATCTACTCCTATGGGGTTTGCAGGAGGTGTAGCGCAGGGGTTGATTTCTACTTTGCCTTATATGCAATTACCGCAAGCGAGAATACAGGCATTAGAAGAACAACTACAAAAAGCAGTAGAACAACAATTGAATGTAAGAACAGCGCTTGCTAAAGAGCGAAGTGATATTTTACAACAAAACATTTTGATAAAACCTTCAACTCCTGAAAAAAGTATGCCTCTTTTGTCAAATATGGTTGGTAGATATGTTGAACCTATAAGTTTAGAGGAACAAAGAAGGTTTTTAGAGACAGGAGAGATTTCACCTGATGTAGTTGCTATACCCAGGACTGCTTTGTTAGGGTATACACAACTTGCGGGTAGAATGGCTGCTTTGTCGTCAAAAGATTTTGAAACTATGTTAGATGCTGCTAAATTTGCTACAAGTCAGATTGATAGAGCGATAAAATCTGTAAATGATATTTATGGTGGTATGATAGTTTTACCACAAGATGAGATATTAAGAGTTCAAGCGATACAAGACCTTGAAGAAAAAAGAAAACAAATTTTGAATTTGTTAAATATGTATTATCCACCGATTTTCAGTGTTTTTGTAGAGCAACAGACAACTACACAACAACCTACACAACAACCGGTAAAAAGACAAACTGAAAGAATAAACATTTATAGCAAATAAATTATGGATTATATTACCTTAATTTTTACAAGATTTTTGGATATCAAAAAAAATGGTGGTGAAATTAGAATACCTTATGAAGTATTACGCACTTTATCTCAAGAACAGGTAGAT
>JBCNUU010000004.1:0-141206 GCA_039630545.1 Endomicrobiia bacterium
CTTTTCATCAAAATAATTTCCTTGAGGGTCCTGTTTTAATCTTTCAGTATAATGTCTTAACAACATATTATATAGAAACTGTAAGTTTAAAGGAACTGTATTAAAGTTAAAATTAAAGTGTGGGCAAACAGATATCTCGTTATAATCATAAAAGTTATTAATGAACTTTGTATGTTCCACATCGAAGTGATTCTGGTTTGAGTTGTTGTTTGTAAATTTTATCTCCAATGAAGAAAAAATTGTTGTTTTACCTAATGGTTTGATAGGCACAAAAAAACTTGTAGAAACTGAATAAGAAATATCTTTTCTTTTATCTAAAGAATACTCACCGGTTTCTTTTATTATATATTGATCTATAAAGTTTTTTTGTATACCATATAAGGAAATTTTCATATATTTGTTTATTTTATAGTCAATGCTTAACTCAGAAGCTAAAAAATTTAATATATCTTTACCTACATAAGAGAGCTCCTGACCGTATTTTTCAGAAGCAAGGGTTTTGTAATTATAAAAATTCACATTAAAAATAGACGGCACTACATTTAACTTTGAATTTTCATTAAAACTCAACTCAAAATCCAGACAAAAACTGGGTTTATAGTAATCAAAAAGTCCCTTACCCCATTCTTCATCTTTTGTTTCTTTAAGTAACTGAGAAGTAAAACCTAATTTAGGTTTTATCTTTAAAAAAGAAAATAACTTAAACACAGGTTTTATGTATATCATGTTTGTCACATACTGCTGAAATAAAGTACCTCCTCCGACCAGTTCTTTTACATCTTTAATACCACTGTATTCAAAAGAATAAACAGGAATTAAAAGATTTTCTTTCCATTTTAAAGCAGGTATTATATTAAAATTAACCCTTCCTCCAAAGGAGGTTCCCTCTTCATCAAAACTATATCCTCCACCCAAAAGACGAGAACTTAAAAGTAAAGTAACATGAGTTGAATATGAATTTTGAAATATAATGAAGAAAGAAATTATAAAAACGAAAATTTTGTAAAAAACTTTTAAAGAAGTACTCCGCATATAATAGACCTCCTTTCAAAAACTTACTTCTTAATCAAACCAGCATCTAAAAATATTTTAGGTTCAACTACCAGATCTATCTTTTTATCCGGACCTTCAAATTCTGAGGCCTCAAAAACAATTTCCTGATTGTAGCTTAAAATTCCATTTGCAATATATTCTTTGTTAGAAGGAACTTTTCCGTCATCGGTTATCCAGTAATAACTTTCTTTTGCCCAACTACCATCTTTAAATTGAATTGCATATTGATATGCCGCAAAATTTTTACCCAGCGGATAAAAAACATCCATCATCTCTGGTAAAAGATTTATTTTTTCTTTTCCATTTATTTTATAAGATATTAAATTTTGTTCATAATGATATAAGTTGTTTTTTAATACAACACTTCCTTGAGAAACCCACTCTATCTTATCTATAGTATTGCTTGCTCCACAGTAGCTTTCTTTAAGATAATAATCTGGCAAAGAAGAACCTGACTTCCAGCTTAACCATTTTGTAGCTAATCTCAAATCCGAAGGTAAGTCTTTATTAAATGTAGCAATCCAGGTAAAATAGTCAAATCTGTTTTGTCTTTCATTTAAAACAACCATTTTAAACTGATCTGATCGCATATTCTTGCGAACAATATATTCTTCTATTCTTACTCTGTTACCCCATACATCTATTATGGACTTTCCTTGCTGATACTCAGCAATTTTCATCTCTTCAGCAGCTGCCTGTTGAACCTGTTCTTTGGTCATATCCATACGTACTTCAGAAAGTAATGCTTCTTTTGTTTCTTCTTTCAAGATATTTTTAGTCTCGTAATAGTCGTTTTTTTCAAATTTTTTAATCTCAGGTAAAGGTAAACCAGGAAGTATCTCAATTTTTTGTTGATCAGTAAGCTCTATCTCTTCACCCAACAAGGTTTTTACGCTCACAATGCCTTCAAAAACTTTTACTTCTGTTGAAAGATCTTCTTTTACTAAAACCGAAAACTCTGTACCCCGCACAGACATTACTGCAGTTGGAGAGATTGTTTCAAATTTAGCATCTTTTGGAAGTTTACTTATTTTAAATCTTACTTTACCAGATTGCTGCTGTATAGTCTTTTTTGTATCTGAAAGTGTTGACAAACAAATCTCACTTTTTTCATACAAAATAATTTTAGTACCATCATATAACAAGAGCACTGCTTTTGATTTTTGTTCAGTTTTTATAACCCAGTTTTCATCCAATACCTGCCCTACATAACATTTTATCCAGCTATCTTGAGATTGTAATTTACTAAAAACTTTTCCTGTAAGTTCAACTATAACCGCTTTGGCACAAAAACTAAACGAAGTGATAAAAAAAGTTATAAGCAAACATGTTGTTATCTTTTTCATCTCTACGACACCTCCAAATTAACAAAAAATAAAAAATTGTTATTTTATTATTGCAAATTTATAAAGCTTTTTATAATCTCCAGCCTGGAGATAGTAAAAATAAATCCCTGAAGCAAGTTTTTCACCCTTGTCATTTGTAAGTTCTATATCTTCCACATTGTAAATATAACCTGCATCTACTTCCTGCTCTGGAAGAGTTCTAACAAGTTCACCTGCTATATTATAAATTTTAATACTTACCTTTACTTTTCCTGTTCCGGGCAAACAGTATCTTATATTAAATCTGTCCACATTTTTAACAGGGTTAGGATACACATATGTTTTAAACTCACCACTATATGGTTGTCCAGTAGAAATTTTGACCTTAAATATTGCGAATTTTGAAAGGTGTGTAACTTCAGCAGAAACCATTTTGGTATCCCAGTCTATACTTAAAGGCACATTTTCTATTTCCCACTTATTAGTAGTTTCATTAAAATAGCACAGTTTCAATATGTCAGCATCCTCTTGTGTTGTGGTATCATAAAGTTTTATATTAAGTTTTAGTTTATTGTTTTTTGCTAGCACTGCTAAGGGCCCGGAAATAAGTTGAACTTTCATATCATAAATGGCACTTGCTAAATCTCCGGGATATGACAAAGCAGCTTTCGGAAGTTTACTTGAAAATAACCTTGGTGAAAGTTTCCCTAAAACACCAGCAACCAATGTTTCTTCTTCAAGTTTTGTTATTACAATTTTAACTTCTGTAGACACATCAACACCTTCAAACTCTGTTCCAGGAATAACCTCAAGACCAGAACTGTCATTTTCACCTATAGTCGCATTTCCTCCTGTAAGTGGGACTATTATCTTCTCTACTCTTGCATCTTCTCCTAAATAGAATCTATAAAGTTCTTCACCTTTCTCACCATAATAGTTTACAGCAGAAAATTTAAATTCAAAGTATCCACGGCTAATATCTTCATCTTGTGGGATATATCCAACCACAAGTTGTTTTTTGGTATCTGATAAATAAAATGGAATTAAAGCACCACCGGCTTGAATTATACTTACAACATCTTCAACATTTTCCTCAATTATGGGTTCTGTAATGAATCCAAAGATAAGATAAAGATCGAATATATCATCAACAGATAAAGTGGGAATATCTATCTGTTTGTGCTGGAAAAGTTGTGCTATAAACAAATGAGTAGCCCAAGTTTCCTGTGGCATTGTCATGATTATATTAAGATCATTCAGTTCAAAAAATTGTATCCACTTTGATATGTATTCTTTACGAATATCCTTAAATTTATATGATTTAACTTCAAAATGAGGTTTTGGTTTTTGATATATCAAATCATAAGTTAAATCTGAACCACTAACATACAACGGCTCAGGATTAACAACAACATAGTTTGCACCCTCTGGAACAATAGCCAGATAATATGTAACACCATTTTCTAAACCATTAATCTCATAACCTTCTACTTCTTTAGTTATAGGGTTAGAATGCACAAAACCAAATACTATTTTTGAAAAGTTTCTGGTTGAAGCAACAACTGTTTTAACATCGCTTTTCTGGATTTTCTGACCTGTTTTTGTTCTTATAGTGCCGGAAACCTTAATACCTTTTTCTAACTCTATAGTTCCAACATCATTCATTCCTTCCACTATATTAACATTTAATACTTTTGTTGTATATCCTCTTGCAAAAATCTTTAAAACATATTTACCTTTAGAGATTCCCTTAACTTCAAATGTTCCATCTGAATTTGTTAGAACTTTTATACCAGACATCGGATCACCACTTGTAATGTCCCTTTCACTTTGTACTAATACAACTGCTGCTGGATAATCTTTTATGTCAATTCCAGAAACTTCAAATGGTAAAAGTAACCTTCCAGCATCTTTTGTTGTTACTGTTCCTTTTATTTCTGCATCTGCTAAAGCAAGTACTATTTTGAGATTTGTCCTGTATTCTTCTTTTGTAACATTTATAATTTTTATATACTCAGTATATTTTGCAAGTTCTGGTTTTAGCTGTAATATATTTTGTTTTTCCTTCGGGTTAACTTTTATTTCCCATAATCTTATTCCTGGATTTATGCCTTTCACAGAGAAAAATCCATTTCTATCAGTTATACTCCAGCACTCCATCCCAGGACGAAGTTGCATATCCTGCGGATATACTAAAATTTCCACTCCAGAAAGAGGTGTCTTACCGTCAGAAGCATATACTTTACCTGTTATTTCTACAGCTGGTTTAAGTACTATTTCTCCTGCATCAACGTCCACAGAAGCATTCGGCACAATAATGCCAGTTTTAGTCGTATTAATGTAGTTAGTATTAAATCCTGATTTATTTGTTACTTTTAGAATATATGTGCCTTCTGGTAAATTGGACAGTTTAAACTCTCCGGCATTAATTAACTCTTTAGATATTCCACAACCAGGCATATCAGTATTTTTATAAGAACCTTCTGTAAATGGTATAGAGAAACACTCTACCAAAACACCGGAAGTAACAGGATTTCCAGATTGATCAACTAACCTACCTACTATATTAGCACCTTTATTTAACATAATAGGAGTAAGTGTTAAAGATTCTACATTTGAAGGTATGCTTAATATTTTTGAATATGATTTGTAGTTCGCAGAAAGAACAAGAAGAATATACTCGCCAGGTGGAACTTTTATAAACTTAAATTGACCTGTAAGTTGTGTTTTATTTGTTGAATCAAACACTACAGATGTTTCAAACAAAACTTTGCCTGAAAATCTGTCTCTTAAAGTTACACTTATCGTTTCTTCTGTGTTAACTGCTAATGAAGGTCTTATAACACTTCCTATAATTTCAACTCCTTCTGAAGCATTAAATTCTACTATCTTTGTTTCACCGGGTTTTACTATAACTGCCTGTTCAACAGGAGAAACAGTAAATTCTTCTACTATGAATTTTTGAGGATCGCCTTCCTGGTCCGGGTGTCTGTATCTAATTAGAGGCAACTTTCCAACCATTACATAAATATTATATGTGCCCTCTTCTGCACCATAAAAGGTATATTTTAGCGTTTCAGCATCTACAACTTGTATTGTATTATCTATACCTATAGAAATTTCTTTAATATTCCAAACTTCATCATCTTCTCCCCTTTTAACTCCTTCAGCATGCATAATTTCAGCAACTCTTTTTAACCAAATAGGTTGAACCCTTATTAAACCATAAGGTCCTTCCGGTATAACTTGTCCTGCTTTTATCATCTCTAAATAAGTAGTTGTGCCGGAATAAATTTTTTCTAAAAGATACTGTGGACCTTTAACTAATACTTCTATTTTCCCGGCAGGTTTTAAAGGAATTTCCCCAATATCTACAGTTGAACCATGAACTGAATAAACCTGCATTCCAAACATCCCGGCATTTCCTGTTGGAATGCCAAAGAAATCACCAGGAGCATCTCCGGGTTTAACCGAATATTCTGAACCCCATATTAAACCTTCACCTGTTGGTATATTATTAAATGTAAAATTAAAATTTTCATCAGGTTGTGTAAAATAAAAACCACCACCTTCAAATAAAACCAGCATTATTCTTATCCTGGACGGATCTAACTGCTTGCCTGTATTATTAACAAGCTTACCTTTAAGCACACCTGTGGGAACAAGTATTCTTATTGGTTGAGATAATTCAAGTGTTAGAGTTGATGTTGGTATTTCTATTATAAAATCATCTTCAATTTGTAGTCCCTCGCTAAATTCTCCCTCAACAATTATTTTATATTTTTCTTTTTGTTGCAAACCAGGTAAACTGAATGCAACGAGTTCAGAATTAGCTATTTGTTTACTTGAAACAACTACTCCATACCATCTTCTCGAATAATCTTTTTGTGACTCTAACCCAATAGAAACCCAAACTCCAAGTATTTCACCGGAAGGCATAGTTATAGTTTTCATTCTATGTTTTATTTTTTCATATACTCCTTGCCCGAACTGAATTGTTCCTGCTATTTTTGCACCTAAAGAAAGCACAATTGGCTGTTCAAGCTGCTTTTCAAAACCAGCAACATATACATCTTTTATTTGAACCCTTGCAATATATTGAGCATCTATACCTATAGTATAGGTAGTGTTTGGTGTTAATGTATCAATAACAAAGGTTTTTTTAGCTCCCGGTAAGATCTCTTCCCTGCTAAACCAAACAAAACTACCACCAGCAAACCTGTTATCTTTAGTATTTGCCCAGACATTCAACCCTACTCCATTAGTAACTATCGTAAGCAACTCACTAATGAATGTTTCGTCCTCAGGTATTTTTACTGTACCCACAAGTTTAGCTGCTTTCGTAAGTTCTAAATTAATGTTTAGTTTTTGTGTGCCAACTTCAAATACGGTTTCTTTTGAAATATATCCCTGTGTCCTTGCTACTAATCTTATTTTTGAATTAGGATTAACATATAATGTATATGGTGCAGATGTTACTGAAACTTGAGTAGAAGGCAAACTAATATTTATATCCTTCCATACCCAATTTCCACCTGAAAGATTCTGAGCTTCTATACGAACCCATAAGTTATACAAAACATATCCTTTATGATCAACTAACTCTCCCATTTTAGGTGGTTTAGGCAAAATTATATAACCACTAATTTCTACACCTTTCTTTAATGTTATTTGAAGTCTATCAGCAGCTGTTGGATTTAATTTTGCAACTATACCATCTGCTGCAAAATTTACATAACCTTCTTTTTGAACCTCAATATGATATTGTTCATTTGCTTTTAAACCACTCACCTCAAAACTCCCATCATCTGCTGAAAAAGCACTTCCCCAGGATGTGGGATTTCCACAGCTTATCTTAGCACCTCCCACTGGATTTCCTTGTTCATCTTTCACATAACCAATTATAGAAGGCGCTGCAATACTCAGTGTGCTTGTGGTCTTAAATATTATATCTCCATAATAGTCCTCTGCTACTAAAAGATATTTGTATGTACCATTTTTGAGAACTTGATGAGCATTGTCTTTCCCATCCCATGTGAAAGACACTTCACGAAAACTTATGTTATTTTGATAATCTATAGTAAGTGAATATCCATCTATCCAGTAATCTATAAGTGTATCATAAGAAGCTACTATCTTATCATATTCTTCTTGAGTAAGGGGACCTATCAGTTTAGAATAATCTAAAGGTTTAGAAAAGTCCACATAATAGTCAGGATCTTTTTTTATAAACACTCTGTTCTGATTATCCCATACAAACATATTCCAGTTAATAGGACTAAATTCGTTATCTTTATTTGTATCTATTACAAATTTAATCTTTGCAGCATTATCATAACTATGTTGAGTAGTATTAACTACATATTTAAGTGATATATTAAGATAATCATTTACATTATCATTATCAGGAGTTATTGTAGTAGGTCTTATAGATAAATTCTCTACACTGGCTTGTGGTTTTGTTTCCATATATAAATCATAATAGAGAACCATACTATTATGAAATGTATAAAAAGAAATTGATAAATCACATTTTTTATATCCTGGTTTAGAAGCAACTAATTTGTAGGAATATAAATATTCATTACTTGAAGCTTTTACTGTAACAGCTGGCAATCTAAAGTTGTATTTCACGCCATCAAATGATTCTTGATAACTGCTAAAGGACTCAGTAGACAAAATTACCATATCATTTGTCGTATCACTGTCGCCTCTTGTATCTAATAAACTAACAGTAACTCCACCTATTGGTTGTTGATCTTTGCCATATACTTTCCCACTGATAATAACTGTAATACTACTTAGTTGAATCTCTCTTTGAATTAATTCTATATTCTGGCTTATATTAACGCCACCTGTAAGCCGTATTGGACCTACATAAGCTGATGGCTCACCAGAGTCCATCATAGAGTTATTGTTAAGGTCAGCAAAAGCAGATATATAGTAGTTATCAGCATCGGGGAGGTTTTCAAATTTATAAAAGCCAGAACCGTATCTTTGATATTCCTGGATAATATTATATATTCCTGAATCTGTGCCATAACCTATCTTCATATGAACATATGCAATAGTTGTTAAAGAATATGTAACATTACCTGAAATAGAATTCCTTGTACTACCCGCTCCTCCTTGGGGATTAGATAATGTAAGTGTGATGCCTCCCAGATATCCTTGCAGAGATAATGTCGAAGAAATAAAAGATGGCTCTTGTTGTGATTGCCATTTTTGGTCATTATTTGCATCAACAAAAGCTAAAATTTTATAGTTATTAGCATCTTGCAAACCATCAAATCTAAAGTATTGTGGATACAAAGGATTATATATAGTTTTACCTGCTACAGGAGGATTACCTTCCACCACCTCCCCCCTAAACAGCAAAAGCACAAGGGGTCCATTTATTATTGTTGGACCGGGATAATTAACCACTCCTTCTATTATACTGCTGCCGCTACCACCACCAGAGAGTTGTAATGTCATATTTACACCTGTTGCCCACCGGTTATTATTTGAAGACACCTCTACAGGTCCTGCAAGTGCAGAAGCAAGTAATGTTTCTTCGCCGTTTAATAACCTTACTAACCTAACTAAAACATAAAAATTGTTACCATCAGGGATATTATATAGAGTATAGTAATATGGAAAACTAAAAGTAAATAACTGTTGACTACTTACAACATCCCAGTTTTGTTGCGGCTGTCCACGCCCCACCATTATCCTCAATTCATCACCTGGGAAAACATCTGGAAGCACACTTTCATCATAATAAATCGTTCCAGAAATTTTACCCACAGGAAATGTAAGATTTACTCTTGTCATACTACCCGTAGCAGAAGATACAACCACAGGTCCATATTTAATAAACGGGTCAGAAGTTAGAGAATTAAGGTCATCCAGGATCATAACTATATAATAATCTGTAGCATCAGCTAAAAAATTAAATTCATATCTATAAGGAAAAGACGGATTAACTACTTCTTTATAATCCGCAGGACCACCAGGCCACTCACCTTCTCCCCTGCCCACAGCCATCCTCAATACAGAAACAGACGAAACCAAACCTTCATAATATACATCGCCCCATATTCTTCCCTGTGGAGGATCTTTAATAGAAAAACTAATGTTTGAAAGATTTACACCTGTACTAAGATAAACACCTCCAGGAAATTCTCCAAAAGGATCCCCGTATATAGGATTTCCCTGTGTTTGTCCGGATAAGAAATCTTCTACAAATGGAGGATGCCAGTCTCTTATCGCGTAAACAAAAAGCTGTGCTGGCAGATATTGAGCTGGAATAATTAGAGTATAAGGAAAACTAACATTATTACCCGTTATATTATAAGATGATAAAGCAACAGGATAAGAACCTTCTGTTTTCACAGGTAGGGTTGATGCCCACACCCAGAACTTTCCTGTAGATGTCATACCTAAATAAGAAATGGTTCCTGAAATAGTTTCAGCAAACAATTCATTTATTACTAAACTACATAAAAAAACTAAACCACATATTATTTTCTTACTCATATGATGATTTACCTCCTTTAAGTTAATTTTATTTCTAAACATAAATTATAGAATTTTTGTTTCCAAACTCATCCTCATAGATTTCTTTTTGAGGATCAAGAGAGGGTTTTCCATCAATTATATATATGTACTTATACTGTCCTCGTTTTAAATTAATTTTTATATGCCATATACCATTCTTTTTGCTTAAATTAACAGGTTCCCAGTTAGTGAAATCTCCTGCTATCTGAACAACTTTGGCATGTGGATTATAAATTAAAAAAGAAGTTTCTACATAGTAGTTTTGTGATGTAATGTTTTTTAGATATTTTACAGAAAACACCAATAAAACCACTCCTGTTAAAACAGGAAAAAAAATATATTTTGTAAGGTTACAAAAAAATTCCTTAGAAGGGTAGAATAAATCGTGGTCAATTTCACTGTTAAAACTATTTTCTTTAAAAGAAGATAAGCTGTTTATTATACTCTGAATTTCTTCTTCTGTAAACATAGAGATGTAATTTTTATTTTTTATATAATGTTGTAAGTTTTCCAAAAAAATTTCAACTTCTTTAATATTTAGTTTTTCAAACATCATTGCCAAAATAAATTACGAAAAATAACTATCAAAGGTTACAAAAATTTCAAAGAATTTTTTATCATTTTAATCCCACGATGTAACCTTATTTTTACATTCTGGCAGCTTATTTTTAAAATTTCGGATATTTCTTCTATAGTGAGTCCTTCCATGTATCTTAAAATTACTACTTCTTTATATTTAGGCTTCAGCTTATAATAGATTATTGATAAAATTTTTTGCATCTTTTCTTTAAATTCTATATTTTTTCTGTCATCCTCTTCATAAAATAAATACTCTGATTGTGTTAAATCAAAACTATTGAAATTTTTTTCAAGATTTTTTCTAGAATTTCTCTTGCGTATAATATCTAAGGCATAGTTAAGTGTTATTTTATATATCCAGTTTTTGAAATCATATCTTATATTATATTTAGGAAGTGAATAGTAAATTTTTATAAACACCTCCTGAAGGACATCTTTTGTGTCTTCTGTGTTTCCTAAAAGCCTATTGATAATTGAAAAAACATATCCTTGATATTTTTTAATTATCAAACCAAATTTTTCTTTGTCACCATTAAGAATATCATGAATCGTATCAAGGTCAGAAATTTCTAAATCATTATTTTTCATTTTTGATTTATTTAATAAATTTTGTCTAACTGTACTTCCTGTTTTACTTCCTTCTTTACTTTTTCATCATAAAGTTGTCGAATTTTCTTTATAAGTTTATTGGTAGATAATGTTGAGTGTTTAAACAACAGTTCAAACAGTTCTTTGTTTTGTTTACTTATATAGAAGTATTTTAATATATGATTAACAATTAAACTCATTTCTTTTAGCGAGCGATTGGAGTATTTCAAAAACAATATCTCGGATGGATTTTTTATTTTTTTTCCTTCAAGTTCTATTTCTTCTAAAGGAAAGCACTTTTTAAACACGGAGTAGTAGTTTACCATATAAAGTGCATCTTCGAAAGTAAAGTTATCTGATAAAAGTATCATAAACTTTGTGTATTCTTCTTCGGTTACTTTAGAATCTAAAATCTTGGAAGTCAAAATTATACTATACTCATATTCCTTTGGATAAAAGTTTTTGGTAGTAACTTTCTGGATGAGTTGTTTCGCTAATAGGGAGTTTAAAACATCATTTTTAAATTTAGGAAAGAACTTTTCAAATGGAATTTTTTTAAGAAAAGCTTCGTTTATAGAATTTATGACTATCGAATAGGGTAAACTATTATTTTTTACACTCTCAACATATGTTAAAATCTGTTGGATTTGTTGGGAGGTGTAGTTTAACTTTTGAAGTTTTAATATTATTTCATTATAATTGTTATTAACATCTGAGGAATGAATATTTGTAACTAATAGATTTAAAACTAAAAAAATTTTTTTAAATTTTAACATTGAGATTTTATATCTACAAAAATTTTCGTTTGTTAATTATAGCAACAAAAATTACAAACTAAATTTAAAGAAAAACAACAGCGGGTGACGGGATTCGAACCCGCGACATTCAGCTTGGGAAGCTGACGTTCTACCTCTGAACTACACCCGCTTTCTATTTCCAATTAACCCCTTACTGATTTTTTTAAACTTTCTGCAAGTTTCTTCCTCCACTCGCGCATCTCCTCTATATCCAAGCGTCTGACAATTAAGTCAACTCTTCTATTTTTTGCTTTGTTTTCAGGTGTATCATTTGGTGCTACGGGATGCCACTCACCAAATCCTGCTGCGGTAAGACGTTTTGGATCAAATTTTAATTCTTCCAGTAAATACTTAAGAACATTTGTAGCTCTTTTAGTAGAAAGTTCCCAGTTGGAAGGAAATTCAGGAGTATTTATAGGTGTGTTATCTGTGTGACCCTCTATGGAAATCCTGTTTGGCTCTTCTACTAAAAGAGAAGCTATGTTTTTTATTACTTCTTTTGCTTCGTCATAAATGTCAGCTTTACCTGAATCAAACATATATTTTTCTGAAAATGTTACTATCAAACCTTCCTTCTGAGTTATTTTTGTAGAAACAAATTTTTCAAGTTTGTTTTCCAATACATAATTATCAATCTTCTGTTTTATTTTTTTAAGCTGGTCTTCCGTTGCTGCTGCAGATAAAGCAAAAAGCATTATAAAAAATGTTAAAAGCTGAGTAACTAAATCTGAGTATGAAACCATCCAAGTTGGAGCAGGTCTACCTAATTCTCCTACTTCTGATTTTTTAATTGGCATAATAAAACTTTATTTTTTAGCTTCGGATTCTTCCTGTTTTGCTTCCTTAACCATCTGTTCTCTTGCAGCTTTTTCTTTAGCTAAAGCAGCCTTTCTTAAAGCAGGTGATAAATAAGCCTGTAAATTAGCTTCCATAACAGAAGGTGCCACTCCTGACTGTAACAACAAAACTCCACGAATTATAACTTCTTTTATAAAAATTTCTTCTTCACTTCTTCTTTTAAGTTTACCTGAAATAGGTAAAAACAAAAGATAAGCCGCCATCGCACCATAAAATGTAGTAAGAAGAGCAACTGCCATACCCGAAGCTATCTGCGCTGTATCTTGCAAGTTCCTCAACATTAAAATTAAACCAATTATTGTTCCTATCAAGCCAAAAGCAGGTGAATAGGTCCCCAATGCAATAAATATCTCCTGTCCTATTTTATGACGCTCTTGAATAAAGGCAAGTTCTGTTTCCATAAGATTTCTTATAAAATCAGCGTCATGTCCATCAATTACCATCTGAAGTCCTCTTCTCATAAAATCATTTTCCATCTTTTTTATATCTTCTTCTAAAGCAAGTAGTCCTTCTTTTCTTGCTTTTTGACATAAAGCCACAAACTGCTCAATTATTCCAGCAGCAGATTCTCCAGGTTCTGTAAATACTTTTTTTACTACTTTTAATACACCTACTACTTGAGAAAGTGGATAATTTATTAAAGTTGCACAAATAGCACCACCAAATGTAATAAGTATAGAAGGAAAATTATAAAAAGCTATAAACTGAGTAAAATCTATGCCTCCGGTCCCTCTTAACATTATACCAAACGCAATCAGTAAAAAACCCGCTATAGCTCCTATTAGTGTAGTTATATCCATATATTTTAAATCCCTAAGTTTGCATGTTTAAGTAATTTATACTCAATAGCATCAAGCAAAGCCTCCCAGGAAGCTTCTATTATGTTTTCTGAAACACCTACTGTAGTCCAAGTATTTTTGCCATCCATAGACTCAACATTTACTCTTACTTTAGCTGCTGTGCCTGCTTGAGGATTGACAACTCTCACTTTAAAATCAACAAGCTTAACATCCTTAAGATGAGGATAATGTTTAATAAGAGCTTTTCTTAGCGCATTATCTAATGCATTTACAGGTCCATCACCTTCTGCTACTACATGTTCTAATTGGTTGTTGACTTTAATTTTTAAAGTTGCTTCTGTTGTTAGTTCTTTTTTTTCTGGATTATATTGAATTATTACTCTAAATCCGTGTATTTGAAAAAAAGGTTTATATTTGTTTGCTGTCTTTAAGGCTAAAATAACAAATGAACCCTCTGCATTTTCATAAAAATAACCCTGATGCTCTTTATGTTTAAGTGTTTTTATTATTTTAGTTAGATGCTTTTCATTTAAATCCACATCTAAGCCATGACGAGCAAACAGAAGATTCGATCTACCTGCTAATTCAGAGATCAATATCTTTCTTTCATTGCCTACTAATTTTGGATCTATGTGTTCATATGATCTTTTATCTTTTAAAACTGCTGAAGCATGAACACCACCTTTGTGAGCAAAAGCTAAACTACCTACATAGGGTTGTCTATCATTTGGCACAAAGTTTGATATTTCATAAACTTCCATAGAAATATCTGTAAGCATTTTAAGTTTTTCTTTAGGAACAACTTCATAACCTAATTTAAACACTAAAGCAGGTATTACAGAACACAAATTAGCATTTCCACATCTTTCACCTAAACCATTGATAGTGCCATGCACATGACAACATCCATTTTCTACAGCCACAATTGTATTGGCTACAGCACAATCTGAATCATTATGAGCATGAATACCTAATTTCACATTTATTTTTTCACTTTTAAGATATTCATATACTTCTTTAACAATTTCTGCAATATCTGAAGGAATACATCCTCCATTTGTGTCTGCTAATACTAAACAGTCAGCTCCTGCAAGGTAAGCAGTTTTTAAACACTCAAGAGCATATTTTTTATCTTCCTTATATCCATCAAAAAAATGTTCAGCATCATATATTACCTCTAACCCCCTTTGTTTAAGAAACCTTATAGAATCATAAATCATACTGAGATTTTCTTCTAATGTAGTTTGAAGAGCTTTAAAAACATGAAGTGTCCAAGTTTTCCCAAACAAACACGCAACATCTACTTTACTTTCTATAATAGCTTTTAAGTTTTTGTCTTGGTATGGTTTTATATTTTTTTTCCGGGTAGAACCAAAGGCTACTATTTTAGAATTTGTAAGTTTTAACTTTCTTACTTCTTTAAAAAAATCCGTGTCCTTGGGATTGCTACCTGGCCATCCACATTCTATATAATCTATTCCAAAATCATCTAAAATTTTAACTATTTTTAACTTGTCAGATAAAGAAAAACTTATCCCGGGTGTTTGTGCGCCATCTCTTAAAGTAGTATCAAGAATTTCTATCTTTTTCATACTAAATTTTAATTACTAAACTTGTTTTTTTATTTCAACCAACTCAACAAATTTTTATAAACTTCCTTTTGTAGAGGGCGTTTTTCTTTTGGATTTATCTTCAATTTCAGTAGCTTCTTTTAATACTCTTGCTAAACTTTTAAAAATGGATTCTGAGATATGATGATTGTTTTCTCCGTTTAAAATTTTTATATGTAATGTAATTTTAGCTTCGTTTACAAAAGCTTTAAGAAATTCTTTTATTAAGGAGTAGTCAAAATCTGATTTTTTATATTGAGGCAAAAACTTAACTTCATAGCATAGATTGGGTCTGCCTGAAATATCTACAGCTACATAAGACAAAGACTCATCCATTGGTGTGATAACTTCTGCATATCTTTTTATACCTTTTTTATTACCCAAAGCTTTAAGAAATGCCTCCCCCAGGGTCAAACCTATGTCTTCTACTAAATGGTGTTCATCTATAAATATGTCTCCTTTGGCTTTTATGAATAAATCAAAATTGCTATGAAAAGAAAATATTTCTAACATATGATCAAGAAAAGGAATCGATGTATAAATTTTATATTTCCCTTTTCCATCTAAGTTTATTTTTACTTCAACGGATGTTTCTTTTGTAATTCTTTTTACATTTGATTTTCTTTGCATCCTATAAGACTCCTGTAGTCTAGAAAGTTTTATAAATATCTACCCTATTTTTATGCCAGACCATTCCTTCTTTTTCTGCTAAGATAGATGTTGCAGCAACTAAGTTTTTTGCACCTTTTTTTGAAATTTCTACTATACTTATTTTTTTAAAAAAACTCCCCACACATAATCCAGAAGAAAATTTAGCTGTAGAATTTGTTGGTAACACATGAGATGGCCCTGCAACATAATCTCCAAACACTGCTGATGGGCAACTGCCTGAAAAAATAGCTCCAGCGTTTTTTACTTTTGCTAAAATCTTTTTTTGATATTTTGTAAGCAAAGTTAAATGTTCAGGTGCGATTTCATCTATGATTTTACAAATATTCTGAAGGTTTTTTTCATAAATAATTTTTATTCGATTTAAAAATTCTTTTGCATTTTTTATTAGATACTTCTTAACTTCTTTTATAACATTTTTGTCATAACTTATAAAATAACTTTTAGCATCCTTATCATGCTCAGCTTGAGCAAGAAGTTCATAAATTATTTCTTTTAAACTAAAACTTCCATCTCCTACCACAACAACTTCAGAGGGACCTGCTATCATATCTATACCAACTTTACCTATAAGCTGCCTTTTTGCTTCAGTTACCCAAATATTTCCAGGACCTACTATCATGTCAACTTTAGGCACTGTTTTTGTTCCAAAAGCTAATGCTGCAACAGCCTGTGCGCCTCCTATTTGATATATTTCTTTAATCCCAAGTATATACGCAGTATATAAGAAATAATTTGTTACATTTTTAGGTGGAGTAACTAATACAATTTTTCTCACACCAGCCACCTGTGCTGGAATCACCGTCATAAGTAAAGTTGAAATATAATTAAAGCCATACTTACCTCCAGGAATATATATACCAACTGAATCCACTGGCAAAAATTTCTGTCCTGTTTTAATACCATTGTTAGATACAGACCAGTTTCTTTTGAGATTTTTTAATTCTTCCATGTGAAACTTTCTTATATTTTTAATTGCTAAGTTTATACTTTTAATAAAATTTTTATCTTCAAGTTTAGGTAATTTTTCAATTTTTACTTTTAAATCTTTAGAGGAAAAATTTTTTATTTGATCAAACTTAATAGTATATCTTAATAGCGCTTTATCTCCATATCTTTTAACATTTTTTATCACTTTTTCCACTATCTTAGAAACACTTAAAGCTTTCATAATCATTCATCAACTCTTTTTATCTTTGCTCCCAAATAAGAAAGTTTTTTTTCTAAATTTTCATAACCCCTGTCCAAATGATAAATATGCGAAACCTTAGTAATACCTTCTGCTGCAAGCCCAGCTAAAACCAAAGCAGCGCCTGCCCTTAAGTCTGAAACCATAACCTCTGCTCCTTTTAGTTTTGAAACTCCATTTACTATTGCTTTTTTTCCATCCACAGTAATATTTGCGCCCATTCTATTAAGTTCAGCAACATGTAGAAATCTATTTTCAAATACAGTTTCTTTTATTATGCTTACCCCTTCAGCTAAACACATCAACGCCATAAACTGTGCTTGAAGATCGGTAGGGAAGTAAGGATAAGGACGAGTAACAATGTTTTGAGGTTTAATTTTTCCTTTGAGTAGCACTTCTATTGTTTTTTTTTCTTTATCTACTTCTATTTCTAAATTTGTTTTTTTTAATTTTTTTATAACATATTCTAAATGCGCGGGTTCCACACATTCCAGCTTTATTTCTCCCTTTGTTATACCAGCAGCTATCATATATGTAGCAGCTTCAATTCTATCAGGTATAATAGTATGCATCACTATTTCTTTTTTATTAAACAAATCTTTAAAACCTTTAATTTTTATGATTCTCGTACCCGCACCTTCTATACTTACTCCAAGCTTTTTTAAAAATTCTGCCAGATCGCATATTTCAGGTTCTTTTGCAGCATTCATTATTACAGTTTCTTGAGGAATAGCAGAAGCTAACATCAACACATTTTCAGTAGCACCTACAGAAGGATATCTAAATTTTATAACAGCGGGATTCAAATGCTTTCTTGTAAAAACTTCATAACCACCTTCAATATAATTTTTTACTCCGAGTTTCTCAAAAGCTTTTATATGAATATCAACTGGTCTTACACCAATAGCGCATCCTCCAGGAAGGGCTACTTTTACTTTTCTATATCTTGCTAGCAAAGCACCTGATACTAAAAAACTTGCTCTCATTTTTTTTATTAGGTCATAGGGTGCTACTATAAAATCACCTTCCTTATAGGGTTCTTTGTAGGATTTAATTATTAAAGAAGAATCATCTTTCCAAAAAACTTTTTTTCCTAAAAATTCTATTATTGAAATTGTAGTTTCAATATCTTTTAAATGAGGAACATTATTTAATATAACATCATTGTCTGTAAGTAATGAAGCTATTATAATAGGTAAAGCAGCGTTTTTAGAACCTGAGATTCTTATACTTCCTCTAAGAGGTGTCCCGCCTTCTATTATTAGTTTTTCCATATTTGTTTAGATATAATTTTAAAACTCAATTATCAACATGACTCATTCTTTAAGACTTTAACCATTAAACATCTTGGTAATTTTTGATAATCAAGGATTATTTTTTCTATTTTATAGAAATCGTTATTGAACGCTTTAGAGATTTCAGAACATAACGCTGGATTGATTTCTAAAAGCAAATATCCACCTTTCTTTACTATTTTTTTCGCCTGATTGCTGAAATATTCATAAAATTCCATACCCCTTTCTACAACTAAAGCATGTTTAGGTTCATAGTAAATTTCCGGTTGAAGTTTTGTGTATTCTTTATAGGTAACATAAGGAGGGTTACATGTTATTAAATCTAATTTTATTTTGTTTTTTAAAAAATATTCTAGTTTATCTGTCAGAATAAATTTTATTTTACCTTTCAGATTATAAACCTCAGAATTCTTTATAGCTACATCTAAAGCACTTTTGTAGAAATCAGTTGCATATACATTTTCAACTTTTGATAAATCTACGTTTTTAAGAATACTTATCACTATATTTCCACTTCCAGTACACACATCAGCAAATGTTTTAATATTTTTAGTTTTTATTAAAGAAATAGCCTCTTCCACAAGAAATTCTGTTTCTGGACGAGGAATTAATACCCTACTATCCACATAAAACTTTAATCCAAAAAATTCTTTTTCTTTAAATATATATTCTGCTGGGACATAATTAATACGGAGAGCAAAATTTCTAAATATTTTTTTTATTAAATCTGCTGAAAGTTTTTTTTCAGGAAAACAGTAGATAAAAGATCTGTCAATTTTTAAGGTTTTTGAAATGATAACTTCTGTTTCTATCCCTGGAGAAGAGAATTTTTTTTTTGAAAACTGTTGAAAGAGAAAGTTATATAATTCTTTTAAAGAATACTCTTTCACTTAAGAATATTATCAATTTGCTCAATTTTTTCGTTTAAATCTGCCTGTATCAGTGCATTTATAATTTCATCAAGTTCTCCATCCAATACTTCTTGCAGATTATAAACTGTTAAATTTATTCTATGATCTGTAACGCGATTTTGAGGAAAATTATAAGTCCTTATCTTTTCAGACCTATCTCCACTTTTAACTTGTGATTTTCTTAAAGATGCAAGCTGTTGCTGCTGTTGTTGAATTTTCATCTCATACAGTTTAGCTCTAAGAATCTTCATAGCACGCTCACGATTTCTTATCTGAGAACGCTCATCCTGGCATTGCACAACCAATCCTGTAGGTTTGTGTTTTATTCTTACAGCGGAATCTGTTTTCTGCAGATGTTGTCCTCCGTGACCGGACGCTCTAAAAGTTTCAACTTCTATATCTTCTGGTTTTATTTCAACATCCACCTCTTCTGCCTCAGGTAAAACAGCCACAGTAGCAGCTGAAGTGTGGATCCTACCAGAAGCTTCTGTTATAGGTACTCTTTGAACTCTATGAACACCACTTTCATATTGAAGATATTTGTATACATCTTTCCCTGAAACATAACATATAACTTCCTTTATTCCTTTAAGTCCTGTTTGATTTATGTCTAATATTTCCAGCTTCCAATTTTTTTTGACACAATATCGCGAGTACATCCTGAATAAATCAAAGGCAAATAAAGCTGCTTCTTCGCCTCCAGTCCCTGCTCTAATTTCTAAAATTACATTTTTTTTAATCTCAGGCGTAGAAGGAATAAAAAATTCTATTAATTTATTTTCCAGATCTTTTATTGTTTTGTTTATTTTATCTATTTCTTCTTTTATTAAGCTTCTGTATTCCGAATCCTGTGTAGAAACCATTTCTTTTTCCAAATTTTCAATTTCTAAATAATTTTTTTTTAGTGAATAATAGATTTTCACGATCTCATTTACTCTATCATATTCTAATATTGTTTCCTTATAGAGTTGAGGATTGTTTATAATACTACTATCTGAAAGCTTTTCTTCCAGTAACCGTTTCTGACTTATAAGTTTCTCACAATTTCTAATTATGCTTTCTTTAAGCATACAATTATTATTTTTTCTTTTTAGCTGCTAATTTTGTAGAAAGCTTCTTTTCTTTTATAACTTTTTCGGATTTTATTTTCTCCTTTACTTTTTTAGTTCTTTTGGTTGGTGTAAACTTTTCACCATATTTTTTCACAAATTTATCAACTCTTCCTGCTGTATCTACAAATTTTTGTTTTCCACTAAAAAATGGATGACAATTACCACAAACCTCAAGTTTTATTTCTGGTTTTGTAGAACGTGTTTTAAAAGTATATCCACAGGCACAGCTAACAATACACTCTACATATTTTGGATGAATTCCTTCTTTCATACATTATTTTCTCCTGTTTTAATTAGATTTTAAAAATTGAAGTTTTATATATAAAAATAAAATTCATTTTGCAAGTAAATTTAATGGATTTATTTATGCGTTAGTGGTTTCTAGAATAAAACTTTTTTAGGATTAATAGGTATTCCATTTTTTCTGATCTCAAAGTGCAAGTGGGGACCCGTTGTCCAACCGGTATCGCCAACATTGCCTATTATTTGCCCTTTATAAACCCAGCTTCCAACTTTTACTTTTATTTTGGAGAGATGTCCATAGTAAGTAGTATAACCTTTATGATGTTTCAAAATAACTAACTTACCATATCCCTCAGCCCAACCAGCAAATATTACTTTTCCATCACAAGCAGCCCTTACAGGTGCACCGTATTTTTGTTTTAAATCTATACCTTCATGATATTTTAACACCCCGAATATTGGATGTGTTCTTAGGCCAAATCCTGAGGTAACTTTTGTGTTAAACATAGGAAGCATAAAATCTTTAAATTTTATGTATTTATTTGGTAAAAAAATCCATTCATTTTTATTTAACTGCGAAAATGGTGTTAAATTATTTGCTAAACATAGTTCCTCTACTGATTTGTTAAATTTTTTAGATAATTGAAATATGGTAACTTTTTCTTTTGTTTTATAAAGCATTCCTTTTTTGTTATGGATCACTAGAATTTTTCCAGGATACAAAAGTCCTAAAGCTTCAATATAATTGGTACTTCTAATAGAAGCAACATCTGTGCCAAAATTCTGCGCCAAACTATAAAGAGTATCATTGGTTGAATATTTTACTGTTGTAATCACTAATGGTTTTATATTCTTTATAATTTGATATCTTATTTTGTCTATATATGGCTCTGTGACAGGATTATTAAAGTTAAATAAATATAAGTTCAAATCATACATAATGTTTAAGGTAGGTTTAGAACTATAATTTTTTTTACAACTTAAAATAAATATAAAAATTAAAAAAATAATTAGAAACTTACTCATTTGTTTTTATATAATCAATTATTTTTTTAACTAACCACATAGGAGTTGAAGAACCTGAAACAACTCCTATTTTATGGTATAAAGAGAAATCTATTTTCGACAAATCATCTATAACATCTATTAAGAAGGTATTTTTGTTATATGTTTCTGCAACTTCTTTTAATTTTTTTGTATTAGCAGAACTTTTGCTTCCAATTACTAGTACCAAATCCGCTTTCTTGGCAATTTCTTCTGTATCTTTTTCTCTTAAAATTGTTTCTTTACAAATGGTATCTAAAATTTTAATTTTTTTATATTTTCTTTTTAGTATCTCTGCAATTTTTTTAAAATTTTTTTGCTGTTTTGTGGTCTGTGACATTAACACAAAGTTATTACCATTATTAAAACTAATTTTTTCAATCTCCTCTTCAGAATCTATTACTTTATAATTAGTTTTACTGTTAATATAAGAAACCAGTGCTTTTATCTCAGGATGAGTAATAGTTCCATAAATTATCAAATTAAAACCTCTGTTAGAAAAATCTTCTGCTATTGTCAGGTTTCTCTTAACTATAGGACATGTACCATCAATAAGAGTTATTTTTTTTTCTTTTTTTAATTCATCATAAAAATGTTTTTCTATGCCATGTGTTCTTATTATCAAAGTTATATCTTCGGTCAAATCTTTTAGCTGATTGATATCAGAAATTACATTCAATCCCATAATTTTTAATCTTTCCATTTCCTGGAAATTATGTAAAAGCTCACCAAATGCATAAACTCTTTTTTTTGCATTTAGTTCTTTTTCTACTAATAAAATACATCTTTTTATCCCACTACAAAATCCACAATATTTCGAAATCATAATTTCTTTCATTTTTATAAACTGTTATAAAGTTGCCAAAAGTTAGGAAAAGAAATATCTACACAGTCTGCATCCTCTATGATAACTTCTGCATCACATAAACAACCAGCAACCGCCAGGCTCATAGCAATTCTGTGGTCTTTATAGGAATTCAAAGTTATTTGAGAATTATCAACCATAAATTTTGTATTACCCATTATTATCATACCATCTTCTTGTTCAATAATCTTTGCACCTAATTTTTGAAGTTCAGTAGTGATAGTTCTTATTCTGTCTGACTCTTTAACTCTAAGTTCATGGGCACCTCTTATTTCTGTTACACCATCACATTGAGTAGCAACAACTGCCAAAAGAGGAATCTCATCAATCATAGATGGTATGTCTTCCGAAGAAATTTTTATACTTTTTAATCTGCTTGTTTCTACTATTATGTCTGCAACTGGCTCATTGTATAATAGTTTTGTATTAACAAAATTTATTTTTGCACCCATTTTTATTAATGTATTTATAAACCCTATCCTTGTAGGGTTAACACAAACATTTTTCAATACTAGTTTTGAATTTGGTAATAAAATGCCCATAGCTATAAAATAACTTGAAGATGAAGGATCATTTGGAATTGTAATTTCAAACGGATCTATTTTTTTTATTCTTCCTTTTATAGAAACTATATTTTCTTTTTTAACAATCGGAATTTTAAGATATTCCAGCATATTTTCTGTATGATTGCGTGATAAAAATGGCTCTTTATAAATTGTCTCACCATTAGCGTACATCCCTGCAAATAATACACATGATTTTACCTGAGCAGATGGTATTTTGCTTTCCCAGACTATAGGTTTTAATTTACTGTTACCATAAATAGTTAAAGGTAAAAAATTATCTTCTTTAGCTTTTATTTTAGCCCCCATTAAAGTTAAAGGTTCAATTATTCTTTTCATAGGACGTCTTGATAAACTTTCATCACCTATAATTTCTACTTTTATATCATTACCAGCAACTATTCCCGACAGCAACCTTACAGTTGTCCCAGAATTCCCGGCATCTATAATGTTGTCTGGCTGTTTTAAACCCTCAATTCCTACACCTTCTATTATTAAGGAATTTCCCATTTCAAAAATTTTTACTCCTAATTCTTTAAAAGCATTTATTGTAGAAAAGCAATCTTTACTTTTTAAATAATTATTAATTTTAGACCGACCCGATGAAATAGAAGCTAACATTATTGCTCTATGAGTAATTGACTTATCCGGGGCTGTTTCTATTTCAGCATTTATATGATCTTTTTTGTAAATTTTAATATTAGTCATAGCAGTAAGAATCACTTTTTAGTTTTTACTTTATAAGCCTTCAGAAAAATATGATAAAGTTTTTGTTCATCATTGATTGAGTTTTTTACATCATTTAACATTTTAACAAAATTATTTATATCTTTTACTAAAAATCTTCTATTCATGAAACAAATCTGTGACCACAAATCAGGACTTGAAGCTGCTATTCTTGTCATGTCTCTGTAGGCTCCAGCTGTAAAGTTTAGATAATCTTTATGTTTAGAGATGTGATTTACAAGCAAATACGAAACGATATGTAGAAAATGACTTGTGGAAGAAAGTATTTTGTCGTGTTGAAGAGGATCTAGTTTTACTGTTTTTGCTCCTAATAATTTCCAGAATGTTTTTATTTTTTTATATGCATCAAAAGATGATAAATTTTTAGAATAACAAATCACGCAAACAGAATTTTTAAATAGATCTTTGTTAGAAAACTCAAAACCTGTTTTTTCTGAACCTGCTATAGGATGACAACCTACAAAATTAATGTTTTTTTCTTCTCTATATTTTTTAAAAACTTCTGAAACTTTTTTTATTATTTCATATTTTACCGAACCAACATCAATCACTTTAGCTCCATTTTTCAGATAAGGTAGTATCTTTGCTACGAAACTTGCTATTAATTCTACAGGAGTGGAAATTATAACAAGATCTGAGTTTTCTACTGCTTTTTTTAAATCTAAAGTATAACTGTCTATACAACCTTTTTCTTTAGCAAGTTTTAGTCTTTTTAAGTTTCTTCCAAAACCTGTTATTTTAACATCAAAAAATTTATCCTTCAAAGCTAAACCAATTGAACCTCCTATCAAACCAACCCCTATAATAGTTATCTGCTTAATTTCTTTAAGAAGCTCTTTGATCATGACTTTTCAATTGATTAAATTTCTCTTCCTATCACTGAAGTTATTATTTTTAGTTCTTCCATAAGAAGTTTAAATTGCGACGGATATATACTTTGAGGGCCATCAGACATGGCTTCTTCTGGTTTGTGGTGAACTTCAATCATCAAACCATCAGCTCCTGCAACAACTGCGGCTTTAGCCATTATAGGAACAAAATTTCTTATTCCTATTCCATGGCTCGGATCAACTATTATAGGTAAATGAGATAAACTTTTTACAACTGGTATAGCATTTAAATCTAAGGTAAATCTTGTAGAATCTTCAAATGTCCTTATGCCTCTTTCACAAAGTATAACATTATAGTTTCCTTGTGACATTATATATTCGGCAGACATAAGCCATTCTTTTATAGTGGTAGCCATTCCTCTTTTTAGAACAACAGGTTTTGATATTTTACCTACTTCTTTTAACAAATCAAAATTTTGAACATTCCTTGCTCCTATTTGTAAAACATCTACATATTCTGCAACCATTTCTACCTGTTGAACATTCATAACTTCTGAAACAACACCAATATTTAATGATTTTCTAACTTCTTTTAGATATTCTAAAGCTTCTTTACCTAAACCTTGAAAACTATAAGGAGAAGTTCTTGGTTTAAAAGCACCTCCTCTTAAAAGATCTGCACCAGAATTTTTTACTATCTCTGCTATCTTAAAAATTTGCTCTCTCGACTCTACTGCACATGGCCCAGCAATTACTACTATCTTTTTATCGCCTATTTTTACTTTTTCGTTTACTTTTACAACAGTATTTTCTTCTTTAAACTCCCTACTTGCTAATTTAAAGGGTTTTTCTATTTCAGACACATGTTCCACACCTTCCATAGATTCAAAGATTTCTTTGTATTTCTCCGCCTGTTCTCCTATAAGTCCTATGATTGTTTTTTTAACTCCTTTTGAGATATGAGGCATAAAACCTAATTCTTTTATTTTATCAATTATATGATTAAATTGTTCTTGAGTTATATCATTTTTTATCACTAAAATCATAACTTTTTCCTTTCTTTCATAATTTTTTCAAGCGTTCTTATAAAATATACATTTTCTTTATGTGTACCAATAGTAACTCTTATGCAATCAGGAAACCCATATTCATCCATTGCTCTAACTATTATTCCATATTCTAAAAGCCTTTGAAATACTTGATTTCCTGAATATGGAGAAACATTTATTAAGATAAAGTTAGTAGCTGACGGGATATATTTTAAATTTATTTCTTTTAGTTTCTCATATAAAAA
The DNA here is from genome assembly GCA_039630545.1 of Endomicrobiia bacterium. Lineage (GTDB taxonomy): Bacteria > Elusimicrobiota > Endomicrobiia > DTEH01 > DTEH01 > JANXDG01. The sequence goes on from JBCNUU010000004.1 coordinate 25,915, forward strand.
ATTCTTTTCTTTTATCACTAAATTTAAAGAGGACTTTAAGTGCTGTTTATCTTCTAATGCTTTGCATGCAACATACTGAGAAACAACAGAAACATTAAAAGGAGGTCTTACTCTATCAAGTTCATAAATTATCTCTTTTCTTGAAATACCAAAACCAACTCTTAATCCTGCAAGGCCGTATATTTTAGAAAATGTTCGCAAAATCAAAAGGTTAGGATATAACTTTCTTAATTTTAAACTATCAGGATAATCAGGATTTATTTTTGCATATTCATAATAGGCTTCATCTACTACTACTATTGGGTAAAGTTTTTTGGTGTTTAAATAATTAAGAAAACTTAACATTTCATGCACAGTATTATAAGTACCCGTCGGATTGTTTGGATTTGCTATGAATACTACTTTTGTACTTTTGTTGACTTGTTTTGCCATCGTTTTTAAATCATGAGTATAGTTTTTCATAGGAACACTAATAATTTTACAACCCATCAGTTCACCAGCCATTTTATAGCGTATAAAAGCATGTTCAGATACTACAATATTGTCTTGTTTAGAAATGTAAGTTTTTGCTACAAGTTCTATAAGTTCATCAGTCCCTGCTCCTATTATAACTTCTTTTTCAGAAATTTGGAACTCTTTTGCTATTTTTTTCCTCAGAACTAAACTGGAACCTTCTGGATATCTATGAAACAGTTTAAATAGATTTTTTAAAACAGGTTTTATTTTTTTTGAACATCCTAAAGGATTTTCATTAGAAGCTAATTTGAAAACATTTTTCAGATTAAATTTATTTTTAACTTCCTCTATCGGTCTTCCCGGAATATATGGCTGAAAATTCTTAATTTCTAACCTCGGTTTGGGAATAGTATTATCTTTCATATCAATTTTTAATCAGCTTTAGGATAAGAACCTAAAAACTTATAATACATACATAACTTCTCAAGTTCATCTATTGCTTTTTTTACATTTTTATCTTCTATATGTCCTACAAAATCAACAAAAAATACATACTCCCATGGACGCTGTCTGGAAGGTCTTGATTCAATTTTTGTAAGATTGATTCCATATTTTTTAAATGGTGCCAATGCATCATGCAAAATTCCAACTCTATCTTTTAATGAAAACATTATAGATGTTTTATCTTTTCCAGAGTTAGGAATTTTATGTTTACCTATTATAATAAACCTGGTGTAGTTGTCTTCTAAATCCTGAATGTTTCTTGCTAAAATTTTTAATCCATAAATCTTTGCAGAAATTTCAGAAGCAATTGCTGCAGAATTTTTTTTATGAGATATTATCCTTGCTGCTTCTGCTGTTGAACTAACTTCATATATTTTGACATTATGCAGTTTTGTGTTTATAAAACTTTTACATTGTGCAATAGCCTGTGGATGTGAATAAAGATGTTTTATCTTTTCTATAGAAAACTCCTTAGATATCAAACAATGTGAAATTTTCATGTTTATTTCACCACATATATAAAGATCACACTCAAGAAACATATCCAATGTATGTGTTACTATTCCTTCAGTTGTATTTTCTACAGGAACAACTCCAAACTCTGCTTCATCTTTTTCTACACTGTAAAATACATCATTTATTGTTTCTTTTGAAATATAATAATTTTTATTCCCAAAAATTTTAATTGCAGCAAGATGTGTAAATGTTCCTTCAGGTCCTAAGTATGAAATGTAAAATTTTTTTTGTTGATCTCTACATACCTGAATAATTAAAGAAAATATGTCTTTTATATCCGTTTCATCCAGAGGTCCTTGATTTAGTTGTATAAGTCTTTTTAATATCTTTTTTTCTCTATCTGGAGAGTAGATACTGTATCCTTTAGTTATTTTTATCAATCCAATTTCTCTTGCAATTTTTGCACGTTGATTTAGTAGTTTTAGCAACTTATAATCAATGTTATTAATTTTTTTTCTTAATTTTTCTATCATTTTTTCCTTCATGAACTTTAAATTTTACAAAAATTATATAAATTTTACAATATTTGTTTCTTTTTTATATGTTCAAGATAAGCCTCAATAAAAACATCTATATCACCATCCATCACTGCCTCCACATTTGTAACTTCTACACCTGTGATATGATCCTTTACAAGTTGATATGGCATAAAAATATAAGATCTTGTCTGTCTTCCCCAGCCTATTTCTCCTTTCTGCATTCTTTCTTTTTTTCTTTCTAAGTCTTGTTGGTGTTGCCTGAGTTTATATAGCCTTGCTTTTAATATCTTTAAAGCTGTAATTTTATTTTTAAGTTGAGATCTTTCTGTTTGACATTGAACTGTAATACCTGTTGGAATATGTGTGATTCTAACTGCAGATTCTGTTTTTTGCAAATGTTGACCACCGTGACCGGAAGCACGAAAAGTTTCTATTTTTAGATCTTTTTCTTCAATCTCTATTTCTTTTTCTTCAACTTCAGCAGCAACATCACAACTTGCAAATGAAGTATGTCTTCTTTTGTTAGCATCAAAAGGTGAAATACGAACCAACCTATGTACACCCTCTTCTCCTTTAAGTAAACCATAAGCATATTTCCCTTTTACTATAAAGGTAACACTTCTTATACCAGCCTCTTCTCCTTTGGAAAGATCTACTATTTCAACTTCAAAACCTTTACTATTTGCCCATCTAGTGTACATCCTCAACAACATCTCCACCCAATCACAAGCCTCCGTGCCACCTGCACCTGCATGAAGTGTAACAATAGCATTACAAACATCGTGAGGTTGATTAAGAAATAGACCAAGCTTTGTTTCTTTTAGTATTTTTTCAAGTTCATTAATTCTTAAAAAAAACTCAGAATTAAGATAAGGATCTTCAGAATATGAGGAGAGCTCTACAATTGTATCTATTTCAGAAATTAGTAAATTTATTTTTTTAAATGTGTCAATATCATTTTTTATCTGTTGAATAGTTTTTACTATTTCTATTCTTTTGTTTTGTAACTCAGGTTTGTTCCATAAGTTAACATCTGAAACTTCGTTTTCTAATTCTTTTAGTTTTTGCTGTTTGTTATGTATGTCAAAGAAATTCTCCTATTTTTTCAGCATCTTCTTTGAATTTTTTGTATTTTTCTAATAGATCTAAACTCAACATAAAACCTAAAAATGCCCAGGGCGGGATTTGAACCCGCACGCCTCTACGGCATACGCCCCTCAAACGTACGTGTCTGCCAATTCCACCACCTGGGCGAAAATAAACTATCTTATTATTGACTGTAAACCACTACGAGATGATATAATAGTTAACGCTATTGTGGTGCACACAAAAATTATGGCAAGAACTACAGTTACTTTTTTTAAAAACATTGAACCAACAGAAGAAGAAAAAATCTGATCAACTCCTCCTCCAAATATTCCTCCTAAACCACCTGTATGTCCAAGTTGAAGTAATATTGTAATTACAAGGAGTATACATACTATTATATGTAGAATATAAAAAATAGTATACATACAATTAAACCCTCTTTTTTATTTACTTAATAAAACTTCAATACCAGGCAAAATTTTTCCTTCTAGAAGTTCTAAAGAAGCACCTCCACCTGTAGAGATATGTGAAAATTTACCTTCTAGATTAAATTTTTTAACAGCAGCTACTGAATCTCCACCACCCACAACGCTAATACATCCTTTAGATGTGGCATCTGCTATAAGCTGTGCAACTTTCTGAGTACCTCTAGAAAATTTTTCAATTTCAAAAACACCCATTGGACCATTCCAAACAACAGTTTTAGCATTTGATATTATCCCGGAAATTCTAGAAATAGTGTTTTCACCAATATCTACACCAATATATCCTTCGGGAATATCAACACTGGATATATATTTTGCCTCTGCTGTTTCTTCTATCTTATCAGTAACAACATGATCAATAGGTAAAAGAATATTAACATTTTTCTTTTCAGCTTTTTTAAGAAGATCTTTTGCTAAATCTAACTTATCTTTTTCCACTAAAGAATTACCAATAGATATTCCTCTTGAAAGCAAAAATGTATAAGCCATCGCTCCTCCTATTATGATGGCGTCAACTTTTTCCAGCAAATTCTCAATTACGCCGATTTTATCTGAAACTTTAGCTCCTCCGAGAACAGCCACAAATGGTTTTTCTGGATTGTACAGTATTTTGTTAAAATAATTTATTTCTTTCTCCAGCAAAAACCCACATACCGCTGGCAAAAATTCTGCTATAGCATGGGTTGAAGTATGTGCTCTATGAACAGAACCAAAAGCATCCTGGACAAAAACTCCATCTTCACCCACCAGAGAAGCTAGTTCTTTTGCAAATGTTTTATCATCTTGTTCTTCTCTGGGATCAAATCTCACATTTTCTAACAACATAACTTCTCCGTTTTTTAAATTCTTAGCTATTTGTTTTGTTTTTTCGTCCACCAGACCGTCTGCCATTATTATCGGACGATTTAGTAACTCTTGAAGTCTCTTAGCAACTGGTTTTAACGAATATTTAGGTTCTGGTTTTCCTTTAGGTCTTCCTAAATGGCTCATAATTATAACAGCGCAATTTTGTTGCAAAAGGTAATTTAAAGTTGGCAAAGATTCTTTTATTCTTGTATCGTCTGAGACTTCGCCTTTTTCATTAATAGGAACATTGTAGTCCACTCTTACTAATACTTTTTTATTTTTAATATCAATATCCCTTATTGACTTTTTATTCATGGCCAACAGATACCTCCTGATAATTAACTTTCTTTATAAACCTTTTTTTATCATATATTCAATTAAATCCACAACTCTGTTCGAATATCCCCATTCGTTATCATACCATGCTAAAACTTTTACTAAATTACCATCTATTATATTTGTTGAGAGAGCATCTACAATAGAGCTAGCTGTGGTATGGTTAAAGTCTACTGAAACCAGTGGTTCTTCACAATACTCAAGAATACCTTTCAAGGTAGTCTCAGAATACTTTTTAAGTGCAGCATTAACTTCCTCCTTGGTAGTACTTTTTTTTACTACACATGTAAAATCCACAACAGAAACATTTGCAACGGGAACCCTAATCGCAAAACCGTCAAGTTTACCTTTGAGTTCAGGTATTACTCTTCCTATGGCTTTTGCAGCTCCGGTTGTAGTAGGAATCATAGAGAGAGCCGCTGCTCTTGCTCGCCTTAAGTCTGAATGCATTTGATCCTGAACTCTTTGATCATTAGTATAAGCGTGTATTGTAGTCATAAGACCCTTCTCTACTCCAAATACTTCATGCAATACTTTTACCACTGGTGCTAAACAATTGGTAGTACAGGAAGCATTTGAAACCACATGGTGATTTTTAGGATCATATTTATCTTCATTTACTCCCATTACTATGGTAATATCCTCACCTTCAGCAGGAGCTGTAATTATTACCTTCTTTGCTCCTCCTTTTGTAATATGATTTTCTGCACCTTTTACTACTTTTCCTTTTTTGTTGACACCATCTTGTTTAACAGTAAACAATCCAGTTGCTTCCACAACTATCTCTACACCTAAATCTTTCCATGGAAGTTCTGCAGGATCGGATTTTCTAAAAACCTTTATATTTTTCCCATTTATAGAGATATTTTCTTCATCTATAACTTTTACCTCGCCACTAAATCTTCCATGTACAGAGTCATATTTAAATAACAAAGCATTGGTTTTTGCATCTGCTAAGTCATTTATTGCTACCAAATCAAGTTCTTTTTTGTTTCTTTCAAGAATGGACCTTGCTACTAACCTACCTATTCTACCAAAACCATTTATACCTATTTTTACCATATTTTTGTCCTCCTTTTAAGTAAATTTATTTTAAAATTTTAAAAATAAAAATATAAAATTCTAAAAACAAAATCAATCTCACATAAAAAATTTTTATAACCAGCCGTTTTGCTTATACCATAAATAAGTTTCAAAAGCTCCTTTTTGGAATTCAGTATATTTAAAACTTATATATTTTAAAATGTCACCACTAAAACACCTCCAGCAGCTATAAGAAAGTTCTCTTAATTTATCGGTATTAAAAACAGCCGCTTTTTTAAACAAAACAGATGAAAGTTTTTCATTTAATAATGCATATAAATACGCTATAAAATATGGAATCCTAACTAAAAGTATTTTTTTACCTATAATTTTAGAAAGGATATCTCTTAATTCAAAAATACTATAGCATTTTTCTTCAGCAACAAAAAATACTTCTGATTTAAATTTATTAAAGTTTTCAAGTATTTTTTTTATAACCTTTATCAGATCTTTAATGTAAGTAAACTGAATGCTAAAATTTTTACTAAAGTAAGGCAAAATCCCACTTTTTGCCAACTTAAAGTATAAAAACATGTCCTTATCATACGGTCCGTATACCGCTGAAGGTCTAAGTATTATAGTAGTTATTTTATCTTTACATCTTAAGACTTCTTTTTCTGCTAATAATTTACTTTTTCCATAAAAAGAAACTGGATTCTCTTCTGATGTTTTGACTGAGGTATAAATTGTTGATGGCCCAAATGCCGCTAGAGATGAAATGTAAATTATACCTTTAATATTTTTTCCGTGTTGTAAAATAACATCTACCAGATTTTTTGTACCAACATGATTTACTTCAAAGTAGGTAGTATTTTTTATACATCTTAACACTGCTGCTGTATGAATAACGATATCAGAATCTTTAATAGGTTCTACTAAGGTTTCTTTAAATCTAATATCACCATAATAAACTTTTGTTTTATTTATAACATTACTTATTTTTTCAACATTACTTGTTTTTCTTATCAGTATATTTATTTTATAATCTTCTGTTAAATATTTTACTAAACTGCTTCCTATAAATCCATTTGCTCCTGTGATTAGAATTTTCATGTTTGATTCTTGATATTAGATATTATTATCTCTATATCAGACAAATCAAATCCTCGATTTAAAAGAAATCTAATTACTTTCTGCTGATCAAAATTTTTAAATTTATTCTTTACAAATTTTTTAAGAAATTCCATCTGAAGTTTTTTATAAAAAGAAACATCTATTTCAGAAAGATATTCTTTTTTAATTTCAAATATCTCCTTTAATTCGTAGATAATTAAATCTATACTTTTAGGCTTATAAAGATTTTTTTCTATATAATTGACTGCAAATCTTTTATCATCAAGATATAGATTTTTTTTTAATTTTTCTATGACCTGTAAAACTATATTTTCTTTAAATCCTTTGTCCAAAAGTTTCTTAGTTACTTCATTTTCCGATCTGTCACGTATTTTTAATAATCTACAGCTATACTCATAAGCTTTTTGAAAATCATCTTCTTTAGTCATCATGTCTTATACATAGAGTTAATTTCTACATATTTTTTTGAAAGATCTGTTGTATAAAAAGTATAGGCATTATTTTGATTTTTTGTTTTTTTAAAATCAATAATTATACTGTAGAACTTTTTTTGCATTTCTTTTCTTATATATTTATCAGGTATATGATTTGAGTTCCCATTTTTTACAACTTGATATTTTCCTATCCATATACTAATTTTGTTTATGTCAAAATCAACACCACTTCTGCCACACACAGACAAAATTCTTCCCCAGTTTGGATCTGCTCCATGAATTGCTGTTTTAACTAACAGGGAGCTTGAAATTGAATTAAATACAGTAAGTGATTCTTTCAAAGAAAGATTTTTTATAATAAGTTTTATAACTTTTGTAACTCCTTCTCCATCAAATAATAGTTTTAAAATAATTTTTTCACAGATTTCTTTTATATTTCTTATAAAAGTTTTTATGTTTGCGTATGTTAGATTTATATCTATAAAACCATTTGACAAAAAAAATATTGTGTCATTAGGAGAAGTATCACCATCTATAGAAAAAGAGTTAAAATCAGGAATTATTATCTTCTTCATAATTTTGGACATCAAAGAATACGGAAGTTTAAGATCCGTCAACAAGAAAACTAACATAGTAGCATGCTTGTTGAATTCTAACTTTGGCGCAATCATTCCAGCACCTTTAGCAAAACATAAAATATTTATTTTTTTACCATCCAAAACAAAAGTTTTATGTATAAATTTGGGTTTGGTGTCTGTAGTCATAATGGATCTTGAAAAACTTAAGATTGAGTTTTTGTCGTTAGACATGGAATTGATAAGAGTATCTAAATTAAAAATTATTTTATCTGTGGGTAATGGTTCTCCAATTACACCTGTAGATGCAATCAAGATTTCTTCTTTTTTGAAGTTTAATTTTTTTGCTAAGATACTACAAATTTCTTCAGTATTTTTAATGCCATTTATACCACAAGCAGTATTCGCACATCCAGAATTAACTATTATACCTCTTATATGATTTGTTTTTTTTAAGTGATTCTTTGAAACTATAATAGAATTTGATTTAAGTAAATTTTTAGTAAAAGCAGCAACACATAATGCTGGCTTTTCAGAATAAATAAAACCTAAATCAAAACCATCTTTCTTGATACCTGCTTTTATTCCGCTAAATTTATAACCATTTATATTCATATGTTGATTAATCCTTCTGTTTCATCAAAACCAAACATTAAATTCATATTCTGAACAGCTTGACCAACAGCTCCTTTTATTAAGTTATCGATTGCTACAAAAATTTTAATCCAATCCGAATTATCCTCCTTAGCAAAAGATATTTCACAAAAATTTGTTTTTATCACATTTTTTGTTTGAGGAAGCTTTCCCAAAGGAAGTATTTTTATAAACGGAGAACTATTATAGTAACTCCTGTACATCTCCTCTAAAGTTTCTAAATCTAAACTTTCAGCAGCTTTTATGTAAATAGTGGTAAGCATTCCTTGATATTGAGGAACTACATATGGAGTAAATAAAAAATTGATTTCTTTTTTAGAAATCTCTAAAAGTTGTTCTTTAATCTCTGGAATATGTCTATGTTTTCCATATACATTATAAGGATAAGTATTATTCCCACCATATCCCTCATACTCTTCTACCAGTTTTTTACCTCCTCCAGAATAACCACTTTTTGCATCTATTATTATTTCCTTAATATCATAGTTTGAAACGATTGGAGATAATCCTAAAATTGCAGTAGTAGGATAACATCCAGGATTAGCAATAAACTTTGAAGAAATAATTTTTTGTTTTCTTGCAGGTTCTGCTTCAGGAAGTCCATATACAAATTTTTCAAGCAACTCAGACAATATATGTTTGCATCCATAAAATTCTTCGTACAACTTTATATTTTTAATCCTGAAATCAGCACTTAAATCAATTATCCCTGGAAGTTTTTCTTCTCCATATAGGTCTAAAAAAACTTTAAGAAACTCCATTGAAATTTTATGAGGAAGACATAAAAAAAGTAAATCCACATCGTTATTTGTTATTTCTTTATAAAAATTATTATCTGAGGTAGATAAGAATTTAGCTTTTTTTAACCCGTAGGCATTTTTAAAATGTTCAAATTCTTGAAAAGAAGCAGAAGAGCTCAACAAATATTCTACTTCTACTTTTGAGTGAAAAGATAAAATTTTTATAAGTTCTACAGATGTAACCCCAGAAATCCCTACTATTCCTATTTTTTTCATTTGAACTTCACTCTATATAAAAACTTCCTACTACTTCTCCTTTAAGTTGAATTTCGTTTAATTTCATATAAAGCTCTTTGAGTTCTCCACGAATGAATTCTTCGAAAATTTTTGTTATTTCTCTACCAATCACACATTTAGTAGACGAAGGAAAAATTTCAATTAGAATTTCTAATGTTTTTTTAATTCTTTTAGGCGATTCATAAAATACCACTGTAATATCTTTTAAACTTTTTATTTCATTAAAAATTTTTTTTATTTTCCCGGCTTTTTTAGGAATAAATCCTATGAATAAAACTTTATCCATAGGTAGACCAGAAGCAACCAGCATCGCAACAAAAGCTGTTGGACCAGGTACAGGTATGACTTTAATATTTTCGTTGATACATTCTTTTATGATAAGAAATCCCGGATCTGAAATTCCAGGCGTACCACTATCTGAAACTAACGCTACATTGTGAGATTGTTTTATATAGGGAATTATTTCTTTTATTCTTTTTTTTTCTATGTAACTATAATAACTTTTAAGTGGCTTATTTATATTATAGTAATCACACAAAATCTTAGTTCTTCTTGTATCTTCACACAATATCAAATCAACAGAATTTAAAACTTTAACAGCTCGATATGTTATATCTTCCAAATTTCCTATCGGAGTAGAAACTACATATAATGCACCATATTGTTCTTTCATTAATCTATTCAATAATTTCTAAAGTGAAATCTATATCCTTGGCAGAATGAGTTATACTACCTATAGAAACAAAATCTATATCTAAAGAAAGCAATTTTTTTATTTTATCTTCAGTGATTTTACCTGAAACTTCTATTTTAGTATTTGGAAGTTTTTGTCTTATTATTTTTATTGCTTTTTTGAGTTGTTCGTATTTCATATTATCTAACATGATTATATCTGGTTTTATCTTCAAAGCAAGTTTCAACTCTTTAAAATTACAACATTCAATCTCAACATCAGTAGTATAATCCAACCTTTGTCTTACACGATAAAGAATCTCCTCTATTGGAAGTTTTTTTAACTCACACAATCTAATATGATTATCCTTTACAAGAACCATATCGTCAAGACGAAATCTATGATTTTTACCTTTACCACAAACCACAGCATATTTTTCAAGATATCTTAACCCTGGATGAGTTTTTCTTGTATCATATATATCAAATTTGCCTTTGGAAAGTTTAACAAATCTATAAGTTAAGGTTGCTATTCCACTTAAATGTTGTAAAAAATTTAAAGCTACTCTTTCACCGGTAAGAATTGCTCTTGCAGAACCTTTTATCCGTGCTACTTCTTTGTTAGGTTTTACAAAATCACCATCAGAAACACTTGCACGCCAGTTACATTTTCTATCTAACATTTTAAAAACTTCTTTTACTATTTGAAGACCACAAACTACGCATTTTTCCTTAGCTATAATTTTTGCTGTAGCTTTTAGTGTAGGAGGAATTATATTTTCTGTAGTAATATCGCCTCTACCTATGTCTTCTTCTAATGCAAGTTTTATAATTGGCAAAAAGTTTTTTCTGTCAAGTTTTATTTTCATTCACCAACTTTATTTTCATATCCTTTATCTGTTTTATTCTTTCTCTATACATAATTGCAGTTTCGAAATCAAGGAGTTCAGCAGATTTTTTCATCTCTTCTTCAAGCATCTTTATTACTTTGTCTATATTCTCTTTTGTAATATATTGAACATCTACATCTTTTATCTCTGGAATATGCTTGCTTCTTGCAATATGTTGAAATTCTTCTAATTCTCTTACTGCTTTTACTATACTTTTGGGTGTTATTTTATGTTTCTTGTTATATTCAAGCTGTTTTTTTCTTCTTCTTTCCATTTCTTTAATAGCTGATTTGATAGAATTTGTAATTTTATCCGCATAAAGTATTATTCTACCATTGATATTCCTTGCTGCTCTTCCAGCAAGTTGAATCAAGGTTGTCTCATTTCTTAAGAATCCTTCCTTATCGGCATCAAAAATCGCAACTAGAGAAACCTCTGGAAGATCAAGTCCTTCTCTTAATAAATTTACCCCTACTAATACATCAAATTCTCCTTTTCTTAAGTCTTTTATTATATTTATTCTTGTCAATGCATCTATGTCTGAATGAATATACTTTACTTTATATTTTTGAGAAATTAAGTACTCTGTTAAATCTTCGGCAGTGCGTTTTGTTAATGTATTCACTAAAACACGCTCTTTGTTTTTAATTACCATATTTATTTCTTTTTTAACATCTTCTACTTGCTTTTTAGCAGGACGGACAAAAACTGGAGGATCTACAAGACCTGTGGGCCTTACTATTTGTTCGACTATTCTATTTTTAGAAATTTGTATTTCCCATTTACCTGGAGTAGCTGAAGAATAAATCACATAGTTTAGCAGTCCTAAAAATTCATCAAACTTTAAAGGTCTGTTATCTAAAGCAGATGGTAGTCTAAATCCATAGTCTACCAAGGTTTGTTTTCTTGATCTATCACCTTCATACATACCATAGAGTTGAGGAATACTAACATGCGATTCATCTATTATGCATAAAAAGTCTTTCGGGAAATAATCAATTAAACATCCTGGACGTTCACCAGGTTTTCTACCAGAAAGATGTCTTGAATAATTCTCAATACCATGACAAAATCCAGTTGTCTGTAAAAGCTCTAAATCGTTCATCGTGCGTCTATATATCCTTTCTGCTTCAAGTAATTTCCCTTGTGATTTGAAATACTCTACTCTTTCTTTAAGTTCTTCTTTAATGTTTTTGAGTGCTTCTTCAAACTTGGGAGGTGTAGTAACAAAATGACTTGCAGGATATATGTAGAATTTCTCATGTTCATGTATAACTTCGTTTGTTAAAGGTTTTATTTCCTTTATATACACTACCTCATCGTCTTCAATTTTTATCCTAATAAAATTTTCTAGATAAGATGGCCATACATCAATAATGTTACCTTGATATCTGAATTTATTACGAGTAAAATCAATATTATTTCTTTCATACCTAATTTTCACAAGTTCTGAGGTAAGAAACTCGATTGAAACTCTTTTTCCTACTTCAAGATATACACATAAATTTTTAAAATCTTCTGGAGATCCGATATTATATATACAAGAAACAGAAGCTACAACAATCACATCCTCTCTTGAAATTAAACTTGTAGTGGCTTTTAGTCTAAGTCTGTCAATCTGTTCATTAATTGAAGCATCTTTGTCTATATAGGTATCTGTCTCTGGAATATAAGCTTCTGGTTGATAATAATCATAATAAGATATAAAATACTCCACAGCATTATGAGGAAAAAATTCTTTAAACTCAGAATAAAGTTGTGCTGCTAAGGTTTTGTTGTGAGAAATAATTAAAGTTGGTTTGTTAATTTTTGCGATTACATTTGCCAAAGTAAATGTCTTACCAGAACCTGTTACACCTAACAATACCTGATGCTTATAACCTTTTTTTATACCTTCTACAAGTTTAGCTATAGCTTTTGGCTGATCTCCAGCAGGTTTAAATTTTGAGAAGAGTCGAAATTTCATTTTTTAATTTTGAAATTCTTAAAAAATTCTTTTAATGTTTCAAGTTGATTATAATCAGTTATATCAAATGTTAAGGGAGTAATTGAAATATAACCATTTTCAACAGAAGAAATATCAGATGAAAAACTTCTTTGAGGTAGGTTTTTAATTAATTTACTTTTTAGCCAATAATAAGGTATTCCAATTGGATCTTTTTTTTTGAAAACTATATCTTCGTATTTTCTCTCCCCTAAAGAAGTTATTCTCACATCTTTTGGTATATTTTTGGGGAAGTTTATATTAAGAAAAAAATTTTTTTCTTTTGTTTTATATCTAAGAATGTGCTCTACTATCTGTCTAGTAAATTTTGCAACTGAAGAATAATTGCTACCTAAAGTAGAAACAGCTATTCCAGAAGTATTTAGGAATATCGCCTCTCTTGCAGCAGCAACAGTTCCTGAGTAATTCACATCCTGACCTAAATTTGGACCTTGATTTATACCAGAAACAACTATATCTGTCTTAAATTTCTGTAATTCTATAATTCCTAATCTTACACAATCAGCAGGAGTTCCTGTTACTAATTTTATCTTTTGACCATTTATTTTTACTTCTTTTATCCTTACGGGACTACACAAAGTAAGAGAGTGACTTACAGCAGACATTTCTTTCTCAGGCACAATGGCACACACATCAGCAATTTTCTTCATTTCTTTTATTAATGGAAACAATCCATCACTGAATAATCCGTCATCATTAGTAATAAGAATTTTATATTTTTTTTTATTTAGCATAATCCTCCACTCTTACTTCCCGTATAACCACTATCTTTATCTGCCCGGGATAATCCACTTCGTCTTCTATTTTTTTCGCAATATCCCTTGCTAAAATACTAACTTGTGAATCATTAACTTTGTCCGATTCCACCAGTACTCTGAGTTCTCTTCCAGCGTAAATTGCATATGCATTTTCTACTCCTCTAAACGATTTAGCTATTTGTTCTATCTTTTCTACCCTCTTTATGTAATGTTCTACAGTATCTTGTCTTGCACCCGGTCTTGAAGCCGAAATAGCATCTGCTACTGATAAAATAAATGCTTCTAAACTTTGTGGTTCTGTAATCCCTTCATGATGTGATAAAATTGCATTTATCATTTTCTCTGATTCTCCATATTTTTTTGCTATATCAGCAGAAATTTGATGATGTGAACCCTCAACTTCATGACTTACTGCTTTTCCTATATCATGTAACAATCCTGCTCTTTTACAAAAATTAACATCAGCTCCTAACTCACCAGCAATAGCTCCTGCAATTATAGCCACCTCTTTTGTATGCTGAAGCTGATTTTGCCCATAAGAAGTTCTAAATTTTAATTTTCCCAAAAGTTTAAGAATTTCGGGATCTAACCCAAAAATCCCTAACTCTATCGCCACATCTTCTCCTATTTTTTTAACATATTCTTCAAATTCTAACTTTGTTTTATTAACAATATCTTCAATTCTGGCTGGGTGAATTCTGCTGTCTTGTATAAGCTTTTCCATAGCAATCTTTGCTATTTCACGTCTTACAGGATCAAAAGAAGAAATTACCAACGTTTCCGGTGTATCATCTACTATTACATCTACACCTGTAAGTTGCTCAAAAACTCTGATATTTCTTCCTTCCCTTCCTATAATTCTCCCTTTCAACTCATCAGGTACAGAAATTATAGTAGTAGTATTATCAACAGCCACTTCAGAAGCTACTCTTTGCATAGCAGTAACTAATATTTCTTTGGCTTTCTTTTCTGCATTCTCTTTAAATTCATCTTCATATTTTTTAAGTTTTAAAGCAAATTCATTTTTAACATCTTCTTCTAAACTTTGAAGCAAAATTTTTTTTGCTTCCTCTTGAGTCAAACCAGAAATTTTTTCAAGGATTTGTCTTTGTTTTTCTTGTTGTTGTAAAAGATGCTTTTTTTCTTCTTCTAATTTCATATATTCCTGTCTTATTTTATTTTCTTTTTCGTATAATTCTTTTGTCCTTTTATCTATAATTTCATATTTTCTATCTATAGTTTCTTCTTTACTTCTTAATTTTCTTTCCCATGCAAGAAGTTCCTGTCTGTGTTCTCTATTGATGCGCTCTAATTCATTTTTTTCTTTTTCTATAATGTATTTTGCTTCTTGCTTTGCTTTCCTTATTTCTTCATCATAAAACTTTTTTGCTTCTTCTATTATTTTTTTTGCTTGCATCTCTAAAGAATTAAGATTTTTTTTAGCATAAAGGTATCTTAATAAATAACCTAAAACAACTCCTGAAACTAAAAATATAATTACCATTAGCCAGTTCATTTTAACAAATCTCCTTTCTTAATAAACTCTAAACTTTAATAAAATATGTTTCAGAAATTACATAATCAACATAAGTGTCAAACTTAGATACTGGCAAACAATCCAATATTTGAAAATCGTAACCAACACCACAACTTAAAGTCTTTGTTTTTTTTAATAGCTTATCATAATAACCTCCTCCGTACCCCAATCTATATCCTTTTTTATCAAAAGCTATACCTGGAACTAATATAAAATCAATGATTTCAAAAATATTTGGAATCTCACTATGTTGAGTTTCTTTTGGTTCATAGATACCAAATTTATTTTTAACAAATTCTCCATTATATTTTCTTATCAAAAGTTCCTTTTTTTCAAAATCTACTACAGGAAAAAAGAAATTTTTGCTTCTGTCATCCATCAATTTTAAGATGTTCACTTCTTTTTTAAAAGGGTAATAAATTAAAACATTTTTTGCTAATTTAAATCTCTCTAATTTAGCAATATTTTCAATAATTATTTGACTTTTTTTTTCTACTTCTTTCTCAGACAAACTTTCTCTTATTTCTAAAATTTTCTTTCTTAAAATTCGTTTTTTTTCTGTGATTTCATCTGTCGCCATTTCTCTAACCTTTGTTTTATTTCTTTTTCTTTACCTATATCTTTAGGAAAATAAAACCATTTGTCTATATTTATATATTTTTGTACAACAAAACCTTCTTTATAATCATGAGGATAAAGATAACCTTGACCATGTCCTAAAGATTTTTCATCTCTATGACCATCTTTAAGATGGTCAGGTACCTCTTCAATTACACCTTTATTTATTTCTTCTTTTACTTTATTTAAAGCCTCATAACTTGCATTTGACTTTTCAGCACAAGCTAAATAACACACAACCTGCGCAAGAATTATCTCCATCTCAGGCATTCCTACAAATTCAGCAGCCTGCAAAGCCGATGTGCTTAAAACTAAAGCATACGGATCAGCGTTTCCTATATCTTCCGAAGCTAAAATTACAAGTCTTCTTATTATATAGCGAGGATCTTCTCCTGACAACAGCATTTTTTCCATCCAGTAAAGTGCAGCATCTGGATCTGAACCACGAATAGATTTAATTAAAGCTGAAATATGGTCGTAGTGATAATCCGAGTTTTTATCATATCTAAATGACACAGAAGGAATACATTGTTTTATTATATCTAAAGTTATTTTATTTTTATCTAAACCTATTAAATAAGAAGAAACTATATCTATAACATTTAGTGCCTTCCTTGCATCACCATCTGCATACTTTATAATGTATTCTATAGCATCTGGTTCTATCATAAATTGATATTTACCCAACCCCTGCTCTTTATCAGAAAGAGCCTTATTTATAATAGTTTTTATATTTTCAGCAGAAAGTTTTTTAAACTCAGCAACAAATGATCTGGAAATCAAAGCCTGATTAACATAGTAATACGGGTTTTCTGTCGTTAAACCTATAAGTATAATGTTCCCATGCTCAATTTCTGGTAATAATATATCTTGCTGATATCTATTAAAATGATGGATTTCATCTAAAATTACAACTAATCTTTCATTATATGACTTATATCTATTTATCATTTCTTTCAATTCAGAAATACCTACTAAAGTAGCATTTGTTTCTAACACCTCTGCTTTTGTTTTTTTAGCAATAAGTTTTGCCAATGCTGTTTTGCCTGTCCCAGATGGTCCAAATAAAATTAAAGAGAAAAGTTTATCTTGTTCTATTAAATTTCTCAAAACGGAATTTTTACTTAAAAGATGCTCTTGACCTACAAATTCTTCAAAATCTTTGGGTAGAAGTTTGCTAGCTAAAGGTATATTTTTTTGTTTTTCAACATTAAATAGATTCATAAAAATAAAAAACATAAATTAAATTACAGTTTTTTTAGAATATATATAAAGGAGTGAAATTAGGAAAGTTTTATGGTTAGAGCTTAATTAGTATTTTCTTTTAAATATTTATCTATCTCTTCTATAAGAGAATTTATTTTAAGTTCTAAATTTATTAATTTCTCTTCAGCTTTTTTTTCTAAACTGAATTTTTCTTTTGCTATTTCTAAAGAAGTATATGCGTAACTTCTCATCGTATCAATTTGATGTTGTTTTACTTCATTTAACTTTTTGTTAACCTGATCTGCTACAAGTTCAAAAAACATTTTTTCTACAGGAGATTTAATGTCTAAAAAAATTTCCTGTGTGCCTATTTTTACTGAAAATTTCTCAATAATTTCTTGTTTATTTACCATAAAATTTCCTAATTTACTCCTTTATATATATTTTTTAAAATATATATTATTAAAACCCTAAAGTCAATATTTATAAAAACATTACTATATTTCAGAAATTTTTTCTATCAATTTTTTAATCTTCTGTTTAACAACACCTGTCTTTGACTGAAGATGCAAGTACTCTTTATAGAAACTTTGCAGCTTTTTATTTTCTTCTTTGAGAAGATTTATATCTTGATTAAGACGTGTATTTTCTGCTTTAAGAAGTTCAATCTGCTTTACAAATTCTTTTATCTTCTTTTCTAACAATGAAATCTGACTTTCTAAATTTTCTAATTTGTTTAACAGACTGCTATGATTTAACTGCTCCATTATTTATTTAAATTATATCCATATTCATCAAATAACAGTGACCTTCTTCTACATTTTGGGCATAAAATTTCATAAAGATTTTCTCTTTGAGCAAACTGGACAAACTTTTTAGGACTCACATATGAACCCATTTCTTCATTTATAATCTGTATTAAATTTATATTTCCAAATGCTTTATGACCAAGTTTTTTAACAATGTATAATAGATGCGATTTCGTAGAAATTATACTATTACAAAAAGAACATACTACTAACTGATGTTTTATTTCTTGAGATTTAAGAGTTGCTCTATCTGTGGTAGCTAAATCAAACTCTTTTGACATTACAACACCGGGTATCTTTTCATTTCTTGTTGTGCAAATCCTCGCACATTGTCCACAAAAAACACACTCATCATAATACCAGATCAAAGTTCTTTGAGCAGTTAAAGCTTCTATTTCATCTTTAAGTTTAATTGCACCAGCAGGGCATACTTCAGCACAAGCACCACAACCAATACATCCATCCTGCGAAGGTTGGGGTTTCCCACGAAAACTTTCAGGAGGAGTATGAGGTTCAAAAGGATATTTTGTAGTAAAAGGTCCCTTTATTAACGCTTTTATTGCTTCTTTTAATTCTCTTAATTTTGGATATTTCATTGGATTAAGTATATCCTAATTTTTATTTTTATATTCATCACATACTGAACTACTACACATCTTTACACCAGATTTATAAGCAGCTTTAGCTAATGCATGTGATGATACTGGAGAAGTCAAAAATACAAAAAACATTACCAACAAAGCTTTTAAAGCTAAATTTGTGAAAAACCCAGAGTAAACAAATATACCAAAAAATATACCACAAGTCCCCAAAGTTACACATTTAGTAGAAGCTTGTAATCTAGTATATACATCAGGAAATCTTACTAAACCTATACATCCAATGACGTCGGCTGTTATACCTATAGAGATTATTAAAAATCCTATTATTTCATTCATCAAATCTTTTACCCTCCAAATATTTTGCTAACGCTAAATTTCCAATAAAAGATTGAAGCGCCCAGGCAATTGCTATGTCTATAAAAAATGAAGCTTTTGTAAAAATAGAAAGAATACCACAGATTCCAACTATAATAAGACCCAATATGTCCGTAGCAACAGCTCTATCTGCAGGAGTTGGACCTAAAAAGATTCTGTAAAGACACAAAATTAAACTCAAAATCATAGGAGATATAAATTTAAAAACTAAATCCATTTTAATCAATGCATTGATCACAATAAATCCAATTATGAGTAGTAATCCTAATATATATCTTGTTGTCCTCATATATATTTAAGAAAAAATCTTTTCTAAAATATTCTCAAACTTTTTTACTATCCTTTTAGTCGCTTCTTCTGAATCCAAACTTCTTACATAAATCCAATGCACATATATATATCCATTTTCTCTATCCACATCAACACTTAAAGTTCCAGGCGTCAAAGTTATAGAGTTAGCAAGCATTGTCAATCCAGCATCTGATTTAAGCTTTGTTTTAACCTTTACAATACCTGGTTTTATTGGCATATCAGGTAGTATAATTCTATATGCTACATCGATATTTGCCTTTATTACTTCATATAAAAAAATTATAAAATAATAAATAAACCAAAGATATCTAACCGGTTTTTTGAAACTCCATTCATTTTGAAGATTGATATCTCCAAATAATAAAACTATCAAAAAACTACATAGTATACCTACTAATATACTATATATATCAAAACCAGACAAAATAGACCAAATTAAGAAAATAAACAAGAATAAAAAAACTCTATTATAGAGGTATTTCATTTTAGAATTGTCTTATAATAAAGCGAACCTTCATATATTGTACTTTTAATTTTAGAAAGTAACAAATCATTTATGTTTGGATATAGCAATATACCTAAAATAATACATAAAATAGCAAGTGACAACATAGAAAATTGCATAGGAAAAGGAACCTCTTTTTTATTTTCACTGAATTTAGTATTATCCTCAATACTATAAAATCCATATTTCAATACTTTCAGAAAACTTGCTAAAGTTAAAACACTTACCGCAACCGCAACTATAGCAGCTAAAATATTTTTTGTTTCTATACAAGCAACAATAATTAGCAACTTAGACCAAAAACCATTAAAAGGAGGAACTCCTGCTATTGATAAACTCCCAACTACTGCTGAAAATGTAGTATTTGGCATTATTTTATTTACACAACAATATTTTTTAAGGTCCCGTGTATAAAAATTGTATTCTAAAGCTCCACTAGTTAAAAAAAGTAAAGACTTAAAAATAGAATGATTCAACATATGAAACATTCCTCCTACTATTCCTGTTGGAGATCCTAATCCGATCCCGAGCAACATATATCCCACCTGACTTATTGAATGATAAGCAAGCAATCTTTTGTAATCCCATTGATATAGGGCTAGAATTACTCCAATTATCATTGACAAAATCCCAAGATAAAAAATTATATTCAATATCTCCTGATTTTTAGGAAATACGTTAAAAATGAACCTTACTATTAGATATATACCAAGTGTTTTTATAAGAACTCCTGACAACATTGCAGAAATTGGAGCAGGAGCAGAAGGATGTGCATCTGGTAACCACCAGTGAAAAGGTACTACTGCAGCTTTTACACTAAAACCTATAATGAATAAAAAAAGAATAATTTTGAGTATAAAACTTCTATCAAACTCTATTGTTTTAGCTATATCTGCTAAGTTAAGAGTAGATGTATAACTGTAAGTCAAAACTATTCCCAGCAAAATCAATCCTGTAGAGATAGAACCTAAAATTATATATTTAAAAGATGCCTCTAATTCGTCTTTACCTATACCATAAGCAACCAAAGCATAAGAAGAAATTGAAGCTATTTCTAAAAACACAAATATATTGAATAAATCACCACTTATTATTACTCCATTCATACCTGCAATCATAAGCTCAAACAAAGAATAAAATCCCCAACTTTCAGTATAACTTTTCATATAAGAGATCGAATATATTCCTACAAAAAATCCTACAACATTTACTAACAAAAGCATAAATACAGTCAATGAGTCCATTACAAGAGTTATTCCATATGGTATAACCCATCCCCCAACTTGGTACACCAAAGTTATATTTTCTGATGTGTTGATATAAAATAAACTTACAAAACTCAAAACAACAAGTAAAAAATTAACTATATTGATAAAGATCTCAGAAAAATTTTTAACAAATCTCCCTAATAGTGAGTTAATAAAAACACCTAATAATGGCAAAATTACAAAAAATGTTATTATCATAGAAAATTTAACCTTTTAAATTTTTAATTTCTGTAATATCAAATGTCTTATGTTTTTCATAAATACGTAAAGCAATAGCAACCATTAAAATAGTTACAGAGAGTCCTATTACTATAGAGGTTAAAACTAATGCCTGCGGAACAGGATCTACCATTGGTTGCGTAGTTGAGTGAGTTTTTAAAAATATTGGGAAAATACCATCTTTTCTATATCCTACTACTATAAAGAACAAGTTAAGGGAGTTGTCCATTATAATAAAAGAAATTATTATTTTTAACAAATTTTTTTTAGTTATTAAACCATATAGTCCAACAAAAAACATTGTTAAACACAAAACATATACTAACATATTTACTCTCCCTTATGTAAAGAAAAAAGAATAAGACACAAAAATGCACTAAGCATACCAAAACCAACCTTAAGCATAATAGCAACATTAGCAGGCAAAATAATTCCACCAGAAAACAAACTAAAAATTTTACCCTGCCCTAAAAAGTCTTTAAAAAAAATACCAGTAGCAAATCCTAAAATCGCTATAGATAAAAACATCAAACCCCCTGTTGTTTCTAAAATGGAAGCTAAATACTCATTAATCCTTCTTACTACAAAATCTTTACCATAAGCAAGAATAATATGGATAAAAGACAAAACAACAATCACACCACCCGCAAAACCACCACCTGGACCAAGATGCCCAAAAAATGTTATATATAAACCATATAAAATAATCAATAAAATTGTCCATCTTGTAACAGTTTTTACTATTAAAGACATTCCTGAATTATTTTTACTATTCTTTTTCATTAGATTTACCAATTTTTCTTAGAATTAATACAGCACCTAAAATTGCTGTAAATAAAACTACAACTTCCCCTAATGTATCATAAGCTCTATAATTTAAAATTATCGCCGAAACTACATCCACAGCACCAGTATCTTTTATAGTATTATTAACATAATATTCAGCCAATTTATATTTAGGCTTTCCAAAAGAAGGAAGATCCTTAAATGAGAACCCTACAATAGTTAAAAATACAAAAACAAAAAATATTATAGGTAGTCTTAAGAAAAAACTCTTTTTATTATAAATCGTTTCATCTCTTACAACAGTCGCTCTTATTAATATTACTAAAGACAAAATTTCAACTACAAATTGAACTATAGCAACATCAGGTGCTTGAAGTAATAAAAACAAAAGCGTTAAAATCAATCCTACTGCTCCTAAGCTTACAACTGAAGAAAGTAAATCTTTTATCTCTAAAGATATTATAGCAGCAATTATCATTAAAAATATAAGAAGTGTAATAATGCCTTCCATAAATTAATTAAAATATAAACAATATAATTAAAATTAAAATTCCTAAAAAAACCCAAGAAATATACGAATGCAAGTTCCCATTATGTAATTTTGACAAAAAATCACCAGTTTTAAAAATAAGTTTTTTCCCAAGCAGATATACATCTAAAAATTCTAATTGAATTACTGTTTTCACTAACGAAGCTAATAAAGATAAAATACCGTAGAACCAATTATAAAAATCTAATAATCTTTGTTGTGCAAAGTTATATAAAATATAAAAAGGATATGTTTCAACAATTGTAAGATAAAAATCTGTTGCAGGTATGGTGGTGTTATTTAATTTATTCTCTTCGCCTAACATATATACTTTTACTTTTCGTGGTTTATCTACAAATAGCATATAGATTAAACTGCCAATAATAAGACCTGTTATTAAAAGATAAAAAGCTACTTTTGCATTCCATTCACCTGACAATTTAAAACTATAAATATTAACCATTTTACTAACTAAACTTATAGGAACTTCATAAGCAAAAACTCCAAATATTACACATAATATAGATAACATTCCCATAGATAAAATACAGTTAAATTTTTCTATTTTTCTAGGTGAAATTTCATTTTTTTGTGTTCCAGAAAGAAATAATGAATGGAGCACTTTTACAAAAGATGCTAAAGTCAAAGCACTTCCGAATATTGCACTTATTAATACAAACATGACAACAACTGATTTCGTAGAACCAATACTTAAAATAAGAGATTGGTATATCATCCATTTAGATACAAAACCATTAAAAGGTGGTATTCCTGCAATAGATACCGCAGCTATTAAAGTAAACAAAAAAGTGTACGGTAAAACTTTAGATAAGTTTTTAGGTTTAGAAAGTTCTACATCTTCAGCATTTTTTTCTACCATATCCGCAGATAGAAAAAGTAATGTTTTATATATTATATTATTTATCATGTGAAAAACTCCAGCAATCATACCTATAGTAGTGCCAGTAGAAATACCTACTATCATATATCCAACTTGAGATATCGCATGATAGGACAAAAGCTTTTTCAAATTGTGTTGGTGTAAAGCCATAAAAACAGCAATTAGTATAGTTAACGCCCCTAAAAACATTAAAAATAAATGAGTTTTTAATACAAATATATCTTTTGTTACTCTTACAAACCAATAAATACCTATTATTTTATCTATAGCACCAACAACATAAGCTGAAACATTTGCAGGTAAGCTGCAGGAAGCTTCTGGTATCCAGTTGTGAAAAGGAACACTTCCTAATTTGCCTAAAGCCGCTATTATTAATAGAGTAAAAATAAGAGAATTATTTGTTACATCTAAGTTAAAACTTTCTGTTAATATATATCTTCCTGTTTTAACAATTAACAAAATAATACCTACAAAAAGACAAAAATCAGTTATAGCAATTGTTACTAGTGACTTTGTAGCTACCTTATAGTTATCTTCTTGTGTAACGAATCTTATCATTAAATAAATTATTAATCCTAAAATTTCCCATGATATCAAAATTATTAGTAGATTTTTCGAAAAAATAAGTAGATTAGAAAAAGAAAGTATAAGGAATATAAAAGAAAAGTATGTGTTTTCTTTTCCATATGAAACTAATTCTTTAGAAAAAATAACAATAATAAATGTAAAGAAACAACATAAGATCACATTTATTGTAGAAGTAAGATCATTCGATAAAGCAATATCAAATTGTTTAACCCAAGGTAAAACAATTTCGTATTTTGAAAATAATAAATAAAAAGCACTCACCAAGCATAAAAATGAACCAACAACACTTATCCAGTAATTTTTTGTTTTTTTAAAAAACAAATTAAGTACACCTAAAGTCAAGGGTAACAAAATTGTCAATAATAAGTAGTTCATACTATTAAATTTTAATTAACTTTAAAATCATTTCTGGAAATAATCCAACCACTACAGAAAAAAGTGTAAGCAAGACAATCACCAAAACCATAGATAATGTTTTTTCTTTAATCTCAAATTTTTTCTTACCCAAGAATACAGAGTTGTACAATCTCATCAAATATAGCAGAGTTAAAATTGAACCTGCAACAGCTACAAAAGCTACAAAAATTCTCTGTGTCTCTAAAGCACCTTTTAATATAAAAAATTTACCCCAGAATCCACTGAAAATAGGAAAACCTATTATTGAAAAACTACATATTAAAAAACAAATAGAAGTTACAGGCATTGTTTGGATTAATCCACCTAATTTACTAATATCTCTTTCATTTACATTATGTTCTACTATACCCGCTGATAAAAATAGTCCTGCTTTAGATAAAGCATGACTTAAAATATAAAATATAGCTCCTTTAATACTATCTGTTATATTTATTACAAAACCTAAAAATACATAACTCAACTGAGATATAGTAGAATACGCTAAAATTCTTTTAATATCTGTCTCAATCAAAGCCATAAAACCTGCTATTAATATTGTTGACAAAAATATAACAAGTGTAAATTCCTGAAATCTCTGTGAAATTTCAAAAGTAAAGTTAAAGATTCTACCAAAACTATATATTCCAATTTTAACTAAAACAGCTGCATGTAATAATGCCGTTACAGGTGTAGGAGCAACTCCTGCTTCAGGTAGCCACACATGAAAAGGAAACTGTGCAGATTTAGCTATCATTCCTGATAGCAAAAATAAAGCTGTTGTATCAGAAATTTGTTTATTTTTTAGTTCATAAATATTTGCACTACCATATTCTACATAAAGTATACAAATTCCAACTAACATCAAAGCTGAACCCAAAAGGGTCATAAGAAAAGATTTATTTGCTTTAGATAAATGTACATTTCCTCTATAAAAACCTATCAGCTGCCATGAACAAATAGATGTCAGTTCCCAACAAATATACATAATTATAAGGTTTCCACTAAAAGTTAAACCTAACATTGAAGTTACAAATAATGTAACATAAAAATAGTATATGCTTTGATTTTCATAATGTGACATATAATCAAATGAATAAATAACTATTAATGTGGCTATTATAATTGAAGTTAATGCCATTATTAAAGCATAACTATCTAATATAAATATATCCCAATTTTTAAATTTTAACATTAAAAAATCACTTTCTATATTGGAAAAATATCTAAACGACAAACTGATTATTCCAAATAGTCCCAAAACCAAAGCTATCAAAGAGGAAATTCTTGAGATTTTTTCATAAGTTGAAATTCTGGCTAAAAAAGTTCCAACTAATAAAACACTAAAAGAAAATAAAATTATAAAACTATTTGTAATAATCATATATGTTTTTTAATCCACTCCGTTTTTTGTTGAGATAACTTAATTAAATCATTCCATGTTAAAATTTCTTTTTTAGTATTTACATCTATAGCAACGGTTCTTTCTGTACAACAATAACACGGATCTACAGAAGCTAAGGTAATGGCAGCATCAGAGATTGTTTGTCCTACAGCTGCAACTTTATTTGAAGCTATATTTACATAAGACGGAGCACGAATTTTATGTCTTACGGGTCTATTGGAACCATCTGACCTTATATAGTGGAAAACTTCTCCACGCGGAGCTTCGTGTCTGCCTATCCCTTCACCTGGTGGTATAAAGTCAACCTTAACTTCAATATTACCTTCTGGTTCTTTTTTTAATTTATCTAAACATTGTTTTATTATTCTAATAGATTCATACATTTCAAGAATTCTAATTACTGCCTTGTCAAAAACATCTCCATTATACAACACAGGCACATTAAATTGAACCTCTCCATATGCTGCATAAGGATCGTCTCGCCTTACATCTATATCTATACCACTTGCACGGGCAGTTGGGCCTACAACACAGTATTTAATAGCATCCTCTTTGGTAAGTACTCCAACACCCTTAAGGCGCGCATGAATTACAGGGTCATCCATTACAGCACCTTTAAACATATCAACTACAGGAACTAAATCATCACACATTTTCTCTATTTGTGGTATTATCTCTTTCGGTATATCTTTTCTTACACCTCCAACTTTAAACATAGAATAGTGTTGCCGATTACCAGAAATAACTTCTAATATATCACAAACATTCTCCCTATATTTCCACGACCACATCCAGATGGTGTTGTAACCAATAAAATGTCCTGCTAAACCAAGCCATAATAAGTGTGAATGTAATCTTTCAAGTTCTCCTATTGTACTTCTTATATATTTTGCTCTGGTTGGAATATCAATACCAAGTAAATCCTCCACAGCATTAACATATGCAAAAGGATGACTTGTAGAACATATACCACAAATACGTTCAACTAAAAATGTAACTTGGTCATAATGTTTTGTAGTAGAAAGCTGTTCAACACCACGATGGTTATAACCAATCTCAATTTCAATATCTACAACTTTTTCACCGTCAACATATAACTTGAAAAATTCAGGTTCTTCCTGTAGTGGATGGTAAGGACCTATCGGTATTATTTTTTTCATATAACATCCTCTCTTAGAGGATATTTACCCTCTGGCCAATCTTCAGGTAATAATAGATGCTTAAGATTAGGATGACCTATGAAGTTTACTCCTACCATCTCCCATATTTCTCTTTCTATCCACTCAGCAGCAGAAAAAACTTTTGTTAAACTTTCTATTTCAGGTTGATTTTTATCAAGCTTTACTTTTAAAGACACTATCTCTCCTGTTTTGTCATAACTAAAGTGATAAAGTATTTCTATATTATTTTCACAATCTATCCCTGTTGCCGTAGAAAATCTAAAACCAAAGTCTTCAAATAAAACTTTAACACATTCTATAATATTCTGTTTATTGATTTCTATATAATACCTTTTGTCATTTTTCCTAAAAAAATCCACAATTTTATCTTTAAGTTTATTTTTTACTTCATCAATTATTTTTTCTTTCATATTCATCAAAGATAAGTTGTTATTTTTTTTCTTAATGTATCAATTAACTTTACAATACCACCAATTATAGCTTCTGGTTTTGGTGGACATCCAGGAATATATGCTGAAACAGGGACAATCTCATCAACATTACATGGAGTATTAAAAGAATCTTTAAAAACACCTCTACCGCACGCACAAGTTCCAACTGCTACCACAAAACAAGGTTTGGGTGTTTGTTCATATAAGTACTTTAATTTTTGCCAGTTTTTATAATTAGGCACGCCTGTAACCAGTAGTATATCGGCATGTCTAATAGAACCAACTAACTGAATACCAAATCTTTCTAAATCGTATCTGGGCGTTAATGTATCTAATATTTCTATATCACAATTGTTACATGGAGATAAAGGTAAATGAAAAACCCACAATGATTTTAAAAGAGACTTTTTAATCAAACCCATCTTTTTATTCCACAAGTTTTATTTAAAACTTATTTTAAAAATTAAAGAAAGAATTGAATTCAACAAACTAATAGGAAAAATCCAGAACCAGAAAAACTTTAAAACTTGATCAATTTTTAACCTGGGATTTGTATTTTTGATCATTATGATTATTATCAAAACTAATAAATATTCAATAAAAAACAATATTAAGTTTCTACCACCATTAAAGTATAACAACACTAAAAACGCAGGCACAATTGATAACAAAATTTGTTTTGTTAACTTTATCAATCCTAATAACAAACCAGAATATTCTATTAAAATACCTCCTGCTAACTCAGTCTCTGCCTCTTGAGCATCAAATGGAACAAAATTTAACTTAGCATGTAATATAATTAATGTAATAAGAAACGATATAAAACTAAATACGGTTAGATAATTATTTTGCATTATATCTAACAATTTTATACTCTTAGATTGAATAATCGGCACTAACAAAGATGTAATAAATGGCAACTCATAAGATAAAAGCATTTTCATTTCTCTTGCAACACCTACAGAAGCTATAGCATTACCAGAAGAAGAAGCTCCTAGTATTAACATTAAAGATGGTATAGTCATAATATATATCAAAACAATGATATCACCCACAAAACTTTTTTTAAAGAATATAACCAACCATAAAATTGTAGCAGATAATATTATACAAGCAAAGCTTATAAATGGTGCTATCAAAAACATAAAATTTGCATTTTCAGGAATAGTAACTTCTTTTAATAAGAGTTTAAAAAAGTCATATAAATTCTGCATAATAGAAGGTCCTTTTCTATATTGCAGTCTCGCTGTAAGTTTTCTATCTATATATCCCACAAATATTGACAAAACAAAAGAAAAAAGAAATCCCGGAAAAACAATATAAAAAAATAATGAATTTATTATTTCAGTCATGGGTTATTCATTAACTATCCATTTAATAACTTTAACAACAAGATTCTGGTTTATTTCATAGATATTTTCTTTTTCGTTTGGCAATATTTCTGTATATTTTATAGCCCCTTCAGGACAGGTAACACTGCACACTGGTGGATTTTCCTCAGAAGCTCTACTGAGACAGAAATCACATTGAGAACTCTTATATTCTAATACATCTTTATAAATTGTACCAAATGGACAAGCTACTAAACAACTTTTACACGATGTACATTTAAATAAACTTCTGTGTAAAATTCCATCTTTATCTTTAAACAAAGCTTCATTAGGACAACTGTTTATACAAAAAGCATCTTCACATTTTCTACAGATAAAATATTGCAAAATTTTTGAAAAAAATTTTTCAAATCCTCTATTTAACGATTTCTCTTTAGGAAGATCTCTATAAAAATGAGAATGTTTATAAAAATATGAACATTCAGCTTTACATTCTTTGCAACTATAACACTTTTCTATATCTACAAAAATTCTTTTCATTTTTATTATTCAAATGGTTCAGGTATATCCTTAATTTGTTCCCAACTAAAAACAGGACCATCTTTGCAAATAAAATAACTTCCAATCTGACAATGTCCACATTTTCCTAACCCGCAACTCATATTTCTTTCCATTGAGAGATATATTTGGTGAGGTTTAAATTTCATATCTATAAGTTTAAGAGTCGTAAATTTCATCATTACAGGAGGACCACATACTACAGCCACTGAGTTTCCAACATCTACTTTCACCTTATCTAAAAGACAGGTAACCACACCTACCGTCTCATTCCATTCACCAGGTTGACACTTATCCACTGAACGAAGAATCTCCAATCTTTCAATTTTGGACCATTCAGGAAAAAGATATTTATAAACAATATCTTGTGGAGTTCTTGCTCCATAACATAGTATTATTTTTTTAAATTCATTTATTCTTTCAAACAAAGTAAACAACAGAGATCTCAAAGGAGCAAGTCCAACACCACCACCTATTATCAATACTTCTTTACCTTTAAAACTATCCACAGGATATCCCTTCCCATAAGGACCTCTTATTCCTACAATCTCACCTTCTTTCATAGAATGTAAAACTTCTGTCATTCTTCCAACACGCATAATTGTAACATCTATTGTCTCAGTTTTATAAGGAGAAGAAGAAGGAGTAAATGGCGCTTCTCCAACTCCATACACTGTAAGTTCTATAAATTGTCCTGTCTCAAATGAAAATTTATCACCATTTAATGGTTTAAGCGTAAAAGTTTTTATATTTGAAGTTTCCTGGATGATTTTAATAATTTTAAAATTTTTGGGTCGATATATATTCATTGTTCAAACTTTAGAACTTTCTCACCTTTTGCTAAAACCAGATTTCTTATTACTTTTCTTATGTCAATTTTAGCAGGACACACTTCAATGCATCTGCCACATCCACTACATGCATACATTTTAAAGTTTTCATATCTATATACAAATTTGCACTGATATCTATTTCTAAACCTCTGGTATTTATATTTTCTAGGATTAGCCCCACCAGCTACACGAGCATAACCTGTAAAGTGACACACATCCCAGACTTTATCTCTATACTGGTTTACAACTGAAACAGATGCTTCTCTTATCAAAAAACAATAACAACTTGGACAGATAAAGTTGCAACCTCCACACTGAACACATTTTTCTGATTCTTTTTTCCATGTATCTTTTATATCGTAGGTATTTTTAAGCGCAAGATAATATTTGGTTTTATTTTTTTCTTCTTTAATAAATTCTTTATTAAATTCTATTATTTTTCTTTCAGCTACTTTTCTTACACTGTCTCTTTTTAAAATTTCACTCTCAGTAGGTGGCTCAAATTCACTAAAATTTTCTTTTAAAAATTTTTCTCCTTTTAGAGAAAATGCTTCTAATATTAAGTTATTTTCATCTACAAAAGAAATATTTATGTCACTACCATCTTCTTTTTCTACATATGGTTTTCCTCCGACTATGCTACAAAAACAACTCTCTTTAGGACTTACACAATCAGAACTAATGATGAATGTATTATCTTTGTAAGTTTTATACTGTTCGTCTATATAATCTTTTAAAAACATATTATCTAAAATCTTTAATGCTTTTAAATCACAAAATTTTACATCTATCAGTAATACATTTTCTACCTCAAAAGAAATATCTGATATGGGATCTTTTGGTTTAAAAAAGAAAATTTTAGGTGGTGTTAATGTTCTAATATTTAACAACGCTAAATTTTTTATCTCATCAGTATTTACTATCTTTTTATAAGTTTGATCAAAACAATGCTGAATTATCTTAAAATTAGATAATTTTGCAACAACTGATAAAAGGTCAGAATAATTGACGCTTTTTTTCATAATTTTTATTTAGTGAAATTTTTCACAATTTATTTTTTAAAAATAATATAAAATAAAAAATAATTTTTTCAAGAATTTGATATAATTATTATTCAATATTCAATTTAAGACATCTCATTTATTTTCTGACATTTTATACAAAGATCTGTCCAGGGTAAAGCGTTTAATCTTTTTTTAGGAATTTTTTTTCCGCATTTGCTACAAAAACCATATTCGCCTTTTTCTATTTTTTCTAAAGCAATATTTATTAAATTTAAAAGATTTATCTGAGTGTCAGAAAGTTCTCTACGAACTTCTTTCCCTAAGTTATGCTCCGCAATATCTATTTCATCACCTATTTCTAATGGAAGTTCTATATTATTGTTTTTTTGTAATTTTAAAATTTCATTATATTTTTCCAAAAGTTTCTTTTTATAAAAATCTAAATCTTTTTTTGAAATTTTTAATTTTCTAGAAGAGGTTTCCTTAACTTCTTTTTTTCTTAATTTTCTGAATTTATCTATTTTTTTTACAGTTTTTTTCTTTTTCATAATATTAAACTACCTTATCACCTTAATAGTTTTTAAATTTTCACTTTCCTGACCGCTAATTCTAACTGTATATGAAGATAACTCTTGAAGATATTCTACAGTATCTTTAGTTATTCTTTCTCCTGGAGTTAAGATAGGTAATCCTGGCGGATACGGAGTCAAAGTTTGTGCTGAAATATAACCCACTGCTTTTTTTAAAGGAACTCTTTTCGTATTGGTGGAAAAGAATGCATCTCTAGGCAACATTACTACTTCTGTAGATAAAGGGGGAATCTGAAGCTTATGCATCTCAGCTTCTCCAGAATATTTTTTAGAAATATCCACAACTGCTTCTACTAATCTATCCATGTCTTCCTTAGAAGTTCCATATCCAGTAATAGCTACTAAATTAAACATATCAGCACAATCTACCTGTATTTTATATTCCTTAGCAAGAATTTCTTCTATTTTGTATCCAGTAAGACCTGTCTTTGTTACATTTATTGTTAATTTTGTTAAATCTAAATCATAAAACTCTGATTTTATTTCTTTTCTCGTCAATGCAAATATATTAGGCAACTTATTAATTTCATCTCTTACTTTTTCGCAATATGAAATAATTTTACTAAAAACTTTATTCCCATTTTTAACAACCTGCATTCTTGCAGCATCTATTGAAGCTAAAATAAAATAATTAGGACTTGTAGTCTGTAACATAGAGACCACCCTTTTTACTCTACTTATATCAATTTTAGAAGAATTAAAGTGTAAAACAGAAGCTTGACTTAAAGCTGAAAGTACTTTATGGATTGAGTGGACACACATATCCGCACCTACTTCTACAGCAGAAACAGGTAAATCCGGATGAAATTTCAAATGCGGACCATGTGCTTCATCAACTAATAAAATTTTGTTGTATTTTTTGCATACTTCTTGAATTTTTATTAGATTCGGACATATACCATTGTAATTCGGAGAAGTAACAAACACAGCTTTAGCTTCCGGGTAGTTGTTTATATATTCCTCTATCTCTCGGGAAGATACTTCATATATAATATCTCTCTGTTGGTCGACTACAGGTTTTGCCCATATGGGCCAAACTCCAGCAAGAATTATTCCAGCTAAAACAGATTTATGACAGGTTCTTGATAGTATTACGGAATCACCAGGATCACAAGCAGCTAATAACATCGCAATATTTCCTACTGTTGATCCATTTACTAAGAAAAAAGAACTTTTAACATTATATGCTTTAGCTGTAAGATCCTGTGCTAACTTTATACAACTAACTGGATCATGTAAAGAATCAACTTCTGGAAATACTGTAACATCTAAATAATAAACATTCCGTTTTGTAAATTCTTTAAGTTTGGGTAGAATCCCAGCACCATTTTTGTGACCAGGCGTATGAAAAGATGTTATTTTATTTTTAGCATGATTAAGTAAAACATCTAAAAGAGGTGTTGAATTTTGTGTTATTTTCATTTTTTGTTTAAGTTTATATTTTTTTCTTTTTTTTGTCAATATTTATAAATAAAAATTTTATGATGTTGATTTTTTTTTTATTATTTTATAATGATAAAACCATTATGAATATAAAAATAGAAACTCCATATTATTTTATTGACGAAAAAAAAATAGTTAGAAATCTAAAAAAATTATTTTGGCTTAAAGAAAAAACCGGTATTAAAATTGTCCTTGCTTTAAAGTGTTTCTCAACATGGAGTGTATTTGGACTGATGCGTGAATATTTAGATGGGACCACAAGTAGTTCTTTATATGAAACAAGATTAGGATATGAAAAGTTTGGAAAAGAAACTCATGCATATTGTGTTGGTTACACTTTAGAAGAAATAAAAGAAGTAAAAAAATATTCAAATATAATTATTTTTAATTCTATAAGTCAACTTAAAAGATTTTATAAAGAAGTAAAAGAGCTAAGTATTGGTATAAGAATAAATCCAAAAGTAAGTTATTCACAATATGACTTAGCAGATCCTGCAAGAAAGTTTTCAAGATTAGGGGTGATAGATAAAAATGAAGTAAAAAAAGTTCTTAATTTAATTGATGGTGTTATGTTCCATTTCAACTGTGAAAATGATAACTTTGAAAATTTTTCACAAAATCTAGATTATATCTCTGAAACATATAAAGAGATCTTGCCTAAACTCAAATGGGTCAGTCTAGGAGGTGGAATTTATTTAACAAAAAAAGGTTATCCTCTTAATAAATTTGCTAAAAAAATAAAATCATTTAGTAAAAGATTTAAACTCCAAATCTACTTAGAACCAGGTGAGGCAGTAATTACTGAAACCGCAGAGTTAATTACAAAAGTAGTAGATATTGTACATAACGAAATTGATATAGCAATAGTAGACGCCTCTACCGAAGCTCATATGTTAGATTTACTTATTTACAGGACACCTGCAAAAATCAAATCATACCCTGAAGGAAAATATAAATACATGATTGCAGGAAGATCATGCTTGGCGGGAGATATTTTTGGAATATATAATTTTAGAAAAAGATTAAAAGTTGGAGACATTATACGAATTCAAGATGCTGCTGGATATACAATGGTTAAAAAAAATTGGTTTAACGGTTTGCAAATGCCTTCTATTGTAGTAAAAAGATTAAATGGAAACATAGAAATAGTAAGAAAATTTACATACGAAGATTATTTGTATAGCTTATCTTAGAGATTCTTTAACTTTTTAAGAAAGGAGGTGAAAGATAACATGACAAGAAAAAATGTCTTGTTAATAGGTGCAGGAGGGGTAGCACATGTAGCTGCACATAAAATTGCCATGAATAATGACATTTTAGGAGATTTATGTATAGCTTCTAGGACACAAAGTAAATGTGATAAAATAATTGAAAGTATAAAAAGAAAAGGCAATATAAAAGATTCTTCAAAGAAAATCTACTCTAGACAAATAGATGCTTTAAATGTAAAAGCTTTAATTGAATTAATAAAAGAAACCAATTCTGAGTTAGTGATTAACTTGGGACAGTCTTATGTAAATATGTCTGTTCTTGAAGCCTGTATAGAAACAGGGGCAGCTTATTTTGATACAGCCATTCATGAAGAACCAGATAAAGTCTGTGAAGATCCACCATGGTATGCTAACTATGAGTGGAAAAGAAAAGACCGTTGTGCGCAAAAAGGAATAACAGCTATTCTTTCTGTGGGTGCTGATCCTGGAATTGTAAATGCTTATACAGCATATGCCCAAAAACACTATTTTGACGAAATCACAACAGTTGACATCGTCGATGTAAATGCTGGCAATCACGGTAAATTTTTCGCAACAAATTTTGATCCAGAAATTAACTTTAGAGAATTTGTAAAAGCATGGGTATGGATAGATAAAAAATGGGTTGCAGAACCCGTCCATACAATTAAAAGAGAATTCGATTTACCAGGTCTTGGAAGGTACACTGTATATCTAAATGGTCATGATGAAATTCATTCTCTTTCTCAAAATATGGACATAAATACTATAAGGTTCTGGATGTATTTTTCAGATCATTATTTGAACGTATTTAATGTATTAAAAAATATAGGTTTAACATCCCATCTTCCAGTAAAAACTCATGATGGAAGAGAAGTAATACCTCTAAGACTTCTCAAAGCTCTTTTCCCAGATCCCGCATCTTTAGCTGGGCCTAACTATACAGGTGTGGAATGGATAGGAAATTTTATAATTGGCAAAAAAAACGGAAAAGACAGAGAAATGGTAATTTATTTAATATGTGACCACCAGGAAGTCTGGAAGGAAGTAGAATCACATGCTATATGTTACACCGCTGGAGTTCCACCTGTAGTAGCTGCAATTTTAGTAGCAAAAGGTATCTGGGATGTCAAAAAGATGGTAAATGTTGAAGAATTAGATCCTGATCCATTTTTAGAATTACTTTCAAAAAACGGACTAAAAACCCATATAGAAGTAAAAGAATACGAAAGGAAAACAATTTAAAAAACTAATTAAGTGTTCTTATGTAATTTCTAAGTTTTAGCCTTGCGATTGCTAATTTTATTTTTTGTGATTTATCCTTTAACTTTTTTTTAAGAATTGATACTTTTTGACGAAGTAAAGGATGAATTAAATTTTTAGAAATTTCAACTAAAGGGTATAATACAAACTTTCTGTATTGAATTTTTGGATGAGGTATAGACAAATTTTTCTTACTAATAATTTTTTTTCCATAAAATAAAATATCAATGTCTATTACTCTTGGTTGATATCTTTTATTATTTGATTTTCTTCCCATTCTTTTTTCAATTTCTTTCAATTTTTTTAATAATCCAGTAGGTAATAGATCTGTATTTACTTTTACCACACAGTTATAAAATTCAGGTTGATTAGAATTTTCTAAAGGAGAAGTAAGATATATAGAAGAAGAATCAATAATTTTACAAAATTTTGACAAATAAAATAAAGCTTTTTTTATATTATTATATTTGTTACCTAAATTTGTACCAATGGAAAGATAAACTACTACCATTAAAGACAATCGCAAGCTTTTTTTATTCTTTCTATAGCTTCTTGAATCCTCTCTTTTGAAACGGTTAATGCAAATCTAACGTACCCTTCACCACTTTGACCCATACCTATACCTGGAGTAGATACCACACCAACATTTAGAAGTTTGTCAGCAAAAGACATAGAAGTTTCTCCTTCAGGAACTTTGCACCATATATAAAAAGTAGCTTTGGGCAATTCAACCTCTAAACCAATTTTTCTTAATCCTCCATAAAGCAGATCTCTTCTTTCTTTGTATATTCTTCTTATATTCTCCACACAATCTTGAGATCCCTCTAATGCAACAACAGCAGCATGTTGTATCGCGTTAAATACTCCAGAATCATAATTATCTTTTACTTTTGCTAAACCTGCAATAATATCTTTGTTGCCCACAGCAAAACCCACTCTCCATCCAGTCATATTATAAGTTTTAGAAAGCGAATGAAATTCAATTCCTATATCTTTAGCACCTTTCACTGAAAGAAAGCTAATAGGAGGAATTTCGTCAGTTCCCTTATCATCAAAATATATCTCAGAATAGGCACAGTCATGTGCTACTATAATATTATTCTCTTTTGCAAATTCAACCACTTTTTCAAAAAATTTTTTAGTAGCAACTTGTGTTGTAGGATTATTTGGATAATTAATAAACATCAACTTTGTTTTTTTAAGAATTTCCTTTGGTATATCTTCTAAAACAGGCAAAAAACTATTTTCTTTTTTTAAAGACATGTAATAAATCTTACCACCAGCTAAAATTACAGATGATTGATAAACCGGATATCCTGGTTCCGGTACTAATACATAGTCATCTTTATCTATAAAAGCCAAAGGAAGATGTGCTATACCTTCCTTTGATCCAATTAAAGAATGAATTTCTGTCTCGTAATCCAATTCAACATCAAACCTTTTTTTGTACCAATTAGCAACTGCTTTACGAAATTTTTCTAATCCTCTTCCAAAAGGATACTGATGATTTTTAGGATCTTCTACTGCTTTTTTCATTGCTTCAACAATATGATTAGGTGTAGGTATATCTGGATCTCCCACTCCTAAAGAAATTATATCTACACCTTTTTGTTGTAATTCTTTTTTCTTTCTATCAAGTTCAATAAATAAGTATGGTGGTAGTTTCATTAATTTTTCACTATATTTTATTTCCATAGTTTACCCCTTCATTTTTTAAAGTTTTTAACCATAATCAGAGCATCTTCTTTATCTGGATAAAAACTTTTTTTTATTTTAAACTCATTAAACCCAAACTTTCTATAAAAAGAAACAGCTCTAATATTACTTAATCTAACTTCTAAAATTACTGTCTCTATCCCACTTAAAATTAAATCATCAAGTAAATATTTTAAAAGTTTACTTCCTACTCCTTTGTTTTGATATTCTTTTTTGACTGAAATATTATAAATATGAGCAAGTCTATCTGACAATCCGCACACTACATAACCTATTACAATATCTTCAAGTCTAGCTACATAAAATCTTCTTATGTTTTTTGAAAGCTGAAAATTAAAATAGATAAAATTTTTATCCCATGGAAATTTAAAATTTTCTTTTTCTATCAAATAAATCTGATGTAGATCTTTAAGTGTAGCTTCTTCAATAATTAAATTATCTAAAACCAAATCTGTCATTTTTAATAAACTCTATAAGCTTCTTTAAAGATAAAACAGAACCAGATACATCAACTTTTTCTTTTAATGCTATATCAGACGCCGGGCCATGTCCAGGGGATACTCTTATAAAAGGCAACCCAACAGTGATGTTTGTAATATTATATCCACATAATAATTTTAATGGAACCATTGCCTGATCATGATAATTAGCTACTATTAGGCATTCTTTGTTATTTTTTGCGTAAATAAAAGCATCTGAAGCCTGAAGTGGTGGATGAATTTTTAAATTTAATTTTTTTTCTAATAATTTTGCAGCTCTAAATAAAATTTTTTTTTCTTCAGTTCCAATTTTTCCTTCCTCACCACCATGCGGATTTAAATTACACAAAACAATTTCTTTTATTTTTTTTTGTTCCCACTTATTAATAAAATTTACAACATTCTTTACCTGATTTAAAATATAACTTATATTCAACTTTTTAGGGACTTCTTTAAGTGGTATGTGTCTGGTAAGAAGTAAAACTCTGTATGGATTTCCATCGTTATCTTCTGCTTCCATCAACATGCTTACATTATCAGGATCAATATTAAATTTGTTAGAAAAATATTCTGTATGTCCAGTAAAATTTTTATAAAATTTATTTATTTTCTCCTTTGATACAGGCATAGTAAAAACAAAAAAATCAATTTTGTTTCTCAAAAAAAATCTAATTACCTCACACATAACCTCTAAACTCAAAAATGAAATTTTACCAACATAATTTTTTATCTTTTGAAGTTTAATCTGGGGAAGAATGTCCATCACTAAACAATGACATTCTGCTATATTAAACAATTCCATGGATGAAAGTATATCTAGATTTACCTTGAAAGGAAAAAATTTAAATTTATATTTGTAAGACACATATCTTAAATATTCTAAGCTGCCAACTACCAGCGGGTTAAATTGGTAAGTTAAATAATTATATGAAGAACACAAAAGTTTTAATGTCAGTTCATAACCAACACCATCTACATCTCCACAACTTATTATAAGCCATTTTTTGTTTAACATAACTCATTTTATTATCTCTAAATACTGAATTTTTGCTTTGCTTTTAAGCTGTGATACAAACTGTTCATAATATCTTTCAGCATTTCTTCTAGCTACATACTGAAGTAAATCATCTTTTATCTGTTCGAAATCGGGTTTCCTTTTAGCTCTATGTTCTATTTTTTTTGCTATATGATAGCCAAATTTTGTCTCAAATATATCACTCATCTCTCCTTCTTTTAAGGAAAACACTACTTTCTCAAATTCTTCCACAGTATCTCCTCTTGCTATAAAACCTAAATCACCTCCTTTATCTTTGCTACCAGGATCTTCTGAGTATTTCTGAGCTAAAGTTGCAAAATCTTCCCCTTTTTCTAACTTTGATTTTATTTCCTTTATTTTTTTCAAAGCTTCCTCTTTTTTTTCTTTTGAAGCATTTGGATCAACTCTTATAAGAATATGTCTTACTCTTACCTGTTCACTAAAAAATCTTTCTACTAGCTGTGCTAGAAGTTTCAGCTCATTTTTTTCTTCTTCAGGAATTTTTATGTCTTTTTTTTCTATTATTTTTATAACTTTATCAAACACTTCTTTTGCCTCAGCTTCAGTAGGTTCTTTTAGATTTTTTTTAATTTCTTCATCAAGTAACTTTAAAACCATTATTTGCTCTTCTATTTTTTTTTCAAACTCCTTTTGAGTTAAGTTTTCTTTTTTTAACTCTTGTTGGAACATTAAATCAGAAGGAAACCTGGATTTTACAGTTTTTACACCTTCTTCTATTTCCCTTTTTGTCACCTTTATATTTCTTCTTTTAGCTTCCTGTAGAAGTAATTTATCAGCTATAAGTTGTTCTAAAACCTTTTGTTTCACCTGTTTAATATCCTCTTCTGAAAGTTCTTTTGTTGAAAGCTGTTTTAGTTGTTCTATCGTAGCATTTAGAAGTTTTTCATATTCAGATTTCATTAAATTTTCATTGTTTACTTTTACTATTACTTTATCAACAACAGACGTATTAACAATTGATGTCATTAGACAAAATAGTATAAAGTAATAAAATCTTCTTTTCATTATTCTTTCCCCTTTTTGAATAAAAAATTTTCAGTAAGAATATACAAAATTATATTGCAATTGTAAACAGAAAAGAAAAAATTAAATGCTATTCTTTTAAAACTGTTTTAATAAAAATTTCCTCCAGGGGAGTTTTTTGCCATTCTTTGTTGTGTACTATATGTAAAATTTCTCCTTTATGAATTATAGCAACTCTATCACATACTTTTTCAAGTTCTGAAATAAGGTGTGAAGAAAAGAAAATTGTTTTTCCTTGGGATTTAAGCTGCAATATGAAATCTCTCATCTCTTTTATACCTAATGGGTCAAGTCCACTTGTAGGTTCATCAAATATTAAAACTTCTGGATTATGAATTATAGCCTGTGCCAATCCTAACCTTTGAAGCATGCCTTTAGAATATTCTGAAGTTTTTCTTTCAATACTATCTGAAAGTTTTACAAAATCAATCACTTCTTTTATTCTATCGTTAGGTATACCACCTACTAAACTGGCGTAGAATTTCAATAACTCCATGCCAGTAAAATTTTTATTAAAACTTACTAACTCTGGAAGGTATCCGATATGTTTGTTTATCTTCCAATTTGGTATTTTGTTTTTTAAAATATATATTTCTCCATCGTCGGGGAATAAAAGTCCTAAAATAAGTTTTATTGTTGTAGTTTTGCCTGAACCATTTAAACCTAAAAGTCCAAAAATTTCATTCCTGTAAACATCAAGATTAATTTTATTTACTCCTACTATATTTTGAGTTGTTAAAAACTTATATTTTTTGTATACCTTTGTTAAATTTTTTATTTCTATTATTTTATCGTTCATAAATTTATAAACTTAACCATTTTTACTCCAGCAACTTCATTCAAAGAAGACAACACTTCCTGTGGTACTTCATCATCTACATTAATAAAAGTTAAAGCATCGCCTCCTTGAACCTTTCTTGCGACAAACATTTTTGCTATGTTTATATTGTTGTTTCCTAGGATGGTACCTATTTTACCTATTATTCCTGGTTTATCTACATTAGAGACTATAATTATATTCCCTTGAGGTTCCAAATCGGCATCCATGCCATCAATTTCTACTATCCGACAACTTTTATCTGAAATCAAAGTTCCAGAAATATAATGGGAAGATTTAGCAGTAATAACTTTTACAGTAATAATCTCCTTAAATTCTTTTGACTCCTGAGATTTAGACTCTTTTATGGTGATACCTCTTTCTTTCGCAATAATATGAGAATTTACAAAGTTAAGTTGAATATCCACAAAATTTGATAAAAAACTTTTTACATAAGCAGAAGTCAAAATATATGTATTTATATTATTAAAAACTTCACCTGTATATTGAACTTCTATCTGTTTGATAGCTTCTGAAACAAGATGGCTGTGAAGTGCCCCCATCTTTTCTACTAATACAATATAGGGTTTTAGTTTCTCGTACATCTGAAAATCAACCGAAGGAATGTTTACTGCATTTTTTATAACTCCTTTTGTGAAAAAATCAATTAACATAGAAGAAACTTCGTGAGCAATTTTAATCTGAGCCTCTTCAGTTGAAGCTCCTAAATGAGGAGTAACAACCACATTATCTAAACTAAACAAAGCTAAAGAACTATCCGGAGGTTCCTTTTCATAAACATCCAATGCAGCTGAAGATACCTTTCCAGATTTCAAAGCTTCATATAAATCCGATTCATTTATAATTCCTCCACGAGCACAATTTACTATTTTAACCCCATCTTTCATTTTCGCAATAGTTTCTTTATTTATTAAATTCTTTGTAGCTTCGGTTTTTGGTACATGTAGACTTATAATATCTGACTCTTTTAAAAGAGCATCCAATGATTTAAGTTCTACACCAAGCTGCTCTGCATATTCTTCGGAAACATAAGGATCATATGCAATTACCTTCATCTCAAATGCCTTCATCCTTTTAGCCACTTCTGAACCAATTCTACCTAAACCTATAAGTCCAAGAGTTTTTCCTTGCAGTTCATTACCAATAAACTTTTCTCTTTCCCATTTTCCTGTTTTTAAAGAATTATGAGCTTGTGGTATATTTCGCATCATTGCTAAAATAAGACCTATAGTATGTTCACAGGCTGAAATAGTATTTCCTCCAGGAACATTCATTACAACAATCCCCTTTTTGTTAGCAGCTTGAATATCTACATTATCAACTCCTGTACCTGCTCTACATA
Organism: Endomicrobiia bacterium; assembly: GCA_039630545.1. Taxonomy (GTDB): domain Bacteria; phylum Elusimicrobiota; class Endomicrobiia; order DTEH01; family DTEH01; genus JANXDG01. The sequence continues at coordinate 68,179 of JBCNUU010000004.1, forward strand.
TAACTTTTAACCTATCTGCTTTATCTATTATATCTTTCGTAATTTTTACTTCTGAGCGGATAAGTAGCCCATCATAGTCTTTTATTAAATTTATAAGCTCTTCCTGAGAGGGTTTAGGTTTAATATCTAACTGAAAATCTGGATGGTTTACCAAAGACTCTAATCCTTCTAAACTTTTATAAGTCATCAAAATTTTATATTTTTTCATTATTTTATACCTCTTTTATAAACTATTCAGCTTCTCCTGAAATACTTTTACAGCATTACCTAAAGATATTTTAAAACCAAATTTATTCAAAACTACTTCTAAACCTGAAAGAGCTACAATTAAGTCAAATTTATCAATATAACCCATATGAGCAATACGAACAATTTTACCTTTAAGTCTATCCTGACCACCAGCAATTGAAATACCAAAATCTTCTCTTAAAACTCTTACTATTTTTTGACCATCAATTCCTTCAGGCATAGAAATAGGTGTCACTATATTACTTATATGAGCTTCATCGCAGAATATCCTAAGACCCATAGCTTTTATTGCCTCTCTTGTGGCAACGGCTAATTTTTCAGTATCTTGCCAGATCTTTTCTAATGTTTTTTCTTTAATCATTTCTATAGCTTTATGAAGTGCTACAACTAAACTTACAGCTGGTGTGAAAGGTGTCTCTTTATTCTCAATTGATTTTCTCATTTTTTTGAAATCTAAATAAAATTTTGGCAAATTAGAATTTTCAACTAATTTCCAGGCTTTATTGCTTACTGTAACAAAAGATAATCCTGGTGGACACATCAGTCCTTTTTGCGAACCAGTCACTGCAACATCAACACTCCATTCATCATTTAAAAATTTTTGATTTACAAGTCCACTTACAGTATCTACTACTAAAACCGCGTGTGTTTGTCTTACTATTTCTCCTATAGTCTTAATATCGTTTACTATACCTGTAGATGTTTCCGTATGAGTAGTAAACACAACTTTTATGTTTTTGTTTTGTTTTAAAAATTTATCTATATCTTCAGGATCTATAGCTTTTCCCCATTCAACTGAAATTTTATTAACTTTTAAACCATATGCTTGACAAATTTTTTCCCATCTGTCTCCAAAATTTCCACAGGAAGCAACCAAAACCTCATCGCCAAAAGATAATAGATTCACAACAGATGCTTCCATAGCAGCTGTTCCAGAACCAGTTACCATTAGAACATCGTTTTTAGTTTGAAAAACATATTTCATCCCCTCTATTACTTCAACAAAAATTTTACCAAATTCAGAGGTTCTATGATGAAGAATCGGTCTTGCTTCTGCTTGTGCTACTTCAGGAGGAACTGGTTGTTGGCCCTGGCGTAAGCAAAAAATATTTTTTCATATTTTTCTCCTTTCGATATTGTGAAATTTTTCACAAAAAATACAAAAATTTTAACATAAAAATCAAGAGGTGGAATTATTTTATTTTTATTATTTTTGAAATAACACCAAAAATACCTCCACCTATATGATGAATTGTTTTAGCTTTGTTGGGCTGAAGATAACTATCATACACACTTTCTTCTACTGCACAATATACGACTTTACCCACAAATAATTTAACTCCATCATATTCTTTTTTATCAAAGAGTTTTGCTTCTATAAAACCTACACAGTTTTTAAGATGAACCACATCAACTTCAAAACCATCTTCATAAAGTATATTAAACTTCTTAAATTTATCTTCTTTTCTGCCAGATATTTTACCTGTAAACTTTATCAAATCTAACATTTCAACTGAAGGAATATTTATTACAAATTCTTTATATTTTTCTATCAATTCAGATGTGTAATGAGCGGAAGCTACACATATTACTACCAACGGTGGTTCATCATTTAAAGGAGTGAGCCAGGCTACAGGAGCTATATTTTTTAGCTGTTTGTTGCCTGAAGTTATCAAACAACATGGTCCATGGTTGATTAAATGATAAAATTCATAAAGTTTTATTTTTTTCATGAAAATCTCCTCTATATCAAAGGATTGTGTTGAACATAAATTAAAGGTGATGTTTCTGTAGTTTTATATTTGCCAATTTCTAACATTATTTTTTCAACTAATGACATTTTTGTTTCTAGTATTTTTAAAATAATTATACTGCTATAACCATTATAGTCTTTTTCAATATCTTTTTCAACAAAAATTTCAATGTTGTTTTCTTTTTTAAAAACTTCTAAAATTTTTTCTTTAAAATCTAAAACTACATTTTCTTTTTTATCTAAAATTTGCAATTTAACTAAATACACAAATGGTGGATACTTTAACATTTTTCTTACCTTTAACTCCTCCCTATAAAAATTTTTATAATCAATGTTTAAAATATTCTCTTTGTTTCTTGTTTCAATATAAACTTCTATAACCTTGTCTTTAGAAATTAAAGATTCAAAAATTTTAATAATTCTATAAAAATTTTCATAGTTTAAATAATTAGGCTTTTGAAAAAACTCATCTGCTGAGACAAAATAAATGCTTCCTATAAAAGAAAAATTTAGTCTATAGATATAATTTAAAATATCTAAATTGCTAACCAGTACATCTATCTTTCTGTTGTTAAATTCTTCTATTTTTTTATTCTGCAATAAAGCATTATAAGAAGTTAATTCCTGAATATTTGCTATTTTTATTTTTGATGATAAAAAACTTACTATTTTTTTAACAGCAGAAAAATGTTCTTTATAATATGTACTTCCACAATCAGGACATATATAGGTATGTTTTATCTTAAATTCTTTTTTTAATTTTCTTTTTGAAAAAATTTTTTTACATATCAAACATTTGTAATATCCTGTTGAACCTCTATATGGAAAAATTATTAATGCTTGTTTAAATTTATAAACATCTTTCAAGATAACTTTTGTTAAATCTTTTGTCACTATATTTATCTTTATTAAGTTTTTATTTATACTTAAATTTTTTTTACTGGATACCAAGGGATAATTATATAAATGAGTAACTGAAGGAAAAAAACTACTATATATTAGCCTGCAATTGTAACTTTTTATTCTCTTCTCTAAAATAAGCAAACAATCATACATAGGTACCTCTGGATTTTTATACCCTAAAGCATCGGGTTCATCTACTACTATGTAGGAGATGTTATTAAAAGGCAAGAATACACCAATCTTTGTAGAAATTATCACATTTATAAACTTATTTCTTATAAAAAACCAAATTTTATATCTTTCCTCTAATGGTGTCTCTCCAGTGTATAAAACTATTTTCTTTGTTATTTGTTCATTATTAAATAGATTATTTTGTTTTAAAACCAACTCAGAAAAACTTTGAATATAGTTACTATTTGGAAAAAGTAACAACAACTGTGTATCGTTTTTAATTACATATGATATTAAACTTTTATAAAAATCAAATTTCTCTTCTAAGTTTGACGGTACAAATAAACTTATTTTATGAGCGTTTATTTTTTTAAAAATTTTAAGATATTTGTTTTTACTTTCAATATCATCTAAAGTTAAAGTTCCATTTTTTTTAACAAGTATCGCTTCTTTTAATGTAAATTTATTTTCTAAAGGAAAAAATTGATTTAAAAAATAACCAAAAGAAACAAGATAAATTTTAGAAAGCCATTCCCCAGTAGATAACTGTTCTTTGTCAAAAAAATATGTCTGGTCTATTACGGATTTTATAGGTTTTATATTAGTTAAATCAATTTCTGAATTATTGGACTTGCCAACTATAACACCTATTTTGTTTATTTCTTTTCCAAAATCTACTTCAACTCTTGTTCCAATTATATCTTCTTTTATCAATTCTTTAGAGATATAATAAGTATACTTTTTATTTAACGGTATAGGAAATACCACATCACACAAAATATAATTATTTTTTTTCATGGATACCCAAAATTTTCATTATTAATTTCATATCCTTCCACACATATGGTTTTAACGAAGGATTTCTTAAAAGAGCTGCTGGATGATATGTAGGAATTACTTTTATATCTAAACCAGAATATTTATATTCAAATATTTTTCCCCTCAACTCTGATATAGGAACATCATTACCAGTAAGAGTCTTAGCAGCTATGGAACCTAAACAACATATAACTTTTGGAGAAATTATTTCTATCTGGTGATGTAAGTAGTTTATGCATGCTTTAATTTCTTCAAGAGTTGGAGGTCTGTCGTTATTTCTAAGTTGTGGATCTGGAATTTCTACAGGATGACATTTCACAACATTTGTAATATAAACTTCTTCTCTGTTTAAATTCATAGCTTGAATAATCTTGTTTAAAAGCTCGCCTGCTTTTCCAACAAAAGGTCTTGCTTGTTTGTCTTCCTCATATCCAGGTGCCTCTCCTATAAACATAAGCTCTGCATTTATGTTGCCTTCTCCAAATACTACATTGGTTCTGGTTTGGTAAAGATTGCAGTTTCTACATTTTTTGACTTCTAATTTTAACTTCTCTAATTTTTTGAATTTATCATCTGGATTGTTATCATTAAAAAGATTTTTTGAGATATCTATATATAAACCATCTAAAGAATATAAAATTGAAGCAAGTTTAAAAAGTTGTGTTAACTTTTTCTTGTTTTCTTCTTTCATTTTTTACTAATTAACTTTTCTAACCAATTAAGTAATATTTTCACAAACGCTTTCTTCTTTAGTTTTTTGTACTTTTTTATTACTCCATTTCTAAAAATTAATGTAGGAGTAATCCAGTCACTCCCAAAGCTATCAGGATAGTTTAAAACAATTAGATCCAGATTCTTTTTTAACAATTTATTAATAGCATATTTTATAGAGTTTTTTCTATCTGTTTCAAGAGCAAAACCTATTAAAATCTGATCGTTTTTTTTATTTAAGCCACAATACTCAAGGATATCTTTTGTATTGATTAATTTTATTAATCTATATTTTTTAGTCTTTTTTAATTTATTCTTATATAATTTTAAAGGTTTAAAATCACAGACAGCAGCACATGAAATTATAGCATCAACTTTATTTAAAAATTTTTTCACCAGTTTAAACATTTCGTCAGAGGTTTCTATATAACAGATATCTACATTCTTAGGAGGCTTCAAGTTTACAGGTCCACTAATAAGGGTAATTTTGTATTTTTTAGAAAATTCTTCGGCTATTTGATAACCAAGTTTTCCGGAAGAACGGTTAGATATAAATCTTACAGGATCTATATATTCGCGTGTAGGGCCCGCTGTGATTAGAATATGTTTTTTTTGTTGCATTCATTTATTATTTTTTTAACATTTTTTTAATATAATCAAAAATCTCCTCTACCTCTGGAAGTCTACCTTCTCCTTCTTTACCACATAATAATTTTCCTTTTTGAGGTTCTAAAATATTATAACCTATCTTTTTAAGTATGGAAATATTTTTTTGTGTAACAGGGTGTTTCCACATGTTAACATTCATTGAAGGACATAATAAAACTTTAGTTTTTTCTCTATCTATAGCATAGATAGTTGCAGTTAAAAGGTCTTCTGTTTTAGCTATGGCTAATTTTGAAATAGTATTACAACTGCAAGGAACAACTACCACCAAATCCGCCCATTGAGATAAAGATATATGTGTAGGTAGATATTCTGTTTGAGAAAACATATCTATGTATACTTTATCTTGAGCTAGCTCTTGTAATAACATAGGAGATATCAATTTTGTAGCATTTTCTGTCATTATACACTTTACGGTGTAGTTTTCATTTTTTAATTTTCTTATAAGATCACATACTTTATACAGAGCAATTCCTGCTGTTATACCTATTAGTATATTTTTACTCATTTATTTTCTTTTTTTAGATTTTTTATTTGTCTCTTTTTCAGTTGTTTCTTCTTCTCCAATAGAAGATTCCATCAATATGCTTAACTTTTTTCTGGTTTCTAGTGGCCCCAATTTTTTTATATCTTCAATAGTAACTTTACCTGTCAAAATATCATGAATAGCAATGTTGATTCTTTCACTATCTAAAAGATCTTTATATTCTTCTTTATATTTAAGTTCTGCAGCCCAGCGGGCTATATAAGGAACCAATTTATATTTATCATATTTTGAAGAGAGTATTATTTTGTGAATTTCTTTATGAATTTTTTCTATATCTTCTTTTATTCCCATATTTGTTCTCCTTTTTGGTTAGAATTTTCGTTTATAATTTTATATATTTCTATACATTTTTCAAGAATTCCTTCTAAATATTCTAGTTTAAGCATACTGGAAGCATCGCATAATGCTTCCTGAGGACAAGGATGTGTTTCTATAAACAATCCATTTGCACCTGCTGCAATTGAAGCATAACAATAAGTAGATATAAACTGTGGTTGTCCTCCTGATGCTTCTTTTGAAGTAGGTCCAGGAATTCTAACTATATGTGTAACATCTACTATCACAGGATATCCAATTTGCTGCATAATGGGAATACTTCTTAAATCAAAAATCATATTGTTGTACCCGAAAATACTTCCCCTTTCGGTCAACAAAATTCTATCATTATCAGTAGACAGTACTTTTGACACAACTTTTTTCATATCCCATGGTGCTAAAAATTGACCTTTTTTGAGATTTATAACTTTTTGTGTTTTTGCTGCTTCTACCACAATATCTGTTTGCATACAAAGAAAAGCTGGAATCTGTATCACATCCAGAACTTCTTTAACATAGGGAATTTCTGTTTTACAGTGCACATCAGATAACACAGGAACTTCTATTTCTTTTTTAACTTTTTCTAAAATTCTAAGCCCTTCTTTCAAACCCGGGCCACGATAACTATCCACTGACGATCTATTAGACTTATCATAGGAAGCTTTAAAAATATAAGAAATTTTAAACTTCTCTGTAATTTTTTTTATTTCCTCAGCTATTTTTAAAGTCATCTTCTCTGTCTCTATTACACAAGGACCAGCTATAAGCAATAATGGACAATTTTTTCCTACTTTTATATTACCAATTTCAACTGTTTTCATATTGTATTTTTAAAAATTTTTCTAATTTTCTTTAAATCTTCAGGTGTATCTACAGGAAATGGATTTTCATTGACTAATACTGTTTTAATTTTATATCCATATTCAAGTATTCTTAGTTGTTCTAACTTTTCTAACATTTCTAGTTTGCCAACAGGCATATCCAAAAACTTAAATAAAAAATTTCTTTTGAATCCATAAACTCCTATATGCCTATAAAATCTATAATTTTTTAATAAATCTTGTTTTATATCCAAATAAAACTTTAAGTTGTCTGTTTTAAATTTATCTCTTATAAACGGTATTACAGATCTACTAAAATATAAAGCATATCCTTTTTTATCTGTAACCACTTTCACAAAGTTGATATTAAACAACTCACTAAAATAAGAGATTCTGCATATTGGAGTCACAACATTTAGTTTTGGTTCCTTTTTAAATTCCAGTATGATTTTTTTTAAAATCTCAGGGCTAATCATCGGTTCATCACCTTGGACATTTAATACTATATTACACGGAATCCTTCTTGCCACTTCGGCAACTCTATCAGACCCACTTTTATGATGTCTGGAAGTCATCATCACCTCTCCACCAAAATTTTTTACTATATCATATATCCTTTTATCGTCTGTAGCTACTACAACCTTATCTATTAGTTCACATTTTTTAACATTTTCATAGACCCATTGAATCATTGGTTTGCCTTCTATTAAAGCCAGAGGCTTGCCAGGTAATCTTTTTGAATTATATCTTGCCGGTATAACTGCTAAAACTTTAACAAACTTTCTATTATTGTTTTTTTTGTTCATTTTTTAAATATTCTTAATATATCACTATATGTAGCAAACATTAATAAAAATAACAAAAAAGTTAACCCGATCAAATTAGATACCTCAAACAACTTTTTGGATGGAAGCTTTCTCGTAATTGCTTCAAAAATACAAAACATTATATGACCTCCATCAAGAATAGGAACAGGGAATAAATTAAATAAAGCAAGCATAGAAGAAATAACTCCTACTGTATATAGAAAATTTTCAAAACCACTCTTTGCAGCTTTAGATAAAACTTCAACTATTCCAATAGGACCTGCTATTTCTGGCTTTTGAAGTTTAATTATTTTTTCTAAAAGATATCTTAATGAAAATACACTTAAAATTACAGGTTGAGTTATCGCTGTTTTTAAGGAACCTATTAAATTAAGTCTTTCTTTTTTATATCCTGGAACAATACCAATTATGCCACGTTGACTTGCAGGATCTTCTGTTGGAATTATTTCAAAATAAAGTGTAGTGTTTTCTCTTAATACTTCTAAATAAATTTTTTTATTAGCTGAATTGTGAATTTTTTGAGCCATTTCTTCCCAGGAATTTACTGGTACATTATCTATCTTTAGAATTCTGTCATTTCGTTTTAACCCTACTAAATGCGCTGGTTTTCCTTCAATAACATTTCCTATTACAGGTTCATTTGAAATTACAGTTAAACCAAAAAAATACAGCAGAATAAAAAAAATAATCACAGCTAACACATAATTCATCAAAGGACCCATAATCACAACTAACATTCTCTGATACCATTTTTTCCCAAAAAAACTATCGGCTTCTGTATCCAGTTCTTCTATATTCTCCCCTTTAAGTTTTACAGCGCCACCAATTGGTAGTAAAGATATAGAGTATCTTGTCCCGCCTATAGTTTTACCAATAATTTCTTTTCCCAAGCCAAAACTAAACTCCAATATCTTTATTTTCAAAATTTTGGCCATTAAAAAGTGTCCAAATTCATGAAAAAAAATCAATAATCCAAAAGCAAAAATTATAAGTATTGCTATTAACATTTTATTAATTCCTTTCTTTTAAAAAATTATTATTAATATAATCTTTTGTATATTTATCTAAATGAAAAATTTCATCTAAAGATGAAATTTCAAAAGGCTCATGTTTTTCTATTACCTTCTTTAATATTCTATAAATATCTTCAAATTTAATTTTTCTGTTCAAAAATTTCTCAACCAGTAACTCATTTGCAGCATTAAAAACGACAAGATAACTCTGTTTTTCTTTTTTAGATATATCTAAAATTAGTTTTAACAGGGGAAATTTTTTATAATCTATATTGTAAAATTTTATTTTATTTAAGTCTTTAGTTGAAAGATTTTTAAAAGACCCATTAATTCTTTTCCCTATACACATACCTAAAGCATAAGAAATTGGAATTCTCATGTCAGGATAAAAAAGCACAGCCTTGATATTTCCATCTATAAATTCTACCATTGAATGAATTAAAGATTGAGGATGAATCACTATATCTATATTTTGATAGGGCACATCAAACAAAAAATGTGCTTCTATGTATTCAAAACCTTTATTAACTAAGGTAGCTGAATCTACAGAAATTTTTTTACCCATCTTCCAGACAGGATGAGTTATAATTTTTTCTGGTGTTTTATTTTTAATTTTTTTTCTAAATAGAGGTCCTCCTGAAGCAGTTAAAATTATCTTTTTTATACTTTCTTTTTTTTCATTGTTTAAACATTGCAAGATTGCAACATGTTCACTATCTACAGGCACAAGGAATATATTGTTTTTTCTCACTTCTCTCATTAAAATATCACCAGCTACTACTAAAGTTTCTTTATTCGCTAAAGCTATATTTTTTATTTTCTTTCTAATAGCAAAAAAAGTAGGCTTAAGTCCACCTATTCCAACTATAGCATTCACTAATATATCAGGATTTGTCTTATCTATTAACTCTAAAAGTCCTTCTTCTCCCCAAAAAATTTTTTTTCCAAAAAATTTTTTTCTACTTTTATCTACTATGCAAACATATGGAACTTTGAACTCTTTTGCTTGTAGCTGTAATAACTCTACATTACTTTTTGAAGCTAACCCTACTACCTCAAATTGATCTCTATTTGCCGAAATTACATCTAATACACTTCTACCAATCGAACCAGAAGAACCTAAAATTAAAACTTTCATTTTTATTTTAAAAAAAACAGAATTAAGTAATAAAAAATTGGCCCTGTAAACAGAAAACTATCAAATCTATCCATCATACCACCATGTCCAAATAATAAATTATCTGAATCTTTAAACCCACAATCTCTTTTTATAAGAGATTCAGTAAGATCAGACAAAGTGGCAAGGGGTGTAATTATTAAACTTAAAATTATTAAATCTCTAAATTTAATAGTTGTATCTATTTGAAAAATTCTGCTAAAAAATAAAAAAGCTAATATCCCAGAAATAATACTACTTGTAAATCCAACAACAGTTTTTTTAGGACTTATTATTGAAGCTAACTTTCTTCTACCAAATAATGAACCAAAAAAATAAGCTGAGTTATCTGCTATCCATATAGTGAAAAATAAAATATATGTTAATTTCATACCATAATTTTTAATATCCCTTATAAGATAAAGATGGGCTAAACTCCAGGCAAACAAAAATGGAAACAAAAACCCAACACTTATCCTTCCAACAGCTCCTAGAGGTTTTTGTTTTAAAATTTCTAAAAAACATATCAAAATTAATATCAAAGTAATATTTGCTGAGGTGAAATATAAAGAAAACTTAGTAAAAACAATAGGTTCAAATATTATAGACAAAAATATAATTATGCCTACAAAAAATATAACAATCTTTGAAACTTGGTAACCTACTTTATTTACCATATAAGTAAATTCTTTCAAGATGTAAAATAAAATAACTAATAATAAAAATAAAAATAAAAAATTTCCATAATAAATACTAATAACTACTATTGGAATTCCAAAAATTCCGGTTAATATTCTGGGTAATAACATATTTATTTAATTATGTAATCACTTAAGAACTTGTTATTTTACCAAATCTTCTTTCTCTACTTTGAAATTCTTTTATTGCTAAAACAAATTCTTTAGGTGTAAAATCAGGCCAAAGTGTTTCTGTGAAATAAAGCTCAGTATATGCTATCTGCCATAACATAAAATTTGAAATTCTTAACTCTCCTGAAGTGCGAATTAAAAAATCAAGTGGCGGCAAATCTTTGGTATATAAAAATTTCTCAAATTTCTCTTCATCAATTTTTGTCATACCAGACTTTAAAATTTTATTCACAGCACGAATAATTTCTGAACGTCCACTGTAATTGATACATAAATTAAGTATCAAACCCGTATTATTTTTAAGCTGATTTACCAAAGTTTCTAACATTTTTTTTGTTTTATCTTCAAGCTGAGAAATATCTCCACTGACTACTAACTTTATATTATTTTTGATTAAGTTTTTTTTTTCTCTTATTATATAATATTTCAATAAATTAAATAAACCTTCAACTTCCTGCTTTGGCCGCTGCCAATTTTCTGTGGAAAAAGCAAAAAGTGATAAACATTTTATCCCTAACTTCGCTGAGGTTTCAATTATTGATTTTACTACTTTTGCACCAGCTTTGTGCCCAAAAATCCTAGGTAATCCTCTTTTTTGAGCCCATCGTCCATTTCCATCCATTATGATACCTACATGTTTAGGAATCTTTTTTTCGTCTAGTTCTATATTCAAAAATTTCATTACAGTTAATTCTCCAGAATCTCTTTTGTTTTTTGCTTTAATAATTCATCTATCTTGCTTATATATGCCTCTGTAATTTTTTGGATTTGTTGTTCTGCTTGTCTTTCTTCATCTTCGGAAATTTTCTTATCTTTTTTTAGTTGACGAAGAGATTCTATGGCTGTTCTTCTTTCATTTCTTATTGCAACTCGAAAGTCCTCAGCCAACTTATTTACCTGTCGGATTAATTCCTGGCGCCTTTCATCGGTAAGAGCAGGAACCGTAATCTTTATGGCTTTTCCATCATTAATAGGAGTAAGTCCTAGTGGCGAATTTAAAATAGCCTTTTCTATACTTACTAAATTTTTATTGTCCCACGGTCTTATTTCTATAATTTTTCCGTCTATTACATTAATATTACCAATTTGATTTAATTTCATCTTAGTACCATAACATTCTACTTCTATGTTCTCCACCAAACTTATAGATGCTCTACCTGTCCTTATACTTAAAAATTCACTTTTGCATTTTTCTACTGTTTTTTTCATTAAATCTTCTGTTTTAGCAAAAATTTCTTTTATCATATAAAATTCCAACCTCCATCAATAAAAATTAAATAATGGTGGTCCCAACTTCTTCACCTTTTATAGCTCTTAAAAGATTCCCTTTTTTATACAAATTAAAAACTTTTACTGGTAGATTATTTTCCATACATAACGAAAATGCAGTTGTATCCATTATTTTTAAACCCTTATTAATAGCTTCTATAAATGTAAGTTTTTTGTATCTTTTAGCTTTTGGATTCTTTTTAGGATCATCGTCATAAACTCCATCTACTTGTGTTGCTTTTAATAATACTTCAGCATTTATCTCTATAGCCCTTAAAGCTGCTGTAGTATCTGTGGTAAAATAAGGATTACCAGTCCCTGCAGCAAAAATCACAATCCTTCCTTTCTCAAGATGACGAATAGCTCTTCTTCTTATATATGGTTCTGCTATTTTAGGCATCTCAATTGCTGACATTACCCTTGTGTGAAGCCCTATAGATTCTAATACTGATTGTAGTGCTAATGCATTTATTACTGTAGCCAACATTCCCATATAATCTGCTGTAGTACGTTCTATAAAACTTACATTTTTCCCTCTTAAAATATTACCAGCACCTACTACTATCCCAAGCTGGACTTTATACTTTTCTACTGCTGTTTTTATTTCATCTGCAAGTTCATTTAAAGAAGTTTCTGAAATACCAAAATTAGAAGACTTTTCACCAATACTTTCACCTGAAATTTTGAGCATTATTCTTCTATACATAAAATCTCTCCTCTTTTAAAAAGATTTACTTCATTGACAAGAACTAAAAGGAAAGAAATTATGGTTATCTTCTACCATTATTTTTAATTTAATTCTTCACCTAATACATATCTAACAAATCTACGAATGGTAATGTTTTCTTGAAGTTTTGATATTGTTTGAAGTAATAAATCTTTTACTTTTTGTTTTCCCTGAGGATCTCTAATATAAGGTTGTTCTAAAAGACATGTTTCCTCATAAAACTTTGTCAGTTTTCCCTCAATAACTTTCTCTAATACACTCTCAGGTTTATCTTTATATTTTTCTTCAGTAAGTAGTTGTTTTTTATATATCTCTTTTTCCCTTTCTAATACCTCTTGTGGAACATCTTCTTTTTTAATCCACTTAGGGCCACAAGCAGCAATTTGCATACAGATTTCTTTAGCTAAGTTTCTGAATTCTTCAGTTCTAGCAACAAAATCAGTCTCACAATTTATTTCAAGCATTACACCTATTCTATCACCAGGATGAATATAGGATATAATAATTCCATTATTTCCTGGTTTACTTGCAGACTTTGATAATGCTTTAACTATCCCTCGTTCTCTTAATAGAGTTATTGCTTTTTCTATATCATAGTTTGTTTCTTCTAAAACCTTTTTACAATCTAAAATTCCTGCTCCTGTAGCGCTCCTCAGTTTCTGCAGAAGTTTAATTTGTTCTACATTATTACTTGCCATATCTATCCTCCCTGAATATCTTCTTTTGATAAATCAATTTCTTTAGAAATTTCTTCTTCTGATAATGGCTCAGATACAGGTATCTCTTCAGCTGATGTAGTCTGCTGTAATAGTTTTTTATTGCCTTCAATTACTGCATCTGCTATAGTAGAACATACAAGTTTAATTGACCTTATTGCGTCGTCGTTTGCAGGAATAGGATACTCTATTAAATCGGGATCAGCATCTGTATCACATATTCCAACAATTGGTATTTTCATTCTTTTTGCTTCCTTTACAGCAATTTGTTCATATACAACATCCACAATAAAAACTATATCAGGAAGTTTTTCCATGTTTCTTATACCTTCTAACATTTTTTGTAATTTTAACATCTTTTTTAGCATCATCTTTGCTTCTTTCTTTTTTAACTTTTCAAACAATCCCTCTTTCTGCATCTTTTCAAGTTCTTCTAATTTCTTAACGGATTTTCTAATAGTTTCAAAATTTGTCAATATGCCTGGAAGCCATTTGTAATTTACAAAATAAGCACCACATCTTTCTGCCTCCTGCTTTAGAGTCTGTTGCGCTTGGGGCTTCGTACCTACAAAGAGTATTTTTTTTCCTTCAGCAATTGAGTCTTTCACAAAACTATAGGCTCTTCTTATTTCCCTTACAGTTTTTTGTAAGTCAAGAATATGAATTTTGTTTCTTGCACCAAAAATATATGGTTTCATTTTGGGATTCCACTTCCTTGTTTGATGCCCAAAATGAACACCTGCTTCCAATAATGTTTTTAAAGTAACATTTACCATTTTTTTCTCCTTTTGTAAAAAATATTAAAAATATTATAAATTTAAGTATAAAATTATAAACTACTTTTCAATAGTTAGTTGAAATTTTTCAATTTCTTTTTTCTTTTCAAGGGGAAATTTTGAATCAATACTTTTGGTTGGACATTTTAGTTTGCAAACTCCACAGTTATTACAATTTGTATATTTCATTATAGCTAAATTTTCTTCTAAATATATATCAGAAACAGGACATGATTTTACGCATATCCCGCAACCTATACATCCAACAGAACAAATCTGTCTTACTACTATACCCTTGTCTTTTGAACTACAAAGTATGTGAACATAATAATTGCATGGTACTAATTTTATTAGCTTATTAGGACAAACCCTCACACATAATCCACATCCAGTGCATTTAAGAGGATCAACCTCTGCTACATTGTTTTTAATAAAAATAGCATCAAAAGGACATACTTCTACACAATCCCCAAAACCTAAACATCCATATTTACACATTTTTTGACCATCAAAATACTTATCAGCTATATCACATCTTTTAATTCCTTTATATATAAATTCATCCTTTGCGAAATTTCCTCCTTTGCATAGAACTACAGCTACTGTCCTTTGAAGATTTTCAACTTCTTTACCTAAAATATTTGCTATTTTTTTGCTCACATCAGGACCACCCGGTTTACATAAAGTGATCTCTACGCTATCTTTCAAGATTGCCTCAGCATATTGTTCACATCCTGGATAACCACAAGCACCACAGTTAACACCAGGAAGGACTAAAACTATCTGTTCTTTTAGAGGATCTTCTTCAACTTTAAACTTTTTTGCAGCAACACTAAGTAGCATACCTATAACTACACTTGTGGTTCCCATTACTAATAAAGATTGTATTATAATAGATTCATTCATAACCTAAAACCCAAATAATCCTATTAAACCCATAAATGACAAAGACATCAAAGCTGAAGTAACAAAAACTATACCGTAACCTTTTGCTGCATTAGGTAAAGGTGCTAATTCTATTCTTTCTCTTATTGATGAAAAAAGAATAATTGCTAAAGTATAACCTATTGCTGTACCAGAAGAAAAAACAATTGTTTGAAGAAGTGAATACTGATAATCTACCACAAGAAAAGCCACAGCTAATATAGCACAATTAGTAGTAATCAATGGTAAATATATCCCCAGAGCTTTAAATAAACCTGGTAAAAACTTTTTCATAAATAATTCTACAAGTTGAACAAGTGAAGAAATTATCAATATGAAAACAATTATTTTCAAAAATTCAAGATTTAATGGTAACAACACAAAATAATAAAGAAACCACGAAACAACAGCTGCTAGATTCATAACAAAAAACACTGCAGCCGACATTCCTAGTGCAGAAGACAATTTATTTGAAACACCAAAAAATGAACATAATCCTAAAAATTTCATTAAAATTATATTATTTACAAAGATAGATGAAATAAAAATTCCTAATAGAGAAATATTATTCATTTGTTCTTAAGAAACTCCATACATGTGGATTTTAAGCTACAACCTTCACATGATGAAGGAAGGTTACTTATAATTTTTGTTTTTTTAATTAACTTGTTTTCTATATACTTTGTAATAGTAATTACCACACCTGCAGCTAAAAATCCTCCTGGTGGTAAAACCATTATAACTGCTGGATAAGAAAACAATTCTTTTGAACCAAAAATTGTTCCTGAACCTAAAAGTTCTCTTATTATTCCTAAAATGACTATTGCTAAAAAAAAGCCTCCACCCATACTAATACCATCTACAAATGAATAAAAAATGTTATTCTTAGAGGCAAAAGCTTCAGCTCTTGCTAAAATTATACAATTAACCACTATTAATGGAATAAAAACGCCTAAACTTTCTGAAAGAGTAGGAAAGTAGGCTTTTATTGTATAATCAACTATGGTGGTAAATGTAGCTATTACTACTATAAAAATAGGTATTCTAATATTATGCGGGATTATCCTCCTTATAAGTGAAATCAAAATATTCGAACAAGTAAGAACAAATGTAGCTGCTAACCCCATACCTACAGCATCATTAGCTGTAGTTGAACATGCTAAAAAGGGACAAAGTCCTATCATCATTATAAGAACAGGATTTTCTTTTAGAATACCTCTTAGTATTATTTCAAAAATTTTTCTCATTGTTGTGGTTGTATTTCTTGTTGAAGATATGTTGTAGTTAACTGCTCTAAAACAGCAGAAAATGAACTTTTTTTAGTATTTGATTGCATGCGTTGCGGTTTTATCTGTAAACTATAATGTTCCTGTTGAACCTTTGACAATGACAAAATATATTTATTTAACTCCTCATCTAAAAGTAATTCCTGTAAAGAATTAGTAATTGCTTTTGAGGTTATAGTAGCACCTGTGATAGCATCAATTTTTCCTTGAACATTATCTTTCTTAAGTACTAATTCTTGAGGTACTTTATCAATAAATTGTGACAAAAATTTATCTTTTGCAACATTTGCACCTAAACCTGGTGTTTCTTTATGTGAAAGTACTTTAATACCTATTATTTTTAAAGGAACTTCAGGTTTTATTCCCACCAGATACTCTATGGGCCCACCATATCCTTTACAAGAATTTTTTACTAAAATACCTATAAGAGTATTTTTTTCATCGAAACATTCTTCTATATTAAGTTTTTCTAAACTTTTCACAACAAAATTTTCCATATGTGGTATTATTTGTTTTTTAAGTTTTACTTCTTTTTGTACTTTATTTAACTGAATGCGAGGTTGAGTTTTAACATATAAAAAAGATAAACTTACAGCAGAAAAACAACATACAATAAATAACACTATTATCATGTTAAGTGTTTTCATTTTTTATTATACCCAAATTTTTTACGGATGGTACTTTCATCTATCAACGGTGTAAAAAGATTCATAAATAATATTGAAAAACATACTCCTTCTGGATAACTTCCCCAAAAACGAATAATACATGTAAGGATTCCGCAAAGTAAAGCAAATATTATTTTCCCTTTGGGAGTTACAGGAGTAGTAACAGGATCAGTTATCATAAAAATCCCACCTAAAAAAATTCCGCCAGAAAATAAATAAATCCACAGATGTCTTAAATCAACTATTGCTGTAAACAAAGCAATAACTAATATATAAAAAACAGGTACAAAAGGATTTATATGTCTTCTAGCAACAAGATATAAGTAACCTAAAAGTAATAAAATTACAGAAGTCTCTCCAATACATCCTGGATAATTACCTAAAATTAATGTTTTAATCTCTGGCAAAGAATTTATTTGTTCAGGAAAATGTTTTAAAACAGTAAGAGGGGTTGCAGAAGTAATTCCGTCAATACTAAAATTCCCCATATGCTGAGGAAACGCAATATGAACAAAAGCTCTTCCTATTAGTGCCGGATTAAACGGATTATATCCTAAACCTCCATAAAAATGTTTAGCAAATACAATAGCTATAAAACATCCAATTGCAACAATCCATATAGGAATTTTAGGTGGAAGTGTATAAGCAAAAAGTATACCTGTAATAACACAACTTAAATCATAAATTGTAGTTTTCTGTTTTCTTAAAAAATTTACAAATAATTCAAATAAAATTGAAAAAACTACCGAAGCCAGTATAACTAAAGCAACATAGTATCCAAAAAATATCACCGCACCGATCCCAGCTGGAATTAAGGCAAATATGGTGTCTCTCATCATTGTAGAAATAGTGTGGGTGGCTCTTACATGAGGAGCTGGAGTGATATAATATTCTTTTTCGTTTTGTGTTTGCATGAAAATATTTATCTGTTTATATTTTGTATCTTTAAAAATTCTTTTGCATATTTTATCTGAGATACTATTGGTCTTTTAGCAACACATATATAAGAACAACATCCACATTCAATACAATCATATAATGAATATTTCTGTAATTTTTCCCATTTTTTGTGCTCTATGTAAACACTTAAAAAATTAGGCATAAGTTTCATAGGACAAACAGATATACATTTAGCACACCTTATACATTGGAAGTAAAAATCATCAATCTGATTTGTTAAAAAAATTATACCCGAAGTACCTTTAATAACAGGTGTATCTAATGTTTTCTGTGCAATACCCATCATTGGACCACCCATTATTATTTTGTTTATATCTGTAAGATCAATATTTAAAATATGTACTATATCTTTAATAGAAATTCCTATTGGAAGTATAAAATTTCCTATTCTATTTATATTTCCGGAAATAGTGACTGCTCTTTCTATAAGAGGTATTCCTTTTGTAATACATCTATATATTGCTACTAAAGTAGAAACATTATGTACTATAACACCAACATCCATCGGCAAACCACCTGACGGAACTTCTCTGTTAAGTACTGTTTTTATAAGTTGTTTTTCTGCCCCTTGAGGATATCTAGTTTTTACAACTTTCACTTCTACATTTGGAACTTTTTCAACTTTCTGTTTAATTTTATAAATTGCTTCGGGTTTGTTATCTTCTATTACTACTATACCTTTCATAGCATCAACTATATACATAACTATTCTTAAACCTTCTACCACTTCATCATAGTATTCCTGCATAACTCTATCATCGACTGTTAAATAAGGCTCACACTCACATCCATTTGCAATAACATAATCTATTAGTTTATCTTTAGGAGGATTTAATTTAATATGTGTAGGAAACATAGCACCACCTAAACCAACAACTCCACTTTCTTTAATATGGTTGACAAGTTCTTCTTTTGGAAATCTATGATAGTCTTTATATTTAGAAGAAAATTCAACAGATGTATTTTTACCATCATTTTCTATTATTATAGCGGGCATTTTTCTACACAAAGTGGGATGATAAATTTCTTTTATATCTATGACCTTTCCAGAAACCGGAGAGTGTAAATTTGAAGATATTAAACCATCTGCTTCAGCTATTTTTTGACCTTTTAAAACATAATCTCCTGTCTTAACTAGAGGTTTCGATATCTTGCCTGCATGTTGCTGAAGATGCAAATATAAATACTGAGGTAAAGGCAGAGTTTCAAATCTGTAATGTCTCGATTTTTTTTCTTCTTTTGGATGTAAACCTCCATAAAATCCCATATTAATTAAGCCTCTAGTTACTTTTTTCTAATATTTGATACTTTTCAACATTAACTTTAATAAAATCTTCCCAGATTTGAAGTAAATGTTTATTTTCTTCCTGAAATAAGTGTTGAAATCTTTTTTGAAGTTTCAAAAATTCCTCTATTGGTTTTAATTCTTTAAGTTTCTTTACTTTCGTTAAAACTCCATTTTCATATTCTATTAATGGGAAAAGACCAGTTTCTACTGCTAATTCCGCAATTTTTATAGACAAACTTGGATCATATCCCCAACCTAATGGACATGGAGCAAAAATATAAATAAATTTAGCACCTTTTATCTTTATGGCTTTCTTAACTTTATTTTGTAAATCCACAGGATAACATATAGTGGCTGTAGCTATGTAACTACACCTATGCGCTAAAGCAATATCAATCAAATTTTTTTTCCATGTGATATTCCCATACGAATTTCTACCTACAGGAGATGTACCTGTATTTGCCCCAACAGGAGAAGTTCCACTTCTTTGAATTCCAGTGTTCATGTAAGCTTCATTATCGTAACATATACTTAACACATTGTGACCTCTTTCCCATAGACCTGAAAAAGCTTGAAATCCAATATCTGCAAAACCACCATCTCCTGCCTGCGCTATTACATTAACATCAGTTTTACCTAAATACTTTAAAGCTTTTTCTATACCAGAAGCTACAGCAGCTGCATTTTCAAAAAGAGAATGGATAAAAGGAACCCTCCACGAAGTATAAGGATAACCTGTGGAAAATACTTCCAGACACCCTGTGTTATTCACCACTATAGTATTAGGTCCTGCAGCATCTATTACTAACCTTGCCGCTAATGATTGCCCACATCCCGCACATGCTGTATGACCTGGTGTAAATAAAATTTTTTCGTCAATCATATATCCTCCAGTTAGATATAACTTCCTAAATTTTTTTCATTTATTCCTATAAATTTAGAAGAAAAAATTTCTTTTTCTGTATAAAGTTGTTCTATCTCTTCCAATGAAACGTCTCTTCCGCCAAGCCCACAGATATATCCTGAAATCTTTGGTAGCTTAGAAATGCCACTATTTTGAGCATAATTATAAACAGATGTCACTATGTCGCTATACAATCCACCTGTATGTCCTAAAGATATATCTTTTTCTAAAACTATTACTCTATTAAACTTTGATAAAATTCTACCAATTTCTGCAGGAAATGGTCTGTAGGTAATTATTCGTAAAAGACCAACTTTTTCGTTTTTTTCTCTTAGTCTATCAATTGTGTCTTTTATAGGTCCTGATAAAGAACCAAAGGTTACATACACTGTATCAGCGTCTTCTAAGTAGTATTCTTCATAAAATCCATAAGATTTTCTTCCAAACATTTTTGTGAATTCTTCCGCAATTTTCGGAATTTTGCTTTTAACTTCATTAAGCATTGTATGATGAATTGCATATCTTGTCTCCATATACCATTCTGGACCAACTAATGCTCCAAATGTAAGAGGGTTTTCTGGATCAAGCTTATAGATAGGATTATATGGAGGCAAAAACTTGTCTACCAACTCTTGGGAAGGCAACTCTACTGCCTCATAACCATGACTTAAAACAAATCCATCGATATTTACTATAACGGGAAGCATAACTTCTGGATCTTCGGCTAGTTTAAAAGCTTGAATATGAAGATCACAAGCTTCCTGAATATTTTCAGCAAAAAATAAAATTGCTCCAGAATCTCTTACACTCATAATATCCTGTTGATCATTCCAGATATTAATCGGTGCTGAAACTGCTCTGTTTACACAACACATTACTACAGGCAACCTTAAACCAGCTATATTAAATATAACCTCTGCCATAAGCAACAAACCTTGAGAAGAAGTAGAACTATATACTCTAACTCCGGTAGCTGATGCACCCAGAATACAACTCGCAGCAGAATGTTCAGATTCTACATTCACAATTTCAGCTTTTAATTCTCCATTTGCAATAAGGGAAGAAAGTTCTTCAGGAATATGTGTTTGAGGAGTAATAGGATAAGCAGCAATTACTCCGGGTCTGCATAGAGCTACGGTTTTTGCTATTGAAGTTGCCCCTTCTAAAAATTGTTTCATAATTATTCTCCCTGCAATAAAAAAACTATTCCTCAACCATTATTATATCTTTTACTGGACATATCTCAACGCACATTCCACAACCTTTACAATAGTCTAAATTTGCATCATAATTTTTTTTAGAGCCACTTACACACCCCTCTGGACATATTAAATAACACATCCTACATCCTGTACAATTTTTGTGTAAAAATTTTGGTTTTTTACCCATTCTCCAGCTTCCAGTTTTATTTTTTAATCCAGTGGCTGAAGGTAATATCATTTTAGCAAACATATTATTCCTCCATACTTAAACCGACACGTTATCTTTAGCCCAATTATACCCTGCTTCGGCTAATTTTAAATTTGCTTCCAAAACTTTTCCTTTAAATCTTTCTTTTATTGCCTCATAAAGTATCTCTATTTTAATATCTGAATCAACCACACAAAAAGCGCCCAAAAGAACTGTGTTTGCAAAAATTTTTCCAGTAATTTCTTGAGAAATTCTGTTTGCAGGTATAGAAATAATTTTTTTTCCATAAGGTGTGTAATCTTTTTGAGAATTTATTATACAAATAGCTTTTTCTTTCAAGCTATTTACCACATTTTGGCTTTCAAAAAGTGTCTCATCTACCACTATTGCATAGTCAGCTATCTTTATTCTTGTTCTTAACCTTATAGGCTTGTCGCCATATCTCAAAAAAGCATTCATTGGTGCTCCCATTCTTGCAGCTCCAAAATGAGGAAAGGCATATGCGTGTTTACCTATTTTTACCAACGCAGAGCCCAAGATTTGTGCTGTGGTAATTGCTCCTTGACCTGCTCTTGCAAAAATTATTATCTCTTTCATAATTTTTAGATAGATTATTATTCATTATTATTCTATTATAATAGCTTCTGTAGGACAATTCTCAGCAGCTTCTTTTACTTTATCTTCATATTCTACCGGTACAACATCGGTTTTTACTATTGCAGAATCTTCACCCATTTCAAATACTTCTGGACAGGTATCAGCACATAGCCCACAAGCGGTGCACAAATCTTTATCTATTTTTACTTTCATATCATAGCCCTCCTTTTAAAAAATTAGAGATAAATTTATAAAATTATAAAATTTTTGTCAACAATAAAGAGCAACATATTTTTCTATAATTTTTTCTATAGATAACGAATTTATATCAAAATTTTTGTTTATGCATTTTTTATAATTTTCTGGATTGTAATCTAAATAAAACTCTAAAATTTTAAAAGTAAATTCAGAGATTATTTTATTTCTTTTATTTTCAAGAGAGACTATATAATTTTTATCTAAATAATCAGATACCCCCTCAACACCTGTAGAAATCACAGGTTTTTTAAAATAAATAGATTCTAAAACCACATTTGGAGAACCTTCCCACCAGGAAGTAAGCAAAACTAAGTCAGAAGCATTTATGTAGTCATAGACATTTTCTTTATATCCTATGAATTTAACATTATTTTCCACATTAAGTTTTTTAGCATAATTTTTAAGAAAAACCATCATTTCTCCATCTCCAACTACTATAAAAATAAAATCTCTATTATATTTTTTCAATTGTATATATTCTGCAAAACTTTTTATCACTTCCAACAAAAGATCGTATCCTTTCTGAATGTGTAATCTTCCTACAGAGAGTACTAAGAAAGTGTCTTTTTTTATCCCTAAAGAAGACCTTATCTGTTGTGGAGAAAAAATAACCTTGAATTCTTCTTTTAACAGAGCATTAGGAATTATTTCTATTTTATAGGGAGGAATTTTTTGTGAGGAAATTATAAAACTTTTAAGTTCATTAGAATTCACAGTAATTTTATCAACAAAAAAATTGCTGAACCTTAACAAAAACTTCTGCCATTTTTTTTGTTTTTCTGCTACTCTTTCAGAACAAATTAGCTTTGTTTTCCATCTTAAAAGTTTTAAAAATCTGGCAAAAATATTTGCCTGAAATAAAAAACTATGAATTATTTCTGGCTTCTGTTTAAAAAATAAAAAAATAAGTTTTATTAAAGCAAAAGGAAAAAATAAAAAATTTAATAGAAAAAAGTCATGAAGTGACAAATCGTAAACTGGGATTTGGAGTTTTTCAAATTTTTTCCTGAATCTTCCTTTTCTTTTTAAAGATATTAAAAATATTTTATAACTGTAATTCTTTTTAAGAGTTTTTAAAAGAATATAAAGCTGCCTCTGAGTCCCACCATAATCAAGGGAAGTTATAATGTAAAATATAACTTTATTTTTTACTTTCAACTCTTTCAATGTATTCACCAGTTCTAGTATCTACTTTTACTACATCTCCTACCTCTACAAACAAAGGAACCAATATCTCAACTCCTGTTTCCAATGTGGCTGGCTTCATCACATTACTCACACTATCTCCGCGAATTCCTGGAACAGTATGAATAACTTTAAGTTCTACTGCAATAGGAAGTTCTACTCCTAAAAATTCCTCGTTAAGGTATAGACCTTCTACCTCTAAGTTTTCTTTTAAAAACTTAGCTGCTTCGCCAAGCTGTTTTTTAGGAATTTGAATTTCTTCAAAAGTTTCCATGTCCATAAAGACAAAATTATCTCCTGCTTGATACATGTATTGTTTCTTTTTTCTTACAAGATCAACTGTTTCAAATTTTTCTCCTGATTTAAATGTTCTTTCTATTATGCTGCCTGTCCTAATGTTTCTTAACTTAGTTCTCATTACAGCACCACCCTTACCTGGCTTGTGATGCTGATACCACAAAATAGAATAAATCTCGTTATCAACCTTAATACACAAACCTTCCTTAAACTCAGAAGTGTCAATTGTAACCATAATTCATCACCTCCTTTTATTCAAGGAACATTCAATGTTTTTTTAAAAAATATAAAAAGAGAAATTTGATATCAACTATTTTAAAAACTTATATAAAGAACTGTTAAGTTTTAATTCTATAAAAGTTAAAGTTGGGAGATAAATAAATTATACAATATAAGAAGATAAAATTTCATAGTAATTTTCTTTACAAAGAATATCATCTTCTATTCTTAAACCAAATTTATTATTAAAGTATATACCTGGTTCTATAGTTACAACCATACCTTCTTTAAGAATGCTTTCATCTTTTGAAGATATCCTAGGTGACTCATGAACTTCAATGCCAATTCCATGACCTGTGGAATGTAAATAATTTTTTTCTAAACCTATTTTCCTAAAATATTCCTTTGCGAATATATCTATGTCTTTTACTTTGGTTCCTTTTTTACACATAGAAATTAAGTTTTGTTGTAAGAATTTTAATTTAAAATACAACTCTTTAATTTTCGGATGTTTATCTAAATTATACATTCTGGTTATATCACAACAATAACCATTATATTTACATCCAATATCTATTAGTATAATGCTTTCTTTTTTAAATTTCTTGTTGGTTGGAATATGGTGTGGATAAGAAGTGTTGCTATCAAAGGCTACTATCGGATCAAATGCTGGCTCTACATTATTTTCTATAAATTTCTTTAATATAAAATTTTTTACTTCAACTTCTTTTACACCTACTTTTATAAATTCTTTTACCTCTTTTAAAATTTTTTGTGTAATTTTTAGTGCCTGTTTTATGTTTTTTATCTCCTCCTCACTTTTTATTTTTCTTAGATTAATTATTATATCACTAAACACAACATTAAAATGTTTTCTTAAAATTTTGTAATCTTTAACTGGAATATTATCAGTGTCTAAAAGCAACAGTTTATTTTTTATATCAAGATTCAAAACCTGTTTTACCAGATTTTCGCCTATAACTATGTGGTTTTGATTAAAAATTTTCTTTATCTGTCCATAAAACATCTCAGATGTTAAAACTTTAACAGAATTTTTAGAAATTGCTAAACAATAACCATTATAATTTTTACCAGTTAAATAAAATAAATTATTGTTATTTAATACTAACAGAACATTATTATTATCAAGAAGTTTCTGGATTGAACTTATTTTTTCTGTAACCATTGTTTAAGAAAAGAAATACTTTCAAGAATATCTTCCTGTGAAATATTCTCAAATGTTTTTACTTCTCCTATTCTAATAGGTAAAACAAATCTATAATTTTTTTGATAAACTTTTTTATCAAATTTAATAAATTTAAATACTTCTCTTTCAGGAATGTTCAACAAATTATTATTAAATTTTTGATTTTTTGTGTAAGTATTAATTAACTCCAGAATCATATCGAAATCTTTCTTGGGTAAAATTTTAAGTCTGAAAGATAGATAGCTTTCTGCAATTAAACCTAAAATAACAGCTTCACCATGAGAATAAATTTTGTAACGATTTGAAGCTTCTATAGCATGGGCGATGGTATGTCCTAAGTTTAACTTTTCTCTTATTGTTGTTTTTTCCTTTTCATCTTTTTTAACAATTTCAAGTTTTGTTTTTATACATTCAAAAATTAAATCTTTAGAAAAAGTTTCAAACTTAATTATTAGTTCGCCAAAAAAAATTTCTTTTTTAGAATTTAGAAGATCAAAAATTTTTTTGTTCAAAATTGAGTATTTCAAAACTTCTCCAAGACCATTATATATTTCCTTTAATGGCAGACTCTTTAATAAACTGACATCACAAAAAATAATTCTTGGTTGATAAAAACTGCCAACTAAATTTTTCCCATATTTTAAGTTTATAGCTGTCTTTCCTCCAATTGAAGAATCTACCATCGCAAGAAGAGTGGTAGGAATCTGAATATATTCTATACCTCGCATATAAATCGAAGACACAAAACCCACAAGATCTCCTAAAACACCTCCACCAAATATTAAGACTAAACTTTTTCTGTCTACCTTAAAGTTTAAAAATTTATAAAGTACTAACTCAACGAATTTTAAAGATTTTATTTTTTCTCCCTCTGGCAAAAATAATACCTTACAGTCAAAATTAGTAAACTTATTTTTATATAAATCCCATAATTTCTTATGAGTAACCAATAACAAATTTGTATAATTAAGGTTTTCTTTTTTTATTACATAAGGAAGCTGCTCTAAGCATTCCAAATAAACAGATATATCTTTTGTATCTTTAAGTTTTATCTCTGTTTTCATTTTTAAAGTCTGGTGCGAAGATATTCAAAAATATTATTTACTACTTCTTGTATTGACAAGTTATCTGTATTTATTCTAAAATCACAATTCTTATAATATTCTTCTCTCTGATTAAGAAGTCTTTTTATTTCTTCTAAAGGGTTAGGTTTATTAAGTAATGGCCTTATTCCTGGTTGTTTTTTTAGTCTTTCATATATCACTTCAGGACTTGCATATAGGTTAATAACTATTCCGTTTCTTCTTAAATTTTCCATATTTTCTTTTCTTATAACCACTCCTCCACCTGTAGAGATAACGGTTTTGTCTCTTTCGGACACTTCTTTTACTACATCTGATTCCACATCTCTAAAATAATTTTCACCAAACTTATTAAAAATTTCTGAAATTGTAAGTCCTAGCTTTTTTTCAATAATTTCATCTGTATCAACATAATCATATCCAAGAATGTCTTTAAGTCTTGTTCCTACAGAAGTTTTTCCACTACACATGAAACCTGTAAGAACTATATTGACCATCTATTGCTCCTGTGGCTTTTAAAAATTCTAAAGCAATAACAAAATGTCCCTGCAAAGTAGGATGAATACCATCTGCAGCCCAGTATTCAGGTGACTTTATTTTTGATAACTTTTCAAATATGCTGTAGAGTGGAACAACTATTCCGTTATATTTTTTTGACAAAAATTTAACTATCTCACATTTTTCTTCAACAGATTTTTTAATCTTTCTGTGATATTTATCTATCTCTAAAATGAAAGGTTCCATCAGGATAAAGTATGGATTTTTTAATTTTTGTTTTGATAATTTTAAAATTTCTTCATAACTTTTAAGGTAATCATCATTAGATATATTTTTGTTACAATCATTTATACCTATAAGAATAGATATCACATCCGCACCTAAATCTATACAATCATCTACCCAACGATTTTTAAGATCTAAAACAGTATCACCAGATATACCTCTGTTAAAAAATTCTAATTCTAACTGTGGATAAATCGCCTTTAACCATGCAGCAACTATAAAAACATAACCTTCTCCCAACCCAGAACTGCTATAATTCCTGTTTGAATCTGTGATGCTATCTCCCTGGAATAAAATTTTTTGTTTATACTTAAATATCATAGTTTTGATATTAATTTACAAAAGTTGTTAAAATTAATGATAGTTTCTTTAAGAGAGTCTCCACCAAATTTTTCAAGAAATTCTTCAGCTAAACAAATAGCCAACATAGCTTCAGCTATTACACTACACGAGGGAACAGCAACTATATCGCTTCTTATTATTTCTGCTTTGCACTTCTTTTTAGTTTTTAACTCCACGGTATTCAACGGAGCCATCAAAGTAGGAATCGGCTTCATTGTACATCTTATAATTATAGGCATTCCATTAGAAATACCACCTTCAATACCTCCTGCATGATTTGTTCTTCTAAAAAAGCCTTTTTTTGTAGAATAAAAAATTTCATCATGAACTTGAGAACCATAATAATCTGAATAGTTTTTACCCAAACCTATTTCTATTGATTTCAAAGCAGGTATCGACATAAGGTAATAAGAAATTCTTGCATTTAATCTTTTATCCCATTGTATATGGCTTCCTAAACCTACAGGAACTCCTAAAGCAAATACAACAAAATCTCCACCTAAAGTGTCTTTTTTTTCTTTAGTTTCATCTATGAGCTTTAATATCTGTTTTTCTTTATTTTTCTCCGGAAACCTTATAGATGAATTTTCTGCTAAGCAATGAAGTTTTTTTAGTTCCTTATCTTTAAAATTTATATAATTTCTTGTCAATTCTATTCTATAAATTTTTACTACAAATGAACCTATAAATATTCCAAAATTTTCCAAAAACTGTTTACATATACTACCAGCAGCTACCCTTGCTGCTGTTTCTCTAGCTGAGGCTCTTTCAGCAATATTTTTTATATCCTCAGTTAAGAACTTCAAACAACCAGAAAGATCGGCATGTCCTGGTCTCGGTTTACTTAAAATATCTTTAATTTTTTCTCCGACAAAATCTTCTTTTCTGTAATCATTGTTGTATATCAAAATACCAATAGGAGAACCTATTGTTTGAGAATATCTTACTCCAGAAATAATTTCAAATCTATCCTCTTCAAAGTTTTGTCTGGAGCCACGTCCATATCCTTTTTTTCTTCTGTGAAGTTCTTTTTTTATTTTTTCTTCTGAAATTTTTACTCCAGCCGGAATACCTTCTATGAATGCCAATATTGCTTTATTATGAGACTCTCCTGCAGTGAAAAATTTTATCATAACAGTTAAATATCTCCTTTTTGAATTATTTATAAAACTTTATCTATATCAAAAATTGAAGAGATAAACTGAATATCTATGCTTTGTGAAGATAATGATATATTTTTTTTATTTTCAAAAGGTAATATCAATTTTTTATATCCTAACTTTGAAATCTCATTTAACCTCTCATTTACAAAACTTACAGCACGAATCTCACCATTAAGCCCTATTTCTCCTATATATACATTTTTGCTATCCACAGGTATATTTTTAAAGGAAGAATATACGGCAACAACCAAAGCTAAATCCACTGCCGTTTCTTTTATTTTCAAACCTGCAACTACACTTATATACACATCTTCATAAACTAAATTTATACCTGCAAATTTTTCTAAAACTGATAACAAAAGCATGGTTCTGTTGTAGTCTATACCTGCAACAACTCTTCTTGGCTGAGAAAAATAAGACTTTGTAATTAATGCCTGAATTTGAGTAAGTAATGGTCGTGTCCCCTCAACTATACAGGTGGTAACGGTTCCTGAAAAATTTTTATTGTGATTAACGAAAAACTCCGAAGGATTGACTACCTCTTTAAGTCCTGAAGATGTCATTTCAAATATTCCTATTTCTGAGGAAGGACCGAAACGATTTTTATAAACTCTTAATATTCTGTAGTTCTGGGTTGTTTCTGTCTCAAAATATAAAACAGTATCTACCATATGTTCTAACAATTTAGGACCAGCTATGTCACCTTCTTTTGTAATATGGCCTAAAATAAAAACAGTAATTCCTTTAAACTTAGCAAGCCTTATTATTTCAGAAGTAATCCCCCGAATTTGTGGAATGCTTCCTTGAATATTCGGTATATTTTCAGAATAAACTGTTTGAATAGAATCTATAATCAATACATCTGGAGAAATTTCATCTACAACTTTAAGAATATTTTCTAAAGATGTTTCAGATAGTATATATATTGCTGGGTTGTTTATTTTTAATCTTTCAGCTCTAATTTTAAGCTGTTCAATGGATTCTTCTGCAGTAACATATAATACTTTGTAATTTTTGTCGTTAAATTTCTTTAGATTAGCAATATTATCGGCAATCTGTAACATTAAAGTAGACTTTCCAACTCCCGGCTCACCACCAATAAGAACTATAGAACCATTAACTAAACCTCCACCTAATATTCTGTCTAACTCAGAAATACCTGTAGAAAATTTTATCTGTTTATCTAAGAGATTTATTTCACTTAACTTAACAGCTTCTGAAGAAAAGCTAGTAATACTTTTAAGGGTATTGTTCATCCTAAACTCAGTAAAACTATTCCAGCTACCACACTCAGGACATCTCCCTAACCACTTAAGACTTTCGTAACCGCATTCCTTACAAACAAAATGTGTTTCTTTTATATTTTTTTTCATTTTTATAATTTCATTAATTCAATAAATGTCTCTTTAGGAATCTCAACAGAACCTATTTGCTTCATTCTTTTTTTGCCTTCTTTTTGTTTTTCTAAAAGCTTTCTTTTTCGAGTCACATCTCCTCCATAACATTTAGCTAAAACATCTTTTTTCAAGGCAGGAATGTCTTCTCTTGCTATTATTTTACCCTGACATTTTACTTGTAAAGGAATAGTAAAAAGATGTCTCGGGATTGTCTTTTTTAGTTTTTCAAGAATTTTTAATGCTGTAGAGTATGCTTTATCTTTATGAGATATATAACAAAAAGAATCTACAAGTTCTCCGTTTACTAATACCTCAAGCTTTACGAGGTCTGCTTCTTTAAATCCAATTTGCTGATAATCAAAAGAAGCATATCCTTTAGAAACCGATTTTATAGCATCAAAAAAATTAACTATTATTTCACTCAAAGGTATTTCTAACTCTACAACTACATGTCTTTCATCTATAAAATCCTGATTTAAAACTTCTGCACGAAACTGTTTGCATGTTTCTATTACATTGCTTAAGTATTCTAAGGGTGTTATAACAGTAGTTTTTGTAATTGGTTCATATATTTTTTTTATTTGAAAATAATCTGGAAAGTCAGAATAGGTATTTACTATTTTTTCTTCACCATTCTGTAAGACAATTTTGTATTCAACATTCGGAAATGTCACTATTAAATCTAATTTATACTCTCTTTCTAATCTTTCTTTTACTATTTCAAGGTGCAAAGAACCCAGAAATCCACAATGAAAACCAGCACCAAGAACTTTTGAAGATGTCGGTTTAAATTGTAAAGAATAGTCGGTTAGATGAAGCTTCTGAAGAGATATTTTTAAATGGTCATAATCTTTGGGACTTAATGGATATATCCCAGCAAAAACAAATGGTTTAGCTTCCTTGTGTTCAGGAATTTTATTTTTTAAAAATTCTAATTCCTGTTGAGATAAATTAATGTCAGTAATTATATCACCTATTTTCACATGATGAATATCTTTTATACCTGCTATTATGTATCCTACCTCTCCTGAAATAAGTTTATCTGTAGGAGTTAACTCTAATTTTATATAGCCGATTTCTTCAATTTTATAAACTTTATTCTCATCAAATGAGGAAAAAAACTTAAAATACATGTTTTTTTTAATTTCTCCACTTATTACTTTTACATACATTACTACAAACCTGTAGGTATCATAAAAAGCATCAAAAACCAATGCTGTGGTACATTTTAAATCTTCATATACTTTAGGTGGGGGAAAACTGTTTATTATCTCTATAAGTAACTCTTTTATACCATATCCTAATTTTGCACTTACAAGAATTGGTTTAGTGTTTATTTTCAAAAAATCTTTTATTTGTTGCTGAGTAGCTTCAACATTTGCATTTTGAAGATCTATTTTATTTATTACAGGCAAAATTTTAAGTCCTGCCTTTTTAGCTATAACTGCATTAGAAACTGTCTGAGCCTCCACACCCTGAGTAGCGTCAACCACTAAAATTGCTCCTTCACATGCATTAACTACTCTTATTACTTCATATGTAAAATCTACATGACCAGGTGTATCAATTAAATTTAGAATATATTTTTGACTATTATAAAAATATTCCATTCTTATTGTTTTGGATCTTATAGTTATACCTCTTTCTCTTTCTAAATCCATACTATCTAATATCTGATCATGCATTAGCCTTTCAGGAACTGTATTGGTCAATTCTAAAAGTCTATCTGCTAGGGTGGATTTTCCATGATCAATATGTGCTATTATGCAAAAATTTCTAATTTTGTCTATCATATTAATTTTTATTTATATTTCAGAAGGATGCTTTTTTTCTAAAACTTCTCTTATTTTTTTATAATCGTCAGTTAAAAAAATCTCTTCAATTAAACCTTTTGCTTCGGAAAAAGTTGTAGATCTTATAACTTTTTTTAATTTCAGTACAGAAGCAGGTGGAACACTTAACTCATCTATTTCTAATCCAATTAATACTTTAGTAAATCCAACATCAGCAGCCATTTCTCCACAAATTGAAACTGGCTTTTTGTTTTTATGAGCTGCCTCTACTATATGTTTTATCATTCTCAAAACAGAAATATGCAATGGTTCATAAAGTTCAGCTACATTCTCGTTATGTCTGTCAACTGCTAATGTAAACTGAATTAAATCATTTGTGCCAATAGATACAAAGTCCACTTTTTTTGACAAAATATCACAAGCAATAGCTGCTGAAGGTGTTTCTATCATTATACCAACAGGTATATTTTCATCAAACTTTATATTTTGTTGTTTTAATTCATTTTTTATTTCTTGCAAAAACTTCTTTAATTCTTCAACTTCCTTTATGGTAGAAATCAAAGGGAACATAATTTTAACGTTTTTTTTATAAGATGCTCTAAGAATTGCTCTTATCTGTGTTTTAAATATATCTTTATACTTAAAAGCAAGTCTTATCCCTCTCAAACCTAAAGCAGGCACACTTTCTGGGATAACACCTTCTAAACCTAATTTAGAAAGTTTATCTGAACCAATATCAAATGTCCTGATAGTTACTGGATATGGATACATTTTTTCTACCACATATTTATAGTCTCTGAAAAGTTCTTCTTCCGAAGGCAAACTTGTTCTGCTAATATATTGATATTCTGTCCTATAAAGACCTATGCCCTCTGCTGCACAACTAATAACTGCATCTATTTCTTTTGGGGAATCTATGTTGCATACAAGTCCAATTTTTCTATGATCTATCGTTTCACAAGAAAGTGTTTTCAAAGAAATGAGCATCTCTTTTTCCTTAAGAAGCTTTTTATGTAATTCTTCATATCTTCTTTTTGTTTCATTAGATGGATTTAATATAACTATGCCCTTAAATGCATCTATAATAATATCATCACCCTCTTCTATATCTTCAGAAGTAATGCCTCTTAGACCAACTACAGAAGGAACTTCTAAACCTTGAGAAGCAATTGAAACATGGGAAGTTTTAGTCCCAACTTCTATTACAAAACCTTTACATTTTTTTTCTTTTATTACAATTACATCATGTGGATTTAAAGTATGAGCTATTATTATATCATCCTGTGTTGCATTTTCTAAGCTTTTTCTTTGTTTACCTGTAATGTTTCTAAAAAGTTTTCTGCCAACATCATGAATATCAGTGGATCTTCCTTTAAAATATTCATCCTCAGACATTTCAAACATTTGAATTACACGATTAAGAGCACTACTTAAAGCATATTCAATGCTTAACTCCTGCTCTTCCACCATTCTAATAACATCGCTTGTAAATAATTTATCTTCTAATATAGTAACATATCCTTCAATTAAATCTGCATGTTGTTTACCAAGAGCCTTAAGGATTCTATCTTTTGTATCCATAAGCTGCTTTTTTGTTAACTCTAATGCTTCTTTATATCTAGTTATTTCTTTTTTGATATTTTCTTTTGGAATTTTTTTCACAGGAATAAAAAATAAATCTTCGCCTTGTTCAAGTAAAAATGCTTTTCCTATGGCTATCCCTTCACAACCACTTATTCCTGTTAATATCTTTTCTTTTTTCATATTGACTTAAAAAATTCTTTTATATCAACCATAGCTTCTTTTTCATCTTCTCCATCAACTATTACTTTTATTTTATCACCACATGTAATTACTAATGCTAAAACCTCTAAAACACTTTTAGCATCTGCTATTTGGTTTCCTTTTATTATTTTTATATCAGATTTATATTTCGAAGTAACACTTATAAGTCTACTTACGGGTCTAATATGTAATCCTAATTCATCATTAACAGTAAATTCTTCTTCTATCATTACTTTATTACCAACCAATAAAATAAAAAATTAACTAAAAACAAAAAAACAACAACTAAACTCCAATTAATTTTTCTACTTAACAACATGGACAAAAAAATATTAAACCAAAAAAGAATTACATCCCTTTTTATATCTAATAGAGATAAACTATAAACAAAAGAAACTATTAAAAGTATTATTATTCCCAAACTTCTTATTAACTTTACAACCTTCTGTGGCCCAAATTTTGCAATTTTTTCTATTATCTGATAACTGTAGTGATAGCCCAAATATAATCCAACTATTCTTATAGGGATATGACCTATTAAATTGTATATAAGCAAAAATCCAATCAAACCTGGCAAAATATTCAATT
The DNA here is from genome assembly GCA_039630545.1 of Endomicrobiia bacterium. Classification (GTDB taxonomy): domain Bacteria; phylum Elusimicrobiota; class Endomicrobiia; order DTEH01; family DTEH01; genus JANXDG01. The sequence continues at coordinate 102,623 of JBCNUU010000004.1, forward strand.
CATTATAGAAATTTTTACCATGAAGCAAAAAATAACTACAAACTAAAACACTGCAAAAAACTCGCCAGCTAGACCATATAAGTCTGTCTCCTATAGCCGCAACAGGCCCTGCAAGCATAGTTTTATTTCTTATTACTTCATCCTGGCTGACTTCACCTTTAAGATATTTTTCTTCCATCTTCATAGTTATACCTAAAATTATACTTGCAAAATATGGATGCGTATTAAAAAAACCAAAATGTAGTTTCACTTTTTTTGCTAATTTTTCTTTATCTTTATACAATCTTTTTAAAAATGGAATAATACTAAATGCAAACCCAACATTCTGCATACGTTCATAATTCCAGACACACTCTAAAAAAAGACTTCTTATAAAAACACAAAAAATTGATGATTTCATTTAAGAATCATTTTTCAAGAAAATGATTAATACATATACCTATTCCTAAAGCAGGTAAAATACTTATTAAACTATGCACATCAAAAATTATCCTTGATGGCAAAAACTTACATAACACACATAACAAATACCCTAAAGAGGAAAAGGAAATAAGATAAAACAGTACTGTCCTTAAATATGTGAAAATTATCCCATAAAATATCAAAAGGTTTATTCTTTTAATCACAACTTCATTTTTTGCAGTGTCTACCCAGCTTAATACAACTGAGTTTAAAGAACGGGTAAGCATATCTACATATTTATATAAAAATCCTATAAAAAATCCAAATATTAAAGATAATATCAGACATCCACTAATCTCAAAACCCACAATACTAAAAACAGTAGAAGATGTTGCATCTACTGGAACTTTGATTCCCACAGGTATTTCTATAATATATAACAATTCAAATAAAACTCCTATAAGTAAACCATATTGAGGAATACCTAAAAAATATCCAAAAATTCCTCCTACAACTATGGGTCTGCTTATCATAAATTGTCCAAAAACTAAAATATCCAAATGAATCAAACCAGCCAATAAAGACGAAACCAAAATTTTAAAACTAACAAACATATTTATTTCACCTTTAAAGTTATTTCCGTATGATATGATTGCAAAGGTAAAACTTCAAACTCAAATCTACATCCTATACATACCCCCTGATAATTTCTCTCAAAACCTGCTTCTGAAAGAGAAATCGTTTCTATAGGAAATCTCCAAAATTTTATATCATAGGGTGAGAGAACTTCTATTTTAAAGTGTTTAATGTTGTCTTTAAATTCTAATTTATTAGTAACCTCTTCTTTTATTTCTTGTTGACTATCTCCAAAAATCAAAAAATTAAACTCTACAAGAAAACATAAACTGCTGAGATCTTTTGAGGATATATTTTTTATAACATATTTGCATGTGATACTATCATCTTTAAAGAAATATTTTTTTTGTACTTCTATTTTATATTTTATGTCTTTAAAAATACAACCCACCCTTGAAAGCTCAACCTCAAAAGACTCTTTGTCTATATTATTTACTTTATAACTTTCTAATGTAAAATCTCCTAAATCCTTATATCTGGCTTTGTAGAAATCTTCAATTGTAATATCTTTATCTAAAAAATGATCTAAGAAACTATATCTGTTGTGCCAGTCATAGTAGATTTTCTCAGATAAATTCTTTTCTTTAGTTAAAACTATATCATGAATTGTTTTTACATCTTCAATATTATTTTTAAAATTATTTTTTTCAAATTCTAAAAGTCTATGATGATATGCTTCCTTTTTTCTTGATAAGACATTTAGAAGATTTTTATTGTAGTTTTTAAGGTCTATCTCATAAATACAACCACCATAAGAAGGTTTTATATAAGAAATAATATTTTTTGTTGAAACACATATTTCATCGTGAGTGTCTATATCAAAATCTTTAACATAAATTCCTTCTTTAAGAATTTCTTTTTCAACATCTATAAGATTTTCATAAACTGCTTCTCTTAAATGGGGTAAATAAAGCCCACCAAAAACTCCATGCCAATAAGCACAGTTGCATTGTGCTTTATATAGTTTTTTAATTAATGTTTTTTTAGTTTTTTTAAGTTCAACAGACAAATTTATCATCTTTTTATGCATATTATTTGCTTCTGGATACTTACTTAAGAAGTTTTTCCAATAACCACCATGGATAAACTGTTTTAATACTTCTTTATTAGAGATACTCTCTATTTCTTTTATTAATTTTTCAAATAACATCTGAGTAGAAGTAGGAAGTGTCCATTCTCCCATTTCAAAATAAGATGCTGTAGGTAGATATATTCTATCTTTGGGAGGTTTTAATTCAATAAACTCAGAAAAAGTAAGCGTTTCTAACCACTCATTATTTTCTACTATTTTTTCTAAAAAGTTTCTAAGCCACTTATTTTCATACACATGTTCATAAGTTTTAGGCCATACTCCAAATTTCTCCCCATCATCACCCATGGTTACAGAAACCGGAGTTGATAAATTATCTTTAAAATTGGAAAAAAATATAATATTTTCTTCTACGCTTTTAAAAGGTATATAGTATCTAAGAGTCTGTAATATCGGAAAAACATAAAGTGATCTTCCTTCTTCTTCAGTCAAATAGTAATCTGTAAGTACAGGATTTTCTAATCTGTTTATACCGGCCATGTAAAATATATAGTCATCAACCAAAGTATATTTCAGTCCACACTCAGCTATATCTTTAACTATATTTTGTTCCCATACTCTTTCTGTAAGCCATAAACCTTTAGGCTCTATATCAAATGTTTTAAATATAAACTCATTCATCATCATTATCTGTCCATAACGGTCTTTTTGTAAAATAGCACTTAAAATCGGCTCATAATACCCTCCCGAAAAAATCTCAACCTGTTTTCTTTTAACCATTTCTTTAACTTTTTCTATATATTCTGGATGTTTATCTTTGAAGTAATCCCAGAGTATACCTGAACAATGTAGTGAGAATTTTATCTTCGGATATTCAAATAGCAAATCTATAAATGGTTTATATGCTTTGTTATAAGCTTCCTCAATCACACTTTCAAAATTTCCAACTGGTTGATGATTATGAATGCATAGAAGAAAATATAATTTGTTCATAAATACCTCTTTTTGCTTTTTACAATTTCTTCTATTTCTAAAATTTTTTCATTAATCAAAATTTTTGGATCATCAGGTAAAACATAATACTCAAGTTTTACATTAAGTGCATCTAACTTTTTAATAATTTCTAAATCTTCTAAACTTAAAAAAAGTGCCTTATATATCTGTACCCTTGACTCTATATGTCTTATGCCACCAACATTAACCGGCGGAGGCAAAAAATTAAAAATAGTGTTTTTTATTTTTAAAACTAAATCATATAACTCCTTCAATGATGAAATTAATATTATTGTTTTAATTTTTTCAAATTCACCAGCAACTATTTTCTCTGAAGTAGACTCTAAAGACAAGCACTCCAGCTTTACAGCTTCGGGTGTTGAAACTAAATATAAACTTCTCTGTAGCGGGTCACAAGAAACAACATCAGACGCTACTACTATCTTTTCAATCTTTAATGGCTTAACCCAACCTTCTATCACCTGACCATGCAGAAGTCTATCATCTATTCTTATTATATAACCCATGTTTTATATTTTATTTTTAAAGAACTCATTTACATTAGAAATACTCTTTTTAGATTCATCTATAACCCTGTTAATATATTCTTGAATATCGTTAATTGAGGAAAATTCCCTTAGATGAACTGCTGAAATTAGCATACATAAATTAATCCCGCTTACTATATATACATTTTCATAGTTTTTGCATAGACGTAATGATGCATTACATGGAGTTCCACCTAGCATATCCGTAAACACCACAACATATTCTGTGTTTAATTTTTTAATAAGATCTTCTATACTTTCACATACTGTCTGAAGAGTCATATTGGAAGAAATAGAAAAGCTCTCAATATTTGCCTTTTCACCAACTATGGAAAACAAAGTATTCTTAAAAGCTTCAGCTAAGTTTCCATGAGTAATTATTATTATCCCCACATCCATAACCATTTCTACCTATTAAGTAAACTAACAATTGTTTTTGCTACTTTGTCAGGATTGTGTCTTACAAATTTTATATTTTTTGATTTTTCAACAAAATTATCTATTATTACACCTTTTTTTACTAATTTTTTAAGCTCTTTGTAATTTTCAATTTTCACAGGAAAAGATTTTGCTTTTTTATATTTTTTTAGTAATTTAGACGGCAATTTACCAGAGTTTATTATTATATAGTCAAACTTAAATTTATATTCACAATGTTCATAAATTTTCTTAATATGTTTTTCTGCTGAATATCCCTCTGTTTCTCCTGGCTGAGTCATGATGTTACAAATATATATTTTTAGAGCTTTAGTGTTGTTTGTTATTTCTTCTATGACTTCTTTTATAACTAAATTAGACAAAATTGAAGTAAACAAAGAACCTGGTCCTACAACTATCACATCAGCATTTTTAATCTCATCTGAGACTTCAGAATAATGTCTCACTGTAGATGGGTTTAAAAACATTTTTTTAATAGGAGAAGTAGAGTTTGAAATTTTACTTTCTCCAAAAACTATTTCACCATTTTCAAGAATAGCTGCTAAGTCTGTAGGTTGAAGAGTGATGGGTAAAACCTTTCCTTTTATGTTCAAAATTTCAGAAATTTTTTTTATAGCTTTGTCAAAACCTTTATATATATCAGTTAAAGCAACCACAAGTAAATTACCTAACGAATGGCCTCCAACTTCTGGTGTTTTTTTCGTAACTGGAAATCTATAACTAAAAATTTTATTAAATATATCTTCCTTATTAGATAAAGCTAAAAGACAATTTCTTATATCTCCCGGAGGTAATACTCCAAATTCTTTTTTTAATCTCCCAGAACTTCCACCATCATCCATTACTGTGACAACAGCTGTAATATCCAGTATTTCATATTTTTTCAACCCCCTTAGAATCGTAGATAAACCTGCGCCTCCGCCTATACAAACTATTTTTTTTTTCATCTAAATATCTCTATGAGACAAAGATACTAAATAATCATATTTATATTCTTTCTTTAAAAAATTAAGATAGCTATAAATTTCTTCTGCTATTACTACAGACCTATGCTGCCCTCCTGTGCATCCAAATGCCAAAGTAAAGTAGCTTTTACCCTCACTTATCACATAAGGAAGTATAAATTGCAAAAGATTTTTTATGTTTTTTAAATACTCTAATGTAATGGTAGAATTTAATATAAAGTGTTTTACTTTTTTATTTCTTCCATTTAACATTTTCAAACCAGAAATATAATTAGGATTAGGTAAAAATCTAGTATCAAACACTATGTCAGCATTAAGAGGTAAACCAAATTTATATCCAAAAGATAAAACATTTATCCTCAGTTTTTTTTTATGTTTTTTTTCTATCAATTCGAAAATTTTCTTTTGAAGTTCAGGAATAGATAATAAAGAAGTATCAATTACCACATCAGAGAGTTTCTTTACTTTATTTAATAATTTTTGCTCTCTTTTTATAGAAGTTAATAAATCTCCACCTAAAGGATGTTTTCTACGTGTTTCTGAAAATCTTTTTAATAAAGTTTTTAAATCTGCTTCAAGAAAAATTTTAAGTATTTCTATATTATAAATTTTTTTGGAAAGTTGATTGTAAACCTCTATAAGGTCATCTACATTTTCTGCAGACCTTATATCCATTCCTATACCGAACTTAGTTCTTTTAGGAGTAGTTTTTACTAAAAAAATAAATTTATCTAAGAGTTCTACTGGAAGATTATCTACACAGAAATATCCAGTATCTTCTAATATATTAAGTACCTGACTTTTACCCGCACCTGATAACCCGGAAATAATTATTAACTTTTTAGTCATTAACTAAAAATTATCTTCCTGTTTTATAATTTTAATAGCTTCTTCTACTGTAGAAACATTTCTTAAAGACTCTCTAAAAAACCTATCTTTAAAAAATCTTGCTACAGCTGAAATAGCCCTTAAGTAATCACCAGTTGCTTCTAAAGGAGATAAAATCAAAAATACAAAATATACAGGTTCTCCATCTAACGAATTAAAATCAACTCCATCCGGCGCTATACCCATAGCTCCTACTAACTTTTCTACACCAGCACATCTACCATGAGGAATAGCTACCCCAGAACCCACCCCTGTAGTGCCCACACTTTCTCTTTCCATAACACTTTTAAATGCTTCTTCTTTATCCTTTACCCTGTTATTTTGTGCAAGGACTTCTATTAGTTCTCTTATTATTGCTTTTTTTTCTTTTGATTTTAATGGTAATACAATAGATTTTGGATCAAGAAAGCTCATTATTTTCATATATCTACCCCTTTCTTTTTTTATTTTTCTACATAAAGATCTACAACTTCTATGTCTTTCGCAATTTTTTTAACTACTGAAACATTGTTGGTATCAATGTTAAAAAAGAACAAAATATTCTCATTTGTTGAAGCTAATTTTTCTACAGCCTCTTGTTCTGTCATTTTTTCTAAAAAAATTTTGTTTTTTGTATATTTGGTTTCATCTTTTAGTCCAAAATCTTCTATAGGAGGCAAATTTTCTTTGTTTATTTTTGAATGTTTTTTTACAGATACTATTGTCTTTTCTTTATATTTTACTAACAACTCTTTAACTTTATCAATAGCTTCATCTATCGCTGAATGTAAAACTTTATTTTGTGTTGAAACTTTTATCATTTTTTTATGATATGTATGTATCAAAACTTCTACATTATAAGTATATTTCTCTTTTTTTAAGGTTATTTCTGTTGAAGAAATTTTTGGTATATATCTTGTAATTTTTTTAAATTTTTTTTCAATATATTCTTTTATCTCTTTATTAACTTCTAAATTTCTGCTAATTATTTTTATATCTTCCATAAGTTACTCCTTTCATTATTAATTACATTCTAAATCTTTCTCCCAAATAAACTTTTCTTGCTTCCTCATCATTTATTAATTTATTCGCATCTCCATGAATTAAAACTTCACCTTTATAAATAATATAAGCTCTGTCAACTATTTGAAGGGTTTCTCTAACATTATGATCTGTAAGCAGAATCCCTATTCCTGAACTTTTAAGTTTCAAAATCAAATTCTGAAGTTCTTCAATGGTTTTAGGGTCTATGCCAACAAATGGTTCATCCAAAAGAAGATATTTGGGTTTTAAAGCAATTATCCTGGCTATCTCGCATCTTCGTTTTTCTCCACCTGATAAAGTATAGGCCTTTTGTTTTCTTAAATGAGATAAATGAAGTTCATTAAGAATATCTTCTAGCATTTTTTTTCTTTCATTTTTATTTTTATAATGTATTTCTAAAGCTGCATAAATATTTTCTTCTACTGTGAGTTTCCTAAACACAGATGGTTCCTGAGATAAATAACCAATACCATATTTTACTCGCTTATGAACAGGAAGTTTCGACACATCTTTTCCATCAATATATATCTTACCTGAATTGATGTTTATGATACCTAAAATGGAATAAAACATAGTAGTTTTTCCTGCTCCATTGGGCCCCAAAAGGCCAACTATCTCAGCAGGATTAACATCTATTGTGACTCCATTTAGAACACACTTATCACCATATATTTTTTTTACATTTTCTGCTATTATCCCCATATTTATCTAGAAAATTATTTCAACCTTTCCATTTAATATAATTACTTGTTTATCAAAATCTATTGTAGCTAACTTAGCATGACATGTTTTTATTCTAAGTTTTTCGCTTAAAGATTCAAATTTAATTTTTTTGTCTAAATCAGAATTAACTAAAAGAAATTTATCTTTATATTTATATTCTGCAAAATCACAAAATACAGTAGTATCTTCTGTAAAAACAACCACGTTTTCTTTAAATATCATAGTGCTACTTACAGTATCCAGGTTTATATAATTACATTTTACCTCTGCCTTTGAAAAACCGTATTCTGCTGTGTCAAAATAACTTGTAGATTTATAAATAGCATATATGTTATTTTTAAACTCAATCTGTTTGTTTTTCATGTCATAATATAAATAGAGACATTTTATTTCTACATCTAAAGGTCCCAAAGTGGAAGTATATACAAAATATACATCTTTTTCACATATTATATTTTCGTTTTCTTTATAATAAGCCTGCTGACATAATATGTAACCATTCATTATCTCAATTTTAACATTTCCATAAAAATTAACTGAGTTTGTTTTTCTATCGTATTCTGTAACATCTGATTGTATTCTTCTTATAACCTTTTCACAAAAAATACTTTTATTAAATGCAAACAAAACCAGAACAAAAAATATAAACTTATTGCGCATCAATGACATTTTTGTATATCCTTATAGTTTTAAACCCATCAAAAGTTTCAAAACCAATTCCCTTTATTACAGTTGCTTCTTTGTGAATTTCTATTTCCTTTTCAGAAAATACTTTGTTTTGAGCGTATATATATTTAATATCATATGTAATTATTTTTTCATTTTCAACTGTATGTATGAGGGTTTTACCAAAAAAATCAATGTTTCCTGTATCATTAAAAAATCTGGCCTTTTCAAAAAAAACAGATGCTACAAAACTATCTTTATCGTATAATTTTACTTTTCCATCTTCCACATCTACAATTTTAGCATCTTCTTTTAAGAAAGCAACTTTAGCATCCATTTCCCATAATTTCTGGCCATCTTTTACTTTCAAAATATGAAAATCGTTAACAGTAGGCACTACAACATCCGATACTTGATTTTTATTATCTATATTTTTGACTGTATTTGTATTTTTACAGGCAAATATAAAAAATATACTTAACAGAAAAAAAACTCTTACCATCTTTTGTGTATCCATACCCATTGTTCAGGATATCTAAGAATATATTGAGAAATTGTATCATTTATAAATTTTGCAAATTTTACTTTATCATTGTAGCAATCCGTATCTACAGGGATTATCTTTACAGTATATTTTCTGTCTTTTTTCCTGTAAATCAAACCTACCACAGAAGGTAGTTTATACTTTATTGCCACTTCTACAAAACCTACAGGTGTTTCTGCTTCATGTCCTAAAAATGGAATTTTTATATTATCTATACCTTTTATTTTCTGATCTACCAAAACTCCTATAAAATACTTGTTTCTTATCGCATAAAGCAGTTCTCTTATTGAATTTTTAGTGTTCCTGTTTACTACTATTTCTCCAACACTGCTTCTTATCTTATCAACAAGCTCTCCTATCAACGGAATATATACCTGTCTTGCTATTACTGCCAAAGGAAACTTTTCTAAAGCTAATGTACAACCTAAAAGTTCCCAATTGCTAAAATGAGCAGAAAAAATAATTACACTTTTATTACTTTTTAAAAAATCTTTCAAAATTTTCTTGTCTTCAAAAGGAAATTCCACAATTTTTTGATAAAAATATCTTACACGTTTTAATAAAAAAAACTCCATTAAGTTTATACCTAAATTTTCATAACACTTCTTAGCAATATTTATAATTTTTTTCCAAGAAAATTCCGGAAATATAAATTTTATATTTCTAAAAGCCACGGGTTTATATCTAAAATCAAATGTATAAAAAATTTTACTTAAAATCACTCCAATAAATAAGTTTAACCTCCATGGCATTTTTTGAAAAATTTTATAAAAAATTACTATAAGGTAAGAAAGCAAAAGATTACGAAGCTTTTTAGACATGACAGTTAACAATTAAATGTATAAAAGGAAAAAACCTCTTCAAATTTATTTTTAGCTTTAAGGATAAGTTCCGCTACTTCTCTGAACACTCCACAACCTCCATTGTATCTGCTTATATAGCAACAAACATTTTTTACTTCTACAACAGCATCTTTAGGACAAATACTGACACCTACTCGTTTAAGAACAGGTATGTCTAACCAATCATCTCCAATATATGCAACTTCTTTATCCTTAAGTAAAGTCTTTGAGATAATTTCATTATAAACTTCCAATTTATTTTTCACATTTGAATAAAAAAAATCCAATTTTAGTTCTTTTGCTCTTATTTCTAACTCTTTGCAGTTTCTTCCACTTATCCATCCTAATTTTAAGTTTAGATTTGCCTTTCTTAACATGCTGTAAGCAAATCTGTCCTTTATGTTCCATATTTTAATTTCTATGTTTTTTTTATCATCTAAAATTATCATTTCTCCTTTAGTCAAAACACCATCTACATCCATAAGTAGAAGTTTTACATCTTTTAATTTAAGTAAAACTTCTTTTCTTGTTAATTTTCTTGCCATGGTTATCAAATTCCTTCTTGTAATATATCTCTTTCGTCTATTATGCCAATTACTCTGTTTTTTTTATCTACAACAGGTAAATTATCACAGTTAAATTTTCTCATTTTTTCTTTAGCTTCTATTAACAACTCCTCAGGATATGCAACTTTAGGGTTTCTGGTCATTACATCTTTTATTTTACAATTTATTATATCTATATTTTTTTGAAAATATCTTCTTAAGTCACCATCGGTAAAATACCCAATAAGCACTCCTTTGTCATCTACCACAGTTGTAGCACCTAACTTTTTTGAGGTCATTACTAATAAAGCATCTTTTACAATTGTATCAGGAGAAACTTTTGGGATAAGTTTTCCTTTCCTCATAATCTCTTTTACTTTCAAATTAAGAACTTTACCAAGATTTCCAGATGGATGAAACCTTGCAAAATCTTCTTTTTTAAAACCTTTCATTTTAGCAATTGTTATACCTAAGGCATCTCCCATTGCTAACATTGCTGTAGTAGAAGAAGTCGGTACAATATTATAAGGGCATGCTTCTTTTTGAACTTTTGTATTAATTACCACATCTGAGTATCTAGCTAGTTTTGATTTTATCTTACCTGTAAAAGAAATTATCTTTATATCAAAATTTTTTATAACACTTAAAACTTTTTTAATTTCTTCTGTCTCTCCAGAGTAAGAAAGAACAAGAATAACATCTTCAGGCCTTATTACTCCTAAGTCTCCGTGAAGTAATTCGACAGGATGTAAAAAAATAGAGGAAATACCTAAAGATGAAAATGTAGAGGCAATTTTTCTTCCTACAAGACCAGATTTTCCAACACCTATTACAATAAGTTTACCTTTCAAGGATAAAAGTAACTCTACTGCTTTAACAAAATTTTCATCCAAATGGTTGATTTGAAAAAATACTTGCTGGGATTCTGTTTTTAAAACTTCTTTTGCAGTATTTAATATATAGGTATTTTTAAACTTATTCATTTTTTCTTTGTAGCCATGGTGTAATTTCTGGTGGTATTTTACGCATATATGGTTTTAAAAGATGGTTTAAAAGAAAAAATAAAACAATAATAAAAATATATATTAAAAGTAACACTTTTAAATACCATTTAATATCTGGTTTCCAAATGGGTTCTATAACAAAAGGTTTATTACACTTTTTACACAATTTTGTATCTAGTTTGTTTACAAATCCACAATAAGGACATTTTATCATAACTTTTATCTCTTTAATTTAGTCATTATGTATGATTGATTTCACTGCAGAAATAAAGCTACCTTTATAAAGTTGAACTTTAACTTCTTCTTTTTCAATAAGCATCTTTGTGTCTTTCAATATATTACCCTTATACCACACTATAGCATATCCACGGGATAAGATATTTTGTGGTGACAAAAGTAATAGTTTCTCTTTTAATAGTTTAAGTTTACTGTTATATTTTTCTAAGTAATGTTTTATATAAAAAATTAAATCATCTTCATAATCTAAAATTTTTTTAATTTTATCTTCATAGAAAATATGGGGATTTTTTAAAACCCTGCTGTTTTCTAAATTTTTTAATTTAGTATAATAAAACCTAAAAATTTGTCTTAAATACTGAAACAATCTTATCTTGAAATTCTCAATTTTATGTGCTAGTTCTTCTTTGCTTTTTACAACTATTTCTGCTGCGGCAGAAGGAGTAGGTGCCCTTAGGTCAGCAACATAATCTGCAATAGTATAGTCAATTTCATGTCCAACACAAGAAATTATTGGTATTTTTGAAGCTGCAATAGCTCTTGCTACTATCTCCTCATTAAAAGCCCATAGATCCTCTATTGAACCACCACCTCTTCCCACAAGTAAAACATCTAAATATGGAAAATTCTCGTTTAAAAACCTTATACCCTCTGCTATTTCATCTTTTGCTGTTTCTCCCTGGACCTTAACAGGATAAAGAACTATTTCCACATTAGCAAATCTTCTTCTTATTACAGTAAGTATATCTCTTATTGCGGCTCCATCTGGAGAAGTTACAACTCCAATTCTTTGCGGCAAAAGAGGAATTTGTTTTTTTCTTTTTGAATCAAAAAGACCTTCTTGTTCTAGTTTCTTTTTTAGCTGTTCAAAAGCAAGCTGAAGTTCACCAATTCCTTTCGGTGTTACATCATACACAATTAAGTCAATTTCTCCTCTTGCAGAGTAATAGTCTATTCTACCATAGCATATGACTTTAAGGCCATTTTCTAACTTAAATTTTAGCTTTTCATAAAAATCTTTAAATATAACACACTTTATCTGAGCTTTTTCATCTTTTAAAGAAAAATATATATGACCTGAAGAGTAGGTTTTTAGGTTAGATATCTCTCCTTCTACATAAACTTCTTGAAAAGCTTCTTCAACTAATGTTTTTAAAATATTGCTAAGTTGACTAACTGTAAGGACTATTTTTTCTTTCATAAATTAAACTTGAATGTCTCTAAAAATTATCTGTTTTATATCTAGACATTTACCTGTAACATCGTCAATTAACAATTTTACTGCATTAAATATACATACCCCCTTAGCTACCTGAAATTTTTGAGGAACACATAATAAAAATCTTTTTAAAACTCCTTCTACTTCAAGACCTATAACTGACTCCTGAGGTCCACACATACCTACATCTGAAATGTAACCTGTCCCATTTTTTGTTATTTTAGCATCAGCGGTAGCTACATGAGTGTGTGTGCCTAATACAGCAGAAACTCTCCCATCTAAAAAAAATCCAAAGGCATTTTTTTCAGAAGTAGCTTCTGCATGAAAATCTACTATTATAACTTTAGTTCTTGCTCTTATATCATCTATTACTTTATTTATTGTCTTAAAAGGACAATCTAAACACTCAACTGTAAAAACCCTACCTAACAAATTTACTACACATATTTCAATATCTTTCTTTTTTACAAAACAAAAACCCTGACCTGGATTGCCTTCCGGATAATTAAGTGGACGAAGAAGTTGCGGATGAGTTATTATCTGCTGCACTTCCTTTCTTGCAAAGGTGTGATTCCCCAGTGTAATTATATCTACACCATAGCTTATTATCTCTTCAAATACACTTTTAGAAATCCCTTTTCCTCCAGCTGAATTTTCTCCGTTAGCTATTATCAAATCAAAATTTTCTTCATAAAGCAGATTTTCTAACACATACTTTACACATTTTCTTCCAGCTTCACCAACTATGTCACCTATAAAAAGTACTTTAACAACCATTTAGTTTATTTCCTTGCATATTCTTTAATCAAAGACAAGGCAATCTCATTTCTTTGAATTTGGTTTGTACCTTCATATATTTGAGTTATTTTAGCATCTCTTACACGTTTTTCCATAGGATATTCACGCATATATCCATAACCTCCAAATATCTGAAGAGCATCTATTGTCACCTTCATCGCTATATCTGAACAGAAAAGTTTACACATAGCAGAAATCTTTGTATGTCTTTCTTCAGGATGAGCATCTATTGTCTTGGCTACTTGATAAAGTAAACACTTTGCTGCTTCAATTTCTGTAGCCATATCTGCTATCATGTGCTGAATTGCTTGAAAAGAAATAATCGGTTGGCCAAATTGTTTTCTTTCTTTTGCATATTTTATAGCATCTTCAAGAGCTCCTTCTGCTATTCCTAAAGCCTGCGCAGCAACCCCTGGACGTGACATATCAAACGTCTTCATTGCTATCATAAAACCCTGTCCTTCTTTGCCTAAAAGATTTTCCTTTGGTACTTTACAGTTATCAAATATCAACTCCCTGGTGGTTGAAGCACGAATTCCCATTTTCTTTTCTTTTTTTCCAAAGGTAAAACCAGGTGTTCCTTTTTCTACTATAAAAGCAGATGCACCCCTTGCTCCTTTAGATTTGTCTGTCATTGCAATAACTGTATAAATCTCTGCTTCTCCACCGTTTGTAATAAAACACTTAGTACCATTGAGAATATAATGGTCACCTTCAAGTTTAGCTGTAGTCTTTATAGCCCCTGCATCTGAACCAGCTTCTGGTTCTGTAAGAGCAAACGCCGCAAGCTTTCTTCCTGCAGCGATATCTGGTAGATACTTTTGTTTTTGATATTCATTGCCAAACATAAGAATAGGAAGCGTACCCAGCGCAGTCGCCGCTAAAGCTAAAGCAATACCTCCATCAACTTTAGAAAGCTCCTCTACAACTAAAACTAAATCTAAAATTTTTCCACCTGTACCTCCATATTCTTCTGGAATGTATACTCCCATTAAGTCTGCTTTTGCTAATTCTCTGACAACATCCCACGGAAATTCTTCTGTTTCATCATAGTGCTCTCTTACAGGTTTTATTACCTTTTCAGCAATTTCTCTTGTAAGATCTACAATCATTTTTTGTTCTTCTGTTAAAAAATAATCCATTTTATATCCTCCTTATTAGTTAAATTTTGATTGTTTTTATAATTAAAATTTTATTTTTATATACCACAAAAATTGTAAGATATCAATAGAAAATAAAATTTTTATATAACTTTACACAGCTGCTTAAAGTAGTTTCCCCCAGCAACTTGGTTAATTAAGTTTAACTGTCTTACTCTAAGTTTAGTATCACTCCAGGTAAAATTTCCATATTTTTTATAACATTCTGTAGAATATCTTGGAGAATATGGAAATATATGATACCAGTTTAGATTAAGATTTTTCAGCCGGTCAAAGACTATTTTAAATTTCTCCTTTGTTTCTAATGGATAACCAACTATCACATCAGACGAAATTATTACATCAGGAATTACTTTCTTTAATCTATTTATCACCTTAAGAAACTCTCCATAAGTATAATCTCTTCTCATATCTTCCAAAATCTCATCAACAGGTGACTGGAGAGCTATATGAAAATGTGAAAAAATTCTGTTTTTATACCTGATTAAAAAATCAAAAAATTTTTCTGTTAAATCTGAAGGATTAAGAGAAGAAAACAATAAGGTAATTTTGGGAAAAATTTTTAAAATTTTTTCTGATAAGTCTATAAAATCACCTTGAAAATTATATTTAGCAATATTGGTACCCACAAGATATATTTCTGTATAACCATTCTTGTAAAGATGTTCTATTTCTTTTAATATATTTTCTTCAGGTCTGCTTATGAGTGGATTTCTTAAATAAGGCACAATACAATAACTGCAAAAATTGTTACAACCATCCTGTATTTTCACGTATGCTCTTTGGGGACCAAAAAATTTGGTTATAGTCTGTTCTACTTCACATATTTTTGGATTTATAAAAGTGTATTTGTTTTTGTTGCCTAAAAAATCAACAGGTAAGTCAACAGAAAGTCGTTCAAAAAATTTAGAATGTAAATTATGGTTACATACGTATTCAGCATAACATCCTGAAAGGATAATTCTTTTTGCATTTTTGCTTTCATTATAAACTCTTCTTATAAACTTATATACATCCCTCTCAGCAGCATAAGTAACAGCACAACTGTTTATCACAACAATATCTGCATCAAGATAATTTTCAACCACTTTTTTTCCATGCCTGACCAGGAGTTCTTTGATAAGTTGACTTTCGTACTGATTTGTTTTACAACCAAATGTTCTTATAAAATATCTATTCATAGTTTAGTTGAATTTAACAATTTTTTATATAAAAAACAATAGAAGAAGAAACTATAGCTGCTGTTTCACTTCTTAAAGTATTTTCAGAAATGTTAATAAAGAAAGTTTTTTTTTGCTGCTTTAAAAATTCTATTTCTTCTTCCGAAAAATCACCTTCCGGACCTACAAATATTCTTATGTTATTTGAGTCTTTTATCTGTTTCATAATGTCAGAGAAATTTTTTTGAGAGTTTTTATTTAAAACAATATTCAAAAAATCAATTTTTTGTTCAAAAAATAACTCTTGTAATTTTTTAACAGATAAAAGCTCAGGCAAAAACCCACATTCAGATTGTTTTGCTGCTTCTAATATTATTTTGTTAAATCTTTCGTATCTTCTGGTGAAACTATCTAAGCCTACATTTACTCTCGTACAAATAACAGGTGTTATAGAGGTTACTCCTATTTCTGTTAATTTCTCAAGTGTAAGCTCAAACCTATCTATTTTTATTATACCTAAAATTACTTCTATATTATATTTTTTTTTATTCAAAAATTCTTTTTTTAAAATTTTAAGACCAACTTTATCTTTATCAATAAAATCTATCTTAGCTTCTGCTTTTATTCCTTTACCGTTAAAAATTTTAATAATATCAGAAAGTTTGTGCCTTTGAGTTTTTATTATATGATAAAATTCAGAAGAGTCAACTACTATGTATTCTGAGTTATCTGTAAGGTGAGGTGTATAAAACTGTGTCATAAATTATATATCTAAACCTAAAGTTTTAGCATATTCACGAAGAGCATTTTTTTGACGCTCATTCAATTTCGTGGGGACTTCAATACTTATCTCCACATATAAATCTCCCCTTTTACCAGTATGCAAATCAGGCATGCCTTTGTTTCTTATCCTGAAAACTTTATTCTGCTGTGTGCCTGCAGGAATTGCCATTTTTATCTTTCCTCCATCAACGGTAGGAACATCCACTTCTCCTCCTAATACTGCTACAGGGTAAGGAATCCCGATTTTACAAATAAGGTCGTCTCCCTGTCTTGAAAATATTGGATGTGGTTCGATCCTTACTGCTACATACAAATCTCCAGGAGCACCTCCTTCAAGCCCAGCTTCTCCTTTTCCTTTTACTCTAATTGAAGTGCCGTTATCTACACCAGGAGGTATTTTTACTACTATGTTTTCTTGCTGTTTAACTTTACCATGTCCTCCGCACTTCTCACATGGTATATCCACAACTTGTCCCTGACCTCTACATCTTGGACAGGTCTCTTTAAAACTAAAAAAACCTCTACTATATCCAACATATCCAGAACCTTTACATTTGGGACAAATTTTTTTTGAAGTTCCTGCTTTTGCACCTGTACCCCTGCAAGAAGAACAAGTAACTGTATGATAAAAAGACAAAGATTTTTCTACTCCTTTAAATGCTTCTTCTAAAGTAATCGTAACGGGAATTTCAATATCATCTCCCCTTTGAGGACCTTTTTTTGTCTGTTTTACCCCAAAAAAGTCAAACAAATCATCAAATACACTTCCAAAACCAATATCTTGAAAAATACTTCCAAAATCTACACCTGAAAATATATCCTGTTGAGTATAAGAACTATCTATACCGGCATGACCGTACATATCATATTGCTTTCTCTTGTTAGGATCTGACAACACAGCATATGCTTCTGAAATCTCTTTAAATTTTTCACGCATCTCATCTTTTTTTTCAGGAGGATGTCTATCTGGATGGTATTGAATAGCCAAACGTCTGTAGGCTTCTTCTATCTCTTTTTGTGAAGCGTTTCTTGAAACACCTAACACTTCGTAATAATCTTTTTTTACTGCCATAAGTTTTTTATTTAATTCTTTTTATTAAAACATTTTTTATATAAACAGGATTAAGAGGTTTATCTCTATGATCTCTTGGAACATTTACTATTTTTTCCACCACATCTAAACCCCTTACCACCTGACCAAATATAGTGTGTCTGTTATTAAGCCATGGAGTCGGCACTACTGTAATAAAAATCTGAGAACCATTAGTGTTAGGTCCACGATTAGCCATAGCAACTCTGCCTGGTCTGTCAAACAAAAGCTGCGGATGGAACTCGTCTTCAAACTCATATCCAGGCCCACCTGTTCCATCTCCTTTGGGGCAGCCGGTTTGTGCCATAAAGTTAGGAATTACTCTATGAAATATAAGTCCATCATAGAACCTTTTTTTAACTTTCTGGTTAGTGTTAGGATCTAACCATTCTTTTTCACCTGACGCAAGTTCTACAAAATTTTTTACAGTTTTTGGCGCATATTTTTCATAAAGCTCAAAAACAATAACTCCATAATCAGTTATTATAGCAGCATAGTATCCTTTAGGTAATCCTTTAAAAATTTTTTTTTCTAAATTTTTTTGTTGAGAAAAAATAAAATTATTTAAAAATACCAAAATAGACATCCCTATAAAAAAAGATTTTTTCATGTTCCCTCCATTTCCAAATAAATTATATTATTTTCAACAAAATATCAATACACGGATCCTCATTTTATTGATTAGATGTAGTGAATGTTGAAAAGTTTTCAAAAATAAAAAATTATTTTAATTTTATCTTATTACTCCTATCTTTCTTATAGCAGTTATTACTCCCTTTGTAGATTTTACTTTAATCTGTGCTATATATCCACCTTTTGAAACTTTCTGCCCTGCCTGGTTTGTACCATCCCATCCACCTTCTGGAACACGATTTGCTCCTTTCTTACCACCTTCCTGTCCTGGCTGGAATGTCCATTCTCTAACTTTAAATCCTAAAAGATCATAAATAGTCAGTGTGACCTCTGCATCTTGATTTAATAGATAAACAATATATGTCCTCCCTTCTTCTCCACCAAGACGAATATCTACCGGGTTCGGATAATTTGAAACTTGAGAGATCACTTCTTCTGGTAAACCTGTAGATACACCATTTGAAATCTCAGACCAGTTAGAATAACTTCCTGCATAGTTCTTAGCTCTTACACGATAATAGTAGAAATGACCTTTTTCTCTGGGTTTATTATCAGGAGTATCAGAGTTTCCAACAACAAAAGATGTTCTACTTCCTGCAACAAACCTGATTGTTCTCCAGACAGGATTTGTATCTACTCTTTCTTGAATCTCATAACCCATAATACCTGATTCTTCATCTGAAGCTGGAGACCATTCAATAGTATAAACTCCTTCTGTAATGTCTCTGCCTGATCTATCATAATCAGACACAGGTTTAGAAGGAGCTTTTGGAGGAGTCACATCTACTCTGTATAATATTAAGGATATCACAGGTCCAGCAGTATTGCCTTGGCCTATACCATGAACACGATAAAATGTTCCTTGATTTGTAACTTTTGTATAAGCTGGATGATCCTGTGCAGGCGTGTCGTATTTTGCTCTCTGAGTAATTCTAAATGAATTCTGTGATTTTGTTTCATAATACATTATCTCACCACCAACATATATATCTGATTTTTCTGCTGGAAAACCATCTGTAGATTCCACAAACAAGTCAAATGGTGGCGTATCCAGTCGCGAAACTGATTTGGTTAACCTTGTAACTTTTGCTGCCTGTAATGAGAGATTGGTTATAGTAAACTTTGGCGCTCTCCTGGTAGATAACCATCCACCAGGAGCAAATGCTTCTGTTAGGTTATTTACATTTGCAACATTTCCTGCTCCAACTCTATAGTCTAACACCTCAGGAGTATGTTTCCATTGAGCATAAAGTTGAGTAGTTCTGTTTGTCCATCTTTCAGGTGTATAACCCCAATCTATAATACCGTCTCTGCTAAGATCTATCTCAGGAATACCATCACCATTAACATCAGGAACCACTGAATCCGGCTTTCCATCGCAGTTAAAATCAACATCTAAAACTCCATCTCCTGTCATATCTATAGAAAGTTTCCCATCACCTACTAAATCTATGTCATTTTTCCTTCCATCACCATCTAGGTCTTCTAAATCGTTTGTCCCATCTTCATCTAAATCCACAAAAACTTCACCTGCTTGAGTAACTCTATCCGGCATGGTATCACCATCTACATCCACTGCTGGATATCCATCTCCAAATGGATTTGCGTATACTTGTTTTTGTGCTAATACTACCCATTTAGGCATGACTCTTGGTGCATATTCATCTAATATCAAAACAAGCGAGCTTCTTAATGGAAATCTATTAGTAATGTGAGATTCTATTGTAGAAGGAATAGTTTCTAGTGATTTAAATGAAGTTATTTCTACTCCAACATAATGATCTTTAGTTGAAGTACCTGCCAAATCTGTTTTTCCTATGTTCCCTGCTATAAATATTCTAACAGGTGAAGTAGAGACATACAGACCATCTTTTGGCAAACTAATTCTTGCAGCACCGGCTGAAAAATCTACTGTTGGATGAGTTACAGAGGTTATAAACAAATCAAGCGCCGGAGAGAAGAAACCATCACCATTGTCTAGCCATACAGACATTCCGGATAGATCACCTTGCCCATATCCACCAATAGCTCCTGGTGTCTGAACAGTTCCTGTTTGTGTAACATAAATTTTCTTTATTTTTACATAGTTTCTATCTGTCTGAATTGTTAGCATAATAAATGGAACATTTTGAGTTCTCTGAGGAACCTGTACGGGGGCAACTGACTCAGCAGAAACTTTCAATGTCACAGGATTTATTCTTACAAGCGATGTCTCAAAAGGATAAATATCTTGTTTTATACTTATTCCTTGAATATCTTGTTCTATTTCCAGCTGAGATGATGCTTCATTTGGATATTTAATAGTTATTGCTTCTTTACCTACAAGCTTTACTCCAACAGCGTTCCCGGCAGAAGCGTTTTCTCCTATGTCATAAGCAATAAAATATGTTTGTGGTGTAGGAGAAATTAACTGTGGTTGAACTAATGTAATTTCTTTTTGTCTGTTGAGATCGTCATTTAGATAATACATATCGCATTTTCTTACAATACTTCCAGATGAATGATATGAAGCATAACTTCCAAGATGAGCTCTTTTTGTGATATAAAGTGCTGGATATTCTATACCGTTTACGGCTACTGTAGCAATTTTTGTATATTCAAATATTTCGTCGTTAACTTTTACCCATAACTGAGGATGGTTTTCCGGAAAACTTCCTAAAGGAGTAGTACTTGATTTTATAACCATAAAGAAAGGAGGTCTGGTATCAGAAGAAATCTCAACCACAAGTTCCGAATAAATTTCAGAAATTAAAGTGTCTGCTGAGTCAAGTTGTTCATTGAAGTTTGCATCTTTATAGATTTTAATATATCCAACATCTGCATTTTTACCATATGGTAAAGCAGGATCAGCAGAAGAACCTGTTTTTTCTAATCTTATTCTTTCCCATATAGCTTGTGCAACATCTGTTCTCATCTTTATTCTTAAAACAGGAACATTTTTTTCTGCCTGATATGTCCCACCTAAATTTGCTATATCTTTTGCGACATCATAAACTCTAAGTATTACTTCAGAAGGTGCTTCATAGATAGTTGTTTCAGCAGTCCTTATCGGTTTCACAACAAAACTTACATCATCAGGAACCTCAACAGTTATATAGGTCTCATCTTCAACTGAAGCAGAAAATTTAGCAAATAACCTTGCAAACTCAGCTATATCGAAAGATATAAATATGTTGGTTCCTAAAGGTGAATCATCTATTACAAGAGGTGTTTTTAACTCTATATTGACTGTTTTGTCTGAAAACCTATCTGTGCCAAAGGAAAGAAGACCAGGATATTCTCCTGTAGCTGTACGAGTTGTGTCTTCTAAATCAAAAATTCCGTTGTTATTTAAATCCTTCCATATTTTGACTAATGCTATATCACCATCCACTGCTGTGCCTAACATATCAAGTTTGATACGTTTTACAGTTACTGAATTTTTATTTGATTTGAAATTAAGTCTTAAAACTCCAACATTTTTCTGGTTTTGATAAACACCAGGAGGCAATATTCCTTCTGCTTCAACTATCAAGGTATCTAAAGTGGGAACTATTACAGAAACTGGACTTACTATTGGGAACGCAGGATTTCCCAAAGAAGTTGCAGTCGAAACCCAGTGTCCGGCTTCTTTGGGTGCTAAATTGATGTTTGTTGGTAATGGAATAGCAACACCGAAAACTTCATTTAAATTTGATATTTGAGGATGAGTAAACTTGGCAGAAGCAGATATATCTGCTGTAACCCAGAAAATAGTTGGTGTTGTTGTAATTAATGCATATCCACGGTTATATAAAGGATCGTTTAACATCACAGTAGCTGCAGATGCTGGATCAGGAGGAACTCCAAATTTAGCCTGCCCTAAAAATACTTCTACATCAGGTGATATAAAGCCTGTATTAGGATCTCTATTCAGTTCTCCATCTCCGTTATCTTTCCACACCTTAATATAACTAATATCAGCATCATCTCCATTAAGTGGTGAAGGCTGGGTTCTTGTAAACTTAATTGATGGAAGTTGAACCTGAAAACCACTACAATACATAACAAGTTTCAATAAAGGAACATTCTTTTGTCCTTGAACTACTTCAAATCCTACTAAAGAACCTGAGGCGTGAGAAACAGCATAAGAACCTTCAACACCTCTCTGTACATCACTTAAGCCTTCTTGTGAAACAGAAGAGTATTTGATTATTTCGTTGTTTAATATAGCATAACCATCTTCCTTTAGCTTGTAATTTATTGCAGAAATATTTAATGGTATAAATGTATCTGTATTGTCTATATTGGAATTTAAATAAATCGTTTCTTTTATAATCTCACCTTCTTTATTTAACCACAAAGGTTGCGCGTCTACTGTTACCATTCTTGGAGAAGGTATTATTGTTCTTAAAATTGTCTCAAATGGAATTGTAGAAGAAGATTTATCTAAATAGTTTGGCAAAGATACAGTAATGTCAGTCCATGTAGTTAAAGCAATACCAAAAGTTTGTTCAGGATGAGCATTTTCTTCAATATCAACTGTTATAAAATATCTCTGAGAAATTTTTTCTAACTGTGCTCTTGGGGTTGTTATAATTTTAGGTGCTACAGGGAACACAACCTGAGACATAAGTGGTTTTCCAACATTTCCAAATGTAGCTGTAGCAATACATACATCTATATCAGGATTAAGTGAACCATTATTGTTTAAATCATACCATATCTTTATATATTTTATTTCATCAGTTAAAAGATTGTTATCAGTAGCTGACCCTGTACCATGAATGTTTATCTGTTGCCACCATGCTTCTGATTCATCTGTGTAAGCAATCAATGAAGCAATTGGCACATTTGTTTTACCCTGCTGCAGATACGCAACAACTTCTGTAGAAATATTTATCAGCTTAAATGTGACTCTATCTGGATATTCCATTATAGAACCTATACCTGATTCTGACTTTCCTTGCGGTTTAGGACCTATTATACCAAATCTATTGGAGACATAATCTGGTTCTACTACTTTAAAGTAATCTGTAGATCTTATTGAAATACCAAGTTGAGATGCCTCATGAACTTTTGCAAGATAATTTATATCTACTGTTATGAAATAATCTTTTGGATATTCTGAAACTATCTCTTGTCCTACCCTGTAGGGACCTAATTCATAAAAGTTACCAAGTATCCATAAGATTGCTTGCCCTGAAACTTTTGAACCTTTAGGATGAAATCTTGGCTGAGTTCCTTCTCGACCGCGCAAACAACCTGTCAGGGCATTAAGCTGCCTATCTACGCCACTGAAGTATACAACTTCAAGATTATCTGAACCATCAGAAAGAACAACCCTGCCTGGTGTTTCCGGGAATGGAGAAAAGTCAATTATTGGAGATAAAACAAGTTTTGAAACATCCTCAACATAAATTACATCAGAAGTTGTAGAAACATCTACAGCAATCTTTGTAACCGGGAATGTGTATTTCTTATCTGCTGGAGAAACAAGTGTATCTGAAGATTTATCAAATAAACCGTTATTATTTGTATCAAACCATACTTTAATGTTTTCAATATCTTCTGGTTGGTTTACTTTATTGGGGTTGTATCTATCAAGTTTTAAACCAGTCCATATGGCTGTTCTCTGCATTGTCTGAAGTGTTAGTCTTGCAACAACTACATCTTTATCTCCTTGTGTAGCAGCTCCGGGAACCGAGAAGTTATTTGGTGAGTTTTTGTTGTAGTCTATAAGTGTCATCTCGTCGGATGTAGCTAAAACAGTAACTAAAGAGGAATAATAGCCTGGTATGGGCAAAACTACACCTTCAGCTAACCTTATATCTGCCGAGTCAACTATAGCAGCACCATGAGTTTTGCCTATATATGCTGAGTCAGATACCTTGTAAGATACAAAATAAGTAACGGTAGAGGGTGTTATTTCTGCGACCTGTTTAAGATAAACAACTGCTGTACGTGTTGAAAAAGCTATCCAATCACTTACACGAGTATCCAGCGCTGGTTGGAATAATCCGTCACCTTGTTTTGGATCTCCTGTGCCATTGTCGTCTATAAACAACGCTACTCCCTTTATATCAGCATCTGTACCACTACCAGTGCGCGTAATTTTGAATCCATTAAGGTAAGCAGTATATTCTTTTGTTCTTATTTTTATTCTCAACATTCCGGCATTAGGTTGTCCTTGATATACAAAAGTAGACCTTCTTGTCTCCACAGAAGCCGCGATGTCTTCTACTAAACAATACACCTTTGCTTCTTCTCTCTTTATAGCTGAAGTGTCTGTAAATATTCTGAAGTTATTTGCTGCTACACGTGCTACACCAACAGTAGTAAGATAGTTATGATTGTTAATTTCTAATCCGAGATATGTACCGTGCTGTGCAACTGTAGAGATTCTTACACATAAGAAATAATTCTTTGAAACATTTGAAATAAATTCACTCATCCCTGTAAAGTTCCAGGCATTAGATACTGGATCATATACACCAACTTTCACAAGTGGATCTGGAGAAGTTCCACCAAGTACCGCTTCACCTTGGAATTTACCATCACCATTAGCATCATAATAAAGACCTATCCATACATCCTGTGCCAAGGCTGTTCCCTTTTTGTCAACTCTAAGTTGTGTCCAGGTAGCTGATTCTGCAACCTGCTGTGGTAGCACTCTTAAGTTTAATCTTAACATTGGAACGGGTGCTGGTTTTTCATAGGTGTTACCATCGCCCTGGAAAAGTGCTGTTTTACCTTGATAAATTGTTCCTTCAAGTAATTCTTGTTTTTTAGTATAGCTATCATCGCAAGTGGATTCAGAATTATCAGCATCACCATATGCAACAGGTGCGAGGTCTGCTGGCTCAACCACAATACCACAGGTAACAACATCATCATCAGAATGTACAGGAACTTCTCTTAATATATCTCCTGTATAACCATAAATTTTATCAGGATCTTCGTCTGGCAAATTAATTGTTGCGTAGTCAGTAACAAACACTTTAAGTGTTTCCTGGATTTGATCAATAACTTGTAATCTATTATATACACCAGCATCTGTCTTTACAAAAGTATAGTAAGTTGTTAGACTTATAGCATCTTTTAATATAACCTTTTCTGGATTACCTGAGTGAGTAAACACGATTGTGCCTTCGTACCACTGCCCATTTATATAATCACCAGCTGCAACATTGCCGTATCTATCTCTTGCTTTTACTGTTAAAAGACCAGGTTCATGGACTCTTAACGGATTAGCAATTGTAAACGGATGATGAATTGTAAAATACTCAATAGGTGCCGGTGTGATATAATGCGTTTGATACATAGGAATTAATGTTCTTCCTGAAGAAGTTCTTCCTGAAATTTTCATAGTATGCGAACCAACTATAGTATCAAAATAATAGAAAGTTCCAGAATCACTACCAGCTGGTATTAATACTGGTAACAAATTACCACCACCTGTCATCAATGTCCATCCAGCACCATCTAGGTCTTGAGTTGGGTCAACAGAACCATATGCTTGTGGTGAATCAATTACTTCAACAGACAATATGATATTTTCTGTAGATACAGTTACATTTCCAAACTTATCTCTGATTTCTACCGTAATTCCTGTAAATAAAGGTTCTCCGTGTTTCTTTATAACCATCTTGCCACCTTTTGCAGAAACAGTAATTGTAGAAATGTCAGTTCCTGTACCATCAAATTGTATTGTAGTTCCTGCAATAAGTCGTCTTGGAGGTGTTACAATAGCAGGATAGTGTGGTAAGTTAGGAAGCACCCTATAAGCTCTTCTACCCTGTGTCCATAAACCTGGATTTACTATAGTATCTGCAAATAAAGTATGAGTTGTATCGTAGACTCCATACCTTACAGTAGCAAGTGTATCAATTAAATAGAAAGATGTGGTTCTATCTCCTACTCTGAAGTACGCAATTGCTTCATCTACTGTCCAGCTTGAGATAGAAGGTAAAGCAAATTTTACACTTCCAGTTGAAGAAGAAACTATTTTTATTCTTCTTGGATTATCACCAGAAACATCTGCTTCAAGAACAGGTGCTATATTCCCATAGAAATCTTCTGTCGCAAGCATCATTACCTGAGAGGTTACACCTGCAGTTAAAGTTGGTATGTAATCAGGGTCAGGTGGAATACTATATTTACCATAAATACCTAACCTTCTTATTCTGTCAGGCATAATGAGAACTGATTGTTGAGCAGAAGCCCATGGAGTTCCGTCTCCTTTTTTGCCTAACGGTGTTGCAATAACTATTGGATATGTATTACCTACAACACTATAGTTTTCAGATGCATTTGTATCTAAGTAGTAGAATTTTTTATAGTATTCATTTGTCTCAATAACAAAGGAGGTTATTGAAATTTCAAAAACAGGTGGAGTACCATAGGCTGGACCTCCTGTTGTTTTGCTTGAAAGTGAAAAAGAATAAGAATCATTAAATCTGGAAGTTTCTCTTATAGAAGACAACAACACAACAACTGGATAAGTGGTCCTTACAGGGTTGTTCCATCTATCTTGCAGTTCTACTTCCAACTCTAAACTATTTGGTCCAGGACCTATAGATGTGTATTCTTTCGGTGAACCGGCTGTTAGTTTTCTTTGTGGATTATCAAATGCAGCTTTTGTGATTTCGTCAGGTTTTACTAACAAATCAAAAGAAGCCCACCTTGCTGGTTCATTACCAAATGCTTGAATTTGTATTGTCCATTTTCCGGTTTGCGGTCTTCCGTCTTCGTTTTCTGGAATAGATGACATTTCATCATAGTATATTATTGCTACAGATGTGGATTTAATGGAGTTGTAAAACCATATAACATAATCAGGTCCTAATGTGTTTTCTGCACCCGGAGAAGATCTGAAATCCCATTGACGCTGAGGTTGTTGTTGTTTTGCAAGTGAGTTTGTAACAAGTTGGGCCCAGGTATCACCTTGATATGTTGGATTGTCAAACTCATCTCTTCTCTGAATGACAATATACGGAGTTTCATTTCCTGCAACAAGTTCTAAAGGAGGATTTAGTGCTACTAGCCTATATGGTGTTCCTCCTATTGTGGTAATTTTTCTTGTAACTCCAACTATTCCTCCTGTGGAAAATTTAACCTTTGCAGAGTCTCCAAGTTTATGAGAACAATAATAGTAAAGTGGTGGATTTAGTCCAACAGCACCAGATGAATCTGTAACAGCATAAACCACAGGCTCAGGTGGTTGAGAATCTGAAGCAGGTGAGGTGTAAGAGACAACTCCTGTTGAACCAACAACATCTATAACTTCAATGTTGACCGGTACACCACTAGATGGTACAATATTCGCATAAGCATCAGAAAGATAAGCAACAATCTGGAGTTTGCCCCAATCAGACCTGGTGCCTGCAGGAACTTTAATCTCATAAGGATAAAATTCAGTCCCTGCTGTTGCAGTAGTTTCTACAACAAAGAAACTAGCAGGTGGTCCTGGCTGAACAAAAATGTAGGTATAAAGTGGTCCGTGTTCTCCTTCTTCACCCTGAATATTTGGATTAGGATCGCAAGGACGTTCTGAAGATATTAAAGTATTTAATGGGTTTGTCTGATATGTCTTTATCCATCTCTGTCCTGCTTTCTTTAATACAATTCCGCTAAACAGTTTTTCACCGCGATCGGCTAAAGTCCAGTCATATTCAGAAGGAAGTTCTGGTGTCTGTGGTGATGGGAAGTACTCTCCATCAAATTTTACTCTATAACCACCTAAAGCATAGGTTGTCCAGTTTATTCCTGTAGAAACTAAATTATCATATTGATCTCTTAACTGAACTTTTGCTGAAAAACCAGTTCCAGCAACAACTGTTGATGGATATTCTACTATATGCATATGGTGAACTACTGCCGGCCATATTCTTATGAAAGAAGAAATTCCAGATTGATAGTGTGGTGGCTGACCATCAATATCGACTGCTGTTAAAGTCCATGAGGAGGTTGCATGTAGAGGAACTAAGGTAAAATTATTCGCACCATCAATTAGTGTTTTAGCTGCTGGTTCTGAATCCTTTGGATCCCATGTGTTAATCGCTACAGTTGGCATTGGCCAACCAGTTCTTACACGGTTGTTGTAGTTGTCTACAAGGTAAACCGTTGCAACAAAACTCTGGCCTGCTACATAATCTTGAATTCCTCCTGTTTTACCATATGGAGAACCTTGTATGAATGTCTCATCAGGAACCAACACCAACAACCTTGTAGGAGTTGAGGGATTAACTGTAAATGTTGGCGAAATATCTGATTGATATAAAGGTTCTAAACCATCTACATCTTCTACAACAAGATAATGCCAAGTGGCTGCTGTTCTTAAAACTATTGGGAATAATCCCTGTCCAGAACTTAAGGGTTCTGTTGAAGGTTCTATATCAAATGGATCTGCTGTCCTTATAGCTACTTGTGGCTGTATGGAAACATCCGTAACTAAGTTGTAATATGAATCTACTAACCTAACAGTTGCATACCACAACTCTCCTGCTGTCATAGATAATGGAGAACCTATCTTACCATACGGTGAAATATTATACTTCCCAGGAACAGGTGTTTCACCAGGTAGTATAAGCTGAAGTTTTACTGCATTCGCAGGTTTTACAGTAAATGTCGTCACAGCAAGATCTAAAGGATTTGCAGGGTATTCTTGATATAGTGGTGGGACACCATCTACATCTCGCACTCTTAAATAATGCGTAGAGGCTGTCACAAGTGTAAAGTCAAAATATTGTTTACCAGTGACAACATCCACATCTCGTCTTGGAGGTTCTGTATCATAATTATCCAGTGGTGAATCTGCCTGTAGCGTAACGGAAACACCTGGCACCGGATTAAAATATGCATCAGTAATTGCTGTTGTAACACTAAACTGCTGTCCTGCAACTAATAGCTGCGGTTGCCCAACTTTTCCTCTTGGATGACCACCAACAAGCGTCTGTCCAGGAAGTACCAACAAAAGTTTTGTAGGTGTTCCAGGACCTACAAAAATGTTTTGACTTCTCCCAACTGATAAAGTTGGTTCAACACCATCAATGTCTTCAACATAGACAACCTTATCTGCTGTAGCAGATGATGCTGAAACTAAAGTTACAGGTATAACTGCTGAAGAGTATACCACAAACTGTAAGTTATTAGAAGGAGAGTACAAATCATTAGTGTTAAGCTGTACAGTAGCACCTGCTGGTAAAATTGAAGTTAAGTTCCAGTAGTCATCAGTAATTCTTACTGTGACATTGAAAGAAACTCCAGCTGTCTGGTTAGAAGGTATACCTTGTTTTCCTCCATTTGTCGAACCAGGAACATACGGTGGTCTTCCTGGATCATAAACTTCTCCAGGAACACATACATGAAGTTTCTTTGGAACATTTGGCCGGACAGGAATTAAAGATGAAACATGCGACTGAAGCGATGGAGTGTTAGGATCGTTGTCTATTGCTGTGATGGTTTGAGGTTTTGCAGTTCTAAAATCAACATTACACACTGCAACTCCTCCAATCATAGAAATATTTCCTGGATCTGTATCGTAGTCATCTGAAGTTGTAACTGTAATTGTCTGAGAAACTGTTGAAACAAAATTATACCAGTTATCCACAGCGTAAATTGTTACCTGGAAAGGAACACCTGCAGTCTGACTGCTTACAGAAATACTGCTTCTTCCTTCGGGTGGAATGTTTTTACCATTTATTTGTTGCTGAGGTGGAACAACAACAAGAAGTTTTGCTGGAACATTAGGTATTACCGGAACTTCAGAAGATATTCCCATTGTATACCCACCACCAGATGCAGTAATTGTCACAGAAGATGCTGTAACAAGTGTTAAACTAAATAACCTCTGTCCATTAACTAAAGTTAAAGCTGTGGGATGAGTATCATATGGATCTGAAGTCCACACTGACACAAGTGGCATAGGACCTTCTTTTACTCTATTCCAGTAAGCATCACAAAGATTTACTCTTATTGTAAACCCAACACCTGCTGTTTGGGTTTTTATAGTTCCTGTTTTCCCTAAAGAAGAACCAGGAGATTCTATCTCGTCAGGCACAATAACCTGAAGTTTCTGCGGGTTATTTGGTTTCACATAAACTCTTGCATATCCTTTAGCTAATGTAGGTGAAGCGTCTATGTCTTCAGCTAATATCGTCCAGGTAGAATGCGCTGTAAGAAGTGTAACAGTAAATGTTGAAATTCCACCTACAAGAGAATTTTCAGAAGGTTCAACAACCCAGCCTGGATAAGGTTGGCCAATATCTGATGCATACTGAGAAATTGAAGGAGTTAACTTTACGAGTGAAACCTCATCGGTCAACAGGTTATAGAAAGAATCAACAGCACGAACTGTTACTGTAAACGGTACACCAGCGATTTGAATCTGTGGTGTGCCTGTCTTACCACCTGTTCCACCAATTCTGTTTTGTTCATCTACATCGTATGGTGGCTTACCTGGAAGATAACTTTCCCCTGGCAGTGTGATATGAAGTTGTTTTCCCCATGTGGATACATTCACTGTAAACACAGATGAACGATAAGAATTAAGTAAAGGAGCGTCTTGATCTTCAGCTAAAAATGTATGTGTGCCTGCTGTTACTAAACTAAATGTAAATGTTTTAGAACCGGCTTCTAAACCATAAAGCTGTGCCGACACAAATGGATCTGTAGGTGTAACTTTTATAGCAGAAACATCATTGTCTTGTCTGTTGTTGTAGTTATCTACTGCATGAACTAAAATACTGCGTGGTATTCCTGCAGTCCAACCCGCGGGTACTCCTGAAATACCATAAGGCAATGTTGCTGAAGGATGTGAGCTTGTCTCTCCCCATTCAGGTTGTTCTCCAGGCAAATAAATTTTAAGAGATGTTGCTGTGTTAGGATTCACTTTGATGTTTGAGGTTCTATAGTTTACAAGCGTTGGCAATATAGAATTTACACTTCTTATATACCAACCAGTATCATTTCTTGAAACCAATGTCCAGGATAATACATACTCACCATTTATTAACTGAACTTGTTTTTGGTCTGGATAATCCCAGGGATCGTTTGACTCTAAGGTAACAATTGGCTGTGCTGAAGTTTTATTCCACCATCTATCAACCGCACGTATAGTAATGTTAAATGGTTGACCGGCTGTCTGAGCAGAAGGTGTGCCAGAAATTCCACCCATAGTAACTGTTTCAGAACTAACATACGGAGGTTTTCCAGGTTGTGCTGTCACACCAGGTGGCAAGATTAGCAATCTAAATGGTGTATCAGGATTTATAGATATACCACCAGTGTAATCGGATAAGTATCCGGAAGCAGTAGCTGTTGCTACTGTGACCTTTGCAGCAGCAAATCTTACTGTAAAGGTAGTTGTTCCATTTATTAGTTCCTTCGTGCGACTTATTCTGTATACCTCATAGTCTATATCCCAGTCATCAACTAAAACGGTTACTGTTGGAGAGGCGTTAGTAAGATTATAATAAGCATCACATGCGCGAACTGTTAAATCAAAATATGTACCTGCTGTTTGAGGATATGGTGTTCCTATTCTTCCACGACCTACAGTATAACCAGGAGTTGGCACTTCACCAGGTGCATAAATTGCCAGCCTTGTTGGCACATTGGGTTTAATAAATACAGCTGAAGAAACTCCTGGAGAAACACCTGATGCTTGAGCGGTAATTGTCCAACTAGAAGATGTTACCATCGCAACATTTGCAAAGTTAGTATAACCAAGATTTAAAGCTTGTGCTGGAGGATGTGTGTCATATGGATCCTGAGTTAAAATTGACACTAACTGTCCAGAATACACAAGATTATAATAATTATCCACTGCAAATACTGCGACATTAAAGTAAATGGTTGTACCAGCTCTAATGATAGTTCCACCAGAAACAGGCACACCTGCAGTTTGTACAATTGGTTCTCCTTCTTTACCTGAAGTTCCGTCATATGGAGGTTTGCCTGGAATGTATTTCTGTCCAGGAAGTATCACATGTAATTTTGTAAATGAAGAAGAGGTTACGGTAAATGTAGAAGAAATATTTGTCCAGTATAAACCTCCTGTGTCAGTTGCGATTATTATATGGTACTTAAATGGTTCCCAGTAAGGAGGATTTGTATCTATTCTTTCTTGCGATGCAGTGTAGATTACTTTGCTTATTATAGCTTCACCATTAACTGTGGACTGAACAGGTTCTGTATCATATTCATCATAAGGAGTAATAAGTTTTACATTAGCGCCAGCTGTTGGGACTAAATTCCAAAGTATGTCTGTTATTCTTACAGCAACATTAAAAGGCTGTCCAGCTACCTGAGTATGTGGAGTTCCTTCCTTACCTTTGGTAGTGTTGGGTTTAGAAACTTCACCTGGTAAAAGACATTGTAGTTTAACAGGCGGACCTGGATTTACCCAGATCAAAGATGAATCCCGTCTTCCATAATAAGGAGGATTCCCATCAGTATCTTCTGCTGTAAGCCAGTGCCATGTAGAAGCTGTAACAAGTGTAACTTTGTATATCGTTGTGCCATTAAGCAATGGTTGATATGCTGGATCCCATCCTAAACCAGTTTCTGAACCTACACCATCGTTTGGATCAGAAGATGTAAGTGTAACTCCTGGCTGTGCTGTAGGCACAATGTTGTTAAATCTGTCCACACAATTTACAACTACATCAAAACTAACACCTGCGGTCTGTTGCATAACAATACCAGTTTTCCCAGACGGTGAGCCGGGTTCATGTTTCTCATTAGGAACAAGAATCAAAAGTTGAACAGCATTTGCTTCAGGTGTAACTTGAATACCACCTACAAATGTAGCGGCGTACTGTTGTGGATCAGCATTGTGAATTGCATATATTGTTAACGATTCTTGCAATCCTTGATATAACGTTGCTCTTCTTAAGTTTATCGGGAATGACTTCATACCATTCTCAAGACCAAGCGGTGTGGGATCTAGATCATACGGATCTGAAGTCCAAACTTTTACATACGGATTATCAGCTGGGTTTATATTCCAATATAAATCACAAGCTAATACTGTAACCCAATATGTCACACCTGCGGTAAGATTCTGTGGAGTGCCGTCTTTTCCGCCAACTTGTGGAAAGTACGGTGGTTTACCAGGATTATGTGTTTGACCTGGTACAAGCAACATCAAATACTGTGCAGGTTGTGGTGTGACAGGTACTGTTGTTTGACCGTTTGCAAGTTTTTCATATGGTGGTACACCTTCGGTTACATCCTGTGCAGTAATTAGTGTGTTTCTATTTGCAGGATCAAGTGAACCACGGTTTGCTGTGATAAGTACTAAAGTAAATGTTGCGATACTTAAGTATTCATCTGTTGTAATTAAAGTTTCTGTTGAAGGTTCACTGTCATACGAATCGTCAGTTATTATCTTGACTACACGGGATGATTCAGCTATGTTCCACCTTGAGTCTGTCGCGTGAACTCTTATTGTAAATGAGGAACCTGCAACTTGTACCTGTGGAACACCCTGTCTTCCAGTTGGCGAACCTGGTAATGGCTGTTCACCAGGTGCTAACACTAAAAGTTTTATAGGTTTTCCAGGAAGTACTTTTATGTTCGCTGAAGTATCCGGCTGCAAATATGGATTTGCAGCTGTTGGTGCAGTTGAAGCAGTTATTTTCCATCCTTCAGTTGTTGCTGTCGCTAAAGATGTATATATTGTAACAGTTCCCATATTTGTTGCAGCATCTAGTGGTGGTTCATAATAAGGATCTGTAGCAGAAAGTCTTACAGTGGTGTTTACAACAGGCACTGGATTCCAGTATTTGTCAACAACGTTTACAACTACTGGATAAAGGTCACCCGCATACCATGGCGTCGGGGTACCATCTTTACCAGAAGTGTACCATCTACCAGGTACTGCTGTCTCTCCAGGAACAAGTATTTGAAGTTTTGTTGCAGAACCATAATTTGATTGTATCGGAGGTGTAATATATCTTGTAAGTTCGTTACCAGCCGCTGTAGAAACAATAATTTTGTACGATTCACCTACCCCTCGTCTAAATTCTATCTCAAATGTTGCAAAACCGTTAGTTGTTGATTTTGTTGCAGGGTGGATATCATACGGATCTTCAGTTGTGACACTAAGCAATGCTGAAGTTGAAGTTACTAAATTCCATCTGCTATCAGTTATAAATACTGTTAAAGTAAATGGTACACCAGCCTGTTGTGGGACAACAGTTCCTGATTTTCCTGTAGGTGAACCTGGATTATAAGTTTCATTAGGTACTAATGCTAAAAGTTTTACTGGTGGCCCAGGATTCACTATTACCTTAGGCGATACATATTCTATCATACCAGAAGCAGAAACTGTCAGTCTCCAACCTTCAGTAGTTGCTGTAACTAAGTTTCTGTCAACAAAAATTCTTCCAGCAGTAATACCTAATGAATGAGGGTCAGGTGTGTCATATGGATCTTCAGTTGTAAGCGTAGCTGTAATGTTGGTATTAGTTACATTCCAGTAGTCATCACATACTTGGACTATTATAGTTCTTGTGGAATCAACAACCCAAGCCTCAGGTGTACCGCTTTTTCCTTCAGGCGAACCTGGAATCCAGGTTTCACCTGGTAATATCATCTGCATCCTTTTAGCTACATTTGGTAATACAGTAATTTTAGGTGAAACTGCATCAGGATATGCAGGCTCAACACCATCAACATCACGAATTGTAATTGTCCAACTTGAAGGTGTAACAGCCCAACCTGAAGTTCTAAACTGAATAACAAAGTTTGTTGCGCCTGCTATAAGCTGTTTACTTGAAGGATATACTGCATAGGGGTCAAACTCGCCAACTTTTACAGGTTGCACCCATGGCATTGGTACACCTGAATAAATTCTGTTATAAAATTTATCAACAAGGAAAACATCTATTGTAAAGTTATTTCCAGCTATCTGATCTGATGGTATTCCTTGTTTACCATATGGTGCTGGATTAACACCATTTTCCCATTTACCAGGTTCATAAGTTTCACCAGGAACTATCACATGAAGTTTCAATTCTGATAACACATCTGTCTTCGGCTGAACTGTTACTACAGAAGAAGTAGAAGTATAAAGATATGGTGCATCAGTGTCAACTGCATAAAGATATTGCTGCCCTGCAGTAACAAGGGTCACAAAGAATATTGTTGCACCGTTTACTAATTGTTGAGTTGATGGATGTATATCCCACTTATCAGAGGTGTCTATTCTTATCCAGGATGTATCATTGACTCTATTGTAGTAAAGGTCTGTAGCATAAACTGTACAACCAAAAGATACACCGGCTGTTTGTACTATAGGTGTACCTTGTTTGCCTGTTGGTGAACCTGAAACTATTGTTTCTCCGGGAAGTAAAACAAGCAACCTTGCTGGATTATTTGGCAAAACAGTAAATACTGAAGAAATATTTGAATCCATCAAAGGTGGTGTGAGATCGTAAACTGTAACAGTTTGAGTCCCAGCGGTTACGGGAATAATTGTGAAAACAGTTGTGCCTTGTTGCAACACCAAGTTTGTAGGTTCAACGTCAAACTGGTCTGAAGTTGTAAGTCTCACAGTTGAAGATAGTTCTTCTACAGATTGCCAGTTATAATATGCATCACAAGCGTAAATCTTAACATTATATAATGCACCGGCTGTGGCGTCTTGTGGAACTCCACTTCTTCCTAAAGGAGCAAGCGGAGATATATCTTCTCCCTGTAGTACAACTAAAAGTTTATTTGTAGCTGCAGGATTTATATTTATAACCGAAGAATTGTAAGAAAGATAATCCGGATGCGTAGCGTTTATACTCCAGGAACCTGTTGTGTAAAATACAAGATAGTAATTTGATGTACCTTGTGTAAGTGTTACAAACTTAGGTGTTTTACCATCACCAGTGTAATCCTGGAAACCAGCACAGTCAAGGTTGATGTTTGAAACACTATCCGTTCTTCTGTTCCAGTAATAGTCTGTGATATAAACTCTTGCTAACACATTTTCACCTGCTAAAGCAGAAGATACAGTTCCTTCCTTCCCACCTGTGGAATCGGTATATGGTGGTTTACCCGCACGTGCAGTTTCGCCTGGTAGCAACACTTGAATTCTATCATTTGTAGTTGATAGATTAGGCTGTACCGGGATGCCAGCCGAAGTATATGTCTGCATACTTCCTGCTGAATATACTGAAATACTCCATCCGGTATTATTCCAGTTAAGTGGATCCGTTGCTGAAACGAATGTTACTCTAAATGTCGTAGCACCTGCTATAAGTGTAAGTGTGGAAAGTTCAACATCGTAAGGATCAGTTGTTGTCAACCAACAAGCTACAAATGTTGAGGTTCTGTTATAATAATCATCTGTAGCATATACAGTCACACTAAATGGTACTCCTGCAGTTTGTGTAACTGGTGTACCTTCTTTTCCATAAGGTGCAATGTTGTACTTACCAGGTTTGTACATTTCTCCAGGTAGTACTGCCAAAAGCTTCTTTGGAACATTTGCAGTTACTGTAACAACCGGTACTGTGTAACTTGCAAGTGGATCAGCGTCCACATCTTCAACAGTGACATAATGAGTCGCTGCAGTAACAAAAGTGTGTTGTATTACTGCTTGTCCGTTAATTAAAGAAGTTAAAGCAGGTGTTGAATTGTAAACATCAGAATCTGTAACTCTTACTAAAGCTACTGCGTTAGGTTGTAAGTTCCAGTATTGATCACAACCGTATACTGTAATGTTAAAAGGAACACCTGCAGTAAATATTTGAGGTGTTCCTGTCTTACCATTAGCTGAACCAGGCATATATGTTTCACCAGGAAGCACTGCAAGAAGCTTAACAGCTGCCGCTGCCTGACAGGTTGAAACTAAGCTTGTATATGGTTGATAATAAATTCCAATACCATCAATATCTGACGCCCTCACCGTAAACGTTCCTGCTTTAACCAATGTAATATTAAATACTTTTCTTCCGTCAATAAGTTGTTCTGATGGTGGTTCTATGTCATATGGATCCGAAGTTTCAACTTTAACTACAGGATTTCCTTCAGGCGGTGAGATACCAAACAAGTTGTCGTCAATACAGTTCCAGTAATAATCACAAGCATATACTGTTACAGAAAACGTCAAACCTGCAGTTACAGGTTGCGGCATTCCTGATTTACCACCAGTGGTTGTGTTATATGGAGGTTTCCCCCATACTGCAACTTCACCAGGTAGTGTAACAAGAAGTTTTCTTTCAGCACCTGTTTCGTCTCTTCTTGGTTTAACTTTTACACCTTCCGTTATATAAGTCTCGTATATATTAGGTGAAATATCGTCAGCTGTGAGTTTCCATCCAGTAGTTGTTGCAGTAATTAATTTTGGATGTTCTGGTAAAGTAGCATCTGTATTGTTTGTTGGAATTGTACAATCAATATATTCACCATATGTATAACTATCATATGGATCTTCTGTTGTTAGCCTTACGGTAATATCCTGTGGTGCAGCTGTAGGATTAAAGTAATCATCCACTAACTGGATTTTTGGTTGAAAAGCATAACCAGCTTCTTGCCATGAGGATGTTCCATACTTGCCAGTTGAAGAACCAGGTTCCTCTGTTTCACCTGGTAGTATAACAAATATTTTTGAAGGAACATTAGCGTTAACATTAAACACTTCGCCTAACTGGTCTAACAAACCTAACTCACCATCAGTTACTTTTATCCTTCGTGGTTTAGCTGTCTTTACTGTTACAGAAAATGTAGCTGTGTTGACTAAATAGGCATAAGTTGGAATAACTACAGCATATGGATCAACCTCAGTGGCTGATTTCATTACATACACCCAAATAGTTGTCCCTGTTGTTGTTATATTCCAGTAAGTATCACATGCATTAACTGTTACAGTAAACGCAACACCTGCAGTTTGAGTTTGTGTAACAGCAGTATTTTTCCCATAAGGTGGTTGAGCATTAGGTGAACCGACCCAGTTACCTGCAACATTTTGTTGGTTAGGGACCAAAACTTGAAGTTGTGATGCAAACCTTGGTGATACATAGAAACTCTTTGATGTCGTAGAGATATACAGTGGCGGTATACCGTCAATATCTTCAACAATAATCGTATGTGTTCCCGCACGAACTATGTTAAGCATGTTTGTAAACACATACTGTCCTGCAACAAGTGATACAGTTGTTGGTTCAACATCGTAAGGATCGTTAGGTGTGTGAAGCTTAACTATGGGTTCATCCAATGCAACCCTGTTCCACCAGTTGTCAGTAAGATTAACCGTTACCGTGAAAGGTGTCCCTGCAGTAAGAGGTGAAATACTTCCAGT
>JBCNUU010000040.1:0-1013 GCA_039630545.1 Endomicrobiia bacterium
AAATTTTTTTATTTGAAAAACCAGTTATAAATTTTCACGCAGTGAGAAAAGAGACCCGAAACTAAGGGGATTGCGACTTATTCGAAAGGAACGTTTTCACATCGATTTCAACAAAGTGAGAAAAGAGACCCGAAACTAAGGGGATTGCGACTCGTTGACTTTTTTGATGTTTTCTATCGCTTTTTCGAGGTGAGAAAAGAGACCCGAAACTAAGGGGATTGCGACTTTCCGTAGTGACATCTCCGCAACTTTCAACAAAGTAACGTGAGAAAAGAGACCCGAAACTAAGGGGATTGCGACATTTCCTCAACAGGTACGCCTCGACTAAACTCCGACCTGTGAGAAAAGAGACCCGAAACTAAGGGGATTGCGACTAAGATTTTTATTAACTTTCTTTTCAGTTTTTTCTTGTGAGAAAAGAGACCCGAAACTAAGGGGATTGCGACCTTCTTGCGCTTTCTTTTTCGTCTATGTGTGTCTTGGTGAGAAAAGAGACCCGAAACTAAGGGGATTGCGACCTGGGCTCATACACCCAGACAGTCACTCCTGCCGCCGGTGAGAAAAGAGACCCGAAACTAAGGGGATTGCGACTTTCCTCAACAGGCACTCCGCGACGCAATTCGGATCTTGTGAGAAAAGAGACCCGAAACTAAGGGGATTGCGACAGGGTCCTTTCTCCGGCAAGGTAACCGTGATTTATATATAGTGAGAAAAGAGACCCGAGACCAAGGGGATTGCGACTTTACCATTTTTTTCTTTGAGTCTATCCGCTTGTACCGTGAGAAAAGAGACCCGAGACTAAGGGGATTGCGACCAGATATATCTCTGTTTTTGTCGGTTTCATGCTTACCTGTGAGAAAAGAGACCCGAAACTAAGGGGATTGCGACTTTGCTTTGCTGTGTTCAGCATCAATGTAAAATGTTTTGTGAGAAAAAAGACCCGAGACTAAGGGGATCTTAAGCAGCAGTATATGATCTGGTGAGAAATCAAAGTAAAAATTTTGCTTCTAAGT
>JBCNUU010000041.1:0-1011 GCA_039630545.1 Endomicrobiia bacterium
CTGGCAAGCATTAAATTTGCTTTTAGAAAAATACAAAGAAAAAATACAAACTATTTATATAGATCCTCCATTTAATACAGGCAAAGATTTTTATTATAAAGATAAGTATCAAAATAGTAGTTGGTGTTCATTGATTTATGATAGAGTAGAAATAAGTAAATATTTTTTAAAAAATCAAGGATGTATTTTTGTTCATTTAGATAAAAATGCGGTACATATTGGAAGATTTTTGTTAAATTCTCTGTATGGGAGCACTAATTTTTTGAATGAAATA
This sequence comes from Endomicrobiia bacterium, assembly GCA_039630545.1. Taxonomy (GTDB): domain Bacteria; phylum Elusimicrobiota; class Endomicrobiia; order DTEH01; family DTEH01; genus JANXDG01. Next base: position 275 of record JBCNUU010000041.1, read on the forward strand.
GTATGGTGTTATGAAAAACCGAGAAAAGCTAAAAAACAATTTAAAGAAAACCATGATAATATTCTTTTCTTTTCAAAAGATAAATTAAGTTTATATTTTAATTCCTTAAAAACCATATCTCCTTTTTCAAATAAACAAAAAGATTTAAGTGATTGGTGGTATGTTCCTTCTTTTTCAACTAAAATGACAGCTAAAGAAAGAGTATATTTTGATACTCAAAAGCCAGAAGAATTAATGAAATTAATTATTGAGTGTTCTTCTAAAATAAATGAGATTATATTTGATTTTTTTGCAGGTTCAGGTACTACACTTTGTGTAGCTCATAAGCTAAAAAGAAAATGGATAGGTGTTGAAATAGGTAATGTTTTTAACGACTTTTATGAGGATGTGATTAAGATTGAAAACCCTTCTGATGATGAAGATATGAACGAATCAGATTTTGAAGAAGAAAATATAAAACTTGAAGAATGGATAAAAAGAGGTAATATAAAAGAAATTAAAACAATAATAAACCAGAGTAAAAATAATGTTGAGGCAATAGTGATAAAATGGGGTATATTATCTCGTCTCAAAATGGTATTAGCTAATGAAGGGAAAAGAGAGCCTACTATTCTCTCGAAAGATATCAATTGGCAAGGGGGTGGCTTTTTTAAATATCAAATCCTCGAGCAATACGAAGATACGCTTGATAACATTGAGTTAAAAGAAAACAAAGAAGCGGAGGAGTTGTTTAAGGA
>JBCNUU010000042.1:0-973 GCA_039630545.1 Endomicrobiia bacterium
TAAAAGTGGGAATTTCTAGTGAGAAAAGAGACCCGAGACTAAGGGGATTGCGACCTTTCTTTTCGTAAGAGGCGGCCAATCGTAAAAAGCTAGGTGAGAAAAGAGACCCGAGACCAAGGGGATTGCGACTTTTCTTTAACAAACTGCGTAAATGTTCTACATACTCGTGAGAAAAGAGACCCGAAACTAAGGGGATTGCGACACAGCAATCAAGTCTGGACTAAATTGGTCCAATGGTATTGTGAGAAAAGAGACCCGAAACGAAGGGGGTTGCGACGTTTTATGCGGGAGCGATAGAATTTTGTCAATGATTGTGAGAAAAGAGACCCGAAACTAAGGGGATTGCGACGACCCCTTCGGAGTCTGGACTACAGCGCTCCAGGAAAAGTGAGAAAAGAGACCCGAAACTAAGGGGATTGCGACTATGTAATCAGAAGAGGGAGGAATTCTACATACATCCCCCGTGAGAAAAGAGACCCGAAACTAAGGGGATTGCGACTCCACTCCTCTTAAAAATTCCACAGAAGAGATTTCTTTGTGAGAAAAGAGACCCGAAACTAAGGGGATTGCGACCATTGATGAGATTAAACATATTCACATTCATAGTTTTAAGTGAGAAAAGAGACCCGAAACTAAGGGGATTGCGACCTTTTCCTTTATCAACCCAACTACCTGCACCATACTGTGAGAAAAGAGACCCGAAACTAAGGGGATTGCGACTTTAAAATTTGACCCCTTCTCCAGTGTTTTAATCTTAGTGAGAAAAGAGACCCGAAACTAAGGGGATTGCGACAGGATGTCATAAAACTCTCCTCCATACAAAAAATAATAGTGAGAAAAGAGACCCGAAACTAAGGGGATTGCGACTTTTCTATGAAATCCTCTGGCAATTGCTGATATTGCGAGTGAGAAAAAAGACCCGAGACTAAGGGGATCTTAAGCAGCAGTATATGATCTGGTGAGAAATCAAAGT
>JBCNUU010000043.1:0-947 GCA_039630545.1 Endomicrobiia bacterium
GATTTAATGAAAATTGTTCCCAAAGATAAATGGTTTATATTCTCATATTTACTAATAGATCATGGCCGCAAAATCTGTACTGCAAGAAAACCGTTGTGTGATAAATGTGTGATTGAAAAGTTGTGTGAGAAAAATTTTAGTTAATTTCAGATATGAAAACTTTGAATTTAAAATAAAATTTCCATAGAGGAGTTAAAACACATTGCAGAAGACATTTTTGGAGATTTAGTTAAAGCAACTATAGATGTTGAAAAAGAGATTATGGTAATTGGAGGGGAACTTTATTCTGACCATAAAAGTTTATTGCTTGAAGAGAGACAAAGTCTGACAAAAAATATTTTTTGGTGTTTGGTTACGCTGCAAGAAATAAAACATACAGAATTTAAAAATTACAGTTGTTTTGAAAACTTAAACTCTACATAATAGAGGTGAAAAACAATGAATTCATATGAATTAATGGACAAAGGTTTTAAGGAGTGGTATGATTTTAATTTTAACAACAAAAAAGAACTTGAAAGAAAGCTTGAAAATATAGAAGCTCCAGCTGTATTTGTAATAAGAAATTGTAAATCTTTTGGACGCTTTTTTGGAGAATCAGATATAGTTTATATAGGAAATGCAACTGCTGAAGGCAATAGAGAAAGAGTTTTATATTCAAGAATTTTGCAATGTTTCAATCCAGGTCCTACACAAAAAACAAATCAAAGGATATTCCAATTGTTGCAAGAATTATCAACTTTACAAATTTCATGGGTTACAGTTTCTTCACCTGAGGATGCCAAAAATTTAAAAAAAGAACTTTTGAAATTATATGAATTGGACCACAAAGAGCTGCCTCCACTTAATCGACAAGAGTAAACAATAAAACTAACTATGACACTCAAAATAGCACTTATAACTCCGGGTGGAGATGCGCCCGGGATGAATGCGGCAATAAGAGCAGTAGT
>JBCNUU010000044.1:0-940 GCA_039630545.1 Endomicrobiia bacterium
ATTTCAATGTTTCAATTCCACAATGGTTCAATTAAATCCCTTTTTATTCTCCTTTGTAATAATCTGGAATTATAGTTTCAATTCCACAATGGTTCAATTAAATCCGACTATAAAGACATAGAAATACCTCCGGACGCACTGTTTCAATTCCACAATGGTTCAATTAAATCGCTTTTGATTTAGCATGATTATAGCCTGTCATGTAGTTTCAATTCCACAATGGTTCAATTAAATCATAGAGGAATATCTTCAAAAAAGTAAAGCACAAGAAAGGTTTCAATTCCACAATGGTTCAATTAAATCGTGGTGAAAAAGCGGATATGGTGTTTACTGACCCGCCGTAGTTTCAATTCCACAATGGTTCAATTAAATCTCCTTTCCGAGCCGGTGATCAATTTTTTATTTATGCGTTTCAATTCCACAATGGTTCAATTAAATCCTAAATACCTGTCGCAGTCTGTAATATCACTTGCGAGTTTCAATTCCACAATGGTTCAATTAAATCCAGACGACACACAAACTAAAAAATACACCGATGATGAAGGGTTTCAATTCCACAATGGTTCAATTAAATCTAATCCAAAGACAGGTTGTTACATTCCTTCTCCAAGTTTCAATTCCACAATGGTTCAATTAAATCTTTGTTTTTATTCCAAGAGAAGCAAACATTCCTGTGTTTCAATTCCACAATGGTTCAATTAAATCAAGCATTCTGCTTAATAGGCGAAATTTTAGATACAAGTTTCAATTCCACAATGGTTCAATTAAATCAGGAAACTTAAATATTAATCTGTAATATCACAAAATGGTTTCAATTCCACAATGGTTCAATTAAATCGTGCTGTCCATGTTTGTCCGTAATCATATGAAACAGTTTCAATTCCACAATGGTTCAATTAAATCGCACGAAGAAAAAAAGGAGAGCCTGCAAAGAAGAGAA
>JBCNUU010000045.1:0-936 GCA_039630545.1 Endomicrobiia bacterium
GATTTAATTGAACCATTGTGGAATTGAAACTTCCAAGCCCCCCAATATTCTTTTTTGCCACAATGGGATTTAATTGAACCATTGTGGAATTGAAACATGCACAAAACATTTTACATTGATGCTGACCACAGGGATTTAATTGAACCATTGTGGAATTGAAACTATGAGGCGATAAAAGAAATAACAGATAATGGTTTTGATTTAATTGAACCATTGTGGAATTGAAACGTTGGTCGTCGTATAAAATCCAATCATCTTGAGGTTTCGATTTAATTGAACCATTGTGGAATTGAAACTACATTACTGTAATTGTATACTGTGCTTTATTGTTAGATTTAATTGAACCATTGTGGAATTGAAACACAAAACAAGAATGTTTTCAGTATAACGAAAATAACGATTTAATTGAACCATTGTGGAATTGAAACTTTTTTGCGTGAAGAAAAACAAATTGAAAGAAAAAAAGATTTAATTGAACCATTGTGGAATTGAAACTCTTTTCGTTGCCAATCTAAAAATACTGTTTTTCTTGATTTAATTGAACCATTGTGGAATTGAAACTCATAATTTAGAAGTAACAGAGTTTGGTATCGCAGCGATTTAATTGAACCATTGTGGAATTGAAACTAATTACCACCTCTACCAATATCAACACCCAATTTTGGATTTAATTGAACCATTGTGGAATTGAAACAAATCTGAACATCTTTTTATAGGTTTTTCACATAGATTTAATTGAACCATTGTGGAATTGAAACTCTTTACTTAGTGTTAAGGATTGATTAAGGGTTTCTTGATTTAATTGAACCATTGTGGAATTGAAACTCTTCTGTATATAAGCAAAGGAGTGTCTTATTCAAGATTTAATTGAACCATTGTGGAATTGAAACGTTTACCAGCAGTGTTTTCTCTTACAACTCTTGCTAAGATTTAATT
>JBCNUU010000046.1:0-927 GCA_039630545.1 Endomicrobiia bacterium
AAATTTTTACTTTGATTTCTCACCAGATCATATACTGCTGCTTAAGATCCCCTTAGTCTCGGGTCTCTTTTCTCACAAATATCACAAATCTTGGAAACAACGATGAAGAGTATAGTCGCAATCCCCTTAGTTTCGGGTCTCTTTTCTCACTTGAACCGTCAATCAGTATTGTAATTAACAGGCTACCGTCGCAATCCCCTTAGTTTCGGGTCTCTTTTCTCACATGAATGGGAAAATAATAAAAGTAGAAAAACATCAGGGTCGCAATCCCCTTAGTCTCGGGTCTCTTTTCTCACGCGAAAATGGCACAATGTATTATACAATCAAAAAACACAGTCGCAATCCCCTTAGTTTCGGGTCTCTTTTCTCACAAAATGAAAGTCGTAGAAAAAAATGAAAAATACGCGGTCGCAATCCCCTTAGTTTCGGGTCTCTTTTCTCACGAGCCCAGACAGTCAATCATAATCTGTGTTACTGGCGAGTCGCAATCCCCTTAGTTTCGGGTCTCTTTTCTCACCTGTTCGATGTGAGTTGGCCCTACAAAGAATATGAGAATGTCGCAATCCCCTTAGTTTCGGGTCTCTTTTCTCACGAGGAAACCGACAAAAAGAACGTCTACACAATCTTGGGTCGCAATCCCCTTAGTTTCGGGTCTCTTTTCTCACGTGGGTGAGTGTGTGGGAGGACGTGTCGCGAGGTAAAGTCGCAATCCCCTTAGTTTCGGGTCTCTTTTCTCACGAAGATATACGGATTAGGTGAGTTTGCAAGAGTTGCTAGTCGCAATCCCCTTAGTTTCGGGTCTCTTTTCTCACCTTGATTATGAAAGTTTTGACGGTGATGGTGAGATAATGTCGCAATCCCCTTAGTTTCGGGTCTCTTTTCTCACTGCGTGAAAATTTATAACTGGTTTTTCAAATAAAAAAATTT
>JBCNUU010000047.1:0-905 GCA_039630545.1 Endomicrobiia bacterium
AAAAGTTAAAGATCCTGACACAGAGATATTACCTTGAATGGTTTTTGTGTGTGGTCTAAAAACCCCATATACAGATGCGTTTTCAATTCTATCCTCCGACAAAGTAATACCATCTCCGCCGCTGTTTAGTTCCACATATCTAGATATAGTTGCTGCTTGTCCATATGTTGTTTCTTCCCCTACTCCTACCCAAGTGTTATACCCAAATGCGAGTGGCATAGTTTTAATCCTCCTTTGTTGTTAGATTTGTTTAAATGTTTTCAAAGTTGTTATAGCACCCAAAATAAAAGTGTTTTCTTTTGCTGCGATACCAAACTCTGTTACTTCTAAATTGTGATAATTCACACTTCCATCTAAAGTTAAATTTCTTCTTAAAGTTTCTTCAACAACATCAACTAAGTTCAACAATTCTTCTAAACTTTTTTCATAACTAATATATCTTGTTAACACCCAAACTTTAAATTCTAATTCTATTTGTCTTTTGTTTGCTCCTAAGTGAGTTATGTCTTCTTTTTTGTTATCAATACTAACCACAACACAAGGATAAGCTGTCGCAGGTATCGCAATCACATCAGGATTTCCTATGAAGATGTTTATATTTAATGCTGATAAAACATTTTTTATTTTCTCAAGTATTGTTTTGTAGTTTACTTTCATACTCCATCCGACAAATATTCAATCATTGTGTCTTTTATTCTTTTTAATGCTTCTTCTGACAACCATAAAAAATTTCAATTCCACAATGGTTCAATTAAATCTGTAATCGTCTCAATGATATCAGGCACCTCAATAAAATTTCAATTCCACAATGGTTCAATTAAATCTCTGTATTTTATCATTTTATTCTCCTTTGTAATAATCATTTAAATTCCACAATTCTTAAATTAAATAAAGATATAAGATAA
>JBCNUU010000048.1:0-850 GCA_039630545.1 Endomicrobiia bacterium
TCGGGTCTCTTTTCTCACTTATTGTGTCAAAACTTATCCGCACCGGCTATTTTTAGTCGCAATCCCCTTAGTTTCGGGTCTCTTTTCTCACACAAAATTAAGGTAATCCGTCCGACTCCTACCGATCCTGTCGCAATCCCCTTAGTTTCGGGTCTCTTTTCTCACTCTAACAAAAAAGGGGGTAAAATAATATGAAACAAAAAGTCGCAATCCCCTTAGTTTCGGGTCTCTTTTCTCACTTTATGAAAGGAACTACTCTTCAACTGGAGGACATTGGTCGCAATCCCCTTAGTTTCGGGTCTCTTTTCTCACGTGATCAACAGACTACCTTACAGGGTCGAGTACTAATCGTCGCAATCCCCTTAGTTTCGGGTCTCTTTTCTCACAAATCCGTTTTGAGAATTCAAGAAATCCCATATACCTTGTCGCAATCCCCTTAGTTTCGGGTCTCTTTTCTCACTTAAGAGGAGTGGAAACAAAAGAAACACTCCTCAAAACGTCGCAATCCCCTTAGTCTCGGGTCTCTTTTCTCACATGTAAAGAGTGTTACTCAAACATTAAAAAGTTAATAAGTCGCAATCCCCTTAGTTTCGGGTCTCTTTTCTCACCTAAATATGTAGGTTGGGTAAAAGGATATAAAAGATTTGTCGCAATCCCCTTGGTCTCGGGTCTCTTTTCTCACGTTATATTAGACGCCCCACTTTTACAACCGTTTGATTAGTCGCAATCCCCTTGGTCTCGGGTCTCTTTTCTCACATATTATTAAGCTCATCCTCAAACCCAACAACTTTTAACGAAGTCGCAATCCCCTTAGTCTCGGGCCTCTTTTCTCACGTTAACCTCTTCTTCT
>JBCNUU010000049.1:0-824 GCA_039630545.1 Endomicrobiia bacterium
CTTGCATAGATAATGATGGGACATGTGAATGGAGAGAATTACCAAGTGGCGGAGGTGGCGGTGGTGGTGGAGGGAGCGGTGATGTGTATTATACTTTCAACTGCGAACAACGAGGATATGCGTGGGGCTATGGGCACTTCTACAAGTTTGATTACAATGCAGACAATACTGCTTCAAGAAGTTTGACTTCAATGTATGACAACAATCCACAGAATTTATATATGTGTCCTTTTGTAGCACCTGAGAACATAAAAATAGTGAAGATTACTGGGACAATATATTATTGTAGCGTCCACGCTGCGCAACCAACTTATCCTTGTTTTATGAGGTTAAGATTCCAAAAAAATCTTGCGACAAGCAGACAACAGATTGGAGATGTTTTAGTTCCTGTTAGTCAAGCGAATGGGTGGAATAATCAAAATAATGTAGTATATCAACAAATAAGTGTTAATTGTGAAAATCAAAATTTAGTAATCAATTCTGGTGAGAATTGGGGTGTGGAGTTTATTGGCGAACAGGCAAGCCATAGAATAGTGCAGATAAGAGGTGTTTATTTACAGATAGTAGCGAAAAAAATTTAATTAAGGAGGTAAATATGAATCAAAAAGTAATTGAAGTAATAAATGTAGCAGAAATTGTTTTATCTGATTTAATTAACGAAAAAGAAAAATTACAAAAAGAAATAAAAAAAGAATCGGTTCTCTATATTAAAAAAGAAAAAATTATGCATTTTTTGAAAAAAAATTTAAAAGGGGGAGAAATAGTGATATTTATGGGAGCAGGCGATATTTATCAATTAGCAAGAAAGATTCGTTGATTTTTAC
>JBCNUU010000005.1:0-135473 GCA_039630545.1 Endomicrobiia bacterium
TTAAAAAATCACGAATTATCGTGTATTTTTTGTTGAAATATAAAGTATTAAGTCAAAGAAATAAATTAACATAATATAACTTATAGGAACTTGTTTTAGAGGAGGTAAGAAAAAGTAATGTTTCAAAGTTATATAATTTTTGATTGTTTTTTTAAACTAAAAAATTTGTTTTTAAAAATATTTTAGTTTTTATTTTCCAGTCCTAATTTTTTAAGAGAAGATAAAAGTTCAGAAATATCAGGTTGAGTTTTTATTACAGGTTTAGTAAGGGCAGCATAAACTAATGGCATCTCTAAAATAACTGAAATACATCTTGAAATAGTTGATGTTTTTCCTGTAGTAAAAAAGGTATAGTTTATGTCTTTTAAAATTTTATAGGTTTTTTTTAAAGTTTTAAAATACTCTGAAAAATCTGATATTTTTGCTACAACTTTTACTATATAGTTTTTTATTCTTTTGTCCTTTATATAGTTTTTAATTTGTAAAAGCTCTTTATAGAGAGTGTTTTCTTTATACTTTTTAAGAAAATGAATAGAAAAAATTATATTTTTTTTGTTTTTCTTTAAAAATTCATAAATTTCGTATTTGATAGGAGATTTAAATTCAATATCTACAAAATTGAATAAATTTTTAAAGGTTTTTAAGAAGTTTAGTATTGTTTCTTTTCTTTTTTCTTCACTTATTTTAATTTTTCCCCCTTCTTCAAATTTACGAAAAGTCAGAATTAATTGAATGTCAGGGAATTTTTTTTTAAGAATGGTTGCTATAGATGCGATTTTTTGAAGATCTGGATAAAATGTATCTACTCTAATTTCTATTGCATAGATAAATTTGTAGTATTTTTTTATTTTTAAGAATTGATTATAAAAACGGTCATTTATTAAAACGCAAGCTATTTTCATTTTTTTATGTTGTAAATGCAGCCACAATAATTTTGAATATAAAAATCGTTTTTTTTGGCAAATTCTATTGTTTTTTTAAATCCGTCCTTTTTCTTAAAATCAATTTTTAAAAACTTTTCTTTATTTATACTTTCAGCAATTTCAAAAATAATCTTTGAGTTTTTATGAGGGCTAATTGTTAAAGTGGTAGTAAATAATTCACAATTTAGTTTAGAAATGTTATTGAAGGTTTCTTGTAAACGAATTTTATAACATAAATGACATCTTTTGCCTCTTTCTGGTTCATCTTTTAGATCTTCACATAGTTTTATCCATAAAGATGGATCATAGGTAGGAAAGATTATATTTATTTTATAAAGTTGCTGAAGTTTTTCAACAACTTTTTTTCTTCTTAAAAATTCTTCCTCAGGGTGTATATTAGGGTTAAAAAAAAATCCTGTAACTTCAAAATTTTCTTCTATAAGTTTTTCTATGCAATAACTTCCACATACCCCACAGCATATATGAAGAAGAACTCTCTTTTTTACCATTCTTTACTTCCATAAATGATGGTGCCGGGTTTATCTACTAAGCTGGATTTTACTTCTAATTTTACATTGTATTTTTTGGCTACTTCAATTGATCTTGCCATCATCACCTGAGCACCAGTTCCTGCCATTTCTAACATTTCTTCATAAGTTAGATAGTCAATTTTTTTTGCTTCTGGAACAATTCTTGGATCTGTCGTGAATACACCTTCCACATCAGTATATATTTCACAAATTGGACTTTTTAATTTTGCAGCTAAAGCAATCGCTGTAAGATCTGAACCACCTCTTCCTAATGTGGTAATATCCTCATTAGGATTTATTCCCTGAAAACCAGCTACTATTACAACTTTTCCTTGTTTTAGATATCTTTTTATTCTTCTTGTATCAATATCAATAATTCTCGCCTTTGTATGAAATTCATCAGCGTATATTCCAGCTTGTGGTCCTGTTAGAGAAATTGCTTCACAGCCCATCTTATGTAGCGCCATAGCTACTAAAGCAATTGACATTTGTTCTCCGGTGGATAATAACATATCTAGTTCTCTTTTATCCGGATTATCTGTTATTTGATAAGCTTTTTCTATAAGTTCATCAGTAGTATCTCCAGGAGCAGATACTACTACCACTACATGTTTATATTGTTTTTTTCTTTCAATAATAATCCTTGCAGCATTTTTTATTCTATCTACATTTGCTACAGAAGTTCCTCCGAATTTCATTACTATGGGTTTTATTTTCATTTTTTGTCCCCTTTAAAATTTTTGATAATTTTTATAAAAAAATATCTTGAAATTCAATAATTTGTTAAATTAAAAATAACTTATGAAACATACACTAAAAACAAAAATTTACTATGAAGATACCGATGCCGGTGGTGTAGTGTATTATGCAAATTATCTAAGATATTTTGAACGTGCAAGAACAGAGTTATTGGAATCCTGCGAAATTAAAATTTCAGAATTTGCTAAAGAAGGGTTTAATTTTGTAGTGGTAAAAGCAGAAATAGACTATATCTCAGCAGCAAAACTTGGTGATGTTCTAGAGATACAGACAAAACTTATAGAACTTAAAAAAGCTTCGTTAACTTTTGAATATAATGTTATAAGAGAATCTGATAAAAAAATTATTGCAAAAGGTATAACAAAACTCGCTTGTGTAGATAAAAACTTCCGTCCTACAAAGATACCTGAAGAAATTCAACTAAAACTTTTAACTTACAAAGAGTAAAAGTTTAAAAAATTTTGTTTTGTTTAAAACTATAATACCCTTCTTTAGAAATTATAATATGATCTAATACTTCTATTCCCAGAATTTCACCTGCTTTTATTAATCTTTCTGTAAGTTTAAGATCTTCTTCTGAAGGTTCTAAACTACCAGAAGGATGATTGTGTGCAATGATAATCTGACAGGCAAGATTTTTTATTGCAGGCTCAAAAACTTCTCTTGGATGCACTAAGCTTGCATTTATTGTACCTATACTGATTATTTCAAAGTTTATTTCCTGATTTTTAGTATCAAGATAAAATACGAAAAAATGTTCTTTTTTGGCAGTCCTGTAATCAGATAATCTCTCATATACATCCTGGGGTTTAAGATAAAGATAAGTTTTTTTTCCATTTAAAAATCTCTTTCCTAATTCAAACGCTGCAACAATGCTACACGCACGTGCCTTTCCTAAATTTAAAAAATTTTTTAACTCATTAACTGAAACGAAGGGTAGATCTTTTCCATATTGTTTTATTAATTTTTTAGCTAATTCTATAACATTGTTACTTTTAGTTCCGGTGCGAAGAATAATTGCTAAAAGTTCTTCATCTTTTAGTTTATCTGGAGAATTATATTTTATAAGTTTTTCTCTTGGTAAAATTCTTTCTAATAATTTTTCTTTATTTTTCATGAATAAAATGTTTTAATATAAAAATTTATTTATAAGATTTTATTTATATTCAATAATGTAAATTTTGCAGTTCATAACTAAATGTCTTTAATAATTTTTTAGAAACTTCCATTATATTGTTAGCACTAAGATTTTCTTCAAAAAAATAGTTTGTATTGTTAATTTTAATAGGAACAAATAACTCATCTTTATTGTGGGTTCCCAGAAGTCCAGTATTTGAGCTTCTAGAATTACTTCTTTTTGTGCTGTCTTAATAATGTGGGATATTCTTTGTTTGGCCTATTTTTACATTAATTACTTTTATTCCTGTAGAAATCAATTCAAAAATTTTTATAGCATACAATAACTTGTTTTTTGACATTTTTAGTTAAGTTTATGGTCGGGGGTGGCGGATTTGAACCGCCGACCTCACGGTCCCAAGCCGTGCGCTCTAATCCAGCTGAGCTAACCCCCGGTGTAGATGGTTTCTTTTATAATTTTAATCATCTGATTATGAATTTTTTTGTTTGATGCAACAATAGTTTTTCCAAATAAATAGTTTTTCCCACCAGTATAGTCTGTAATTTTCCCACCAGCTTCTTGAACTATCAAAGAACCCGCTGCGACATCCCATACCTGTAGGTTCTCTTCCCAGAAGCCGTCAAAAATTCCCTCTGCTACCATACATAAATCTAAAGCAGCAGAACCTAACCTTCTTACTGCTTGCGCTGTTATTGCAAATTTGTTAAATAGCTTGAATAATCTTTTTGGATTTTTATGTGTATAATAAGGAAAACCTGTTACTAATAGGGAATTATATAAATTTTTTACTTTAGAAACAAGTATTTTTTTGTTATTTTTATATGCCCCTTTTCCTTTTTTTGCATAGTAGAAATCTTCAGTTATTGGATTGTAGATTATTCCTTCTGTAATTTCTTTATTTTGCATTATTGCTACAGAAATACAAAATATTGGGAGTTTATGAGTGAAATTTACTGTACCATCTAAGGGGTCAATTATCCAGTATCTTATTTCTGGATTAATTTCTTCTTCCAACATGGGACAGCTTTCTTCACATATAATTTTATCATTTGGAAAATTTTTCAAAATTATATTTTTAATTGTGTTTTCTGACTCCTTGTCAGCTTTTGTTACAGGATTGTTTTTTGATTTAAATTCTATTGGTATATTTTTACAATAAAAATATTTTTTCAAAATTTCCCCAGAAGTTTTTACTATTTTTATTAAAAACTCTTTCATTGTAAAAAATCAGTTATCTTTAAAAGTATCTTTTTAAATGAAGAAAGATTATTGATTTTTTCTTCAGTATTTTTATCCATAAGAATTATATAGAAATTTTTAAATTTCCCTTTTTCAGTTACACGGATATATGTATGTTTTGTATATTTATCTTCCCAGATGTAATATTCATATAAAAAATTTTCTTTTGTTTCTATTAAAATATTTGGTTTTCCGTAGTTTATTAAAGCCTGATTGTATATATTTGACCAGTCATCTTCATTTATAAAATTTTCGTTATATATAATTGTAATTTTAAAAACTTTGTTATTAAAAAATGAGATTAAGGTATTTAAATTATAATTTTCTGTATAAATTATTTCGTAAGTTTTAAAAATCTCTTTATCTGAAACACTTCTTTTAAGTTGATATTTTTGTTTTAGATTTTTATAATCTTGACCAAGAAAAATATCCATTAAACCTCTTGGCAATTCAGAAGAATCTACTAATGTATATAGTAAAAGAACAACGTTTACATATTTTTTAAGCATCTTGATAATTTTATTAGTGTTTAAAATGTCTTATTCCTGTAAATACCATAGCGATATTATATTGGTCAGCTGCTTTTATGGAATCTTCGTCTCTTAAAGAGCCTCCTGGTTGAATTATAGCAGTAACGCCTATCTTTGCTGCTTCCTCTACTACATCTCTAAACGGAAAAAACGCATCAGAAGCTAGCACTAAAGGAAGACTTTTAAGTTCTTCTAAAACTTCTTTGTTGATTTGATTCATTTTTATAGCAGCTATTTTTAACGCATCGATTCGCGACATTTGTCCTGCTCCTATTCCTACTGTTTGAGTACCTTTTGCTAAAACGATTGTGTTGGATTTTACATATTTTGCTACTTTATATGCAAAGATTAAACTTTTTAACTCTTCATCAGTTGGTTTTCTTTTTGTTACAATTTTGAAGTTTGTTTCATCAAATAATATTAAATCTTTATTTTGTAGTAATAAGCCGCCATCAATTTGTCTTATTTCTTCTTGTTCTGTTTTCGTTTTTAGAAGTTCAGGTAAAACTAATAACCTTAAATCTTTTTTCTTTAAAAAACATTCTTTTGCTTTTTGAGTATATTCAGGTGCAATTATGCACTCTGTAAACAATTTTGTAACTTCATAAGCAGTATCATAGTCTACTTGATAGTTAAAAGCTATGATTCCTCCAAATGCTGATACAGGATCGCATGCTAAAGATTTTTTATAAGCTTCAACTAAACTGTTTGCTTCTGCAACACCACATGGATTGTTGTGTTTTATTATTACACATGCTGGGTTTGAAAATTCTTTTATTAAATTTAAAGCCGAATCAAGATCAAGATAATTGTTGTAAGACAATTCTTTGCCTTGAATTTTTTCTGCTTCTACTAAACTTTTTGATGAGTTATCATATCTGGTGAACTTATAAACCGCAGCTTTTTGGTGTGGATTCTCTCCATATCTTAAATCTGATACTTTTTTAGCACTAATTACTAATTCGTTAAACTCAAAAATCTCTTTTGATGACGACTTTATAAACCAATTAGAAATTATACTATCATATCTTGATGTATGAAGAAAAGCTTTAGCAGCTAAATATTTACGGAAGTCAATATCTATATTTGAATTTTTTAATCTATTTATTATTTCATTATAATCTTTAATATCAACCACTACTATAACATCTTTGTAATTTTTAGCAGCTGCACGGATAAGAGATACACCTCCAATATCAATATTTTCAATAATTTCTTCTTCATCAAGAGTTTTTGTAACAGTTTCTTCAAAAGGGTAAAGGTTTACTACAACTATATCAAAAAATGAAATTCCGTAATTTTTAACTTCTTGAAGATGAGTGTCGTTGTTTCTTTTTGCTAAAATTCCTCCAAATATTTTAGGATGTAGTGTTTTTACTCTTCCATCTAAAATTTCTGGAAATTCTGTATAACTTGAAATTTCAGATACATTGATATTATTTTGTTTTAAAGTTTTAGCAGTGCCACCTGTGGAATAAATCTTGAATCCTATTTTTGTTAGTTCATCTGCAAATTCTACTATTCCTGTTTTGTCAGATACACTTATTATAGCGTTTTTCATAATGTAATGTTTTTCTCCTTTTTAACAAAATTTAATTAGAGAACTGATGTAAGAAGAGAAATTGCTTTATAATTTTTAAATATTTTACTTGATTTTTTTAGAATAATTTATTATAATTTTAAAAAATTCATTTCAACACATGGAAAATTTGCGGGCGTAGTTCAGTTGGTTAAGAACGTCTGCTTGCCAAGCAGAAGGTCGTGGGTTCGAATCCCATCGCCCGCTTATTTTGCTACCAACATAATAATTTCTTTTATTCCCACGGTAGAAGTTATTACTATTATTCCTGCAAAAAGTATTCCCAAAAAAATTGCAATTGTAGATTTCCATAAATTAAGACCAAGTATATAGCTTGCTAAACACCCACTCCATGCACCTGTCATTGGAAGAGGTATTCCTACAAATAGAGTTAAACCTATGTATTCATATTTTTCAATATTTTTTGCTTTTGTTTTTACTTTACTTAACCACCAATTAAAAAAATTTCTATACCAGGAAATTTTCATAAAATATTTATGAAGAGTATTCAAAAATAAAAGAAAAGGAATTACAAAAGAAAAATTGCCAATTATGGCTATCAAAAATGTTTTAGTGATACTTAATTTATATATACCTACTCCTACAGGAATTGCTCCTCTTAGTTCACTTACAGGCAAAATGGATAATATAAATACTATGATTTCTGAAGGTAAATTTAATTTTGATAACGTATCTATTATTGTGTTCATAAGTTTAACTATTCTTCTAAGATTTTAATTATTTCCTCTAGCGCATTTTTTATTTCTTTCAATATCTGTTTTGTATTTGCTGTTTCAAAATCTAAATTTAAAGTATATTCTTTTGCTTTTTTATTTTTGCCAAAAAATTCTTTTAGAGCTTTCTTTGCGCCCTCTATTGTGTATTTTTTTTCCCACATAAGTTCCTTGATTTTGTTAACAATAGGGATATGTTCATCTGTATACCTTCTGTGACCTTTTTCTGTTTTCAAAGGTTTAAGATGGTTAAATACACTTTCCCAATACCTTAGCACATACTCTTCTACTCCGGTTTTTAAAGAAAACTCTTTGATGGTATAGTATTTTTTGTTTTGTGTCATTTCTTGATCTGTTTTGTGTTTAGTAAGTTTATTAAAGTTTTAGAAGGAACAAATTTAATCCTTTTTCGTGGCTCTATTGGAATATATTTTTTCTTTCTGGGATCATACATTTTTTTTGATTTATAAAATTTAGGAATAAAACTTCCAAAATTCTGAATCGTAACTTTCTCTCCAGAAATCAAACAATCTTTTATATTTTCAAAAATTAAATTAACAATTTTGTTTGCTTGTTGTTTGGTAAGAGTAAATCTTGATATTAGCTTTACTAAGTTATTTTTGTTCATATTAAATATCCTTCAAATTCAGATTTTAAACTTCTGGATAACAAAGTTTTTATTGAGTTGTAAGGATCTTTATTTTTATATACTATCTTATAAAGCTCCTCTGCAATTGGAAGTTCTATAGATTGTTTTTTGGAGAATTTATATATAGCTTCCAGAGTAGATAAACCTTCTATAGTAGTTTTTACTTTTTGCTTTGCTTTTTTTATATTTTTATATATTGTTAAATATTCTCCAAAGTTTCTATTTCTTGAAAACTTAGAGTAAGCTGTAGTTAAAAGATCACCTAAACCAGCTAAACCAAAAAAAGTCTTGGGGTTGCCACCTAAAGCTTTTCCAACAATTAGCATTTCTTTCAAAGCTCTAGTAAGTAAAGCAGATTTTGCGTTATTGCCAAGTTTTAGTCCATCACATATTCCTGCTGCTATTGCGTATATGTTTTTTATAGAAGCGGCTATTTCTACGCCAATTATATCTGAATTGGTATAAATTCTTAAAA
The DNA here is from genome assembly GCA_039630545.1 of Endomicrobiia bacterium. Classification (GTDB taxonomy): domain Bacteria; phylum Elusimicrobiota; class Endomicrobiia; order DTEH01; family DTEH01; genus JANXDG01. Next base: position 8,557 of record JBCNUU010000005.1, read on the forward strand.
ATTCAGTAGATAATAATTTTTGTAACTTTTCTGCCAGTTTGAGATTGGTGGAGGCAAGGATTACTGCTGTAGGTTTTTTAAGTGCTACTTCTTCAGCATGCGATGGACCACTTAATGCAAGTATTTGGTCATAGTTTATAGATAAAATTTCATTTATTAGTTGAGACTGTGTTTTTAAAGTACCGATTTCAAGGCCTTTAGTGCATGAAATAAAAATTTTATTTTTTATATTTATAGATTTAATTTTTTCTAATGTGCTTCTTACATGTATAGATGGAATAACTAACATTATAATATTACATAACTGGATTTCTTTTAAGTTGTTTGTTATGTTAATTTTTTTGGATAATTTTACTAAATTATAATATTTAGGATGACGATGTTTTATTAAATAATTGAATCGTAATTCATCTGGCTCCCAAAGATATATTTTAAATCCTTTTTTAGAATATATTGCTGCCAGGGTACTTCCCCAGCATCCTGCGCCAAGAATAAATATTTTTTCCATAAAATTAAAAGATTCTATTTTCTTGTTTATGTATCAGTCTTATTATGTTTTCTCTGTGTCTTATTGTTATTAAAGCTGCTATGAGTATAAATATTAATTTTGAAATAAAATTAAAATTTTTGCTAAATATAACTAAAAATGTACTAAAACATATAGATGTTAGCGAAGAAATAGAAACTATATGAGTTGTTAACAGAGTTATAATAAAAACTACACAGGTAACAAAAAATAATTCTTGTGAAATTACAAAAATTGTTCCGAAAAAAGTTGCTACACCTTTTCCTCCGTTAAATTTTAAAAATATAGATTTTGTATGTCCTAATACCGCAAAAAATCCAATTAAAGAAAGATACTGAGAATAGTGATGTCTTGTAATTAAAACTGGTATGCATCCTTTTAGAAAATCTACTACGAAAGTTATTATACCAAGCCATATGTTTGTTGTTCTTATTACATTTGTGGTTCCAGGATTACCTGAGCCAATTTTTCTTATATCTTTGCCTTCGAAAATTTTTACTAAAATAAAAGCAGTTGGAATACTGCCTATCAAGTAAGAAAATAAAGTAAAAAAAATCAGTTTCATTTCAGGAAACTCTTCTTGCAAAAATTATATAGTCAATGAATGACCCTATAACGAACAAAGCAGTGATAAAAAACATTTCATTTAACATATCAAATATTATTTTCTCTTTTAGATGAACATTTAAAATTACAATAGTCATAGTTATTGTCTCTAAAACTATAGAAACTTTTCCTAAAAATCGAGGTTTAACTGAAAATGAAAGTTTTCTTTGATAAGTAATTATCCAACCTGCAGAAACTAAAGTTTCACGTGCAATTATAATAGTAAAAAACCACAACGGAATTAGATTTTTTGATGCTAATGCAATAATTGTTGTGATTATTAACATTTTATCAACAAAAGCATCTAAAAAACTACCAATAGCAGTCTTTTGTTTTAAAATCCTGGCCAAAAAGCCATCTAAAAAGTCAGTAATTGATGAAATAGCTAATATGATAGAGGCTAATAAGAATTTGTTTTTTAAAAATAGTATTAAAAATTCAATTGTAAGAATAAATCGTAAAATAGTAAAAAAATTTGGTAAACTTAATAGATTTTTCATTTTTGTTTTTTTAACTTTTCTTTGATAATGTTGTATATTTTATCGTTTGAAATTATTTTTAAGACTAGTAATTCATTTTTTACATTATTAGAGATTATTTTACAATGTTTATATATAAAATCTAAAATTTCATATTTTTGTGGTGGTATTTTTATAGTTTTTATGAAATTTTTTGAATTTATAAATTTTTCAATTTTCTTTATTAATGTATCTAAATTAGTTGAATATTTGGCAGAAATGAATACAGCATTTTCTTTATTTAACTTTTTAAAAATAAAGTTTTTTTCAGAATTTTCAAGAAGGTCTATTTTATTGTAGACTTTTAATATTGGTATCTCTGAAGCTCCTAACTCTTCTAATATTTTTTTAACAAGATTTTCTTTTTCTTTTATTTCTTGTGATGTGATGTCAATTACTTCTAATAATAATGAAGCATCTTTTACAATTTCTAATGTAGACTTAAAACTTTCTATAAGGTGGTGTGGTAATCTGTCTATAAATCCTACTGTATCAATAAGTAGTATTTCTACTCCATTTGGCAAGGTAAGTTTTCTAGTTAAAGGATCCAATGTTGCAAAAAGTTTGTCGTCTGCGTATGCATAATTTTGCTTTAGAAGTGTATTAAACAGTGTAGATTTCCCTGAGTTAGTATATCCTATCAGTGCTACAGTTGGGATTTGTGATTCTTTTCTTAATTTTTTTTGTTCTTCTCTTGCAGTGACAATTTTTTTTAATTCTTCTTTTATTTTTTCGATTCTTTGCATAATTTTTCTTCTATCATACTCCAATTTTGTCTCTCCAGGACCTCTTGTTCCTATACCACCGACTTGATTGTCCATGTATATACCCTTTTTTGTTAGTCTTGGTAGAAGATATTCAAGTTGTGCTAATTCGACCTGAAGTTTTGCTTCTTTGGTGTGTGCTCTTTGCGCGAAAATGTCTAAAATTAGTCTTGTTCTATCAATGATTTTAGCTTCTATTTTTTTTTCAAGATTTTTAATCTGTGCTGGTGTTAGTTCGTTATTAAATACTACTGTTTTTATTTTATTTTCAGCAACATATTTTCCTATCTCATCAGCCTTGCCGCTGCCAATGTAATAAGCAGGATCTATTTTATCTCTTTTTACTATAAAAGATTTTTCAACTACACCATTAGCTGTATATACTAAACTTGATAATTCCATTAAAGATTTGTAATCTTTGTCATGATTTTTTTCGGATTTCAAAATAGTCCCCACTATTACTACTTTTTCCGCCATCATATCAGATGCTTTTATAGTTAATTCAAGAATTTTACTATTTCTGTGTAGATATTTTCTACAATTTTTTCTTTGTCTAAATTGTCACAATATATCCATTTTATACGAGTGTTTTTCCTAAACCATGTAAGTTGTCGTTTAATATAATTTAAAGTGTCAAAAATAAATTTTTTTTTAGTTGTCTCTAAATCTATTTCATTTTTTATAAACTTTATAATCCATTTGTATCCAATAGAAGTGAATGCAGGAATGTTTTCGTTTTTATATTTGTTTAATACATAAAGCGTTTCTTCTATTAATCCGTTTCTAAACATCCATTCCGTTCTTTCATAAATTCTTTTTTTTAAATTTTCTTTACTATAGATAATTCCTAAAATCAAGCTATCATACATAGGATTTTTTTTATTTTCTTTAATAACTTCACTGAATGGTTTACCGGTTTGAAATATAACTTCTAAAGATCTAATTATTCTAGTTATGTTATTAGGATGAATTTCTTCTGCTCTAATGGGATCCAACTTTAAAAGTAAATCATATAAATAACGACTACCGTGTAGATTTTTAAGTTGAATAAGATGTTCTCTTATTTCTGTTTTTCTTTTAGGAAGGTCAGATATTCCATCTGTGATTGTTTTGATATAAAGACCAGTACCGCCTGCTATTATTGGTATTTTGTTTTTTAGAAAAATTTTTTCTATAATTTTCTTCGCATCTTCATAAAAACTACCAGCATCGTAGTATAAGGTTGGTTCAAGAAAATCTACTAAATAATGAATAGTATTGTTGTAGATAAATAACTTTTCGTTATTGATTTTTTCCCATTTACCTTGAGGTTTGTTGGTCCCTATTGATAAGTACCTATAAACCTGACGAGAGTCTGCTGAGATTACTTCTAAAGGTAATTTTTGATTAAGTAATACCGTAATTTCAGTTTTTCCTGTTCCAGTAGGGCCTAATAGCACAACGATTTTTTTCATTTTTTTCTTAAAAAAAATTTTTCAATTTCAGAAATCTCAATGTTTATTATAGTTGGACGTCCATGAGGACAAAAAAATGGTTGTTCACAATCTGAAAGATCCTTTAGTAGGTTTTCAACCTGAGATAAACTAAGGAGTTGATTCGCTTTTATTGCAGCTCTGCATGCACTTCTTATAATTTTATCTTTGATTGTTATATCGTTAGTTTCACTTCTTATATCCGATATTAAATTTTCTATAAATTTTGAAATGAAATCTTTTATATCGTCTATTTCAAACACAGAAGGTATACTATAAAAACCTAAAGAAGATTTCCCGGAAATAATTGCTTCAAATCCTAATTTGTTAAGTTCTTCAATATAAGGTTTTATTGTTTCAAAATCTGAAAGTTTTAACTCTATATTAACTGGAAAAAGTAGTCTTTGAGTTTGTAAAGAAGATTTAAGGTTTTCATTTGTAAATCTTTCAAAAAGTATCCGCTCACTTGCTGCATGCTGGTCCAAAATTGTTAGACCATTATTTGTTTCAAATAGTAAATAAGTTCTGTTGAGTTGTCCTAAGTAAATATATCTATGTATTCCTATTTTTTTGTAATTCTCATATATTAAATTTTGCGAATAATCTGTTGGTAGATAAGATGTATAGATGCTTAAAGGTTTTTGTGATGTATTTAAGTTTTTTTCAGATACATAGTTTACTTTTGAATAGCTATCAATAGATATAGGTTTTTTTGAATCTAAATTATATTTTATTTTTTCAGAAAGCAGAGTTTTTATCTTATTATATATTGCTTCTTCATCAAAAAATTTTATAATTCTTTTTTTTGGATGAATATTTACATCTATTTTATTTGGATGTATTTCTATAAAAATTATTCCCACAGGATGTCTTCCAGTAGGTAAGGTATCCTTATAGGCATCATATAAAGACTGTGTTAAAATTTTTGAACTTACCGGTCTTTTGTTTACATAAAACATTTGCAAAGACTTATTGATCTGTGTATGTTCTAAAGGAGATATAAATCCATATATTTTTATTTCTTCATCTTTGTGTTCAAAATATATTAAATTTTGAACTATTTCTTTTTTGAATACATCATTTATTCTTTTTACAACTGAGATTGAAGGATTAAAAGAAAGAATTAGTTCGTTGTCTGAAAAAAGTTTAAATTCTATGTCATTATATGCAACCGCGTACTCCTCAACAGTTTTTATTATGTGTATTTTTTCTGTATAAGTTGATTTTAAAGATTTTAACCTGGCAGGTACATTATAAAATAAATCTCTTACTTCTACTATTGTGCCTTCATTAGCTGCACATTCTTCAAAAGAAATTATTTCACCTCCATGAATAACCAGTTCATAGCCTATTTTTTCTTCTTTAATTTTTGAAATGATTTTAGTTTTGGATACATTTACTATAGAAGCCAAAGCTTCACCTCTGAAGCCTAAAGTGGAAAGATTATAAATGTCTTCAAAATTTTCTATTTTACTTGTAGCATGTGGTTTCACACATAAAGTTAAATCTTCTTTTGACATCCCACATCCGTTATCAGTTATTCTAATAAGCTTTTTACCAGCAGAAATTACTTCTATTGTTATTTTAGTTGCTTTAGCATCAATGCTATTTTCTAAAAGTTCTTTTACTACATTAGATGGTCTCTCAATTATTTCCCCAGCTGCTATGCGGGTATAAATTTCAGGAGGTAAAATTTTAATCCTGTTCATCAATTACATGTCTTCTTCCAAGTGGGAGTTTACAAAGTTGGCAATTTTAATAAAATCTTCTTTAGAAATTTCTATAAATTGTAATCCAATTCTATAAGTTTTATCTTGTGATTTTATCCAAACAACTTTTGCTTTTATTGGCCCGGTTTTTATGTTATGTAAGTTTAAAGACAGCTCTATAATACAATCTACAGGAACTTCTTTAAAACTTAATATACCAATTCCTCCAGCTGAAATGTCTAAAAGGATTCCAGCAACAGATACGTTATCTTTAGAGGTTCTTATTTGAATTGGAAGTGTAAGATGGAATACATTTAATCTTTTGTGTTTTCTTTTTTCAATTCCTGTGTAGCTATTACTTTTTTCCATTTTAGTATAATATTAAATGCTTCTAATGGTGTCAAATTATTTATATCAATTTTTTTAATTTCTTCCAATAGTTGTTCTAAAATTTTTTTATGAAGTATTGTAGTGTCTATAATATCAAATAAATCTAGTTGAAGTTGGTTGGATTTATGAATGTTTTCAATATTTATTTTTGAAGTTGAATTTTGAAGTTGTTTTAATAAAGTATAAGATCTTTTTATAACCTTTTCAGGTATACCAGCAAGCTTTGCTACATGTATTCCATAAGATTTATCTGAACATCCTTCAATTACTTTATATAAAAAAACAATTTCATCTTTGAATTCTTTTACTGCCACATTATAGTTTTTTATTCCATTATATTTTGCTTCAAGTTCAGTAAGTTCAAAATAATGTGTTGCAAAAAGAGTCCTTGGTGAGTAGACTTTGTCCCAATTTTGGCTGTCTATCAGGTATTCTATTGTTGACCAGGCGATTGAAATTCCGTCATAAGTAGAGGTACCTCTTCCTATTTCATCTAAAATGATAAGACTTCTTGCTGTAGCATTATGAAGAATATTGGCTGTTTCCTGCATTTCAACCATGAAAGTAGAAAGACCTTTTGAGAGGTAATCAGCAGCTCCTATTCGTGCAAAAATTTTGTCTACTATGCCTATTCTTGCATACTCGGCAGGAACAAAACTTCCTATTTGAGCTAATATAACACATAAGGCTACCTGTCTTATATAAGTAGATTTTCCAGCCATGTTAGGACCTGTTAAAATTATAAGTTTAACTTTTTCAGCATCTAAATACACATCATTTGGAATAAATTTTCCAGCTGGTAAAATTCTTTCCAGGACTGGATGTCTTGAAGATTTAAGTTCTAATATATATGAATCTTCTATAACAGGTTTTGTGTAATTATATCTTCTTGCTATTTCTGCTAAGTCTGTTAATACATCAATAAGTGCTATTTTTGAACTTATTTCATAAAGATAGTTGGTGTATTCACTTATTTTTTCTATAATTTGGTTGTAAATAAACTCTTCAAGCTGTAATATCCGTTCTTCTGCAGATATTATTTTATCTTCAAATTCTTTAAGTTCAGGAGTTATAAACCTTTCTGCGTTTTTTAAAGTTTGTTTTCTTATGTATTCCTTAGGTATAAGATGAAGATTAGGTTTCGTAACTTCTATATAGTAACCAAAAACAGATGTATATCCTATTTTTAATGATGTAATACCTGTTTTTTGTCTTTGTTCTTCTTGATATTTTAACAACCATTCTTTTGAAGAAGAATATAGCTGTCTTAAATCGTCCAGTTCTTTATTGTAACCTGCTTTTATCACGTTTCCTTTTTTTATATCTACAGGTGCTTCAGGGTTGATACTGTTTTCAATTAAATCAACAACTTCCTTTAATTCGTTTAATGATAATATTCCTAAATGATCTATAAAATCTAAATTAAGTTGAGAGTTATATATTATCTGGTTTATTAAATGTTTTATTTCTGGGACAACACTTAAAGAATCTTTCAAGTTAATAAGATCTTTAGGATTTGCATTTTTAGAAGAAATTTTATTAGTTATTCGCTCTATATCAGATATAGATTTCATCTTCTCAATGATTTTTTGTCTTAAATAGTCATCCCTATAGAAGATCTCTACATAAAACTGTCTAATTTTTATTTCTTGTATGTTTAATAAAGGTTTTAAGATCCAATTCCTTAAAAGTCTTGCACCCATTGGCGTTTGTGTTAGATCAATTACATCTAATAGAGAGTTTTTTGATGTTCTGTCATACAAGTTTTCTATGAGTTCCAAGTTTCTCACACAAGCTGTATTAAGAAACATATAATTCTCTAATGAATATACTTTAATACCTTTTAATTTTGGAATCAATGTTTTTTGGGTTCTTTCAAGATATTCATATAACCCACCTATAGAAGATAATATAGCATAATGTGAAGAAGAAATACCGAATGTTTCTAAAGAGTAAACTTTATAGAACTGTTTTATTTTTTCTTCCGCTGTTGAGGGATCAAAATACCAGTCTTCTAAAAATTCAATGTGTATATCCTTATACTGTTTTATTATGTGAAGAATTTGTTCTTTCTGGGTTTCTTTTGCTACAATTTCTGAAGGAGAAATTCTATTGATTTCATCAATGGTTTTTGTGAAGTCTTTATCTTCAAACTGAGTAGCTAAAAAATCGCCTGTAGAAATATCTACATAGACAATTCCTACTAAGTAGTTATCCTTTGCAGGTATTATATTTATGGAAGTTAAAAAATTATTTTTTTTTGCTTCTAAAAGATTTTCCTCTATTATTGTACCCGGTGTGATTACTCTTACGACTTCTCTTTTTACTACACCTTTGGCTAGTTTTGGATCCTCAACTTGCTCACAGATAGCGACTTTGAATCCATGGTTTAGTAATTTTGATATGTAATTGTTTAAACTATGAAAAGGAACACCACACATTGGGATATCTTGTCTTTTGGTGAGTACTATACCTAATATAGGAGAAGATTTTATTGCATCTTCTCCAAACATCTCATAAAAGTCACCCAGGCGGAACATTAAAATGCAGTCTTTGTATTGTTGTTTTATCTGGTGATACTGCCGCATTAATGGTGTTAAATTAACTTCTAATTCGTTCATTTTCAGACTATTGTATTGGTTTTTGAAATAATTAAGATAATAAATATAAAAATTTCAAAATTATATCAACAGAAAAGTCGTTTTATACTACAGGGTAGCTAATAAGTGTCTGATGTTTCAAGTTAAAAATTTTTACAATCACAAAACTACCGTAAATAAGACTATGTTTATTGTTAGTTATTACTTCTACAGTTTTATTAGTTAGTGTTTTGCCTATGTAGTATATTTTGTCCTTTTTTTTATTTTGCGAGATAATTAAAACTTCAACTTCTGTGTTGAGTAATTTTTTATTTTTTTGATGAGATAATTCATTACAAAGTTTTAATAGTTGATAATGTCTTGTTTCTTTTATGTTTTGTGGAACATCATCAGAAAGTTCTGCTGCTTTGGTTCCTTTTCTTGGTGAATACTTGAATACAAAAGCAGAATCAAATTGTATTTCTAATACCGTTTTCAATGTTGCTTGGTAATCTTCTTCTGTTTCGGTAGGAAAACCGACAATAAGGTCTGTGGTGATACAGATCTCCGGTATTTCTTGACGGATCATCTGAATAATTTCTTTGTATTTTTCCACGGTGTAGTTTCTATTCATAAGTTGAAGGATTCTATTAGAACCTGACTGCAGAGGTAGATGTATATGTCGTGAAATGTTTGGGTATTTTTTAATAATTTTAACTATATCATAATTCATATCTTTTGGATGATTTGTTAAAAATCTAACCCAGTATTTTTTGTTGGTGTCTAGATTTGCCACCATTTCTAATAGTTCAGCAAAAGTAATTTGCTTTTCTTCATTCTTTGTAAATGATTTATAAGAGTTTACATTTTGTCCTATTAGAGTAACTTCTTTAACACCCTTTTCAAGTAGTGCTTTAATTTCATTTAAAACCTCTTCATAATTTCGAGACTTTTCAGTACCTCTTACATAAGGAACAATACAATATGAGCAAAAATTGTTGCAGCCAGTCATTATAGGAACAAAAGTTGAGACTTTATTAAAAATGTTTAGATGTTGATTTTTAGATGACAGAGTAATATCAAAAGTATTTTGCAATATTTCTGGTAGATACTCATACTCAAGTGGTCCTGCAATTATATCTATAAATGGGAACTTTTTTTGTAATTCAAACTTAGCCCGTTGTGCAAAACATCCTAGTACGATAATTTTTAATTTTTTATTTTTAATTTTGAGTTTTTTTAGTCTCCCAATAAATGATTCTGCTTTATCTTCTGCATGTTTGCGAACAGAACATGTGTTTACAATTATAACATCTGCAGTGTTTATATCTTCTGTTAATTCAAAATTCCTGTTTGTTATTAACATAGAAGCTACATACTCAGAATCTGCAACATTCATTTGACAACCGAAAGTTTGAATAAATAATTTATAATTCATACAAATTACAATTTGTTATAGATAATTTTAGTATTCTATGCTATAGATTTGTTTTCTACTTATAAAATCCACAATTTCTATTTTTCTTAGGTCAAAATCTATAATAGCAAAACTCGGTGGATATCCTTTTTTGTCTTCTTTTTTAAGATGACCTGGATTTACCCAGATTATATCAGATTTTATTTCTATGCTTGGTATGTGTGTATGTCCGTATAATACAATATCAACTTGTTGTTTACTGACCTGTTCTGGTTTGATATCATTTGGATAATCATTTATATGTGAGGTTGGTGTGTGTGTAATTAGAACTCTGGTATTGTTAAACTCTTTTATTATTCTGTGAGGTATATTTTTATCTTTATAGTGGTCACAATAAACACCAGGCACCCAGATAACTTCCTGGAATAGATGTTTTACAGGTTCAATATCCTCACATTCATCACCTAAAAATATTAAAATAAATACTTTGTTATAAATTAAATAATCTGTCAACTGAGTAAGATATTCTAAATTGTTATGTGTATCACTTATTACAGCAGCTTTCATTATCTTTTAATGTGAAATTTTTTTAAAATAATTTATATTAAAAAATACCTTCCAGAATCAATGCTAACAGTTTTAAGTCGATATGGAAGGATATGTTCTAAGTTGTAAAAGTTTACTCGTTTCATTAATTTAGTTTGCGGTACTTTTTATATGTTGAAGTTTAATTTCTAATAATTTTTTAAGCAATACTATTACTTTTTATAACCTTTAGAGTTAAAATTCTCTATTTTTCTTTTAAAAAATATATTCCTTTTAGTTCTGGGATGATTTTCTAAAAGTAGAACTGTTAGATTATTATCCTTCATGGGAACTTATGTTTTTAAGGTTTCTAATAAATAGATTCAAAGAAAAAGTGATTCAACTTTTTAAATGTATTTTACAAATATCAGATAATAAAAGAAACTACAATAGAAAAGCAATTTTTAAAAGTTGATTAATTACAAAACTTATCAATAAGCCCCAAATTAACATAAAAAAAGTAATTTTTAATGACAACAATATGCCGTGTTCTTTTACTATTAAAAAAAAAGTAGAAATGCAAGGTAAATACAACACCATAAAAATAGATGCTACTATAAGTTGATGTACTGTGAGATTAAAAGGTGCAAGTAATGCTATGGAAACATCCTTTCTTAAAAATCCAAGAAGCAAAACAGAGGCAACATCTTTTGGTAAGTTTAATAGTTTAGTGAATACTTCTCCAAAATTGTTGATTATAAAATTGTTTATACCGGAAACTTCCATAACATTTATTAAAATTATACCAACAAATATAAGTGGAACAGCGTCTAAAAAAAAGTCTTTTATTCTTATGTAAAGTTTCTTAAGTAATGTTGGGATGTGTATCATTCTATAGGGTGGTATTTCTAAAAACAGTTCTGATATTTCTGTTTTTGGTAATAATTTATTTAGTAAAAATCCAGTAAATATAGCATTTAAAAAAATTATAGTGAATGGTAATAACAAATATTTTATTCCATAGGGTGAAACTAAGCTTATAATCATAGCAGTTTGCGGCATACATGGTGCAAGGATTAAAGCCAGCATTACAGCTATAATTTTTTCTCGGTTTGTTTCAAGAATTCTTGTGGCTAATACTGCTGGAACTTTACAGCCAAATCCTAAAAGTATAGGAATAGCACTATGCCCATGTAATCCTAATTTATGCAATAAATTATCAAGCATTATTGAGAGTCGTGAAAGATAACCAATGTCTTCTAATATTCCTAACATAAAATAAAATGTTAAAATATATGGAAATACCACTACAAGTGGTATATAAATTCCTGTCGTTAAAACTCCAAAAGATTCCATAGGTGTCGGATTTTTACCAAGAAGAATTTCCTTTAAGAAGTCTGAAGTTATTATTTTATTAAGGATATTTTTCAAAAATTGTAAGTAAACAGTATTAAAAAATGGATCTAAAATATAGCTTATAAGCGCTTCGGAGATAGTTCTTGTAATAATAAAAATTAGAATTAAAATACCAAAAGCTATAGGTAAACCGCTGTATGGATTTATAGAGATTTCTGAAATTCTATCAAGAAATGTGTGATGTTTATGAGTAATTTGTTGAACTTCATGTAGAATTTCTCCTATTTTTTCCCATTTTTTATGAGATTCAAAGTTAAAGTTGGATATATTTGCTTCTTTTAATCTATCTATTATTTCCTTAATACCTTCAGCACTTCTTGCACAAGTTGAAATTACAGGGACATTTAAAATTTTTTGTAGTTTTTGATAGTTAATAGTGATTCCTTTATGTTTTACCTCATCACAAAAGTTCAGAACTACAACTAAAGGAAGCTTTTTTTTGATAAGTTGAAGTGTAAGATTTAAATTTCTTTCAAGATTTGTTGCGTCTAATATATTTAAAAGTATAATTTTGTCATTTGAGTTTGAAAATTCTTCTAAAAGTTTTATTGCAATTTCTTCTGCTTTTGTAGTTGGTTCTAATGAGTAGATCCCAGGAAGGTCTATTACTTCATAAATTTCGCCGTTATGTTTTAGAAATCCTTTTGTGAACTCTACCGTAGTTCCTGGATAGTTTGAGGATATTACATTTATTCCTGTTAGACGTGAGAAAATCACACTTTTTCCTACATTTGGGTTTCCTATCAGCAATATTTTTTTCATTTTTAAAAATAAAAAGATGTTTTTAGTGAATTTCTACTTTTATTTTTTTGGCTATATTATGACTTAGTGCGATTTGTGTGTTTCCTATCTGAATTATCACAGGGCCTTTAGGAAAAATAGAAGAAAGTTTTAGAACCTCTATACCAACCCTTATTCCTAAAGCATCTAATTTTTTAAGTGTTTTAGAATCATTAGGAATTTCTATAATTTTTCCTTTTTGTTTGGATTCAAGTTGAGTGAGATCTTTTATCATATATAACAAATAAATTGTTATTTTTTACAATTTTTACAGATACCATAGATTATAAGTTTGTGATCTATAATTTGAAAATCGAAATTCTTTGCTAATTTTTTCTGTAGAATTTCTAGTTCATCTGAAGTTATTTCAATAAATTCTTTGCATTCAATACAGATGAGATGATCATGATGTTTATGAGCATATTTATGTTCATAAAGTTTTTTTTTATTTCCTATTTTTACACTTTCAGCTATTCCTAACTCATCAAAAAGCTGTAGTGTCCTGTGAACAGTAGCATACCCTATTTGAGGATTTATTTTTTTCATTAACACATAAAATTCATCAACACTAATGTGACCATCAGTTGAAAAAAATGCTTCTAATATCTGTTTTCTTTGTTTAGTGTTTCTTAGTTTTTTTTGTTTGAGAATACTATTGAAATCTTTTTCTATGTTTTTTATATGAAGTTTCATTGTCTAACTGATATTGATAATCTTTATCAATAATAAACTTACTAACAACAAAACTTGCCAAACATTTGAGACATTTTTAGTTATTGATTAAATTTTTCCAGATATTATTCTGCACCTTCAACTTCTACTGTCCAGGTAGCAATTGTTGTTGGAATAAATAAGTTTAAAGCAGACGAAATTAACCAGTCAACCAATGTCATTTTTGTGGTGATTCTTACTTTTTTAATTTTTGTTTGTTGTAGTATTTTGTTTGTTGTGTTGTCAGAGATAGGAACTAATCCCCATAAAGCATACCATACCCTGTAGGTTTCTTTGTATGGTAAGTTTTCTGTTCTTGAAGCTAAAGTGATTGGTCTGTCTGTGTCTGATAGAATCTTTACCGTGTAGCAGCTTGTTGTAAAAAGTAGTGCCACTATACACAGTATTATTGTTAAGTTTCTCATAAAAACACCTCCTTTTGTTTTTAATTAAAAGTTTTTTTATTTTTTAACAAATTAGAATTTTCAAGTCAATATTTTTAAATATAAAATTATTTTAAAATATCTCTTGCTAAAACCAATCCAAAAACTAAGTTTGCTTTTGCCTCTTTTAATATTTTAGCACATTGATTGATAGTTTCTGTGGTGGTGGCTACATCATCTATAATCAAGATATTTTTACCTTTTATAAATTCTTTATATTTTTTGTTAACCTTAAATGCATTTTGAATATTTAATGTTCTTTGTTCCTTAGATAATTTAGACTGCGAAGGTGTAAGTTTTTTTCTTAATAAGATGTCTGGAAAAAAATTTAAGTTTAATTTCTTAGAAAACTCAAAAGCCAGAAGATAGGATTGGTTGTAGCCTCTTAAGATTTGCTTTAAAATATGCATCGGCACACAACATACAAAATCTATTTCTGGAAAAATGTTTTTATTTTTTAACCACCAATTTATTAAAAATTTTTCTGTAATGTAATTTTTAAGGTAATACTTCTGTTTATACTTAAATTCATGAATTAATGTTTTGATGGGTTCGTTATATTCTACAGTTCCACGTATAAAATCAAAGTAAATTTTTCTTTTTGAATTTTTGCAGTTGTAACAATGTTCTCCTCCGCTTTCTAAAGGTAAACCGCATTTTTTGCAGACTAACCCATCTATTAGTTTAGCTTTACTAAAACAACTTTTACATAAAAATTCAGATGAGTGGTATTCCAAAGGTTTTTCACAATGAAAACAGATTTTTGGAAATAACACATATAAAATAATTTCAATACAACTTTTTAAAATTTTTAAAATTTTTTTCATATTAATTTTTCATCATAATTTATTGAAATAAAAATGAAGAAATTTATATATATTTTAACAATATTTTAATAATTGAATTCAAGGAGGCAAAAATTCTTATGGTAAAAGAAATAAATGAAGAAAATTTTGAAAAGGAAGTATTAGAGTCTCAAGTTCCTGTATTGGTAGACTTTTGGGCAGAGTGGTGTGGTCCCTGTAGAATGTTAGGTAAGATTATTGATGAGTTGTCTGAAATTTATTCTGATGAACAAATAAAAATTTTGAAACTTAATGTTGATAATAACCCAAAATTAGCTGCAAAGTATGGTATTATGGCTATTCCTACAGTTATCATCTTTAAAGATGGAAAACCATTTGAGCAGATTACAGGTTTAAGAAGTAAACAAGAACTTCAAAAAGTTATTGATAACATAATTAAAAAATGATGAAAGTTATAAGAAAAATTTCATTAATGCAAAATATAGTAAATAACCTAAGAGCACAAAACAAAAGTATTGGTTTTGTCCCTACAATGGGTGCATTACATGAAGCTCATATTAAACTGATTCAAAAAGCAAGAAAAGAAAACGATATAGTTGTAGTTTCTATTTTTGTAAATCCTTTGCAATTTGGACCTACTGAGGATTATAAAGAATATCCCCGCCCTATAAAGCAAGATTTAAAAATATGTAAGAAAGAAAACGTGGATTTTGTATTTAATCCATCGGTAAATGAAATGTATCCTGAAAAAGAAATCCTTACCTATGTAGAGGTACAAAAACTTCAAGATATCCTTTGTGGAAAATACAGACCAGGACATTTTCGTGGAGTTGCTACTGTAGTTGCTAAATTGTTTAATATTGTTAAACCTCATAAGGCTTATTTTGGAGAAAAAGATTATCAACAGTTAAAAATAATTCTTCGTATGGTTAAAGATTTAAACTATGATGTGAAGATAATTCCTGTAAGCACAGTTCGCGAGAAAGATGGTTTGGCTTATTCAAGTAGAAATTTATATCTTTCAGAAAAAGAACGAAAAGTTGCTGGCAGTATATATAAATCTCTTTTGTTTTGTAAAGAGTTAATTCTTAACAAAAAATACAATAGTATAAAAAAATGCATACAAAAAGCAAAAAACTTTCTTGAAAAACTTTTAAGTAATGTAAAATATGAAATTCAATATTTTGAAATTTATGATGACAATTTAAAGCCTGTAAATGATGAAATTTCTTCCCTTCGCAAAAATCAAAAACTAAGAATTTTTGCTGCTGTATATATAGGAAATACTAGATTAATTGATAATATAGGATTTAAATTATAATATAACTTCTTCAACTGAAGTCAACATAGTTATAAAATAAAGGTAAGATAACTTTTCTTCCTGTATAACTTTTAGGTTTAATTTTTTCCTTTAAAGAAAGATAAAAATTTAATTTTTCTGTTTGATTTGTAGTTTTGTAATATTTAAGTCTTATGTTTATGCCTGCAAGAATATAAAATTTTTGATAATCTTCTAAAATTAATGATTCTTCAAAAATTTCTTTTTTGTAAGTAATTCTGTTAAATAAGCCTGCTTTTATTAAGCTATAATTAAAAAATATCAGATATATCACTAAACTAACACACAATAAATTTATATTCTGTAATCTCAAGATGGTGTTATAGAAAATACTTGCTGAAAATTTTGTAACCAGTAGAATAAATAATAAAAATAAATATATTTCAAATTCTGCTATATATCTGGGTTTTAAAGTAACATTTAAATTTTTAAAGCCTGTAGAAATATTAATAAAAAAATTTTTTAAACTATAAACTTCCAATAAATCAATTTGATTTGTTAAAGATAAAATAAATAATATAAATGTCCATAAACTACATAATATTGACAAAACAATAAAATAAAATTTGTATTTTTTTGAGATAAATAAGAAATACAAACCCATTGCAAATATAAATATTAAGTCAGTATAGTATCTTATTCCAAAAGAAGCTCCCCCTCCCGGTGATATTACTAAAGAGATAATAAAAGTTTCTATTAAAAAAACTAAAATTAAGCTTAAAGAGATTAAAAAATTGTATTTTAAACCTCTTATTAGGCCCAAAATTGATAACAGAATCAATGGTGTCCATAGAATCACAGAATGATAAGATGAAAATAGGACTTCAAAAATATGTGAGATAATAAATCGATTTAAAGAGATAGTGTACAACTTAGGTATCATAAGTTGAGAAAATATAATTTTTGAATTTACTAAGCTTGGAGAAAATCCAACAAAAAATCCTGTTATTAGTACAATTAAACATAAAAAATATTTTTTTATTTTTTGAACTTCTAAATTTCTATTTGCTATTTTTAGAATAAATTCCAGAATTATAGGTATAATTAGAATTATTCTTTGTAAGCGAACACAAGAAATGATCCCAAGTAATATTCCTAATGTTAAAAATCTTCTAAATGTAAATTCATTTATTGTGTTAAACCAAAAAATAAAAAATAAACTACATAAAAATGCAGCTGTGGTATGAGCATTTTGAGGTATAGCATAAGAATAAAACAAAAGAGGTGTTCCAAGAAATACACATATACATATAAAAAAAGAAATCCTTTTATTTATCTTTAATTTCTCTTTAGCAAATTTCAGGAAAATCCATAGACTTCCTAAACCAAGTAAAGAAGAAAAAAAGTTGGTGAATAAAATTGATATTTTTTCATTTTCAAATAAACTGGCTAAAAAATATACTGGAAGCCACACTATGCTACATCCAATATCAAAATCATTTATTACAAAACCACTTTTTGTTGTGCCTATTATGTTGGGTGTATATGTTTTTATTATTTTATAAAAATCATAATTTTTATATTTAAAAACCGCTGGAAGGTATGAATAATATCCTATACCGTCAGGAAAATGCCATAGTGATGAAGGAAAGTAAGTTAAAACTAATAAAACCAAAATAAACAAAGTTATGTATTTGCAAAAAAGTTTAGATATAAAAATATGAAAACTATTTTTTAGACTTTTGCTTTTTTTGTTTCTTTTTAGTTGAGACATTTCCAGTTTTTTTAGGGTATAACTGAGATAAATATTTTTCTATTTCTTCTTTTGAAGGTAAGATATGTCCTTTAAACACTATTTTCCCATTTATGTCTATCATAAAATTTGTAGGTATTTTTCTTATATAATATCTTTTTGCTACCTCTGCGTTTAAATCCAGAGCAACTTTGTATTGAATATTTTTTTTCTTTACGAATTCACTTACAATTTTTTGTGGTTCTGATATATTTATAGATATGATCTCTAACCCTTTATCCTTATAAGTTTCATGTAAGTTTATTACTTCTGGAACTTCATTTATACAAAAGGGGCACCAGGTTGTCCAGAAAATGAGCAATATTATTTTTTTACCTACTATGTTTGATAGTTTTATAGGTTCTGTAGAATTTAATAAGATAAGTTCAAAATCAATGTATTTGTTTTTTTGTTCTTGTTGTGTATAGATTGGTAGCAAACTCCTCAATAGAAAGAAGAAGATGATAAGAAAAATTTTCATGTTTTGTCAAGAATTTCTTTTGCTATGTTTGAAAGACCCGGTTCTTTTTTGTTTTTTAGTAATTTATAAAAGAAAATTTTTACTTCAGGTAAAGTAGAAAAATTTCCTAACGCCCAAGCAGCTGTAATTCTTATATCGTAATCTTCACCCTTTAGAAGTCCTCCAAACTTTTTTTTAGAAAGAATAATTTTTTTAAGTTTGGGAATAGCTTTAGGTTCTTTCATTATTCCTAAGGCTATACATACACGTTTTTTGAGATCTTTGTTTTTAGTGTTGATAAGTTTTAATATATTTTCCGATGCTTTTTTATACTCCAGGTTTGTAAGAATTTCAATTATATATTCTATTACTTGTTCTTCTTCTTTATTAAGTAACGAAGATAACCAGCTTAAATTTTCTTCTTTATTTTTTTGTTGAATATAATTAATAATTGCAATTTTGTTTGCGTATCCCATATAAGGATATATCTGTTTTAAAGTTTCTGAGAAATCAAAACTTATTTTTTCAGCTAAGGCTATAATTTTTGAAATTTTATGCTGAGAAGTTTTAGGAGAAAGATACTTTAAAATATACTCTATTACTTCTTGCTGATTTTTTAAAGAAACAATTAAATCAGTGAGTTTAAATATAATTTCTTGATTAGTGGTAGTCAAAATTGTCTCTATCAAGGTCTCACAGGCTCGTTCACCAATATAGGTAAGAAACCATATAATGTTGTCTATTGTTTTTTTATCTATTTCTTCAACTAGATGATTTAAAATTTTTTCTTTTGTGTTATTGTAAATTTTATCTATTAAAGAATAAATAAGTTTAGACTTATAAGGTTCTATTTTCTGAGTTTCTTCAGCAAATAACAAAAGATGTTTTGTATATTCAGTAAATGATTCGTAATCTTTAGAGTTAATCAAGCAAATAAGCGAGTTCTCTAAAGAAAAGAAATACTGGTTAAGAACGGTTTCTTCTTTTTCTTTTAATAAAAATTCTAAAATTTTTTTTGTGAGATTTTTTGCTAACTTGGTTTTGTTATTTTTTGCTATTTGTACAGAAATATCATTAAATGAAGAGGCAGCAAGTTGTCTTAGTTTTACGATTGGATTTGATAAATTTTCAGACATTAGGTTAATTATATTTTCTAATTTATCATCTAAGCTAAGGATACATAATTTTTCAATGTTTTCTTGCAGATTCGAAAGGAATTTTTCTTGAAGAAGTTTTACTGGTTCTTTAATCTGAAGAAATTCATCTAATTGGGCAATCCACGATTTTTGTTCTTCTTTTTTTTGTTTTATTGCTTCTGGAAGGGCGTCTATTAGTCCAATTTTAAATATTTCTTCAAAAATTTCTACAGGTACAAGTTCACTTATCGGAGAGTTTATTACAAGTTTTATAAATTCTTTAAAGTTTTGGAGTTGTTTTATATATTCTGTTTCATTTTCTGTTTGACTGCGAAGTTTTTTACACCAGGTTATAATTTCATTAAAGATTTCTTCCATGTTTTGTTTTGTTAAATAGTTAACAATGTTTTGTTTAAGACCCAATTCTTCAAATTTAGGAGGTAACGGATTAACAAGAAGATCAAAAAGTAAATGAGAATTTAATCCAGAAAGTTGTTTAGCAACTGCAGATGTTATCTTTTTTTTGGTTTCTTCATCCTGAAGTTTGCTTATTTCAGAAAATACGCTATTTAAAACATTCATTAAATCTGTAAAATTTGAAATAGGTTGGGAGATAGTTCGGAAAATATTTTTTATAGTTTTGTCAGATTTTAAAACTGAGATATATTCTACCTCATCTATTGTTATATTTTTTATATTTTGTTGTTCAATGGTTTGTGTTATGATTTCTTTTGTGGAAATACCAGGTTTTTTTACTGTAAAAGCAATAATAAAATTTTTAAGTTCTTCAAAAAGTAATTCTTTTTTTAAAGTTATGCTTTTTATACCTGTTTGTATAAAAAATTGTACCAGATAGTTAACATTAGAAATAGAAACAGGATCTTTACTGTAGTATTCTTTATCGTTTATAAAAATTTTTCCATCTAATTCAGAAATAGTAATGAAGGTTTGTTCTTTTAAAATTTCTTTTAATAAACCATATAATTCATTTATCTGATTTTCAACAATAGGACTTGTTGGAGGATAAATTTTTATATTAGTTAAGGAAAGACGAAAAGACTTTAGTAAATTGTTTATCTCTAATTCATTCATTGTTTTTTAATTATTATTTCTTATTTTCTTATATTTCTTATATTTCTTTCAAAAATTTTGCTGCTTCTTCTGGAGGTATAGGATTTATGTAAAAACCACTTCCCCACTCAAATCCACCAACTCCAGAAAGTTGTGGCATAATCTCTATATGCCAGTGATAATGTGATAAGTTAGAATGTTTTAATGGAGATGTATGAAGTATGTAATTATAAGGTGGTTTCTCTAAAGCCAGATTTAACTTTTTATTTATAATTTGCATAATTAAAGATAAATTGGAAATTTCTTTATCATTAATATCTTCATACATTGGGTCGTGTCGTTTGGGTAATATCCATATTTCAAAAGGAAACCTGCTTGCATAGGGACATATGGCTATAAAGTCATCATTTTCTGTTATAACTCTGGTGGTTTTATTTAATTCTTCATTTATTATATCACAATATACACATCTCTCCTTAAATAAAAAGTAATTTTCTGCTCCTATTAATTCCTGTTGTATTATAATTGGAATCATAGGTAACGCAATTAACTGAGAATGCGGATGAGATAGTGTAGCACCTGCTTGTTTACCACAGTTTTTAAAAATTAAAATGTACTCAAATCTTATATCATTTTTTAAGTCTAAAATTCTTTCACGATATATTCTAAAGATGTTTTCAACATGTTTTTTTTGTAATTGATATAAATCAGAGAAATGTTGCGGTGTTTCTATAATTACTTCGTGTGCTCCTATTCCTGTGATTTTGTCATATATCCCGTCTGCAGATTTTATTATTTCACCTTCAACTTTTAAAGCAGGATATTTATTCGGTATTACTCTTATACTCCAACCTGGAGAATTTTTTGGAGAGTTGTCTTCTCTAACAGCAGTAATTTCGGGTGGTGTAAATTTTTCATTCCCCCAGCAAAAAGGGCATGTATTTTGATTGTTTTCTTCTCTTTCTACTTTTGTAAATGCAAAAGGACGTTGAGCTCTTTCTGAAGATATTATTACCCATCTACCTACTATTGGATCTCGTCTAAATTCTCTCATAGTTTTTTTGTTTTTCTGCAAGGATTAATTTTATAAATTTTATACCTTCTTTTAGACTGTTAAAATCTTCTTTACCATGAACTTCTAAAATATATATTTTGTCTTCATGATATTCAAGTAATTGATTAAAATCAATTTCCCCCTTTATAGGACTACGATGATCATGGAAATTTAAGATGTTATGAATGTGATAACCTATTAGTTCTTTATTGTATACTTTAAAATACTTCTTGTGTGTTTCAACAAACCCAAGTTTTATTTGCACTTCTGCATGTCCAAAGTCATGCCAGTAGTATAGATATTTACTTTTGTAATACTGTAAAATTTCTTTTATTTCTTCAAAATTTGGTATTTCATGAGGAAAAAATCTTGTTTCCATGGCTAGAAATACTTTTTTTTCTTCAGCATAAGGAATAATTTGATCTAACGAATCATATAAAAGTTCGAAGTATTTTTGTTTATTTGAGTTACGAGTAGTAAGCAGATCGGTTTTATATTTTGAAAACATTTGAGATTCAACACCAAATTCTACAGCAAATTTATAGAATTCAATCCCACTGGGTTGTGTGGGTATTTCACCTAAATGTAAAATTACAACTTTTGCATTAAGATAATTTGCATAGTCTATTGTTCTTAAAGTATACTTTATGGCTAATTTTCTTTCATCTTCGTCTGTAGAAGTTAAAGAAAAAACATTAAAACCATATTTTCCATCAGGAATGTTTTCTACAGCAGGACAGAAATTATGAAGAGTTAGGATTTTTATTTCCTGGTTTTTTATATCTTCATATATATCATTTACCCATTCCTTTGGTATGTCTGCATTTAATTCAAAGAAATTGACACCTAATTTTAATACATCCAATTTTAATTCCTTCCAAGAAATTTCTCTATTTATTATTTTTTTTGAAAAATAAGCAGTTGATATACCTAAATTCATATGTTTTTAGGGATGTATATATTGGTTATTAGTTTTTTTCTTCTATTTGTTGCTCTTCATTAGACTGAGAGTGCTTTTCATGTTTTACTTCTTCTGAAAAATTTTCAGTTTGCTTTGTCTCTTCAAAATTTTCTTCAACAAATTGTTCTATAGGAGGTAAATCAGACAAAGAACTAAGGCCAAAGTATTTAAGAAACTCATTAGTTGTACCATAAAGCAAAGGTCTTCCTGGTACTTCTTTTCTTCCTATAATTTTAATAAGTTTTCTTTCCAGAAGTGTTTCTATTACAGCTGTACAGTCAACACCTCGAGTTTCTTCTATTTCAGCTTTTGTAATGGGCTGTCTGTATGCAATAATAGATAAAGTTTCAACTGCTGCTGGTGAAAGTCTTAGGAGAGTTCTATCTCTGTAAAGTCGGCGTACATATTCAGCGTATATGGGTTTTGTTGCCATCTGATAACCTTCTGCTATTTTTCTGATTTCTATTGCTGAATTTTTAAGATAATAAATTGTAAGCTCAGCAATTATTTCCTCTACCAACTCTTCGTTGACTTCTTGTTCACCTATAAGTTCTACAATCTTTTTGCTACTTAATGGCTTATCCGTAATAAATATCAATGTCTCTATAATTCCTTTTAGAAAATCTCTTTCCATAATAAAAATTACTTCTATTTTTTAAGAATATCTTTTAAAAATTTAATTGTATCTGGATGAGCTACAACTACAATATCACATCCAGCTTGTAAGTACCCCAACGAAGTAGATATTTCCCAAATTTTTGCTCTCTCTTTTGTATCTTTTCCCCAGTTTGGCTCTTCCTCAGGAGTTGCTTTAGCTTCTTTTGTTTTCCATGTTTCTTCAGCAATTAAGTTTATTACAGGTGTTGCCATTACTTTATCACCCTGTAAGCCAGCAAGGCGACATCTTTCAATAATTGAATATGAGTATTCAAAACCATATCCCAGTCCTCCCGTAGTATGATGCATTACAATTCTGTCAAGTGGTATGCCTGTATCGTTAATCAAAATATTGAGTTGCTTAGCTAAGTTTATATCTAATGGCGTTTCTGCTATTATTGAGTGTCCACAAGAAAATGCAGATAAAGAAATTGTTTTGTAATTTTCTTTTACAGCCATACCCACAAGTATTTTTTCGTTTTTTGTCAATTCGCATACTAAAGGTAGAATTTCCATGTCTTTTTCTATATGATTACAACCTAAAATTATTAAAGGTAATTGAGTTGTGTTTAAAACTTCTGGAATGAAGTTTATTAAATATTCTCTGGAGTTATTTTTTGTGTCAGGATGGCAAGAAAACAATCTTATGCATATAGCATCTGGTTCGGTTTTTTCTATTTCTTTTATCCATTTTAGAGGGTCTGTGACTATATCTTTAAATTCTTCATAAAATGTAGGCCATAGATCTTCAGGTAAATAATCCAGAACTTCAGCTGCTATTATGGGTTTGTTAGGAATGTTTCCTTCAAATTCTAGAAAAGGTAGAGTTTTTTGTCCTCCAACTTTGATGACTTTGTTGCGACTTCCTCCTTCTTCTTTTGTAGCACCAATTGTAACTGTGAATATTTCTGATGAGTACTTTTCTATCAAGTATTCCACCATACAATTTAAATTCTACTTTTTGTTAACTAAAAATTTTATATCCTTCTATATGAAACCCAAGTTGAATTTTTAATAGATGTAGTAAATTTTTTGCTAAAATGCAAGTTGTTACAGAACCTACTCCCCCCGGAACTGGTGTAATAAAAGATGCTTTCTTAGAAACATTTTCAAAATCAACATCTCCTACAATTTTAGTTTTTGGTTTACCTGATTTTTCATCAATGATTTCTTTACCATTTTCATCTAAAACTTTTATTTTATTTATCCCCACATCTATAACTACAGCTCCATCTTTTACCATATCAGCAGTAATAAAGTTTGGTTTTCCCACTGCTACAATTAGAATTTCAGCACGTCTTGTGTGTTCTTGTAGATTTTTGGTTGCAATGTGGCATACAGTTGGAGTTGCTGAACTTAAAAGTGAAGACAGTAACATAAGCAAAATCGGTTTTCCAACTATTTCTGAATGGCCAACAATTACAGTTTCTTTACCTTTAAGTTCGATACCCGTTTCTTTTAAACATTCTATTACTGATAGTGCAGTACACGGCGCAACAGTTAATGGTACTTCTGCATAAAAAAGTTTACCTAAGTTTTCTGCTGTAATTCCTTCTATGTCTTTGATTGGAGATATTTTGTTTTGAAGATGTCTTTGATTAAGATGTTGTGGTAAAGGTAAATTTAACATTATAGCGTTAGTGGTAGGATCTAAATTGAGATTTGTTATTAATTGTTCTATTTCTTGTTGAGTCGCATTTTCTTTAAGTTGGATAATTTCAATTTTTATTCCCAATTCTTCAAATATTTTGCATTGGTTGTTAACATATACTTTTGTTGCAGGATTTTCTCCTACAATTATAGAAGCTACTTTGGGAGTAAACTTAGATTTGTTTTTTATTTCTTCTATTCCAGATTTTACTTCTAATTTTATTTTTTCTGCAATTTTTACTCCGTCTATAATTTTTGCTAGCATATTTTTTCCTTAATTATTATTTTATTAAATTACCTTATTTTCTAGGCTCAACATGTACGGTTATTTCTTTGATCTGTGGGTTAAAACTTTTTAATATCTTTTTTACTTCTTCGGCTATATTATGAGCTTCTTCTAAAGTTAAATCTTTGTCTACTTCTATTTCTGTTTCAATAAAAAAGTGTCTTCCAACTCGATGAATTCTTGTAGAATAAGAATTTTCTACACCATTTACAGAAGCTATTAGATTATCAATTTCAGTTTTCATTTTTTCAGATGGTAAAGTATCCATAATTATTAGCATATTTTCTTTCAATATATCTATGCCCATTTTAAAAATAAAAATAGAAATTATAATACTTCCTATGGCATCCATTGCTAAAACTCCAGATTTTGTGGCGATTATTGCAAATAAAGCACCTACTGAAGAAAAAGCATCAGACCTGTGATGATATGCATTTGCTGTTATTACAGGTGAATTTAATTTTTTGCCTACCAGAAATGTGTATCTGAAAAGTAATTCTTTTACGATTATAGAAATGATGGCTGCATATATTGTTATAGTTTTAGGAATGCTGTAGTGTTTATGGATTAATATATGTATTGCAGAGTAGCCAAGAAATATTCCTGTAATAAGAATCAAAAAAGAAACAAAAATTGCGGATATAACTTCTATATTACCATGACCATAAGGATGATTCTTGTCAGCCGGCTTTTGTGAAAGATGAAGTGATAAATATACAATTATCGTTGCTATTTCATCAGATAGTGAATGAAGTGCATCGGCGATTAGTGTCTGACTTTTACCTAAAATTCCTACTAAAAACTTTCCAACAGTAAGAAAAAAATTAACTATTAATCCTATTGTTGTGCAAGTCTTATCGTTAGAAAAATTTATTTTCATCCAAGGTTGTATCTTTTTCTAATTGGTTCTTTTACATCCCATACACATTTAAGTCCCTTCGGGAAACTTACAAGATCACCTTTTTTAATTTCGTATTTCCCATTTTCCGTTTCAACAATTACTTTTCCCTCTAATATATAACAAGTTTCATCTTCATCATATTCCCAATTAAACTTTGATATTTCACATTCCCATATTGGCCAGCTATTGACTTTTAGTTTTTCAAGTTCTTCTTTTGTAGGTTGTTTTATTTTTATTTCTTTCATAAAAATAACTCCTTTTAAAATGATTCCCCTATATTTAGATTTATTTTCCTATTAGAAGATAAACAATAAAGATACTACTTAAAATCCACATCGTTGGACTTATTTCTTTGAATTTACCGGAAAATATTTTTAATAAGGTGTAGCTTAAAATACCAAATATTAAACCGTTTGCTATACTATAAGTAAATGGCATTATAATCATGGTTAAAAATGCTGGAAGAACCTCAGTAATATCCTCAAAGTTTATTTTTAAAACAGGTTCAAGCATCATAAGTCCAACAATCACTAAAGCAGGAGCTGTTGCTTCCTTTGGTATAGCGCTAGCTAATGGCCAGAAAAATAAGGATAACAAAAATAAAATGCCTACAGTAACAGCAGTAACACCTGTTTTCCCACCTTCTGAGATACCAGCAGCACTTTCTATGTAAGTAGTCACAGTTGAAGTGCCAAATATAGCACCTAACATTGTAGCTATAGAGTCACATATTAAAACTCGTCCTACTCTTGGGAAACTTCCATCTTTTTGTATTATTCCAAGTTTTGCAGCAAGCCCAACAATTGTTCCTAAAGTATCAAACATATCTACAAAGGTAAATGTAAAAATTACAGCTATAAGTCCGAGTTTTATTGCTTCCAGAATTTTAAGTTTAAATAAAGTGTAAGAAAATACTTCTAAAGAAGGAAATGCTAAAAATTTCTCTGGTAATTTCGTAAGTTTACTTCCATCAGGTAGTTTTATAAATATTCCTATAAAAGTAAGAATAAGTATTGTCCATAAAAGTGCTCCTTTTACTTTCTTTGCTATTAAAAATCCTGCTAAAAGTATACCCAAAGTTGCTAGCATTACTGAACCTAATTTTATATCACCAAAAGTTATCATGGTATCCTTAGAAGCTACCACAATTCCTGCATGTTGAAGTCCTATTAGTGCTATAAACAGACCAATTCCAGCACTCACAGCATATTTAAGATTTAAAGGAATACCTTTTACAATTTCTTGTCTTACAGGAAGAACAGAAAGAATAAAAAACAAAGCTCCGTCTAAAAAAACAGCTCCTAAAGCCACCTCCCATGGTAATTTCATGCCAATACATACACTATATGCAAAATATGCATTTAATCCCATACCTGGTGCTAAAGCAAACGGATGCTTTGCATAAAGTCCCATAAGTATACAGGCTAACCCACTGGACAACGCAGTTGCCATCATTACGGCGTGTCTGTCCATTCCGCAGTCAAAAAGGATAGCAGAGTTGACAAATAAAATATATGACATGGTCATAAAAGTAGTTACACCTGCGATTATTTCTGTTTTTAGTTGTTCTGTTATTATTTTCATATCTTTATTTTTTGTAAAACTTTTTTTGTGATTATTTTTGCGTCGGTTATTATTCTTTTAATTTGTTTTTTCTTTTCAACTACAAAAGATGTTTTCGGAAGATTTTTTAGGTTAATTACCACATTATACTTTGCAGCCTGTATTCCTGCAAGTAAAAATATAACTCCACAAGCAATGTCTGTTATTAAATTTTGATTTCCTATTTTTAGTAATCTTTCTGAATAGGAAATACATTTATGTGATAAATCCATAACATCAAATGCAACTTTTGCTGCTTCTTCACATGCTAATTTTATTTGTTTGTTTCTTATTTCAATATCCAGTGGTGTATTTTTGGGCAGTTTATATGCTTTTGAGACTTCTAGGTAAGCTTGTACATCTTTGTCAACATATTGTTGAAGTTCTTTTTTAAGTTGATTTAGTTCTTCAATGATTTTTTTTATTTCCTGTTGGTGTTGTTCATAACCTTTTTTATTAACAGTAAAATTTGCCACCATTAAAAGACAACTAACTCCTGCAGATGCTACTAAAGCTGCAGCTGAACCACCGCCAGGTGCCGGAAGGTTGGATGCAAGGTCATTTAAGTAGTTTTCTATTGTATTAAGAATATATTGTGATTTTTCCATATAAGTTTTTTTCTACAGTCCACATAAATTCAGTAAATTAGGAACTTTATCATTCCACCCAAGTGGCATTATATGGATTCCGTTACAATATGATTTTATATCTTTTATTATTTTTGCTGCAATTTCTATACCTGTTTGTCCTGATTTTGTTTTTTCTTTGTCTTTTTTTAGTTCTTCAATTAGGTATTCTGGAACATTTACCCCTGCAAGATTTTCATTCATAAATTTTGCCATGCCAGCAGATTTAAGGATGGTTATTCCAGCCATTATAGGTATTTCCCCAAAATTTTTTCTTACAATTTCCATAAACTTAATAAATTTATCCGGGTTAAATATAAGCTGAGTTTGAAAAAATTCAGCGCCTGCTTTTATTTTTTTTTCCATCTTAAATAATTGGGGGTCGAGTGGTTCTGCTTCTGGAGAAACCACAGCACCTATACAGAAACTCGGAGGATCGCCTTCAAGTTTATTGCCAGCAATATCATATCCTTCCATTAAACGTTTTACTGTGTAAATTAATGATACGCTATCTAAATCAAACACAGGTTTGGCATCTTTATGGTCACCTAATACTACATGATCTCCTGTAAGCAACAAAAGATTTTCTATTCCAAAATAGGCAGCGTTGAGAATATCTGATTGAAGAGCTAGTCTGTTTCTATCACGACAGGTAAGCTGATATATTGGCTCAAAGCCGTGTTGTTTAAGTGTAATACACATACCAAGAGAACCAAATTTCATAACTGAAGATTGGTTGTCTGTTACATTTATAGCATCAACTTTATCCTTTAGATATTTTTTTATCTCTTCAATTAGGTGCCCAATTTGCCATCCTTTAGGGGGACCGATTTCAGAAGTGATTACAAATTTTTTCAAAAATAAATCTTTTAATTTCATTTGTGTTTATATTTTATTATATAAAAATTTGTTTATTAAGTAAATCTAATTTATTTAAATTTTTCAATTTTAAAATAATTTTCTCCCAGCCACAATCTTTTGTTTTGTCAACTTCACATTTTCCATTTTTTGCACCACCACATGGTCCGTTAAGTAAAGATTTAGAACAGCTTGTAATGGGACATATAGTGCCTGTGTAGTTAAGATAACAGCTGCCACACAAAGCACAATCAAATTTTCCCTCATATGGAAGATTGTATCCCTTGTATCCTGTAAGATAAAAAGTATTACAAATCCCAAATACTTTCTTTTCAGATACTAAAGAAGATAAAGTTGCCACACCTATGCCGCATGAAAATATAATTAAAGCATCCTGGTTTTCTATTTCTTTAGATAGAAAAGATAGGTATTTGTTTACATAATCTATGTTACATATATAATCTAAAATTTCCACAGTAACTTTATGCTTTTTTTCCAAGATTTTAGAGTAATTCAGAGCATCTTTAATTGAAACATATACCTCATTGCAACCATTACATATAAGATAAAACAATTTTTCGTAAGGCTGAACAATATCTAAAATTTCTTTTTCCGGTTTAGGTTTTGTTATAAACATAGTTAGTTTTATTCCATAATAGATTTTTCTTTTTTAATGATGTCTACTATTGGAATTTTAGAAGAACATACATATTGACAACATCCACACTCTATGCATGTTTTTATATTGTACCTATTAGCTTCTGATAAACTGCCCTTTTGGTAGCACTTTACAAACTCTAAAGGTTCAAGTTCCATAGGACATACATCCACACATCTTCCACATTTAATGCATTTGTTTTGGTGGTTTTCTTCTATATATTTTTTTATTATTAAAATACCATTACACCCTTTAATTATAGAAGTAGTAAAGTCTTCTATCTCAGTTCCTGTCATATACCCTCCATATTTTATTTTAAACTCATCTGTTAAAAATTCTTTATTGTAGCATTTTTGCAAAATGTCTTTAAGCACGGTTCCTATTTTGATTTTGTAGTTGCCATATTCTTTTTTTATTTTTTCTTCTCCTGAGATGGTGACTATTCTTTCTATAAGTGGCAATCCTTTTACTACAGCATTATATATCGCAAATACTGTTGATACATTCTGGACAAGAAATCCAAAATCCAATGGTATTTTATCATACGGTATATAAACATTAAAGAGTTTTTTTATTAAGATTTTCTCAGCGCCGTGAGGATATTTTGTTTTGAGTACAACTATTTCAACTCCTTCAGGTTTTATCTCGTTTAATTTCTGTATTGCCTGGGGTTTGTTGTCTTCTATAACAAGCAGAATTTTTTTTGGTTCAATAAGATATTTTATTATTTTAACACCTTCAAAAACTTCTTCTGAGTGTTCTATCATAATTCTATTATCAGCGTTTAAGTAAGGTTCACATTCACAACCATTTATTATTAGAGTATGTATAGGTTTTGGAGGCTGCAATTTTACATGGGTAGGAAACACGGCTCCACCTAATCCTACAATACCTGCTTCTGAAATTGCTTCTATTATTTGTTGTTTTGGAAGTTTTGTCCACTCAGAGCATGGTTTTATTTCATCTGTTATGTTTTCTTTGAAGTCGTTTTCTATCACTACAGCAGGCAGTTTTTTTTGTAGTTTAGGATGGAGTACTTCTTTAAATCCTAAAACTTTTCCACTTACAGGAGAGTGTAAGTTTGAAGAAATAAGTCCATCTTTTTTTGCGATTTTTTGTCCGATTTTTACATAATCGCCTTCTTTGACTAGAGGAATAGATGGTTTTCCTGTGTGTTGTAAAAGAAATAAAGTTAAAAATTGTGTTTCTGGGAATTTCTTAATTGCGATGTCTTCTGTAATTTCTTTTTTTTCAACAGGGTGAACCCCACCATAAAAATTATTTATTCTTATTTCTAAATTGTTATCTACATTTTGTTTATGTTGAGAATAATTCATTATATTATGGTTTCTTATCAGCACACTATTCATAAAAGAAGTTAAATCTTCATTTTCTAATTTTTTGCAAATTTTCTCCCAGCCACAATCTTTTGTTTTGTCAACTTCACATTTTCCATTTTTTGCACCACCACATGGTCCGTTAAGTAAAGATTTAGAACAATAAACTATAGGACAGATACCTTTCGTATAATTAAGATAACATTCACCACAGGTTGCACAAAAGGTTAAATTGTTTAGGTTTATGCCATGCTGAATTACTCCAGCAGTAGAGTTATAGGAGGGCTGAACTGAATCTGTAAAGGATATGGTTTCTTTTGGAACAATATCAGCTACAAACTGTACACCAATTCCACAACTTACTACACCAACAACCTCTACATAAGGATAATCGTTGTAAGCAGTAATGATTTTCTGTTTGTTAAAATAAGAATTGCATAAAAAATTTAGTTTAAGACAAAACAATAAATTCTTATTACGAGTAGTCAGAAGGTTGATGATTTCTTTACATTGGTAAGAAAAATTTTCTAATGATAACTTCTCATAGCATCCATTACAAATAACTATTCCGATATTATTTTTATCTTTTATAAGTTCTAAAATTTCATTTTCTGGTTTAGTTTTAAATTTTATAAAATTTACCCTCATTTCAGTTATTCAAAATTTATGCGAACCAATATCCAGCTTTAAGATAAATCACATCAAAGGTGGTAAAGATAAGGCTGGATGATTGACTTTTGTTAAGTGTTCAAGCAACTGCTGTGGATCTGTAGTTATTGTTTCATCTGCTATTTTTTCTAACAAATCTGGTTCTCCTATTTCTTCACAGCGTTTTTTGAGTTTTTCATATAACATATCTTTTAATTCTTTAGTCATCCAGACAATTCGTTTAAGTCCACCTTCTGGAAGTAAAAACTTTTTGCTTACTAAATATAATCTTCCCACACCTAAAAACCCTGGAATCTGATTTCCGCCACCTACAGAACCTGCTAAAGTTGAAAATGTCATTCCACAGGGCGTCATACCAGTATATCCTCGGTTTACTACCATAAAACCATTACATTCTGGAAGAATAGCTATGATACACTCAAAGCATCCACAGGATGTAGTTGGATATTCCATGATAGAATAATTCAAAAACCTTTCAACTGCACCATGTGATGCTTCGTGGACAAATTTATTAACCCCTTCCCATTCTCCTTTTAAAGGATCAATACATCTTCCTTTTATAATAGGTTGGTTCATCCCTTTAGGATTAATTTCATAAGCTGCTTTTCCATCAATCCAGTTATATGCTCCACAAAGACCAATCTTTTCTGGAGTAATTACACAAACATGGTTTGGCGCATAACTCTGACATAAGGTGCATGAATAAAAAGTATCCACAGCTTCATCAGTTAATCCAGCAAGACGAGTATCACGTTCATCATAAATTTTTAATATCTGTGGCAACAATTCCTTAATTTTTGTTTCGTCAGTATAAATTTTAACCTGAACTTTATCTACCAGTGCAGGAAAATCTTCTAAAAATTTTGCAACTAAAATTTTACCAAAATGTTTTAGTCTAAATCCTGAATTATATGCTTCTTTTGAAATTCTTATCCAGTTTTGATTTCTTTGTCCCATATGAAATATACCTTTTGCAAAGCTTATATAGTGGTGGATTTGTCTTTCTAAAATAGATTCAAAGTCTTTTTGCATTTTTCTTCCTGCTACTTCTACAACTATACCTAGAGGCATTGCAAAAGGTAACTTGTCGGATTCAACTTTTACTTCGTCTATATCATGACCAACAACTTCTATTTTTCCATTTTCAATTTCCTCAAAGGATCTCATTAAAACTACTTCAAAAGATGTGGAGTATTTGCCTCCAAATTCTACATAAGTTTCTTCTTTTCTTACTCGTTCTCCTTCAAAAGCAGCCCCAAATGCTACCGGGATATCTATTTTTGAAATTTTAATTTTAAGACCGCGAATTTCTATAGCTTTGTTTACAATTTCTTCTTGAGGTACAGGAGAAACTACATATTCATAAGTACCAACTCCACTTGAAAGTATCTGACCAATATCTGTATCTGCAACTACAGGAAAACCAAAGTTTATAGCACCCGCAGCTGTTGCAAATTTTTCTTCATCTACTTCTCCTAAGGCAATAATAAACGCAAATACTCGTTCTTTGTTGTATAAAAGTATATCTTTTGCTTTGCCAGGTTGAATTCCTCCAAAAGACATTGCTGCTCTTGTTGCAAAATTTAAAGCATAAACTGTGGATGTTATATCGGTCCCGTGAGGAACCAAAAATACATCCCAGCCCATCTGAATTCCTTCCTGAGCAAGTTGTTGTGCTATACAGATCTTTTTTCCGTTTACAAGAGAAGTGGCTGACATAAATACGAGTATATTTCTTTCTTGCAACTGAGTTATTATTTTTTTTGCAGTGTCAACATCAGAAGGAGCACCTACTATTGTTGCAAAACCAGGCATTCTTCCATCTACAAGTTTAATGCCCTGTTCTCTTAAAATCATATCATTTGTAAAACCTACCCAGAAATCATGGTTAGGTTTGGGATGATAGTCTGGTAATGAATATTTAAGTGCTTCAATAATTTCTTCAGCAAATAAAGTAGCTATACCAGCGTCAAGGGTATCACCTAAATAGGTTAACCAAAGTTCTTCCGAAGGAAGCACTGGCAGCAATTTTTTTGTATATTCAATCATAGGGAACAAATCACCCAATTTTTGAATTTTTTCTGCAGTCATAGCATATATAAAAGGTAAATAATAAGCAGTGTCTGGAAAACCAACCGGCAGTTCTTTGCCATATTTTTCAATTGCTTTATTTAGCATCTCTTCTGCACGAGCTACAATTTTGTGTGCTCCCAAAATTGCTTTTGTAGCAATCATCTTTGACATAGTTTTTTTCTCCTTTTTTAATTTCAGTGCTTCTCGTTTTTTATTTTAAAGGATCTGGTTTAAATACATATTTTCTTCTAATAATTTTTTCAACTTCTTGAGTGCAAAATTTTACAACATTTTATGCTTCTGTTACATGATATGGAGTTCCAAAAAATACAAGTACTCAAGAAGCTACAAAGTAGCATCCTATTGTTATTGCCTTATTGTTATTGCCTTTTCTGAATACCATTAAAACACAGCACCTGCTATTGGCATTCGTCTAACGAGTTACAAATGTCTTCTTCTTTCAACATAGCATAACATGCAATAAGAATTCTTGAGTTGTCAACACAAGAATCAAAATGTAACACAGGTGGCATCCCTACTGCTTTGCAGATCTCCTGCAGCCCTTTACCTGCGTATTCAAAAGCAACTTCTGATTTCATCAAACCTTCTTTTGGGCACTCAATAGCAACACAGTCTGTTTCTACAACTAACACATCATGTTTTAAAAGTTCATTGGGCGTTATTACATGCTAATGTCCACTTAATAATTTTGGATTGCTATACCTTACAAGTCCTACAACACCGCAAATTCTTCCATCGCAAATAGCATCATTTTTTATGCTATATTTAGCCATAGGTTATTTTCATAGCAAATCTTTTTTATTTTTCAGGGAATTTTGTGGGAATAGAAAAAATCACCTTTTTATTTCTCAAATTCTTTAGGTATTTTGTGAACAAACTTTTTTGCTATTAAATTTTTTAGATTTGGTGTCTGTTTGAAAATCAAATTCTTTGGTTATAATTTTGAGTTTTTTATAGTTCTACTAGTTTCAAGATTTAATTCTTCTATGATTTGTTTTACTTTTAGTGTGGTTTGATTCTGTGTTTTAACTTCTGATGAAATAGAATAACTCCTTTTTATATGTTAATGAAAATTGACTTTACTTTTTGGAAAAAACTGAAGAAGATAATTTTATTTTGCTTTCTTCAAATTTTTGCAAAGGTTTATTAAAATTTATATAATTTTATATTTTTTTTCAACTGTTGTTAAATGAAAATTAGATCAGGTTGTGTAGTGATTTTTTTTGCAATAATGTTTACTTTTTTAATTTTTAATTCTTCTGCTAGATTTAAAATTCTTTGTGTAGTTTGTATACTTTTTAATGTAGGTTCTGTCAAAATAAAAAGTGTATAATATATTTCTTGTTGTTTTTCGTGTTAGTACTTCTATTTCCTGCAAGGAGGTTTATAATTATGACTTCATCTGTGTTTAAAATTAAATGTGTAAGTAAACTTTTAAGAAAAGCATTTTCAGGGCAATAACAGCCACTATCTGCTTTCTTTATTATAAGTAAGTATAAATTTTCTCTTTTAAAAGAATACTTTTCAGAAACATCGCTTACTTTCGTATTAAGTATATAGAACCCAGTTTTAAGTTTTAAGGTTTAAGTTTTAAGGTTTGACTTGGTTCTTTCTTCTATTAAATGCTTAAGTTCAGATATAAGGGTAATATTTTTAAGCTCTTTAGGAAATTCTAATGTAAAACCTAAATTTCCATTAGGGTTTGCATCTGTAGCATTATATATTCTATTATCCAATGGACATACATTTACATAAATTCCACAGCGACTAGATATTAAAATTTCTTTTTCTTTGTTTTAAAAATCTCCACGGTTAAAAAAGCAAAAATCCTGAAGTACAGACAAATTATCATTAATCGGTATAAAAAAACTCATGATAACTAAAAATATGAAAGATGAACTAATTGTTGTAAAGATGCTATAATCTATCTAAAGGAATAAATTTATATAACTATCAATTATCCTTTCGAATATAAGAAAAAGTATATCGTGATAGACACATCTTGCATATGGATTTCACACCACATTCTTTCAAACAGTTAAAATTAAAAATAAAAAAATACGAGGAAACAAAACTTTATTGTTTGTAAACTTTATTGACTCTAAAAGAAAATGCATAAAACATATTCTAAATTGCCTTCAGGTATTTCAGTATAAAATTTTTTATTAAAACCTTTTAAATCCACAGTAACTGCGTCTGCATATTTTATTAACTCTTTTAAAGGAATAGGATTAACAGAACCATTTGTATGAAACAGCACTTTTAATCCTTTTTGTTTTGCTAATTTAGCAATATCATATATATATTCATAAAAAATTGTTGGTTCATTTATATTGTGAGAAATTGATTTGCAGTTATTTCTTATTGCTTCTTTAATTACTTGTTGTGGTGTATAATTATTATATGGAAAAATTGCTATGTATGAATGTAGTTATTCATTAAAATAATATGTAATGTTATAGCGAAATAATTGCCACTTTTTTGAAAAGAAACTGTAACTTTATTGCTATTTTTTAATCGTTATTTTAAAATAATCCTATAACTTTTCCATTTTCATCAATATCAACTTTTGTACCAGCAGGAACCGAAGGAAGGCCTGGCATAGTTCTTATTTCTCCACACAATGGAGACAAAAATCCAGCACCAATAGATGCTCTAATATCTTTTATTGGCAACACAAAATCTTTTGGTCTTCCTTTCCAGGAAGGTTCATGAGAAATTGAAAGATGTGTTTTAGCCATACAAATAGGAAGTTTATCCCAACCAAGTTCTGTATATAATTTTATTTTTTCCTCTGCAACAGAAGAATATTGAACCTCTTTTGCACCGTAAATTTTTGTAGCTATAATGTGAATTTTATCTTTAATAGGGATATCTAATGGATAAAGAAATTTAAAATTATTAGGTTTATTAGCTGTTTTAATTACTGCAAAAGCAAGATCTTTGCCTCCCTCTCCACCTTTTGCCCATACTTCAGAGACTACTGCTTCTTCTGCACCAAAATCTTTTGCACGCTTTTGTATTAAAGAAATTTCTTTGTCTGTGTCGGTTGTAAATCTATTTATTGCTACCACTACTGGAACTCCGTGAATTAGAACATTTTCTATTTGTTTTTCTAAATTACATAACCCTTCTTCTAATAGTTGTAAATTTTCTTTTGTTAACTCTTCAGGTAAAGGTTTTCCTGGAAGAACATTGATTTTTCCAGAATGCATCTTCAAAGCTCTCACTGTAGCTACCATTACTACACAGTGTGGTGTAAGTCCTGAATAACGGCATTTTATATTCATAA
Organism: Endomicrobiia bacterium; assembly: GCA_039630545.1. Lineage (GTDB taxonomy): Bacteria > Elusimicrobiota > Endomicrobiia > DTEH01 > DTEH01 > JANXDG01. Next base: position 45,602 of record JBCNUU010000005.1, read on the forward strand.
ATTTTTCCATACCACAGTCTGCACCAAATCCGCTTTCTGTAACGACATATTCTGCAAGTTTGGTAGCAATAAGATCAGCAAGTATTGAACTATTTCCATGAGCAATGTTAGCAAAAGGTCCTGTATGAACAAACACTGGGGTGTATTCTGTTGTTTGTAGAAGGTTTGGTTTTATAGCATCCTTAAGTAATACAGTCATTGCTCCAGCAACTTTAATATCTTCTGCTGTTACGGGTTTATTATCGTAAGTAAATGCTACTACTACTTTAGAAAGACGTTTCCTGAGATCTTGTAAGGAATTAGTTAACGCAAGAATCGCCATAAGTTCTGATGTACCAGAAATATCAAAACCACTACTCAAAGGCATTCCGTCATCACTTACAGGACCTAATCCAATTATAATATTTCTTAAAAAACGTTCTGAAACATCCATTACATACCGCCATAAGATTTTTTTGGGGTCAATTGGAATTTGTCGTCTATAGAGTGCATTATTTAAAAATGCCATACATAAATTATGGGCTATAGAAACCGCATGTGTATCACCTGTAAGATGGAGATTGAAATCCTCCATGGGAAGAACTTGTGAATAGCCACCTCCTGCAGCTCCACCTTTTATACCAAACACTGGTCCCAAAGATGGTTGTCTTATACAGGTAAAAACTTTTTTTCCTAACTTTGCCAGTCCTAAAGAAAGTCCAATTGTAGTAATGGTTTTCCCTTCTCCAAGAGGAGTAGGTGTTATCGCCGTTACATCAATATATTTTGCTTGAGGGTTATTTTTAATTCTTTCTAAAATTTCAAGTTTCACTTTAGCTTTATAGTCTCCATAGAGCTCCAATTCAGAAGGTAGTATTCCCGCCAGTTTAGCAATTTCAGTTATAGGTTTTAGTTTTATACTCTGTGCTATTTCTATATCTGATGGAACTTCATAGTATGCCATAAGTTTTCACCTCCTTTTATTTTTTACGATAAGCCTCTAAGAACGACTCACAATATAATTGTTTACCCAAAAGGAGTTCCGCAGTGATTATTGCATCCATAAGTTCTTTATCTAACGGATTTAAAATTGCACTATCTAAACCAGAAGCCAATGCTAACACTACATAAGTTCGGTCAATTAAATTTCTATATTTTGTTCCTTGAGAAACATTAGATAATCCTAATAGAGTTTTAGGAGGTGGATCTGATACAAGTTTTATTTGCTGGATTACTTCTAATACGGCAGTAGCATTCTGTTGTGATACATTAATTGGTAGGATTACAGGATCTATAAATAAATTTTCTACATCATATTCGTACTCAACACATTTTTGAATAATGTTTGTTACTAACTCCATTTTACCTTGAACATCCTGTGGAACACCTGACTTTGAAATAGTTAGTGCTATAAGTTTCGCATTATATTTTTTTGCCATTGGGATGTAGATATCTAACTTTTCAAAGTCAGCATGTGTAGAATTTATGAAACATCCTTCTCCTTTGCTTGCTGTTTTGAGACCTTCTTGCATTATTTCAGGTTTAGTAGTATCAATTGCTAAAGGTGCATCAGTTATTTCTCTAATAGTATTAATAAGCCACAACATATCTTCTAACGGATTTATAGATTCAGGTCCTACATTTACATCCAGCGCATTAGCTCCTGCCTCAAGCTGTTGTTTAGCAAGCTCTTTAATAAACTCCGAGTTACGTTCTTTTATTGCCTGGTTTACTTTTTTAAACATTCCGTTTATTTTTTCTCCTATGATATACATTTTGATTGTTCCTCCGTAGTCCGTGAGGATATTATAATATTATAATGAATCTAAAAACTTACAATAAATTTGATAATCTTTGTAATCAAACAAAACAAATCTAACAATTTTAATGCTATTTAATTCTTTTGAAATAGATTTTATAGTGTCAAATACAACTTTTGTTGCTTCCTCTATAGGATATCCAAATGCTCCTGTGGAGATAGCAGGAAATGCAATAGAGGTTATTTTATTTTTTTCAGCAACTTTTAAGACATTAATGTAACATTTTGCTAAAAGTTTATCCTCCGGTTTATCAATACCATATCTAGGACCTAGACAATGGATAATATATTTATTTGGTAAGTTATAAGCTTTGGTAATAACTGCTTCAGTGGGTTTTATTGGAGCATATTTTTTAGTTTCTTTTTCAAGTTCACTTCCAGCAGCTCGATGTATTGCACCAGCTACTCCTCCACCGGGTTTAAGCCATGCGTTTGCAGCATTTACAATTGCTTCAATATCAGGTTGTTTTGTAATGTCACCTTGGACACATTGGATTTTTATTTTTTCTATTTGTTTTTCTTTCATTGTTTTTTGTTGCTAAAATATTTTTGTAAATATTGATAGTATTAAGGTCTTAAAAAATTTAAAATTATTAACATTACTCTTTTTAAAATTACAAGTGAATGATAAAATTAGAATAACTCCTATGTCAAAGATAATCCAATCAAAATTATCTTGATTTTTGGTGGCAATCTGTAATTAACAACACATATGAGAGGTGTTAACACAAGACTACCCATATTGTGGGTAAAATAAACAGTACATCCCAACTTTACAAATTTTCAGGCCAGTTAATAAAGAATTTTAATCCTATGTAATAAATTATATCCCATGTCCCAAAGCTAAACAGAAAGTAACAAAATCTTTCAATAAAAGTTTTTCCATATAGTAAACTGATGGATATTAAAATTATGATTGTAGAGACTTCTTTTAAAATTTCGATTCTAAATAATTTTGGTAAAATGTTCAAATTTAACGGAAAAAATCCAAAAGGGTAATAAATTTCTCTTACATAAACTTCAACGGCTGCTTCTAATACTCCCATTGTGACAGCAAATATAAATAGTACAATAAGTTTTTTCATTGTTGTTTATTAATTGGAAATTTTTTGATTTCTTCTAAGGACTTTTTAATTTCGTCTTCAGGATAAGCATAGTCTTCAAGTTTTCCTTCGAAAAATTGATCATATGCAGCAAGATCAAAATGTCCATGACCACTAAAATTAAACACTATGCATTTTTCTTGTTTTGTTTCTTTACATTTTAAAGCTTCATCAATTGTTGCTTTTATAGCATGTGCGGTTTCAGGTGCAGGTAAAAATCCTTCTGTTTTTGCGAAAGTTACTGCAGCTTCAAATACTGCTTTTTGAGGATAAGCTACAGCATCGATGAGTTTTTTATTTACAAGATAACATAAAATCGGCGCGTCTCCATGATATCTTAATCCTCCTGCATGAATTTTAGGAGGTACAAATTTATGTCCTAAAGTGTACATTTTAAGAAGTGGAGTAAGTCCTACAGTGTCTCCATAGTCATAAAGATATAACCCTTTTGTAAGTGAAGGACAAGCTGTGGGTTCCACTGCTAAGAATTTAGTGTTAGTTTTTCCTTTAATTTTATCAGCCACAAAAGGTAAAACAAATCCAGCAAAATTACTTCCACCACCTACACATCCTATCATAATATCTGGCTTTTCGTTAATCATCTCAAGTTGTTTTTTTGTTTCGAGTCCTATTATTGTCTGATGAAGTAACACATGGTTTAATACACTTCCTAAGGAATACTTTGTATCTTCATGAGTAACAGCATCTTCTACGGCCTCTGAAATAGCTATTCCTAAAGAGCCAGGAGAATTCGGGTTCTCAGATAAGACTTTTTTTCCAGAACTAGTAAAGTTTGTAGGTGAAGAATAAACATCAGCACCCCATGCATGCATTAATGATTTTCTGAATGGTTTTTGTTCATAACTAATTTTTACCATATAGATTGTACATTTTAGACCAAAAATATTACAGGCAAATGCTAAAGCAGACCCCCACTGTCCAGCTCCAGTTTCTGTGGTAAGCCTTTTTACTCCTTCTATTTTATTATAGTAGGCTTGTGCTACTGCTGTGTTAGGTTTATGACTTCCTGCAGGTGATACGCTTTCATTTTTATAATAGATCCTAGCAGGTGTTTTAAGATATTTTTCCAGTTCGTAAGCACGAACTAAAGGTGTTGGTCTCCACATTTTATATACATTGATGACTTCATCAGGAATTGGGATCCATCTTTCCTGTGAAACTTCTTGCTGAATTAATCCCATAGGGAAAATAGGAATAAGCTCTTCTAAACTTACAGGTTTTCCTGTTTTGGGATTTATAGGCGGAGGAAGTGGTTCAGGAAGATCAGGTAGTATGTTATACCATTCTTTGGGTATGTCTTTTTCTTGTAGGATTATTTTTTTGTCCATAATTATAACTCCTTCTACATAAGTTTTTTTAAACAATTTTTTCTAAAAATTTTTTTAAATCCGAATAAAAATTTGTGTTGTGTAAATTGTTTAACAAATGAATTCCACTTTCTGAATAATTATATATTATTTCATCTTTGTTAATTATCCCGTCAACTTTTATGTCAAATTCATTTTTGTTGTTATCAAAGAAGTTTAATAATACTTTAGTCGTAGCAATTTTAAGTTTCAATTTTGGTATCATTTCTAAAATTTTTTTGGCAGTTTGTATTGAGACTTTCGCAGGATTAATTACAATAATTAATATATCAATATTATCTGTAGTTCTTCTGGAAAAATGTTCCATTCCAGCTTCCGTATCAATTAATATGTATTTGTAGTTTTTACTTATATTAGAAAGAAAAGTTCTTAATAATTCATTTACGAAACAATAACATTCTTTACCTTCTGGTCTTCCCATGACAATTAAATCAAACCCTTTTTTTTCTACTATAGCTTCTTGAAGACGCATAGTTATATAATCTGCTTTTGAGATATGTTGAGGAATTTCTAAACTTCTTAATTCTTCCCTTATGTCAGCAATTGTTAGGTTATACTCTATGCCTAAATTCTCGGCAAGATTGGAGTTTGGGTCAGCATCTACTACTAAAACAGGTGTAAGGTTTAAATCCAGTAAGTAATTTAAAATTCCACAAGTAATAGTAGTTTTACCTACTCCTCCTTTACCACACACAGCAATTTTTTTATTCATTTATTTTTTTATTCTTTATTAAAGAAAAGACTTTATATTGCAATCCAAAAAGATTTATAAAACCCTCTGCATCTTTTTGATCGTAGGCCAAGATGCCTTTAGAGGATTCATCAAAAGAAGCTAAGTCTAAATTGTATAAAGAATATTTGGATTCTCTAAAACTTACAAAAATGTTACCTTTGTACAGTTTCAAACCAATTTTGCCTGTGACATATTTCTGGGTTTCATCTATAAATTTATCCATTGCTTCTCGTTTTGGTGTAAACCATTCTCCATTATATATTAGCCTTGAATATTCTAAAGCAATATGCTCTTTAAAATGAAAAGTTTCTTTATCCAATACTAAAGATTCTAATTCCCTGTGTGCAAAGTATAGAATTGTTGCTGCAGGTGCTTCATATACGCCTCTGGATTTTATACCTACAAGCCTGTTTTCTACTATATCTGTTCTTCCTATTGCATTTCTTCCTCCTATTTTATTTAAAATTTGGATAAGTGATACCGCTCCGTCACGTTTCAATGTGAATATTTCTTTATTTTGTGTAATAATTTTTGTAGGAATTCCTTGATTAAATTCTATTTCTAATGATTCTGTTTTATCAGGAGCTGAAAAGGCAGAGGTGGTTAACTGGAAGATATTTTCATCTGGTTCATTTTTTAGGTTTTCTAATTTCCCGCCTTCATAGCTTATATGCCAAAGGTTAGCATCAGAAGAATAAGGTTTTTCTTCTGAAACTTCTATTGGGATGTTATATTTTTTAGCATATTCTATTTCTTCTTTGCGAGAAGAAATTTTCCATATTCTCCATGGAGCTATGATTTTTGCTTCTGGATATAAAAACTTAAAAGCCAGTTCAAATCTTACTTGATCATTTCCTTTACCTGTTGCTCCATGTGCTAAAATTTTAGCATTTTCCTTTTTAGCAACCTCTACTATTTTTTTAGCAATTAAAGGTCTTGCAATAGAAGTACCAAGCAAATATTTACCTTCATATATAGCATTAGCCTTTAATGCTTTAAATATATAATCTTCTACGAATTCTTTTTTGGCATCAATTATGTATACTTTTTTTGCTCCAATTTTTATAGCTCTTTTTTTAATTACTTCAAAATTCTCCTGTTGACCTACATCTACCACGCATGCTAAAACATCAGCTTTATACTGGTTTTTTAACCAGTGTAGTATAACAGAAGTATCCAAACCTCCAGAATATGCGAGTACAATTTTTTGTTTCATAGAATTTCTCCATATTAAATTTTATAAATTAACTAACTATCTGTTTTTATTTTTATAACATCTTAACCTATTATTTAAACATAATTTTAACAAGTTAGAAATAACACTTTTTAAATCTTTCCTTTGAACTACAATATCCACAAATCCATGCTCTAATAAAAATTCCGCTGATTGGAACCCTTCAGGAAGTTTTTGTTTAATAGTTTGTTCTATTACTCTAGGACCAGCAAAACCTATAAGAGCTTTAGTTTCTGCAATTATTATATCTCCCAGCATTGCGAATGAAGCTGTTACTCCGCCTGTTGTGGGATCTGTTAATACAGATATATATGGTAGATTCGTTTTTTTAAACTCTGCACATGCTGCAGATGTTTTAGCCATTTGCATTAAAGAAATTACCCCTTCTTGCATTCTAGCGCCTCCGCTGGCTGATACAATTACTATAGGTATCTTAAGTGACTTTGCTTTTTCAAAACTTAAAGCAATTTTTTCTCCAACTACACTTCCCATGCTTCCTCCAAGAAAATTAAAATCTAACACACTAAGTACAGTTTTAATTCCACCAATTTTACAGATTCCACTTATACAAGCTTCCTGCAACTTAGTTTTATTTTTAGATTCTTCTAGTTTTGAGTCGTATTCTGGAAAGTTTAAAATATTTTCCGAAGAATAATTTTTAAAAAGTTCTTTAAAAGAACCTTTATCAGCTAACATCTCAATTCTTTCATGAGTTGTCATTCTAAAAATATAACCACATTTTTTGCATATTTTAAAATTTTCATAAAGTTCTTTTTTTATCAAAATAGCATTACACCCTGGACAATTTTCAAAAATTTCTTTTGGTACTTGTAACTGAGGTTTATTTTTCATAGTTTCTCTCTTTTTTTAAGATTAAAGTTTTAAGTTGCAAAATTTGAAATTTTGCTCTTTCTACATATTCTGGGTCACCGCTTTTTAGTAGTTCTTTCCAGATGAATAAAGCTTCTTTATAAAAACCATACTTTTTATATAAATTTGCTAAAATCGCTTTAACCATATGAGGTGCTTTACCTTTTTCTATAATTGATTTTAATTCGTCAAGCATTTCTTTATATTTTCCACCTAGTTTATAATAGATTGCCTGTTGATATTTGACTAGCTGCCAGTAGTCACTTTCTGGATTATTTTTTTGGAATTCAAGATTTTTTAAACCTTCATTAAGATATTCTAAAGCTTCATCGGGACGTTCTAGATTCCATGCCAACACTCCTGTGCCATAAAAATATGCAAAGCTATACAGTGGGTCTAATATGGTTACTCTTCTTACATATTTTAGAAAATCTAAATATTTACCAGGTTGGATTTTAGTAATATGTTCTAAAAAAGTTTCTTCTTCTGATTCAGGTGGTTTTCCCCCGTAATATTGAAGTAGTTGAATCCATGCTATGTCACTTACAACTTTTCTTAAACCAATTATTATTCCAACGCTGTCCAATATAAAAAATTTTTCTAAAGGAAGTTTTATTTGAAACATTTTTGGGATATAAGAATAAAAGCTTTTTTTGTAAATCTCATTTAATAAAAAAGTTGTAAAAATTAAATGAGTTATAAGAACAAACAATATAAATACTTTAGACATTTTCATAGATCTTTCTTCTTAAATAAGATACAACTTAACGATAAACATATGAGTGTATAACTCAGACAGTACAAAATTCCTTTTATTAAATTAAACTTCGATACAAAATCTGGGCTATCAAAGAAATCTTTAATATTAAAATATTGAAAATTTGGGATTAAATAATAGGTTATTTTTAAAAATACCTGTAAAAATTTAATTTTAATTTTTCCAACTATAAACATAAACTCAGAAGTAAAATGTCCTGCAATCCATAAAAGCAAAGATATAATCGCAGCAGATAAGTGAGAAGTTGTAAGTAAAGTAGCCAATAACGCAACAGAAGTTATAAGTGTACTTTTAAAGAAAATTGTAAAAAGAGTAAGAAAATATTCCTTGTTTATGTTCCATTTTACTATTTTAAGAAATACTATATGGACACAGCACATTATAAAGATGCTTAATATTATTACTACTAAAAATCCAATATATCTTCCTAAGATATATTTGTTTCTTGAAATAGGTTTAGAAAGCAAAATATATATATTTTTAGTATCTACTTCTTGCAAAAATAATCCAACAGAATTTAAAAGTATTAAAATCAAACAAAAAATTTCTATCATAGCAATTCCTGTATTTACAAGAACTCTTTGAGGCTGTTCAAATCCGCTTAGTCCTGTAAGAAGAAAACCTATAAAGATAAGAACCATAGAAAACAACACTACTGTTACGTATATTTTTGTTTTAAAATTTTCTTTTACTGAATAAAAAATTATATTAAATAAAGAATTCATCATTAGTTATTAATTATATATATAATAAATCCTAAAAAATAGGGCATTATTAAATTAATCCAGAAACTTACCAAAGAAAGTTTTTTTAACCTTCTGTAAATAAAAAAATTCACAGGAATAAACAAAAAAGATATAAAGATCAAATAATTTGGTAATAAAAATGTTAATATAATTAAAAGCCGTAAAAATATATAAATATACTTATTTTGGAAATTTTTGTAAGCAATCTCTTCTTTACAAAATAAAGTATCAAAATAAAAAAGTATTACACTTAACACATGAGTACCAACTATTAAAATACATAAAATTATCACCCATTTTTCAAAGCTAAGTTCTCTATAAGGTGAAAAGATATATAAAAATGTTATATGGATAAATTGGTCCCAGATAAAAAATAAAAGATTATCCTGTATATGATAATTTCTTACAGTGTATGCGCGATATTCATCTTCTATAATATGTAAAATAAATAAAATTATTAAACATACAAAACCACTAAGTTGAAAAGGATAATCAAACCAGATTTTATTAATGTCTTCCCATGTAAGAATTAATCCCAGAATAAAAAATATAAAAGAATGTACTATTACTCCTGTAAAGTTTTTCCTTTTCCACTTTGCTATAAAATTTGTTTGTAATGTAAAATCTGTCAGCAGATGTGCTAATAATAATCTGAAGAATATTTTCATAAATTAAAATAGTATAAAATTATTTATGTCAAATCAACGATTTTTGTTAATAATAAGTAAAATCTCCAACTTTATATATTCCTATTTCCTGTTGTTTACCGCGAAGGAGTATCTTGCCTAAAAATTTTGTAGGTATTCTATTGTTTAGTTTTCTGTTTACACTTTCAGAAATTATTATAGGAGAATTAAATTCTTTTGTTAAACTTTGTAGTCTAGAGGCTGTGTTTACTGTATCTCCTACAGCAGTATAATTCATAAGGTGTATTGAACCGATATTTCCTACTATAGCTTCTCCTGTATTTATTCCTGCTCCTATTTTTATTTTGAAACCTTTTAAAATAGTTTCCGATTCATTAAGTCTCTCCAATTCATAAATCATTTCCATTACACATTTTACTGCTAAATATGCATGATCTGGTTGATTAAGAGGAGCATTCCAGAAACACATTATGCAGTCACCTATATATTTATCTATAGTACCATTGTATTTAAAGATAATGTTATTCATTACCTGAAAATATCTATTTAAAAAAGTAACTATTTCTTCCGCTGGTAGTTTTTCTGAGATACTGGTGAATGCCCTAATGTCAGTAAAAACAACTGTAATTTCTTTTTTTTCTCCACCCAATCCACTTAAACTTCCTGTGGGATTTTTTAGTAGTTCCTCCATTACATATGGATTAATATATTTTGAAAATGTCTTCTTTATTATTTTTTTTTCTTTTTGCTCAAAAATTAATTTATGTAAGATACAACTAAAACCAGCTAATATAGCGGAAGCGCTATAAGGTACAAATTCTAAAATATAGAAATGTTTTATAAAGAGATAATAGGTAATCAAATAATATCCTGAAGTATATAGAAAAATAAAAAGTACTATCAAGACTGGACTGATATTATAAAAAAATATACTTAAAAGAATAGTTGTAAATGTAATAAACAATATGTTATGTATCTTATCAAATTTCTTTCTAAGATATGTTTTAAAAAGTAAATTTTCTATTACTGTAGCGTTTAACTCAACACCTGGATAAGTTTTAATAAATGGTGTTGGGTAATGATCATAACTACCAGTAGCTGTTGCTCCTATAAGAACTATTTTGTCTTTTATCCATATAGGTGGTATAAGGTTATTATAAATATCTATAAAGGAATAACCTATAAAAGTTGTTTCAATTTTATTTTCTTTTTTATTAAAGTATTCGGATGGCCCATAAAAATTTATAAAAATTTTTGAAGGTAAATTACTCAGTAATTTTTCTGAAACTTTTCCTAAAAATTCCTTAGCTATTATGTAATTAAAAGAGTAGTATGTTTTTTGGTTAAATTGTTTAGTTAAAAATACACTTCTTACAACACCATCTTCATCTGGTTCTATATTAGTAAAACCAACTTTGCAGACACGGTTAAATAATTCAATAGGTTCAATTATTTTTTCTATCAGTACTTTTTGAATGGTGTTATCCTTTAGTACATTTTCATAGAAACTCTCAAAATGTGAAGCAATAACTGAATTTCCTTTTTTTAAAGCATTGTGTAGAGCTAAATCTGAAGATTCATTACTTTTTTCAGGGTATAATATATCTAAAGCGACTATCTTCGCTCCACAATTAAATAAATTTTCAACTGCTTTAGCTACAATTTTTCTGTCCCATGGCCATCTGCCTAAATAAGAAAGAGAATTTTCATCTATTTTAACAATTATTATATTGTTGGATGGACTTATAGGTCCACGGAGTTTAAATCTTAAATCATAAAATATATTTTCTACAGGTACAAACAAATCAAACCAATATAATAAAATTACTAAAAAATTAATAAAAAAGCTCCACGATAACCATCCTATAGTTTTTTTTAAAACAGTCATTTTACAATCTTTGTTTTGAATACTTCTGTAGTTGTGATATTTCCAGCTATATCTGAAACTTGTATATAGAAGCTGTAATAATCTTTTTTAGTTATCTTTGAAGTAGTAAAACTGTACAGTCCAAGTAATTTGTTGCCTGCTATAAGTGCCATATAATTTTCTTTTTTAGTTTTCCTTTTATCATCTACTTCTATAAATTTTACTTCATTTATTCCTCTGTCATCTTCGACCTCTATAAGAATGGTGTTAGTAGAATTATACTTTATAATCGGTTGTTCCTGAAAGATAATTTTTGGTGGGATATCTTTTATTAAAAATTTTTCAGTTGTTGTTTTTATTTTTTTCTTCAAGTATAAGAAAATTATTTCTATAAAATACTTCCCCGGGGTTATTGAAGGTATTATGTCAAAATTTATAGAAATTGCTTGAGTGGTTTGTGGAGATATTTTTAAAGATAAAGTTCTTGATGATACAATAATTTCTTCTTCATTTTTAAAATTCGCTTCTATATTTAAAGGTAAAGTTTGTAGAGATTTATTTGTTAGTTTTAAAGGAATACTTAGTGTAGAGTTATAATAGTATTGAGGTTTTATCATATGAGAATCTATATGTATTTCAAAATTTTGTTCTATTTCTTTTGCAATTTCAGATTTAGTTTTTACATCAATTTTAGGTTCTGGTTTAGGTGATAATTGAGGTTGTATGGTTTCTTTTTTAGATATAAAAGTTAAAGATGCAGTAGAAATTGAAACTTTAGTTTTTTCCTCAGAAGGGATTTTTATTAATAGTTTCTTATACAATATATTTTTTTTAGTTATGAGATCTTTGCTTACAAGATATAAATATGTGGATGTTTCATTAAAGAAATTTTTATCTAACTTATATTCAAAAAAATATCTTTGACCTTTTCTTAACAGAATTGTATAACTTTCTGGGTAAAAAATTTTTTTATTTTTTTCCTTCCTGAAAGAAAATATTTCATATACTCCATCTTTATAAGAAATAACTTCAATTGGAATCTTTATGGTTTCTTTTTGAAAAAATTCTAACTTATTAATTTTTATTTTGGCTTTTGGTAGAAGGTAAAATTGGACTAAAAAATAAATTGTTATGCAAAATATAACTATATATTCAATCTTTAAATATTTCATCGAATTTGTTTTCTAAATGTTTCAGTAAGAATTTTGTATTACAAATTTTTTTAATATATTTTGGCTTTATGATTTTTGTTAAGTTTTTATTTTTACAACAAATTTCTATAAAATCTTTCTTTTTCAAAAATGCCTCCTGGGCAAGGGGTTGTATAATGTTGTATGCATGTTGTCTACTTAATCCTTTTTTTATTAGCTCAGTTAATAATGTTTGTGAATAGAAAGAGTTATGAGAAATTTGGATATTTTTGAGCATATTTTCTGGATAAACTATAATATTTTTTATAAGGTTTGTGAATCTATAAAGTATAAAATCCAACGCTATAGAAGCATCTGGTAAAATTATTCTTTCTGCCGAAGAATGAGATATGTCTCTTTCATGCCATAACGCTACATTTTCATATCCAGCAACAACATAAGATCTTATTAATCTAGCTAATCCACATATGTTTTCAGATAACACCGGATTTCTTTTATGCGGCATAGCAGAGGAACCTTTCTGTCCCTTGGAAAACGATTCTTCTACCTCTAGTACCTCTGTCCTTTGTAGATGTCTTATTTCGGTAGCGAATTTTTCTAATGAAGCAGCAATATTTGCTAATGTAGTGAGATAATAAGAATATCTATATCTAGGAATTACTTGTGTAGAAATTGGTTCTGGTTTTAAACCTAATTTTTTTAATACCTTTTTTTCTATTTCTGGAGAAAGCTGAGAGTAAGTTCCAACTACTCCTGAAATTTTTCCAACTGCTACAATTTCTTTTATATAATTTAATACTTCATAATGTTGTTTAACTTCACAATACCAACCAGCAAGTTTATATCCAAAGGTTATTGGTTCAGCATGTACTCCATGTGTTCTTCCCATCATTAAAGTGGATTTGTAGTTTAAAGCTTGAATTTTAAGTACCTCTAACAGTTCGTTTAATCTTTTTGAAATTTGTTGACAGCTTTGTTTTAACTGCAAAGCTGAAGCAGTATCTAAAACATCAGAAGAAGTAAGACCAAAGTGTATCCATTTTGCTGCTTCTGTATTTACTGATTCACTTAGTTGATCTACAAATGCAGCTACATCGTGTTTTGTGATTTTTTCAATTTCTTTTATTCTTTCTATGTTTAATTTTACTTTGTTTTTAATTTCTTCATAGTGGTTTTTAGGAATGATTTTTTCTTCTGCTAATGTTTCTAATACCTTAAGTTCTACTTCTAACATTAGTTTGAATCTATTTTCTTCCGACCAAATACTTGACATTTCAGGTAAAGAATATCTGTCAATCATAATAAAAATTTCCTCCTTTTAAAAAAATTTCTAAAATTTGATTATTTTTTCCTTTTTAGTTGAAGATTTTCACCAGTTTTTTGATTGTATGCCTCTAATACTTTTTGTTCAATTTTTTGCCTTAACTCATTTGAAATTGGATGAGCCACATCTTTATGAGAACCATTACTTGTTTTTCTAGATGGCATGAAAATTTTAACTCCATCATCAAACGCAACAATCCTCAAGTTATGAACAACAAAAACATCATCCAGAGTAATTGTAGCGTATGCTTTTAATTTTTTTTCTTTTTGGGGGTATATTCTTACTTCTGTTATTTCCATAAAATAAATAAAACCTCCTTTTTATTTAGTTATACTTTTTAAAATATAAATTTTACAATTTTTGAGCTTTTTTTCAACAATTTTTTTAAAAAACTCTGCTTCTTTTTTGTTTTTAAATACAGAAAAAAAACAAGATCCTGAGCCGCTCATAGAGACATTTTCAGAAAATCTATTCATGATTTGTTTTATTTTTTTTAATTCAGGAAAAACTTTAAAAGCAGCTTTTTCAAGGTCATTTATGAGTAAAGTTTTTAGATTTATTTTCTTTATTGAGTCTAAAATTTTGTTTTCATCAAATTTATAGAAAGAATTTTTGGTTATTTTATCATAAGTTTCGTATACTTTTTTTGTGGAAAGAATTACATTTGGATAAACTAATACGAACCAAAGAGGTTTCTGTGTCCATGGAGGAATAATTTTTTTAATTTTTTCACCTGCAGATTTTACTATACAACAACCTTGAAACAAAAAAAAGGGGATATCTTTACCTAACTTTGCAAGGATCTTTATAAGTTTTTCCTTTGTTATTTTAATTTTAAATAACTTAACTAAAGCCAGTGCTACACAAGCAGCATCTGAAGAGGCTCCCCCTAATCCTCCACCAATTGGGATATTTTTTTCTATATCTATCTTTATAAAATAATTTTCAATCTTAAACTTTTTTAAAATGGTTTCAGCTACTTTATAGCACAAATTATTTTCATTTTTTAATTCAGGAATATTGCAGTTGATGATTAATTTGTTTTCTGAGACATTTTTTTTCAACTTTATACTAATTTTTATTTTGTCAAACAAAGAAACTGTCTGGATAATAGAAAATATATTATGATATCCATCTTTTCTTTTGTTTAATATTTTTAAAGTCAAATTTACCTTTGCAGGCGCAAGGATTTGCATTTAGATTTAATTTTTAAAATTTTATTCTTTAAATCTTTGTTTTTATTGTTAAGTTTTAAAGATTTCTTGTAAAAAATCAATGCTTCTTCAAATTTATTAAGAGAAGCTTTAACATCCCCTATATGTTCATAAATAATAGGATCTGAATAATTTTTAATTTGTTCAAATAATTCTTCTGCTTTTTTGTAATCTTCTTTCTTATAATAAACCCAAGCAAGAGAATCTATATAGGCATAATTAGTGGGTTCTACTTCTAAAGCCTTTTTTATTAGCTGTTCTGCTTCATTTAGGTTGATTCCTCTGTCTGCATAAAGATATCCTAAATAATTTAGTGCTTCATGGTCCTCAGGATTTTTGGCTATTGCTTCTTTTAGATATTTTATAGAATTTTCAATATCACCTAGTTGCTCATAACACATCCCTATATAGAAATCGATTCTTTCAAATGAAGAAGATGATGATTTTAATTCAAATAATATCTCTAATGCTTTGTTATAGTTCTTTTTTTCTATATATGCATATAAAAGCATGATTTTGATTTCTTCTTCATTAAATTTTTGTTTAGCAGTTTCTAACAAACTAAAAGTTTTTTTATAATTCTTTATTGAATAGTAATAATATATCAATTTTAAATAAGGTAAAGAATCAGAGACTTCTGTTTTTTTGATATATTTTTCCATATATTTGATTGCTTTTTTAAATTCCTTTTTATATTCATAAAAAATTGCAATAAGGAAATTATGTACTGGTAAAAATTCTTTTTTAGGTATTGAAAGTATTTTCGGAAAATACTGTTCTGCCTTTCCTATATCTTGCTGAGAAAGTAACAAAAAAAATAAATTAGTTAAGATTTTGTAATCATTAGGTTTTTGTTTAAGATAATTTTCATATTGTAAAATTAAAGATGTGTAATCAGTGGTTTTCTCAATAAAGTTATCTGAAAATAAAATAGAAGAAATAATATCTTTTTCTTCATTTAAGTTTTTTAAATATTCTTTTGCTTTTTCCGGATTTCCTCTTTTATACTCTAACAGTGCCAACTGAAAATATGCATTAGTATCGTTAGGGTTTAGTTCAAGGTATTTTTTGTAGTAGTATATAGATTTTTCTTCATCCAGATAAAAATATATCTGTGCTAAAGCAAAAATTACATCTAGATTGTTAGGAGTTATTGAGAGAATTTTTTCAAATATCTTTGCAGCTTCTTTTGTATATCCCCCAATCCATAGTATATTACCTATATTAGATAGTGTCGCTGTATCTACTTCTATTTTTTCTATTTCTTTGATTAAGTAGGTAAGTTTATTTTCTTGTTTTTCTAATACATATAAGTATATAAGCTGAGGATAAACATCTAAAGCTTCTGGATCTAGCTTTATGACTTTTTCAAGTTTTTCTATAGCTGAACTATAATTTTTTTGATGAATGTCTAATAATGCTTGAGAATAATAATAGTAAGAATATTTAAAACTAAATAAATATGTTCTAAAAATTAAAGTAGTTATTATCAAATACCAAAAATTTTTATTCCACATAATTAGTTAGTTCTCCTATGTTTTCTATTCTTATCGTAATACAATCACCTCTCTTCATTTCCCCTACACCTGCTGGTGTTCCTAAAGTTATAATATCCTGTGGATAAAGAGTCATTATTTTTGATATAAAACTTACTACATATTCCATTTTGAAAATTAAATTTTTAGTAGATGAGTTTTGCATGATTTTCCCATTTAAAATAGATTGAATTTTTAAATTAGTTATATCTAATTCCTTTGAAACTATCCATGGACCTACTGGTGCAAAAGTATCAAAAGATTTTGCTCTTGTCCACTGGCCATCTTTTTTTTGGATATCTCTGGCAGTTACATCATTAAAGCAACTAAAACCTAATATATAATCTTTCACTTGAGAAGGTTTAATATTCTTAGCTTTTCTTTTAATAATAACAGCTAACTCAGCTTCATAGTGAAGCTGTTTTGTAGTTTTTGGATATATTATTTTATCTTTATGTCCGATAATTGCTGAAGGTGGTTTAAGAAAAATAATAGGGTATTTAGGCAATGGCATATTGAGCTCTTTTGCGTGGTCTGTAAAGTTTAAACCAACGCATACTATTTTTGTCGGACAGCACGGAGGAAGAAATTTTATTGTTTTGTTTTTTTCTAGTTTTATTACAGTATCGGTAAGTTTCCAGTTAGATTCAAAATAAGAAGAGCTTATCACATAAAACAGTTTTTTTTGTTTATCAACAATTCCAAAAAATTGTTTTCCATTGATAGCAATTTTTGCATAAATTCTTAAATTCATTTATAAAAAGCACCAAAACCTATATATTTAGCACATCATACATAGTATATAATCCTGCTTTTTGATTTTTAACAAGCCACTTGGCAGCAAGTAGAGCACCTTTAGCAAATGTTTGTCTTGAGGTTGCTGTGTGTTTTATTTCTAATCTTTCTCCATAGGTAGAATAAAGCACAAGATGTTCTCCTACAATATCGCCTGCTCTAATAACACTTATACCAACCTCGTTAGGTTTCCTTTCGCCAATAATTCCGTTTCTTCCAAACACAAAGTTAGTTTCAGGTTGTATTTGTTTTATTATTTCCATTATTTTTTTAGCAGTGCCAGATGGTGCATCTTTTTTCTTGTTATGGTGTGCTTCTACAATTTCAATATCATAATTTTCATTTTTTAAGGTTTTAGTAGTAAGTTCTATTAATTTAAACATTAAATTTACTCCCAGACTCATATTAGGAGAAAGTAAAACTGGAATCTCTTGAGAAGCTTCTTTAATTTTTTTTACTTGATCTTCAGAGTGTCCAGTTGTTCCTATTACTATTGGTTTTTTGTAAGTTTTACATAAAATAAGAACTTGCTGTGTCCCTTCTGGTGAAGAGAAGTCCACAACTACGTCTGTATTTTCTATGTATTTTTCTAAAGTTTTTTCTACAGCTGGTAAATCATGGTTATCATAAATTTTTTTAACAGGTGAGATATCTGCTAATCCCACTATTTTTATTTCTTTATCCAGAAGACATAGTTCTAATATAGTTGTTCCCATTCTTCCCAGTGCGCCATTTAATGATAATTTTATCATTTTTTTATTTGGTTTCTTCAATTGGTTTTGTTTCAATTGGAATTATAATTCTTATAGCATTTTTGTTTACTACAAGTCTTTTAACCTGAGTTCTTATTATTTCTTTTGTTTCCAAATCTTGAATGTCTGCATTTATTACTTCCAAAAACTGTTTTTCACCTACTTTTTCCATTCTTTCACCAGCTACATCTATAATTTCAGAAATTCGTTGTGTGAGATATTTTTTAAAGATATATTTAAGCTTTGGCCTAATTTTTACAAACCCTGTAATTAAAAATTTGTCTGTATAAATAGTTAAAGGAACATTTATAGTTTTTTTAGCCAATTTTTTTACTCCTTAAAAAGTTGTTAAAGTATAATTTAAAATACTAAATTTGGATTGAAAACTCAAGATGTTAAAAGATTCTAAGAATTTAATGAACAGAATAGGAAAGATTTATTTTTTATTATTAAATTATTATTAATTTATTATTATTCATCGTTAATTATTTATCCTCTTTATATTCAGCATCTATTACCTCACCTTTATCCCTTTTTTGAGCATCCTGTTGCGAAGTACCTTGTTGTTGAGAGAAGTCTTGCTGAGTTTTTGTCTGAGCATTTTTATATATAGTTTCACTTAGCTTATAAGAAGCTTTAAGTAGTTCATCTTTAGCTTTTCTTACTTCATTTATATTTTCAGATGTAAGTTTGCTTTTTGCATCATTTATTACTCTTTCTATTTCAAGACGTTCTTCTTGGGTGAGTTTATCTCCATATTCTCTTAATGATTTTTCTGTTGAGTAAATAATACTATCTAAGTTGTTTCTTTCTTCTATAAGTTCTTTTCTTTTTCTATCTTCTTCTGCATACTTTTCTGCTTCTTTAATCATCCTCTCAATTTCTTCTTTTGATAATTTATGAGGAGCTGTAATTCTAATAGATTGTTCCTTACCTGTTCCTAAATCTTTTGCTGAAACATGAAGAATTCCATTTTCATCTATGTCAAAAGTAACTTCTATCCTAGGTACTCCTCTGGGTGCAGGAGGAATACCCTCAAGGTAAAATCTTCCTAAAGAAGTGTTGTCTTTTGCTAAAGGACGTTC
Organism: Endomicrobiia bacterium; assembly: GCA_039630545.1. GTDB lineage: Bacteria > Elusimicrobiota > Endomicrobiia > DTEH01 > DTEH01 > JANXDG01. The sequence goes on from JBCNUU010000005.1 coordinate 64,622, forward strand.
TCCCTGTAATATATGAATTTCTACTGATGTTTGGTTATCCATAGCGGTGGTAAATATTTCTGATCTTCTTGTAGGAATTGTAGTGTTTCTTTCTATGAGTTTTGTAAATACACCTCCAAGAGTTTCTACACCTAAAGATAGAGGAGTTACATCTAGATGAACAATATCTTTTACTTCTCCAGCAATAATTCCAGCTTCTATTGCAGCACCTAATGCTACACACTCCATTGGATCTATTCCTCTTTCTACTTTTCTTCCAACATAGTCTTCAAGGAATTTAATTACAATTGGCATTCTTGTCGGACCGCCTACAGGAATTATTCTTGTGATATCTTTTATTGAATTAATTCCACTGTTTGGCTTATTTTTTGCATCAAGGATTGCTTGATCAATAGACTTAGCGCATCTTTCTACTATAGGCCTTACAAGCTGTTCAAGGGTAGAGCGAGTAATTTTCATAGTTAAATGCTTTGGACCAGATGCGTCTGCAGTAATAAACGGAAGATTAATTTCTGTTTCTAAAACACTTGAAAGCTCAATTTTAGCTTTTTCTGCAGCTTCACGAATTCTTTGCATTGCCATTTTATCATTTCTTAAATCAATTCCTGTTTCCTTTCTAAACTGTTCAACAATATATTCTATTAAAACATTATCCATATCAGTTCCACCAAGTTGGGTATCACCAGCAGTAGATATTACATCAAAACTTTTTGCTCCTCCTGCTTCCCAAAATCTCATTATTGTGACATCTAAAGTCCCTCCACCCAAATCAAAAACTAAAATTTTTTCCTCGTGGCCTGCTTTGTCAATACCATATGCTAAACAAGCTGCGGTAGGTTCGTTTATTATTCTTACAACTTCAAGTCCAGCTATAGCACCAGCATCTTTTGTAGCTTGTCTTTGGTTGTCATTAAAATACGCAGGAACCGTTATTACAGCTTTATCTACTTTGGTACCTAAAAAAGATTCAGCATCTCTTTTTATTTTTTGAAGCAAAAACGCAGAAAGTTGTTGAGGTGTGAATTCTTTATCAAAAATTTTGTATTTATAATCGGTCCCCATTTTTCTTTTAAATGCATATACTGTACCTTCAGGATTAGAAACTGCTTGTCTTCTTGCTGGTTCTCCTACAAGAAGTTGACCGTCTTTGGTGAAAGCTACATATGAAGGGAATGCTTTTCCTCCTATTGTTGTTCCTTCTGCTGCTGGTATAATTGTTGGTTTTCCTCCTTCAAGAACTGCCGCTGCAGAGTTAGATGTACCTAAATCTATACCTATAATTTTGGTCATATGCTTAACCCTCCTTTATTCATTTTGTTCTTTATCCTCTTTATTAGATGAAATTTCGTTATTTTTAGTTTCAAAGTTTTCTTTTTCAGATTGAGGTTTATACTTAGCAATTTTTACTTTCGCTGGTTTGAGTGTATATTCTATTTCTTTATCTATAAAAATATATCCGTCAGAAACCACCTCTATAATTTTATCATCTTCATTCTCATCTAACACTTCCACGGTTTCAACTGCTTCATGATAAGATGGATTAAATTTTTGATTTAAGCATTCGATTTTTTTTATCCCCTCTTTAGATAAAAAATTTTCAAATTCTTTATATAATAGTCTAATTCCTTCAAAGATATTCAAAAATTTAGGATCCTCTTCAATTTTTTCCTTGTCATTAATGTTATTTAAAGCATATGAAAACATTTCATATAGATTTATTATGTGTTCAATTACATTTATTTTTCCTAATATAAATTTTTGCTGTTTTTCTTTTTCTGCTCTTTTTCTATAATTTTCAAATTCTGCTTTCAAATATAAAATTTGTTTATTGAGTTCTTTATTTGCTTCTTTGAGTTCTTCTATTAATTTATTTTTTTCTTCAAAAGATTGCTTTATTATTTCTTCTTCAGCTATCTTCTCTTCTCGAGCCAATTTAATTATTTCTTCAATTTCTTTTTTTTCCTCTTTTTTGCTCATAATTTTTATCCTTTTTAGGAAAGCTATATTATAATTTAGATGCTACATTTTTAGCCAATTTTCAATTTATTTTCTAATATTTTTATAGCTTCAAGTGAAATTTTGATTGCGTTATCTAACGATATTTTTTTATAAATTAATTTTTTTAAGTGAGTTTCTCCTACTATTGTCAAAATTTCACCCACAATTATTTTCCTTATACTTCCAATTACAAACAATGCTGATGATTCCATTGATGTGGCTAACACATTGCTTCGCTGCCATACTTTCCATAAAATATGATATTTTTCTTTTAAAGGAAGATATTCCGGTATTTCTGAATAAAAAGCATCTTTGCAATGGGTAATTCCTAAATGATATTTAATATTTAAATTATTTGCTGCTTCTATAAGTGCAGATACTGCTTCAAAACTAGCACATGCTGGATATGATAAAGGTACATATTGTAATGAAGTTCCATCCTCTCTTACAGAAGCTAAAGTAATTACCACATCTTGTAGCTTAACTTTATTTTGTATAGAACCAGCAGTACCTATTCTTATAAATACCTTAGCACCAACATTTATTAGTTCTTCTATACATATAGCAGCAGAAGGGCATCCTATACCCGTAGATGCTGTTGAAATTTTTATTTTCTGATTTTTATTTCCAGAAATATATCCAGTAATTATTCTAAATTCCCTATTGCTGCTTACTTCTTTTGCAGAATCAAAAAATTTTGCAATTAAATCTGTTCTGTTAGGATCCCCTACTAGAAGTATATAATTTCCTATATCTTCCTTGTTTACCTCTATATGATAGTTTTTGCGTATCATTTAATAAACTAATAAACTCTGTTATGTTTGTTCAGTTTGATTTTGTTGTTGAAGAGTCTGTTGTTTAAGAAGCATTTTCTTTCTTTTTAATCTTTTTTTCCACTTTCTTCTTATTTCAAGTTTTCTTCTTTTTTGTTTACTTTTGCATCTATGTGTCACAGATTTTTAGCCTCCTTTTTTAAAAGTTTGTAGGTGTTGTTTAGACTTTCTGAGATTACTTTTGTATCTGAAAATACTGGCATAAAATTTACATCTCCTATCCACCTTGGAACTATATGTAGATGTAGATGCTTATCAATTCCTGCTCCTGCAGGTTTTCCTATGTTTATACCTATATTACAGCCTTGAATTTTATAAACCTTTTTTAAAATTTTAATCATATTTTTAGTTAGTTCAAAAATTTCTAATCCTTCTTGCTGGGAAAGTTTTTCTAATGTAGATATATGTCTATATGGCACAATCATTAAATGTCCATTGTTGTAAGGATATGTGTTAAGAATTACGAAACAATACTTACCTCTATATACTATTAAATTTTTAGAGTCATTCTTCTGTTTTATTTTTTTACAAAAAATACATCCTTTTTGTTTTTTTCTTTTTATAAACTTTACTCTCCATGGAGCCCAAAGTATATTCATGATTTTATTATTCCTACTTTATCTTTTTTTATCCAGCCATGAATTTTATCTTGTAAAACAAAAACAGCATAATATTCATCCTTTTCAGACAAGACTATTACTTTTTTTGCTTCATTTATTTGTACAGATTTTGTTTGTGGAATAATAGCAGGTGCCGATAATAAATCTGTTGTTTCAACTACGATTCCAGTTTTTCTGTTATCGTGTATGTATTTGAATATTGCTAATGTTAAAAATATTAAAAATAAAACAAAAGTAAATCTTTTAACCCATTTAATTATCCTTGAAGTGGAAAACATTCCTGAAACCAAAGAAGCAAAAAATACTAAATTTAATATAAAAAGTAAAATAAAAGTCTCATTGAAAGATAACAAATTTATAAATTGATCTATAAAACTGTCTTCCTGATTGTTATTTGTCAATTTTTTAACTAAATTTAAATTATAATTAATATTCTTGTCATGATATTTATAAAATTTAGCTAATTCATAATAAAATCTAGCATATCCTGGTTTGTTTATTTTAAAATAACAATTTCCTATATTATAAAGTATTTCTGCTGAAATAATTTTGTTTTTTTCTAGTTCCTTTTGAATATGTAAAAATTTTTCTAATGAAACTGAAAAATTTCCATTTTTGTATTCAGTTACAGCCTCTTTAAATAATGAATTTATAGATTCTTCTAAAGCAAATCCTGAAGAAAAAAATAAAAATATTAAAAAAACTTTTATAATTCTATATTTTTTTTGTTTCATCTTCAAGTGTTTTAAGCAAAGATGATACTTTTTGGATATACTCTTTTAAATTTTGAACTTCAATCTTAGAAGGAGAAAATCTATAAAAATTTATTTCTTCCCAGAAAGAAGTTATATTTTTATAAAGATTTTCTGGAATTTTATTCTTGTAGAACTTGTTTATCTCATCTATACTTATCGCTTCTTTTGTTAAGTTCATTTTGTCTGCTAAGTAATCTGAAAAGATTTCATAGATTTTTTCCCAGAATATCTTTTTATCTTTTATGTCTATACTTTTTAGTTTAAGCAAAGCTATTTTGTAAGCTCTGGAAGCTCTATATTTTTTTATGTCTTTTAATAACCTTTTTTTATATTCATTATAAGTCACAATTCCTAACCAAAACATAAAAGGAAAAATTTGTATTATAACAAGAAAATTTTTGGGATAAGGTTTTTTAGTTCTAAAGTTTTCAAAAATATACCGTATGTCTTCTAGTTCAATTTTCTGATATTGCTGTTTTAAGTAAGAAGGAGATCTTATAGCTAAAGAAGGTTGTGTAGAAGCAGGTGCTACTTTTAAATTAAGTGGTTTTGATATTGATATTTCATACTGAGAAGTATCTGGATTAAAATATATAAATTTAATTTCTGGAATAATTAATGTACCTGCAGATAAAGGAGTAATAGGTACCTTAAATGTTTTGTTTCCAGAAACTTTGTAGTTTTCTTTTTTGAGATCTAAGGAAATAATGGGATCATAAACTAAAAAATTTCTTCCTAAAATTTCCTCAATAAATGATTTAGGAATAGAAACTGACTTTATGTTTCCTGTGCCTGTTATTTTTATATTTAAAAATATTGTTTCGTTTTGAGAAATTTCAGATTTATCTAAATAAGCAACTATTGAATATTTACCTATACTTCCATGAAAGTTTTGAGGTTGAGGTTCTGGCAGTGGTAGAACAGTAATTTCTATAGGTTCTGATTTTAAAACTATTTCTTTACCAGTAGAAAAAAACCTTCTGAAGAAGTCGTCTGAAAAAAAATCGTCTATATCAAAGTCTTCAATCAGGCATTTTATTGTTGCTTCTCCTATAGTAAATTTTCCTGCAGATGTCGGAAAAAGTGCAGTTTTTATCTCATTTACATAATATCTTTCGCCGTTGATTATTGTATAATAGTTTCTCTGAGGTGGTAAATCCTCTGTTATAAATCCTGTGGTAGAGGGTGGTGTATATTGTGGTTGAGAAAGCAAAGGTATTTTTGTGTAAAATCTAAAGGTGAGTGTTATCTGTTCATTGATATAGGCTTTTCTTTTATCTACAAATGTTTCTATGAATATATCTTTTTTTTGCCCTCTATACACGTTTTTTTCTAATGGCAGTTTTTGCGAAGAAGTAGTTTGTTTTTCTACCTTTATTTTTATTGGTTGAGTTTCATAAATTTTCCCTTGATATTCAACTGTTATAGGGGGTATTTCAAATTCACCTATCCTTTTTGGAACAAGTATATATGAAAAAGTTATAGATGAATTTATCCGTCCGTTTACAATTGAAATATTTTGTGACCTGCCTGAAGAATAAATTTGAAAATCAGACAAAGCCGGAATTTTAGGGTAGGGTATATTTGTAGAGTCGCCGGATACTGTTACATGAAGAGTTATTTGGTCATTTAACGCAGCTATATTTTTATCTACGGAAGCAGAAATGTTAATTTCACTAAATAGTTTTACACTGAGACACCAAATAATTAAATTTATAGTTATTATAAATTTTCTCATAGGATTACCAATCTTTATCTACTTCTGGAAGTTGTGGTTTTTGTGGTTTTAGAGTTTCTTTTAGTTTGTCTTTTTGTTGCTGCGTAACTGTTTCTATAAGTCTTTGCACATCCTGTTGTGACATATACTTTTGTTGATTTTGTTTATTTTGTTGATTTTCTTGTTTGTCTTCTTTTGAATCGTCTTTCTTACTTTTTTCTTGTTGAGGTTGATGAATGTTCATCAAAGCATACTGGAGATTATATTTTATTTCTTCATCTTTAGGGTTTAAAAGTAGCCCTTGAATGTATGATTCTTTGGCTTTTTTTGTATCTCCTAGTTTCAAAAAAGTGTTTCCTAAATTATAAAAGATTTTTGACTTTAAGTTTTTATCTTTAGTAAGACCTAAAGATTTTTGATATTCTTGAATTGCTTCATTATAAAGTTGTTGTTTGTAAAATGTATTTGCTCTGTTATAATAAATTACAGGTGAGTTTGGTTTTTTTAATTCTGCAGAATTGTATTTTTCTAAAGCCTCATCATACTTTTTTTGTTCAAAAAATTTGTTACCAGTATTAATATCCCTTCTAAAGTTTGAGTAAAGGTTAACATTTAAGAATATAAATAAAACTAAAATGATTTTCTTTATAACTTTATCAGCCATCTTTTTGGTATAAAAATTTCAATTAAAATTAGTATTATTATTAAGTATACAAAATAGTGATACCTATTAATATACACTCTAAAAATTTTTGATTTTAACTCTGATTTCTTTAGGTTAGAGATTTCAGATGAAATTTCAGATGCTATCCCCATCTCTCCATAATTTGATGAAAAATATCTTCCAGAAGTTTCTTCAGCTATTTCATAAAGAAGAGATTCATTTAATTTGCTTGTTACAATGTTGCCTTTTTTATCTTTTTTGTAATCAATAATTTTACCATATTTATCTCTAATTGGGATAGGTTTTCCTTCCGGAGTTCCTGCTCCTACTGTATAAACTATAATATTGTTTTCTTTTAACTCTTTAATTAATTCCTTAGAATAAGAGTCATGATCTTCTCCATCAGTAAACATAACTAGTACTTTGGTTGATTTAGAAATTTCTTTTAATACTCTTAAAGCTTCCTGTAAAGCTAACCCTATTTTGGTGCCAGGATAAGGTACAATATCGGTGTCGATGATTTCTAAAAGGTCCTTGGCTGCTTGTAGGTCATTTGTTATAGGGCAGTGATAGAACGCAGTACCTGCAAAAGTTATGATGCCTACTCTATTTGTTTCTATTTTTTCTAAAAGCAACCTTGCTGTTCTTTTAACAAACTCAAGACGGTTAGGAGACACATCTTCCGTAAGCATACTCTTTGAGACGTCTATTATAAAAATAATATCTACACCGTAAGTTTTAATTTCTTGAGGTTTCACTCCCCATTGGGGTCCACTTAATGAAATGAAGAATAAAACAAAGATTAAAAATACAATAAAAAGATTTATTTTTTGAACTTTGAATGTCCCTTCAAAAATAATTTTATTAATAAGATTTAAAGAAATTATGCTGTTTAATGTTTTGTAATATCTTCTATAAATTAAAATTAAAAAAATAAACAGCAAAGGCAGACATATAATTCCGGTATATAACCAAAAATTATTTTGAAAATTCATATATGAAATCAAGGAATTCTAAGAAATACTACCTTTTCTAAAACAAATTTTAATACAAAACACAAAAAAGCACAAAATAAGAAAAACTGATGAAGGTACTTATATTCTTTATACTCTAGAGTTTTTATTTCTGTTTTTTCTAACTTATCAATTTCTCTAAAAGCTTGAAACATTTTTTCTTTAGATGTGACATGAAAATATTTGCCACCTGTAATTTCTGCAATTTGGATTAAAGTTGGTTCATCTAAGTCCTGAGGATAGTAAACTTCTCTTTTTCCCCAAAAAGGATCTTCTACAATATATAGGGACTTACCAGTTGCTTTACCGCATCCTATTGTGTAGATCTTTATATCCATGGATTGAGCAGCTTTTGCTGCTGTTATTGGGTCTACTTGTCCGATGTTGTGTCTTCCATCAGTTAAAAGGATCACAAGCTTTGATTTACTTTCATGTTTCATTCTACTTATAGCTGTAATTATAGCATCACCTATGGCAGTACCATCCAGCTTTATCATTCCAATTTTTGAATTGTCTAATACTCTTAAAACAGCGTCCATATCCGTGGTTAAAGGACAGGTTAAAATAGGAATTCCACTAAAAACCACAACTCCTATTCTATCTTTGTTTCTTAGTTTTACAAATTCCTTTGCTGCTAAAACAGCTACTTCAAACCTATTTTTGGGATAGAAATCTAAAGCTAACATACTGGTTGAGGTATCTAAACATAGCATGATGTCAACTACTTGTTTCGTTTCTTCTTTTGAAATTATTCCCTTTTTAGGACCACTTGCAGCAAAAATTAGCATACTTAAACATACTACATAAAGTATGTTTAAAATTCGTGTTAGATTAATTTTTGTTTTATTATTTGATAAAACTTTATTTAATATATCAACATTTGTAAATTTTATTCTTAAGACATTTTTCTTGTTTTCCAGAAACCACCATACAAACGGCAAACCAGCCAGTAAAATTAATAGAAACGGTCTTTCAAAATTCATAAATTAAACTATAAGCTCCTTCGACATTTCAAAATCTTTTAAAATCTGTTCCTTTTCAGGAACATGTTTTGCGAATTTTGCAAGATCAGCATTTTCTAAGAAAGATTTTAATTTTACATTATAGTTTTTTTCAGCTTTCTTTTTTAAAACTAAAAAGAGCTCTTCTGTAGTAAGTTCCAGCGCATTTACTTTGTACTTTTCTCCAACATACCATCTTACTATTTCTGTTAGTTCAAAATAAAACTCCTTTATAAGATTTTGATTTATGTAATTTTTATTCCATAACTCATCTAATTTTTTTAACGCCTGTTCTTTAATATCTACAAAATAATTGGTAGTTTGCATGTTAACAACTTGTTTTTTGTTATATCTATAAAGAAAATATAAGGTTGCCAAAACTATTGATATGAGTACTAAAATTGCCCATAGATAATTTCTTATCCAGATTTGTTTCTTAATATCTATTATTTCACCATCAAATTTTTTGTTTTTGGGTTTAGGATAAGGTAAAACTTCTATTTCCAAAGATGGCAGAGTTATTATTTTTTCTTCGTTATTGGATGTCTCTACACAGCTTATTTCTAACTCATTAAGCTTTAATTTACCAAGTTCTACAGGTATAAGATAAAATACAAATTTATGCTTAATTTTGTTACTTAAAAATTTTTTTGTTTTTTTACTTTCCTTTTTATAAAGTATAAAATTTTCTTTACCAGTGGTGTCTTTTATAACTTCATAAATATCAAAACTCTTAATTTGAAAATTTTCTGGATAAAGCAAGACTATGTTGTACTCAAAAAAATCTCCTAAAAAAACTTTCTTCTTGTTTAAAAATGTTTGAGATTTAATTTGAGTAAATCCACAAGGTACCAATAATAAAAAGAGTAAACTCAAACACACTATATTTTTCATCTTATGGCAAAAGAAAGGAAAAAAATCGAAAGGTTCCTATTTTATTCTTTTTTCTCTAATATAAAAAAATTTTAACAAAGAATCAATATATGAAGTATCAGTGGATATTTCTATTAGATCAACTTTATATTTTTTAGCTATATCTCTCAAGTAAACATCTGAGTTTTCTATTTCCCGTTGATATAGTTTTAATAAATCCTTCGTGAGATAAAAGGAATAACTCTCACCGGCTTCTATATCTTCCATATCAAAAATTCCTGCAACAGGTATTTTTTTTTCTAAGGGATCTGCTATTTTTATCAATATAAGATCGTGTTTTTTAGAAATCACTTTTATTGATTGTTCATATCCTTTATCTTTAAAGTCAGAAAACAAAAATGCTATACATTTTTTCTTTTGTGCTCTGTAAAAGAATTGTAAAGCAGAGTTTAGGTTTGTTTGTCTATTTTGGGGTTTATAATAAAGAATTTCTCTTATAATTCTTAGGATATGAGATAAAGATTTTTTAGCAGGGATATAAAGTTCTGGTTTATTTGTAAAAATAATTGCACCTACTTTGTCATTATTTTTCAAAGCAGATAAAGCAAATATACATGCAATCTCAGCTACTATTTCTGCTTTTGTTTTGAGGTAGGAGCCAAATTGTTGAGATGCGCTCATATCTATAAGTAACATAATAGTTAATTCTCTTTCTTCTATAAATTTTTTAATAAAAAGACGACCATACCTTGCTGTTACATTCCAGTCAATGCTTCTTATGTCGTCTCCAGGAACATATTCTCTTACTTCTTCAAACTCCATTCCACGACCTTTGAATACACTTGAATATTGGCCTGCAAACAGTTCATTTACTATTTTGTTTGTTTTAAACTCAATTTTTCGTATTTGTTTTAAAATTTCTACAGGAATCATATTTTTTAAGATTTTAGCTTTTTTACTAAACTAGCAATCATTTTTCCGTAGGCTTTGCATTGTTTTTCAACTCTCAAATCGGGTTTGCCAATGCTTACAGGTCCGTAGTGGTCACCTTTTGATGTCCCTTTTACTATCATTCCGTGAATTAACATTGCTTGTATTATTGACATAATAGTAGTTTCGTTTCCCCCTCCAACATTAGCAGAAGAAGAAAATGCACCACCCACTTTGCCTTCAAGCGAACCATGAAAAGCTACAGAATCATCCAATAGCTTTTTGATTTGATATGCAGGTAGTCCATAATAAGTTGGAGAACCAATAATTATCCCATCATATTCAAGTAGTTCTTTTGCATCTGTATCTTCAACATTTTTTACTACAACATCAATTTTTTCTTCTTTTACACCCTCTGCTATAAGTTCTGCCATTTTTTTAGTATTGCCTGTTTCAGAATAATAGATAATCAAAATTTTAGCCATATATTTTTTACCCCCTGATGAAATTTACCAAAAGAATATAATTTTTAGAAAAGTTTATCAATATTTAGTGGTAGTTATTGTAAGGATCTTTTTACCACACTTTAGTTAGATAATAAATTTCAGATTTTCCACTATATAAAATTTGTTCAGTTTCTTTTGGAATTATTTTAAGTAAAACTTTTACACCTTCATTGTGTAAATCATAAGCATAAACAGTTATGCTACCATCTACCTCAGATGAAAAGCCTTGCCAATAGTTTGCTTGTATAGCATATCTTGTGGTTTCATACAAAAGTTCATATTTTTGTTCAATGGGATAAATCACATATAATGAATATTTATATCCAAGATTTTGTGGTGTTTTAAATAAAACATAAATAGTTGTTGAGTTTACTATTTGATATGATAAAAGATTATCTTGCTGTGTAGCATTAAAACTACTGAAAGGAACTTCATAACAATAATTTGTGGTTCCATTTGAAAGATTTAGTTCTGTAAATCTGAATTTTCTTTGATAATTATTTAGGTCATAACCCATTGACATAAAAGATACGGTTCTGTCACCGGTTGAAATAATATGAAGTTTTTCTCCACCATAAAGAAATGGCTGTGCTTCTGCACTTAAAAAAGACGATATTTGAATTTCATAATTAGTTTCCTGGTTGCATTTTATTGAAGTTATTTTTATGCCTGAAAAATTATAAGCGAGCTCTTCAAATTTCTTTATCATAAATATAACATCTCGGTTACTATCGAGTAATACATAGCCATCTACAAAAGATTGGGGTATCTCTGTGACCACAGGACTTAATTCTCCTGGAGAAGATATCTTTCTATATTTCCAGCCTGAGTTTCCCATAGTAGAATAGTTATAAAGAATATTCCCGAATTTATCTACCCAGAAAGCTTTGCCTTCTTCAGTGTTAATAACATGTTCACTTTCTGCAGTAATTACTCGCCAGCTCATGTCAGAAGTTTTGAGTTTAATTAATCTTTCAGAAGTGTCTACAAAATAATAATTGCCGTAATCATCGTATCTTATTGGTTGTGGTGAGTAGTCGGTGGGAAGAATTTTTCCTGTCCATGCAGCTCCATCTTTAATCCTTACTAGATACTTAGGAATAAAACCAGGATATGTTGGAAGTTTTTGATATTCGGTGGTTGTTACAGTTTGGGTGCTACCATTAACTATTTGGGTTGATTTTTTTATTATCCATATGCCATTTATTTCTAAACCAACAGATAGATACTCTGTTCCCATTTTTACAATATAGTTGACATTTACATCAAAAATATTTCCATTTTCATCAGTGATGTTTACTTCTTCTATCTCTCCATTTTCTTTTATTTTAAAAATAACTTTTTGTTCTGTATTTTGTGGCTGGTAATAAATTGATTTTGCTTTTTTAAGTACAGGGTTAATTGTGGAGTTAGATCTTGCTGATACAAATATATACCTTGCTTGAGATAGGTCAAATTTACTTATTTTGCCTGAGTAATACACTTGTGGTTTTTCATCTTTTGTTTTTGAGATTTTGCCTTCTTCCTGTCCTTTCTCCAATGTTTTTCTTATAAATCCTTTTGTTCCAAAGCCAAACTGGAAACTATAGTTTTTTGAAATAAAAAATAAATTTAATAATATTGTTAAACAAAAAAATTTTACAAAAAAAATGTTAGATTTTTTCATAAAATCCTCCTTTTTACATCCTTTTTACAGTTTAAAAATCCATGTTAATTTTGTGTTTAGAACCAGACCCCAATCAGTAAATACCTCATTGCCTTTAAGAGAACACATAAAAATACCCATATCTATTCCTAAATGTAAACCTTTAAATAATTTTTTATCTAAACCACTAAAAATCCCGGCTGCGTATCCCCATTCAAGTAAATTTGAGTTAATATAATTAGATTCTAATCCCAGATATAGTCCAAAATCCTGTTTTATTATTTTTAGTTGTTTTATAAATGGATAAAATCTTATTCCAAATGTCGTAAAATCTTTATCAAATAAGGATTGTATTTCAAACCTGCTAACTCTTATATGCACACCTGTATCTGCAGTATATCCTATTCCTAAATCTATTGCCTGAAGAGTAGCCGTGAAACAGATAATAAATATAAAAGATAGAGATTTTTTCATAAACTCCTCCTTAGGTTTTAAACTTTTCCTTTAGTCTTCCTTTAATTAAATACGAAAAAATTATTAATTAGGTTACAAAAAGCATACAAATTGTTAAGATTTTTTGTAAATTAAATTTTTATTTTTAAGGTGGTTTATCAGATTAAGATATTTTATGTTAATTGAAATTTCTAAATTTTGAAATTTTGTAGATGGAAGCGGAGTAAATATATGAGGATGAATATAAACTTTATATCTGTTTGTAAGTTCCTCTATTACTTTAATTGTTTGTTGTATGTCTGTATCTTCCTCGTAAGGCAAACCAAATATGAAGTCAAGATTTACTTTGAAATTTGCTTTTGTTAAAAGTTCAACGGCTTTGTATACATCAGAAATAGTGTGTTGCCTGTTAGTTAAATTTAGAATTCTATCAGAGCCAGACTGGACACCAACTATTACATTGTCGTTGTCCGCATATTTTTTGAGAAGCTCCACAGTATCTTGTGTAATGTGCTCTGGTCTTAGTTCTGATGGAAAAGTACCTAAAAATAGTTTTCCTTTTGGTTTTATTATCTTTGAAACATTCTTGAAAAGTTCTTCAAGTTTGGTTAAGTTTAAGTTTTTGCCGTTTTGTGAACCGTATAAGAATAAGCTTGGTGTAATAAATCTTGTGTCATAGAGTCCTTTTGATGCCATTATTTCTACTGACTCACAGATATTTTGTATATCTCTGTGTCTAAGTTTTGTACCAAAAATTTGGGATGTCTGACAAAATGCGCAGTTGTAAGGACATCCGCGGGTTATTTCAATCGGACCGTAGCGGTTAAAATAATAAGGTACTGCAGGATATTTGTTTAAGTCAACATCGTAAAGTTTAATTTGTGTTTTTATAAATTCTTTATCTCTTATGTATGCAAGATTGTTTATGTTAAAGTACTCTTCTGATCGTATTATTTTTTTAACCAGTTCTGGAAAAACATTTTCAGCCTCATGTAATACAGCAATGTCAAATCCTAAATTAATAGCTGTTTCAAAACTACCAGTTGGATGAGGTCCTCCACAGATCAAAGTTATTTTTTTATCTTTTTTAATTTTTTCTACTAAAGATTTTATACTTAAAAACTGAATTGTTGTAAAGGAGATTCCTATTATGAGTTTGTTATAGATTTTTGATTTCTCTTCAACTGTAGAAAAGATTTCTTCTTCTGTGTAAGCAAGTTTTATATCTACTAAATCTAATAATTCCTGTGATGATTGTAAACTGCAAAGAAGAGAGTTTATACTGTATCTATTTTGTTTATTGTAAAAAAATATAAGCAAGTTTTCTTTCATATGTAAGTATAGTACTGAGTAGGTGTAAGTTCTTTGAATTGGTGTGTTTTAGCTACTATGTGTTTTCTTATATCTAAACACATATGACATTTGGAAATGTAACCCTCAGATAAAGGTTGATAGTGGTATTGTTTTGCAATATAATAGAGTTCTTCTAAACTCTTTGTTAATGCCTGGATTATTGGTTTCTCTTTTAGGTTAACATTCAGTGGGTCATGAGTTTCAAATAAGTTGTTTAAAGAAATTCCTGCACAGAAACTTGGAATATAGTTGCCATAGTTGTCTATGTGTACATGATATGGATTAATGAATTCTTCAGCACAGTTCGTATTAAAAAAATACTCTTTAGGATATTTTTTAAATAAATTAGTAAGTTTATATGTTGCTCTTCCCATAGGTAGAAGTTCCATATATGTTAACATTTTATATCCAAATTTTTTGATAAATTCTTCAAATTTTAGAGTTGCAAATATATTAGATTTTGCTATTGCGTCATAAAAAATTTCTTGATATAGTATAACGCCGCTATGACCAAAAATTTCTAAGGCAGATTCCAGAGCAACTTTTATATTTCTGAATTTTACAAACTCTAAAACAAATGGGTTTATACTTAAAAGAATCCCATCTAATCCATAGGATCTAAGCTTAGAAAGTTTTTCAATTGAAGTTTTTTTATCTTTTGCCCAAAAGCAATTGGTTTCAACTAACACAGGAGAGATTTTGTGCTCTTTTGCAATTTTAACTAAATCAACTAAGAGCTCAAAGTTTAAAAAAGGTTCTCCTCCTGAGAAGTGAATTCCTGCGTTGAATGTAATATAGGAGGATTTTGGAAGCCACTTTGAAAGTTGTTCTATAATAAATATAGCTTTTTTCTTATCTAAAAAATCTGCCGACCATTTAGCAGAAGAGGCATAAACGCAATGTCTACAATTAGCACAGCAACGATAAGTAAGAAATATTCCGCAGGATACAGGTTTTGGTAAAGTAAGTTTTTCCATTCTAACAAAATTATATAATTTAATCTTTTAAAAGTCAATCCAGATAATCCAGATATTGAATTTAATGAGGTATTTTTATAAGTTTTTGTTATGAAGTATGATTGTTGTTGTATAGGTAGAACCTGTGTTGACTATATAGCATTGGTTGAAAAATATCCTGAAAAAGATACGAAAATTCCTCTTTTAAACTACAAAATCTGCATAGGTGGTCAGGCCGCTAATGCATCTTTAGTTTTAGCTAAACTTGGACTTAAAACCCTTCTTGTTAGTCCATTAGGAAAGGATAGTTTAGGAGAGTTTGTTAAAAAGTCGTTGAAGAACATTAAAAATTTACATACTGTATTTATCCCATCCAACAACACACCATGTGCCTTTATCTGGACAGAAAAGAAAACATCTAAAAGAACAATTGTTTATGAAAAAATAGAAAGAGGCATGGTCTACATGTTAAATATTATTGAAAAATCAATTAAAAACTCAAAATATCTTCTTTTTGATCATCAAAGCTGTAAGGATTTGTATCAAAATTCTAATTTATTTTATAAATATAGAGTTAAAATTATGATGGATGCAGAAAGAAAAGATAAGTATATGTTTAAAATGTTGCCGTATATAAATTACTTTGTATGTAGCAAAGAACTCGCGGATTCGTTGGGTTTAGAAGTAAAGCAACTATTAAAAGAGTTTATCAAAAAAGGGCCAGAAATAGTTTGTTGCACTTTAGGTAAAGATGGCGCAGTAGCTATGGTAAAAGGAGAAAATAAAATTTATTATGAAAAAGGATATAAGGTTAATTCTATAGATACTACAGGAGCTGGTGATGTTTTTCATGCAGGGTTTCTTTATGGAGTTGCAAAAGGTTGGAAAATTTCACAAATTCTTAAATTTTCTAATAAGCTTGCCGCCTTTTCTACAAAAACTATTGGAGGAAGTAGTTTTTTGGAGATTTATGGAAATTCACTGGTTAACTTTTAAAAAAATACAACCCAGAATCCAAAATTAAAGTATTACTTTTAATTTATTTTTCAAAAATACTTTACTTTAATTTTATTTCTAAAATATACGAAAAATCGTTATTTTCTGATTATTGGCAATAATGTTGAACCATCGGGAATTATATAGCAGAGGTTTATAGTGTCTTTAAGGTATTTTTTAGCTTTTTGTATTGCTAAATTGATATTTTTTGCATAAATAAATTTTAATTTTTCTACTATTTTTTTATTTAACGAAGATATAAGGATACATTTATAATTATTAAGAATTTTTGCTGTAAGATAGGCTCTATGAACTTCTACTTCTATTTCGTTTTGCTTTAAAGATAGAATTTCATCTATGTCTTTTGTTAAAAGTGTATCAGCAAATATTTTTTGACCAATTCCTTCCTGACAGTTTGCTACTAATATAATTACTCCTTCCGGTTTTGTCACGATAGAGGCACAAGTTAAGCTTTTTTGTGCTTGGTAGAGGTTTATGTCTCGTGGATAACCTCCACAACTTACTATGGTTAGATCTGAAAGTTTTTTTATTTTTACTGCTGAAGTTGCTTCAAGTATTTCTATACCTTTCTTGAATACCTTTTCTAAGTTTCCACTTAATATTTTAATTAAATTTTTTTCTGAATCTTTTATGAAATTAATACAAAATATTTTGGTTTTTTGTTTTAAAAGTTGATAAGTCTCCATTATATCTTGATAAATTTTATTATTTTTTAAGTTCCCCATATATGAGGCACTATCCACGACGAAGGAGTGGTTATATGTAATAGAATCTCTTCCAGCAACTCCAGGAAGTAAACTTTTAGCACCTCCAGAAAACCCGGCAAAAGCATGAGTATCTATTGTTCCTGTAAGAATCACTAATTGTGCGTTAATTACATATTTGTTAAGATAAATTTTATTTCCCAGAGAAGTTTCTCCTAAAAATGTAAGAAATTTTTTGTTGTCACAGTCGTGGTTTATAAATTCAAATTTTTTTACTAACTCTTCTCCATACAGTCGTATATTTTCTTCAGTAGTGTGTGGTCTATGAGTACCTGTGGCTATGAGGAATTTTATATTTTTATGATATTTGTGAGGAATGTAGTTAATGAGTGCTTTTAAGACTTCTTTATAATAGGGCATTACTCTTGTGATGTCTGGAATCACTATAGTTATAAGTTCAGGCTTAAGTTTGTTTAAGATGCTAATTAAAGGAGGAGTTTCTATTGGAGCATTGAGTGAGTTTTTTATAGCTGTAGAGATATCTCTGATGATTCTACTTTTATTTTTTCTTTCTTGTTGTAAAATTTTTATATTTTTTGTGGGAATCTCAGATAACCTTAAGTCTATATTTTCAAAACCATATTTTAATAGAATATTCTTCATTTTCCATACAAACTGCCCCTAGGAGGAATTGAACCTCCATACTCCCGTCCGGAGCGGGATGCTTTATCCGTTAAGCTATAGGGGCTTTTTTATTGTGTAAGAATGTTTAAAATTGTGTGGATAGATATAGGTTTTTCTTCTATAATACTTCCTCCCCCTTGCACAAAATCATCTCTACCGGCTAGTCTAATGTTTAGATTCTTAGATATCTTTTCGGCAAACTTTTGTGAGGTTAGTCCTTGTTGGATTAGTGTTGGAGTTGTTCTTATTACTATTGAAATTTTTTCTTTTTGTGTTGAATACAAAACTACTAAGTAAGGTTCTTTTTCATATTTTCTAATTATTTCGTCTGAAAGTGTCCTTAATTGTCTAAGTTCTATATCTGGTATGTGTTTTATGTAAAATTTTATTCCATTCAGTTCCTGTGAAATTTCCT
This sequence comes from Endomicrobiia bacterium, assembly GCA_039630545.1. Lineage (GTDB taxonomy): Bacteria > Elusimicrobiota > Endomicrobiia > DTEH01 > DTEH01 > JANXDG01. The sequence goes on from JBCNUU010000005.1 coordinate 82,759, forward strand.
GTGAGTGTTGAGATGTTAAGTTTAATTTTATGTTTTCAATTTCTTTTTGCAACTTTTTATTTTCCTGAATTAATTTTTCAATTTTAAATTTTATTTCTTCCAGATTTGTAGTGCCTAACATATATCCTATCTCAGATAAGATTTTTGAAAGATTGTCAATATAATAAGAAACTTTTTCTCCACAAATAGCTTCAATTCTTCTTATGTTAGTCCCTACGGAGGTTTCAGACAGTATTTTAAAAATTCCTATCTCTCCTGTGTTAGAACAATGTGTTCCACCACAAAGTTCTATACTATAGGGAGGTTTTATAATTCTATCATTTTCTATTTTACCTCCTATTGCTATTACACGAACTTGCTGTTGATATTTTTCTTCAAAAAGAGCAGTTGCTCCTAATTTTTTTGCTTTTTCAAGGTCAGTATGAATTACCTCTACCGGAAGACATTCAAGTATTTTTTGGTTTACAATTTTTTCAATCTGAGAAATTTCATCGCTGGACAATGCTTTCCAGTGAATAAAATCAAACCTGAAGTAATTATCTGCTACTAAAGATCCGGATTGTGTTGCATGTTCTCCTAGTATTTCCTTTAGCGCTTTATGTAATAGGTGAGTAGCTGTGTGATGCCTCATTATATTTTTTCTTTTTTGTATGTTTACTTTAAGTATAAAATCAGAGTTAGTTTCTATTTCCTGGTAAAGATAAGCAATATGGACCGTTCTGTTTTCTATTTTTTTTGTATCTTTTACTTCTGCTACAATTTTATTATCTAAAGTTTCTATAGTTCCACTATCACCTATTTGACCTCCCGACTCACCATAAAATGTTGTAATATCAAAGATTAATTCTACCTCTTCATTTTTTGATGCTTTATTTATAACTTTTGTGTCTTTAATTATACCTAAAAGTTTAGCCTTAGTTGAGAATTCTTCATATCCTATGAATTTTGTCTGCGGGAATAAGAGATATATATCTTTATTTACTACTTTTACTCCTTTCCAGCTTGCTTTTGAAATATCCTTTGATTTTTTTTGAATTTCTAAAAATTCTTTTTCATTATAAGAAAGATTTTTTTCTTTTAATATCTCATCAATCAATTCTTTTGGAAAACCATATGTATCGTATAATTTAAACACTACATCTGCAGGGATTATATCTTTATATTTTTTTGTTAATTCATCTATGAGCTTTATCCCTTCGTCTAGTGTTTCTAAAAATTTTTCTTCTTCAGATTTGATAATAACAGATACTTTCTCTCTATGTAATTCTATTTCAGGATATACACTCCTCATTATCTCTACGACTTTTGGGACAAGTTTGTATAAAATTGGTTTATTATAGTTTAACAATTTTACATACCTTAAAGCACGGCGAATTATTTTCCTTATCACATATCCTCTGGATTCATTAGAGGGTAAAATTCCTTCGGATATAGCAAATGTTGCTGCTCTTATGTGGTCAGATATAGCATTAATGTAAATGTCAAAATTCTCTGAATTTGAAGATATGTATTTTTTAAATTCTTCTTTTATTGGCATGAAAAGATCGGTCTCAAATACACTTTTTAAGTTATTTACTACCATGCATAATCGTTCAAGTCCCATGCCTGTATCAATATTTTTTTGTTTTAAAGGAACAAGTTTGCCGTCTTTTTGTAGATCAAATTGAGTAAACACTAGATTCCAGACCTCTAAAAATCTATCACAGCCACACTGTGGTCCACAATCAGGTTTTTTACATCCAAATTCATCTCCCAAATCATAAAGAATCTCAGAACATGGACCACAGGGACCACTGTCTCCCATTTTCCAGAAGTTAGTTTCTTCTGAAAGTTTATATATTTTACTTGTAGGTAAAATTTTTGACCAAATTTCATATGCTTCATCATCATCTTTATATACAGTAATATATAAGCGAGTTCTATCTAAATTTACAACATTGCATATAAACTCCCATGCCCAATGAATTGCTTCTTTTTTAAAATAATCACCAAAAGAAAAATTCCCGAGCATTTCAAAAAATGTAAGATGTCTTATTGTATGTCCAACTTTTTCTATGTCAGATGTTCTTAGACATTTCTGTATAGAGCAAGCACGTTTTAGCCCTGTCTTTTTAGCCAGAAAATAATCTTTAAACTGGACCATCCCTGCAGAAGTAAAAAGAAGAGTTGGATCTGAAGAAGGGATAAGGGAATCGGAGTTAAAAACTATATGATTTAAAGATCCAAAGTATTCAATAAATTTTTTTCTTATTTCTGTTGAAGTTATCTTCATTTTAAATAAGTTATAATTATAAATATAGATATTATTAAACTGGCCCATGGAAGCAAAGTATTTACTAGCCACTGACCAGTAACTAAAGGTTTTTTAGGCACATAAATTACATCTCCAGGTTGTAATTTTTTGTTATACTTTAATTCCCCTTTAAATAGTTTTTTTCCATTTATGTCAATCACTTCTCTGGAACCATCAGGGTTTTCTCTAAAAATTCTTATGGTTGTCAGATTTGCGATATCTGTTGGACCACCAGCTAAACTCAGAGCTTTTAATAAATCTAAATCATCCTGCCATTCAAAATTTCTAGGATTTATCACAGAGCCTATTACTGAGATGGATTTTAGTTGTTTTGGAACCTCTATTATATCTGCTGGTTCTAACAATACATCTTTTGATGTATCCATCATAATTTCTTCAAAATTTACCAGTATAGTTTTTTGTTTTCCTTTCTTTATTCTATGAATTCTTATATTTTTTGTTCCAGCATCAGGAGTAAATCCACCTGCACAAGAAATTATTTCCAGTAATTTTAATCCATCATAATATTGATAACCTCCGGGATTTCTTACTTCTCCTATAATAAAAACTTGCTTTTTAGCAAAATATCTTATTGCAATACTTACTTTTGGTTTTGAAATATATACCGAAAGGTTTTTTTCTAAAAGGTTCTGTAATTCTTTTATAGTTAAACCTTCAACTTTTAGTTTTCCAATTAAAGGAAAAGATATTTTACCATCTGGTAATACAATTACTTCAGTAGATAACTCCTCTGTTGGAAATACACTAATATATAAAATATCGCCAGTAGAAATTCTATATTTCTCATCTTCAATAATCTTTTTGAATTCTTTTTTTTCTTCATCGATGTTAGGATTTTTTAACAAAGCTTCTGCTGTTGAGGTGGATAATGAAGTTGTCGTTTTTGAAGATTTCTCTTTTTCCAGTTGAAGTTTTAAAGTTTCAATTTCCTTTGTTAATTTTGAAAGATCTAAATTTGTAGTTTTATACTTTTGATATATTCTGTCCAGAATATATAATTTGTCATTTGTGGTAAGATCTTTTCTTTGAGATGCTATTTTATAATAATAGTTTAAATCAGATTCTAAATCTTTTTGAGTATAATTTTTAGAATAGGAGATGCTTGCTATTATTACACTGAATATTAATATTATAAACAAATCTTTCATATATTTCTATTTATATAATTAAATTAAAATTTTTCAACTTTGTTTTTAAAAGTTCTATAGATTTCATATAAAATAATTCCACAACTAACACTTACATTTAATGACTGCATTTTTGAAGAATGTTCAATAGTTATTATTCCATCACACTCGTTTAAGATGTTTTTTCTTATACCTTTTTCTTCGTTACCAAAAACTATACCTATATTATTTAACTTTGATATTTCTGATATTTCTGTGAGATTTGTCTGTGAAAAACTACTTTCTTTAGGTACGGTTGCATATATCCAGAAATTTATTTTTTTTAGTTCTACTATAGCGTGATGGATATTTTTTACTTTTACTATATCTAAGTTATATATCCCTCCTTTAGATACTTCAATTACTGATTGTGTGATTGGCACTTGATTCCATTGTTGAATAAAAATACCATCCACATCAAATGCAGAAGATGTTCTAATTATTGCTCCAAAATTTTGTGGGTCTTTTATTTCGTCAAGTAATACCACGAGATTTTTTTCTTTTTTCTTTGTTTTGTTTATAAATTCATCTATAGTTAAATACTTCACAGGTGAGGTAATTAAAAGAACTCCACTGTATCCTTGATTAAAAATGTCTAGGATTTTTTGTTTTGGAACAGACAAAAAAGATACTTTTTTATTTTTAGCAATTTCAATTATTTCTTTTATATCCGAACCACTAGCATTATTTGCTATATAAAGTTTAGAAACATATTGAGGTGAATTTTTTATTATTTCTTTTATTAGTTTTTTTGATGTTAAAAAATTTTCTGCCATATTTATTGCTTAGGCCTAACCTTAGGGCCATAATGAGTGTCTTCAACTATATACCCTAAAGATAGAATTTTTTGTCTTATCTGATCTGCTTTTTGGTACTCTTTGTGTTTTCTTGCAATTTCTCTTTCTAAAAGTAACTCTTTTATCTGCTGAGGTATTTCTATTTGTGTTGGAATTTCTATTCCTAGGATGTTCAACATACCTAAAAATTTTTCATATAAGTATTGAAAATCTGTTTTATTTTTAGAGTCTAAACTAAATATTAGTGATACCAACTTGTGAACTGCAGCTAAAGCTGCCGGTGTGTTGAGATTTTCTTCCATAGCCTTTTCAAATTCTTTTATGATTTCTTCTGTCTGTGATTTAACTAAATTGTTAACTGAATCTGTCTCATAAGATAAGTTTTTTATTTTTAGTTCTAATTCTTCAGAGGCATTAGTAAATTTTTGAATAACACTTTTATATTGTGGAAGCTCATTTAATGAAAAATCAACAGGTTTTTGATAATGTTGAGAAATTAAAAATAATCTTATTACATTAGGAGGAAAAAGTAAAAATAGATCTTTGAGTGCGAATATATTTTTTAATGATTTAGACATCTTCTGTTTATTTACTGTGACAAAACCATTGTGTAACCAATAGTTTACAAAAGTTTTTCCAGTAAGAGTTTCAGACTGAGCAATTTCATTTTCATGATGTGGAAAAATAAGATCCTGTCCTCCTCCATGAATGTCTAAAGTTTCACCCAGATATTTCATACTCATTACAGAACATTCTATATGCCATCCAGGTCTTCCCTTCCCCCAAGGCGAGTCCCATGATGGTTCATTTTTGTCTTTTTGAAACTTCCACAATACAAAATCTAAAGGAGAAAGTTTTGTTTCATCTATTTCTATTCTCATACCAGCTACAAGTTCGTTTAGGTTTCTTTTTGAGAGTTTTCCATAATCTTTAAATTTTTGTACATTGAAGTAAACTCCAGTGGTGGTTATATAGGCTACATCTTTTTTTATAAGTTTATCTATAGCTAAAATAATATCCTCTATATGTTCAGAAACTTTTGGATAAAAATCGGCTGGAATTATGTTTAGTTTTTTTTCTACTTCAAAATATGAAGAAATATAATATTCTGTTAAATCTTTAATTGATTGATTTGTTTGCTTTGATTTTTCTATTATTTTGTCATCAATGTCAGTAAAATTCTGAATAGATTTTATGCTATAACCTTTGTATTTTAAATATCTTTTCACTACATCAAAAAATACATAGCATCTGGCATGACCAAGGTGTGTATCGTCATATGGAGTTATTCCGCACACATATATCTTTACTATTTTATCTTGTTGTGGTTTAAATAATTCTAATTGTTGAGAGAGAGTATTGTATATTTTCATTTTTTAACAAGAACTACACTATAACATTGTATATAATTTTTAAAACATTTAATTTCTTCTGTTGTTTTTGCCTTTATATTTATTTTTTCTGCCAGAAAAATTTTTTTTAAAGAAGATAAAATTTTTTCTTTATGTTTTGAGATATTTGGTTTGTCACATATTAAGACTATATCTATGTTTGATATTTTCATCTTTTTTGCCTTTAGAAATCTTAACACTTTTTTTGCAATTTCTATGCTAGAAATATTTTTATATCGAGGTATATTTGGAAAAATTTCTCCTATATCTTTTTCTCCTGCTGCAGAAAGTAAAGCATCACATATAGAATGAAGTACTACATCACCATCTGAATGGCCCTCAAGCCCAAAGTTTTCTTCTATTTGTATACCTCCTAAAAAAAGTTTCCTTTTTTTAACTATTTTGTGAGAATCGTACCCTAATCCCACTATATAGTTCATCTTTTTAAATAAGATAAAAGTTTAGTTAATTCTATATCTTGCTTAGTAGTTATTTTTATATTCGTTTTTTCTCCAGGTATTACTTTAATTTTATATCCCTCCAGTTCTGCTAGTTGTGAGTCATCTGTAATTTTTACTTTTTTTGTCCACTTGTATAAGATTTTTTTTGAATAAATATGATCAAACACTTCTTTTCTAAATACTTGAGGCGTCTGAACTAATACCAAATGTTCTCTTTTTAAAGTTTTAATAACAAATTTTGAATTTATAGATTTAATAGTATCCACAACAGGTACAACAGGAACTACACAATCATAAAATTTTATTTCTTTTAAACATTTGTTAATTAAATCAGTACTTACAAAAGGTCTGGCAACATCGTGTATCAAAACAAATTTTACATCTTTGTCAATATATTTTGTAGCATTAAATACTGAGTCATATCTTTCTTTCCCACCAAAGACAATTTTTATGTCTTCTGTTTTCTTTAGAGAGACTATGTTATTTACTTTTTTAAGATCATTTTTGTCTATTACCAGTATAATTTGAGAAAAACATTTTAACTTATAAAATTTCTCTAACACATATTCTAATAATGGCTTATTTTCAATTTTTAAAAATTGTTTTTTTGTTGAAAATTGAAATCTTTTGCTTTTTCCTGCAGCAAGTAAAATAGCTGAAATTTTCTCCATAAAAATTATAATGGTTTAGTAAAAATAATTCTGCCCGAAGGAGTTTGAAGTGTTGAGGTTACAATCACATCTATTTTTTTGTTTATAAATTTTCTTCCATCTTCTATTACTACCATTGTCCCATCATCTAAATATCCCACTCCTTGATTATAATCTTTGCCTTCTTTGATTACATGTATTGAAAAACTTTCTCCTGGCAGAAATACAGGTTTAAGAGCGTTTGATAGTTCATTTATATTCAATACAGTTATGTTTTCTAACGAAGCGATTCTGTTAAGGTTATAATCAACGGTTAAAATTTTAGCTCCAATCTCCTTTGCTAATTTTATAAGTTTAGCATCAGTTTCTTTTATATTTGGATAATCAATTTCTATTATGCTTATAGCATTTTCTTCTTTGAGTTTATTTAACATTTCCAGGCCTCTTTTTGCTCTTATACGTTTGTTGTGTTCTTGTGAATCAGCTAAAAGATGAAGTTCATGAAGGACAAATCTTGGAATTAAAAGTGGCGTATCTAAAAATTTAGTAGCTACTATATCTACTATTCTGCCATCAATAATCATAGATGTGTCTAATAAAACGAGGTTGTGTCTTGTTGATTTTGACTTTTTTATTATATCTTTATCTAATAAATCAATTTCAGATTTTTTCTGTATTGCTATCATTAAGCCTAAATATGCAAAGCCAATTCTTATAAGCCATAAAAATTTTCTAAAAATATCCGACACAGCAGGTTCTTCTAAAAGAAATACTAAATAATCTATCAACTGTGCTGTTATAAGACCTAAAACTATTCCTATTATGGCAATTATTAAAGTGTCTAGTTTTATTTTAGAAATAATGAATTCTAATATAAAAACAACAACTCCAAATATAACTCCCACCAGTATACCGTATATATTTTTTTGTATCAAAAATCCTATAATACCGCTTAAAAATACAACTACTGCTCTTAAAATCCAAAACAATTTCATAAATTCCTCCTCAGTTATGTGTTAATTTTATATCTGCTAAATTTTTAACTAGAAAATCTGGATGGACAGTTTTTAGCTTTTTAAGTGAATAGGTATGAGCCACACCTATTGTTATAAATCCAGCAGCTTTTGCTGCATTTATTCCATTTATTGAGTCTTCTATTACATATATTTGTTCATTTTTTATTTTTTTATTTAATTTTTTTTCCAGTTTATTTTTTGCTACTATATACGGTTCTGGCGAAGGTTTTCCATTTTTAACATCTTCTGCAGAGACTATTATACTGAACATTTTTTGAATTTTAAGTTTTTTTAAGATGTACAAAATTTCTTGCTTTAAAGCTCCAGATACAATACAAAGTTGTATGTTATAGAGTTTTTTGATATTATTTATAAACTTTAGTGTGTCCGGGAAGAATTCAAAACCATTAGTTTTAAGTTGTTTCATTAAGATTCTGTTTTTTTGTTTTATTAGCTTTTTTATCTGTGCTTTAGAAATTTCTTTATTTTGTTTTATTAAAAAAACTTTTTTAAAACAGCCTTTATCGTCATATGCTAAGTACTCTTTTAGGTATTCTTTTTTTGAAACATTTATATTAAAATTTTTTAATACTTGGTTAAAAGCTCTGAAATGCAACCATTCTGTATTAGCTATTACACCATCAAAATCGAAAAATATTGCTTTACAATTTTCAAAAGGTATTCTTTTCATAAATTATTTATTTACAAGATGTTGAGAATTAATTCAATATTTTATAAAAAACAACCTTGTTAGATTTTAAAAAATAGGAGGAAAAAATTAATGGATAAAAAAGAAATTTTAGAAATAGTAAAGGCAAAAAATATAAAATTTATAGAGATGTGGTTTACTGATATTTTAGGAAGAATAAAGACTTTTACAATTACAGTAAATGAACTTCCAGAAGCCCTGGATACAGGGATGGGTTTTGATGGGTCTTCTGTTGAGGGGTTTGCTAGAATATATGAGTCAGATCTAGTTGCGAAACCAGACCCTGACAGCTTCAAAATTTTGCCATATAAAGAACACACAGCTAAAATGGTGTGTGATATATATACTCCGGAAGGAATTCCTTATGAGGGAGATCCCAGATATTGTCTTAAAAAAAATTTAGAGGAACTTAAAAATTTTGGTTTTGATGAGTATTTTGTTGGTCCGGAGTTAGAATATTTTTATTTTAAATCAAATAAATACCCTGAATTAATAGATACAGCTGGTTATTTTGATTCTATGCCAGGTGAAGATGCTGGAGATGTTTTAAGAACAAAAACTATAGAATATTTAGAGGCAATGGGTATTCAAGCTGAATATGCTCACCATGAGGTTGCTCCAAGTCAACATGAGATAGATCTCAGATATGATTCAGCTTTAAAAATGGCAGATAAGGTTATAGCTTATAAAGTAGTAGTAAAAGAAGTAGCTAGACAAAATGGTCTGTATGCTACTTTTATGCCTAAACCAATTACTGGAGTAAATGGTTCTGGGATGCATGTTCATCAAAGTCTTTTTAAAAATGGTAAAAATATGTTTTTTTCTGAAAAAGATAAGTATCATTTATCAGATATTGCTAAATACTTTATTGCTGGAATTCTTAAGCATTGTAGAGAAATTTGTATAGTTACAAATCAATGGGTGAATTCATATAAGAGGTTAGTTCCAGGATATGAAGCACCTGTTTATATATGTTGGGCTAACAAAAACAGGTCTGCTCTTATAAGAGTTCCAGAATATAAACCTGGAAAAGAAAAGGCAACTAGAATAGAAGTAAGATTTCCAGATCCAGCTTGTAATCCTTATTTAGCATTTGCTGTAATGTTAAGGGCTGGACTTGAAGGAATAAAAAATAAATATCCTTTGCAGGAGCCACTTGAAGTTTCTGCTTATGAAATGGAAGAAATAGAAAGAAAAGCAAGGAAAATTGAAGAATTACCCGGTTCGTTGATAGAGGCAATAGAAATTGCAGAAGATTCAAAGCTATTAAAAGATACACTTGGGGATCATATATTTTATAAGTTCTTAGAAAACAAAAAAATTGAATGGGATAATTATAGAACTAAAGTCACGGATTATGAAATTACACGGTATTTTCATCTTTTATAATTTATGAACGATTATTCTCCAAAAATTCTTTCCAATAAACTTATATGCAGGTACGATAGTATTGAGATTTATGAAATTACTATATTTGCTCCTCTTATTGCAAGACACTACAAACCAGGTCAGTTTGTAATTTTAATGATAAATGAAAAATCAGAAAGAATTCCTCTTACAATAGTTAAGATAAAAGATGATTTTATAACTCTTATATATCAAGTTATAGGCTATACCACAAAACTTTTAAGTCAACTTAAAGAAGGAGATACACTTTATCATATCGTAGGACCTTTGGGAACACCTACAGAGATAAAGCTATACGGTAAAGTAATAATTGTAGCTGGAGGTGTAGGTGCTGCAGAGGCTTATCCTGTTACTTTAGCTTTTAAAAAAGAAAAAAATTTTGTTAGTGTAATTGTTGGAGCTAAAAATAAATCTCTTATTATTTTAGAAGATGATTTTAAAAAAATAGCTGACGAATTTTATGTTACCACTGATGACGGAAGTTATGGAGAAAAAGGGTTTGTAACTGATGTTTTAATAAAAGTTTTAGAAAGTAAAAAAGATATAAATTTAGTCTACGCTGTAGGCCCTGTAATAATGATGCAGAAAGTATCTGAGATTACAAAGAAATACAATGTAAAGACCTTAGTATCTCTTAATACTATAATGGTAGACGGAACAGGAATGTGTGGTTCATGCAGGATTACTTGTGAAAATAAAATAAAATATGTGTGTTTTGATGGACCAGAATTTGATGCGCACAGCATAGACTGGGATGAGATTTTGTCAAGAAATAATGCTTATTTAGAAAAAGAAAAAGAAATTTTAAGACTACAGTCACTATAAGTTTTCAAGTTCTTCTGTTTTAATTTCTAATCCTTCTTTTAGAATTCTTCCTTCAAAGATAGGTATTCTATTGTGGATAGATAGTTTTTTTTCTCCGAATAAATAAAGAGTTTTTTTTACTAATGGTAATTCATATTTTATACCCTGCTGTCTTATTTTGTTAAAGTCATATTCTTCAATTTTAAATCTACAGTAAGTCAACACAGGACCCCTGTCTAAATCTTCTGTGACTATATGAATCATTACTCCGTGTTCTTTATGTTGTTCTTTGATTATTTTTTCTATAACTTCCTGCCAGGTTCCTTTTGGTCCCCATGGTAATGCTGGGTGTAAGTTGATAAAATTAAATTTCTTACATAAAAATTCACTTAGAATTAACATATAACCGGCAAGTAATATTATTTCTACATTAAAATCTTTTATTAATTCATACACCTTATAGTCGAATTCTTCCCTCCATTTTTCAATGTTATTAAGTTTTAGCTCTGGTTTAAATTTTAAAGAAGATAAAGAAAATAAGGGTATATTGTAAGAATTAATAGTAGTAATAAATCTATCTGAATTTTCAGCTTCTCCTGGTTCGCGGTTAATAAATACAAATTTTATTTCTAAAGGAAGTTTATTAGATTTTATATCTTCATAAATATAATTGAAAATTTTAAGAGAAGTCGTTCCTCTAGAAGTTGCAAACCATCCGATAGGTAGTTTTGTGTTCATAGATGTTAAAATTTTGCTAATCTATTCCTATTATTTTTACAGCAGAAATTTTTGATTCAACTATTTCTCCTATTACCACAGCATCTTTTGAAAAAAAGTCTAAAACTTTTTTGCATATTTTATTGTCTACTATTATAGCCATTCCTATCCCCATATTAAAAGTCCTGTACATTTCTTTGTCTTGAATATTTCCTTTTTGTTGTATTAAATTGAAAATTTTGTATGGTTGCCAGCTTTGTTTAAATATAACAGCTTTACAATTTTTAGGTAAAACCCTTCTTATATTGTCATAAAAGCCTCCTCCAGTGATATTTACTATAGCTTTTATTTCTTTGTTTGGGTTAAATTTTTTTAAAAGCTTTTCTATATATTCTACATAAATTTTTGTTGGAATAAGTAGCTCATTTGCAAGCTTTATTAGTTCCTTTTCTGTGAATATTTTTCTTATCAGAGAATATCCATTCGAATGAATCCCAGAGGAATATAAACCAATTATTTTATCTTTTGGTTTTATAAATTTTCCAGTTATTATTTTATCATTTTCAACTATACCACAAGCAAATCCTGCTAAGTCATATTCATGAGGTTTGTATATTCCGGGCATTTCCGCCGTTTCTCCTCCAAGAAGTTCACAGTTTCCAAGTTTGCATCCTTTTATAATACCGGATACTATTTCTTTTAGAGTTTTAATATCTATTTTGCCACAGGCTATATAGTCTAAAAAAAACAAAGGTTTGGCTCCTGATGTGATAATATCGTTCACATTCATGGCTACAAGGTCAATTCCGACAGTATCATGTTTTTGTATAAGCTGGGCTATTTTTATTTTTGTCCCTACACCGTCAGTTGTAGCAACAAGACTTCTGTTTTTATCTATCTTATAAAAACCACTAAAAAAACCAATTTTAGGATATTTTGTTTTTAACCATTCTACAAATCTATTAGCTTTATCTATATCTACTCCTGCTTTTCTATATGTGATCATAAATTAGTCCTTTTTTACCTATGTCTGTTCTGTAATATTTATTTTCAAAATAAATTTTTTCTGTAGCTTTATATGAAAGATCTATAGCTTCTTTTAAAGAGTTACCAATCCCCACAACATTTAAAACTCTGCCTCCTGAAGTGATAAATTTGTTATCTACCTTTTTAGTGCCTGCATGAAAAATTATTACATTGGGTAATTTCTCTGCTTCCTCCAGTCCTGAAATTTCTTTTGAGGTTTCATATTCTGCTGGATATCCTTTAGATGCTAAAACTACACAACAAGCATATTTTTTTTCAAATTCTAAGTTTACTTTTGACAGTTTTTTTTCGATCGTAAAAATTATTATCTCTAGAAGATCATTTTTTAGAAGAGGTAAAATTACCTGTGTTTCGGGATCACCAAACCGGCAGTTGAATTCTAATACATATGGTTGAGGTTCTTTAGAATTAACATTTTCTATCATTAGTCCAAAATATATCACTCCACAGTATCCTAAATTTGAGTCTTTTATTCCGTAAAGAAAATTTTTCATTATTTGGTTATAAATTTTTTCCTCTAATTGTTTAGAGACAAAAGGCACAGGTGAATAAGCTCCCATTCCTCCTGTATTAGGTCCTTTATCACCATCATAGATTTGTTTGTGATCTTGAGAGTGTGTAAGTGGTAGTATCGTTTCTCCATCACAAAAAGCTATTACAGAGATTTCAATTCCTTTTAACTTTTTTTCTATTACTACTTTTTCTCCTGCAGCATCAAAAATTTTTTTAACCATCATTTGATATACTGCATTTTCTGCTTCTTCTAATGTGTTACAAACAACAGCACCTTTCCCAGCAGCCAAGCCATCGGCTTTTATTACTACTCCTTCATATTTTTTAAACATCTCTCTAATATAGCTTCTGGCTTCTGTATAGTTTTCAGCCGTTACAAACTCAGCAGTAGGGATATTGTATTTTTTCATAAAGTTCTTCGCAAAAATTTTACTTCCTTCAAGTAGTGCCTGAGTTTTTGATGGTGAGAAAACAGGGATTTGATAAGAAGATAAAAAGTCCTTTATACCATCTACTAAAGGTTGTTCTGGGCCAACTACTACTACATCAATTTTGTTTTGTTTTATAAAATCATATATTTTTGAAAATTCATTTAATTTTATTGAAGAATCAACAGTTGCATATTTAGAAATCCCACCATTTCCTGGTATACAGTATAAAGATTTATAACTCTTAGATTGAGCAATTTTCCACACAATGGCATTTTCTCTTCCTCCAGAACCTAATACTAAGACATTCATATTCATGAAGGTTTTATTAAAAATCAAATAAATTTTTTTAAGATTTTAAAATATATAAAATATATTTAGAAGTCAATAATCAAAAAGATAAGAAAATTTTAATTTTTTCCAAAAAACCTGATAGTAGAAGAGATTATAAAATTGTGAAAGTTTTATGATTATTTTGTCTATAATTTTTTTGTATTTTATGTCAGGAAATATTTTGTCATATTTTATATTTTTCAATTAAATAATGAAAGTGAGTTTCTAATATTCTATTGAAAACTTTCTTTGTATATATGAAGCATTTGGTTCAAAAATTTTTTTATTTTTTCATTTGTTGTTATTATGGTTAAAGATACATTTATCTTTTCTGAAAAATTTTTTAAAAGTTTTATTTCTTCTAATATTAAGTCAGATTTTGTGAAAATGAGGATATTATATAAAAAGTATGATTAAGTAAAAAGTCAAAAATTTTTTGTGAGAGTTTAAATTCTTTTTCTACAGGTTAATGATAAGGATTGCAAGAAGTTTCAATATACATTGCTTCTTCAGGATAAAAATTTATATACTTGGAAAAATTTTTTAATTAAGATATCAACAGCAATTTGTTTTATTTTTGATAAACTATTACCTTTGCTGTATTTTTCTGCTTGAAAATAGCAATATTTACATTGATGATAACTTCCTATATAAGGATTTTAGAATAGAGATAAATCTTCTATATTTTGGCATCAATCTTTAGAAATAAGAAGGGCTTTTATAAAGTTTAATTTTTTCTTTATATGAAAAGTTTTATGTTTTTTTCGCAATAGGTTATATGTTTTAAGAATTTTAGAAGAAAAAAAATTACCCATACCCCCACCCAGTGACAAAGTAAATACTAACCAAAACTTATTTTCGGAATAAGCAAGAATATCAGCAAATACAAGACCTGTAAGCATCCAGCATATAAATCCTATTATTCCACTATACCATGATTTTATTTTTACATAAGAGTAAAAATTTTCAATATTTGATACAAAATTTATTAAAAATCCAGCTAAAAAAATACTTAAAATATCAATAAATTTAATCATTTTCTCACCTCTTATTTAATAAAAAGCCAAAAATTTCATTGGATTTTTTTGCAGATGTTCTGCTTATCCGTAAATTAAAGACGAGAAAGTATATAAGGAAGTTACAAAAATTTTATATTGAAAAATCAGTAAAAAACAGGAAAATTGAGATTATATAATTATCTAAAATTGACTTTAAAATCAAGGGTTTTTAATATAATTTCTAATTCTTTAGATTTTTCTCTTATATCGTCCTCAAAATTAATATAAATTGGGTCGCCGTATACTATATAGGACTTAGAAATAAATGGTAAAGGTATTATATATCTGTCCCAATTTTTTAGTTGAATTTTTGGAGTTACAAAAACTCTTACAGGAACCACAGGACATGAGGTTTTTTGAGCTAAAAATATAACTCCCGGCTTTACTTTAAAAGCAGGTCCATGAGGACCATCTACTGTAATTGCACAGCTTTTGCCATTTTTAATTTTTTCTATTATCGCCAGGGTGCCTGAAGATGCCCCTTTTTTTCCATATGAACCTCTTACAATTTCATATCCAAATTTAGAAAGTATTTTGGTTTGTAATTCACCATCCCTGGAAAGGCTTGTCATTATAACTATATTGTGATACTTGTGAGCAAAAACTAACAAAAATTGTTCTCCGTGAAAGAAAGCATAAATTTTATTCTTTAATGTTTTGATTTTGTTGTAGTTAATTCTTTCAATTATTACCAAACGAGATATGATTTGAATTATAAACCAGGCAATATGAGGTAAAATTTTTTCTTCTATAAATTTTATTATAAAATTATTTCTCAAATATGAAAAAAATTTCTTAATTCCCATTACATTACTTTTTTTTATACCACAGGATATAGTTTATAGATGTATATTCAGGAAAGAGTTTTTGTTGAGAGTAATAAACATCAATTTTTTCTGAGGATAAAAGTTTTGTAATGTCTTCGTAGAGGCTTTGTGGCGCTAAAAAAATCGTACCCATTTCTAAATCTTCATTTTGTTCCTTGAGAAGTTTATAGATAAATATTACTGAAGAATTTAAGTATTCCTGCACAAGACCGTAAGCAATTAGTTTTTTAATTTCATCTGTAGTTGAAGATAAGAAATCGTTTATTTTATTGCCTAAAGTTACAACAATAAAAGTTATTTCTTTTGCATTTTTGGGAATAGAAAAATTATTTATTATATAAGCTATTTTTTCATTCTTTATGTCATATGTTTCAAACACTGCGGAAGGAATAATAAGTTCTGAGATCTCTTTATCAACAATTGTAATAAGAGTGTCTATTTCAGGAGTGATTGTCAAGTTATGTTCTTTTAGATAACTATGTAGTTCTTTTATTCTATAATTTACTTTAAATTTTTTTATTTTCATTTTTGAGTAATAAGATTATATTCTAATACTAAAGCAGAGGCTATAAATATAGAAGAGTAAGTTCCAACAATTACTCCAAAAAGTAATGTCAAAGCAAAATCTTTTATTATACGGTTGCCTAAAATAAATAAAGAAATAACAGCCATTAATGTTGTCCCTGAAGTTAATAGTGTTCTTGTAAGTGTCTGGTTGATACTAATGTCTATGATTTTAATTAAAGATTCTTTTTTTAGAAGTTTTATGTTTTCTCTTATTCTGTCAAAAATAACAATAGTGTCATTTATAGAATATCCTGCTAATGTTAAAAGTGCTGCTATTATTGTTAAATTAATTTCTTTACCTAAAAGAGTAAGAAAACCCACAGTTAAAAAGACATCATGTACTAAAGCAATTACTCCTGAAATTCCCCATATGGAAGAACCAAATCTTATAGCTACATAAACTATTATTCCTGCTAAAGAGAAAATAATTGCTAAAAATGCTTTTCTGGTTAGATGTTTTCCAATGGTAGGGCCCACGAATTCTCTTCTTATTATTTCATAACTTAAATTGTTGTTTTTGAAGATTTCTTCTATTTGTTGAGAAACTTCTTCCTGTGTGGATTTTACTTTTATTAAAAATTCTTTGTATTCTTTTGTATGAGTAATAACATTCTGGATTTCAACTGTCGGAACTTTATTTTCAGAAAGTAGATTTCTTAATTGTAAAATTTCAACTGTAGGGGTGTTGAATTTGACATGAATAATAGTTCCGCCGGTAAAGTCCAATCCAAGGTTTAAACCTCTGTTAATAATTAAAATGCCTACTGTAAATAATGCAAAAATCAAAGATAATAACATAAAAAATTTTCTTTTGTTCATCAATTCTATTTCTTTCATATTTTGAAATAACTCTCCTTTAATCTTAAAATAAAATTTTATAATCAAAAGTTCTTATTGATAAAAGATAATCATATATTAATTTAGTCATAAATACAGCTGTAAAAATATTCACTATCAGACCTATAAACATCGTTATCCCAAACCCTTTAATAGGACCTGTGCCGAATCCAAATAAAAATACTGTAGTAATTAGAGTTGTAAGATTTGAGTCTATGATGGTTTGTAGTGCTCTTTGATATCCTAAATCTATAGCAACTCTAATGGTTTTTCCGTTTTTTATTTCTTCTTTAATTCTTTCTAAAATTAAAATATTGGCATCTACTCCTACACCTATAAGCAATACAATTCCTGCCAATCCTGGAAAACTTAAAGTTGCTCTGAAAGCAGCTAACAAGGATAATACAAGGAAGATATTTGTTATTAGTGCTATGGTAGCTATAATACCTGAGATTTTATAATATACTATCATAAATATCAACACAATGATACTTCCTACAATCAAAGCATTTCTTCCAGATACCACAGAATCCCTTCCTAATGTAGGACCTACAGTTCTTTCTTCAATTATTCTTACAGGAGCAGGCAAGGCTCCTGCTCGTAAAACTGTGGCTATAAATTTTGCTTCATCTAAACTGAAATCTCCCTCTATTATTGCTTTTCCGTCGGGAATTTTGGATCTTATAATAGGTGCAGATTGAACTACGCCATCCAGTACTATTGCTAGATGTTTTTCTATATTAAGTTCTGTAACTTTAGCAAAAATTTTGGCTCCTTCTGAATTGAATTCTAAAGAGACATAAGGTAGCCCCATCTCTCCTGCTCCAAGTTCCACTCTTGCATCTGTAAGATACGCACCTGTAAGTTCTGGTATTTCTTTCGCAAGATAAACTTCATCTTCTCTTCCTGGAAGTAAAACATAACCTGTAGGTACTAAAGATAAAATTTGTGGATTGTTTAAAATATCCTTTTGTTGTTTAATACCTAACTCTTTAATTTTTTCTGTTATCTTTCTATAAGGTTCATCTAAATTAATTAATCTAAACTCTAACAGAGCAGTTTTTCCTATTAGTTCTTTAGCTATCTGTGGATCTTTAAGACCTGGAAGCTGAACAGAAATCCATTGTTCTCCTTGTTTTGAGATAATAGCTTCTGATACTCCGTATTGGTCAACTCTATTTCTTATAATTTCTATTGCTCTATCTAAAGCGTCACTTAGCTGTGTGTCTTTAGGAATTTTTTCTTTATCTATTTCTAATATCAAAAATACCCCACCTTTTAAATCCAGTCCAAGATTTAAAATTTTTTTTAAAATAGGATCTCGAGAAGTTTCTTTTTCTTGTCTATCTTTAGCAGAAAATAAAAAATACCACTGTAAGGTAGGAAAAATAAAATACAATCCTAAAGCAATTACTACTAAAAGCACAATAAATCTAATTTGTAAATTTTTCATATCCTATTCTCCTTTTTATATTACTTTTTGGCCATTAATTACCATTTCAAATTTACATCCAAGATAATTTGCTGCTCTTCTACACATAATTAGACGAGAAAGAAAAATTTCAAAATACTCAATAATACTTGATAATTTAGTGTCTATATCTAAATTCAAAGTAATAATCTTTTTATCCGCTAAAACTTCAAGAAAACTTCTTTCTACTGCATAGTTAACTCTATCATGAATATCCAAAGCAACCATTTTGGGATTTCTTACTCTATTTTTGTTAACATCGGATTTGTCAGCTAAAATCAAAGCAGCTGCTACAGGATTTATTGGCTCACCGATTTCTTCTTCATGATTGCCGATAGCTGATATAATGATAGATATCTCTTCAGCTGACATATTCATATTGTCCAAAATTTCCATGGCAAGTAAAGCTGAGGATTGACCATGGTCTTTTCTATTTATTACATTTCCAATATCATGTAAATAGCCTGCTATTGAAGCTAATTCACAGATTCTGTGAGGATAACCTAAATACCTTAAAATATTTCCAGCTAATTCACTTACAATTGATGTGTGTCTGAATCCATGTTCAGTGTAACCTATAATACCTAAATATTCATTAGCAGCAGAAATAAATGCCTTTACAACAGGATTTTCTTTAATATCTTGAAGAGTTAATTGTTTTGTGACCATAATTATTAAGACATAATTGATTTTGCTTTATCTTCAGAGATTACTTGTGATATTGCAGATTTTAAGACATTAATTTTTACATTTTCTGCAACTTTTAGCTCGACTACTTCATCTTTTATATTAGAGATTACTCCATAAATCCCACTTGATAAAATAACATTATCTCCTTTTTTTAGACTCTCCAACATTTTTTTGTGTTGTTTTATTTTTTTTTGTTCTGGTAGAATCAACAAAAAATAAAATATAAAAAAAATCACAAAAATGGGTAAAAGACTTACTAGCCCTCCTGTTGGTTGAGTTTGTGATGTTTCTTTCGCACATTGCTGAGCAAAAAGTAAAATATTCATTGTTTTTATTTTTCCTCCTGAGTTGAGAAAAATTTTATTTTATTATATAAGATAATAAAATAATTATCAATAGTATAATGAAAAAATTTCCCAATATTCAACTAATTTTGATTATTTTTGTGCTCATTTTGTTATTATGTGTTTTTTCTAAAAAATTTTTAGTTTCTTATTCATCAGATATAAAAGATGTACATACAGTAATAAGAACAAGACGAAGTATAAGAAAGTTTAAACAAAAAGAGATAGATATTAATCTTCTTATCCAGATTGTTAAAGATGGAGGATTAGCTCCTTCTGGAGGAAATATCCAGCCCTGGGAGTTTATTATCGTAAATGAAAGACATAAAAGAAAATTTATTTTTGAAAATATATACTGGTTATCTCAGGCAGGGAAACCAGAAGAAAATCAACAGCCTGTGGCTTATATTGTTGTTTTGGGTAATCCTAAAATGAGTAAAAACTATATGTATGATTGTGCTGCAGCTTGTCAGAATATGCTTTTGTCTGCGTGGGGTTATGGAATCGGAAGCTGTTGGATTGGTTCTATGAATAAAGAAAACATATACAAAATTTTAAAAATTCCTAAAGTATTAGAAATTGTAGCGATAATAGCTCTGGGGTACCCAGATGAAGTTCCTTGTTTTAAATATGTCAAAAAAGATAACAAAAACTATCTGCCTTATAGAGAAAAGAATGTTCTTTTCGTGCCTAAATATCAAATTGATAATATTTTACATCTCAATGAATATAGATTAATTAAGTAAAGGTTTTAGATTTTGGTTTTATCTATAATTAAATTGGTAATTTGTTTAAATTAGAAAATAAAATTGTTCTATTTAAAATTGTCTTTGTTAAAATTCCTGTCTATTTAAATTAATTTCATAAAATTTTATTTAATTTGTCTTTTTCAATAAGGTCTATAGAAATACCTCCAGAGATAATTATTTTTAAAGCTTCTTCTATACTTAAATCTATCAGTTTTATTTCATCTTTTGACAGAAAAATCAAATACCCAGTGGTAGGATTAGGTGTAGATGGAACAAATACCCCTACTTTATCTTCGGTTTTAAGAGTAATTATTCCTATAGTGTAGCATCCCTTTCTTGGATATTCAACTATAACTACCTGGTTATTTTTTGTTTCTTTTTGTTCTGTAAAAAAATATATAAGTTTTTTTGCTGAAGTATAAATATCTTTTATAATAGGAATTTTATAAAAATATTTTTCTAAATTTTTCAATATGCTTTTGCCTATTACGGTGTTTGCCAAAAAACCTATTAAGTATATTATTATCAAAGATATAATTAAACTTGACAAAAATAACAAAAATTTATTTTCTGGAATTTTAAACGCATAGAATAAAGTAATAATAAATGGTGTAGAAATATTTGAAATTAATTTCAAAAACAACCATACAATATATAAAGTAATCCAGAGAGGAATAAGTAAAATTAAACCAGTTAAAAAATATTTTCTAATGATATCTTTATTCATTTATTTGAAGATGTATCTTATCCCTATAGCAGGAGCAATACTTACTCTTGTATGAGGAACCAGGTTTATTGTTGGT
Source organism: Endomicrobiia bacterium (assembly GCA_039630545.1). Taxonomy (GTDB): domain Bacteria; phylum Elusimicrobiota; class Endomicrobiia; order DTEH01; family DTEH01; genus JANXDG01. Next base: position 103,858 of record JBCNUU010000005.1, read on the forward strand.
GCAAGTTTGACAAATATGTTAAAAGGGATATCAGCAAAAATATACTCCAGCCCTAATATAAATCTAATAGCTAAATGTAAATCTTCACTGTAATTTATAGCTCTTAGTCCTAAACCATAAAATATAGGGAAGGAACCACTCAATTCTTTAGAAGTAATTTTTGTATAATCATATTTCAATACATCCCAGCTTAAGTATAAATAATTATCAGCTGTGTTAAAATTCAAAGCTATATCATGAGCCAGTGTTTTTTTCTGTTGAATTTTTAACGATAAACCTGTAGGTTCACCTAAAACTACTCCTAAAGAAAATTCAGCCCAGGTTAAAGAATTTAAAAATAAATAAATAAAAAATCCGATAATAAGTTTGTGAAAATTTTTCATATTTCCTGCCTCCTTTGGTTTTTTTAAAAATATTTTACTAAATTTTTAATAAATTCATTCGCCGAATTCAATACGTGTTATTAAAAACTCAGGTAACTGTAGTTGTAACATTTTTTGTTGAGTGATTTGGAAGTTATATTTTAGCCTTTTAAATTGCAAAGTATAATTTTTTGTATCGAATATTACATAACAAGCACGATTGTCTAAATCTCTGGGTTGGCCCACTGAGCCTACATTTACTATATATTTTTTATGTTTTTCTAATTTGAATAAAAAATTATCTTTAGGATAATAAATTTTTCTTTTATCTTTTGCAGTTGAAGAATAAATAAGCGGAATATGTGTGTGACCACAAAAACAAATTTTTTGTTTCATATTTTTTATGTTTGCTTCTAAAGAAACGGTATCCAGTAAATACTCATATGTAGGATTTAAAGGAGAACCATGAACAAATAATAATTCATCCTTAATTAAATATTCAGGAAGACTTTTTAAATATTCTAAGTTATTTTTTGTGATAAGTGTTTTGTTTATTAAAATTGCTTGCTTTGCGTTTTCATTAAACCAACTAAGTTCTGTTTTGCCTATAATAGCGAAGTCATGGTTGCCAGCTATTGAAATTATATTTTTGTTTTTTATTGTCTCTATACATTCTTCAGGATTAGGACCGTATCCTGTAATATCTCCACAACAAATTATTTCTTCAACCTTATAATTTTTAATATCTTCAATCACAACAGATAAAGCTTCATAGTTGGAATGGATATCAGATATAATCGCAATCATCATTGATAGTTTATCTTTTGATAATTTATTAAAGAAAAGTAAAAACCTTTTAATTTAATTAATTCTTCATGAGTACCTTCTTCCACTATTCTGCCGTTTGAGATCACATATATATAATCAAAATCAACTACTAAATTTAATCTGTGAGTAATAAGGATAACAGTTTTTAGAGAAAAAACATTTTTCATAGCAGAAAAAACTATTGATTCCGATTCAGCATCAAGTGCAGAAGTTGGCTCATCAAATATAAAAATTTCAGGATTTTTAAGTAACGCTCTAGCTATTGCTATTCTTTGTCTTTCTCCTCCACTTAATGAATACCCCCTCTCGCCAACTATTGTATTGAATTTTTCAGGAAGAGTATTTATGAAATCATATATATATGCCATCTTTGTTGCTTCAATTACATCCTTTTCTTCAACGTTTTCGTTCCCATAGGTTAAATTATACCATATTGTGTTATTAAATAAAAAAGTATCTTGGGTTACTACTCCAAACAGTTTCCTTACAGATGCTAAAGAAAACTCTTTTAGATTAATTCCATCTATTAAAATTTCTCCTTCTTTTACATCGTAAAATCTTAATAGTAAATTTAATATTGTACTTTTTCCTGCTCCGGAAGGACCTACTATAGCAATTTTTTTCCCTTTAGAAATTTTCATATTTATTCCTTTAAGAATATATTCATCACTGTCTTTATATGAGAAACTTACATCTCTAAGTAAAATTTCTGAAGTAAATTTGGCATCTTTAGGAAAAGATACTTCAGTCACAGAAGATTGTTGGTTAAATATCTCAAGAATCCTTTCTGTAGCAGAAATTCCTTGTTGAAGAATAGGATTTATTTCAGAAATTCTTTTTAAAGGCTGATAAAAAGACAACACTGTAGCTAAAAAAGCAAAGAAACTTCCTGGTGTCCATTTGTTTTGGATTACATCATAGCCTCCAAGAAGTATTACGATACTTACACCTATCGCCCCTATCAGTTCCATCACCGGTGAGGACAAAAATTCTACTTTTGAAAATTTTTTTGTTGCTATGTAGACTTTATCATTAAAATTTTTAAAATTTTTAAATTCTTTTTGTTGCTGGTTAAAAACCTGTGTTAAAAAGATTGCAGAAATGCTTTCTTGTAAATTATTATAAAGGTTAGCAATTTCTTGTTGAGATTTTCTAGAGTAGTAACGAAGTTTTTTTGTAAAAATATGTACTGGAAACAACGCTAAAGGTAATACAATCAGACTTAATATAGCATACTTTATAGAGATATAAAATAATACAAAAATTAATCCTAACATAGTTATAGAATCAGTAATCAAAACTGCTGGAGATTTACTTAACATAAAAAAAATATTATTTAAATCATTAGTTAGTCTAGATATGGTATGTCCAGTTGTGGATTTAGTGATAAAATAATCAATGGATATGTTTTGAAGATGTTTATATAAATCTTCTCTTAAATTTTTGGTAACATTATTTGCTACCCATGTATTTAGATAATTTTTTAAATAAGTAAATATCCCAATAAATAGATAAATTACAGGAATTATTACAACTAGAATATATAAATTATTTAAATTTTTTTCAAAAAAAATTTTGTCAACAACTGGTTTTATTAACCATCTACTAGCTGATGTTAATAAAGCAACAAAAAGCATACATACTATTGAGATAATTACTCTGTTAATATATGGTTTTAAATATTTGAATAGAAATTTAAGCCTGCTCATATATTTTGTAATATTTTCTGTGCAATAGAAAATGACACATTTTTGTTTTGCGATAGCAAAGATTTCACTGTTGAGTATTCATCTAAAATTTTTTTTAGAGAAAATTCATCTTTTAAAAATTTCTCTATATAGTTTATTACTTTAGGTGGATCTATATTGTTTTGAATGAATTCAGGAATTACTTCTTTTTTTAATATAATGTTAGGAATAGATATAAATTTTATATACACCATTTTTTTTATAAGTAAATACATAAAATACGGAAGCTTATAAATCACTATAGTAGGAATATCATAAAATATATTTTCTAAAACAGTAGTACCACTTACTGAAATTGCTAGCCAAATTTTGCTCCTTAGATAATCTTTATTATCAAAGCAGATTTCTAAGTTTTTTTTAAAAGAGGATTTTTTTATTATTTTTTTATATAAATTTTCATATTTTTTAAAACCGAATATTACAAATTTTATAGATGGCAAATTGTAGTTTGTTAAAAAATAATCAACTATTTTTAACATAACAGGTAAATTCCACTTTATTACTTGTTTCCTGCTACCTGGAAAGATACCAATCAATTGTTTGTCTTTATTGCTAGGTTGAAGTTGTAAAGTGTCAACAATTGGATGGCCTAAATAATAATTTTTTATGTTAAATTTCTCGTAAATTTCTTTTTCAAAAGGATAAATGTTTATTACGAAGTCTACATATTTTTTTATTTTCTTTAATCTATATTTTCTAGTAGCCCATACTTGAGGTGTTATGTAGTAGATTACTTTCAGTTTTAATTTTTTAGCACATTTAGCAACTCTTATATTAAATCCGTAATAGTCAAGCAACACTACTGCTGTAATTTTTTCAATTTTTATAATTTTTTTTAATTTATTTAGAAGAAAAAAAAATTTAAAAAATTGTAAGAAAGGAGAAAAAAAACCATGTGCATCATAATCTACTAAATTTTCTATAAAAAAATCACAATTAATTTTAGATTCCTCACCTGCTAAGACATAAGTTTTTGTTTCTTTAGATAGCTGTTTGATATTTTTTAATAATAAAGATAGATATTTATCTGCTGACCTATCACCGCAACAAAATAAAATTTTTTTCATTCATTGAAATTTTAAGTTATTTAATATCTCTAAAGCTACTTCTAAAGCATTTCTTCCATGTTCTCCTGAAACTAAAGGTTTTTTGTTTTCTAATATTGAAGAAACAAAATGCTCTAATTCAAGTTTTAATGGTTCGGTTTTTGTAGCTTTTATTCGGTTTATTTCAATATTATTTAAAGAGTTACTGAGATTTGTTTTTTTGTATATTTTTGCCTGTTGTTTGACAAAATCTAAAGAGATATAACTTTCTTTTTGGAATATATGCATTTTTCTATATTTTGTTGGTGCCACTCTTGAGGTTGTTAAATCACATATACAACCATTTTCAAACTCTAGCCTTGCTTTTACTATATCTTCTTTATCAGTAAAAACTTTTCCTCCAAAAGATTCCACTCTTTTTAATTTTGAGCCGCCCATATAAGATAAAATTATATCAATATCATGAATCATAAGGTCTAATACGACACCTATGTCAGCTACTCTAGGATCAAAAGTATTAAGTCTTATAGTTTCTATAAATTTTGGTTCATTTACATATTCTTTTATTTGTTGAACAATTGGGTTGAATCTCTCTATATGCCCTACTTGCAGAATTAAATTTTTCTGCTGCGAAATTTTTATAAGTTCTTCTGCTTCTTGAAGGTTAGTTGTGATTGGTTTTTCTACTAATACATGTTTACCATGAAGAAGAAATTCTTTTGAAATTTGGTAGTGAAGATGAGTAGGTGTGACTACACTTATGGCATCTACTTTGTCTAAAATTTCTTGGTAATCAGTTGTAACTTCTAAGTATGGATAAGCATGTTTAATTTTTTTTAATTTTTCTTTATCAATATCCACTACCGCAACCAGATTTACTGCTGGTATTGATGAGTAAATTCTTACATGATGTTGTCCTAAATTTCCACAGCCAATTACTCCGACATTTATTCTATTTTTCATATTCCATACAGCTTAATTTTTAACTTTTTTGATTTTTCAATAACTTCTTGTTTGTTCAAAATTAAGGTTTTTTTGCTTTCTACAGCAATTGCAGAAACTTTTGCACGATTAGCTATTTTTATGGTTCTAGGACCTATTACAGGTAAATCAAACCTCATATCTTGCTGAGGTCTTGCGACTTTTATCACATAACAGTTTTTACCAGCAATCTTATATCCCCTTAAAATACAGTTATCAGTACCTTCGGCCGCTTCCAGTGCTATTACAATTTTATTTTTTACTACTGTAGTTAAACCTACATCCAACGCTGACAGTTGTTTTGCTATGTCGTAACCAAATTTTATATTTTCTAAATCAAACTCAGTTAACTCTAAATTATTTATACTTCCAGAAGGTGCAAATTCACTTTCTAAAAATTTATTTAAAGGTTCAATAGTTATATTTTCTTTTTGAAATTCTTCAACTAAAGCATGAAAAATGTTTAATGCTTTATAAGTGGGAAGTTTGTTAAACATATTTTTGGTGCGAAGATCCATGTTTAGAAAATTATTTTTTTTTAAAAGTAATAAATGTGGTATATAACCTAAAAACACTATATTTTTTACTGAGTTATTTTTAAAATAATCTATGATTTTTTGTAATTCCCAATTTTTTAATATAAAAAAATTATCTGTATACTTTCTTATATTTTTTGGGAAAAAATTTTTAAAGGAAACAACAAATAAATTATAATTTTTATAAGTTTTTTGAATAAATACTTCTGGTAACAATCCATAACCACAAATAAGTCCTATGTTTGTTTTTTCCATATTTTTAAAATTTCTTATTTTTTTCTGGGGATTCTACAAATGCCTCGTTTTGATTCTTTTACGAATTCAATCATATATTTTACTTCTTCAGAGATTGAGTTATTTTCTGCTTCAAATTTTTTTATTGCTTCAGATAAGGGAAGTTTTGATCTAAACAGTTTTTTGTATGCTATTTTTATTTCTTTTATTTTTTCTTTACTGAAACCTTTTCTTCTTAAACCAATTACATTTACTCCCCACAATTCTGCTCTGTCACCTACTACCATTACAAATGGAGGAACATCTTTAGAAACCATCGCTCCTCCACCTAGCATTGCAAGTTTTCCTACTTTTACAAACTGATGAATGGCAACTAATCCTCCTATGTTTACACCATCTTCTACAGTTACATGTCCTGCAAGTGTTCCACAGTTTGCTATTGTTACATCATTACCAACTTTACAATCATGTGCTATATGGGAATAAGCCATAAGATAACAGTTATTTCCTACAGAAGTAAGTTTGGTGTTTGTGCCTCTATGAATAGTAACAAATTCTCTAATTACACAGTTTTCTCCTACTATTACGCAGGTGTCTTCCCCTTTATATTTTACATCTTGAGGCAAAGTTCCTATACATACACTGTCAAAAATTTTTGTATTTTTTTTAATGGTGCAGTATTCTAAATTACAATAACTTCCTATTTGAACATTTTCTTCTAAAACTACATTGGGACCAATTACTGTATATGGACCAATTTTAACAGTTGGGTGAATTTTAGCAGTTGGATGAATTATTACTGTAAAATGAACATTTCCAGAAGGGAGTAATTTTGTGTCTTGAGGTTGATCTACTTTGTCTACTAAAATAAACATAAACTCAGCTTCAGCTACGACATTTCTATTTACGAAAGCAACTCCCCTTACTTTTCCTACTTTTTCTTTAGCCTTAAGTACTTCTACATGTAACTCCAGAATATCTCCTGGACGAACGGGTTTTCTAAATTTTGTTTTTTCTATAGACATAAAATATGCAAATTTTCCTCTTAAATCCGGCCTGAATAAATAAAGAACACATGCTGTTTGTGCCATAGCTTCTACTACTAATACACCTGGCATAATTGGGTTCCCAGGAAAATGTCCTCTAAAAAAATCTTCGTTTCCTGTGACATTTTTATAACCTATCGCTGACTTTTCTTTTTCTACAATTTCTACCTTGTCTATTAAAAGAAAAGGTTCCCTGTGAGGGATAACACTTTTTATTTCTTCTTTTTCTAATATTACCTTTTCAAATTTTTCTTCTCTGACTGCAGTTGTAGTAAAGTTTTCTTGGATTTTTTCATTCATATATTATCCTCCTCTTTTTTAAATATTCACAAAATTTAAGATTTGCATAATGTCCAGGATTTATAATTTCAAATTTCCCTTTAAAATATACTTTAAGAAAAGACAAATCACCTAAAAAATCCAATATTTTATGACGCAAACATTCATTTTTTTTATAAGTAAGAATTTCAGGATTAATAACTCTATCGCTGTCAACAACTATTACATTATCTAACGAACCCCCAAGTCCTTTTTTTGATGAAAGTATATTTTTTATATCATCAAACAAGCAAAAAGTTTTTGCTGGAGCTATATTTTTTATATAATTAGAAGAAGTAAATATAAATTTAGAGATTTTATCATTCAGATATTTTGATTTTTCTGTTTTTAGAGAACATACTATTTCAAATTTTCTTGACGGTGATATTTTGTAAAGAGAATTATTGATTTTAAATGTTGAAGATTTAACAATTTGAATAATTTTGATTTTGGAGTTTGTTCTTTTAAGACCTGCTTCCAAGATTTTTTTTACAAATAATTTAGCACTTCCATCTAATATAGGAATTTCTCTTCCTTTAATTACATGAATTTCCACGTCATTTATGAATAGACCATAAAGTGTAGATAATAAATGTTCTACGGTGGAAATTTTAAAAGAAAAAGTTCCTATTGTAGTACAAAGATTAGTATCTTTTATGTTTTCTAAAGATAAATTTATTTTTTTATCACTTATAAAAAAATAAATACCACTACCAGGAAATTCCGATGGGGTAATTTTTATTTTTGAAGGTTCTCCAGTATGAATACCTATACCTTCAAATTCAACAGGTTTTTTGAGAGTAAAATAATATTTCATTCTTCTTTTAGTTTTTTAATATAATCAAGCACTTTTTGTGTTATGTCAATCTGTGGTTCACCGTAAAGAATTCCGGATTTTTCTATTACAAGGTTAAGTTTTTCCTGTTGAGATATTTTTTGAATAATTTTATACAACTCCGTATATATTTCAACCTCATATTTATATTTTTTTTCTTCAACATCTTTTTCTATTTTTTCTTTTTCATTTTTTATTTTTTCTTTTTTTTCATTTATTGAAAGGTCAATCTGGTCTAAATTTTTCTGTTTTTTTGTTATTTCTTCTTTTATCTGTTGAATTTTAGTTAACTTTTCATCTGAGATAGAACTAAAAGTAGAAAATTGCAATGGCTGTAAAGCAGAAGTTGAAATTTGTAATTCTTGTTCTATTTGCTTTAGTTGATGTTTAAGTTGGTCTATTTCTGTATTAAGATTCAGTTTTTGTCTTAAAAGTTCTTCTAGTTCTTTTTCTGTAGGTGTTAGTTCTGAGAGTTTATTTTGTTTAAATAATTCAATTTCTTGTTGGGCTTTTTGAGCTTTGGGAAATTCTGAAATTACTTTGTTTATATCTACCACTCCTACTCTTAATACTGATGCATCATTTGTTTGAAGTTCTATTTCCCAACTTTTGTTAAAACCAAAAAACAGACAAATAAATAATAATATTTTTTTTATCTTCATTTTTTAAAATATCTGACCTAAAGTAAACCAAAATTGAAGTGGATCTTTGCCTTTTTGAGGGTTTAATGCCCATGACCAGTCTAACCTGATAGGAAAAACAGGTGTAGTAAATCTTATACCAATTCCTATAGAATGTTTTAATTTGTTATCCCATATTCCTTCGTCTTCCCATTTTTGTGTAGCACCTATATTAAGATCAATTTCTTCAAGTTCATTCCACGCTCCACCAACATCATAAAACAAAGCTCCTTGTAATACGGTTCTGTTGTTCTCCTGCACTATTGGAAATTTATATTCCAAATTAAAAACACCCATAAACCTTCCACCATTTTCTGGTGCAAGTGTTCTATAACCATATCCTCTTACTGTCTCTGCTCCACCAACATAGAACTTTTCATATTTTACATTGTCTAAATTGAAGTTATCTATGCCTTCTATATAACCCAGAGTTAAATTAAAAGATAAAACAAATTTCCAGAAAGTTGGAATAAACAAAGAAGAGCGAAAAATTGGTTTATAGAATTTCACATCTCCGGATAATGGTCCCCAACCAGCTATTTGTATTAAAAGAGACTGTCTTGTTCCTTTTGCAGGATCAAATATATTGTCTCTTGTATCATATATAACTTGTGAAGCAAAGCTTGAAGTTAATTTTTTACCTTCTGGTATTTCTTGTGGAAATTTACTATCAAATATGATAACATTTTCATAAGAATAAGAAAATAAAAGAGCAAAAGTATCAGATATTCTTGGTCCTATTTTAAACTCCAAACCTTGTCTTTCTTCTTTGTAAGCATTTATCTCCTGTGCGTATTCTCTTAAACGAGTTAGATCATATAAAGATATTCCAAAAGACATTGGTTTTTTTAAAAACCATGGTTCTGTCCAGGAAATTTCGTAGTTTTTTCTTCTTTCTCCGAACTCCCATAATAGATTTAATCTCTGAGCTCTTCCAAATAAGTTAAGATGTGATACTTGAAGATTACCAACTAATTTATCAACAGTAGAATATCCAGCACCCGCTGATAACATTCCTGGTCTTCCCTCTGTTATTGTCAGGACTAAGTCTACACTATTTAATGTGCTGCCTGGTTGAAGGTCTATTTTAATATCATCTATAAAACCTAAATTGTAAATTTTTTCTATACTTCTTCTAAGTTTTTTACTGTTAAAAATATCCCCTTCTTTTAATATAATTTCTCGTTTTATAACCTCCTCTTTAGTAGACGAAAGACCTTCTATCCATATTTTATCTACATAGAATTGTTCTCCCTCTTCAATTTTAAATTTCAAAGTAATAGACAAATTAGAGGGATTTTTAATAATTTCTGGTGTAACAGTTATTTTTAAAAAACCTTTCTCTCCATATAACTCTGAAATACTCTGGATGGAGTTATCCAGTGCTGATTGGTTATAGTAGTCATTTGTTTTAATTTTTATTACTTTTAAAATTTGTTTATCAGTGTAAACCTTGTTGCCTTCAAAGAAAATTTTATTTATTTTGTATTTAGCACCTTCATATATAGTTAAAGTAATATTAACTTTTTGTTGCTCTTCATTAAACACTATAGTAGTGGTAGATATGTTTATATCGTAAAACCCAAGGTCTTTATAATGTTGTTGAATCTTTTTAATATCTTCATTTAGTTTAGATTCCTTAAAAGGTTTTTTCTTTTTAGTTTCCATTAAAGATAAAATTTTTCTTTTAGATACATGTTTGTTGCCAATAAGTTCTACTTTTTCTACGGTTACTTTTTTGCCTTCATTAATGAGAAAAATAATAGTCATTTGATTTAAGTCTATATTTATAATTTCTTCTGTTTTTATAGTTGTATACGCAAACCCTTTTTCATCATAAAGTTGTAAAATTTTGTCTTTACTTTCCTGGAGTTTTGAGTCAATAAAATAAGATTTTTCTTTTAAAGGTATTTCTTCTTTAATTTTTCCAGTTGAAATTTTTGTGTTTCCTCTTATTTCTATTTTTTTAATATAAGGTCTTTCATAAAATTTAAAGGTGAGTTTTTTAGTAGAGGTATCAAAGTTTACTTCTACATTATCAAAATATTCCGTTGCAAGAAGTTCTTTTACATCCTCTGATATGTTTTCTGTTGAAAAAAAACTTCCTTTTTTTGTTTTTATTTTTGTTTTTATTTCTGATTCTTTGACATTTTTTAGTCCAATGAATTCAACTTCTAAAATTTTCTGCGAAGATAATAAGATTCTAACTCCTAATAGTAAAAAAATTATTATAAAAAACTTTTTCTTCATTGTTTTTTAAATTTTTTATTTTAAAAAATTAAACTTTTACCAATATACAAAATTTTTAGAAAAAAATAAATATGAAAGAAGAAGATTAGAAAGGGCTTATAATTTTTTTCTGGGCGCGGAGGGATTCGAACCCCCGACCAACGGATTATGAGTCCGCCGCTCTGCCAGCTGAGCTACGCGCCCTTTTTCCTTTTTGAGGAAAAAATTAAATAAAATATTTTAAAAAAAATCAATAATTATAAAAAAAAGTTTTTAAAATTTATTTTTATTCTTTAGTTCTAATTGTTTTTTTCCACTCTATGTTATTGCCTAAAAATGAAATCAAAAATCCATAAGTATAAGGTAAGGTGCCAAGAGCTGCAGCGATGGGCATTAATAAAAAAGTAAGATACTCTAAAATAAATTTATATTTTTTCTCACCATTTTCGATAATATAAATTTTTTTCACAGTATAGTTAAAATAATATATTAAAAAACCCATGTAGCTTATATTCATTATAAAAAGCAATATCCTTGTGTAGGAAGGTAAAAATTCAAAAAAATGTGATAAGCCAGATAAAGAAAGAATTAGCATTCCAACTGTTGTAATTGCTAAAATTTGTGCTGCAAACCAAGGAAGAATTCCATAAAATATTAACATAAGAGAGATGAGAAATCTTTTTTTAATGAAAGTTTTCTTAAGCAACATTTCTTTAAGAACCTGAATATATCCAGAAGCCCATCTTGTTCTCTGATGAAAAAATGCTTTATAAGTAGGAGGTGTTTGTTCTGTTGTAATATATGGCATAAATTCTGGCCAGGTATCTGTTTCTACAAATAGTCTGCAGCCTAATTCTAAATCTTCAGAAAGAGCATTTTTGTTAAACCCTCTTACTTTGTATAGTAAATGTGGTTCAATAAAGAAATTAGTCCCACCAATGAAGGGTAAATATACTAGTAAAGCTGGTAGATACCACTCATGAGTAATTGCCTGGGCTATAGCGTAGATTTTGTTAAAGACTCCTAAATGAGCATAATTTCTTACCTGAACCACAGGACCCTGCAAAAGAAGGTGTGTATCAGGTTTTTTTGTTAAATATTTGTAAGCTACATAAAGCAATACATCTTTTTCAGGAGCAGCATCAGCATCATAAAAACCTACAATATCTGTAAAGTTTGGTATAAAATTAAGTCCCCAATTCAAAGCTCTTGGTTTTGTTGAGTTTGTTGGAGTAGATAATATTTTGCCTTTATATTCACCATCATATCCAATTGGTATTGAAACATAGCTGATTATTTCTCTTTTGTAAAGATCATTGTAATATTTTTGTTTGAGTTGTACAATAAAATGAGTAGTTTGGTCAAATGGTTTTGTAAGAAGTTCTTTGTCATCCAAAATTATAATTATATTTAATTTTTCTTTAGGATAATTCAATGATATAAATCGGTCAATTGTAGTTCCAATTATTTCTTGTTCATCTTTAGCAGGTATTATAATAGTTATATGTGGTAAAGCTTTGTTAAGGATACTGGCTAAATTTTTTAATTTGTCTAGGGTAAGATTAAATTTTTTTTTCTGCCGGAAGTAATATAGATACGAGAATATACCATATACTATAACTTGAAAAAAGAAAAAAATTATTATTCCATTAGCTACAAGCAAAATTTTTACGAATATATTTACCAAATCCATAAAAACAATAAATGGAGGTGGCGGGAATCGAACCCGCGTCCAGAAAGCGAAATAACTCTGCTCTACAAGTTTAGTCTATTTTTTGGATAAATAGACAAACCTGGTATGTAGTTTTTCGGTATTAACCGGCATACCAACCAGTTAATACCTAGTTTCCATTGAGTTTCTTCCACATAGCTGGAAACTACTATGTGGAAAAAGCCTGTATCCTTCATCCCGCAAATACAGGCATTTTTGCGGGATATAGCTGCTTAATTATGCAGCGTATGCATAAGTGTTTGCACTTATATTTAGCCGATTTTTATAGTGGCCCTTCGGCTAACCACTACTTGCGCAGAAGTTATTTCTTGCTTTCTGTCGAGCCCAAATCACCCCCCCTTTTTTCTTAATTTTTTAAAAAACTTTTTTAATAAATTTTGTGATTTTTCTTTGCAAAGTCCTGTATAAGTTTCTACTTGGTGATTTAATTTTTTATTATTTACAATATTTAAAACACTTTTGCAACATCCAGATTTAGGATCTTCTGTTGCATAAAATAATTTTTTTATTCTTGCATAAACTATAGCACCAGCACACATAGCACACGGTTCTAAAGTAACATAAAGTTCACACTCATTTAATCTATAGTTATCTAATATTTTAGATGCCTTTTTTATAGCTAAAATTTCAGCATGTGCAGTTGGATCTCTTAAACTGATGTTTAGGTTATGCGCTCTGGAAATTATTTTGTTGTTTAAAACTATTACAGCGCCAACCGGAACTTCATTTTTTTTATAGGCTTTTTTTGCTTCTTTAAGAGCTTCTAACATAAAGACTTTTTGTAGTTTGGTGTAATTACTCATAGAATATTTTTCCATCTTTTAAACTAATTACTTTATCACCATACTTGATTAAGGAAAGGTTATGAGTAGCTATTACGAAAGAAATATTATATAAATTTCTAAGTTCTTTTATTAGGGATATTACAATTTTTGCATTTTCTTGATCTAGATTGCCTGTAGGTTCATCTGCTATTACTAACTTAGGTCTGTTTGCTAAAGCCCTTGCTAAAGAAGCTCTTTGTTGTTCTCCTCCAGAAATTTCGTATGGATATCTGTTTAATATATGTTCTATACCTAAGATCTTTATACACTCTTTTATATACTCATCTAATTCTAAAATAATTTTTTTATTTTTTGCCCAAATAGGCAAAAGTATGTTTTCTTTTATAGTTAAATTTTCAATCAAATAATGGTACTGAAACATAAATCCTATATTGTAAAGCCTTATTTTTTCCAGATTGTTGTGATTTTGCTCAGACAGTTTTAAAATTACTTCTCCTTTTGTAGGTTTGTCCATAAGTCCTATTATATGCAACAAAGTAGACTTTCCTACTCCGGATGGTCCACAAACAAATAGTATAGTATTTTTAAGAATACTTAAAGATACATCTTCTAATACCCAGTGAGTAGAGTCTTTGTATTTCTTATAAATATTTTTTAATATAACTAATTCATCCATATCTTATAATTTCCACAGGATCGAACTGTGAAATTTTATATGCAGGATAAATTGATGCTAAAATACCTACTACTATAGCTATAAATAAGGTTAAAATAATATCAGGAATTGAAAAATATACAGGGATTTTATCTATGTAGTAAACTTCTTTAGGAAGTTTTACGAATTGATATTGTTTTATTAAAATTCCTAAAATAAATCCTAGTATACATCCTAGAAAAATTCCTGACAGGTTTATTATCATTCCCTGCGTAAAGAATATCTTTTTTATGTCTTTTTTGTCTATCCCGATAGCCATAAGTATTCCTATGTCTTTACTTTTTTGTATTCCTTTAAGCAATAAATTGTTCATGATTATAAAACATGCAACAACAATAACTAAACTTACTATGATTATCATCATAATTTTTTCAAGTTTTAACGCTGTAAATAAATTATAATTCATTTCAATCCAAGAAATTACTTTATAGAAAGGACCAAAATCTTTTCTTAAGAGTTCAGTTATTTCTTCTAAATTATTTTCGTGTTTTATTTTTATACCAACTCCAATTACTCCATTAAATTGATTTGTGGTTTCATCATAGAATATTTCTTTTGCTTTATTGTAATCTATTAAGCATAAGTTGTTATCGTACTCAAAAATACCAGAACTCAAAATACCTTTTACTATAAATTTTTCTGTTAAAGGAAGTATTCCAAAAGGAGTTTTAATCTGTGTCGGTAATATCATTACTATTTCATCACCACTTTGTGCCTGAAGATTTTTGGCTAACTCTTTGCCTAGAATTATATAATTTTTTTCTAATAAAAAAGGATCTGTTTCTAATTTTATTATTTTTTCTAAGTTTACTATGCGTTTTTCATTTTCATAATCTATACCTTTTACTACACTGCTTATTACTTTGTCATTTAACTTTAAAATTGCCTGACTATAAATGAAAGGAGAAAAATTTTGAATGTATTTGTTAGCTTTTAAAAACTCTATTGGAATGTTAATTTTAGAGGTAACTATAATATGTGGATAAAGAGAAGTTAATCTGTTTTTAATTTCTCTGTGAAAACCACTCATAACAGAAAGTGTCACGATTAAAGTACATACTCCTATGGCTATCCCACTTATAGAGATAAATAAAGATAAATAAGAGAAAAATTTGTCTTTTTGAGGCTTTAAATATCTAAGTGCAAGAAAAACAACAAATTTCATTTTATAGATCTAAGTAGTGGAAATAAAATTACTTCTCTTATAGAATCAGTGTTTGTTAAAATCATACACAACCTATCGATACCTATTCCTAATCCTCCTGTAGGAGGCATACCATATTCCAAAGCAGTAATGAATTCTAAATTTAAGGCCATTTTTTCTTCTTCTGTAGTTTGTTGTAAAAATCTTTCGTATTGTTCAATGGGATCGTTAAGCTCACTGTAAGCATTTGCTATTTCTTTTGTTGCTACATAAAACTCAAATCTTTCTGTCATATTTTTATTGTAAAAACTATATTTTGCTAATGGAGATAATTCTTTTGGATAATCTACTACGAATGTTGGTTGAATGAGGTTAGATTGAATATATTTTTCAAATACGTTATCTACTAAGGTTTTTTTGGGTTTTTTAATTTTTTTGCCATCAGGCAAAGATTCGTATATTTCTATTCCTAATTTTTCATAAGTTTCGTCAGAAATTTTGTCTTCTATAAAATCTTTTAGAGGTATTTTTACATATCTATCAAAAAGATCCTCAAGAGAAAATTTTTGAAAATTATTAATTTGGATTACATATCTGTTATCCCCATCGCAATACTCTAGTTTGTCTTTACAATCTACTGCCTCACAGCATTTTAAAAAAATTTCTTTTGTCAATTCCATCATATCGTTGTAATCTGCGTATGCTTGATATATTTCTACCATTGTAAATTCTGGATTATGGTATCTATCTATACCTTCGTTTCTGAAAGACTTACCTAACTCATATATTTTTTCCATTCCACCAACTATTAACATTTTTAAGTATAACTCAGGAGCAATTCTTAAATAAAATTCTTCTCCTAAAGCATTATGATATGTTTTAAATGGACGAGCAACAGCTCCACCTGGAAGATGTTGAATAATAGGAGTTTCTACTTCTAAGAATCCCTTTTCGTTTAAAATTTTTCTTATAGTATTTATTATTTTACTTCTTTTTATAAAAATCTCTTTTACATTTAAATTTGTTATTATGTCTAGATATCTTTGTCTATACCTGGTTTCATGATCTTTGAGTCCATGCCATTTTTCTGGAAGAGGTCTTAGAGATTTACAAAGAAGAACAAAGTCTGTTACATTTATAGTAAGTTCTCCAGTTTTAGTTTTAAATATGTTTCCTTCTACTCCTATTATATCCCCTATATCTATAAGTTCAACAAAAAACTCAAATTTTTCTTTTAATACATCTTTTCGTAAATATATTTGAATTTTTCCCGTAAAATCCTGAATAGTACAAAATATACTTTTACCCATTTCCCTTCTTAAAATTATTCTACCTTTAGTTATTACAGATTTTTCTTCTACAACTTCTCCAATAGAAATATTTTTAAACTGATTTATTAGTTCTAATATGTCGGAGGTATATTTAAAATGATTTGGGTAAGGATTTATTCCTTTTTCTAAAATTTTTTTAAGTTTTTCTTTTCTTATTTCTACTATTTGTTGTATGGGTTGAACTTTTTCATTCATAGTTTTTATGTCCCGAATTCCCAAGAAGATAAATAGTTTTTTTGTATTTGGGTTAACTTATCAATTTTTATGCCCATACTTTTTAATTTTAGTTTTGCGACTTCATTGTCAATTTCCTGAGGTACAGGATATACTAAATTTTTTAAATTTTTATTATAATTTTTAACAAGATATTCTACACTTAACGCTTGATTTGCAAAAGACATATCCATAACCATAGAAGGATGACCCTCTGCTGCTGCTAAATTTACAAGTCGCCCATCTGCTAATACATATATTTTTTTTCCATTTTTTAATGTGTATTCTTTAACAAACGTTCTAACAGAACGGATATTTTTTGAGATTTTCTTCAATTCTTCAAGGTTTATTTCTACATTAAAATGTCCAGAATTAGCTACAATAGCACCATCTTTCATTTTTAAAAAATGTTGTTTATCTATTACATTTATATTACCCGTAACAGTTATAAATATATCTCCAATTTTTGAAGCCTCATTTAAACTCATAACTCTATATCCATCCATAACTGCTTCTAAAGCCTTTATAGGGTCGACTTCACATATTATTACTTCAGCACCCATCCCTTTTGCTCTCATGGCAACACCTTTACCACAATATCCATACCCACATACTACAAATTTTTTACCTGCTAAAAGTATATTTGTTGCTCTTAGCAGCCCATCTATAGTGGATTGCCCTGTACCATAACGATTGTCGAACATGTATTTTGTTTTAGCATCATTTACTGCAATAATTGGGTATTTTAAGATACCTTTTTGGGCCATTGATTTGAGTCTTATTACACCAGTAGTGGTTTCTTCTGTCCCTCCAATTATTTGAGATATAATGTCTTTGTATTTTTTTTCTTTATGTAAAGTAGAAACTAAATCTGCACCGTCATCCATAGTAATTTGGGGTTTTATTGAAAGAACGCTACTTATATGCGAATAATATGTTTTAGTATCTTCACCTTTTATAGCAAATACAGGGATTTTGTAATAATAAACTAACGCAGCTGCTACATCATCTTGAGTTGATAACGGGTTAGACGCGCATAATGCTACAGAGGCTCCAGCAGACTTTAATGTAATCACTAAATTTGCAGTCTCAGTAGTAACATGAAGACAGCAAGCAATCCTTAGTCCTTTTAGTGGTTTTTGTTTTTTAAATTTTTCTTTTATAATTTTTAAAACTGGCATTTCTTTTTCAGCCCATTTTATTTTTAAAAGTCCTTCCTTAGCAAAAGATATATTTTTAATATCAAAAAATTTCATTTAGTTTTTTTCTCCTCTTTATATTTTTTTTGCGTATTTTTGTAATTCTTCAGCCATATCTGTTTTTTCCCAGGTGAAGTCTTTATCTTCTCTTCCAAAATGTCCATAAACTGAGGTTTTTTTATATATTGGTCTTAAAAGTTTTAGATGTTCTATTATTCCTTTAGGAGATAAAGGAAAAATTTTTCTTATTAATTTTTCTAATTTGTCATCGGAAATTTTGCCGGTTCCAAAAGTGTTTACCATTAATGAAACCGGTTCTGTTAAACCTATACAGTAAGAAAGTTGAATCAAACATTCCTCCGCTAAACCTGCTGCAACTATATTTTTTGCGATATATCTTGCCATATAAGAAGCTGATCTGTCTACTTTGGTTGGATCTTTCCCTGAAAAAGCACCTCCTCCATGAACTACCCATCCACCATAAGTGTCTACTATTATTTTTCTTCCAGTCATTCCAGTATCTGATTGAGGACCACCTATTACAAATTTGCCTGTTCCATTTATTGTAATTTTTGTTTTTTTATCATAAAATTCTCCCAAAACAGGTATTATTACTTTTTTTATTATTTCTTCTTTTGCGTCTTCCCTCATATATTTTTTATCTTTTGTAAGAACTTCCTCAGTATGTTGAGCTGCAATTACTACATAGTCAACTCTTACTGGCTTACCATCACGATATTCAACAGTTACTTGAGACTTCCCATCAGGACCAAGAAATGGCAAGATTTTCTTTTTTCTTACTTCTGCTAACTTCATTACTAATCTATGAGCTAAAATTATAGGAAGTGGCATATACTCTTTAGTTTGAATTGTAGCATATCCAAACATTGAACCTTGATCCCCAGCACCTATTTCTTTGCCTAAATTTACACCTTGTGCTATATCCGGAGATTGTGAGTGAATAGCATTAAGTATAGATATTGTTTTATAATCAAAACCATACGCAGGCGAGGTATATCCTATCTCTTTTACTATATCGCGTACTAATTTATGAATATCAACATAACCTTTTGTTGTAATTTCTCCACCTACTATCACCAGACCCATACTTACAAATGTTTCACATGCTACCCGTGAGTTAAGATCTTGTTTTAAACACTCATCAAGCACAGCATCTGAAATTTGATCGCAAACTTTGTCTGGATGACCTTCTGCAACTGATTCAGATGTAAAAAACATGTTTTTAGGATAATTCATCTTGTATTTTTTTTTCCTCCTTTCATGAATTGATGTTAATAATAGTACCATCAAACATAGTGATACTATCTACTACAACAGCATTGGAAGCGATTATACAGGAGTTTAAATTCACATTTGATTTAACTGTGACATTATCCCAAAGAATAGAATCATATATTTTTACACAGTTGCCTAAGTTACAGTTGTTTCCTATAATTGTGTAACTACCTATAATACAATTATCTCCAATTTTTACATTATCTCCTATTAAACATGGAGGATGAATTTTTATATTTTTAGGCAAAAATGTGTTTTTGCCAACCCATACTTTATCTATAATTTGTTTTGCTGGTATTTTGATTTTTAATTTTCCATCTAGACAGTCGTGTTGTGCTTTTTTATATTCTATTAAATTTCCCACATCACACCAATATTCTTTAGTTACATATCCATATATGGGTAGTCCTGATTTTACAAGTTTTGGTAAAAGTTGACTTCCGAAATCATAGAATCTGTTTTTAGGGATATATTTAAAAATTTTTGGTTCAAAGACATAAATCCCTGTATTTACTAAATTTGTAAATATTTCATTCAGAGATGGTTTCTCATAAAAATTAATGATTTTACTTTCACTATTAATTTCTACTACTCCATATTCAAGTTTAATATCCACTGGTTTTAAAACAACTGTGGCTATAGATTTTTTTTGTCTGTGAAATTCTATAACTTTTTTAAAATTAATATCGCTTATACCATCAGCTGAAACAACTAAAAATGTGCTATCAAAAAACTTTTCTTTTAGTTTTACTCCTCCAGCAGTGCCTAATAATTTTTTCTCATATGAATATTTAATTTTTATTTTCCATTTATTTCCATCAGAAAGATAAGAGGTGATAAGTTCTGGATAGTAATGAAGATTAACTATAACTTCTTTTATAGAATATTTTTTCAAACTGTTCATTAAATGTCCTATAGCAGGAATGTTTACAATAGGAACCAGAGGTTTTGGTAGATAATAAGTAAGAGGTCTTAATCTTGTTCCTAAACCAGCTGCCATTATGAAAGCTTTCATTTAGTATGCACCTTTTTTACTTAAAATAGCAAATAGAGTTTTAATCATTATTTCTAAATCTAATCCTAAAGACCAATTTTCAATATAATATAGATCTAAATCTACCATTTCTTCAAATCCTAAATCTGCTCTACCTCTAATTTGCCACAGTCCAGTAATTCCCGGTAGTATCATGAGTCTTCTTTTAACATAATGGTCATAAAAAGAAACTTCTTCTATAATTTGTGGTCTCGGTCCTACTATACTCATATCTCCTTTTAATACATTAAAAAATTGTGGTATTTCATCAATACTATATTTTCTTAAAAATTTTCCTATTCTGGTTGTTCTTGGATCATTTTTTATTTTAAAAACTTTAGCTCCTCTTTCACTAATTTTTAATAAATCCCACCACATTTTGTGAGCATCTTTAACCATTGTTCTAAATTTAATACAATTGAATATCTTACCATTGATTCCAACCCTTTTATGAATATATAATGCGGGACCTGGTGAATCTAATTTAATTATAAAAATTATAAAAACCAAAGGTATAAAAAGAACACTTAATATAAAAATTGAAAAAAGAATATCTATTGTTCGTTTTACAAAAAAATTAAATCCTGTAAGAGATAATGGAGTTAAAGAAATTACAGGAATTCCTAACGATGAATCAATTAGGATCTCCGAAAGCCTTATAGGTAGTGTTACAAGAATTTTTATAGGAATTTCTTGTGATATAATTTCTGGTAGTATTTGTTGAAAAATCTCCGAGTTAAAGATGTCATAACTTACTATAATCTCTGATATTTTTCTTAAAGAAAGAAAATTAAGAATGTCTTCTTTTGTTTTAAAATTTGTAAGAAAAAATTTTTTGATAGATTTATCTTTTTTTAAAATTTTAACAATTTTTAACTTTTTGTCTTGTGAGCATATAATTCCAACTCTTGGTTTGCCAAATATATATTTTGAGTATCTTTTGTAAAAATAATTAATTAAAAAATGCCAGGTAGTCAAAAAAATAAAATTTACAACAACCGTTAGAAATAAAAACACTCTTGAATATTCATAACTTCTATAAAAAAAACTAACCGCAAACAACAGGATTATAAGCACAAAAGAATTTTTAAAATTATTAATAATTTCATCATAAAAATTTAGAATCTGATTTTTGTAAAAACCACTGGACACATAACTTATTAAACATACACATAAAAAAAATGGAACAAAATTATAATAAATGTTTAAAGGAGGAATACCTTTTATAGGAGGGATAATTTTTGTAAAAATTGGATTATAAAAGCGAATATAATATGTCAAAAAAAATGAACCTGAAGATACAATTAAATCTCCAATTAACTTTGTTAATATATAGAAATTCCACAAATTCTTTTTTGACATAGGTTTTCCTGTTTTTGTTATGTTAGAGGTCAAGTATTACTTATAAAATTTTTTATTTATGTTTTCAATATTATACATTTGTTAAATATAATATTTTTGGAGAAGATTGAGCTGGAAAGCATCTTTTATGTGTTCTGGATTACTTCCATCTGTAAATGAAATAATATCAAATCTAAATTCTTTAAAGTTTTTGCTATTGAGTTTTAAATACCACATAGCTGACAGAATAATTTTTCTTTGTTTATTTATATTTACAGTTTCTTGTGGTGTTCCAAAAAAAGAGTTTTTTCTATATCTTACTTCTACAAAAACAAGACAATCATTTTTTTTATCATAGGCAATTATATCTATCTCTCCGTGTTTTGTTTTGAAATTTTTTTCAAGAATTTTATATTTTAAAGATTTTAAATATTTTATAGCAACTTTTTCATAAAAACTTCCTAAAGATACTTTGTTCATTGCTTTGTAAATTTATATGCATAATATCTATGTAACTCACAACATCCTATTTCTAATATAGATTTTATATGATCTTTTGTTGGATAACCTTTATTTTTATTAAAATTATATTCTGGAACTATATTGTGATATTTATGCATTATAATGTCTCTTATAACTTTAGCTACAATAGAAGCAGCAGCTACTGAGGCACTTTTGAGGTCAGCTTTTATCAATGCATATTGAGGTATTTTTATATAAGGGTTTCTATATCCATCTACTATTACCAGATCAGGCTTAATCAACAGATTATCTACAGCATTTTTTATTACTAAATAGTTTGCTTTTTGAAGTCCTATTTTGTTTATTGTTTCTACAGGCAAGATGCTTAAAGATATATCTAAAGCTGATAAAATAATCTTTTTAAACAAGAGGATTCTTTTTTTTGAAGTAGCAGTTTTTGAATCTTTTAGATTTTCTATAGATGAGTTTCCATTAAGAATTACAGCACACGCAACTATTGGTCCACTTAAACAACCTCTTCCTGCTTCGTCTACTCCTGCTAATATCTTTATATTAAATTTTTCTTTTAAACTATAGTCAAAACTGAATAATTTATTAGACACTTTCTACTTTTGCTTCTTTACCTATTTTTCCCCTTAAATAATATAACTTCGCTTTTCTTACATTACCTTTTTTAACAACTGAGATAGATTCAATACTTGGAGAATACAAAGGAAAAATTCTTTCTACTCCTACTCCATAAGAAATTTTTCTTAAGGTAAAAGTTGAGTTTATCCCTCTTCCTCTTTTTGCTATGACAATCCCTTCAAAAGTTTGTTTTTTTTCAACACCTTCTTCTATAAATTTAAAAGTCACTTTTATAGTATCTCCTACTTTAAATTCAGGAATTTTTTTATTAGGATCTATAGAAATCATATCTAAATCTACTTTCATAAGTTTGATACTCCTTTTTCTTCTTTTATTACTTCATTTAATAATTTTTTTTCTAAACTATTAAGCTTTATATTATCTAAAAGTTCTCTGCGTTTTCTATAAGTGTTTCTTATTGCTTCTTTTAATCTGTAAAGTTGTATTTTTTTGTGGTCTCCAGAAAGCAAAATATCTGGAACCTTCATATTCATGTAAGAATAGGGCCTTGTATACTGGGGATAATCTAAAAATTTACTAATAAAACTTTCTTTATAAAGGGATTCCTTTTCTTTTATTACTCCCTTTACATATCTGCATACAGCATCAATTAAAACTATAGCAGCAGGTTCACCTCCGGTAAGAATATAGTTGCCTATAGAAATTTCATCGTCTACAAATCTCATTACTCTTTCATCAACTCCTTCATATCTTCCGCACAAAATTATTAACCATTTTTTTTTATAAAGTTCGAATGCTATTTTTTGATTTAAAATTTTTCCTTGAGGAGATAGATATATTACATAAGGTTTTGTCTTTTTTGATTCTTTTTTTATTTTTCTTATAGCCCTAACAATTGGTTCAACTTTAAGTACCATTCCTGCTCCGCCACCATAGGGTCTGTCATCTACAGTTCTATGTTTATCATATGCAAAATCTCGCAAGTTCCATAAGTTAAGAATAATTTTTTTTTCCTTTATCCCTTTGGATATTACACCGTATAACTTTATTGTTTCCAACATCTGAGGAAATAATGTTATTACATCTATCCTCATGTATCTTTTATATAACTTTCTAATGCTCCATCTAAAGAATCTACAAAGATAATCCTGTTTTGAACATCTACTTGTAAAACGACTTCCTTTATAAAAGGAATAATAATTTCCTTGTTTTTATAAGACATAACTGAAAGCACATTATAGTTGTCTTTTATTTTTATTATGTCAACTACTCTGCCTATGGTTAAATTCTTCTCTTTTAATATGACTTCAGAATTTACTATGTCTTTTTTAAAGAAAATATATTCAGGCAGGTATTCAAAATTTTTTATAATAAAAGATCCTCTTAATAACAAACTTTCTTGTAAAGAGTTTATTTCTTTCAGTTTAAGAACATAAAATTTTTTTTCTTTTTTATATTTATATAAACTAAGATACTCTACTTGATACGGTCCATAAATATTTTGTGCTTTTTCAAAGAACAAAATATCCTGATTTTTACAGGTATGGTTTGTGATAAAAAATTTTACAATTATTTCTCCTTTTAATCCTTTAGTTCTTAGAACTTTTCCAATACAAACTTCCACTTTAAAAATAACTAAAGCTATTTTTCTATTACTTCTATAACTACTCGTTTATTTAATTTAGCTGCAGAACATCCTACAATAGTTCTTATTGCTCTTATAATTCTTCCTTGTTTTCCTATCACTTTTCCTCGGTCAGTTTCTGCTACTTTTAGTTCTAATATTACAGATTGTTCACCACCTATTTCTTTTACCTCCACTTTATCAGGATAATCTACCAGCGCTTTTACGATTGTAGCAAGAAGTTCTTTCATATTTGTATTTTACCTCCCTTTCACAAAATTCTCTATAGACCTTCATTTAGAAGATAATGTGGAAATGATTTCTGCTTTGATTTTCGCATCTTTTTGAACTTTTTTTATCAGATATTCTACTGTGTCAGAAGGTGATGCTCCACATTTTATCCATTGTTGATATTTTACAGTGTCTATTTCGACTTTCTTTTTTATAGGATCATATACACCAATCACCTCTACAGGTTTTCCTTTTACTGATTCTTTTCTTTCAATTACGCAAATTCTAAAAATTGGTCTGTTCTTTTTGCCAACTCTTTGAAGCCTAATTCGTAAAGCCATTACTGCCTCCTTTTTAAAAATAAGTAATTTTATTTTTACAAGTTTAAAAATTAAAAGTCAACATATTTGAAAAAATTTTATAAAAATTAGATAAATCTATTAAAACTTACAATTTCTTTAATATCTTTACGCATGTCAGATTTTGCATGTTTTCTTATCACATCGTTACTTTTATGTGCAGTATCTGGATAACCCATACATACAAGAAGAGGAACTTTATACTTATTTGGAATTTTTAAAACTTTTTTTACTCCTTTTTCAGAAAACCATCCTACATAACAAGTTCCCAATCCTAGTTCTGTTGCTTGTAGGACCAAATGTTCAGTAGCAATTCCTATGTCTATTAAATAAAATTTTGTATTTCTTACTAGAGAACCAACTTTTGATAAAAATCCAGCTTTATCTGCTATAACCACAATAATTACAGGTGCTTGAGAAATAAATTTACTTAATTTATAAATACCAGATGTTGCAGCTTCAGTTAATTTTTGTTTTAATGAAATATCATCAACCACTATAAATTTCCAGGGTTGAGCATTACAGGCAGATGGTGCAAGTCGTGCAGCTTCTATACATTTTATAATTTTTTCCTCCTCTACAGGCAAAGGTAAAAATTTTCTACAACTGTATCTTTGTTTTAGTAACTCCATAAATTCCATATTATTTCTTCTCCCATCTTAATAAATTTTGAACTTTAGATAAACTGCTTCCATCTTTTATTTCTTTCCTTATTCTATTTTCTTTTTCTAATACATCCATAGCACGATTTGCTGTTTCAATAAGTTTTTCTTTAGGAATTACCACTACTCCATCTTCGTCAGCTACGACCCAATCGCCAGGAAAAATTTTTGTTCCCGAAATTGTAACTGGTACATTTATTTCACCAAAACCTTTTGGTTCACCTGCCTGTGGTGAAATTAATCTGGCAAATGCTGGAAATTTGAGTTTTTTAATTTCAGAAATATCTCTTATTGCTCCCCAAATTATAACTCCTGAAAGCTTTTTTTCTATTGCTGAATAAGTTGCAAGTTCTCCCCATACAGCGGGTCCAACTCCTCCTGCATCTATTACAATGACATCACCTTCTTTAGCTAAATCGATCGCTTCTACTGGTTTTGACCAATCCCCTGGATAAGTTCTTACTGTAATTGCAGGACCTGCCAATTTTGCCTTTTCTGTAATAGGTTTTAGTTCATCTAAACATTTTGCACGATGGAGTGCATCTGATATGTTAGCAACAGATACTTTATAAAGAATTTTTCTTATCTCATTAATTTCAGAAACCCTCTTATATAAGTTTGTTTTAATTTTGGTTTTTGTAGCGATAGCTTTTTTTATTTGAATAGTAGCTTTTCTTGCGTCTTGGGATTTTATTATAGCACCTCCTACCACGATTATATCAGCTCCAGCCTCCAGTGCATCTTTAACATTTTCTGAATTTATTCCACCAGCTATAGAAACAGGCACATTACATATTTTTTTAACTTCTCTTATTATGTCAAAATTTATTTCACCTTTCATTTGTTGATCTATTGGAATGTGAAGACCAATATAATTTGGTTTAAATTTTAAAATCTCTTTTATTCTTTTGAGTAAATCTTTTACTTCTATCATATCCACCATAATTTCACATCCATAATTGCTGGCTGCATCTATTGCCTCTTTTATAGTTTCATCGTTTGCAACTCCTAAAATCCCAACAATATGGGCCCCTGCTTTTGCTGCCATTTCTACTTCTGTTCTTCCTACATCCATAGTTTTCATATCCGCTAAAATTTTGATAGTTGGTGGTAGAAGTTTTTTTATTTCTGTAATTGCTTTTATTCCTTCTGATTTTATGAGGGGTGTTCCTATTTCAATTATGTCAACTCCTGTATCTTTTATTTCCTGAACAATTTTTGTTGCTCTGTGTAAGTCAACAAAATCTAAAGCAACCTGCAAAAGTGGAAAAGGAAATTTTGAGTCTGTTTTTTTCATATTTTGATTTTAAAAAAACTTCATACTTTTTATTTGGTTACAAATTTCAAAAACTTTTTTTGTAATTTCTTCTGTAGAGTTTCCTAGCCCACACTGTGGAGTTATTATTAAATTTTTAATTAATGCTTCTTTATTGATAGATTTGTTTGACAAAGATTCTATAAAATTTTTAAGTTTATTTACAACAGTTTCTGTTGACTCTGTGAAAATTTTTTCTGTGTTTGGGATAATTCCCCATGCAATAGTTTTATTTTTTTCTATAAATTTTTTAATATCATCAGAATATAATAAGAAATTTTCAAAAAAATCGTATGCATCAAATGAAATTATATCTAAATTATCCAAAGAAGTTAATAATGACCAATCAGTATTAGCACAACAATGTATCCCTGCTTTTAATTCTATATCAGGGAAAATTTGTTTTGTTAGTTGTTTGGTTTCTTCTATTACAACAGCAAGACATGTTTGTATCTCTTCTTTTGAAAGTCCACTGAATGCAGAACCATACGCTGCAAGATAGGGTTCATCATAAAACAAAAAAACTCTTTTTAATTTTGTATACTCAACTTTATCTAAAACATATTTTATTTGCCATACTGATTTCATTGTTAAATGTTTTATAATTGTTTCCCTTATCTGATCATCATAGAAAATTGCTTTTTTGGTGTTATCTTTAATTGATAATCCAAAAGTAATAGGTCCTATTGTTTGAAATTTAATATTTTGTGGTAGTTTTTCAAAACTACCTAGATACTTTACAAATTCATAAATTCCTAAAGAAAAATCAGAGGAGATTTCAAAATAATTAAAATCATTGTTTATTATTTTTTCATAGTAGTTTTCTAATTGTGAATAAAAATTTTCTTTATTCAGGTAAATATTTTTATTATTTTCATCTATTATTACTCCAGGGAAGTTTTGAGAATACTGAAAATGCATTTGCTCTTTAAAACTCCTTTTTGGAAATTGCGGCCAACAAGGAATAGATACATGGCTAAAAATTAATTCTAAAAACCATGGTGGCTGTGAATTTGGCAGACTTCCTATAAGTGTAGTTTCCATATTAGGATTTATTTATAATGTTGTGTTATCTTTATTTTATATTGTTTATTTTTGCAAGTTTGGATTTTATATGATTGTATCATTTTATTTTTTTCTTCATAAAGCATTGAGTCTTCTCATCAAAGATATTAAAAAGTAAAATTGTTTTTCTCATTTTATTGTAAAGGTTTACAAGAATTAAGCAGTATTAAATAAAATGAAAGTAACCACTGCTACTAATATAGTAGCTTCATATTTTAATAACTAAAAAATTTAAAGTTACATCTCAACCTTTGTTTAAATTTTTTACAACATTTTGTTTTTCAATATACATGCTAAAAATTTTGTTGTTTTATTGAAAAAAATGTATTAAGTTTATATCATAATAAATTATGATAAACTTTAAAGAAGGTATCTATAATATATACAAACCAAAAGGTATTACAACTTACAAGATTATAGAAACTATAAAAAAATTTCTCCCAAAAAAAACAAAAGTTGGTCACGGAGGTACTCTGGATCCTCTTGCAGAAGGTGTTGTAGTGGTTGCTATTGGAAGAAATTATACAAAACAGCTTCACAACATCTTAAAAAATTCTAAGAAAGAATATATAGCTGAGATTTTTTTAGACAAAATCTCAGACACATATGATTTATCAGGTAAAGTTGAAGAAATTACACCTAAAGAAATTCCTACACTTGAAAAGATAAAAGAGGTCTTAAAGATTTTTATTGGTGAGATAGAACAGATACCACCAATATATTCTGCTATAAAAATAAAAGGCAAACGACTTTGTGATATTGTTCGCAAAGGTAAAATTTCTTATGAAGAGGCAAAAAAATTTTTGAAACCCAAAAAAGTAGTAATTTATAACATAAAACTTCTTGAATACAACTATCCAAAGTTGGTGATAGAAGTTGTATGCAGTTCAGGGACTTATATAAGGTCTTTAGCGAAAGATATTGGTGAGAAGCTTGGTTGTGGTGGAGTGGTTGGGAATTTAATCAGAACAAAAGTTGATAAATTTTCAATAGAAAATGCTATAAAAATTTAAAATAAACATTTTTGTTGATTAAATCCAACTTTTTCTTGGTCTATTTTAACAGAAAACATACACCTTAATCTACTCTAAGGTAAGAAAATAATTAGTTTTAATTTTTTTCTCTCTTAATAATTACTTCATTTTTTCCTTACTTTCTTTCTAATTAAGGAGAGCAATCCTGTGCCAGAAACTCGTTCGGATATTCATCCCATCGCAGAGGTAGATCTCTGAGGCAGGTTTCTTTGTTTTCTTTTATTTGGGATTAATTATGGTGGAGGTCCTATTGTAGGGTTTTCTTTTGCTTTAAATTCTACAGGAATTGTTTGAATGTCAGTTGTGGATGTTGCAAGTGGTGTCATTATTCTAAACCAGAATTTGCGCTGGTCTATTGTTTCTTCGTCTTCGTTTATACCTGGTTTGGTGTCATCAAAAGGAATTACTCTTATACCTTTAGAGTCCTCTGGCTGGTTAGATGAAGCAGGCGGATGATATTTTATGTTTTCAGAAGCCCATGTGGTTGTGCTTGTAATCACATCATCTGTTTCAGAATAGGCAGTTCCATAGTCAGTTGTGGCTGGTCTTAAGTGATAAAATACACCTTCCAGCACAAACCTATCATACCATACAGATGAAGAATCATCTATTGTCCAGATAGTTCCATAGGTATTTCTCATAGATGGGGTATCTATTCTTACTCCATAATCTTCATAGACATTACCTGTATTTTCTATTACTAAACCATATGTGGCAATTGAAGATGTGTTTGTTTGGAGCCAATCAAAATTATATGTTGTGGACCAGGAAAGTTCCTGGTAGCCCTTTACATCAATTCCTACAATCACCCACTGTGCCCAGGAGGTGGCTGCATTTGATATATCAGACCAGTTGTTTGGATTTTCATCTCTTGTCCAGATACGGATATAATAAGTTACCCCGGGTAAAAGTCCGGTGAGTCGTCTTCTTTGATATGCATAAGGTGAAGTGTTTGTGCTCCATTCAATTTCAAACTTGTTCTGGAAATCGCTCCAGCTTCCTGTTGTCCAGAAATCAGCCGCAGTGGTTACAAAGGTTGAGTATCTTATTCTATATCTTCCACCAACTATGTTTCCTATCCAGCCATCATCGCCTGGTGCTATCCAGGTTAAGCTTATCTGACCCTCAACTGGACCTGTTAAAGCAGAAAGTGTGGTAATAGCTTCTGGTTTGATGATGTCACCCCAGCAGATAGAATCAAAATAAATATTTCCTGTGTAGCTTGTACTTCCGTTCCAGGTTACCTGGACTCCTACTCTCTGATATGGTGTGGAGGTGCTTGTGGGTGTCCATCTTATAGTTGTCCAGCTGCCGGGAATGAGTGTTACATCACCAGAATCACTCCAGTTCCAGGCGTTATCCTGTATGAAAATTTTAGCTGTATACCCTGTAGGACCTCCAGATGGCATAAGCACTCTTACAGATACAGGTGTGTTGGCAGGAGGCGTTCTTGGTTGACTTTCTATATATACAACACCTTTTCTGTTACTTTCACTATTATAAAAATTGCAATTTCCTCTTAGTGAATAAGCGCCTGTAAAATAATAATCATTAGAAGATGATACCTGAGTTATAGCTTGATCAGTAGGCCAATTACCATTTACCCATCCCTGAACTGTGTTTTCAAAATCATATTGTATCCAGGTTGCAGCATCTATATATATGTAGCCAGACCAAGAAGTTGAAGGTGATTGGTCTTCAATATGAACTCCAAACCTTCTATATGAAACATTACTACTTGTTGGTGTATAAGAAACTTCTACCCACTGACCTGGTTGTAATGTTACCCAAGAACCAGAAATATATTCATTCGCATTTGAAGTTTCTATATAGATTCTTGCTCTATAATCTGTAGGACCTCCGGATGGAATATACACATATAACTTCGTAGGACAATAGTCAAATAAATAATTTTCAGGTAAATTGTCTCGTTTTATAAAAACATAAGCATTGTAAGAACTACTATTAAAGTTTGCTGTGCATTTAAGAGAATTAAATCCGTGATAAGAATAATCTGAAGAATGTGTTTGGTCAGTAATGCCACTCCACCAGGTACCCCATCCATCATCCTCAGCATTGGACCAGTTATGAGTTGTTCCTTCAAAATCATAACGAATATACAAATAGTGGTAACTTGGTGGTGGCGGTGGTAGCTGTGCCCAAGCAGTGGCTGCGTTTGATATAGAAGACCAGTTTGGTATCTCATCAGCGGTCCAGATTCTAATATAATAAGTAACACCTGCTCTTAATCCTGTAAGCAACCTTGCCTGTGATGCTGAGGGTGATGTGTTTGTTGTCCATTCTATCTCATATTTGTTCTGGAAGTCAGTCCATGTTCCTGTTGTCCAGAAATCAGCTGCGTCTGTTATAAAAGTGGAATACCTTATTCTGTATTTGCCACCAGTAATGCCTCCTGTGTCCCCATCATCACCTGGTGCTATCCAGGTTAAGCTTATCTCACCTTCATTTGTTCCTGTTAAAGCAGAAAGTGTAGTAATAGCAGCAGGTGGGGTGGTATCCAATATGCAAGCTAATGACATATAATAACATTGATGAGGATTGACACCTCTTGAGAGGTTATCTTCTATAAGTTGCTTGCTTCCTATCCAGCTTGAAGAATATA
>JBCNUU010000050.1:0-801 GCA_039630545.1 Endomicrobiia bacterium
CCTTTATTAGGGGCACGAAATCGGGCAATAAGAGGCGAGAGTGTAATTATTTTTCAAAAGCCCAAAAATGGTAATTAGAAAATTACTTATTCAAACTAAACCTAAAGATGAGGTAGAGGAAACTTTAAAAAGAATGTATTTAAAAAGGGTTCAAGAGATGTTTAAAAAAGCTATTACTTTAGAATCAATTTTTAATATTTTCGACGAAATTTTTCATGGTTTATCACAAGTATCTTTTATAAATGAAGACTTGTATAGTTTTTATGAATCTTTATTAACAATTACTTCTTATTATCAACATAGCCAAGCAGGAAGAGGAATTTTAGTAGCGAAACTCTTGAAAAAATTGGGCAATTCAGAGAATATGGATTTTGAATTTTCGTTATATAAAATTCCCGAATGGTTAGGACAAAAAGATGTTAAATTAACGAAAACCGAATTAACAAATTTGAAATTTGATATTATTAATAAAATTAATGATAGTCTCATTTTTTGTGAATTAAAAATGAAGGTATATTCTGGATGCACTGCCGGAAGAATAGAGTTAATGGAAAAATTTAATAAATTTATAAAGTTAATTATTGGTAACCAAACTTTTAAAAATTGTATAAAAAGTGCTTGAATAAAAAATATTTTCCTTATCGGAGGAATTTTATTTGACATCTCTGGCGAACCAGCGACAATTGAGAAAGATGAAAAATGGGGTATTTGCTATAATGGTCTTTTGAGAGGGAAAGAAGCAATAATAACAACTTTAGTAGAAAATAAGATTGAATATAAAGTTAAAGAAAAAGTATCTTC
>JBCNUU010000051.1:0-763 GCA_039630545.1 Endomicrobiia bacterium
ACAGGCACGTGTGGTGAAGAGAAACCCGAAACCAAGGGAATTGCGACTTGATGTTTGAGATTCGTCCCCAGTGCTCTGTTGATTCGTGGTGAAGAGAAACCCGAAACCAAGGGAATTGCGACTCCCGGCGAGATACCCGTTTTTTGTGTATATTTTTACCGTGAGAAAAGAGACCCGAAACTAAGGGGATTGCGACATTACATAACAACTAACAATCCCGCTCATTCCTGACCGTGAGAAAAGAGACCCGAAACTAAGGGGATTGCGACTTTTTAATTTCTCGTTCTCTTCTTGTAGTTTTTTGATTGTGAGAAAAGAGACCCGAAACTAAGGGGATTGCGACCATAATCATCAAATTCGATCCTTACATACGAATTCGGTGAGAAAAGAGACCCGAAACTAAGGGGATTGCGACGTTAACTTGTAGAGAAGAAGCGATAGTTTTGAGATCGGGTGAGAAAAGAGACCCGAAACTAAGGGGATTGCGACTGCTTTTTGACTTTGTAAAACATCACGCCAGTTTCACGTGAGAAAAGAGACCCGAAACTAAGGGGATTGCGACTATATGCGAATACTCCGTCTTCTGCGACAATTTTCACGTGAGAAAAGAGACCCGAAACTAAGGGGATTGCGACGGTAATGCCCTTGTCGCTTGTAACCCTATTGTAGCAGAGTGAGAAAAGAGACCCGAGACTAAGGGGATTGCGACTTTCTTTGTTCGTGCTTCTCCAAGAAAGTCTCAAATTGTGAGAAAAGAGACCCG
>JBCNUU010000052.1:0-331 GCA_039630545.1 Endomicrobiia bacterium
CCCGTATTATTTTTGTAAAGACTTTACCCCTCTGTGCGTCTATCTTTGCCTTTTTGTGCTTAATCTGAGCCCAGTGACTGTGTCCTGCCATGATAAGTATTATTATAAACCTACTTGTTTATAAGAGAATCTGACAAGAGGAGATAATGCACATTGACAGTTCCCAAAGTCTTGGAAACCAGTCATTTATAGTAAAAAACATAACTTAATGCAGAGAGCTCCTACCCTCTTTAGCTACACTCTCAGGCTTAGACGCACTATCAAGCTGGGTAAGATTTCCATATCAAAAGAAACGCATCTCTGCACTGAGCCACAGTTCTCAGCCACAAGC
>JBCNUU010000052.1:341-743 GCA_039630545.1 Endomicrobiia bacterium
TGACAGATTTGGTCTTTTATTGCATATTATCCATCATGAAGTTATCAGAATACGCAAAAAGGAAGGGCATTATAATTCTCTCTGATGTTCAGGGCAATTGAAGTTTCTACTTGCCTAACAGGCAGAAAGAAGGCAATCATAAAAGACCTTCTGAAATCTTACAGAAAAACCGCACTCAAAATGGCAAACTATCAGTGGAAGCTATTTTTCCAAACAGCTCTTTCAATAGAAAAGCTAACATAAAACACATTCCTTCAGTCCTTTCTGAGAGATATAAATATACCATCCAGTATCACCTTGTAGTGCCTGCTTTGGAAAGTTTTATATCCAATGCACAAAACAGGTTTAGAGAAGTAGTGCTTAACTCTACTTTGCCAGAGAAAACAAAGAGAGTTTTACTTT
>JBCNUU010000053.1:0-734 GCA_039630545.1 Endomicrobiia bacterium
GTGTGGCGTAAGTTATGAAATGATACATCCTTAAGTTTAAGTTTTTTAACAAATTTCCTCATTAGTGATGATAGGGTTGCTTCGTCTATATCTAAAATCTTGCCGTTTTCTTTTCTTATTTTAGATAAAAACTTTTCTAATGTTCTGCTAAATATATTGTCCTTAAACTCACTATCTTTTGGTTTCCAGTTTTCTTTTGCTTCTATTGTTATTGTTTTTTATTAAAATCAATATCTGATCATTCAAGATGACAAACCTCGCCTGGTCCGCATTCCTGTGTAGAGCGAAATCATTATTGCGGTTTTTAGTTGTGCTGTTGCATTTTTAAGAATTAAGTCAATTTCTTCTTTTGTTAAATATCTTATTTTTTACTCTTTTTTGTAAGGAAACTTTTTAACAAGTTTTACTGAATTTTGTGATAGATAACCACATTCTGCTATTTTTGTCCCTAAATTTTTTAAAGTGTTTAATTCTCTGTTTATCGTTTCTTTTTTAACCCCATCTTTAAGCCGTTTGGCTTTATATTGTTCTAATATTTGAGCGGTGAAATTCTTTTTACTATGCTCTTAGGGTGAATAAAAGAAGTTGAAATGATGTATTGTTATTAGGTCCTTTTGATATGATCTTGGTGATTTGTTTGCTTTTGAATAGTTTAAGTATTCTGATATGAACTCATCCCAGGACTTATCATGATTGGTAAGGTTAAACTTTTTAAGGTCTTTTTCTTTCTCGTA
>JBCNUU010000054.1:0-727 GCA_039630545.1 Endomicrobiia bacterium
TCTGCTTATGCTGTTGAAAAACACTCTTTGCACGATGGATTTAATTGAACCATTGTGGAATTGAAATCATTCAAGGCAGCTGGAAATATCACTCAATACACTTGATTTAATTGAACCATTGTGGAATTGAAATGATTACTCACATACATATAACCCACTCATTGGCAGTGAGATTTAATTGAACCATTGTGGAATTGAAATAACGCTTCTACTACAGAAAAATTTTTTTCGTCAACGAGATTTAATTGAACCATTGTGGAATTGAAATGGAACAAGTGGATGGGCAGGTATAACAATATCATCAGGATTTAATTGAACCATTGTGGAATTGAAATCACATTGGACTGCTGATGCTTTTGAAGATGTCGGAGATTTAATTGAACCATTGTGGAATTGAAATAAGAAGTTCCTAAAGGAATAAGAATATCCATAAGTTGATTTAATTGAACCATTGTGGAATTGAAATTAGAAATGAAATTATTTATGTCCCTGAACCAGAACTGGATTTAATTGAACCATTGTGGAATTGAAATCACCTAAAAAATCGTATAAATACAGTGCTATTATTCGATTTAATTGAACCATTGTGGAATTGAAATTAAGGATTACCAAATTCAGGATTGTTTCTTAAAATGGATTTAATTGAACCATTGTGGAATTGAAATCAACTAGGAACTCCTAAAACTTTCAACGACAACAACAGATTTAATTGAACCATTGTGGAATT
>JBCNUU010000055.1:0-720 GCA_039630545.1 Endomicrobiia bacterium
TTTCAATTCCACACTGGTTCAATTAAATCCAGAGGAATATCTTCAAAAAAGTAAAGCACAAGAAATGTTTCAATTCCACAATGGTTCAATTAAATCCTTGTCAAGCCTGTCTTGCTTATATTAGCCTGCCTTGTAGTTTCAATTCCACAATGGTTCAATTAAATCTTGGTGATGTAGTTGTTAGCAATAGTTCAGGTTATTCTTGTTTCAATTCCACAATGGTTCAATTAAATCAATATAATATGTTCCTTTATATCGTCCATTTGTATCAGTTTCAATTCCACAATGGTTCAATTAAATCGGGGGAGTGGAGAGGAATATATAGTCGTAGAAAACGAGTTTCAATTCCACAATGGTTCAATTAAATCTCGCTATGAAAAGATTCCTCCTCCTCCAAAACTTTATAGTTTCAATTCCACAATGGTTCAATTAAATCTTGCTTGCCTGCCAAGCCTTGAGCCTCTTAGCCTACGTTTCAATTCCACAATGGTTCAATTAAATCTGTTTGACAAGATGATAGCAGTTTTTGCTTGTTGAGTGTTTCAATTCCACAATGGTTCAATTAAATCTTTCTTCGTTCTTCATGTTTTTACCTCCTTTTTGTTGTTTCAATTCCACAATGGTTCAATTAAATCACATTTCATCTTTTATAAATGGAAAATCTTTTATCAGTTTCAATTCGACCATGGTGCCTTTAACGCGAGGTATTGGGGTAGTGTG
>JBCNUU010000056.1:0-675 GCA_039630545.1 Endomicrobiia bacterium
ATTAGCCTGCCTTGTTAGCCTGTCAAGCATGTCAAGATTTAATTGAACCATTGTGGAATTGAAACTGGTTTAACCTTATTTAGGTTAAGCCATCAAGAAAAGATTTAATTGAACCATTGTGGAATTGAAACTGTTTTTTGTAGCACCATTATATGTCACCGAGCCTTGATTTAATTGAACCATTGTGGAATTGAAACAGGAGTGCATATAGAAGTTGGTTATCAAAAGATTACATTGATTTAATTGAACCATTGTGGAATTGAAACTCACCATTCCAAGTCCCTGCTGCAAAGATTTCTTTAGATTTAATTGAACCATTGTGGAATTGAAACTATCTTTTTCTGTAATTTCCACAAAAATTCTTTGATGATTTAATTGAACCATTGTGGAATTGAAACAAGATAATAATGAGCAAAGGTGGTGTGACTGGTTTCGATTTAATTGAACCATTGTGGAATTGAAACTATGATACAAAAAAGCAACGAACTAAAAAAACAAATGATTTAATTGAACCATTGTGGAATTGAAACCAATATTTATGATATTGTGGAAAAATGAAAACTAAAGATTTAATTGAACCATTGTGGAATTGAAACTGATTTCAAGCATATAGTTTAATCCTACACCGATAAGATTTAATTGAACCATTGTGGAATTGAAACGCATGTCTTGCTT
>JBCNUU010000057.1:0-675 GCA_039630545.1 Endomicrobiia bacterium
CGAAGAAGGATATCTGGTTTCATTAGATTTTTCTAAGCAATATATAGGGCAGATAGATTTAAGTATTTTTAAAAAATTAAAAAAGTTAGACATAAGTTCCTGTTATATAAGAAATTTGAATTTATCAAAACTGCCGGAATCGTTAGAGGAGCTGCTTCTTTCTGAGAATTGAGAACTCCGGTGGGTAAGATTTATCTGAATTTTATAAGCTAAAGAGAGTAAACTTAAAATATTTGAGTATATCAAAAGTTGCCGAAATTAATTGTGAGCTGGATCTTTTTGGGAGTGAAAATTTCAAACATATAGAGGTTAGAGAGACTGCAGAAAATGTAAAAGAATCACCTAAAAAACATTACAGGTTAACAATTTGTTTACCTTGATAAAAGGTAGTATAATTTCTTGCAAAGTAAGATGTACTTAAAATAGGATGAATAACTCCAGATCACTACAACCCAAGACAAAAACATGTAAATTGTGGTTAAAAAACTCAGAATATTTTGTAGATTGTATAACTTTATAGAATTTTACCATTTTTGTTGCCTGGGATAAGACGGAGAGTTGTTTCGTCAGATTTTTGTTCTAGAATACACTTATGTAAAAATACATAATAAGTTATGATGGATTTTATGAAACATTTTGCGAGTATAGTTTTAATTTTTGTTTGTTTTTATAGTT
>JBCNUU010000058.1:0-658 GCA_039630545.1 Endomicrobiia bacterium
ATAAAAGGTGATTTAATTGAACCATTGTGGAATTGAAATATTTTACAAACAATAAAATCTGACAACCAATTACCAGATTTAATTGAACCATTGTGGAATTGAAATGAATGGGTGTATACTATACTTGGAGCGATGGGTATTTGATTTAATTGAACCATTGTGGAATTGAAATTGTTTCTCGTCGTTTTCTTCAAGTTGATAGATTTTCGATTTAATTGAACCATTGTGGAATTGAAATTAACAGGCGGGATACGGAAGATTCGTATCCAAGCAAGATTTAATTGAACCATTGTGGAATTGAAATTAGGATTTGTAAAACCAAAATCCAACCCGTAAATAAGATTTAATTGAACCATTGTGGAATTGAAATTGGAGCGGGACAACATACGAAAACACACCAGATGAAAGATTTAATTGAACCATTGTGGAATTGAAATGAGAAATATAAGAATATTCAAAAAGTTGATATTTCAGGATTTAATTGAACCATTGTGGAATTGAAATTTATTTTTAATTCCTGCAACATTAGCAGCAATCTATGGATTTAATTGAACCATTGTGGAATTGAAATTTTGTTGAGGTGCCTGATATCATTGAGACAATTACAAGATTTAATTGAACCATTGTGGAATTGAAATTCTATTGGTGATTTTATTTT
>JBCNUU010000059.1:0-653 GCA_039630545.1 Endomicrobiia bacterium
CCATTGTGGAATTGAAACTACTGCTTGTAAGGCTTAAACAAGCATGCTAATAAGGATTTAATTGAACCATTGTGGAATTGAAACTCGCCCTAAACCCGTCAAACTTTTGGTCTACAATATAGATTTAATTGAACCATTGTGGAATTGAAACGCAAGCGCTGTTCTTACATTCAATTGTTGTTCTACTGGATTTAATTGAACCATTGTGGAATTGAAACGTTGCAGTTACTCTTCCATAAATACCCATCGCCCCTGATTTAATTGAACCATTGTGGAATTGAAACAAAAAAAGGGGGGCCAAAAAAATGAAAATCTTAGAAGATTTAATTGAACCATTGTGGAATTGAAACGCCTTGCTTGCCTGCCTTGCTTACCTGCCTTGTTTAGATTTAATTGAACCATTGTGGAATTGAAACTTGAAAGAATCAATAGAATACTGCATACAACACTAAAGGATTTAATTGAACCATTGTGGAATTGAAACTGTATTCTCGACCTTCATTTGATAGTTGTTGTAATAGATTTAATTGAACCATTGTGGAATTGAAACCAGGCTAACATGCTACAGGCTTGATGCTTTACAGGCTTGATTTAATTGAACCATTGTGGAATTGAAACTATCGCAATTAGGGAGTTTGGCAAGGAAAATATAG
>JBCNUU010000006.1:0-103948 GCA_039630545.1 Endomicrobiia bacterium
GTCGCAATCCCCTTAGTTTCGGGTCTCTTTTCTCACTGCGTGAAAATTTATAACTGGTTTTTCAAATAAAAAAATTTTAATTTTACTAACCTCAACAACTTTTTACCAAAATTTTTAGTAAGCATATTGTAAAAAACACAAAAATGATTAATTTATCA
Source organism: Endomicrobiia bacterium (assembly GCA_039630545.1). GTDB lineage: Bacteria > Elusimicrobiota > Endomicrobiia > DTEH01 > DTEH01 > JANXDG01. The sequence goes on from JBCNUU010000006.1 coordinate 159, forward strand.
AATTGTTTCACAATTGGCTAACCTCTAAAATTTTGCGTAGTTTTACTTTTACTAAAAATCTTCTATTTTTTGGCAAAAAGTTGTCAAAGAACATGTTTGTGTTTTGTTTGCTATAGATGATCGTCTATTTTATCAATAACAATAATATTATTTTCGTAATGACAATATGCTCTGTGTCCTAAGTCTGACCAAATGTAAAACTCGTGTGTTGAAGGTGGAATGGGATTACCCTTAATCCTATGAAAATTTAAAGCATTAGGATTCTCATTAAACTTAATATACCGGTATAAATCGTCAATGCGCTCGTTTACTACTACTTTTCTATCTGGAGATAAATTTCTAACCTGGTTTCTAAAGTTATCAGAAAATCTTATTTGTCTAATCGGTGGATCATAAAGATCTTCTCTATAAATTTCCTTTTTATGATTATTCCATAAAATCTCACCTGATATTGAAATGGTAGCATTTCCTTGCTGGTCAATTTCAAAAAAACTTTCAGGTAAGTTTTGGATTTCGTTTATATTAACTATTTCCTCTCCTATTATCATCCGCCTGAAAATATTTATGTTATTTTTTATCACATCTTTGCCACTCAGTGAAACGGGAAGTTTTGGAATTCTAAGTAAATTATTGCTTGTTTCAAAAATATAGACAACCTCATCTGCGTAAAACATACCAAGTGTTTGCATTACTCCCTGAACACTTTTAAATCCACCGGTAAGGTTAAAAACTACTTTGTAATTGTTTGCTCTATATCCTGCAACGGTTTCTAAACAAAATTTAATTAATTCACTTACGCCTCTACGAAAAGAAGTGATGTCTTGCGTATTTAAAAAAGGTATTTTTTGAGTAATAACAGTTTGAAATCCGATTTCTCTTAGTAATTCCTCTACTGTTTCTGCTGCTTTACTGCCAAGGTAGGTGTCAGTGTGAATAATTATATTGATATCATTGTTTAAATAATCATCATAAAAGTTTCTGTTGTAATAAGATATGATACCATTTAATTCTGCAGATATTTTACTTATATCGTCATATCTTCTACTTTGTGCTAGATTTAACACTTGATTTTTTCTTTCTTCCATGTGTCTTTTAATTCTTTCCATATTTTGACTATCTATCTCATTTTCTTGCGCATTAGTATAGGTATTTATAAGGTTTCTTATTTCTTGAGATGTGTTGTTTGTAAAAATACTTGTTCCAGAAGTCGAAACTATTAGTTTCATAAAATTATAAAGTTTTTTAGTTATTTAAATCTTTTAATCTACACTCTAACCAACCTAAAACATAGTAATTCTGGTTGTCTACAACTATACTGCGAGAAGTAGCAGTTAGTTTTTTACCTTGATTTTTTCTACCAAATTTTTTTATAAATTCTTTATACCTGAAATCTTTGTCTTTTTCTAACAACATCGCTATTGTCTTTTGATAAAACCCCCCACCTTGACCTAAAGAAAGAAAAAAACAACTATCATCAAGCTTTTTATTTTTAAGGTGTTCGTAAAATTCTATTATACCTTTTAACTTATCTTTTTCTGGGTGATTATTAAAATATTCTAACTCTAAATCAATCAAATCTTTTGAAAATTCTAAACAACATTTAATTACGCCTTCTTTGGATAACAATTGTTTCCAAGAACTATCTAATAACTTATCACTAAGTTTATCATTTATCAAAATTTCAGAAGTGATTGTTGTATCCTTTTTTAATGTTTCACAGTAAATTTTAAAACCTAATAAAGCTGATCTTGATTGTTTTTGAGGTTTACTTGCTAACCTTTGAATAACTTCAATCTTCAAAGAATTTGTACTAAGTAAAGAAGAGTCAGATACTAATAAAACTCTTAATTTATCGTTATTTGTGCCAAAATCATTATTTTGAAATATAAGTTTGTCTATTATTGTTCTTGCTTTACTCCACAGTTCTTTTTTCAATGTATTCATTAGATTCTGGTTATGTTTTAACAGATAATATGCTATCGCTGTCCTTATTGCTCCTTTTATAGAACTCCCAGGGATGTACGGAGTATTTTTAGTTTTAATAAATGGTTTTACTATCAACTGATTGAGTTCATCATTTATTTTTGTAGTGTACAAACTTGCTACATTATTGCTAACATCTACACAATAGTCAAAGCTGTGTTTGTCGGGATTAAAACTTTCTACTAAAAATTCACGAAGTTGTATAATGTTGTTTTCTACTAGAGATGGAAATTTGTTCTGTTCATTTTGGGAGAGTTGTTGTAGAAAATTTTCCAATTCTATCTTATAAAACTTACCTTGTTTTATTATGTATTCATATGGGTAAATTTCTGTACCATCACCAATATGAACAGGAGATAAAATTTTACATTCTAATTTATATGTTTTCATCTAATTTTACTCCTATTGGGAAAGCATAGGCATAGTGTTTAATGTTACTGTTGTCGCATACTTTTTCAACAAGGCCACCATAATATTCTTTTACAGGATTGTCAATGAATACAGAACCAGAAGTGAACATCAAAAGTGGTTTTTTGAACGGATTTCTACTACGAGCATAATCACCACCTAATTTGCCATATTTTGTAAAAATCTGATAATAACCTTTTTGTGGATCGGTTTTTTTAGGAATAAAACAAGAAAGTGACATAAAAGCATTAGGGTTTTTGGATAATGGGAGTTTTGTTTCTTCTATAGATATAAATTCCATAGCACCTTTCCCACTTGAAGCGCTTCTTCCAAAACCGCTAAGACATATATATTCAAAAATTGTTTTTAACTTTTCAGGCCTAAATTCAGTTTTTAAAAATATATTAATGTTAGTCGTATAAAATGTTTCTTCACTCGGATGTAAGCCACCTTCTAAAAGAACTGTGTTCGTCTTTCTGTTTATGGTATTGCGAAAAACAAGTGTAGAGAAAATTTTTGGTTGGGTTTGTTCTTTGTTAAGCAATAATTTTAACAAAGTAAATTCAGAAAGATTTTCTTTTAAATTTTCAAAATCTGAAATATGGAGATATTTTATTTTTCTTAACTTTTTTATTTTAAGAATACAATCCATAAGGGATTTTCTGCTTTTACCAAATAAATCTTCTGCAAGAATAACCACTTTATCATAAGTAATGGGTTTAAGAATAGGTTTCGAAATAAAACCTTCTGGATAGCCATCTGAAAGAATTATAGGAGGTTCTTCTTTGTAGGTTTCAAGAAATTCAACAAGTGATGATTCACCATAGAGATATCTTATCGCCCAACAAATACAACCAAAAAATGTATCTGCTTGTAAAGGCGTTATTACTGAAGAGTTTATCTTAAATAAAATTTTATATGTTTTCATTTTTTCGTTTGTAGTGTTCTTATTCTAAATTTATATCTTTTATTTCATATTCAATTTTTATCTTTCCATATCCTCTACTCCCAGAACCGCCAAGATAGTCCTGCTGTAGCAGTTCTAAACCTAATTTTACATTTTCAAATAGTTCCTCATCCCTTTTACCATTATCGTTATTTTCATCAAATACACGGTAAACCATCTCAAACTCAAACTGAGTTCCTGCAGGAACTCTTTCCATCTGACGGGGGTTGGCTTCAGCAGTTATTCTATTTATAGTATTTTCATACTTTTCTTCTGCATAGGGAAGACCTTTTTCTTCTTTTAACTTTTTTAACATTTCTCTTGAAGCATCAGTAAGTTTTGCATCCCTTACAATTAACCTTGTTGGTCCTGTGTCTGTTTCCTGTCCTGCAGAAGTACCAAAGATGCAACATATTGGACAATTTTTATCTTTACATGGATTTTTTCTATTGCTTCCGTGAACTTCACCGTTAGGTTCAACTTTTTCTAACTTCCATTCAAGAAGTGTTCTCATTTTACCTTTAATTGATGAACCTGGAATATATGGAAAATCATCAACAGGACTTCTAATAATAGGATTGTCAACACCTCCTATTTCTATCTTTTCGCTTGAACCACCAATATGAAGGCCAGTAAGGCAAGTTATAATTCCTGAAATTTTTTTGTATTTTAATAGTTTCATTTTCACTTACCTCCTTCACCATAAAAATAACCTACAACTGCTTCAAATACTAAACAAAAAGCTATAAAATCTTTCTCTGTTTTTATATTATCAACCATCTCTTCTATGAACTCACGAAATTCAATTGGAACTTTACGTTCCCTGCCTTTTGTTGGACAAGCGTATGCTGCCTTTGATTTTAACATTTTAATTAACGGTTTTGCTTGTTCAAAATTGTTTTTTACCTTTAGTTCTAATGCTTTAACATCATGGTAAAACCTTCTTAGCTGCGCCGAAGTTAAAGGAGGATTCTTAGGACCTTGTTGTGGCCTTTGTGGACTAATAAACTTTTTTGCCCATTCTAATGCTTTTTTTGTTAAAAGGTCTTCTTTAATGATGTTATTTTCAACATTTTCATAAAAATAATTCTCTGTCATAACATAAACCTCCTTATTTTCTTCCTCTGTTCTTATATAGTACCCAAAACAGAGGAATTTTAAGATTTTTCATTAGTATTTCTTCTTGTGGGTCTAAACTTATCTTGTAAAGTTTTTGAAGCTCATTTATAAGTTCTTCATTTACAATTTTTGTCTGTCCATTTTCTTTTTTTATCTGAATAATATTTCTTTTGACATCGTATGCCATTAGAGAGTGGTAAAGAAGATTTCTAATGTCATATTTATCTTTTTTCGTATTGAGATACATATTATGATATTTTAATAATCTGTATAAAAATGCTGAATTTATTTTTGAACCTTCTCTGTTAAATTCTTTATCTATCTTTTCAGCAAAGCTAAATAATGCGTCTAAATTTATCCATTCAACAGTGGTGTCAAACAAAGTTATCCTGTTTCTGCCATTATCCTTAGACATTTTTAGTGATTCTTCAGCTAGATGTATGGCTCTACTAATTGGGAAATTGGGTTTTATTAAAGTAATACCAGCAGAAAGAGAAATATCTTTGTTTTCACAAGTAAATTTTTTGAAATCAAAATATAGCTTTTTAGAAAATTCTATAATTGTTCTCCAATCACTTATTAGTAATAAATCATCACCACCCGAATACACGGTATAGATATTTTGAAATTCGTTATGGCAGAGTTCTTCTACATAGCCGGCAAAGAAAAGATTCAACATTCTGCTTAAAGTAACATAACGAGATATAGAAATACTTCCACCTAATCCCAAACTAAAAATAAGTCCTAACCTGTCAACATCTGCCTTAAGAATTCCTATCAATTGAGAGCCAATTTTTTTACTGTCTTTCTGCTCAACGGATTTGGCAGCTATACAATAAAAAGTTTTTACTTTACCTGTCTCTTTGTTTACTTCACAATTTTTTTCACTACATAAAGAACAAAGCTTTTCTTCAACATTTTCATCTGTAAAAACTGGAACATAATTTGCTATAAATCTCAACCCATAATTGGATAGCAAAACTTTGGGATCATATAACTCTTCAATAAGATAAAAATTTCTGTAATTAACTTTATTTTTATCTTCAAAAAAATAAATATAGTGTTTACCATCAAAAAAGGATATTTTTTCTTCAAAGTCAAGTCTACTGGTAGAATAACATAGAATTTTTTTCTTTATTAACCACTCACCAATTTTTTCTTGTTCATTACATTGACTGCAAATTTTATTACCATCATTATTTTCAGCAGGCATTTTACCACAACTTTCACATATTCCTTCTGGATAATTAATATCTTGTACAAACTTTTCTTCACGCCATTCGTTGTTTTCATAAAGAAATTCAAAAAGTTGTTGTTTTTTCTTTTCTTCAATATTTTCGTTAAGTTTTTCTAAAAAAGAAGAAAATTTTTCTATTTTGAAATCATCCCTTGAAAGTTCTAAACTCCAATCCAGATTTAATAGTAATTCTCCTTTAAATGTTTTATAGTACCATTCATTAATTTCACTATATATTTTGTTAAGTCTTCTCTTTATTTCATCTAAATTTGGCAAAAGTGTAATAAATCTTCCACCTGCATTAATTATATTACAAACTAATGGGAGATCTAATTGGTTAAGAATGAAATGACTTGTAATATTAGTTAAAATACTTAAATAGAAAGATCTCGCTCTTAACCTTTTACTAATACCTTTCACACCACTATGTGAAAAATTAAAAATATACCTTTGAATACCACTTAAATCTCCACCTAACAATATAAACTTCTTATCGTTATTCCTAATACTATCCTCTGTAAGAGAATTCTTATTTTTATGAAACTCATATAAACAAACAGCGATTGCAGCTGTTGTTTTTAAGTGGTCAAAAAGAGATATGTCAGGAAAATCAATAGTTGAGCTTGGAATACACCAGGTATATTTTTCTAAAAGAAATATTAGCGAGTTAAGAAATATATTAAAGTCATCTTTAGGAAGGTTTCGAAATTCACTAATAAAGTTTTGCCATAGTTGATTATATTTATTAACTAAACTTTTTCCTTCAGGAGGATCTAATTTGCTTATATCCTGAGGAAATACATTATCTTTAATAGGCAATAACGGTCTTATATCATATCTATAAGCATCAGCAACAGAACCATTACTTTCTAAATTAATTTTTTCAAAGATAGAATGTAATCTTACTTTTTTGTATCTTTCAGATCCTCTAATTTCATCTATTATGTCATTTTCTAATCTATCCATACCAGCAGAAATTTTATCAGCAATTTCTATAATGGTTTTTAGAGGAGTGTCTGGTTTGTGATGATATGATGCTAAATTTGCACAATTATCTGTTATAATTGATAAAGAAATATTTTTGGGGAAATAATCTTTATTTTTCTCAAAAAATTCGTTTGTCCATATGACATGATGATGAGAATACCCATCTTTGCTGTTTTTGTCAGTTGGACAAATAGAAGTTTTCATTCCTATTGATAAAGAAGAGAGTTCACTTTCATTTTCAAATGCACGTTGATAAAACTTACCAATATCGTGTAATAATGCAGCTAAAATTATATTGTCTCGTTCATATGAGTTCATAACACTATCTCATACCTCCCTAAGCCGAAGGTGCAGTTTTTGCCTATGTGGGTATACTGACCAAGGATTAAAAATGGTAGAAAATCTTCAAGAGATTCTTCAGTTTGATAGGTTATTTTTCCTATAAAGCCACTTAGTTCCATTACTATTTTTCTTCTCTTAGAGTAACGAAACCATTTGCTCCAAGTGAGGTTATTATTTTTTATTTTAACATTTTTTGCTTTTTTTGTCAACATTTTGTAGTCAAATTTTATTTCTTGATCACAATAAAAATACAGGATCGCTAAAAGTCTGCGATATACTGCGCGAAAAAGTGATATAAACTGTGGTTCTTTTAAAATTAAACCTTGTTCTTTAATTCTTGTCGGAGAAAGAAAATTTAGTGTTATTTCGTTTCTGTATGTCTTTGTGTCAAATTTGTCTAAAAGTTGTTTAAGAGTTACGTGACTGTTTAAGTTTCTTAATATCCGGTCCTGACTATAAACTACTTCGTCAAAAAAGTTTTTGACTTCAGTAAGTTGAAATTTTGTTCTGTTGTTTTTTGTTCCTATGCCCTTTTTTGAAAGGTTTTCAAAGGTTAAGATAAAGTAGGGTATGTACTGTGTTGCTTTACCAAAAAGTATAAGATTAAATTCAAACTCTTCCTGTGGTTGATAAAGATTTTTTGTATGGTCTACTTCTAACACAAAAGGTCTTGGAAGGTCTTTTGTTGCTCCAAAGTTCGGAAGAATTTCTTTAGGGTAGCTCTCAAATAAGTATACATATACACAGTTTGGTTTTACTATGCATTCGTCGCATTCTTTTGTTTTTTTGTTGATGCAGCAGGTTTCTTTTAAAACACTTCCAATTGCTCCTCGCAAAATGTTGCCAGGGTATGTAAGTAGCTTAAGCTGGTCTTCAAATTTAATGGTAAATCTATATAATGAGAAATAAAAATTTATATCTTCATTTATCATACATATATTTGAAAACTTTAATATAAATTTTTCTTGTTGACAATCAATGTTTGTTGTTAAAATTTAAGTTTTTTTATGTTTTCCAAAAGTAAATCAACTGAGTCGGTCTTTTCCCAGGTGAAGTCTTCATCTGTTCTGCCGAAGTGGCCATATGAGGCTGTCTTTTTATATATTGGTCTTCTTAGTTTTAGTTTGTCTATTATTTCTTTAACTTTAAAAGAAAATGTGTATTTTATTAGTTTAAGAAGCTTTTCGTCATCTATTATCCCAGTGTTAAATGTATCAACTGCAATTGATACCGGATCTTCTTTTGCTATACAATAGGCAATCTGTATAAGACATTTTTTTGCAATACCTGCTTTAACTATGTTTTTTGCTACATAACGTGCCATGTACGCAGCTGAACGGTCTACTTTTGTGGGATCTTTTCCTGAAAATGCTCCTCCTCCATGAGGGACATAACCACCATAGGTGTCCACCATTATTTTTCTTCCTGTAAGGCCTGTGTCTGCTTGAGGACCTCCTATGGTAAACTTTCCAGAGTTGTTGATGTAAATTTGTGTTTTTGATGTAAAGAAATCTGAGATTACAGGTATAACTATTTTTCTTATTATTTCGTCTTTTGCTTCTTCAGACATGGTATCGGTTTTTTTGTCAACTACTTCTTCGGTATGCTGTGCAGCAATAATTACAGAGGAAACATAAAGAGGTTTGCCATTTTCATATTTTACTGTAACCTGGGCTTTCCCATCAGGGCCAAGATATGGAAGAATCTTGTTTTTTCTTGCTTCAGAAAGTGTTTTTGTAAGTTTATGAGCTAAAGTTATTGGCAGAGGCATAAGTTCTTCTGTTTCTGATGTTGCATATCCAAACATTATACCCTGGTCACCAGCACCAATTTTGTCTTGTCCAGATACTGCTTTGTTTATCTCTTCGGATTGTCTGTTAAAGAGTGGTATTATTGTTATATCTTTGTAGTCCCAGCTATAGAGTTCTTTAGAGGTGTATCCTATTTGTTTTATTACATTTCTTACTGTGTCTTCTATTTCATAAAAATAAATACTAGCTTCTGACAGGATCTCTCCAGCTAAAATAATTTTGTCTCCTGTTGCTATTGTTTCACAAGCAACATGTGCATGAGGGTCTAGAGTCAAATATCTGTCTAAAATAGCGTCTGAAATTTGGTCACAAATTTTGTCGGGGTGTCCTTCAGTAACTGACTCTGCTGTGAATTCTGTAAGTTTTTGGTTCATAAAATTACCTCCTTTTTGTTTAAATTTTCGGTAAAATATGTACCTTTCTGCAGAACTTTTTTAAATCTGTCAAAGATGCTTCTTTTTTTGTATGTGAAGTTATCACAGCTTCCAAAACTATCTTTTTTTCTTTGATTTTAGATATCAACGAATTATCTGGTGTTAAAAATATTCCATCTGTAAAAATTAAGGCTTTTTTGATTTTTTTTGTTTCTAAAATATGTTTTAGCACACATTCTATTTCTGTACCAAATGTGCTGTATGATATTCCTTTAAAGAATTCAGAATTCTTGACTTCTTTAACTTTTGTGCTCCATACGTACACTCTAATTAAACCTCTACATACAAAAGGTTTAAAAGAAGAATAAAGAACCTCGTAGTAGTCTTCCATACTGCCACTTACATCAACATAGATATTACATATAGCATCTGGTCGATCAAAAGCAGGTCTATTATAGTGTGTGTCATAAAAAACCACATCTAAATTACTTTCTTGTTTTACTATGTAGTTGGGGATGTTAAGGTCAGGTATTATACTTTTTGTATTTAATTCTGTTTTTTTGAGGGTATAGATTGGCATATAAGTTTTTTCTTCCTGCAGGAGTCTTAATATCAGTTTTCTTGTAAAGTTTACAACTTCTGTTTCCGGTGGTTTAAATTTAATTTTGAAAGTATCTAAATTCTCAAAAGCATTTCCACAGCTATCTCCGTGGAACTTTTTTCTTTCAGAGTTTCCTGAAGAATCCGAAGAAATGTTGTCTAAAAGTTTTTCTAATTTTGAAATTATGTCTTTGTTTGTTGTTGAACCTAAATTTTTATTACTTATGGGATGTGTTCCAATCAAAGGTAAATCAACAAGCAGGGTTTTATATGAGTCTAACTTAAAAATTTCTTCTATTATTTGTAGTATTTCTCTAAAGGAAACTCCTTCTTTAGATGCGTATAGTTTTTTAATTAACCATTTATATTTTAAGGGAAAATCTTCTTTTAGTTTTATGTTGTTTTCTTCATATCCTTGAGGGGGTCTGAGTAGACTTTCTATTATATTGCTGACGCTATAGAGTCTTTTTAATATTGAGTATTCAGATGGATCCTTAAATTTTTTCACAAGTAGAGAATTAATCAAAGCATCAAATGCGATATTCATTGCTTGTTCAAAGTCGTATTCATCTTTTAGTTGTGGTTGTTCTTTTTTTGCTATCTCAAGATGGCCTAAAAATATATGGTAAAGTTCATGGTATAAAACAAATTTTAAGTCTTTTTGTGTCTCGCAATATTTTTCTACAAATTCTTTGTTTATAAGCAAATATATTTTTTCATCTTCCAGACTGACAGATAATGAATGAATTTCTTGAGTAATTTTTACCTCAACAATTGTTAAAAACTCATCTATTAAGTTGGGATCGTCTGTTATTGAATTAATTATTTGTACTTTTAGTTTTTCTTTTTCTTCGGGAAGTTTCATGTTTATTTCTCCTATTTAGAGAAGTTTATGTTTCTTTCTATATAATTGAATCTTCAAAACTATAAAATTCTCTTCTAATAAGTTCAGGTATAAAGGATATTTCCCTGTGAGGCAAAAATGCATATCTGGTAGATCTTAGTATCACATTAAGAGAAACTAAAATTGGTGCTTTCAGAATTTGTTTTGATTCAATTTTATTTTTTAAAAACATGGTTAAATCTATAAGTGGAATAATTCTATTGCAGTTTTTGTTAATGTCATCTAATGCCGGTTTTAATTCTTTTTCTAATATCTCAATGTTTGCTTGGTCGTTTCTGTATAGTTTGATCAGTTCACACCATACTTGTTTTGAAATATTAGTATGCTTTTCTAAATAATAAATATCGTAAAAATTAAGTTCATCTAAAGAAAATTTTAATATCTTATTTTTGGAAAATTTAGTAAAACTGTTTGCAGTTAGAACTCTTACAGCTGTGGTATCTAAATTTTTTAGTATTATATTTCCTTTCATTTTAATTCCCCTCCTTGAATATATTTTCAAATCTTTCGTTAAAGTATAAAAATGTTTTAATGTATGAATTTATGAATTTTTCAAAATTTATTTGTTCTTTAAGATTGATTTCACAAAAATAATTAAAAATACTACAGTATATTGCATCTGAAATAGATTTATTTTTAACCTGCATGGTCTTGATTTCTTCATCTATCATTTCAAGTATATCCTGAGTGTAACTGAAACTAAGATTCTCTTCATTTGAAGATAAACTTTTAAAAGTTGGGATCATTTTATAGAAATAAGTATCTGTATCGTGATTATTTTTTATCCTTAATGTTAAATCAGAGGTATATTTTAAGAATTCATAACATAAAATATCTGCCAGTTCTGCACTTAAAGGCATTCTTGATAGGTATCTAAAACCAGTAACTACAAAACAAACTTTTCTATATTCGTTGTTTTTGTTTATCAAAGAGATTAGTAATTCTTCAAATTTTTCTTTTTCTATATTGTTTTTAAGTAGTAGCTCTATAGCTAAAAAAATTTTCTCATAGGGATCTTTTTCATAATAAACTAATATTTTAGGATCGTATTTATCTATACATCTTTTTATTGTGTTTGAAATAATTATGTTTAGTAATGAATCGTCAATTTTTAAGTATGCTCGGTGAGGTAGAGAACAAATAGTTGCGTTAAATGTTATCCAGTAAAGTTCTATCTCTTTGCCTGTAGCTAAAACTGCTGAAATATACCATAAAATATTGTCTTTTATAACTTTTATTCTTCGGGTTGAGAGGTAAATATTTATTTTCTTTAATTCGTCACTCAAAGAAACCAGATACTTGTCAAATCTATAAAAGTATTCTTTTACAATATCGTTAAATAATAATTTAGTTTTATGAATTGTATTTTTTAACCAGTTTGTTAACTTGTTGTCTATTTTGTAAATATTTAGACTACTTATTATCTTATATTTTATTTTCTCTTCCATTTCATGAAAGTTTGGAAATTTTAGTATATAGTTAAATCTATCTGCTAAGGCAACATCTAAAGGATAGGTACCCTCGGTAACTAAAGTTTCAGGTGTCTCATCGTCATATTCAAATTTAGGTGGATTCATTGCTGCCCACCTATAGATAAGTTTGTCTAAGTTTATTCCATATATTCGTTTTTCATATATAATTGAAAAAAACTTATTTTGAGTATCTGGTTTGCACCTGGAAATTTCATCAATAAATATCGCTTCTTTATCCCAGCATGAACAAGGTAGTTGCTGATAACTGATTTTACCATTGGGTAGTTTAACAGGATAGCCAATAAGTTCATCTAAATTTAACATTGAAGCATTGTAATGAGCATAATTTAAAGATAAGGTTTCAAAAAGTTTAAGTGTTAGTTGCGTTTTTGCAGTTCCTGGAGTACCTATCAGTAACACAGGGCATTCCTGTGCCAGAGATGCTATAATAATGTCATCAAAGTCCTTAAGTCCATAAAGATTTAATTCTTCCGTGATAGATATGGGATTTTTTTTAATAAAGAAAGTGCTTGAGGAGTTATTTAGAATCTGTTTTTTTGTCATAGGTTTATGAATTCTCCTTTCTAACTTAGATGGAGATCGGCAGTACCACCTTACCTACTTTTTATAAGGTAGGCAGGTTGGTAAGGAAGATATGCGCCTGCCGGTCATCGCGCTGAAGCAACAATTCATGTTGCTTCACATCTTCCTTTTCGGCATAAACCTACTGAGTTTTAAAGATTTTTCAAAGATGTAAAATAATTATGAATATAAAGAAAACAATCTAAGAATTTAAGTTTATGTATTTATCAACTTTATTTACAACTTTAAAGATACATGGGGTTCCTTTTTGAGGAACCGCTTTTCCACCTTATTCTACGAATAAAATTCGTAGAACAGGTTGGCACGGAGTCGGTAGCAGGCTTTTCCTGCCGGGGCTGGTTAACACCCCCTTCCTCCGACTCTTCATGTATCCTACAATTGGCCTTCTGTGAGTATGGCCAAAAATAGGATAGTTTATTTTTAATAAAGTATAAAAATTTTTAAAAAAAGTCAATAGTTTTAAAAAAAAATCAGTTTTTAAAATTATTTGTTTAATAAAAATTTATTATATATGCTTCAATAAGTGACCTAAACGGTACTTTTTAGAAGAAAGATACTTTTTCATGTGTTTTGTTTTGGGCGGGATTTCTATTGGTATGCGTTCTATGATTTTTATTCCGTAACCTTCAAGTCCAACTATTTTTTTAGGATTGTTAGTAAGAAGGCGAATTTTTTTTACACCTAAATCTGCTAAAATCTGAGCACCAATCCCATAGTCTCTAAGATCAGGTTTGAATCCTAGTTTTAGATTAGCTTCAACTGTGTCCAGGCCTTTGTCCTGAAGCTGGTATGCTTTAAGTTTGTTTATTAAACCAATACCTCTACCTTCTTGGTGTAAGTAAAGTAGAATTCCACCTTCCTTCGAAATCATCTCTAAGGACTTATCCAACTGAAGTCCACAATCGCATCTTAAAGAATGTAACGCATCTCCTGTAAGGCAAGAAGAATGCACTCTAACCAGAATGCCGTCTTCTATTTTTCCTTTTTGCAGAACAATGTGATTTTCTTTAGTCAAAACATCTTGATAAACGAAAAGTTTAAATGTACCATAGTCTGTTGGTAAAATTGTACTTACAATTTTCTTTATAAATTTCTCTGTAAGTCTTCTGTATTTTATTAGGTCAGCAATTGTTATAATTTTTAGTTTGTGTCTTTTGGCAAATTTTATTAACTCTGGAAGTCGTGCCATTGTGCCATCTTCGTTCATTATTTCACATATTACTCCGGCTGGGTAAAAACCAGCAAGTTTTGCTAAGTCAACAGAGGCCTCTGTGTGACCTGCTCTAACTAGTACTCCTCCCTCCTTGTAAACCAAAGGAAAAACATGTCCAGGACGAACAAAATCTTCCGGTTTTGCAAGAGGGTCTATGAGTTTTTTTATGGTAGTGGCACGATCATATGCAGAAATACCTGTTGTTATTCCTTCTTTGGCATCTACAGATACAGTAAAGGCAGCTTCATGTGGAATCTCTGGCTGACATACCATCAGTGGAATTTTAAGTTTAGTCAGTCTTTCTTCCGTTAAAGCTACACAAATAAGACCTCTTGCATATTTTGCCATGAAATTTATCCAGTAAGGAGTTGCTTTTTCTGCTGGTAGTACAATATCGCCTTCGTTTTCTCTTTCAGGGTCATCTACTACTATTACTGGTTTGCCTTTTTTTAGTTCTTTTATTGCAGCTGGAATTGTAGCAAAAATTTTATTTTTCATTCATTTAATAAAACCATGTTCTTTCAAAAAATCCAGTGTGATTTCTTTTTTTGGTTTTGTTATTTCTTTTATGTATCTTGCTAAAATATCTACTTCTATGTTGAATTTATCTTTTGGTTTTTTGTATTTAAGTGTTGTATTATTTAGTGTAAACGGTACTATCACTACAGAAAATCTGTCTTTTAATTTTTTTGCAACAGTTAAACTTATACCGTCCAGTGCAACAGAACCTTTTTCTACTATAAAATCATATAAATTTTTTGGCAACTCAAATATGTATTCTTCGTGCTTGATCTCTAATAGCTCTACTATACCGTCTACATGACCAGTTACAAAGTGGCCAGAAACTCTACTGCCAACTTTAAGCGAGCGCTCAAGGTTAATTTTATCTTGTGGTTTTAAAAATTTTAAGTTTGTTCGGCTTAGCGTTTCTAAGGATAGTGTTGTTTTAAAAATTGTTTTGTTATCTGAAGTTTTTAGATCTTCTACTGTTAAGCACACACCATTCACAGAAACACTATCTGCAATCTTTATGTCAGACAACACCGTAGAGATAACAAGAGCAGTTGGTGTTTTTTCTTTTAGCTCTGCTATATCTTCTATTATACCCGTAAACATTTTTTTAAGGTTAAATTTTATTTTATAAATTTTGCTTTTATTACAAAATCTTTAGCTATTTCTTCAATACTTAAAAACTCTACTTTAAACGCTTTTGACGGCAAAACAACTCCTTCACCTTCCACCCAGGTTTTCGCTGTTCTGCCTCCAAAAATTTTTGGTGCCATAAATATAATAAAATCATCTACTAACTTTTCTTTTAACAGTCTCCAAATCGTCTCACCACCACCTTCAACTAACACTGAAGTGATGTTGTGGTTTTTAGCTAAGGTTTTAAGAATTTGTTTAAATGGTATTTTTTTAGTCCGATAAAAATAAAAGATTATATTTTCTTTATTATAAAAGTTTTTGATTTTTTTGTTTTCAAAATTAGGAGTAAATATTATGGTTTTAATCTTGTTGTCAAAAATGTGAAATTTTTTGTTTAAGTTTAATAATTTTGATATGTTTCCTACCACTATTCTTGTTGGATTTTTTCCAAAATTATGAGATGATAATGAAGGGTTGTCTATAAGCACTGTGTTTATTCCGACCATTATACCATCATATGTGGCTCTTAGTTTATATACATATTCCCTTGAGTTTTCTGTAGTTATCCATTTTGATTTGTTTGCTACTGTTGCAATTTTCCCATCAAAGGTAATTGCTGATTTAATTGTTACATACGGTAAAGATTCTGTTATCCATTTTAGATAAAATCTGTTTAGATATTTTGCTTCTTCGTTTAGTACACCAACTTTACATTCTATTCCTTGTGAAATGAGTTGTTTTATTCCCTTGCCATTAACCTCAGGATTAGGGTCTATTATTGAACAGACTACTTTTTTTATTTTGTATTTAATTATTTTTTCAGTACATGGTGGGGTCTTCCCCCAATGACAGCAAGGTTCTAAGTTTACATATAAAGTGGATCCAGCTATTAAAGATGTATTCCCTTTTTTTATTGCGTCTTCTATAGCTTCTACTTCAGCATGCGGCTTACCATAAGCTTTGTGATAACCCTCTCCTATTATTTTGTTTTTATGTACCAAAACAGCACCAACTAAAGGATTAGGAGAAGTCTGTCCTAAAGCTTTTTTTGCAAGTTCAAAACAGTATCTTATATATTTTTCATCATTCATGATAAATACTACAACTACCTGTCAGAAGCTAACTTGCCACTTTGTGCCCAGTTGTGTTTTGGTATGTCATAGATTATAACTATGACTGCTTCCTCAGGACAGTTAAGAACTTTTGATGTTGTTTGTGTAAGTTTTTCTACGAGTTCTCTTTTGGTTTCTATGTCTCTTCCTTCCCACATCTCAACCGTGATTACTGGCATATGTTAGTTTTACCTCCTTTTACTCTAAAAATTTTATCTTTAAAATAGTTAAAATTCCTATTACAGCATCTTTAAATTTTATTTTTTTGCCCTGTTTAATACTTCTAGGTGAATAAGAAATTGGCAACTCTAAAATTTTGTAACCTTTTTTTAAAAACTTACATGTTAGTTCTGCTTCTATTTCAAACCTTTTACTTTTAAGCTGAATATTTTTTAATACATCTTTATGAAAAATTTTATAACATGTGTAAGAATCAGTAATTTTTTGTCCAAAAAGAAAACTTATAATCCAGCTTATTAATCTATTCCCCAAGTAATATGTTTTATATAAAACGGGATTTTTTTCTAAAAATCTTGAACCATAAACTATTAAACTTTTTTTATCTAAAATTGGTTTTATTAAATATTTTATCTCTTCTGGATTATACTCTAAATCTGCATCTTGAATTGCAACTATATCACCAGATGAGTTCTTTATTCCACTAATTAAAGCCGCTCCTTTACCCTGATTTTTTTTATGAAAAATAAACTTTACCTGTTTGTTTTCTTGTTGGAGATTTTTTAGAATTTCTTTAGTTTTATCCACAGATGCATCGTCTACTATTATGATTTCTTTTTCTATACCAAAATCAATATTTTTTACTTTACTGAAAGCTTCTAAAATAGTTTTTTCTTCGTTGTAAACCGGGATTATTATAGAAAGTTTCATTTTGAAGAAATTTCTTTAAAAACTTTCTCAAACTCTCCTGCTACTTTTTGCCATGTATAGTTTTCTTCTATCAGTTTTCTGCCATTTAGGGAAATTTTTCTATAAAGTTGTTCGTCTTCAAAAAGAAGTTTAATCTTTGTTGCAAATTCTTGAGGGTTAGATGCTATTAATATATTTTCTTTATCCTTAAGTTCAGGAATACCTTCTGACGCTATTGGTGTTATTACAGAAGGTGTTCCCATAGCAAGAGCTTCTAAAATTTTATTTTTTATACCTGAACCACTTATCATAGGGCATATATTTATTTTACATTTTACAATATATTCTCTTACATCTTCAACATAGCCAGTTATTATTATGTTTTTATCTTTTTTTGTATATCTTATAAGATTTTTCGGCGGATTTGGGCCAACTATATAAAATTTAACCTCAGGAATTTCTTTTTTTATTATAGGATATATTTTTTTTAAAAAGTAAATACACGCATCTATATTAGGTTTAAAGCTCATTATTCCGCGAAAAAGTAAACTATATGGCTGTTCTTCAAATGAAGTGTTAAATTTATAATAAAAGTATTCTATATCAACTCCGTTAGGAATAACTTTTATTTTAGTAGGCTCAATTTTTGATTTCTCACAAAGCCAGTTTTTGTCTTTTGAAGATACTACTACAATTTTATCAAATATAAATTGAAGTCTGTTTTCAAAATTTAGCAGTTTTTTATATTGTTTATACCAGTAATATTTTTTTAAAATATTATTTTCAACAACAAAATTTCTATAAAATAACATACTCATTGCATCATAGTAATGCAATAAAATAGGGGTTTTTATGTTTAAGAATGATGCATACTCTGCAACTGTAAAAAAATCAAAAAAAATAACATCTATGTTTTCATAAAAATTAATTATTCTTTTTAACTCTTCCAAAAATTTTTCTGAATAAAACTGATAAATGTTAAAGGGTTTTTTCCCAAATAAAGTATAAAAAACTCTTTTAATAATATCTTTTGAAATGGTATGTTCTACAACAACAACTTCTTTGCATATGCTTTTTATTGTAGAAAGATATTTTTTTTCATCTTTTCTTATAAAACTTAAAAGTATCACAGAGTGACCATTTTTTGTAAAACTCCTTATGAGGTTGTATACGGGCATCTTTATTCCTTCATGTGGAGGATACGGAAAACTAGAACAGACAAGTAGTATATTCATTTTAATTTTTTATGAAAATTTTGTATCAAAAAAATTCAAAAGAGGAGTCTGTTTGGTTATTTTTTGTTTTTATTCTGTGTTTCTTGTTGAACTATTTCTTCTTTAGTCTGGAAAAATCTTTTCTTTATTTCAGATTCTATTTCTTCAAAAATTTGCTTGTTGGTTTTTAAATAATTTTTCACCTGTTCTCTTCCCTGTCCTAATTTTTCATTTTTGTAAGTAAACCAGGAACCCGCTTTTTCTATGATTCCTTCTTCTACTGCTGTGTCTAAAAGACAGCCAATTCTATCAATACCTGTGTCAAAATAAAATTCATATGTAGCTTCCTTAAAAGGAGGAGCAACTTTGTTTTTTGCAACTTTTACTTTCACCCAGTAACCAACAGTTTCATCTCCAACTCTTATTATATCTGCTTTTCTTACATCAAGCCTAACAGAAGCATAAAACTTCAACGCTAAACCACCTGTTGTCGTTTCTGGTGAACCAAACATTACTCCTATTTTCTGTCTTATCTGATTTATGAATATAATGATAGATTTTGACTTACTTACAGCAGCTGTAAGTTTTCTTAAAGCCTGTGACATAAGACGAGCCTGAAGCCCAATTTGAGATTCTCCCATCTCTCCTTCTATTTCAGCTTTTGGAACAAGTGCTGCTACAGAGTCTACAATAATAACATCTACTGCATTGCTTCGCACAAGTTTTTCTGCAATTTCTAAAGCCTGTTCTCCATAGTCAGGTTGCGAAACATAAAGGTCAGCTACATTTACTCCTAATCTTTTTGCAAAATCAGGAGTAAAAGCGTGTTCTGCATCTATCATTGCTGCTATACCGCCCATTTTTTGTGCCTCTGCTGCAATAGTTAAAGCAAGTGTTGTCTTACCAGAAGCTTCTGGACCAAAAATTTCTATTACTCTCCCTCTTGGAACCCCACCAACACCTAAAGCTAAATCTAAAGACAAAATACCTGTAGGTATCACCTCAACAGCAAGCGTCTTTTTTTCACCAAGTCTAACAATGGCTTCTTTACCATATTCTTTTTCAATCTGTGAAATTGCAGCGTTTAATGCTTTAAGTTTTTCTTCTTTTGACATAAGAATTTATACCTCCGAAAAATAATTTTTGATAATATTTAAAAAAACTAACACAAAACTTCAACAAGAAAAAAACCATTATTTGGTAGTTTATAAAATTTCATCTTTAATTTGCAACAAAACATCTAAAAAACTTTTAACAGATTTTTCCCAACTGAATTTTTTAACCTGTTCAAATCCTTTCTTTATCAACTGCTGCCTTAGATTCTCATCAGTTAAAACTTTTAGTATTCCCTCAGCAATATCTTCTGGATTGTAGGGATTAACATATACTGCTGCATCACCACATATTTCAGGTAAAGAACCTTTATTTGAAACCACAACAGGACATCCACATGCCATAGCTTCAAGTGGTGGTAAACCAAAACCTTCATGTAGCGTGGCAAAAAGAAAAAGTTTAGCTCCCGTATAGAATGGAGATAATTTTTCATTAGAAACATGTCCAATAAAGTGAACCTTTTTTTTCAAACATAAATGTACTTCTGTATTTAGTTCCTTAAAAAATTTTTTATCTAATAGACCAACTATTACGAAATCTATATCTAGTTTTTTTTGATTAACTAAAGCTATTGCTTCTATCATACGTTTAAAGTTTTTTATAGGATGACTGTGAGCTACACAAAGTATATAGTCGTTTTTTAAACCATATTGTATTTTAATATCTTCAACTTTTTTAAAATCAACCGGATAGAAGTATTTCTCATTTACCCCCCCATAGATAACCATTCTATTTTTAGTTTTCAAATTAAAAATTTTTATACATTCTTGCATTGTTACTGAGGAAACAGTAGCTATTCCAAAAACATTCTTAACCACTTTTGGGAATAAACAATAGATATAAAACTTATATTTTGTTTTAAACTGCCTAAACAAAAAAGGAACTGTGTTATGAATGAATATTATTTGCTTTTTCAAAAAAATGTTAGCATCATATTCTGTCAAAGAAACTATCAAGTCATATCTTAAAGCATAAACTGGAAAGACTATTTGTGTCCAGAACATTCTTAAGTAATCAGCTAAAACCATTTTTATGCTACTAAGCAATCCAAAAAATGTGATTTTTTTTAGAAGATTATTTATTTTGCTAAAGAATCTATTTTTTTCTTTCTTATGTTGTTTTCTAACAACACTCTGTTTTTCAACTTCAAAATGTTTAAATATAAAATTTCGAGTATTGTATTTAAAATTCAAAATTTGTTTAATATTTTCTTTTCTTACTTCGGTAAAATGGAAAGGAAACAATGTATAAACATCAAATTGAATGTTTATATGTGGATTGCCATATACATATTTTGCAAATTCATTTATAAAGTTTATAATGTAAGTATCAAAACCACTGCCTGCTTTGTTTGAAACACGAATTGCATTAAATGCTATCTTCATTTTATTGATTTCAGTGTACGAATAATTTTTAGCACTGGTTTGGTATAAAAATTTAGTAAAAACCATAAAACTAAATACGAAACCACACCGAAATGTTTTTTATAGTAATAAAGCATAGAATTATAAAATATTCTTTCTTTTTTTTCCCTTCCATGCTTATTCATCGTAACTTGCCAATAATGAATAATTTTTACCTCTGCAAGATAATAGATTTTGTATCCTGCTTCTAATATTCTTTTGCACCAATCAATTTCTTCCCAGTAGATTAAAAATCCTTCATCCAATAAACCTACCTTTTCTGCAACTTCTCTTCTTATCAACATACAACTACCGCCTACAGAATCAACTTCTCTTGTTGTATTTCTGTCCCAATCCGAATATATGCGATGTAGTTTCACAGGATTATTTTTCCATATTGTATTTAACAGTAACACTTCAAATAAACCATACAAAAATGTTGGTAACCTATCTGAACTTCTCTGTAAACTTAAATCGGGATTAAGCAATTTTGGTCCACAAGCACCACACTCCGGATGTTCATCCATAAATTTTACCATTTTATCAAATGTCTCATTTAGGATTATAGTGTCTGAATTCAATATCATTAAATATCTACCTTTTGCGATTTTTAAGGCTTGATTATGAGCTCGAGTAAAAAACAAATTCTCTTTGTTAGCGATTATTTTAACTTCTGGAAACTCACTTTTTACCATTTCAACGGAACCATCTTTGGAGGCATTATCCACGACTATTATTTCAAACGAAATTTTTTTTGTAGAGCGGTATATTGATTCTAAACACTGCCTTAATAGATCTTTTGTATTATAATTAACAATAGTAATAGACAAATCAATCATATTGAATTAAAAAATAATGGATTAAATACAATTTTACTATTTTTACTATCAGATTCGATCTCAGTATTATTCTTAAGTACTTTATTCCTAAATATATCATTATAGGTTTTGATTATAATAAAATATCACCCACACCGTTTATTTTGTCAATTAAAATTCCATTGAAGATAACCTGGACAACTATATATTGTTTATATTTACTCATATGCAGATAAAACTCAAAATCACTTTTCTTTTTAAATAAAATTGACCATTCCTTAAGTGATAAAAAATTCACCTATTGTGACGATTTTTTTATTAATAACCTTAAAACGCTAATCATTTTATATACAAAATTTGCTTTTCCAATATCTACTTTACCAATCACATATATGTTGGTTTTTGTTTTGGTTTTTCATCACGGCAATATTGAACCAACACAATATTTTAACTCTTCCTCAGGCCTCTCAACCATCCTATCCAACTGTCTTTATTAATCTTCATCGTAAGATTTAGTTGTGAAATCTTACAAAATCAGTATTTATTGGTCTAAAAATGTCTCTTTTGTCAGGATGTCTATAAAACGTAAGGATATCTTTCGTTTTCATCAGTATAAAAAACTCATTAAGAGCATTATATTTTGGTTTACTATTTACTGGATTCATTTTATCAAGAAAATCAACAATTTTAGCAACTTCGTTAAAATTATGTTGTGGAAATAAAAAAACTTTTTGTGAGTCATTATTCAAAGTAAAGTCAAAATTAGTAAGTCTATCTCTTCAAAAGTATATAGAAACACATTCAAAACCAGGTATTAAACATTCTTTTTTTGAATTAATTTTCTTGATTTCATTTAAATAGTTATTGATATTTGATACATCTATACCCTGCCTTATCACTTCTTCTTTAAGAAATTTTGAAGTAAATTTGAATTTAACAGTCAACATATCAGATAGAAATCCATAATCTATCTTTTCTCTTTATAATATACGATGTAAATCTTCAAGCTCAATTGTATCATTTGGAGAATAGTTACTCCTTAGACCCCATTACAACTTTAGTAATTGACAAATCTCTCAGATAGTTTGAATTTACAGGATACATTCTCTTTACTGGTTGTAAAATATATTCGTTCGAAAGTAAAGAAAATTATAAAATAAAGTAATATACATACAAAAAACTGAATGAAATAAGTCAAACTATCAAAGCATCCCTTGTGGCTAAAAAACAAAATTAAACAGACAAAATAACTATTAAAGGGAATACACTGATTAAATTATTTTTCTCAACTTTGAACATATTTATGTCAAATTTCTATATAAATTGTAGTATTAAAACGGTCCACTTTTGCAGATTTTTTATTTAACCTTAATTTTAAAAATAAACTGGAAACCAAACAATGTTGGAAACAAAGAATAAAATTTTTTTTAAGTTCTTCCATCCATTTGGCAATTTCAAAAATAAACTATGATGTTTAGGTATACCTTTGTCTTGATCAAATGAAATGTATTCAATCTTATAACCATTGTTAATGAATAATTCTTTTATAGTTTTCAATGTAAAAAATCTAAGATTGTGTTTCATCCATTATTCCTTTACCATACTCACTATTAAACAATCCTTTTTCATAATCAAAATTGCCAAATAAAAGCTTTAAGTCGTATAGACAATGTGCAACATTAGGAATGCCAGCAATTAAACTTCCATTTGACTTTAGAAATTTTTAATATTAAATACACCTTCTGTAGCCATTTAAGGTGTTCTAAAACATTTATATGTAATCAAAGTAATCCCTAGCAAGTATACCAAAGTATCTAAAGTGGTTTCGTCTTCAACATAACCTATAATAATTTTCTCATAATAAGGTTTTGCTAATTCAACAACTTCTTTATCAATTTCTATAGCGTACATTTTACAATTGCGTTTTTCTTTTAAAAACTTCCCAATCTATCTTGTTGCACATCCAATCTTTAAAATTACACTGTTTGGCTTAATTAGCTGAACTGCTTGATAATCAGCCCATAACGGACATATTTTGTCAATGTCTTAATTTTCTCTATGGAATTTCATTTACATTGATTCTTTTTGAATTTTGTCTTTTCTTCGCATTCAATAAAATTTGAGAATTTATTGTATTTGTTTTTTTATCTTTTGTCGGGATCTTATCTTGGATTTTACACTAAGATTTCATTTTCATTGTTCTATAATTTTCGTGCTTATTTTTGTAACAACAGTAAAAATGTTAAATGTTTAATTTTATATCTTTGTTTATCAAAAAATTTAAAAACTTCTTTATTTCATCAATTTTTATAAATTTTATTGAAAAACAGAGTGTTAAAAATAAAAACGGAGCAATTTTAATTTTAAACAGAATTTCTACGACACAACTTATAAAAATGAAGCTTACTAAATACAGAAAATTGTATATTAAGTTTATATTAAATTTTATCAAACATACAAAGCAAATAATAAACACAAATACAACAAATGCTGTTAAATAACTTATAATTAAAGCAAAAAATTTAAACCGGTAAATAAAAACAATATTTAAAAAATTATAAAGTAGTATCATAACTAACCCATATACACTGATAAATATAAAAGGTTTGTTTTCAGAAACAAAAAAAGGTGAAAACAAAACTACAAATCCAAAAACTGGTAAATATAAAGAAAAAAATCTAAATGCTTCTACACTTTCTAAATAATTTTTTCCAAAAAGAAAAGGAAGTATATACTCTGCGAAGGAAAAAAATATAAGTCCTACGATACCAAATATAAAACCTAGAAATTTAGATGAAAATATAAGAATTTTATTTTTCATTGCAAAATTCTGATTGGAAGAAAAATAATAAAAAAAAGGCGCCGGGATCTGTGAAATTAACATAGTTTCTATAAGCTTTGGAACCCTTGTAGATGCAAAATAAAATCCAACTTGAGCTGGATCTTTTAAAATCCCACGAAGAAGTAAAACATCTAAATTGATTGAAAGCATGTATATAAACTGCCCAAATAGAAAAGTCAAACAAAAAATTATAATCTGTTTTTCAAAATTTAAAATTTTGAAGTTAAAATTTTTAAATGAAATTGAAAAAAGAATTACTAAAAATATCAATGATACAAAAAAATTACTTTTTAAAATTGTTTTGTATGAAAGAAACCCATATATTATAAGAATCAAACCCAAAATACTACTTGTGTTGCTTCTTATTCCGTCTATTATTACAAATTCGTTAAATTTTCCTAAACCCCGCCAGAAACCTTCAAAAGCATTAAAGAAACTAACTAAAACTACAAAAATAATAAATATATAAAATATATCTTTTATTTCAGCAGGTAAAAAAGCTTGAAAAAATTTTTTTATGAAAATCATCGTTAATAAAAATAAACTTCCTGCAAAAAAAATGCTAATTAAACTTTGAGATAAAAGGTTATATTTTTCTTGCAAACTAACTTTCTGTGGAACAAACTTAGTTAATGTGTTTAACCAACCTAATGAAAGAATAGGTCCTAAAGTAGATATAAGGTTCCAAACTAAGGAGTACTTACCATATTCATATGGACCTAAAAAGCGTACAAAGAATATATTTATTATACCTGTTACACCCATAAAAAAATTTCGCAAGATTATATACTTAGTGGTGTCCCAAAAAATTTTTCTGTAAATTTTACTCATAAATCTTATAAAGAAAATATAACAAAATACTCTATATTGCCTTCTTTCCCTTTAACTTCAGATTCCTGCATAAAAATTTTTTTATATCCAAGATTTGTTTCTGCAAATTTAATAATTTTTTCTACTGCTTCTAACCTATACTTTTTTTCTTTAACTATTCCTTTTTTTACATACTTTGGTTCACATTCAAACTGGGGTTTTACAAGGGCAATAATCTGGTGAGGATAATTAGCTATTTTTTTTATAACAGGTAAGATTTTTGTAAGAGAGATAAAAGAAACATCAACAGTAAATATATCTATGTTTTCTTGTATCTTTTTAGCATATCCTAACTCTACAAAATATCTAAAATTTATTCCTTCTAGAACCACCACTTTAGGATTATTTCTTAACTTTTCATGTAAAAGGCCTTTGCCTACATCGCAACAGTAAACTTTTCTTGCTCCAAATTTTAAAAGACAATCAGTAAAACCTCCGGTTGAGCTTCCTACATCAAAACAAACTCTGTTTTCTACATTAATTATTCCCGTCTTCAACAAACCTTCTAATTTGTACCCTCCAGCTGACACATATTCATATGATTTTATTATTTCAATTTTAGCATCTTTTTGTACTATTTTTGAAGGATCTTTTATTACTTCGTTGTTAATTTTCACACCACATTCTTTTATTATCTTTTGCGCTTTCTGTCTTGATTCGAAAAAATTCTTTTCCACAAGAAGCTTATCTAATCTTTCTTTCATTTTATAGTTAAGAATTTGACTTTATTGCCTTATAAAGTAATTCAAAAAATAATCTTCCAGATGGTGAAAGTTTATTGTTTATTTGATTATATAATGGATGTTGAAAAGAAACTACAAACCTCTCTGGATGAGGCATAAGACCTATTATCCTGCCTGAACTATCAGTTATACCGGCGATATTATACAATGAACCGTTGGGATTTAAAGGATAACCAACATTAGTTTTCCCTTCAGAATCACAATATTGAAATATGTATAAATTATTTTCTATAATATGCTTCAAAGTATTTTCTTCAGTAAAAAAATTCCCCTCTGCATGAGCTACCGGAAGTTCTATTATATCAGGTAAGCTGCTTAAAGGAGAAGGATTGTTTTTGTTTGTCTTTAAATAAACCCATCTACATTCAAATCTAGAAGAAATATTATCAGTAAGTGTTGCTTGCTGTTTGAAATTAGGATAAGGTAAAAGGCCTAGTTTAACTAAAACTTGAAAACCATTACATATACCAACAATAAATTTGTCTTTATTTATAAACTCTTCAAAAGAATCTTTTAATTTGTAATAAATTTCTATTGCGAAAACTTTTCCTGCTGAGATATAATCTCCAAAGGAAAATCCTCCAGGAATAACCAAAAGTTCAAAATCTAAAATATCCACATCTTTTCTTATAACTTCATTTATATGAACCAAATCTGTTTCAAAACCTACTAATCTTAAAGCATTAACAGTCTCTTTATCGCAGTTAGTTCCTGCTACTCTTAAAACAATAGCTTTTGGTTTCATAAAAGATTGCTAAGAGTTTTTGACCATATTTCATAAGCTTTTCTAACTGATATTTTCAAAATTGGTTGTCCTTTTATGTTAAAAATTTCCAAGTAGGGTTCCAAAGTTGTTTCTCCAAGGTATTCATAGTCAACATCTTCTTTCTTTAACAGGTCTTCAAAGAAATCTTTTGTTTGTGTTTCGACTATTATGCAGGAAGGAGGTTCTGAAAATAGATATGATATATGGTTTTTCGTCGACAATTTTATTTTCGCACCTAACTGTTTTGCAAAACACATCTCAACCAAACTAACAATAACCCCCCCATCAGATACATCATGGGCCGTCAGTATGTGTTGTGCGTGGTTGTTAATAAATTTATAAACTTTTTTAGCTCTTTTTATGTCTAAGTGAGCTACTGGTAACTTTTTATTTTCTTTTAATAAACATCTTGAAAAAATTGTACCCCCAAGAGAGTCTTCTATTTTTCCTATTAAAAAGATATAAGTTTGTGATTTCTTAAAGTAAGAAGTTCTTATTTTGGATAAATCTTCAACTATTCCTAAACCTGATATAAGGAGTGTTGAAGGTATAGAAATCTTTTTTTTACCAAGAAGATAATAGTTGTTTAAACTATCTTTGCCAGAGATAAATGGTGTTTTAAACTTTAGAGATACTTCCTTAGCTACTTCGCAGGCTAAAAATATATCCAAAAGATTTTTTTTATTTAACTCACCCCAACAAAAATTGTCTAACAAAAATATCTTATCTAGTTGGGCTCCTGCACAGATTAAGTTTCTTATCGCTTCATCTATTGAATGTTCTACCATTCTTTCTATACTCAACTTACTTAAATGTGGCTTTATTCCACAGCTTATAGCTATGGCTTTTTTTGTATCTTGTAAACCTTCTACATTAAATGGATATAAAACAGCAGCATCCTGAGGAGAATAAAAATCATTTTCAGATTCTCCACATAGAGGTTTTAGAATTGTGTTGCCTTGAACTTCATGGTCATATTGTCTTATTATCCATTCTTTAGATACTACATCTAAATGTGACAAAACTTTGTTGAAGATCTCCTCTAAAGAATTTTTAATGCTTATATGAGGTTTTGTTTTAGGTAAAGTGGTTTTATTATATGTGAGTTTATATTTTCTTTTAGGCAGACCGTTATGAAGGAACTCCATATCAAGATCACATATTTTAACTGAATTATAATACACTTCTAATTTTTTGTTGTTGGTTACCTCTCCTATCACTGTAGCTTCTACATCCTCTTTGTTGCAAATTTCTAAAAACTTTTCTACTTTTTCTTTCTCCACAATTAAAACCATTCTTTCCTGGGATTCTGAAAGCCATATCTCCCATGGCATAATATCTTTGTATTTAAGAGGAACCCTTTCAAGATATATTCTGCATCCACAATCTTTTGTTAATTCTCCACAGGCAGAAGAAAGTCCACCAGCTCCACAGTCTGTAATAGCTGTAAATAAACCTAAATCCCGAGCTTTTAAAATCACATCCACAAACATTTTTTGCGTTATTGGATCTCCTATCTGAACAACAGATGTAGGTAAATCTTCATGAAGAGCATCAGAAGAAAAAGTAGCACCATGAATACCATCTCTTCCAGTTTTACCACCAACAAGAACAATAAGTTGACCTGGTTTTACTGTTTTGTGAATTTTGTCACATGGAATTATACCTAAACATCCACAGTAAACCAGTGGATTGTAAGTATATCCATCATCAAACAAAACAGCACCATTTACAGTTGGTATACCCATACGGTTACCATAGTCTCTTACCCCGCTTACTACACCTTTCATAATTCTTTTTGGATGGAAAACTTTAGATGGAAGTTTACCATTATAATCTATATTGCCAAAACAAAAAATATCGGTGTTGGCTATTGGTTTGGCTGAAAGTCCACAACCAACTATATCTCTTATTACTCCACCAATACCAGTAGCAGCTCCACCGTAAGGTTCTAATGCTGAAGGATGATTATGAGTCTCTACCTTAAATGCTATTGCATATCCTTTATCAAAATTCACAACTCCTGCATTATCAACAAATACAGATAAACAATCTGGATGATTTATCTTTTTTGTAGCATAAAAAATTGTATCTTTTAAAACATTGTTATATTTTTTGAGCTTGTTTTTTTTACTTATTACTTTGATTTCTACTGAACTTGTTAATGTTTTATGTTTACAATGCTCTGACCATGTTTGAGCAATTGTTTCTAATTCACAGTCTGTAGGGTTTCTTTTTTCTTTCAAAAAATATTTTTTAATAGCCTTCATTTCCTCTAATGATAAAGAAAGCAGCCCCTTTTTGCTTATTTCTAAAAGTTTCTTGTCGCTTGCATCTAAAATATTTACTACATCATAAAATTTCATAGTATTGGATTAAAGGATTTAAAAAAATTTTTTCTAAAATTTCTTTTACATATTTTTCTTTTATTGCTGGTTCTAAAATAAGTTGGGTTCCAGAATGAACTTCAATTGATTTATTTATACCTAAATATCTTACTGCGTTAGAAATTGTATTCGCCACTACATCCAGTACAGCCGGTTTATACCATATATTAATAATTGTTTTGTCGTTATTTTCTTTTTTTTGTTTCTTCTTTTTAACTTTATAATTTTCTAAAAAAGGGTCTACAAGTAAAGTTTCTACAATAAAAGTTATTTCTGAATCATTAACTCCTGAAAATGAATAAATCTTATTTATATTCATTCTATGTATTTTTACAGGACTTATTGTGTTTATCTCGTTAATAAGGTCTTTATAGTCTTTATTTTTAGGGATAATCTCAACTATGTATTTTTCCATATTTTAAAACTACAAGTTACTATAAATAGTTTTTAAAATTTTTTCTTCTGTTAAACCAACTAAATCATCTAATATGTGTTTATCACCGAAAGTAATAAATTTATCAGGTAATGAAATCGGAATAACTTTTGTCTTGCAATGGTTTTTAGTTATATATTCACTAACTGCTGAAAATAAACCTCCTATAATAGAGTTTTCTTCTACAGTTACAACTACTACATCTTCTTTACAAACTTTTTCTAATAATGCTTCATCAAGAGGTTTAACAAATCTCATGTTTACAACACTACATTCACAATCTAGTTTATCTACAATTTTAATTATTCTGTAAATCAAAGGACCAACACAAAGAAATACTATCTTTGAATTGTGTGTGTATTTTTCTATACAAGCTTTGCCTGGGTCTATTTTATGAAAATTTTCAAAATCTACAAAAGTATCTGGGATGTAATCTCTTGGATATCTTATCGCAACAGGTCCATTTATGTATTCCACAGCAGTATAAAACATGTCTTTAAGTTCTTCTCCATTCTTTGGAACCATAATGGTCATATTTGGTATAAATCTCAAATAAGATAAATCAAAACTTCCGTGATGAGTGGGTCCATCTTTGCCAACTAGTCCTGCTCTATCAATCATAAACACAACATGTAAATTCTGTAAAGCAACATCATGAATAATTTGATCCAGTGATCTTTGTAGAAAAGTTGAATAAATAGCACATACAGGAATAAAACCACCTCTTGCAAGTCCACAAGCAAACGAAACAGCATGTTCCTCCGCAATACCTACATCAAAAAATCTATTTCTAAAAACTTCAGAAAACTCTTCAAGTCCACATCCTTCAGTCATAGCAGCTGTAATACCAACTATTTTTGGATTTCTTTTAGCTAAATTAATGATTGATTTTGAAAATACATCAGTAAATGTTATTTTTTCACTTTTAATTTCTTCTCCGGTTTCAATTACAAAAGGGACTACTCCATGATATTTTTCAGGCTTTTTTTCTGCAGGTTTATAACCTTTACCTTTTTTTGTAACAACATGTACTACAACTGGCCCTTTGAAATTTTTTATATTTTTAAATACTTCGCACAGCTCCTTAATATCATGACCATCTACAGGTCCAACATACGCAAACCCCATTTCTTCAAATAACATTCCAGGAAATAACAGAAGTTTAAAACGTTTAGCCACTCTAAGTAGTATCTGACCTATATATTTAAGTCGTCTTAAAAATTTATCTATTCTGCTTTCAATTTTTTTTACTAAACCTAAAGTAAACAATCTCACTAACATTTTAGCAATAGCACCAACACTTTTGGAAATAAACATAGCGTTATCATTTAAAACTACTATAAAATCATAACCTAAATGTCCGGCACAGTTAAGCCCTTCATAGGTTAACCCTCCACTTAAAGAACCATCTCCAATAACTGCTATAACTTTGTAATCTTCCCTGTTTATTTCTCTGGCTGCCACTAGACCTAAAGCGGTAGATATAGCTGTTGAAGCATGTCCAACAGTGAATATATCATACTCTGATTCATCCTTATTTGTAAATCCACTTATACCTCCGTATTGTCTTAATGTTGGAAATTTATTTTTTCTGCCGGTAAGTATTTTGTGAGTATAGGTTTGATGTCCAACATCCCACACGATCTTATCATTTGGCATATCAAAAGTGTAATGTAAAGCCACAGTAAGTTCAACAGCTCCTAAATTGGAGGCAAGATGTCCACCCGTTTTTGAAACAGTTTCAATAATGTATTCTCTTATCTCTTCGGCTAATTTTTTAAGTTCTGAATAATTTAAAGTTTTAATGTCTTTAGGATACTCTACTTTATCTAAAATTCTCATACGGTCCTTGTTGAAATTTTTTCAATTAAGTATTTTAAGTAACCATTATTTTTGCTAAATTCTTTATCAATTTTACAAATTATATCTTTTTTAAGCTGTTCAATAAAATTTTTTGTTCCATTAATTCCTATTAGTGAAGGATAACACAAACTTTCTTTATCCTGGCCAGAAAGAAAATCAATTAAATCGTCAGTTACTTGAAAAAGAAGACCAATTTTTTTTCCTATTTCTTTCAAGATTTTTATCTTTTTATTATCAAGAGAAGCAACAAAAGCAGGAATTGTTACCGCAGCTTCTATTAACTTCGCTGTTTTATTTATACTTAAATCTCTTATATATAGAGAAAGGAATTTTTTATTTTTACCTAAAAACTTTTTACTTTCTAAGTCCATAAGTTGTCCTTTTATAAGTCCATTAAGTCCAGCATAGTTAGACACCAATTTTATAGACTTTATGACAATATCCTGATCTTTTTTCCAATCAGATAAAATCTCAAAAGATAAAGTTAAAAGCCCATCCCCTGTAAGCACAGCATCTGATTCGGAAAATTTTTTATGAAGAGCAAGTCTACCTCTGCGGTAATCATCGTTATCCATACAAGGTAGATCATCATGTATAAGTGAGTAGTTATGTATTAACTCTATACAGCAGGCAGGATAAAGAACTTCTGCTTTTTTTATTCCTAACATTTCAGCCGAACTAAACATTAAAGCAGGTCTTATATACTTGCCGGAAGGAAATAAAGGATATAAAACGATTCTTTTATACTTGTACTGAAGACCATCTAAATATTTTTCTAATATTTTCTTAAAGTTTCTTTCAAACCATATTCTATCTTCTTTGAATTTTTTTTCAAAATGGAAGTTCATCATCGGTGTCTTCTTCATCTTCTTTATTTTTAAAGTTAAAATTTTTGTTATTCAGTTCTTCATCTTTTTTATCTAAAAATGGCTTAAGTGTAAAACCTTCTTTTGTTCTTATTACTATTTCTACTTTGTGTTTCACCTCTTCTAATTTCTGATTACAAAAATTTACCAATTCCATACCTTCTTGAAAAAGGTTAATAGTCTCTTCAAGTGGAACATCTGAAGTTTCCAATTTTGTAACTATTTCTTCAAGTCTTTTTAATGCTTCTTCAAAATTATATTTTTCTTTTCTATTTTTTTCCATAAATTTCTCCTTCTTAATAACTTTCTTTTATTATTTTTATAAGTTCTTTATCTGATTTATAGGTAAGAATGTCTTCCACATTTTTTATTTCATACCACAATACTTCTTCCACCTCTTTACTTTTTATTTGTTTAACACTTATTGGTTCCATTAAATACCAGCATACATTTTTATGAATTTTTTTCCCATCTTCTATAAACCAATATTCTACATCTTTTATTTTCTTTATTATTTTTGCCTCTACACCAGTTTCTTCTTTTACTTCTCTTAAAGCGGCAGCTTCTGGAGTTTCTTCTTTTTC
This sequence comes from Endomicrobiia bacterium, assembly GCA_039630545.1. Classification (GTDB taxonomy): domain Bacteria; phylum Elusimicrobiota; class Endomicrobiia; order DTEH01; family DTEH01; genus JANXDG01. The sequence goes on from JBCNUU010000006.1 coordinate 33,185, forward strand.
AATATGGCCTTTGGGAAAAGTGTAGACAGTTTCTCCTTTCAAATTTTTAGTTTTTATCACAAGAACTTTATTTTTATCTATAACTACTCCGCCAGCTGAAAACTCAAAACTTACTTTTTTTTCCTTATTCATATATCTTTATCACATCCTGGAGTGATTTTTTGTTTATTTTCTTCACATTTTCAAGTTCTTTTTCCTCAGGATAACCTAGGGAAATCAAACTTACTAATTTATATTTATTGTCTACTTTAAGAAGTTCTTTTATTTTCTCAGCATAAACTTTTTTGTCACCTGCTACCCAGCAACTCCCTATTCCATAACACCATGCTGCCAAAAGAATATTTTGTGTAGCTGCACAACCATCTTCTAAATAATACTTTGTATCTTCACAAAATACTACAATGCAACAATAAGCATCTTTGATAAACTTTCCATAATCTGTAATTTCAGCTATTTGGTTTTTTATTTCTTTGTTTTTAACAACAACAAATAACCATGGTTGTTTATTATTTGCAGAAGGTGCTAATCTTGCACAATCTAAGATTTCTTTTATAATATTATCGGGTATAGGTTTGTTAGTGTATCTTCTTATACTTCTTCTTGTTTTTATTACTTCTAATATGCTCATACAATTAAAATTTAAACTTTTATTTAGAGTAAAATTATCATAAGAAACAAAGCAATCAAGCCCGTAAAACTCCCGAACAAAAATGGAGCACCCACACCAATACTATCCCATAAAAATCCTGCTATTGTGCTTGCAAAAAAAAGCATAAAACCTCCTACAGTTGAATGTGTACCTAAAACTGTAGCTTTATATTCCGGAGGTGAAATTTCTGCTAAAAATGCTTTCTCTTGTCCTTCTACAATAGCTATATAAATACCATATACTACAAATAAGATCCAGATAAGGTCAGGTTTTTTTATAGCAAAAAATCCAAAATATACAAAAGAGTAAATTAAGTAGCCTAATATTATTGTTGTTTTTTTACCAATTTTATCTCCCAGAATACCTGCTGGGTAAGAAAAAATAGTATAAGATATATTGTATATTAAATAAAGCAAAATTATGTTTAAGTAACTAACACCTAGATGTTTAGCTCTCAAAAGTAAAAATTGATTTGAAGAGTTGCCTAAAGAAAAAATAGCAGAAATAAAAATATACTTTTTAGCAACTTCAGGTATGTATCTAAAACTAAAAAGTTTGTGTCCCGCTCTTTTAGAAGAAAATTCTTTTTTCTTTGGTTCCTTTACAAAAAATAGCACAACTACGGCCAAAAACGCAGGAATTAAAGACAAAAGAAAGACTTTTTTAAATGGTACCTCTTCAGGATAAAAATAAAACACAATGTATACCACAATCACTCCTAACATAGCTCCAAAAGTATCCATTGCTCTATGTAAACCAAAAACTTTTCCTTTTTTAACATCATCTATAGATTCAGAAATTAAAGCATCTCTTGGTGCAGTCCTTACACCTTTACCTAATCTATCAACTACTCTTGCTAGCAATACCATAAACCATGTTTTACTTACATATAAAAACATTTTACCAATTGTAGAAAATGAATATCCAAAAATAGCGAAAGGTTTTCTTTTTTTAAATTTATCTGAAAAACTACCAGAAAAAATTTTAAGAAGATTAGCTACACTTTCTGCTATGCCTTCTATGATTCCTATAATACTAAATGGGGTATTTAAGGAAGCTAAATAAAGACCCAACAAAGGATAGATCATTTCAGAAGAAACATCGGTTAACAAACTAGTAATTCCTAAAAGAATTATGTTTTTCATAATAAATTTTATTCTATAATATTTTTACTTAAAATTAAAGTGTTGAAAAAGCTAAAAGTTTTTGATAGAATTTTCAGAAATGAAAATTATACTAATAAATCCTCCTGTATATGACTTTAGTGCATATGATGTGTGGATCAAACCGTTAGGAATTCTTTATCTTTCTAACATATTAAAGAAACATAACTTTGAAATTGTACTGTTAGATTGTTTAGACAGAAACTTTTTTTTAGATAAGCCAGTAAAGGAAAACGGCACTGGAAAATACCCCTATGAAGTTGTTCAAAAACCTTCTGTTTTAAGCAATATCCCCTTAAGATACAAAAGATACGGAGTAAGTAAAAAGATAATTGAAGATTTTCTATTAACACATAAAGACGCCAGGTATGTAATAGTTACTTCCTGCATGAGTTACTGGTATTTAGGAGTAGAGGAGATAATAGATACTGTAAAGAGACTTCTTCCAGAAAGCAAAATAATTCTCGGAGGAACTTATCCTGTAATCATGCCTGAGCACGCTAAGAGTTTATTCTCATCTAAAGTAGCTCTAATATCATGCAAGCCAGGCTTTTATGAAGTGCTAGATTATCTTGATATTCCTGAAAAGGAATACTATAATTCTTTTGAAAACTTTCCTGCCCCAGATTATACATTGTATAAAAGAGTATGGTATGTTGTTTTAAGGTTATCTTATGGATGTGGAAATAGATGCACATATTGTGCAACAGGAAGTATATTTTCAGATTATCAAGTCAAAGATATAAAAAAAGTAGTAAAGGAAATAATAGAACTTTACAATCTTACAAATTGTCAAAATTTTGTATTTTATGATGACTATCTTCCGATTAACAAAAGATATTTTTTAGATTTGTTTAAAGAATTATCTAAATTAAATCTGAAAATTAAATTTTTTACTCCAAATGGTATAAATCCTAAATTAATCTCAAAGGAAACAGCAATTCTTCTAAAACAACTTAATTTTATAGATCCCAGACTCAGCTTGGAAACAGTTTCTAATTTAACACATAATTTAGTAGACAAAAAAGTTTTTCTTAAAGATTTTGAAGAAGCTCTTAAAAATTTAGTTCTTGCCGGATATAACCCAAATGAAATATCGGTATACTTGTTAGCTGGATTACCAGGTGAAACTATAGAAGATGTTTATAACTCAATAAATATTATGTCTGCATATAAAGTAAGAATTAGACTTAGTGAATTATCTATTGTGCCTAAAAGCAAGTTGTTTTATGATTTAAATCTTGATGAAACAGTGGATCCACTTCTTTATAACAACACTATATTTTTATTTCATGGAATTCCTGGTAAAATAAAACCATGGTGCAACTTTGAAGAAATGCAACAGCTTAAAAACCATGTAAAAGAAATAAATTCAAAAATTAATGTTTTGGATTTTAAAGAAAGTTATGTTTGATACTCACTCCCATTTATTTGACAAAAAAATTCTTCCACAACTGGATATTATTCTTCAACAAATAAATTCTTTAAATTTCTTAGGTGTAATCTGCATCTGTGAAAATGAAAAAGATATAGAATATTTCTTAAAATATTACTTAAAGTATAATTTTCTTTATTGTAGTATTGGCATTCATCCTCATAATGCTAAAAACTTTAATGAAAAAAACTTTTTATATATGTTTGAAACATTAAAAAAAACTCAAAGGTTAGTTGCCATAGGAGAAACAGGTCTTGATTTTTATTACAACTTCTCTGACAAGGAAACACAACTAAGATGCTTTTATTTTCAACTTAAATTTGCTAAGAGCCAAAATTTACCTGTTATAATACATTCAAGAAACAGCAAACTTATCACTTATAACATTCTTAAAGAAGAAAATATCACTAAAGGAATTATTCATTGTTTTAGTGAGGATACTGAGTACGCAAAGAAGTTTGTAGAATTAGGATTTCTTTTAGGAATAACTGGAATTATTACATTTGAAAAGTCAACCAGTTTAAAAGAAACTTTGAAATCTATAAGTATATCTGATATCGTTGTGGAAACAGATTCTCCATATTTAACTCCGCATCCTTATAGAGGAAGGCCAAACAATCCATTGTATCTAAAATATATACTTCAAGAAATAGAAAAAATAAAAGGTAGTTCATTTGATGAGATAGAAAAAATAACTGATAGGAATGCTTTAAGAGTTTTCAATTTAATACAATGAAGAACAAAATCTTTCTATTATTAATTTTTATTCTGTCTTTGATTTTCTTTTCAGATATAATATTCAAAGATAAAACATTTTTTCAAAGAGATATAATTCTACAATTTAAACCCTGGAAAGTTTATATAAAAAACTGCTTGGGTAAAATTGACTCAAAAGACTATCTGGATTTTCTTCCTTTATGGAATCCCTACAACCATTGTGGCACTCCTTTTATAAGCAACATTCAATCTCAGATCTTTTATCCATTAAGTATTATTTTTTACCTATTCAATAGTTTTGAAGTCGCATTTAAAATTTTTATAATTTTTCATATAATTCTAGCAGGATTTTTTATGTTTTTGTTTTTAAAAAATAGAAATCTAAACTTCATAAGTTGTATTGCTGGCAGCATCGTATGGTGTTTTAACGGATATATTATATCAAGAATTGAATTTTTAAGTGTTTTTAGTTCTATAATATGGCTACCTTTAATTATTTTTTTGATTGATAAATTTCCATATACATTCTCTTTATCTCATGTTATATACTTATCTTTCGCAATGGCTTTTAAGTTTTTAGCTGGACACACACAGATATGGTTTTATGCTATGTGCTTTTGTGTGATGTATGTTATTTTTTTAAGTATTATAAGACAAAACAAAACAATAGTGTTTATGTTTGCGCTAAGTGTTGGCCTTTCTTTGGTTTTTTGTTGTATTCAGTTTTTGCCAACCTTAGAATTTGTTCTCCATTCCACAAGAGGAGGATTTGAAATTAAAAAATTTGGAATGGATTTTAAAGAATCTGCAACCTATTCTTTAAAATTCTCTCATCTTATAAATTTTATTTATCCTTTTTACTGGCAGGTTAATCCTGAGGTGTTTAATATAAAAAATTCAATTAAAATTTTAAATTTACCTAATTACTGGATATATACCTTTTATGTAGGAGTAATAACCATTTTTTTGTCTGTATTTTATTTTTTTAGTAGAAGAGATATTAAAGAAAAAATTTTCCTGTTATTCAGTTTTATTTTTTTTATAACTTATGCACTTGGAGAAAATTTTTGGCTTTATGGTTTTTTATATGAAATATTTCCAGTTGTAAGAATTTTCCGATATCCTGCTACTGCTAGTTATATTCCGGTTTTTGTGTTTTGTATTTTGTGTTCTTTTGGTTTAGATATTTTAGTTTCTTTTATTAAAAATGAAAAAATTAAAAAAATTTTATACTTATTGCCTGCTTTAATATTTTTAGAGTTAGTATATTATAGCAAAAAAATAACAATTACTTTACCTTCTAAAATCCTTTATGAAAAAGCCTCAACAATAGACTTTTTGTTAAAATTAAAAGACATAAACCTCTACAGAATAGCTTTAACTCCGAAAACTCAAGTTTTAGCAAGGAGTGTTTCTTCTAAAAATTTATATGAAGCAATAAAAACCTACAGGGATAATCTATTAGGAAACATAAATCTTGACTACTTTATTTATAATTTTAGAGGTCAGGATATAGAACTTAAAAATTTTTTTGATTTTATCGATCTGGTGTATAAAAGAAAATCACTGGATGAAGCTCTTCCATTTTTTTCTATATCCAATGTTAAATATATTCTATCTTCAGAATATCAGAGTACAAAATTTTGTAATTTAATTTCTAATAGAAGTAACATGAAAATATACGAAAATCCATTTGCTTTAAAAAAAGTATATTTTGTAAACAAGTATATTCTTGAAACTGATTTAGAAAAATCTAAAGAAATAATGCAAAATATAGCTAAAAACTTAAATGAAATCGTAATAATTCATACTAAAGAACAATTTAAAATAAATTCTTTAAACAAAAAAGCAAAATATTATATAAAAAATATAAATTCTGAAAACAACAAAATTTTTATAGAAATAGACAATCCCACAGATGGATTTTTGGTTTTTTCTCAAAATTTTTACCCTGGATGGAAGTGTTATTTAAATGGCTGCTTAGAGAAGATTTATCAATGTAATATATATATGATGTGTGTATATTTGAAAAAAGGTGTAAATCAAGTTATGTTTAAATTTGAACCTGTCAGCTTTAAAATAGGAACGGTTGTTTCTTTAGTAAGTTTATTATTTAGTTTTCTATTTTTATTTGAAAAAGGAGGTTTAACAAAAAATGAAAGAATGTAATATTACACAAAATTTAAAATACTGCACATGCAGTTATGAACCATGCAGCAGAAAAGGAAGATGTTGTGAGTGTGTTTTATATCACAGAAAAAACGGAGAACTTCCTGGTTGTTTTTTTCCAAAAGATAAAGAAAGAACTTACAACAGAAGTATAGAATTTTTTGTTTCTATTTTTAAAAAATAAATAGTTATATTATAGTTTCTTCGGTCTCTATATCAAAAAGATGAATTTTTTCTGTGTTTACTACTACTTCTATTACCTGATTAGGCTTTGCTGTATTATGTGGATCTGCTTTTATTACAAAGCTGTTTTTGCTGCTTTTAAGATGTAAATAAATTTCTGACCCTAATGTTTCAATAAAGTCCACAGTTAAGGTTACTAATGTTCCATCTTTTATAGGTCCTGTGTAGAAAAGTTTATCATACATGTGCTCAGGTCTAACACCTAATATCATTTTGTTGCTCTTTTTTGTGGAGAGGTAATTTTCTATTTTTTCTTTGAAACTTGCAGGAAGTTTTAACTTAAAACTTCCCTCATCTGCATATATATCGCCGTTTTCTTTTACTATTTCAACCTCCATAAAATTCATAGGAGGTGAACCTATAAATCCAGCAACAAATTTATTTCTGGGATTATCATACAGTTCAATTGGTTTATCTACTTGCTGAATAACACCGTCTTTCATTACACAGATCTTATCCCCTAAAGTCATAGCTTCTACTTGATCATGTGTAACATATATTATTGTTGTTTGAAGACGTTCATGTAATTTTTTAAGCTCGGCACGCATTTGAACTCTTAATTTAGCATCTAAATTTGAAAGTGGCTCATCAAACAAAAATACTTTCGGTTTTCTTACTATTGCTCTACCAACAGCAACACGCTGTCTCTGGCCACCTGAAAGTTCTTTAGGATATCTATTAAGTAAATGTGAAATACCTAAAATTTCAGCAGCTTCTTTTACTCTCATATCTATTTCATGTTTAGAATACCCACGAATTTTTAAACCAAAAGCCATATTGTCATACACTTTCATATGAGGATACAAAGCATAGTTTTGAAAAACCATAGCTATATCCCTGTCTTTCGGATGAAGGTTGTTTACAACTTTATCGTCAATATAGATTTTTCCTTCTGTAATTTCTTCAAGTCCAGCAATCATTCTTAAAGTTGTTGTTTTTCCACATCCCGATGGTCCTACAAGCACAGCGAATTCTTTATCTTTTATTTCTAAATTAATTCTTTTTACAACTTCATGATTACCAAACCTCTTTGTAACATTTTCTAAAACAACTTTTGCCATACTTTCTCCTCCGTTGGTTTTAAGACTAAAACGGGCTCGACGGGATTTGAACCCGCGATCTCTGGCTTGACAGGCCAGCGTGTTGAACCAGGCTACACCACGAGCCCACCACCCAAAATATGGGCGGTAGAGGATTTGAACCTCTGACCTTCCGGGTGTAAACCGGGCGCTCTCCCGCTGAGCTAACCGCCCTTGTTATTTAATCAATCAAATAAAAACTTTCCTGGGTGGTTGACGGGACTTGAACCCGCAACAACCTGGGCCACAGCCAGGTGCTCTATCCAGTTGAGCTACAACCACCACAAAACAAACCTTTTTCAAATTCAAAACGCGCCTGGCGGGAGTTGAACCCACAACCCACGGCTTAGAAGGCCGTTGCTCTATCCTGTTGAGCTACAGGCGCATTAAAATGAGCCCGGAGAGATTCGAACTCTCGACACCCGGCTTAAAAGGCCGGTGCTCTACCGACTGAGCTACGGGCCCTTTTTTTATCAAAATTTTTACTCAGCCGGCGAAGGGATTTGAACCCCCGACCTGACGCTTACAAGGCGCCTGCTCTACCACTGAGCTACGCCGGCATTTTTTGAAAAAATAAAAATATAAAAATGAATTCTAAAAGTCAATAATTATTCTCTAAAATCAAATTCTACATCTGAGATTATAACTTTATCTCCTTCTTTTATTCCCTTTTCTTTTAGAAATTTTTCTATCTTCAATTTTTTAAATATTTTCTGAAGACGCGCAATACTTTCTTCGGAATTAAAATCTGTCATTTTTACCAAATCTTCTAATTTTTTATTCTTAATTATAAATTTGTTACCTGCTTTCTCTATCACAAACTCATCTTCGTATTTATATATTTTCTGCTCCTCTGAAATTTCTATTTCAACTTCTGTATTTTTTAATTTTTCTAACATATTACAAATCTTTTTTATTAATTCTTTAAGACCTTCTCTTTTTAAAGCAGAAATTGCTAAAATTGTATACTCTGACTTTATTTTTTGTTTTAATTTTCTTATCAGCTGATTTTTGACATTCTCAGGGATCATATCAATTTTATTCAAAACTACTATCATTGGTTTTTTCGCAAGTTTTTCAGAATAATTTTTAAGTTCTTTCATAATTATTTTATAATTTTTATATATCTCATTTTCATCAGCACTACTTACATCAATCAAATGAATAAGCATTTTTGTTCTTTCAATATGTCTTAAAAATTCAACTCCCAGTCCTTTACCTTTATGAGCATCTTCTATAATACCAGGAATATCTGCTATTACAAACTTTTTGTCAGAATATACCAATGTCCCTAAATTTGGTGACAATGTAGTAAAAGGATAATCTGCAATTTTAGGTTTAGCAGGTGTCAAAACAGCTAAAAGTGTAGACTTTCCTGCATTAGGAAGTCCAACTATTCCAACATCAGCTATAAGCTTTAGTTCTAAAATTAAAGTAACTTTTTGAGACGGTTGGCCTAATTCAGCTATTTTGGGCGCACGATTAGTTGAGGATTTAAAATCAGCATTGCCTCTTCCGCCTCTACCACCTTCTGCAACTAATACTGTATCATATGGTTTTACTAAATCTTTAAGAAAAATTTTATTCTGGTTTTCATCTAATTTATATACAACTGTCCCGCAAGGAACATCTATATAAAGATCTTTCCCATCTTTACCATACATATTTTTACCCTTACCATGCTGCCCGTCTTCTGCTTTAAAATGGGGTTTTAAAGTAAAGTCATAAAGAGTAGTAATATTGGGGTTAGCTCTTAAGTAAACATCTCCACCTTTTCCGCCTCTTCCACCATCAGGTCCACCAAAAGGTACAAACTTTTCTCTTCTAAAACTTACACAACCATTACCTCCTTTTCCTGATTCTACATATATTTTTACTCTGTCAATAAACATAATTTTACTATAGAGGATAAACCTCTACTATCTTTTTCTGTTTAGTAAGATTTTTAAAAATAACTTTACCAGTAATTTTTGAGTGAATAGTAAAATCTTTAGAAAGATAAGTATTTCTGCCAGCTAAAAACTTTGTCCCTCTTTGTTTTAAAATAATTTGTCCCGGTTTTACTATTTGTCCTTCATAAATTTTTACGCCAAGATATTTTGGATTACTATCTCTTCCATTAACAACATGTGCCATTTGGTTGCTTCCTCCTTTCTATTCAATTATAGTCTTATCATAGTTTAATATCTGAGAACTACCTTCTTCTGAAAACCATAAAAATTTGTTATCTATATAAAAACTTGAAATGTTTTTGTTTGCCAAAAAACTTAATTTAAAAGAATTTGATATTTCTTTGAGTCCTTTAAGCATATAAAGATTATAATCATTATCTAAAATCCATATTTTGTTTTTATAAGAAGACGCATAAATTGTATTTTTTATCAGATAAGAAAATTTTTCTACAATTCTATTTAAATCTTTATCATAAAGTATGACTTCTTTGGCTTTATTATTAAACACTAAAATATTTCCTCTATAAGCTACAATACATATTGGCTCAATTTGAGATAAATCAAGTACTTTAAGCAAAATATTTTTATTTTTTATTATCGCATATTTGTAAATTTTTTTATTCCAGCCATCTAAAATATACAAAAAATTAGATATAAAACAAACAGAAGTAGGTACTATATTATCTTTAGCAAATTTAAAAGAAGTTACCAATAATAAAAAATCACCTTTCATTTTATAAAATGCTACTTCTTGAGAAGACCAACTGCTTAATACAAGTTTATTATCAATTTTATTTATAGAGGAAATAGTTTCTAATGTAGTGTCATAGATCTTTGGGATTGGAATTTTTTCTTTTGAAATAAAATTTTTATAAAAAAATAAAACACCCACACTAACAACAAAAATTCCACCAAAAATAAATAAAAAATTTTTTATTTGAAAATTTAATTTAAAACCTAAAGATTGAAGATGTTGGATTTCTGCTTCATGAGATTTAACAATCTGTAGATTATCAACTGGCATTTGAGAAGAGATTGTTTTGTTTTCTTTTGAAAGAATACTTATTTTTGTTAACAGCTCATTTAAATTTTTTTGAGCCTCAAAATATCTTGGATTGAGCCTGAGTGCTTTTTCAAATTCCATCCTTGCTTCTTCTAAAAAACCCTTTTTCGCTAGAGCTTTTCCTAAAGAGTTATGAACATCTGCGTAGTCAGCTCCATATTCTATTGCTTTTTTATATTCCTCTATGGCTATATCTAACTCTCCAGTAGCTTCAAAAACTCTTCCACGATAATAATGCCTCATCGCATCAAATGAAACATCATATTTAGACATAAGTTTTTCTCCTTAAGCTGGAAATTCTAAAGTTACAACTGTTCCTTTATTAAATACAGAGGTTATATCTATTTTAGCATCGAATAATTTTAAATACCACTTTGCTTTAAACAATCCTATACCAAAATGTCCCTGTTCAAATTTTGTGGTAAAAAACAATTCAAAAACTTTTGGCAATAAATGTTCAGGTATTCCACAACCATTATCTTCTATCATTATTCTTTTAGACAACTCAGAGGAATATAACCTGATAGTTATTCTGTTGCCTGTAAGCTGTAAAAATGCTTCTAATGAATTTTGAATTATCTCAGAAATAATATCTATTAAAATTTGAAAATCTGCTTCTACAATAAACTCTACATCTGGCGACAAAATTTCTTGTACAACTTCTACATTTTTAAAAGAAATTTCATTTTGAAATTTATTTAAAACAGAAACTAAAACTGATTTTAAATCTACTTTCTGGATATTTATAGCAGTTGGAGGTTTTAAGCGTTCAGATGCAGTACGAATTATATCTCTTATTCTATATATCTCTTTCTGTACTAATGAAATTTTTTTAAAAGAAGGATGGCCATCTATTTCATCTTTTACTAAATTAAAAGCTTCATCTATGATTCCAATTGGGTTTCTAAAATATCTTAAACATTCATTCATACAAGTAGTCAACAATTTCATATGTGACAACACATACTCAATTTTATCCTGTTTTATGACTTCTTTAAGAGATTTTTCTTTTTTAGAAATGCTTTCTATTTCATTTTTTAAATTTTTATTTTCTGCCTCAAGTTCTGTTATTTTTTTTATAAGTTCTAAAAAAGATTTATCCTGTTGAACAGACAAAGCTGAAACTTTAGCTATCTGTTGTTCTTGTGTAGATTTAATTTGTTCATATTTTGCAATTATGTCTTCCATTTCTTTTTGTAATTTTTGAATTATTTTCTCTTTTTCTTGTAGAATTGTTTCATAACCTTTTTTTATTGTTTCAAGTAACATATTTTGAACTTCAGAGAAAAAAGATGGAGATACAACGCCAGATGATATAATCTGTGGTTGAATATTTAAAATTTGTGTTGAGATGTTATCTTTTTTATTTTGTATTTCTTCAGTAAGTTTTTTTATTCTTTCACGAATTTTTGTTATTTTTTCTTTTTCTTGTTGTGATAGTTTTTCTAAATCTTTCATAGGGTTTATGGTATCTCAAGCACACTTCCAGGAACTAATTGCCCCCTTATGATTTTTTCTTTGTTTGCTTCATAAATTTTTCTCCATTGGGAAGCATCTCCATAGTATTTTTCAGCTAATTTTGGTAAAGTGTCACCCTCAACAACAGTATGATATCTTTTTTTGGGAATCGTAACAGGTTGTGGTTGTGATGGTTTTGGTTTTTCTTCAATTCTTTTTGTTTCGGCTTCTTTAAGTTTTTTTTCTAATTCTTCTATTTTTTTTAACAACTCCTCTTGAAGAAGTATTTGCTGAGACTGCAAAATTTGTGGTTGTTCTTTTTTTTCAACTTCTAACTTAGAAGATAACATTTTAAGTTCTTCTTCAAGCTTTTGTTTTTCTAAAAGAAGTTTTTCATATTCTTTTTTTGAAATCTTTTCTTCTTCAACTTCTACAGGAAAAAATTTATAACTTAAAGAAATACACTGTTGTCCACCTGTGTCAATTTTATTTATCAAAGAAAACTTATAACCATAGTTAAATGTTATTCTAGAAGTATATAAACCAAAACCTAAAGAAATACTGTTGTAATCTTTGTTTCCATAACATATACCAAAGGATGGAGTAAATTTTAATTTTTTGTTAAAGAATAACATCTTGTATTCAAACACTAAGGAGACAAAATAATCCGTCAAAGAAGAAAATTCAAATTTTATATCAGGTAGTATTTTTATATTTTTATAATTGTATCTATATCCAAAACTCATCCTTAATGGCATTTTCTCTTCAGTATATAAACCTATAGATGGCTGTAGTATATTGTCTATTGTAAATGCTCCTGTATGAATTTCATTAAACATATATAAACTACCTAATGAAAATGAAAAATAAGATATTTCTTTACTTTTTAAAAATACAGGATTGTTTTTTATATACTCATCAAGAGTATAGGCTTCTTTGTCATATGTAAGCTTTAATCCAAAAGCTATCTTTGAGTTGATTTCTTTTAGTTGTCTACCGTAAGACAGCAGGATTTTGTTTTTAATGTACCAATCTGTAATTCCAAATTGATTAAATCCTAAACCTAAACTTCCACCCAGAAATTTCTGTGTAACTGCTAAACTATTATTAATAAATTTAGTTCCATCTGTCAAGTTAGGATAAATGAGGTTATAAGTAACAACCACTTCAGCTACTTTTATGTTCCATAAACCAGAAGGGTTTAAAAACATACATCCTGCTGAACCATCTTCAGCAGCTGGTTCTAACTTTCTTAAGTTCTCAGCAGAAAAATTTTCAGAAGGAGAATATCCACATAAAAAGTTGTAGATAAACAAAAAAACGACTATTATTGTTCTATTTAAATACTTCATTTTGCTACAATTATTGTCCCAGTAAATGTTTTATTACCAACTTTTATTTTATAAATATAAACACCTTTTGGCACAAAGTTTCCGTTGGTATCTTTCCCATCCCAGGTAAGTTCTACACCTTCTAATTTTAACCTGGCAATATATCTTAAGTTTAAATCATAAACTTCACCTTCAGGTGTAAACAAAGTAGGATTGAAAATCACAAAATGAATTTTGTTGTCTTGTGACGCTGTTGGTGTAAAGATTTTTTTTGGATAAATATTTGTAATCACAGGTTCTTGAGTTGAAATGACTTTTCTTACTACATATTCTCCTGTAGACCTTAAAGTACATCTCAAAATACTTTTTTGTTCATCATAAAAACTTGGAACAAGCACATATTCAATATCATTATTAAAAAATACTAAAGGTTTTACTTTAACTAAATTTTTTTCTTCCACGAAATTATCGGATGAATAATCTTCATTTTCTTTCTGAAGAAAAATTTCTAAGTTTATTGGCTGTTTAAACTTATAGGAGACAGGTTTATTATTTCTAACAAGTTCTAATTTATATTTCATAAATGTACTGAAATTAATACTTTCATTTTCTTCAACAGGTACTGTTGTAATGTTAAGTTTATAGCCATAAAATGAAATTTCTTCTTCTACACCTTTTGGAATAACGATCTTCATTGTATCTAAAAAGGGAATAATTCTACTTCCCGAATTAAAGGAAGAAACTACATCTGACGGTAAACTTTCTATTCCAGTTTCTGTTACAACCTTTATTAAATAATAATAAGTGTTAAAATAAATATAGTCGGTAAATGTCGTAGCCGGAGTTGAGACAAATTTATAAAAAGACGAAGGGTTTAAAACACCTTCATAGTCCTGACTGCGATAAATGTTATAGCCTTTAATGTCGTCAGCTAAAGAACCATCTGTATATGTTTGCACTTTTTCCCATGATAAAATAAATCTATAATCAGGATTATCATAATTTATTTTTTCTATTCTTGAAGGAATATTTATTACTCCTATAAAGAAAGTATTTTTAGTAGGTTCACTAAAAATATCTTCCTCATCTATTGCTATCACTTCATAATAATATGTCATATTCTGTGTTAAGTTTATTTGGGGCTGATATGAATTAGATGAAACTTCTACATCAATTACTGGAGAATAAAGATTTTTATTGGAAAAAATTTTGAGTCTATATTTTTTAATGCTAGTGTTGGGTTCCGGGTGTGGTAAAGGTTCCCATTCAAAAACAGGTCTTCTTAATAAAATTTCTCCTTCGGGATTTAAAATTTTTACACCTTGAGGTCTAAAATATGGCACATAAAAGCTTAAAACTGAAGAATCTCTCCACAGGCCTCTTTTATCATAAGCGCGTATTTTCCAATAATAAGTTGAATTCATTAAGAGCTTAAAATTGATTGTGTAGACAGTAACTGAAGATGAAACCACAATGGATGTTGTAATGTTTAGCTGAAAATTTTGTTTTGTTGAAAGTTTAATTTCATAATAGTTTATACCATCGTCTTTATCAAAACCTATCTCCCATATAAACTGAGGCTTTCTTGTAAAAACTGTACTTGACGGGGAAAATATTCCAAATGGTTCTGGTGGATCGTTTTGGGAGTCAATGAATAAATAATTAGTTGTAGATATTTTTTGACTAACTTGATTTTTAGCAACTACATACCAGAAATATGTTGTGTTTTCTTTTAAGGTTGAAGTAGAATATGAAATAGGTTGTAGTTCTTTGTAGTTTTCATAAGGACCTAAAAAAAATTCTACTTTATTGGGTGGTTTTCCTAGTTCACCTATGTATAACTCATACGTTATCTGTTTCCACCACTCTGTAATATTTGCGGGTGCCCAAATTAGATTTAAAGGTTGTGTTGCCCGAGTAAAAGTATAGGATGAACCTGGACTAAGTAGATAAATATCATCGGGAGGATCATCCTGTAGGTCTACTATAAACATGTAAGATGAAATGCTTTTTGTATAGTTTGATTTTGTATCATAAGCTTCAACCCACCAGTAGTAGGCTGCATTTTCTTTTAATTTTGATAAATCTATATTATAACTTAAAGTTGTACTTCCTAAAATAACTATATATGTTGAATCACCTACTATATAGCTTTCTGCTGATGAAATTACTACTTTATATTGTTCTACATAATCCTTTGGATCAGAGTCATAACTTTGTTGCCAGCTTAAATTTATATATCTTTCTTTTATTACTCCAGAAGTGATATTGAGATAAAAACTTTTTGGATTTTCTTCATAAAAATTTACCCAGAAAGAACCAATAGTAGAACTTGAAATCCCTCCATAGTTATCATAAGCCACCACCTGCCAGAAATATTGAGTGTTTTCTTTAAAATCAAAAAAGATTTCTGCCTCTATAGTTTCTCCTATTTGTTTTCCTATGTTTGTTCCGGCAGAAAATTTTTCATAAACAGAAAAATTTTGAAAACTTGAAATATATAAAGTATAGTATAATATATCTCTATCCAAATCTCCATTGTTTTTAAACTTAAATTTAAAAGAAGATAAAACTATTTCATCATTTAAAGGATATACTAATTCAAAATTGTTTGGATCAAAATTTGTAGTTTGAAAATAAAATGTAGAGTAGGGTGTCTCAAAATTTCCAAATTTATCATAAGCTTTTACATACCAGTAATAAGTGGTCCTAGGATGCAGATCAAAATTTAAAATAAATTTTGTATCTGAAGAATAAAAAGTATAATAAGAAGAAAAATTAGCAAAACTGCTTATTATAATTACATAACTTGAAACAAAAGAATCATAGTTGTCTGGATCGTATACTTGTTCCCAGTAAAATGTTGGTCTAAAAGTTTTAATTCCTGATGCAAAAGGATGACTTATGCTTACTCCAGGAGACAAAAGATTAAACTTTAATGGCCTCTGGTTTGAAACTATAAATCTTCCGGTACTTAAAGCGACACCATATGGTTTTACTAAGTATGGTTGCGATGTAGAAGGATTTAGTGCAAAATCCCATTCATTTTTACTCCAGCAATGAACCTGCCAGTAGTAAGTTACAGAAGGGCAAAGCTTAGAAAGTGTAAACATAACTGTAGTAGAACTTATATCTGAATTTTCTAAATATACATTTATTTTCCAAAAAGGTAAAGTATACCAATGATCGGAATTCTGAATTAAGACCGTAGAAATATTTAAAAAATAATGTTTTACAGAATCAAAAGGATCTGGATCTTTAGGTTTTGACCATTCAAAATATATTGGCCCTTCCAGAGATGCTGGATTTACTATACCGGTAGGTGTAATTATGGTATAGTTAGAAGGTGGTTCTTTAATAAAATCTATACAAAAACTTAAAGGATTTTCATTTAAAGGTGGAGAAAATGTTTCTGTTGAACTCCATATCCAGTATAGATTTTGAGGAGCATCAATTGCTCTAATCCTGAAAAAATATGTGGTATTTTCTACAAGCTCAAGTACATATCCTTCTTGGGTACCTTCTTCTATGTTTTTTACTATAACTGTGGAAACAAAAAAATCCCATTTTTTAAACCAGTCATCATATTCAAATGGTGGAGCATTAAATGTCGGATTTGTAACATATCTCCAGGCATTTGGTTCTGTTTTTGGTTCACGCCAGCTTGAAATAAAAACTGCATATTCATATACTCCGTCTTCAGGATCAGGATCCCATGTAGGCTGCCAACATAAAACTATAGGAGTTGATTTAGCAATAAATATCTTTTTACCATCAACAACTTTTTCCGTTACAGGATAATAGGTTGTATCATCCAGTATTACTTTATAGAAAGTTACATTTTTTATTAAAGAAATCATACCAGTAGGGAAAAACACATCAAAACTACAAACAGGTTCATCTATTTGGTTTACCCAAAAACTTGCAACTGGAGTTTGAGTAGAAAGTTGACTAAATCCAAAAGGAGCTCCTGAATCATATGCTACAACATACCAGTATATTTTTTGGTTCTCATAAAAAAGCAATTCATTAGAAGAAGGTTGAGTATATGGTGTCATCAAAAAATATGAATTAGTAAGTAAACCTTCCTGTGGAATTGTAATGTAGCTTTCAAAATTTTCTGAAGTAGAAAGATAAATTTTATAACCAACAACATAATCAAAAGGATCTATCTCATATGCATCTTTAAAATCAAAAATTAAACTACCATCTTTAGTATGCACTACAGTATTTGAAGGTGAAATTAAAGGATTTAAAGGAAACTTTGGAGCTGTATTTTGAAAGTTTACTGTAAACCTAAAAATAGCAGTGGTTGAAGAAGCATTTTCTGAATCATATACAGAAAGACTCCAGAAGTATGTGATATTGTCTTGTAAGTCCTTAACAACTATAGATGTAGCAGAAGTAGACACTTCAACCAAAATCGCTCCTAAAGTGTTACCAATGGTATAGCTTGAGATTTTTAATGTGTAGGTAGATATATAATCTCCGTAATCAGAATCGTAACTGTTATCACTGAAAGAGAAACCAGCATGCCACACTGCATCAGACCAATCAAATTTTACTGTTGAGGAAGAAATAATGGTTGAAGTGGTATTTTTTACTG
Source organism: Endomicrobiia bacterium (assembly GCA_039630545.1). Classification (GTDB taxonomy): domain Bacteria; phylum Elusimicrobiota; class Endomicrobiia; order DTEH01; family DTEH01; genus JANXDG01. Next base: position 51,050 of record JBCNUU010000006.1, read on the forward strand.
GATCATATACAAAGTGTTTGTGAGGATAAAAACATGAAGGAGAAGAATTAAAAGCTCTGCAAAAAGGAGATGAAGAAGAAATTAAAGACCAGTTTAATTTTTCATCTGCTATTTTTATAGAAAAATAATAAGGACTACTATTAACTAGATTATTTACTACTATATTTGTAGAAATATAAGGAGTAATGTTTACATTAGTTATAAAAAAAACTTCCGTAGCTTGGTTCCATAAAGTTTCATTATATATTTTTTGGGTGTGATATTTTATCTTATAACTTCCTGTATAGGTAGAAGAATTGTATAAGAAACCATCCTCATATGAGTCTTCATATGGAAAAACCCAACTAAGTTTTACATGTCTAAATCCAGCTGAAACAAAAATTGATGTAATACTTTTTGGAGGTGAAATATCAGGCTGAGCCCACATTGTTGTTTTGTTAGACATCTCAGAAAGATTACCTAGTTCATCTTCTGCCCAAATTCTTAAATAATAAGTTATCCCACCAGATAATCCTGTAATCAAATATCCTGCAGACCATATATAAGATGGGTAAGAAAAAGTAGATATTACAATCTGGGCAGCAGAAGTACTCCAATTGTTAAAATACTCTATATCTGTATACTGAATATAATAATAACCAGAAAGAATACCGGTCATCGTATTGTTGATATAATCATCACTTCCTTGAAATTTTAATTCAACTTCTCCCTCATGAACTCCGGGATTTGCTTCTATAATCTCTACATAAGGCAACCATAGAGTCATCCAGCCGGTTGCAATATTTGATAAGGATAAATCACCCTGAGATCCTGAAGAAATAAATACAACAAAATAAAATGTTGTAAACCTGCTTAAAGAATTCTCAAGCACAAAATTATCTAACCCTGTAAGCACAAACAATTGTTGTTGAAGAGGATTGACGGGACCCGTGGATACTACTATGGAAGAAGAAGTTGACCAGTTAACTTCATAAAAACTACTGTATTTTATGTAGTATGCACTTCCTTCAGGTAACACATCCGGACCAGGATAAGTCCATATTAGCTTTACACTGCCTTCTTTTAGTTCATCAATTCCTGAAATCGAAAATAAATCGGAAACAGGATTAGGTTGAGCAAAAACTTTAAAAGTAAATAAACTTAAAAATAAAACAATATACATAAAAATATTTAGCTTCTAAATTTAAATCATCTTACTTATTAAAATATACTAATTTTTTAAGGATTATTTCAACACAAATTTTAATTTCTTCTGCTGTATTAAGATAAATACTTTCCGGCTGACCAATTGGATCAAAAATTTCTGGCTGTGAAAAAAATCCCGCAAATTCTTTTAAGAGATAAACTTTATCAAAAAATTTCTTAAAATTCAGATAGATGAAATCCATTTGGCTTTTTTCCATTACAAAAACTATATCGGAAATTTCCAATAAAGGAGAATTTATTTTTGTAGGTATATGTTTTGAAAGGTCTTTTTCTTTGATATTATAGATTTTAAAAAGTTTATTAATACTTTCTGGAATTTTAAAGTTTTGCTGTGCTATTACTCCGCAAGAGTAGACTTTAATATTATCTATATTATATTTAGCCAGAAGATGTAAAGTATATCCTTCAGCAAAAACACTTCTAAATACATTTCCATTACACACATAAAGTATTGTTTTTATTTCTTTCATAAGTTTATTCAATAAAAATTGGATTTGTGGCTAACATATGCGGAAAATCAAACTCTACCCACAACCTACTTGTAGTAAGAAGGTTTTTCCGGATTTTTGTATGAAGACGCGATTTTTTTTTAGATGTTGCAGCTTTTTAAACTTAAAAATCAAAAACTTTACCTTCAAATTTATATTTTGTCCCCAAAATACCTAATTTTTTAGAAATTTCTATATTCGATATTTCTAATCTTTTTTTATCCCTCCATACATTATAAAAATTTCAGCTTTTTAAAGAATAAAATAAAGTATATATTTTTTCTTTTTTTATTGCAAAAAGTATATTTTTTCTTTCATAAATAGATGTTACTTCTTTACCAATTCAGCATAACACCATACAGGTTTTTCCCTTACAGTATTCAACTAAAATTTTATCCCAGAATCCTTCTATGCTATCAACTTTTTTAACCTTCAGAAATATAACTGTAGCCATCATAATTATAACGATTAAACAAAGATGAAAAATATGGTTTATTAAGTTTATTTTTTCTAATTCCTGTCCATCTATAACCACTTTCATAATTTATAAGATATCTATAACAACAACTTCAGATGAGGATAAAAACCTCATAGGAGGACCCCAAACCCCTGCACCTGAAGTAACATATAGTGTTGATTTATTTTTTCTAAACAGACCATATAGGTATTTATAAAAAATTCGTGTAAAAATATGAAACGGGAAAATCTGTCCATTATGGGTATGACCACTTAACATCATAATATCAAAATTTTTGGAAAGTTCATCAAAAAATAACGGCTGGTGTGAGACAACAATATTAAGTTTTCCTGTTTTGTAGTTATTATTAATTATACTTACAATTTCTTCTTTGTGTAAGTTTTCTGTCCTAATGTCACCTAAGCCTATAATGTTAACATTTTCAATCTCAAATGAAGTATTCTGTAACACTATAAAACCAAACTGTTCAAAAATTCTTTTTGATTTCTCAATCCCAAAATAATAATCATGATTGCCTAATACTGCTATCTTTGTAGAATATATTTTTTTAATTGTTTCTTCTAATTTAACATCATATACAAAACCAGGATCAAACATATCACCACCAAAAATAAGTATTTGGGGATCTATATTTTTTATTTTATTAAATAACTCTATTGCTATTTTATTCTTGTATTTGAAATCAAGATGTAAATCAGAAAGGTAAACAATCCTGAAACTATTATTACCATCTAAATCAACAACAATCTGTTTTATTTTTGACATTTTTATTCCACGATAAGTTGCCAGAGTTGAAGATATTAAACTTACCAATAAAACTCCTAAACCAATATATTTATTGCTTCCTTTGAGGAATAAAAAAGAAATAAAATCACCAATCACACAATATGAAACAAAAATTATAACAATACCCATCCAATAAAAACCAAAGAAATAAATTGTTTTTAAAACTGCATCTGGTACTACAACAGCTCTCAAAATTAAACTTAAAAATGAAACCGAAAACATTAAAACAAATATAAACTTAACTAAATTTTTATAATTGTTTAAAGCTAAATGCCTATTTAAAAAATTAACAATGTATAAATGTGACAAAAAATACCCAAAAATAAGCAAAAGAAATCCAACAAGAATAATTACAACTTTTGCCATTATTTTTTTAATTTTTATTGAAATTTTAGTATATACCACTTAAGATCTGATTTCAACATCATTCTAACAAGTTCTTCAAATTTTACTTTAGGATACCAACTTAATTTCTTTAGTGCTTTGCTTTAATCATCACACAATTCAAAAATTTCAAAAGCATCTGTAATTTTACGCATTACAACATTTAAGAAATTTCTTTTTTAAAACTGACAATAAAGATATTGTACTGTCTTATTTTAGTATTTACTGCTAAAAACTCATCTTCAAATAAGAATAAATAAACTTAGTACAACAAAAACAAACTCTACTTTGAATAGAGCTAACTGCACTATGATTTTATATAGTCCGGCAGAAATCTTTAACCAGTTTTAATTTTCTGGCTGTTTTTTCTGCTATGATTGTAGATTTAATAATTTTTACTTCCATGTTTATTGCATTAAACATATCCCAAATTAACATTTCTGTTTGTATACCGGTATAATTAACGATGGGTTTATTTTATTACTGTCGTTGCTTGATAAATTGGAATCTATAAATTAGTGTATATTTTCATTATTTTTTCTATAAACCAGATTTCTGCAGTAATTTTTTAAGTTCTTCCGGATCAGAAGAAGCACTTATGGCTTCTTCCAGACTAATTAATCTTCTTTGATACAAATCTGCTAGTGCTTGATTCATTGTTTGCATTCCAAATTTTGCACCAGTTTGAATTAAAGTAAATATTTGTTCTGGCTTTCCTTCACGAATTAAGTTCCTTACAGCAGGTGTAGCAACTAACACCTCACAAGCTAAAACTCTACCTTTGCCCGAAATATGCAAAAGAAGCTGCTGTGCCAAAACTGCTTGTAGTACAAAAGAAAGCTGAACTCTTACTTGCTGCTGTTGATGAGGTGGAAAAACATCCACTATTCTGTTGACAGTAGAAACAGCATCTGTAGTATGAAGAGTTGCAAAAACCAAATGCCCCGTCTCGGCTATAGTAAGTGCCGCAGAAATTGTTTCTAGATCGCGCATTTCTCCTATCAAAATAATATCAGGATCTTCTCTTAACACATACTTTAATGCTGTAGCGAAACTTTCTGTATCTGAACCAACTTCTCTTTGGTTTATTATACAGTTTTTATGATGAAACAGATATTCTATAGGATCTTCTATTGTAATAATATGGGCATTTCTATGTTCATTAATAAAATTTATCATAGAAGCTAATGTTGTTGTTTTCCCGGACCCCGTGGGACCTGTTACCAAAATTAAACCCCTTGGAAGATCTACAAGTTGAGAAACAATTTTTGGAAGTCTTAATTCTTCAAAAGTAGGAGGAGTCGAAGGAATAGCTCTCAAAGCTGCAGCAACTGCACCCTTTTGACGAAAAACATTCATTCTTATTCTTCCTATATCTCTTACTCCAAAAGATACATCCAACTCATTAAGTGTTTCAAACCTTTCTTTCTGTTTATCTGTAAGAACAGAATAAATTAGTTTTTGACACATTTCTGGGGTAAGTTTACCAAAAGAGGTAGGTACTAACTTACCATCAACTCTTAACATAGGAGGTAATCCAGCAGTAATATGTAAATCTGAAGCTTTTTGTTCATGCATTAAATACAACAAATTTTCCATACTTAAAGACATCTCCATATATCAATCCTCCCTTTAAAAATAATTTAAACACCTGTTTCTTCACTAACAGTAACTCTTAAAACTTCCTCTATAGTTGTGATTCCAGCAAGCATTTTTCTTATTGCAGATTTTCTTAAAGTAGACATTCCATTTCTTATAGCTACTTTCTTTATTTCTATATCTGGTGTGTTTTTCAAAATCATTTCTCTTATTTCATCTGTTATCTCCATAATTTCATAAATACCTATCCTTCCTTTATATCCATTATTACATTTTTTACACCCAGCACCTTTATATAGCACTACTTTTTTTTGTCTTTGAACCATATCATCAGTAACTCCTAAAGGATACAACTTCTCTACAGGAACCTCATATGGCTGTTTACATTCTGAACATATTTTCCTTACTAATCTTTGAGCTTCAACTAAAGTAAGTGTGGAAGAAATTAAAAATGGATCTATCCCCATATTTACAAGACGCGTTACAGCAGAAGGTGCATCGTTTGTATGAAGAGTAGAAAATACTAACTGACCTGTTAAAGCTGCCTGAATTGCTATTCTTGCTGTCTCTGTATCACGAATTTCACCTACTAAAATTATATCAGGTGCTTGTCTTAAAAAAGCTCTTAAACCAGAAGCAAATGTTAATCCAACTTCAGGATTCACATTTACCTGTGTTATTCCATCTAAAAGATATTCGACAGGATCCTCTATTGTTAATATATTGACTTCTGGACGATTTAAAGTTGAAAGAGCAGAATATAAAGTAGTTGATTTTCCAGAACCGGTAGGTCCTGTAATCAAAATTAAACCAAAAGGCAACCTAATTGTCCTTAAAAAAATCTCTAGCTGTTCTGGTTCAAAACCCAATTTTTCAAGATCCAAACACAAGGCAGAAGAATCGAGGATTCTTAAAACTGCTTTTTCTCCATATACCACAGGAAGTATTGAAACGCGAAAATCTATCTCTCTTTCATCTATGCGCATTTTTATTCTACCATCTTGAGGTTTTCTTGTTTCTGTAACATCTAGCTTTGACATAATTTTTATTCTTGCTATCAAGGCATTATAAACATGATGAGGAAAAAATGCTTCCTCTTTTGCTACTCCATCAATCCTGTAGCGCAAACGACATTTCTTTTCAAAGGGTTCAAGGTGTATATCAGAAGCTCTTTTGCGAACTGCTGTAATAATAATATTATTTGCAAGCTTAACTATAGGTTCTTCTTCCGCAAGTTCCCTTACTTCAACTGTTTCTGGTATTGGCTCGACTTCTATTGAAGTTTCTAATTTCTCAAGTTCATTTATTTCTTTCTCTATGTGTGTTGTTTCTTCTTTTAAAAGATACTTTCTTATATTCTCCTTAATATCTTTGAGAGTGGCAACTACCGGCTTAACATTAAGTCCTGTAGAAAGTTTAATGTCATCTATTATAAACAAATTATAAGGATCAGGAAGAGCCACCGTTAAAGTATTCGTTTTTTTATCAAAACTTATAGGGAAAACATTATGTTTTTCTATAAACGTCCTAGGCAGTAAATTAATTACAGATTCGTCTATTTCAAGTTCTGAAATATAAACAAAATCCAAATTTTGTTGTCTTGCTAAAAAAGACAAAAGAACATCTTCAGTGATATATCCTAAATTTATCAAAGTCTGCCCTAATTTTTCACCAGTTTGTTTTTGTAAAGTCAAAGCTTCTTCAAGTTGCTTTTGTGTTATAATATTTGCTGAAATTAAAATTTCACCTAATTTTTGCATATAAGTTTAAATAAAAGTTACTCTTCTTCAGCAAATGTATTTTTAATTACTTCTTCAACAGTAGTGATACCCGCTAATAATTTTTTTAAAGCCGCCTCTCTTAATGTTATCATTCCGTTTTTTCTTGCTTGTTGTTTTATCTCAAAATGAGAAGCTTTTTTAAGGATTAAATCCTTTATTGACTCATTGCAATCAATCACTTCAAATATTCCTGTTCTTCCTTTATATCCACCTTGACATTTACTACATCCTGTTCCTTTGTAAATAACTATTTCCTTCATATTCTTTACCATTTCAGATGTAACACCTAATGGTTGAAGTTGTTGAAGTGAAACCCTATATTGTCTACGACACTCTTTACATATTTTTCTTAAAAGCTTTTGAGACATCACAAGTGTTAAAGTTGAAGCTATTAAAAACGGCTCCACACCCATATTTATCAGCCTTGTTACTGCAGAAGCAGCATCATTTGTATGTAGAGTAGCAAAAACTAAATGTCCAGTTAAAGCTGCGTTAATACCTATTTCAATTGTTTCTTTATCTCTTATTTCTCCTATCATTATTACATCTGGATCTTGCCTTAAAAACGCACGCAAAGCAGCAGCAAAAGTAAGTCCAACTTTTTCATTGACATTTACTTGATTTATACCATACATAACCGCTTCAACAGGATCTTCAACTGTCATAATGTTTACATCTTCAGTGTTTAAAACATTAAGTGCTGAATATAATGTTGTAGTCTTTCCTGAACCAGTAGGACCTGTAACAAGAATCATTCCATAAGGTTGTTTTATAGCTTTTTCAAAAAGCCTAAGTTGTTCTTCCTCAAAACCTAATTCTGTTAAAGGTAAAGTAAGTGCCTGTGCGTCTATTATTCTTATACAAACTTTTTCTCCATGCGCTGCAGGTATAACTGATAAACGAAGATTTATTGGTTTGCCATTATAAGACATCCTGACTCTTCCATCTTGTGGTTTTCTTCTTTCAGTAATGTCCATCTTACCCATTATTTTTATTCTTGCCACTACAGAAGGAAGCAATTTTTTAGGTAGAGGTTTTTGATCATGAAAAACACCGTCAATTCTGTACCTTATTCTTACTTGTTTTTCCTGGGGTTCAATAAGAATATCAGAAGCATTTAAATTCAATGCTTGTTCTATTATAAAATTTACAGCTTTTACAACTGGAGCAGCATCTGCTTTAATATCTAATTCAGTGATATCCTGTTCTTCTACTATTTCAGCAGTGCCTGTTTCTATTTCTGTTTCTGCTTTCTTTTCTATTTCTTCTATAGACTCTTTTTTCTCATAGTATTTGTTTATCGCTTCCAAAATCTCTTTTTTTCTTGCTACAACAATTTTTATGTTATAAGGAGTAGCCAACTTAAGACTATCAAGGGCTATTATATCTAAAGGATCTGACATAGCTACAGTGAGAGTTTTTGTATTTTTGTCAAACTCAACAGGAATAAACTGAAAAGTTTTTACTAATTTTTCTGAAACTAACTTAAGAGTATCGGTAGGTATTTCATCAATTTCTGAAAGTGAAATGTAAGGAATATTAAACTGTTTAGCTAAAACAGCAAAAAGGATTTCTTCGTTAACAAGTCCTTCTTCTATTAACAACTCACCAAGTTTTTTGCCTGTTTTTTTTTGAGTTTCTAACACACTTTGTAGTTGTTCCTGGGTAATTAGTCCTAATGCTACAAGAAGTTCTCCTAGTTTCTTATGAGGAGTTATTATTTCCATAATATGTAACTTTATCTTGCAAATCTTTTCTCTACAATCGGAATAATATCTTTTGGAACAAAATCTGAAATATCTCCTCCAAAACTTGCTATTTCTTTTATTAAACTAGAGGATAAATAAATCCATCTTATATCTGGCATAAGATATATAGTCTCCATTTCAGGAAACATCTTGCGATTTGTTAAAATCATCTGAAATTCATATTCAAAATCACTTAGTGCCCTTAATCCCCTTAATACAGTGTTACATTTTTTCTTTCTAAGATAATCTACCAACAACCCATCAAAACTATCAATTTCAACTTTTTTATTAAGATTATTTTTTTTAATTATTTTTTTTAGCATTTCTATACGCTCTTCAAGCGAAAAAAAAGGTTTTTTTTGAGGATTGTTAAGGATAGCTACTATAATAAAGTCAAAAATTTTACTTGCTCTAAGAATAAGGTCTACATGTCCATTAGTCGGAGGGTCAAAACTTCCTGGATATACTATTTTTTTCATTAAAATGTAATTATTAAAATTTTACACTTTTTTCAAGAATTTTTATAATTCTTTAAAAATTTCTGGATCAAAGATATAGCCTGTTTTCTTGTAGAAATCTTACCGAGAATTTGTGCTTCTTTTATCAGATTTAATAGTTTTCCTACCAATGGACCTTGAGGAATTTTAAAGATATTCATAATATCATATCCGTTTAATAATTTTGGTAGTGTTAACTTAGCTTTGTAATCTTTATATATATCTAGTATTTTATTTTCAAAATTTATAAACTCTTTTAAAGACGAAAAATTCTTAAAATATTTTCTTCTTTCTTTAACAGGAATACTTTCATATGAAATTCTATCTGCAAGAGAAAACACTAATAAAAAATATATATTATCGCCTACATCTTTAAACAATCGAAGATAAGCCCTTTGTGTTAGGTTGTCTTTATTAACACAGAGATTTCCTATCCTCATATGATGTTTTATTACATTCAAAATAACCGAAATATCATCGTTACTTAATTTTAGTTCACGTAAGATCTTTTCTGAAATCTCATATGATTTTATTTCATGATGAAAGAATCTAACTTTTCCTTTTATTTTTTTAGCAACTAATGGCTTTGCTATATCATGCAACAATGAAATAAACTTTAAAATATATTCTTTCCCTCTTATAGCTGAAAAAATTTCTTTATGATGGCAAGGATAATATTTTTTAATATTTAACAAAATTTTTTCTATACTTCTATAAGTAAGTTTTACATGTTGCCATAAACCTTCTGGGTGAAAATAAAATTTTTTAAACTGAGTATTTTTACCTTTCTCTTTTATAATTTTTATATCAGGAAAAATTTCTTCTAATATTCCATTTTTGTCCATCCATTCTAATACTTTATAGGATTCATTGTTAAATATTTTTTTAATTTCCTCTAAAATTCTTTCTTTTGCAACTTGTTTAAGGAAAACTTTGGTTTTTTTTATAAGAAGATTTATTTTTTTGTGTGGTTTGAAACCTAATACATAAAATCTTGCTACTCTGATTATTCTTAAGGGGTCTTTTAAAAAAACATCTTCTTTTACTACTTTTAATACTTTATCTTTTATATCTTTTTTTGCATTAAGTGGGTCTTCTAAGTTACTAAACAAAATTTTAGTATTAAAAGAAGATAAAAACCTTATAAAGTGCGATAATTTTAAATATAGGGTATTAATGGTAAAATCTCTTCTTTGAATATCTTCTTGTAAATTTTCATAATTAGTAAAGTCTAAGTTTATAAAGAAGTTAGTTTCTTTTATAACGGTTCTAAAAACTAAATTTTCTTCATCAAGGACAACAAACGGAAGACTGTTTTTAAGTATTATTTCTTTTAGTTTTTCTACTGAAAGATTTTTAACTGCTATATCTATATCAAGCTGGTTTTTTGTTTTAAACAGATTTTTATAAATAAACAGATCTCGCAAAATACCCCCGACAACAAAACAATCCTTAAAATTTTTATCTATAGTAGATAAAAAATTCTTTAACTTATATAAACTCGTAGGTTCCATTTTCATGTAATATTAACAAATTATCACAAAAATATTCAGCTAAATTTTTATCATGGGTTATAAAAATATACGAAAGCTTTAAATTTTCTTTTATCTCATTTAAAAAATTCAACATCTGAGCCTGAAGTGCAACATCCATAGCTGAAAGGGGCTCATCTAAAATCAACATTTTTGGATAAAGACATAACACAAGTAAAACAGCAACTCTCTGCCTTTGTCCTCCAGAAAGTTGGTAAGGATACATATTTAAAATTTCAAAAGGTAACTTCGTAATGGAAAGAAGCTCTTTGGTTTTTAGTTCTATGTCAGAATTTTTAAACTTTAAATTGTTAAGTTTGAAATATTGCTTTATTCTTTCTTTTATTAAATAGCCAACAGTAAACTTTGGATTTAACATTGAATATGGATTTTGAAACAAAAGCTGCACCTTTAATGCAAATTCCTTAAAAGAATACTCATTTATATTTCTACCTTCTATAAAAATCTCTCCCTCATCAGGAGGTTCTATTTTAGAAATTATTTTAACAAGCGTAGTTTTGCCTACACCGGATGGACCAAGTATACCTAAGGTTTTATTGTATTCTAAATAAAAACTTACATTTGAAAGAATTTTTTTTCTTAAAATTTCTACATGAAGCAATTGAGAATAAACAGGATATGTCTTACTTAAAGATTTTACTTCTAAAATATTATTTTTCATATAAGAAACATTTAATGAAATGTTTGTCTTCAAATGAGTAAAATTCTGGTTTTGAAAGCTCACATTTTTTAATTTTTTTATTACATCTATTATAAAAAATACATCTTTTAAAAGTAGCCTCGTCTGTAAGATCAGGTAAATCATACGGAATTGTAGCAAGTTTTTGGCCTTTTTTTGTTTTATCTACAGTACATTCTAAAAGTAACATAGTATATGGATGCAGCGGCTTTTCAAAAATTTCTTTAGTATAAGAGTATTCAATAATTTCACCAGCGTATAGAATAAAAACATAATCCACATAATTTCTAACGAGATTTATATCATGGGTAATAAGAATAAAAGTAGAATTGTTTTCAAATACTAATTCATTAAGTAAATCCATAATAACTTCTTTTAAAGAAGCGTCAAGGGAAGTGGTAGGTTCATCAGCTATTAAAATTTCTGGTTTGTTAACTACAGCAGCTGCTATACAAATTCTTTGAATCTGACCTCCGGATAATTGATGTGGGTATTTATTATAGGTTAACTCAGGCTCAGGAAGTTTTACTTTATGAAATATATCAATGACTTTATGATAAACTTCACTTTTTGAAAATTCAAAATGGTTTGTAATTACCTCTTCAACCTGTTTACCAACTGGTATTACTGGATTTAAAGCACTAAAGGGATCCTGAAATATCATAGAAATATGATTACCCCTTAAGTGTAGCATATGATTTTCTGAAAGAAGATTATTTTTGTTTTTACTATTTATTATAAAAATCTCTTTACTACAATTACAGGAATCCTTTTGTGGATAAAATTTAATAATACCAGAATAGCTTGTGAATTTTTTGTCGTTTAGTAACATTATGGTGTTAGCAAGGGTAGTTTTACCTGAACCTGATTCTCCTACTATTGCTATCTTTTGAGATTGAGAAATAGTTAAACTAATATCTCTTAATATAAATAACTTCTTATTGTTTTTAAGTAAAAAACAAACATTTAAATTTTTTATTTCTAAAACATCTTTCATTTTTCTTTAGGGCTAAACATAATTCTAAAACCTTCAGCTAAAAAGTTAAATCCTATAACAGTGAAAAATATTGCAAGTCCTGGAAATAAAGAAAGCCACCACGCTATATGAATATAATCCTTCCCAGATGTAAGAATATTTCCCCATGAAGGCTGTGGAGGCTGAACTCCTAAACCTAAAAAAGATAAAGCTGACTCTGTCAAAATAGCTGAAGCTATACCTAAACTGAATGTTACAAGAATTGGAGCTAAGACATTTGGTAAAATATGAACAAATATTATCTTAAAGGAAGAAAAACCTGCAAGTTTACATGAAAGTATAAATTCCATGTTTTTAATTTTTAAAACTTCTGCTCTAACATATCTTGTAAGAGAAGGCCATGAGGTAAGACCTATTACTAACATTATGTTATAAACACTTGGTTTGACGAATGCAATTACCAATAAAATAAGAAAAAAAGTTGGAAAACAAAGCATTATATCGACCAACCTCATTATTGCAGTATCTATCCAGCCACCATAATAACCACTTAAAAGTCCTAAACAACTTCCTATAATAGTAGCAACTCCTACTGCTATAAAACCAACACTTAAAGAAATTTTAGTAGCATGAATCATTCTTGAAAATACATCTCTCCCAAGTTCATCTGTCCCAAAAAAGTGTTTAAAAGATGGTGGTTTTAATCTATTAAGTAAATCTTGCTGATAAGGATCATATGGTGAAAAAAACTTAGCAAAAACTGCTATTACAACAAAAAATGAAACTATAATTAACCCGACTATAAAATAAGTATTTCTTTTCATATCACTTATACCTTACTCTTGGATCTACATAGACATAAAGAATATCAGCTAAAAAATTTCCTAATAGTGTAAGAAATGCAGTTATTACGCTTATTCCCATTATTAAAGGATAATCTCTTGACATTATAGCCTCATATCCTAGGCGCCCCATTCCTGGATATGCAAAAATTGTTTCAAATATAAAAGCGCCACCGATAATTTCTGGCAAAGATAATCCTAAAATTGTTACAACTGGAATAAGAACATTTTTAAAAGCATGTTTAAAAATTACTTTGTTTTTTGGTGTCCCTTTGCTAATTGCAAATTTTATATAATCACTGTTTAGTTGTTCTATCATAGTTGCTCTTATATATCTTGTAAGTCCAGCTAATCCGCCAAAAGCAGAAATTAACACAGGCAAAATTAAATGTTTAATGATATCTATAAATTTTTCTGTAAAACTTAGATATTCAAAATTTACACTTCTTATTCCTGAAATAGGCAAAAGTTTTAATTTTATTCCAAAAATTATCATGCATAAAATTGCTAACCAATATTTAGGAATTGAATATCCCAGAAACACAAAAACAGAAATTATTTTATCTAATAATTTATTTTGATATACTGCACAGATAACACCCAGAAATATCCCACCAAAAAAAATTAAAAAAAGAGAAGATATATTAAGAACCAATGTAGCTGGAAGTCTTTCTAATATTTTTTTTATCACGGGTCTGTCATCTTTGAAAGAATTTCCAAAATCTAATTTAATAAATCGCACAAGCCAATCGAGATATCTTAAATGAAGCGGTTTATCTAATCCATAAATTCTGGCAATTTTCTGTTTTGCTTCATAGGTAATTTTTGAACTAAAATCCATCATATCCTGAGGTTTTCCAGGAGATATATTAATAACAAAAAAAGTTATAAAACTTATTCCAAAAAATGTAATAATTAAAATCAGTATTCTTTTTAAAACTATCTTAAGCATATCTTTTTGCCAGATAGAGTTTTCTTAGTTATTTATTTAAAAACTATAAAAATTAAAAATTTTTTTCTATTGATAAATAAAAAAATTTTTATTAAAATTTTGAACTATGAAAAAATTTTTATGTTTTACATTTTTTTGTTATTTATTTACAACCTGCTGTACCTTACAAACTACAGAACATAAATCAGAAAATCCTCAAACAAAAAATAAAATAAAAGTAGAAAAACCAAAATATGTAAGAGGAATACATCTTTCTGCCTGGGTTGCTGGGTTAGACAAATTTAAAAAAAGATTCGAACCATATTTAGGAAAAGAAAAACTAAATTCTATTGTAATTGCAATAAAAGAATATGAAGGGCAGGTATATATTGATGTACCAGAAATTAAAAATAAATATAACACACCAATAATTCCAATCCCAAAGATTGAAGAATATCTTGAAGAATTAAAATCAAAGGGAATATATCCCATAGCAAGAATAGTTGTATTTAAAGACAACCATTTAGCAAAAAACTTTCCTCACCTGGCAGTCAAAACTCCAGATGGTAAAATATGGAAAGATTACAAAGGAAACTCATGGACAGATCCTTACAACAAAGAAGTCTGGGACTACAACATTGCGGTTGCAAAAAGAGCAGTTGAACTTGGATTTGAAGAAATACAGTTTGACTATATAAGATTTCCATCTGACGGTAATACAAAACTTTGCAGATACTCACAACATCACACCTCCACCTCAGCTACCAAAGCTCTGGTTGACTTTTTACAATATGCTAAAGAAAAACTCTCGCCAACATTTATTTCTATAGATGTTTTTGGATTAACACCCTCAGTAAACCATGATATGGGAATAGGACAGAGGTTTCTTCAAATGGCAGAAGTTGTAGATTTTGTATCACCTATGATGTATCCTTCACATTATAGAAAAGGAGAATATGGTATTCCTGATCCCAACAGAGAACCCTACAAAACAGTTTTTAGAACAGTTTCTGACGCAAAAAAACTTTTAGCAGAACAATATCATAAACTAAGACCGTACTTACAGGATTTTTCTTTGGGCTACAAGTATGGCCCTGAAGAGGTAAAAGCACAAATTAAAGCTTGCTATGATAATGGTATCTTTGAGTGGCTTTTATGGGATCCTAAATGTTTATATACTTTGGAGGCAATTGAAGAAATGATAAAATTTAAACCTGAAAACTATTCTGTAGAAATGTCTACGATTGAATCTCAAAACAATAAATAATTAATCTATTAATCTAAACTTATCAATCACTATATATTCTGGACCTTCTGGTTTTAAGATGCTTTGAAAGAATGTAATATGGGTTACTTTGTTTGTTCCAAAAATTTGATTTTTATATTTTTCAATATAATCGACAATTTCATTTATTCTTTTTATTTGTTTAACTCTTGCAATTGTAAGGTGAGCTGTAAATTCTTTTGTTTCTTTAGGAAAACCCTCTTTTGAAAGCTCACTTTCTATTAAATCTGCAAGGGTTTTAAGTTTGTCTTTGCCTTCTTTTATTCCTATCCATATAACTCTAGGTGAGTTTATTTTTGGAAAAACTCCTAATCCTTCAAAGGATATATTAAAACTTTCTTTGCTTTGTAGAATTTCTTTTAAGACATTTTTTACAGTTAAAACCTGTTTTTCGTCAATCTCACCTAAAAACTTCAATGTTATATGAAGGTTTTCTTTTTTTACCCAGGAAATTTTATTTTTGTCTATTTCACGATAAGTTTTAAATATAAATGTGTCTATTTTCTGCTTGACTTCTTCATCAAGTTCTACAGCTATGAATGTTCTCATATTTTATTTAATTGTTTTTCTTAACATATCTAATGCTGCATTTACTGCTTGCTCTTTTACTTCTACTCTTGAACCAAAAAATCTAAAACACTTTGTATTGAAGTTTTTCCCATCATATATACAAATCCAAACTGTCCCTATCGGTTTTTCTTTTGTAGCACCTGTTGGACCTGCAATGCCTGAAATAGAAACACAATAGTCAGCATAAGTAATGTTTTTAAGTCCAACACACATCTCTTTTACTGTTTCTTCAGAAACAGCTCCATATGTATCTAATGTCTCTTTTTTTACTCCTAAGAGTTTCATCTTTAAGGCATTTGAATAAGCTACCACTCCTCCTAAAAAATAAAAAGAACTACCTGGAATGTTTGTGATTCTGTTTGCCAAAAGTCCACCTGTACACGACTCTGCAACAGCAACTGTTTTTTTATGTCTGCCCAAAGATAAACCCACCACCTGCTCCAGGCTAACTTTTCCCTCAGCAAAAACAGCATCCTTGTTGTCTGAGTTTATAAAGCAATCATAAATTTCTTTTTTTATGAGTTTTAGTTCTTCATCAACTTTTAGTTCGTCTTCTCCTGAAACAGTTATTACTATATCTACAACATTTAAATGAGGGAGTATCCCAAAATCAACCTCTGAGGAGTATTTTTTTTGTGTCTCCACAACTGGTTTTATTATTTCTTCAATTTTTGATTCTGGGATATTACAAACCTTAAGTATTTCTTCTTTTGTAATTTTAGTTTGAAATTTTGTAAGAAAAGGAAACACATACTCATCAAACATCGGTTGAAGTTCTCTTGGAGGACCCGGTAAGACAAAGATTATTTTTTGCTTTTTATCTTTTTTAGTTATTATTTTTTCTCCTGGAGCATGACCTACTTTATTAAACAAAACTTCAGCTCCCTCTACTACATATGCTTGCCTTTCAGCAAGTTTTGGAACTTCTTGATTTTTCTCAATAAAGTGCCTCACTATGTTTTCATATACTTCTTTTATAAAAACTGTTTTCCTATCTAAAACATAAGCAACGGTTTCTACTGTTATATCGTCAAGTGTAGGACCAATACCACCTGTAATAAAAATAACATCCGATACCTCAATATGATAATTTAAAATTTCAGCAAGAGTATCCTTATCATCAGGAACAGTAGAGCAAAAATTAATTTTTAAGCCTATCGATGATAGTTTTTTTGCAATATAAAAAAGGTTAGTGTTTGGTTTTTCTTTTAACAATTCAGAGCCTGTTGAGATAACTGAAATTTTAACCATATTAATTAAAAATTTTTAGTGCACAAACCCTATTTTAGGTACTTGTTTTGGTTCTGTTTTTATTTCTCCAAATTTTTCTTCGTATTTTTTAATATTATCTTGTAAAGCAGACAGAAACCTTTTTATATGCCCTGGAGAAGTAATAACTCTTGCTCTAACTTTTGCTTTTGGAACTTGTGGTTGAATAAATATAAAATCTAAGATAAACTCATCAGGTGAGTGACTTATAATTGCTAAGTTAGAATATACTCCCTGAGCAGTTAAATCGTCAATTTCTATTTGTATTTGTTGATCTTTTATTTCTTTTTCTTCCATAAAAATCCTCCATAGATTATTAATTGGATACTAACTTTTTCTAAAAAGATAAACCATAAGTGCTTTTTGTACATACAATCTGTTTTCTGCTTGTTTTATTACTATTGAATTTTTACCATCTAAAACTTCATCTGTTATCTCCAAACCACGATTTGCTGGTAGACAATGCATCACTATACAATCAGGCTTTGCCAGAGATAAAAGTTTAGAATTTACTTGATATGGTTTAAAAATCTTTATTCTTTTTTTCTTTTCTTTTTCTTGTCCCATTGAAATCCACACATCTGTGTAAATCACATCTGCATTTTTTATAAATTCTAAACTTTCAGAAATTACTATATTTTTAGAAAAATTTCCTTTTGGTTGAAATTTTTTAGGTATAATAAAATATGACTGCATACCTAAAATTTCAGATATATATATTAAAGATAAACATACATTGTTAGCGTCACCTATATACACAAACTTAATTTTGTTTATATTATCCAATGAAACTTTTTTTTGTTCTAATATACTCCAAACATCAGATAGAACCTGACAGGGATGTTCTTTGTCACTTAGTGCATTTATTACAGGAATTTTTGAATATTTTGTAAATTCTAACAAAGTTTCATGCTTATTTACTCTTAAAATCAATCCATCTAAATAACAGTTAAAAATATTTGCAGTATCTTTTATTGTCTCTCCACGAGAAAGTTGCAGTTGTTTTTCATCCAGTTCTATAGGCATTCCCCCCAACTGTCGAATTCCTACTTCAAAAGAAATCCTTGTTCTTGTTGACGGTTTTTCAAAAATTAAACCAATATATTTGTTCTTTAGTTCTAAAGTTAGCTCTTTAGTTGTGTACACAGGTACTAAATCATAAATTTCTTTTATTTGCTGTTTTGTTAAATCTTTTATACTTATGAAGTGCATAATAAGTTACTTTATTTTTACTCCTTCGTTTACAAATGATAAAATTTTTAATTCACAATTAAGTATGTTTGTAATCTTTTGTTTAACTTTTTCTAATAAATTTTCATCTAAATCAGCTTTTTTATAAAGTGCTACAACTGTTGAACCAGAACCACTTAACATACAACACAAAGCTTTGTTTTCTAAACATATCTTGAATACAACATTCATCCATGGCATAAGTTTTTTTCTATATGGTTGATGCAAAAAATCTTCTGCTGCAAATTTAAGAAATTCATATCTTTTAGCAACTAATGAAGATACAAGCATTGCTACATTAGAAACATTTTTTACAGCATTTTTGAAATTAATATTATTGGGCAAAACTTCTCTTGCTTTCTGTGTAGAAATCTTTTTTTGCGGGATAATAGCTAAAACCAAAAGTTCTTTTGGAATAGGTAATTTCACAAACTTAACTTTACCGTCTATAACACTACTTACACACAATCCACCAAACATACAAGGCACAACATTGTCAGGATGCCCTTCAAGTTCACAAGCAATGTTTATTAACTCATATTCAGATAACGGTTCTCCACATAAAATGTTTCCAGCAACTACACCTGCAACATATGCTGTAGCAGAAGAACCAAGTCCACGCTGCAATGGGATGTTGTTTTTAATATAAATTTCTAAAGAAGGTAAAGCATTTTTTGTTAATTTAAAAATTTTTTTGATCGCTCTGTATACTAAATTATTTTCATCTTTTACAACTAAATCTGCGTCTATACCTTCTACTTCGATTTTTAACCTGGCTTTATTACTTACAACATTTATCTCAAATTCATTATATAAAGACAAAGAAGCTCCTAAACAGTCAAATCCTGGTCCTAAGTTTGCAGTTGTCGCTGGAGTTTTTATTTTCATATAGTAAAATGAATAATTTATATACCCAGTTTAGTAGACTCTTTCATTGCACAGTAGGAACCACACATTGAACATACTTTTTTTGTTTTACTTTGAATTTTTTTTCTTTCTTGCTCAAATTTAATTTTGTCAATAGCATATTTTTGCTGGAGAGCCCAGTTAAGGGATTTTCTTGCTTTTGACATCTCTAAATCAACTTTATCATCACCGAACTTTCTTCTTTTGACAATATCTGCTGCATGCGCTGCTATGCGTGCTGCTATTACTCCCTCATATACATCTTTCGGCGTAGGTAATCTTAAATGTTCTGCTGAAGTTACATAGCATATAAGATCTGCACCTGCTTTAGCAGCTATTGCTGCTCCTATTGCTGAGTTTATGTGATCGTATCCAGCAGCTATATCTGTAACGAGTGGCCCCAAAAGATAGTATGGCTTTTCGCAAGTTAACTTTTTTTGCAATTTCACATGATCTTCAATTATATCCATTGGCATATGACCAGGACCTTCTATCATCACTTGGACGCCTTCTCTATTTGCAATTTCTGCTAATTCTGCCAATGTTTTTAATTCAGCAATTTGTGCTTTATCGTTTGCATCAAAAATGCTACCAGGCCTTAAGGCGTCTCCTAAGCTAAGTGTTAAATTATATTTTTTAGAGATGCTTAACAATCTATCAAAATGTTCATAAAGTGGATTTTCTTTTTTGTTTTCAATTATCCACTCAGCAAGAAAAGAACCACCTCTACTTACTATTCCGCATACTCTTTTGTTTTTCTTTAATAGATCTATATTTTTTCTTGTTATTCCACAATGAACAGTAATAAAATCAACACCATCTTCAGCATGTTTTTGTATTGTTTCAAATATGTGTTCTACCGATATGTCTTTTATTTTTTTGTTTTTTCTCAATGTCTCACAAACAACTTGATATATAGGTACTGTCCCTACAGGAACAGTTGAGTGTGATATAACCTGTTTTCTTATGTAATCCAGATCACCGCCTGTTGATAAATCCATTACAGTGTCTGCTTTTGCTTTTATAGCAGCTTTTAGTTTTTCTAATTCGAACTTTATATCAACTTTATCTGGAGATGTACCTATGTTTGCGTTTACTTTTGTTTTTAAGTTTTTCCCTACAGCAGAAGGTTGTATTTTTGATTTTACATTTTTTAAAATTACTACTTTACCATCAAGTATATTTTTTATTAAATCTTTAAAACAAACATTTTCTTCATCAGATATTTTTTTTATCAACTGATAAGTGTTTTTATCTTTTATTTTTAGTTTCTCTATTATACTCATCTTTTCTCCTTAAAAAGCAGCTAAGTTTTTATACCAAAATATACTAAAGGAATTCAACATAATCAATAAAATTCGGATTTAAACCAGTTGTTGAGGGTTGTTTTAAAAAGATTAACTAATAAAGTATGTGTTGTTAGATTAAGTTCATCTTGCCTTATTGGCGGGAAAATTTTTATATAGAGGGAATTTCCAGGGTTTACTTTGCCAATATCTTTTATTATTTTGCCCATTTCTAAAAAATCTGTTTTTACACATATCGGAAGTAATTCTACTTTAAAGATCCTTGCAAGCTTAATACCAATTTTATTGAATTTTTTTTCGTTTATAAATTTAGTTCTGGTAGCTTGAGGGAATACAATTATTGAAATTCCTTTATTGAATAATTTTTTTGTGTTTTTTAAAACGACTTCAAAATCTTTTTTGGGATTTTTTCTTGTAACAGATATTGGCTCAAGAAATTTTATAAGTTTACCTAAAATAGGATACCTAAGCAAGCTCTCTTTTACAACAAACGAAATTTTAAAGTATTTACCTATTAAATAACCAAAAAGTAAAGTCTCTAAACTGCTCATATGATTGCTTACAATTACTGCTGGAGGAGAGACTTTTTTAAGATTTTCCTGGCCTTCTATATATACTTTTGCACCTAACTTGTAAACTAAATTTAAAATTTTCCTGGAATAATATATATAATATCGCCATGAATAGGTTTTAAATAAAATTCTAAAATAAGCTATCAAAAAAATTAAAAATAAATTTGTATAAAAATAAATAGATGCAAAAAAAGGAATTTTAAAGATTAATTTTAGCAAATTACTCATTTAAATATGGATTTTAATTTGAAAACTTCTCTTTTAAGATCAGCAATTTTTAGCGCGCTAATTACAGCTATTGCTGAAGGCTTTATCTCTTTTAGCAGTTCAACATTTTTAGAGTTTATCCCTCCTATAGCCACAACCGGCATTTTATTTTTAGCAAGCAAAACCACCTCTTTAACTGTTTGTAAACCTACTGGCTTATAGTCTTTTGTGCTGGTAGGAAAAACCGGTCCAATTGAAATATAATCTACAGGCATCTTCAAAGCTTCTTTGGCTTGCTGAAATGAGTGAGTAGAAACCCCAATAATAAAATTTTTGCTTTTTATTTTTAGTAATTTTCTTACTACTTCTGCAGGAAGATCATCCTGTCCAAGATGAACACCATCTGCTTTTACTAACAAAGCAATATCTACCCTATCATCAATTATAAAAGGAATTTTTTTAGAAGCAAGAATTTTTTTTATATTTAAAGCAACAGAGTAAAAAAACTTATCTGAAAAATTTTTAATTCTTAATTGAA
This sequence comes from Endomicrobiia bacterium, assembly GCA_039630545.1. GTDB lineage: Bacteria > Elusimicrobiota > Endomicrobiia > DTEH01 > DTEH01 > JANXDG01. The sequence continues at coordinate 72,882 of JBCNUU010000006.1, forward strand.
TAACATCTGGATTAAATTTTATAAGCTTTCTTGTAAAGCTTATGTACTCCTGTAAAGTTTCAAACTCTGGCAAAATACAATACAAACCTTTTATTTTCATTTGAAAATTTTTTTTATGATTTCCTTTTCTAAATCATATATCTTATATCTTATTTTTTTTAACTTTAACACATTTTTTATATCAACCAACTTTGATAGTTCCTCAAGAACTCTCAAAGATTCACTTACCCGATGGAAGTTCGAAATTAAAAGCTGATTTATATTTTTATATTTTTTTTCTTTTGCAGAAATTCCTGGATCAGAAATACTGTTTCTCTGGAATACAGTTGAAGGATAAAATTTTAAAAAAAGTTTTGGTATTTTGTGCCTTATTTCTCTTAAAGCTTTATATTTTGATTCAAACCTATAAACAAATCTTAAAGTTTCTTCTATCACTCTTAAACCTTCTGTGATTCTGTTAATGTTAGCATCAATTATTCTTAAAATTTTTTTATTCATAAACTTTGGAGTTTTAATATTTTTTTAATAATGTTAGTAGTAGATTTTCCTTTTTTAAGCTTTATTCTTACAACTTCTGGCACAATACCCCAGCCTACTATATCTTTTACTTTATAGTCTGCGCCTTTTACTAAGATATCTGGTTTTATCTCTGCAATAAGTTTATAGGGAGTATCCTCTTTAAACAAAATCACATAATCAACATATCTTATACTGTCTAAGACTTCAGCACGATCTTTCTGAGAGTTTATAGGTCTCTGCGGACCTTTGATTCTTTTAATTGATTTATCTGTGTTTAAACCAACTATCAAAACATCTCCTAGATTTTTTGCTTCTTTTAAAAGTTTAATATGTCCAGAATGAATAATATCAAAACACCCGTTTGTAAAAACTAATTTCTTGTTTTCTTTTTTTAGTTTTTTTAGTATCTTTTTAAATTTTTTAAGAGTTACTATCATAGGTTATATAATTACTAAAAAAGCTTTTTTTCTACTAATTCACATATTATGTGAATAATGGTAATATGCATCTCTTGTATTCTTGGAGTATCATTTGATGGAACACAGATGCAATATTTCACCATGTCTTTTAACTTTCCTCCACTTAAACCTGTAAGTCCCACAGTTACACATTTAAGCTTGTTAGCAGTTTCAATAGCTTTTAATACATTTGGTGAGTTTCCACTGGTAGAAATTCCAACAACTATATCACCTTTTTCAGCACATGCCTCAATTTGACGACTAAAGACAATCTCATAAGCATAATCATTGCCTAAAGCTGTAATAGTTGAAGTATTAGTTGATAAAGCAACTGCATTTAAGGCTTTTCTTTCTTTTTTATATCTTCCAACAAGTTCTGCAACCATATGTTGTGCATCTTCAGCAGAACCTCCGTTTCCAAAAACTATAATTTTTTTGTCTTTTTTAAAAGCATATATTATTTCTTCTACAACTCTGGATAGAACTTTAATCTGCTTTTGATTTTTTAAAAAATTTTGTTTTATTGTTATACTCTCTTCTATAAGCGATTTTATTTCTTTTTGCATATTATGACTCCTTTAAAAAAGAGGCTCTTTTTGGTATTACTAAATTATTCCTGCCTTTTTCAATACTATTGTTGATTTAGAGAATTTTTTATTATATATTTACAATATGAACAGAAAATCACAATTTGCAGGTAGCTGGTATCCTTCCAGCCTAAAAGAAGCAAAAAGTTATCTGTCTCCTGTAGCAAAAGATAAAAAAATAGATGTATTTGGATGTATATGCCCCCATGCAGGCTGGCTTTATTCTGGAAAAGTTGCAGGAGAAGTTTACTCTATTATAACCCCAGCTGATGTATATATTCTGCTTGGGCCAAATCATACAGGATTAGGAGAAAACATTGCAGTTTATCCAGAAGGAAAATGGGAATTTCCTTTTGGAGAAGTAGAAATAGAAAAAAATCTTGTAGATTTGATAGTAAAAAATTCTGAATTTGCAAAAAAGGATACAAAGGCTCACCAAAGAGAACATTCTTTAGAAGTTCATATTCCATTTCTTCAACTTATTACAGACAGAGAATTTAAAATAGTACCTATAACTATAAAAGTAGAAGATTATGAAATGTGCAAGGACCTAGGGAATAGTATATTTTTTTCAATAAAAGAATATCTAAAAACAAACAAAGACAAAAAAATAATAATAATTGCCTCAACCGATATGACCCATTATGAATCACAAAGTTATGCTTATAAACTTGATACACTTGCCATTGAAGAAATTTTAAAACTTTCACCAAAAGGTCTTTATGACATTGTGCTCTCTTACGGAATAAGTATGTGTGGAGTTTATCCTACGGTTTCTGCATTAATAGCATTAAAACTTCTTGGCGCAAAAAAGGCAGAGGTAATAAAATATCAAACAAGTGGAGATGTTACAGGAGAATATGACTCTGTAGTGGGATATGCTGGAATAATAATTTACTAAAAATATGATAAAGCGAGTTGTTCTTGTTGTACTGGACGGTTTAGGAGTTGGTTATTTAAATGACGCAAAAGAATACAATGATGAAGGTACAAATACCTTAACTCATATCTACCAACAAATTCCAAATTTTTCTCTCCCAAACCTGGCTAAGTTAGGTTTGTATAATCTTATTGAAAATTGCAAGTTTAAATATAAAAACTGCATTGGAAGTTATACCAAAATGGCTGAGTTATCAAAAGGCAAAGATACTATTACAGGACACTGGGAAATCACAGGTATAGTTGTAGAAACACCCTTTCCTACATATCCTAAAGGGTTTCCAGAAGAGATAATTAAAGAATTTGAAAAAAGAATAGGCACAAAAACACTTGGCAACATTCCAGCTTCAGGAACAGAAATTTTAAAACTTTTAGGTGAAAAACATCTTAAAACTGGATATCCTATAATATATACTTCTGCTGACAGTGTCTTTCAAATAGCAGCTCATGAAAAGGTTATACCTGTAGAAAAACTTTATTACTACTGTCAAATAGCAAGAGAGATGTTAGGAAATCCTCCTTTTGAAAAACACAAAGTAGCAAGAGTAATAGCAAGACCTTTTACAGGCACAAATAAAAAAAATTTCACAAGAACATCGAAAAGAAAAGACTTTAGTCTTAAACCTCCCACTAAAACTATACTTGACTACATACAAGAATCTAAAGGAAAAGTTGTAGCTTTAGGGAAAATAGAGGATATATTTGCAAATCAGGGAATCAGTGTTTCTTTTCATACAACCAATAATACTGAAACCTTAAAAGAAATTTTGAGTGTTTTAAAAAACTTCAAACAAAACAAAACTCTAATCTTTGCTAATCTTGTTGACTTTGATACACTGTGGGGACACAGAAGAGATGTTTCAGGATACTATGAAGCTCTTAAATTTTTTGACAATAAATTAGTAGATATTATTAATTACCTAGATGAAAACGATTTGTTAATAATCACATCGGATCACGGAAATGATCCCACCTACAAAGTTCACACAGATCACACAAGAGAATTCGTTCCTTTGATTTTATTCTCTAAAAGTAAGAAGTTTAAAACAAATATTAAGCTTAAAATAAGAAAAACATTCGCTGACATAGCAAAAAGTATAGAAGAAATCTTCCAACTAAAAACAAAACTTCAAACCGGAGAGAGTTTTATTAAAGAAATTTTTGCCTGATGAAAGAAGAGTTGATTAAAAAAATAACAGAAGCCATAAATTTTATAAAAAAAGAGACCATAAACATTTCTCCTCAATATGGCATAATTTTAGGTTCTGGTTTAGGAAATATTGCAGAAACTGTAGAAGAAAAAATAGTAATTCCTTATCATGAAGTCCCAAATATGCCGGTTTCTAATATTAAAGGGCACAAAGGAAATTTTGTTTTTGGTTATCTCGAACAAAAACCTGTAGTAGTAATGAATGGAAGAATACATTACTATGAAGGATATTCTATGCAAGAAGTTACTTTCCCTATAAGAATTATGCATAAACTTGGCGTTAAATACTTAATAATCACAGCTGCTGTTGGAGCTATCAGGAAAAGATTATTGTTAAAACCATCTGATATTGTTATAGTGAAAGACCACATAAACTTAATCGGAGATAATCCATTAAGAGGAATTATTTTTGAAGAATTTGGAGAAGTTTTTGTAGATTTATCAAATGTTTACGATAAAGAATTAATAAAATTAACAAAAACTATAGCTAAAGAAAAAAACTTAAAAATATATGAAGGCATATACCTTGCTACCTGTGGACCTTCTTACGAAACACCAGCTGAAATAAAAGCCTTTAAAAAATTAGGAGCAGATGTGGTAGGAATGTCGTTAGTTCCAGAAGCAGTAGTAGCAAAACAGGCAAATATGAAAATTTTAGGAATTTGCTATGTAACAAACTTAGCAAGTGGATTTTCCTCAAAACCACTTTCACATGTTGAAGTGTTAGAAATTGCTACTAAAGTAGCATATAAGCTAAATATGTTGATAAAAGAACTTATTAAAAGATTACCTGATTATCAATGAGAGCATATGATATAATTCTTAAAAAAAGAGATGGATATTCACTTACTAAACAAGAAATAGATTTTATGATCCAAAATTATACCACTAACAAAATTCCTGATTATCAAATGGCTGCTTTTTTGATGAGTATATATTTTAGAAGCATGTCAAAGAAAGAAATAATTTGGCTGACTGAATCAATGATTAAAAGTGGTGATGTTTTAGATCTAAAAGATATAGATAAACCAAAGGCAGACAAACACTCAACTGGAGGTGTAGGTGATGGAATTTCATTGTCTTTAGCTCCACTTTTAGCTTCATTTGATATAGCAGTACCTATGATGTCAGGCAGAGCCTTAGGCCATACCGGAGGAACTTTAGATAAACTTGAATCTATTGATGGTTTCAATATCTACTTAACTCAAACACAAATCAAAAAACAGCTAAAAAAAATTGGATTAGCTATTTTTGCTGCAAATAAAAATATTGTCCCAGCAGATAAAAAAATATATGCTTTAAGAGATGTAACTGCTACGGTAGAAAGTATTCCATTGATATCTGCTTCAATCATGAGTAAAAAAATTGCAGAATCAATAGATGCCTTGTTACTTGATGTAAAAACAGGAAATGGAGCATTCATTGAAAAATTTTCACTTTGTCTGCAACTTGCTAAAACTATGGTAGAAATAGGTAAAAATTTTGGTATAAAAACTTTAGCTTTAATTACTGATATGAATCAACCTTTAGGAGAATATGTTGGCAACTCTTTAGAAATTTATCAAACTATAAAGATTTTAAAAAATGAAGGACCTGAAGATATAACAGAGCTTGTACTTATAGAAACTGCAAAACTGCTACAGCTTTTAGGTATAGAAAAAAATTTTGAAAAAGCAAAACAAAAAGCTAAAGATAATTTATCTAAAGGATATGCTTTAGAAAAGTTTAAAGAACTTATTATAGCACAAAATGGAAATTATAAGATTTTAGACAAACCTCAGATTCTCTTAAATGCTAAATATCAAACACCGATAATGTCAAAGAAGTCCGGTTATATTACAAACATTAATACAAAACTTTTAGGATTGACTTTAGCAAAATTAGGAGCTGGTAGACAAAAATTAACCGATAAAATTGATCATTTAGTTGGCATAAAAGTTTTAAAAAAGTTAAACCAGTATGTGGAAAAATCTGAACCGTTGATTTATGTGTTTTATAATGATAAAAATAAATTTGAAGAGTTACAATCTTTCTTTTTATCTTGTTTTTCAATCACAGAAAAATTAAATTTTAAAACTCCTCCTTTAGTTTATAAAGAAATAAAATAACCAATGAGAATGCCGTATAAATGGATATTAAAAGAAAACAACAATATAGATATTGAACTTCTTTCAGAAAAACTTAATCTTCCTAAAATTTTAATAAAGATTCTTGTGAATAGAGGATACGACTCAGAAGAAAAAATCAAAAAGTTTTTGTTTAATGAGCTTTTTTATTTAAAAAACCCTTTTTTGTTTAAAGATATGCAAAAAGCAGTTGAAACTACAAAAAAACACATAGAAGAAAAAAATAAAATCCTTATCTGGGGAGATAGAGATGTGGACGGAGTTACGGCTTTAAGCGTGCTTCTTTTTACTTTGGAAAAACTAGATGCTAATGTTATGTGGTATATTCCTCAAACAGAGGGTTATGGTTTAAATATTAACACTTTAGAAAAATTTATAAATGAAATAAAACTTTTAATTACAGTAGATTGTGGCATTTCTTCTTTTGAAGAAATAAAGTATTTGATAGACAAAGGGATAGATGTAATTGTAACTGACCATCATACTCCAAACTTAGAAATAGTTCAAAACATTAAATCTTTAAATGTTCCTGTGATAAATCCACACTTAGAAGAGTTTGATTTTAAAGATCTTGCTGGAGTAGGGGTTGCTTTAAAATTTTGTTGTGGGCTTTTAATGTCATATGATGAAGAATATTACAACAAAGAATTTATAGTAATAGATTTGGAAACAACGGGTATTTCTGCAGTGGTGGATGAAATATGTGAAATAGCAGCTGTGAAGGTAAAAAACTTTGTACCTTATGAAATATACACTACATTAATTAAACCTACAAAAGCAATACCGGAAAGTGTATCTAAAATCCACGGAATAACCTCCAAACTTGTAGAAAACGCTCCAACAATTCAAAAAGTTATTCCTGAACTTTTAAATTTTATTAAAAACAAACCATTGGTTATACACAACTCTGATTTTGATTTGTCTTTCTTAAATAAATCTTTACAAAATTTAGATTATCCTCCTCTATCTAACAAAGTAATTGACACATTAAAAATCTCACAGGAGTATTTACCAATAAAGTCGCATTCGCTTAAACATCTCACTGAACACTTTTTGTTTAATGCTAAACCTAACCACAGAGCATTAAATGATGCCCTAGCTACATGCGAGTTATTCTATTTTCTATATAACATAAAAAACCACAAATTAAAGTTTTATATAAAAGAAATGTTACCTTTAGTATGTTTAGGTACAATCTCAGATATAGTATCTTTGACTGATGAAAATAGAATATTTGTTAAAAAGGGAATAGAAGAAATGTATAACTCTGAACTTCCCTTTGCAAGAAGAATTAAAAAATACTTATTAGAAGAAAAAAAACTTTCTAAACTAGACTCTGAAACTTTTTCTTGGCAAATTATTCCCATTTTAAATTCAGCGGGAAGATTAAAAAAAGTAGAAATTGCTTTAAATTTATTAACTGCAAAAACTTATAAAGAAGCTAATCATTATTTTGAACAACTTTTAGAAATAGACAAACAAAGAAAAAATCTTCAAGAAATTAATTTTTCAGTCTTTTATGAGTTAGTGGAACAGCAATGTGACTTAGAAAAAGATTTGATTCTTTTGGTGGTAGCAGAAAATATAGAACATGGAGTCACAGGTATTGTGGCTAATTATATGTTAAGAGAATTTAATCGTTGCGTTATACTTCTTATTGTGGAAAATGACACAGCAATTGGAGCTGCTCGCTCACCTGATTATGTTGATATATACCAACTTCTCAAGAAATGCGATTATCTTTTTGAAAAATTTGGAGGACACAAAAATGCTTGTGGGATTACTATAAAAAAAGAAAAAATTCCTCTGTTTAAAGATGAGCTTAAAAAATTAGAAAAAGAAATTTCGTTAAAAACTCCAGAAATAGAAATTGATACAGAAATAACACCAGAAGAGATAACTTTGGAACTTTATCAAAAACTTAACCTGTTAGAACCATTTGGTCCACAAAATAACTATCCTGTATTTCTTTTAAGAAATTTAAAAGTAATTGATTGGAAATATTTTGGAAAAACTAATAAATATACTCAAATAGTTTTTGAAACACCAGCCTCCACAATTTTAAATGCTGTATGCTGGGATATACCTGAGTTGGGAGATATTTTAAGAAATTTCTCTTATTTTAATGTAGTCGGTGAATTAGAGTTAGACCCCCAAAGCAAAAATTCATTAAGATTGACATTGTTAGACATACAACCAGTAATTCATATTTAATTACAGGAGGAATCAAATGAAAAAACAAAAATCAAAATTACCAACCAATATAAAAATTGGAATTATAGGTGGTAGTGGAGTATATAACATAGAAGATCTTAAAAATATAAAGGAATACAATATTGTAACTCCTTTTGGAAAACCATCTGATAAAATAATTGTAGGCGAACTGGAAGGAAAACATGTGGCGTTTCTACCACGACACGGGAAAGGTCATTTTATTTCACCCACAGAATTAAACTCTCAAGCAAATATTTACGCTTTTAAACTTTTAGGTGTTGAGTTTTTATTTAGTATATCAGCCTGTGGTTCATTAAAAGAAGAAATAAAACCCAGAGATTTCGTAATACCTGACCAGATCTACGATAGAACCAAACATAGAAACCCAACTTTTTTCAGAGATGGTTTTGTGGCTCATGTGGCGTTTGCCCAACCATACTGTGAAAATTTAAGAAAGTTAGTTTTTGAATGTTGTAGAGAATTAAATCTGACCACTCATTTTGGTGGAACTTATGTTTGTATAGAAGGACCACAGTTTTCAACCAAGGCAGAATCAAAAGTATATAGACATCTTGGTTTTGACATAATAGGAATGACAGCCTTACCAGAAGCTAAATTAGCAAGAGAAGCAGAAATCTGTTATGTTACAATTGCCCTAGTAACAGATTATGATGTATGGAAAGAAGGTCATGAAGTTACTGCAGATGAAGTTTTAGCTAATTTAAAAGCAAATACAGAAAATTCTAAAAAACTCATAAAACTTATAATAAAAAAATTAAATCCAGATATAAGAGAATGTAGTTGCAAAGATGCATTAAAATATGCTATTTTTACACAAAAAGAAAAAATAAACAAAAAGACTTATCAAAAACTTAAAATTTTTGTTGAAAAATATATAAAATTATGAACAAAAGAAAGGAAACCATAAAAGTAAGGATAAGAGACATCATAATAGGTGGAAACTCTCCTGTTGTGGTACAAACTATGACTAAAACTGACACAAAAGATATAAACTCAACCATTTCACAAATAAAACAAATACAACAAGCTGGATGCAACCTGGTAAGAGTGGCTGTTCCTGATATGGAAGCAGCAGAAGCATTCAAGAAAATAAGAAAATCAGTAGATGTTGCATTAGTAGCAGATGTTCATTTTGATTATAGGATTGCTATAGAATGTATAAAAAACAAAGCAGATAAAATAAGAATAAATCCAGCAAATATAAAACAAAAACAAAAAATAGAAGAAATTATAAAAGCAGCAAGAGACTATAACACTCCTGTAAGGATAGGACTAAATTCTGGTTCTTACAAGGTTAAAATTTCTAACCCTAAAGAAAAAATTTTATCCCAGGCAGAAGAATACATATCTTTGTTTGAAAAACATAACTTTAATATGCTCGTTCTTTCTGCTAAAAGTTCTGATGTAAACACAACAATAGATATCTATCAAGAATTATCACAAAAATATAAGTATCCACTGCATATAGGTATCACAGAAGCTGGCCCTCTTATTGAAGGCACAATAAAATCTGCATTAGGAATAGGAATTCTGCTATGGCAAGGAATAGGAGATACTATAAGGGTTTCTTTAACTTCCTCTCCTGTTGATGAAGTTAAAGTTGGTTATTATATCCTTCAATCCTTAAATCTGTTAAAATATGGAATAGACCTTATATCCTGTCCAACTTGTGGAAGATGCCAGGTAAATCTTATTAGTCTTGTTTCAAAATTTGAAGAAGAAATTGAAAAAAGAAAACTTCAATATAAAAATTTAAAAGTAGCTATAATGGGATGTGAAGTAAACGGTCCTGGAGAGGCATCTTCAGCAGACATAGGAATAGCCATGGGGAAAAACACTGGCGTTATTTTCCTAAAAGGAAAAATTATCAAAAAAGTAGATTTTGAGAATTCTATTAAAGAGTTAATATCTTATATAGAAAAAATTTAATCTTTCCTTGTTAACAGATATATTATTGAACCCACAAGGAAAATTCCTAAAAGTTCCGTAAGAATAGAAATTTCCTGCGGTAGGAGTTTTATTACCTTACCGCATTCGCTGCAGTAAAATTTTGTAGAGGATAACCTTGAAATTTTCTGATGTTTACAGTATTTCTGTTTGACCTGCGTTATTTTCTCGTAATAATTTTTTTCTTCTTTAACTAAAAATAATTTCAATAAACTTTTCAATCCTGCATGAAGCATTTTTTGAAAATAATTAAGTTCATATAGTAGTATTTTTATTATTTTTTTCATAATTTTGCCTTTCAGATGCTATGCATCATAATACAAGTTTCGTAAACAACTTTTATGGAATTATCTTTACAAAACTTAATAACCTCCTTACTTTCAGCACCTGGTTGAAGCCATATATTTTTTATTCCCTTTTTAAAACATTGTTTAACAATTTCTAATGAAACCTCAGGTGGCGTTACAACATCTACAACTTCAACATCCTCAGGTAGTTCTAAAATAGACTTATAACATTTAACACCATCTACTTCTTTAGCAGAGATACTTACAGGATATACATTATAGCCTCTTTCTTTAAGATTCCTAAATATCTTATATGCAATTTTTTGCTCATTTCTAAAAGAACCAACAACAGCAAAATTTTTTTTAGACAAAAATTCTTTAATTAAATCTTCCATATATTACTTTATAAGCTTATTTATTAAATTATACATAAATTTAATATCTGGTTTTATACCCGTCCATAAAAAGAAAGAATTTGCAGCTTGATATACAAACATATCTTTACCATCTATAACATATCTACAGTTAATTTTTTTAGCATACTTTATAAGCTCTGTTTCTCTATTGTAGACCACATCGTAAACTATATGGTCTTTTGTAATTAACTCTAAATCTATAGGTAAAGGATCGTTTTCTTTCATTCCTAAAGGTGTAGCATTTATTATAATTTTTGCAATTTTTGTTATTTTTTCTATATCATTCTTTTTAACAGGAACTACATATTTACCAAATTTATCTTTTAAAAATGACATTTTTTCAGCGACTATATCATATACATATACTTTTTGTACACCAAGCTGGTCTAAACCACAAATTATAGCTTTGCTTACTCCACCGCAACCTATAACAAATGCTGTTTCGTTGTTGATATTTATTTTTTCTATAGATTTAATAAATCCATAAATATCTGTATTATAACCTATTAATTTGTTATCTTTGTTTACTATAGTATTCACTGCACCTATATTTTTTGCTAAACTTTCTATCTCATCTATATATAGCATTATTTTTTCTTTGTAGGGTACAGTGACATTTAGTCCACATATATTAAAAGTAAGAATAGCTTCTTTTATATTTTTAAACATAGAAGGAGAAACTTCAAATGCTAAATAAACATAGTTTAGACCATATTTTTTAGCCAGCATACTATGAAGCACAGGAGATAAAGAATGACCTATAGGATAACCAATTATACCTAAAAGTTTAGTTTTTGCATCAATTTTCATTTTTTTTATACTTTGTGTCTATAAGTTGTATAAATTTCTCCACATATTGTTTTTTTTCAGGAGACATACTTGCTACTCTTAAAAAAGTAGCTTTCGCTAAAAGATATTTTTCAGAAGAAAAATAAATTTTTCCTAAAAGCAGCATGCTATCTATGTCATTTGGCTTTTTGTTTAATAAATCTAAACATATTTTTTCTGCTTTGTCAAAATTTCTTAAATAGTATTCTCTGTAGGCGTTGTAAAGCTCATTTTTTATAAAAATTTTTCTTGTAGAAACCAATATAAAAATAACTCCTGCTGATATTAAAAATAAACCTATTTTTTTGTTATTTAGAATTACTACTTTCTCATTAATTATGTATTTTTTTATGATTTGAAATACACCTATAATTATATGTGGAAAATAAAAATATAGTAATCCTGTTAATATAAAAACAAATCCAAGAACTATTATCATAATCAAGCAAAGACCACCTTTTTAGCAATTTTGTCTTTTGACAAATCTAAATTTTGTCTTATAGCATTTCTTGTATCTACAACAAAGTTTAGAACAAAATATCATCCTGTAGTTATAGAAAGAATGATCTGTAATTATTACAACTTCTATTAAACAACATTTTTAATTAATTAACCAGTGCTATTATTTATAGCACGAAAGGTATTTTCTAAAATTTTTGCTGCTTCTGCTACTTTGCCAGGATCCTCTCTTTCTGGAGAAAATGCTAAAAAAAAATCCTTGCCACATATCAGTCCACTTTTTTCTAAAATTGGTTTTACAACATTTCTGGTTGTGGTAGGATAAGTAGTTGATTCCAGTATAATTATCTGACCTTTTGTAAGATACTTCATGATAGTATGAGAAGTTTGAATAATCGCTGTCAAATCTGGTTCATTTGTTTCTGTAGTAGGAGTAGGAACGCATATGATAATTACATCACACACTTTAAGTTTTGAAAAATCTTCTGTTGGAAAAAAATTTAAAGATTCTTTGATTTGATTGGATGATATGTGAGGTATATAAGATTTTTTTTCTTTCAAATTCTTTATTTTTTTGATATCTATATCAAACCCATAAGTAGTAAATCCTTTCTTAGAAATAAGTAAAGCCAAAGGAAGTCCTACATAACCTAAACCTATAACTCCAACCTTTACTTTTTTATCTAAAATTCTTGATTTTATAGTTTGTATGTTTATCATACTTTAATCAAACCCATAAAAAAAACACCTAAAACAAAAAGTAATAAAGAAATAATAGATCTATAAAAATTTTTTTCTCTATGTAATTCAGGAATTAAATCACAGGAAGAAATATAAATAAATCCTCCTGCCACCACAGGAAGAATATAATCTGGCAGTTCTTTAATTTGATCACTTAATAAATATCCACATATCGTGCCTGCTAAAGCAAAAAAAGAGACTAAAAAATTTATCATAAGAGCTTTCAATCTACTAAAACCACTATGGATTAAAACTCCAAAATCTCCTATTTCTTGCGGAATCTCATGCAACAGAACAGCTAAAACCGAAATAAAACCTGTCCGAGTGTCCACATAAAAACTACTGCCTATAAGAATTCCATCAATAAAGTTATGTAATCCATCACCTATAAGATTAAGATAACTTACTGGATGAAACTCACAATTTTTTCCTCTATGACAATGCCTCCAGTGAAAATATTTTTCAAGAATAAAAAATAAAATAAAACCAAAAACTACATAATAAAAAACATGGATACTTTCTTTATCTTCTACAATTTCAGGAATGATATGCAAAAATGAAGCACCTATCAAACTTCCAGAAGCAAAACTTATTAGCATAAATATCAATTTGTCTAAAATTTTTTCATTTATTAGCAAACTAAAAATACCAACAAGTGAGACAGCACTTACAAAGAAGGTAGTAAATATAGCATATGCAAAGTTCATAATTAATTTATCTATATAAAACTTTTAAAAAAATCAACATTTTAAAGTTTACATTTTTTTACCCACAGCTATAATATATATTGGATAAATATCTCCTTTAAGGTCTAAAATTTTCTTTACTTTTTCATCGTAAAAAGCACCCACACATACACTATCCAATCCCAGAGAGATTGCCTGAAGTGAAATATTCTGTGCACAATGGCCTGCTTCCATATAAACATATCTATATCCACGTTCTCCATAATATAATGTCGTTCTCTCATATACAGCACAGATTATTATATCTATAGCAGCCTCTGTAATAAACTGCTGATTTAAAGCAGCCTCTGCAAGTTCCTTTCTTAAATCTCTTTGAGACAAATTTTTTACTGAATGTTCATAAGGAAGATAATAAAATATTCCTTCAGAAGTAAAATAATAAATTTCTAAAGGATAGGTAGCTCCTGCCGAAGGAGTGGTCTTAAACTTGTTTGTCTCTTCGGTAACTCCATATGCAGCCCATAACAGTTGAGAAATTTCTTTTAAAGAAATCTTATATGATTTAAATTTTCTTACAGATCTGCGGTTCTTAAGTGCTTCTTCTACAGATGCAGGACCTTTAAAATCAGGAGCTGGAAGTTTTATTATTGTCATTAAATTATTTTATATACCAAAATTTTTAGAATAAAAATAAAAAATTAAAAAAAGCACTGGCAATAAGATTAAAAACATAATGAATAAAGCAGGTAAACCTATTACAAAAAACATATGAAGGTTATTAAATTTAAAATAAATTTTTGTATATTTTAAAATTCTTTTTACTACTATTAAAAATAATAAAAACTGTAAAAATGAAAACAAATAATCTAAGTTTAACCTGTAACAAATCAAACTAAAAGGTAACAACAAAAAATAACTGGAATGCGAAAGAAACACAAGAGCCAAAAATTTACCTAAAGAGGCACTTTTTTTAAAAACACCAGAAATAAACGATGTCCAGATCAAAAACAAAATTAAAACAAAAATAGAAAAAATCAAATTAGTAACCATTAAAGAAAACCAATCAAAAATGTTTAGCCCAAAGATAATACTGTAGGCTAAAGAAACAGTTAATAGCGCCAATAAGTAAATAATAAATGCAGAACTTAAAGAAATTTTAAAATTCTCATCTATGATTTTTTTATTTAAATCTATTATATACTCATCCAGAATAGTTTTTATATTCATTTATCCCTCTATCAAAATTGTCACTGGTCCATCATTATGGATTTTCACTAACATATGTGCTTTAAACTTTCCTGTTTTTATGTTTTTGGAAGGCACATATTTAGCAACTTCATTTATAAACTCATTATAAAGGTGTTCTGCTATTTTAGGCTCTGCAGCCTCAGTAAAATCTGGTCTGTTACCACCTTTGCAGTCTCCATATAAAGTAAACTCAGAAACGATCAACACTTCTCCTGAAATATCCAGAACGCTTTTATCCATTTTGCCTTTTTCATTTTCAAAAATTCTTAGATTTGAAATTTTTTTTGCTATATATTTAACATTTTCAATTGTATCGTATTTAGAAATACCAACAAAAACAACCAATCCTCTGGAAATTTCTTTTTTTATCTCTTCATATTCTACCGATGCATAATTTACTCTCTGAACAACTACTTTCATTATTCAAAAATATATTCAAATCTAAATTTTTTTTCAGTGAATTTTGTAAGTGACGAATTTAAATTTAGCATTTCTGTCATAAATTGTCTAAAAATGTCTAAAGGAGTAGCAGAGTCTTTTATTATTTCTACATCTTGTGTAATTTTTGCTAATTTTTTAAGCTCCTCTATTGCTCTATCTTCATTTCCCACTTCATCTATCATGAAAAGTTGCTTTGCTTGGGAAGCAATAAAAATCCTTCCATCTGAAAATTGCAAAACCTGTTCTTTAGAAAGGCCTCTTCCTTTAGCTATAGCGGCTATAAATTGTTCATAGGCGGAGTTTACAATATTTTCTAAAATCTGTTTTTCTTCTGGTAACATATCTCTATATATAGAACCTATATCCTTATATCTGGAAGATTTTATTACTTCTATTTTCACACCTATTTTTTTTAATAATTCATTGATGTTTCCAACCTGTAAAATTACTCCTATCGATCCTATCACACTGCCTTCAGAAGAGATAATTCTATCACAAGCAGATGCTACATAATACCCTCCAGAAGCACATAACTCCTGTATATAACAAACAAATGGTTTATTATATTTTTTCTTTAACTCCATTATATAGTTGTAGATATCCTGCACTGCTGCTACTGAGCCTCCAGGAGAGTTTATTTTAATTAAAATACCTTTAACATCCTCTCTTTCCGTTAAACTTTTAAGACGAGAAATTATATAAGAAGCATCTTTTCTTAAAAAACTTTGAGTACCAGGAGCATAAAAAATTTCTCCACTTATTTCTATTAAAGCAATTTTTTCTTTTGGAGATATATATTTGGAAATTGGTTTAGTTTTAGAATAAAAAGGGCGCTGAATTACTATTATAAATCCTAAAATTGTGCTTAAAAGAAAAAGCAGTATTATAAAATAATAATAAATATTTTTTTTCATTCTAATTTCTCCTCAAAAATCAAATTATAAATTTGTTTACTTGGAAGCCATACATCATCTATATAATTTAAATGGTATTTTTCTGTTATTTCTTTTAATGTTTTATTTCTTTTTCTATCTTCCAAGATAGGTTTTATTGAAACATTAGCTTTTTTACTTATTAACAGCAATCTTATTGTTTCTAATCTACCAAAGCCATAAAAGTAATTTTTAAGCTCATTAAGCTTAAAAGTAAAAGAAGAATCTATTATTACATATTTTAGATTTGTATCTGTGGAAGCCTCAATTGTAAAAAAATATGAAAAAATTTTTTCCATATAATCTTCTGTTTCTATTTCTGTTTCAATTTTTGTAAAAGTAGAGCTACCTATATCATAAGGTGCAAAACCTATACCAATTTCTATTGATTGTGAAAGACATTTAACAGATAATATGGAAATTAAAACTATTATTTTGCACATTTATTCATTTAAAAGATCTATGTAGTTTTTAATATCATTTTCTGCAGATTTCATAACAAGTGTAAGAATATAAACAAGTAAAGAAAACTGCCATATATCAGGAATACTAATTATAAGCCCTGTTTCTGTATCTTCTATTCTTTGAAAAATTTTCTTATAATGGTTGATTACATCTTCTAGAGGTTTATTCAACACTTCAAGTTTCAACTGAGTGTTATCATATTTAAGAGATGGTAGATGTACTCCTCTTATTAATAAAAAAGACTTCACTATTTCATCACTATATTCTGTTGTTTCTTTAAAATTAAAACCTCTTAGTTCAAAACCACCATAGGGAAGATGGATTAAAGCAGGTGTTACTTCTACTTTTCCTCTTCTTACAACAGTAGCACCTTTGTTAACTAAAGAATTACTCACAAGAACATATGGAACTATTGTTTTTTTGAATGTCTCAAGTTTATTATATCTACTTTTTATAATTTTTGTATTTTTTAAAGCTTCATCCCATTTTTTATTGAGATCTATACTCATAGCTACTTAAAATCTCTTTCAAAAATATCAAGTGCTTCTTTTGCATCGGAAACTTTTATCATCCCTTCTATATTCCAACTTTTAATTCCGAAAACTGGTTTATTTATTACTTTTGCAAGTGCTATTTCAGAAAGAGTACCATATTCTCCATCTATAGCAATAACACAACAAGCAGTTCTAACAATAATAGCATTTCTTGCATGGGACATAGCAGTAACTATTGGAATATCTATGTAAGGATTGGCTTCTGAAATATCCTTTCCTGGAAGAATACCAACAACTATTCCTCCTACACTTTTTGCTCCTCTTGAAGCTTCTTCCATTACACCACCCATTCCACCACACACCAAAACATAACCCCTCTTTGCAATTTCTACACCAGCTTCAAAAGCTAAATTTTTTATTTCTTCTGATTTAATCACAGAACCACCAATTACTGCTATTAATTTTTTCATAATTTTAATCTTTGCGCCCGGGCAGACTCGAACTGCCAACCTACTGGTTCGTAGCCAGACGCTCTATCCAATTGAGCTACGGGCGCTTTTTATATAGCTTTTTCTTTTTTCAAAAGTTTATATTTTTTTTCTATTCCTTTCGAATATCCTCCAAGTTCTCCAGATGATCTTATCACTCTATGACAAGGAATAATCCCCACTAATGGATTTTCTTTCAAAGCTTTACCTACTGCTCTATAAGCATATGGACTTTTAATTTTGTTTGCTATCCATTTGTAAGTTCTAACTTCTCCTTTTGGAATTTTAAGCACCTCTAACCATACCTGCTTGTAGAATCTTGAATAATTCTTAACTATTTTATAATTTTTCTTTCCCAAAATCTTATATAGCTTTATATCAACTTCATCCATTTATATTAACTTAACAAGATATAATGGTCCCATTTTTTCTTAAATTATTTGTTATTACTATTTCATGAACTCCTTTTTTAAACATCTCTTTTATGGATGTAAGCTTTGGTATCATTCCTTCTGTTACTACTTTTTTTTCAATCAACCTGTCTATTCCTTTTAGATTTAAACTTTTTATCAATTTACCATCTTCATCCAAGACACCTTCCTTGTCTGTCATAAATATAACTCTATCAGGTTTTATCGTAGTTGCTAAAGCATATACTATTTTATCAGCATTTATATTTACAATATCAAATTTACTGTCCTTAACTTTACCTAACCCAACAGAAGAGATTAAAACTAGATATTTATTTTTTAGAAGTAAGTTTATTAAACTAGTGTTTACTTTTATTATGTTTCCTCCAACAAATCCTAATTTACTCTCTATCTCACATAAAACTAATCTATCGTCTACACAAGACAACCCAACTGTTTTTTTTACCCCATTATTAATAAACTCACCAACCAAACTTTTATTTATTAAACCACATAAAACACTTATAACCACTTCTAGTGTTTTTTCATCTGTAAATCTTAAACCATCTACAAACTTTGGCTCTAAAGAAAGTCTTTGCATCCATTCAGAGATTTGTTTTCCTCCACCATGAACTACAATAACTTCATTGTTATTTAGTATTTTTTTCACATCCAAAACGAACTTTTTAAGTAAAGACTCGTCGTTAATTATTTTTCCACTTAATTTTATGATAATTTTCATAAATTTTTATTATATACAAAAAACTAAACTGAATTTCTATATTTAAATTTTGACAAAAGTCCCACTGCCTGTAAAATTTAACTTTTTTATTTTATGTGAAGAAGAAAAAGTTATTTTTATATCTTTGCTGCTATGTGTAGACAACACCAAAAAATTAAGTTTACCAAAAGAAAAATCATATCTGTCTGTAGAAACTATCCCCAAAGTAATACTGGTTGTTAAGTTTTTTGTCCATTTATAAATATATCTTATATCTTCAAGATATTTGCCATGCCTTGGTATTTGTAGAACAAGTATTTTTTCATCTTTATGTAGATTTTTCATTACTTCTTTAGCTGGTAAGTCATTTGTTAACACGATTGTTTTCCCTTTATAGTTAATTTTAATAAGTAAGCTATTCAAATCAGCAAGAAGTTCTTTAGGTAGTCTGTTATCGTTCCAAGTATTTTTTATTACCTCAATTTTCCCATTTTTAAAATTAATAATTTTTACTAATTTTACAGGAGTTATTTTTATATTTTGTTGCTGAATTTTGTTTAATAGCTCTTCATATGTATAGTCTTCATAAAAGAAATCAGGAATTACTATATGCCTTACAGAAAAGTTTTTTAAAATTTCCTCTAAACTTTCATAATGAAGATAGTGTGGATGAGTAACTATTAAAAAGTCAATTTTTTTTATATTATTTTTAACTAAAGAAGAAAAAACTTTTAGAATATATTTTTTTTCATTTTGTGGAGTATCCACTAAAAATGTAGTGTTATCTTCGGTTTTTATAAAAATACAATCTCCAAGTCCCACATCAAAAAATGTTATTTCAAATTTTCTAAATAATCTGTCTTTTAAAGGAAAAACTGGCAGAATCAGAAATAAACAAACTAAGAATATTTTAAGCATTCCGCGTTTTGTGAAATTTACCAAAAGAAAAAGCAAAAAATAATATATAAAAATATCAAACAAATCCATACTAAAGGAAATACTACCGAACGGTATTCTGGCAAAAAATTTTACAATATCAATGTAAAATAGAACAAAAAACTCTAAAATTCTCCACAACAACGAAAATATGTCTTTAAATATAAAGTTAAAAACATAAAATAATAAACTTATCCATAAAAGAAAAGCACTAAGAGGAACAACTATAATGTTTGAAATAAAGCTTACTGTAGAAAATTTTCCAAAATAATAAACCGTAAGTGGAAAAATCATAACCTGCGCAGAAGCTGTTACTAAAAATATTTCTATTACATATCTTATAAGTCTTTTTTGTTTTTTTAACCATTCTTTAATGATATTTTTTAAAAATTTATAAAAATATAAAATACCAAAACACGCTAAGAATGACAACTGAAAAGAAACTGTAAATAAACTTCTTGGATTAACTAATAAAATGATAATGCTTGCCACAAATAATGAATGTAAAGAATTACTTTTTCTTGATAATAAAAAAGAAATACCAAAACAGCAAATCATAATAGTAGCTCTAACAACAGGAATATTAAATCCTGTAATAAACATATAAAAAAATATAGCTAAAATACCTGGAATTACTTTAAGCCTTATAGGTAAAGGGAAAAACTTAAATAGAGAATAAACAAGTAAATACACAAAACTTACATGTAAACCACTTACAACCAGAACATGCATGACACCTGCTTCTTGAAAATAAAATTTTAGTTCATCTATGTCTAACATTTCATACCCTAAGGACAATTTAGCAATCACACTTTTAGAATATTGAGATGATAGGTTTTCATTAATTATTTTTATTATTTCTTCCTTTACTATTTGAGCTTTTTTAAAAAACAATCTGGTTAATTTATCAAATAAACAATCGGAAGAAATTACTTCTAAAACTTCTTCAATTTCTGCTATTGTGTTTACAAAAAATTGACTATAAATATAACGCTCATAATTATTGTTTATATTTAGCTCCTTTTGTCTGACTACCGCTTTTATCTTATCATTTAATTCAAAATTTATTTGTTTATCTGTCTTCAATAAAATTTTATCTTTAGAATTTGATGAAAGAATATAAAAGTTTTGATCTTTATTTTTTTTATACCACTTAATTTTGCCTGAGATTTTTTTAGTTTTGTATTCATCAATCAAAAATATAGACCAATTTTTGTGAATAGTTTCTTCAATAAAGATATAGGAAAGATATAAGAAATGTATTAGATATACCAAACTAAAAAATAATTTACTCGAAAAAGTAAGATTTTTCACCTAAGAAAGATTCCAATTCTGATAAAAATTTTTTAGATGGTAAGATTTTATATTCTGTTTCTATTATAAACTCCTCTAAATTTTTTGTGATAATTTTAAAATAAACTTGAGTATTGCCAGGGTGTTTTTCTATTAGTTTTTTAAGATTATTTATATACTCATCATCAACACCTATATCAGAAATAGAAATATAAATTTTATTTTTGTTTTTATAAATTTTTTCTTTTATTATCTCAAATAATTCAATATCATCAGCAACAATAAATTTTTTCTCTTCTCTTAAAGCAATTTTACCTTTAAGATAAATTATACAATTTTTATGAAGTAAGTGCTTTTTTTCTTCATATAGTTTATTAAATACTGAAACTTCTATCTCACCAGTCAAATCTTCTAACATAATTTTAGCCCAAGATTGTCCAGATTGTGTAGTGTGCTTTTTTACAGAAGTAATCATTCCAACAATCTCTACTTCATAGTTTTCCTCTTCTGGTAATGTTTCTATTGAAAAACTTATTATATTTTTTATCTCATCTATGTATTTTTCCAAAGGATGACCAGACCAATAGACTTCTGTCAACATATGTTCATAGGCTAATATTTCATGTTCAGTAAACTTTTCAATCTTTTCTTTCTCATAATTTTTATCATTTAAAGCAGAAAATAAAAATTGTGGTTCTTTTTTTATTTCTTTTTTATTTTCTAAAAAATTAATATATTTTTTTCTAACAAAACATTTTTCTTCTAAAGAGAGTTCACCTTTTCCTGCCAAAGAGTCCATGCTACCCGACAGAATTAAAGACTCTATTGCTCGTTTGTTAACTTCTTTAGCCCTCTCCAGAAAATCCTCAAAAGACTTAAACTTTCCTGTTTTTTTTCTTACATTTACTATAAACTCAGCAGCATTTTCTCCTACATTTTTAATTCCAACAAGTCCATATCTTATGGCTTTTTCGGTTTCTTTTTTAAAATATACATCTGATTCATTAATGTCTGGGGGTAAAAGCTCATACTTCATGTTTTCTACTTCCAAAAGAAATCTCTTGTAATTTTTTTCATCTTTTGTTTTGACATTAGCACCTGAACGCAATTCAGCATTTATTAAAGCGATCAAATATTCAACAGGATAATTTGCTTTAAGATATGCACATTTATAAGAAGTTACGGCATAAGCAGTAGCATGAGATTTATTAAAACCATATCCTCCAAAATTTAATATCTGTTGATATATTTTTTTAGCAATAGATAATTCTATCCCATTTTTTTTAGCACCATCAAGAAATTTGCTTTCCATTTTTTCTATTTTTTCTGGAACCTTTTTAGCAACCGCAGCTCTTAATTCATCTGCTTCTTCAGGAGTAAAACCTCCTATTACCTGTCCTATTTTCATTACCTGCTCCTGGTAGACTAAAACTCCGTAGGTTTCTTTAAGTATATCTTCAAGAAGAGGATGTTCATATTTTATTTCTTTCCTTTTATGTTTTCTTTCAACGAATTCATTTACCATTCCACTGCGGATAGGACCTGGCCTAAACAATGCTATACAGGCAATTATATCCTCAAATGTAGTTGGCTTTAGTTTTCTTAAAAGATCTTGCATGCCTGTCGATTCTAACTGAAAAACGCCTGTTGTTTTTCCTTCTTGAAGCAGTTTAAATGTCTTTTTGTCATCTAAAGGAATATCTTCTATGTTTACTTCTATGTTATAATTCTGCTTAATAAGATTCAGAGTTTCTTCGATTACAGTTAATGTTTTAAGACTTAAAAAGTCTATTTTTAACAATCCTAATTTTAATAAAATCTCATCATAATACTGTGTAGTAATAGCATCATCTTTGCTTCTCCTGTACAAAGGTGTGTGATCTGTAATATCTCCTTTAGATATAATCACACCCGCAGCATGAATACCAGTGTGTCTTACTCTTCCTACTAGGTCTCTAGTAAAATCCAAAATCTTTTTTACATTTTCATCGTTTTTATAAAGTTCTTTTAACTCTGATGAACTTCTGATAGCTTCATCTACATCCATATCTGCTGAAGGAATAAGTTTTGAAATTTTATCTGCTAAACTTACAGGCAATCCCATGACTCTTGCTACATCTCTTACAGCATTTTTAATTTTTAAAGTATTAAATGTAATAATTTGTACCACATTTTTTTCTTTATATTTTTGTTTTACATATTCTATCACTTTGTCTCTGCCATAATCAGCAAAATCTATATCTAAATCTGGAAGTGTTTTTCTTGACGGATTTAAAAATCTTTCAAACAAAAGACCATATTTTATAGGATCTATGTCTGTAATTCCCAAACAATAACTGACAAGTGAACCGGCACCAGAGCCTCTTCCGGGTCCTATGGGAATTTTTTGTTGTCTGGCATAATTTATAAAATCATAAACAATTAAAAAATATGATGAAAAACCCATCTGTTTTATTATTTCTAATTCGTATTCTAATCTTTTTGTTACCTCAATACTTATATGTGAATATCTCTTTTTTATACCTTCGTAACACAATTTTCTTAACAGAGAATCTGCAGTTTCACCTGCTGGCAATTCAATTTCTGGTAAATATATTTTGCTAAAGTCAATAATTAAATTACATTTTTCTGCAATTTCCAGTGTATTCTTTAGTGCTTCAGGAAAATCTTTGAAAACTGCATACATCTCCTGTGGTGATTTAAAATAAAACTCATCAGATGAAAATCTTAATCTATCAGGGTCATCTAATGTTGTCCTTGTAGAAATACACAACAGAATTTCCTGGAGTTTAGCATCTTCCTTTTTAACATAATGCACATCATTAGTTACAACTGTTTTTATATTCATTTTTTTAGCTAATTCATAAGATTTTTCTAAAACAATTTTTTGCTCAGGAATCTTATTATACATCAGTTCTAAATAAAAATTTTCCTTACCAAATATATCAAGATAAAATCCCACTATGTCTTTGAGTGTTTCTTCACTTTTATTTTCTAATATATTGTAGGAAATCTCTCCTTCAAGACATCCAGATAAAGCAATTAATCCATCCTTATATTCAGCAAGCCAACTCTTTTTAATTTTTCCCTTACTGGCTATAAGATTTTCAACATAGCCTTTAGATAAAAGTTTCATTAAGTTTCTATATCCAATTTCGTCTTTTACTAAAAGAGTAAGATGATAACTTTTTCTTTGGTCCTGTATTTGTTCTTCAGGATCTATATATACCTCACAGCCTATGATAGGCTTTATACCACAACTCATACATGCCTCATAAAATTCAATAGCGCCAAACATATTACCATGATCTGTTATTGCTAATGCGGGCATTTTATATTTTTGAGCAACCTCAAATAAAATATCAGGCTGATTTTGAAGGTTGTAGATTTTGCAGACCCCATCTAGCAAAGAATACTCTGTATGAAGATGCAAATGAACAAATTCATTCATAATTTTTAAATAAAAGTCAGTATAATGGAGAGATTTTTCTTATTTTTTCTACGATTTTAGGAAAGACATCCAACACATAATCAATATCTTCTTCTTTGGTAAATCTACCAAGTGTAAATCTGATAGACCCTCTTGCCAACACAGGATCCAAACCTAATGCAGCTAACACATGCGAAGGTTCTAAACTGCCAGAACTACATGCACTTCCTGAAGAAACACAGATATTTTCTCCATCAAGAGCTATAAGTAAAGATTCACTTTCTACGCCTACAACTGAAATATTTAGATTATTTACTAACCTGTTTTCTAAACTTCCATTGATAATTACATCTGGTACTTTTTTGAGAATACCATCTAATAGTTTATCTCTTAATAATTTTATTTTCTTATTTTCTTCTTCCAGCTGTTCATATGCTATCTGCGTGGCTTTATAAATCCCCATAATACCACTTAAATTTAGAGTAGATGATCTCTTGTTAAATTCGTGCCCTCCACCATGCAAAAGAGGTTCTATTTCTGTGGTTTTTCTTATGTATAAAAATCCAATTCCTTTCGGTGCATAAAACTTATGACCACTTGCTGAAAGTAAATCCACATTTATTTCTTTAAGATCTATTTTTAAATGACCGAATGTTTGTACAGCATCTGTATGAAAATATATTTTTGGTTTGTTTTGTTTTTTTCTTTCTTCGTTTACTATTTTTAATCTATCTGCGATTTCCTTTATTGGCTGAATTGTACCTATCTCATTATTTGCATGCATAACAGAGATTAAAATTGTATCATCAGAAATACTCTCAAAAATTTTTTCTATTTCCACTATTCCATTTTTATTTACAGGAACATAAGTTACCCTTGCACCTTCTTCTTTAAAATTTTCTACTATAAATTTTACAGGTTCTAAAACTGCGTGATGTTCTATAGTAGTAGTAATAATATGTTTTCCTCCCCGTTTTCTATTCGCAAAATAAATGCCTTTTATCGCTGTATTATTTGACTCTGTCCCACCAGAGGTAAAAATTATTTCTTCTGGATGACAGTTCAAAACTTCGGATATAAACTTTCTTGACTGCTCTATAGCTTTAAAACTTTCTTGACCAATAGAATGGATACTTTGTGAATTGCCAAAAATTTCAAAAAAATAGGGTTGAATAAAATCTTTTACTCTAGGATCTACAGGAGTTGTAGCTGCATAATCAAGATAGATTTTTTTCATTTTAAAATCACCTTATTTTTTTACCACAATTACTACATGTTTCTTTAAACTCAACTAATTTCCCACAATATGGACATTTGGTAATCTGTTTTTCACACTTTTCGCATTCCATAATTTCAGCGCATGGCAAATCTTTGTCACAAAATGGACATTTACATAACAGTGGATGTATTTTCTTTTTTGTGAGATAATCTTCTATTGCTTTATGTAAAGCATCAACTCCTAAATTGGAACAATGCATCTTCTGAGGAGGCAAACCACCTAGATTTTCTGCTACCATTTCCCGTGTAAATTTTAAAACCTCATCAATCGTTTTCCCCTTTGCCATTTCTGAAACCATAGAAGAAACAGCTATAGCTGCACCGCAACCAAATGTTTTATATTTTACATCTTCTATTGTCTTTCCATCAGAGCTGATTTTTATATAAAAAGTCATAAGATCCCCACAAACCGGATTGCCAACTGTTCCTATACCATCGGCATCCGGAATCTCACCTACATTTTTAGGATTCATAAAATGCTCCATAACTTTTTCTGAATATTGACTCATATAGTTCTCCTTATTTTGAATATCAAAAATTATATTATATTATATTAAAAGATTTTAAAAATCAAGAAAAGAAAATTCCAAAAGAAATTAAATCATCTCCTTATTTATATGGCTGTGATCATCTTCATAATCAGTTCCAGGACCCGCTTGCATTCGCTTCCCCGTCTTTAAAAAATAAGAATATAATGGTGAAAGGCTTCTTAAACGTTCAATTATTGGGGGTAACTCTTTCAATAAATACTCAACCTCTTCATCTGTAGTGTATTTAGAAAGTGTAAATGTTACAGAACCCTGTGCCACAGCAGCGTCTACCCCAATTGCCTCAAGCACATGAGAAAGTTTTAATGCTTTAGATGTGCAAGCAGAACCACTTGTTACATAAATACCTTTCTGATTAAGAAGCAACAAAATACTTTCACCTTCAATAAATTCAAAAGAAAAATTTATATTATTAGGTAGTCTATTCACAGGATGACCATTTAAATACACATATTGAATTTTTTGGGGAACATCATGTATAATTTTATCTCTTAACTTTATCATTTTTTGAAAGTTTTCTTCAAGATGATTTTTAGCAATTTCTGCTGCTTTCCCTAAACCTACAATACAAGCAACATTTTCAGTCCCAGCGCGGCGTCCATCTTCTTGAATTCCTCCATCAATTTGTGGAACAATTTTCGTACCTTTTTTTAAGAATAAAGCTGCTGCTCCTTTAGGACCATAAAACTGGGAACCAGCTAATGACAACATATCAACTCCTAACTGTTGAACATCAACATCTATAATACCACAAGCAGCAACTGCATCTGTATGTAACAAAGTTTTTATTTGCTTATTTTTTCTTTGATTGTTAAACTCTCTTATAATTTCTGCAATATATTTTATCGGCTGAATTGTGCCAATTTCCGGATTAGCAAGTTGAACAGAAACTAAAATTGTGTCCTCTCTTAAAAGATTTTTAAGCTCATCTAATTTTACAACACCATAGCTATCCACCGGTAACAAAGAATACTCAATACCAAAGAGCTGTTTCATTCTTTTTGCAGAATATAAAACTGATAAATGTTCTATAGATGATACAATAATGTGTTTAGAATTAGTATTATTATTTAACATAATACTACCTTTTATAGCAAGATTGTTCGCCTCAGAACCACACGAAGTAAAAATAATTTCTTGAGGCGAACAATTTATTAATTTTGAAACCCTTTCTCTTGCTATATCTATCGCTTCTTTTGCTTTCTGACCTAGCTCATGTAAACTCTGAGCATTTCCATAATTATCTTTAAGATAAGGCAACATCTCCTCTAAAACTAAATCGTCAATCTTTGTAGCTGAATGATTATCTAAATAAACCTTCATTTTTTCTTCCTCACATAACCTATGTAAAAATTTTTCTCTTTTTTAATCCTAAAAATTCTTCTCCTGCTGTGTTACACCAAGCAGGAAAATCTTTTTCAAAACCAGAATCATCAGAAATAACTTCTAAAATTTCTCCTTTATTCATTTTTCTAATTCCAATTTTGTTTTCACAACAGGCATAGGACAAAAAAGTCCTATACAATCTAATGTTTTTGTTGGTTTTATATCAAAACTATTCATAAGTTACCAAAAAATGTATTAAATAAATAACCACTTAATAATGAAAATGAAATTATCAATGTAAGATATAAAATGAGTATTTTTGTACCAAATTCTTTTTTTACAACAAGAATTGTAGCATAACTAGTAAGTGGACCTAAAATCAACAAAACCAAAGAAGGCCCCAACGCAAGCCCTTGTTTATTCAAAGCATAAACTAACGGAACAGAAGCTGTTGAACAAATATACATCAAAACTCCAAATACTACTGAAAAAATATATCCATAAACCCCGTATAAAAAATTTTCTACAAAAAATTTTACAACATTTAAACTACTTATAAAACTTGCTAACACTAAACCAATAAAAATTTCTAAACCAATCTCTTTAGGTAAATATATAAAAGAATATCTTAAAACTAATAAAATTTTTTGCCATAACGTTTTTTTAGGAATAAACTGTGATATAAACTCCATCATATCTGGTGTTAATTCTTCTTCTTTAACATAATTATTAGAAGTATCTATTAAATTTCCTATTATACCAATTAAAAAACTTAAAGCTATAACACTTAAACATAAAAACAATGTAAATTTTACACCAAAAAATTTTACAGATATTAAAATTGAAGATATAGAAGTTGCCGGTGTTGCAACAATAAATCCCAAAATATTACCTAACTTAACACCTTTTTGCCTAAATCCAACAGCCATAGGTAAACTACCTATACAACATATAGGTAATATCATTCCTATTACTATTATAGAAAATAAGGTAAAAAAATTTTTCTTCACTAGGTATTTTCTAACTAAATTTGCTGGTATTAATTCATAAAAAATACCACTTAACAAAAATCCAACTACTAAAACTGGAAAAATCTCTATGATATAATGTTTTAAATTAAATAAAAAACTTTTAAAAAATTCAACAAAATTTATATTCATTATATAAAATATTCTAACCTTTTTTGACTACTTAAATATTTATTAACTATATCTTCAAAACTTATATTGTTGACTATCTCTTGCAGTTGTTTATCTATTTGTTGCCAAATTGGAACAAAAACACAATTTTTTTCTTTACATTTTTTTGAAAAATTCTCTTCAAAGCATACAATTTGGAGAAGATTACCCTCTAAAAGTTTTATAACATCACCCAGAATAATCTGTTTAGGATGTTTTGCTAAACATATTCCACCTTTTACACCCTGTATAGTACGTATATAACCAAATTTTTTTAGTTGTAAAACAATTTGTTGTAAGAATTTGTAAGGAATGTTATGCTTTTTAGAGATATCTTTCATCCTTAATATATTCCCATATTTCAAAAATTTATCATAATTTAAAGCAAGTTCTAAAAGTAATCTAAAAGCATAATCTGTTTTAGTTGATATTTTCATATTAAAATATATAATAAAAATTTTTTAATTTTATCAATTTTTTATTTTATAGAACAAATTTTTATGATGTTCACAGAACAACTTTGAAAATTTCAATTTTTTGTTTATATTATTTACTTGTTCGTAAACTTCTGAAAACCAATGATTGTTAAAATGTAAACAAAAACTATAATTGCAAAACCCTTCATCAAAAAATATGTAGAAAATACACTGAATAACATATTTTAACAAAAACTTAAATAAATTTTTATTGACAAGATTGTAAATATCTTCTTTAATTCTTTCTCCAACTTCCGGCATTATATTTTTTATATTATAGTAATCTTTATATAAAGCTAATGCTTTTGTTAACCCTTTAATAGATATTATACATGGGTATCCTAATACAACAACTCTACTGTGATATCTTTTATCTGTATCATCAAATGTCGCTACAATCCTTTCAGTAAACACAATATGACACTCTTTAAACTTAGGTTTTATACAATTAAAATAAACTTCTTGTAATCTAAATCCATCATATAAATGATTATTGTTTAGCTTATTATACAAATATTTATTTTCAAAATTTCTTTCTTCATCAAACCAAAAGTCAGGAATTTTATTAGAATAAATATCTATTTATTTTACAAAGCAAAATATTATCAACCTCAACAATTTTACCCCACCATAACTCCCTATAATAAAAACTCAAATTTAGTATATCAAAAATTTTTTTAACTGTCGCAGCCAAATCTTTTGTTTCCCAGAAAGTGTCTGTTAAATAACAAAAAACTTTATACATATATCTAAAAAAATACTTGTTTATCAAAACCTCAGCTGCTTTCTTTCCAGATAAAAGCATAGCACCAAAAGTAGGACCCATCCTAGGCAAACCAAAAACCGTTGAAACAGCCATACCACACACAACTAACCCGGGATAAATCTCAGATGTATATTCAACTATCATATCTTCAGATTCTTCAACCCACATAGCACCAAAACCTTTCGTCTTAATAAGACCTCTTTCTTCTAATTTTTTTACTACATAAGCATCATGCCCTGATGCATCAACTACAACTTTAGATTCAAGCCCTACAGGATCAACACAGGTTATTTCTCTTGGCAAAGAATGAACTGGTGTTCAGTTTACAACAACGCCAGCTATTCTATTTTCTCTAATTATTATATCATCAAAAACTGTCATATTAGCAAATTTCACACCAGCATCACAAGCTGTAGCTATAAGTTTAGAACAAGCATGAGGGCCATCTGCTACAATACAAACCTTTTGCTGCTTTTTCATATGGTATTTTAAGCTCATCTAAAATTTTTTCTGAAGGTTCCCTTACTGTAATTTTATTCATTAAATAACCACCAATCCAAAAACCACCACCTATATAGTTGTTTCTTTCTATTAAAACTTTAAGATTTCTTAAAGCAAGCTCTTTACCACACATAAGACCAGATGGACCTCCACCTACAATTATAACATCACTTTCAGCATATAAAGAAAATTGTTTTAAAAAACTTTCTGTTATTGCTTTTGTAATATCTTTTTCTGTAACCTTTGCAAAAATTTTCCCCATACTTATCCTCCTTTTTATCAAAAAAATATCAAAAACAAAAACCTAAAGATAACCCAGCCCACATTTGAAAGTCATATCTCAATTTCTTTTCTTCTCTAACTCCAACACCATATTCTATATAAGTATATATCTCTTCTTTTACTAAAACGAAAGGTGTAAGAGACGCCTTAAATAAAAAACCTCCTTTTAATGGTTGATATCTATAACCAAAAATCAAGCCCGGTATAAAAGTTTCTTTTGCCTCTCCTCCAAAAATTGATGCTATACTAAAACTACCTAAAGAAAAACCTAACTCAAGATGATGTGAAGATTGTTTATGTGTCAAATAACTCAAAGATGTGACAAAACCACCACCAAGAAGTAAAAATGATGCGCCTATCCTCGCAGTTAAAGCTGGAGAAAATCTATAGTCAAAATTTAAAGAGCTTACAATACC
>JBCNUU010000060.1:0-639 GCA_039630545.1 Endomicrobiia bacterium
TATCCACAACATTTTCTTCTTCTTTTTCTTTATCTTTTTTAACTTCTGCTTCTTTAACTTTTTCTTCTTTCTTTTCTATCACAGTCCCATCATCCAGTATCGTTATTTTTTTTATCTTTATATCTTCTTTTTTGTTTTCTTGTTCATTTTTAACTTCTATACCATCAATATCCTCTTCAGCGATTAAATTCATCGTGCTTACAAGAGCATAGCGTTTAGCATATTTCAGCGTCGAGCCCCAGCGTTGAATGTCACTCATATGTTGCGATGTGTCAACTGGTATTGTAAACTCTCTTGTTTCTGAATGCCCACTTGTATGCGTGAGTATGCATTTTATCGTAAGCGTGTTTTGCCCTGACGGGATGGTATCAAAACTTACGGTGAGCCCCCATTTGTGTAACAATGGTTGTATTTCTTTCATAATTTGTTTTAACGAAGCATATCTATATCTTACCGTCCCGTCCTTGTTTTTAACTACGCAGTCCATCGCAATAGGTTTTACCTCACTTTGAAATCCCTTGAGTGCCTCGCTAAATTCCTGCCTCGCCTTCTCTTGCTTCAACTCTCGCCTCACACTCATTAGTCTTTCTATCACCTCAATGTTGCCCGTCTCTATCGCCTTGCTAAACAGCCCTTGTA
>JBCNUU010000061.1:0-625 GCA_039630545.1 Endomicrobiia bacterium
TAAATATACCAGGTCCCCTCGTTCAACACTAACCTGCCGTGCTCCGGATGGTATACTATACCACCCGGAGTGTTGATTATTAACTTATTTTCTGTTATGATGCCATTTACAACCTGCAACTTTTGCAGGTTATTTTCAGTTGCAGGTTGTAATGTTCTTTCGTCAGAGTAAAAAACAATATCTCCAAGTCTTTTTTCAAACAAAACATGGAAGTGGTTTTTGAAAAATTCTTCATCAATTCTACAACGGGGATGTATATGATCCCCGTATTTTTCATAACCATCAACACCTCTTTGGTGCTGATGGTAGAGGACTATTTTATTGTCTTTTTCATACAGGTAGAGTTTATGCAACCCTACCTGTATTTCTAAAATATCGTCATATTCTCTGAAATTGATTTTTCCTTTGGAGATATACCACTCCCCAAATGGAGTGGTAAGTAAAGACACAAAAGAATATGGGATTTCTTCAATATGGAGAGATTTGAACCATACTTCTTTTTTTCTCGCGAAAGTAAGAAATAAGGGGAGCATATCAGAAAATGCTCCCCAGTCTATGGAGGTTATTTCCTCCATAGACATTTTTTCTGTCTCTATAATTTTAAGAAAAGTTTTGAGGAGTGTTT
>JBCNUU010000062.1:0-608 GCA_039630545.1 Endomicrobiia bacterium
AACGCAAGCTTTATAAATAAATTTACCACTTTTTCCATCTTGACTTCCTCAATTGTAAAAACTATTATACGGTTAAAAGAAAAACTTAATAAAATTTTTATATCTTTAAAGAAAACTCACGGGGGGGTCATCTCTTCAAATTTGCTTAAAAGTTCTTCATGCCTCATAGCTTTACCTCCTTTTTTTCAATATATTACAAAAGAAAAAGTCAAAATCATTTATATTAAAATAGTTCTTCCTCTTCTCATTTTTTTACTTATTATAGAAATTATTACATCTGATATTTTATTTCTATACATTTCTATCCATTCTCTAGTTTCATCATTTTTCATTACAAGTTCTTTTATTTTTGATAACACATATTCTTCCTTGATTTTAAAACTTTCATTTGGATAAAGCATATAACCAGCATTTAAAAGTGAAAGGGAAGTAATCAAATCAAATACTTGATCGATTACATTTGAGTCTTCTTCTGTAAGTTTTCTTGAAAGACTAATTTCCATTTTCATAATTTCCTTTTCAGCATTAATTTTATCAACAATAGAAAAAATGTCATCTATAAAGTTTGCTTTTATTTTATCCAATTCTATAGCTGAAAAATTTGTATA
>JBCNUU010000063.1:0-588 GCA_039630545.1 Endomicrobiia bacterium
TTCAATTCCACAATGGTTCAATTAAATCTTAAGGGTTTGTTCAGGGTTGATTAAGGATTTGTTAATTTCAATTCCACAATGGTTCAATTAAATCTGGGAAGGGTAAAACCATTTGGCTCCACTCATCCCGCATTTCAATTCCACAATGGTCCAATTAAATCATCCGATAAATATGATTGTGCGTTTCGTAGTGCAGATTTCAATTCCACAATGGTTCAATTAAATCAAAAAAACAAAATCCCCCGTCGGTGGCTGGCTGGCGGATTTCAATTCCACAATGGTTCAATTAAATCATGTTTTGTAGGTAATGCTAAAATAATAAAAAAAATAAATTTCAATTCCACAATGGTTCAATTAAATCTGAAGGTTTTTCCCATGTGTTTTCATTCTCTCTCAAATTTCAATTCCACAATGGTTCAATTAAATCTATAAAAATTATGAAAAATTTTTGTTTGCGCTTTTATATTTCAATTCCACAATGGTTCAATTAAATCTTTTGATTTCAAAAAATTCTTCCTCTGTCAGAAAAAAATTTCAATTCCACAATGGTTCAATTAAATCTAAGATAATCCTCAATATTGATTTTTT
>JBCNUU010000064.1:0-581 GCA_039630545.1 Endomicrobiia bacterium
GTAACTATTTCGTGCTTGAAGTTTTCTATACCAGCTGTTCTCGTTTGAAGGATGAGGTAGTTGTTAAATTTATCTACAATAAGTCCTGGTATCTCGTCAGCTTCTGCGTGAATTAGGCGTAATGCGCTTGATTTGATTTTTAATTTTTTTCTTCTATCAATTGCTTCTTTTATTTTGCTTCTGAAAAAGTTATTATTGATTTTTTCGTTATTTCGCGTCAGAATTCGTGCAACTATGTGAGATTTAGGGTTGAAAAACGCTTTCCCAAGGAATTCGTCCGTTGCACTTTTTACATCAACTATTTGAACAGGTTCGTTTTTAAGCTTCTCAAAGTTTTCTATTTCGTCTCTAAATATCCATAGATAAAAATTTTTTATTTTTTTATAGTATTTCTTTTAGAAAGTAAACAGTTTGGTTTTAAAATAAATTAAAATAAAAAATGATTTAAATAAAAATTTTAAAAAATAAAAAATTAAAAATTCCCCCGTAGAGGTAGACCTCTGTGCCCTATATTTATTTTGGGCATAACTTATTTGGTTCAGAAAACTTATCTTATTTAAGAAACTCATATTCATTCACCT
>JBCNUU010000065.1:0-574 GCA_039630545.1 Endomicrobiia bacterium
AACAAACTTTTTGAGATTAACAAGAAAGGTTTCCAACTCATTGTCAACATGATTCTGCTTGAAATGATTATATAAATCCATTATATTATTTTTCTTGTTTTCCAGGTAATTTTTTATAAGTTCTATTATTTTTTTATCTTCATAATCCAAAATATGCTTGTTTTTTATTTTTCTGAAGGTAGAAACTATTGAATCAAATGAGAGTTTTCTGGAACATATGTAAGGAGGCAAGGAAGGAAATTTGTAACTTATAAAAAAGTTAAGTAAAAAATCTTCATCTTCCATTTTTTTCTGTAAATTACTCAGGAATTCTTTATCTTTTGGGTCTAGTATTTCGAGGAATTCTTGGGTTTTTAGAAATTTTACGCCTGATCTGAAATCATCCTGACTTTTAAGAAAAGCCAGCAATAGTTCCTCAACAGATCTGTACTCCTTGTTTCTGAATTTTATTTTCAGTTCTTTTTTTTGATGAGTTTCAGTTTGTGGTTGGATACTTTTTCCTTCGAGAAAAGCTTTTACTTGTTCATAGCCCCATCTCCTTTCAGGATTACTTACCAACAGGTTGGATACTAAA
>JBCNUU010000066.1:0-567 GCA_039630545.1 Endomicrobiia bacterium
GCATTCGCTCCTCATGCTCAACAAAGAACATTGTTAGTTTTTGCTGAAAGAAGAACCTTAGAGGAAAGCAATCAGTTGTTTAGTAAAATCGATAGAGTAGATGAGCTTGTAGATGCAATTAAAGATGAGAAAGTAATTTTCTACGATGCAGAAGAAATCGGATATATAAGAACAAAGAAGAAGAAAACTATCATTACTACAAACACACAGAGAAACGACTTAACTGATGAAGTGGCGAATATAATTGCTAGTGCTTTTGAAGGAAATTATCAAGAACATCCGCAAATTACAATTAAAACATTGGAAGAGGTTTATAAAGAAAGAGAACTTGTTTTAACCCCAACCTTTCTAGACGACACTATCCCATTACAGAAATTTAGCCTTGCTGGAAAGTGGAAAATCGCGGAAGTAGAGGAAACCGAAGATGAAGATATCGATATGGACAATTTACTCATATGTGAAACTGGAGATATAGTTGGTGGCGGGGCTGGAATTATCACGCCGAGAAATTTAAGTCATACGACTGCCACAAATAAGGAAAGGATAAGGAGGAAAACAGTTTCTGGC
>JBCNUU010000067.1:0-564 GCA_039630545.1 Endomicrobiia bacterium
AAGCTGAAAAAGAACCTCAAAAAGAAACTGAAAAAACAAAAAAAATATCTCCCACAACACAAACACCATTACAAAAAACCCAAGAGAATAAAGAACCCTATAAATCAATAGAAATCCCTTCATACAAACTCAAGATCCCAAAAGAAGAAAATATATTGACAAAAGCAGAATCACAAAAAC
Source organism: Endomicrobiia bacterium (assembly GCA_039630545.1). GTDB lineage: Bacteria > Elusimicrobiota > Endomicrobiia > DTEH01 > DTEH01 > JANXDG01. The sequence goes on from JBCNUU010000067.1 coordinate 181, forward strand.
CACAAGAAATAAATATAAAAAGCTTTACAGAAAAAGTATCTCCCAAAATAGAAAAAAGCGAATCAGCAAAAGCCGAAAATGAAATTAATATAGAAAATATACTATCTAAAATAGAGAGAAAAATAGAGAAAAAAACTGAAAAAGATTTATCCAGTGAAAAGTTTCTCTCACAACAGTTACAAACAGAAGAATTAACCATAGAAATCAAAAAACAAATCACCCCAGAAGATATAAAAAAATTAGAAGAAGAAAAAGAAAGTATACTCAAAAAAATAAATGAACTGAAATTTCTAAAGAGTATAGGAGAAATTACAGAAGAAGAATATGAATCTAAAGTTATTGAATTGAAGAAAGCTCTAGAAAAAATAAAAGAAAAGCTTGAAA
>JBCNUU010000068.1:0-562 GCA_039630545.1 Endomicrobiia bacterium
ATCACGATCTTGGCATGAACACAGGCTGTATGTATTCGGATTTAATTGAACCATTGTGGAATTGAAATCAGATGAAGTAGTTTTTTCTGCAAGTAGAATATTCTCGATTTAATTGAACCATTGTGGAATTGAAATGAGGACTTCCTGCAGTCAAACTCAGCAACTGCTGTTGATTTAATTGAACCATTGTGGAATTGAAATATTGTTATAGCCTCTTGTAATAAATACTTGGCACCGATTTAATTGAACCATTGTGGAATTGAAATATCGTTCCACCAGCATTTTACATCTTCGCTACTGAAGATTTAATTGAACCATTGTGGAATTGAAATTTTTCATCTCTCAGACGCAATTTCAGACGAGGAATAAGGATTTAATTGAACCATTGTGGAATTGAAATTTCTTTAGAATCCCGCTTCCTGAGAGTATATCTATGGATTTAATTGAACCATTGTGGAATTGAAATAAGATTGATAAACGCTGAACCAACAACGTCAAACAGATTTAATTGAACCATTGTGGAATTGAAATGACAAAATAAAAATCTTTAAATTCAGTGTCA
>JBCNUU010000069.1:0-545 GCA_039630545.1 Endomicrobiia bacterium
TCCACAATGGTTCAATTAAATCCTTATTAGCATGCTTGTTTAAGCCTTACAAGCAGTAGTTTCAATTCCACAATGGTTCAATTAAATCCACAAAAACAAGGCAGGCAAACAAGCACAGCAAGGCGTTTCAATTCCACAATGGTTCAATTAAATCTATACAAGGCAGGCTAATATAAGCAAGACAGGCTTGAGTTTCAATTCCACAATGGTTCAATTAAATCCAGAAATATACGGCGAAAAATCTAAACGGCCGTTAACAAGTTTCAATTCCACAATGGTTCAATTAAATCAAGCCATTCAAGCCAAATCAAGCCTTTTTAGCCTGTGTTTCAATTCCACAATGGTTCAATTAAATCTGAGCGGGTATATAACGATATTCTCTCCACTCCTCTGTTTCAATTCCACAATGGTTCAATTAAATCTCTTCTTGATTTGTTTTTTTTCTTGTTCAGTTAGAAGGTTTCAATTCCACAATGGTTCAATTAAATCCTTATGGTGATAAATTGCGGCGTATGTATATTTGGTTTCAATTCCACAATGGTTCA
>JBCNUU010000007.1:0-98589 GCA_039630545.1 Endomicrobiia bacterium
GATTTAATTGAACCATTGTGGAATTGAAATTTCTACATTTTTACCTTTTATCTTTAACGCTATTGGGATTTAATTGAACCATTGTGGAATTGAAATTCAGGCTGGCGGGGGAAATCTAACAAAAAGGAGGACAGATTTAATTGAACCATTGTGGAATTGAAATAAAACTACAGAAAGCAACAACCTCTAACGGCTGGAATGATTTAATTGAACCATTGTGGAATTGAAATGAGTTCTTTATCTGAGATAGCTTTTATATATTCTCTGATTTAATTGAACCATTGTGGAATTGAAATCAAGATGATTGGATTTTATACGACGACCAACTGAAGATTTAATTGAACCATTGTGGAATTGAAATGGAGCACACGCACTTGTTTGGGCTTTACCAAAAACTTGATTTAATTGAACCATTGTGGAATTGAAACGAGGAAGTAGTATTTAATCTTTTAACATTTAATAATAGATTTAATTGAACAATTTTGTGGATATTAAAATATTGCCCCTGATGGGTTTGGTTTTATGCGTGGTTAATTTAATGTTTTAAAAACCAAACTACTGCAGTCCTTACCAAGTACATTGATAGTAGTAAAATAGTTGACATTTTTTAAAAAATATATATGTTTTTATTGAGTAAGATATTATAACCGGTATAATTCAAAGAAATAAGAAGAGGTGAAAAATATTTTTAAAAAAAAGCATTATTAAATGTTTATAGAAATACTTTTAAAAGACAAAAAAGATGAAGAAGTTAAGGAACTTTATCAACTAATTCAGAAAACCTTGATTGTTTGTGAGAGGATAAAATTAAGAGAAGAAAATAATAAAGTTATATTTAACCTTTAAAAATTCCACACAATTTAAAAATATAACTTCATATCATGAAAGATTTTAAATAAGTTTATATTTTTAATTCATCTGTTGATTTTATAGCGAGTAATTTTATATATCAAAAGAATATGACGGATATAGAACAACAACTACAGGTGTTGCTTAGAGGTGTTTCTGATATAGTTTCAGTAGATGAACTTAAAGAAAAACTAAAAAATAAAAAGCAACTTACAGTAAAACTTGGTGTTGACCCAACAGCACCTGATTTGCATCTAGGCCACACAGTTATCCTACGTAAGCTTCGCCAGTTTCAAGATTTTGGTCACAAGGTTGTCTTTATTATAGGTGATTTCACTGCAAAAATCGGAGATCCTTCAGGAAGAGATACTACTCGTCCTATTCTTTCGGAAGAAGAAATTATGCAAAATGCAAAAACTTATACGGAGCAGGTCTTTAAAATTTTAGATAGAGAAAAAACAGAAGTTGTTTATAACAGTCAGTGGCTTTATCCTTTAGGTATAGATGGACTTTTGCAGCTTTGTTCAAAATATACAGTTGCAAGGATGCTTGAAAGAGACGATTTTAACGAAAGATATAAAAATAATACACCAATCACAATTCTTGAATTCATATATCCACTTCTTCAGGGTTATGACTCTGTCGCAGTTAAGGCTGATGTGGAGTTAGGAGGTAATGACCAGAAATTTAATTTACTTGTTGGAAGAGAACTTCAGAAAGATGCAGGACAGCAACCCCAGGTTATTATAACAATGCCTTTACTTGAGGGGACCGATGGTGAAAGAAAAATGTCGAAATCATACAAAAATTATATAGCTTTGAATGACACTTCAAAAGATATGTTTGGCAAAATTATGTCAATACCTGACAGTATAATGCTTAAATATTTTGAATTGTTAACAGATGTGGATATAAACTATGCACAAAAAATGATAAAAGAAACACCTAAAGAGGCAAAAGAATATTTAGCATATTTAATTGTTAAACAATATTATGGAGAAGAAGTAGCTTTAAAAGAAAAACAAGAGTTTGTGAGGGTTTTTTCTAAAAAACAAACTCCTACGGACATTCCAGTTGTTTCTGTAAAAAAACAAAGTTATGAACTTATTGATTTGCTTACTGAATATCAGCTTGTAAGTTCGAAAAGTGAAGCAAAAAGGTTAATCTCGCAAGGAGGAATAAAAATAGATAAAAAGAAAGTTCAACAAAATATAGTTTTAGACTTTAATAAATCTAAAGAAGTGTTACTTCAGATAGGTAAATTAAAATTTTATAAGATATTTGCTGAATGACCAGTTGGTTTTTAAGAAAAAATCCCACCAGGAAAGGAGGTGAGTTAGGCCATGGCAAAAGGTTGTGGTAAAAAGAAAAAAGAAAAAGAAAAAGAAGCAAAGTAATGTGGTGTAAAAATTAAGGTAATGTGATATAAAAACTGTCTAATTAATAAAAAATTTATTATGAAGAAATAAGGGGATTGTTTTATATGTCAAAAAATTTGATGTATTTTATTTTGTTGATAATTGTTGGGACACTTTTAGGAGCTTTTATAGGAAAAGCATTTTCAAAATTATTTCCTCAAGATTCAACAGTTAAAGAAATGTTAGCTGTTGAAATAAAACCAGGACTTCAACCAACTACTGTGGATCTTGGAATTCTGGAGATTACCTTTGGAGCTTTAGTAAAGCTAAATATTACTGCAGTGATTGGTCTTGTAATTACTGCTGTAATTTTTAGAAAACTGATTTTATGACAAAACTTGTTCTAGCTTCAAGTTCACAGAGAAGAAAAGAAATTTTAAGTTTGTTAGGATTTAATTTCTCTATAGATAAACATAAATTTAACGAACCAAAAGTTAGATTTCACAACTCCCCTTCTAAATTTGTTGAAAAAATTGCTGTTGAGAAAGCAAAATCAGTAGCTAAATTTTATAAGGATAAAATTATCATCGCAGCAGATACCATTGTTGTATTAAACGGAAAAGAAATAATAGGTAAACCTCAAGATGAATTAGATGCCCAGAATATTCTAAGAAAACTTTCTGGGACAAAACATGAAGTATTAAGTGGATTGTGTTTAATTTATCCAAAAAAGAAACTTTTACTTTCCGGAGTGGAAAAATCTATAGTGTTTACTCGAAAACTTTCGGAGACGGAAATACGGAAGATCTCAAAAAAACATTTAGATAAAGCAGGAGCATATGCTGTTCAGGAAAAAAAAGATAGGTTTGTAAAAAAAATTATTGGAGATTATTACAATGTAGTAGGTTTTCCTGTTTTTTTATTTCTTAAGTTGTACAGAGAGCTTTTAATTAAAATCAAAAAATTTTAATGAAAAAAGAAAAACCCCATCAGGAAGTAAGATTGGATCAACTAGTGGATTATAGCCAACCTTATGCTGTTCTTGAAGAAGTAAAACATAACTTCATACATCATTATCCAATTGTAGAATTTCTTCCTTTTAGATACTACTTCAACGATTTTATAGATTTGATGGAGGGAAGATACCCAGGATATAAAAAATATAACACTAAATTTCACGACATTCAACACACAACAGATGTGCTGTTAGCAATATCCAGACTGATAGATGGATATAACATAAAACATGCAAAAAATAAACTTTCTTTAGAAAAAGTAAAAATAGCATTAGTTGCTACTCTTTTCCATGATGTTGGTTATCTTCAAACAATAGACGACCAGGAAGGAACAGGAGCAAAGTATACACTTGTTCATGTTGAGCGAAGCATTGATTTTTTATCAAAATACATGCAGCAAAAAGGTTTTGATTATCAACAGTTTGAAGTAGCAAAAAATATAGTATTGTGTACAAAGCTTAGTTTAGACCCTTCCAAAATAAACTTCTCAGATGAAGAAGAAAAAAGCTTAGGGTTTATGTTAGGAACAGCTGACCTTATCGGTCAGATGTCGGCAAGAACTTATCTTGAAAGATTGGTGTTTTTGTTTTATGAATTTAGAGAAGCAGGAATTACAGGGTATACCTCTGAGTTTGATTTACTTAAAAAAACTCAGGAGTTTTATAAAATGGTGCTGGATAGAATAGATAATCAATTAAATAAAACTTATAACTATTTAATTTATCATTTTAAAAAAAGATATAAGATAAACAAAAATTTATATATTGTTGCTATAGAGAGAGCGATAAATTACATAAATACAATAAACTCTCCTCAAGAAATGTTTACAAAATTAAGAAGAAAAGTTTAAAATGTTAAAATGTCTGAAGAGCTTTTGATTGAGAAATTTTTAGAATTCATAAGAATTGAAAAGGGCCTTTCGCAAAATACAATCTTAGCTTATAGAAGAGACCTCAAACAATACTTTGCATTTTTAAAAAAAATAGAAAAAAATATTCATACTGTATTACCTGAAGATATCACAGAATTTCTATGGCAACTTAAAGAAAAAAACTTAAAAACAAACTCAATATATAGAAAAACATCCTGTATTACTCAATTTCATAAATTTTTAATTGCAGAAGAAATAACTAAAAACAATCCAATTGAACTTATTTCTAAACCAAAACTGCAAAGAAAACTGCCTCAAGTTTTATCGTATGAAGAAGTAGATAAACTTTTAAGCTTTATTCCTGGAAAGAAATTTAATGATATAAGAAACAAAGCAATGCTTGAAGTTTTATATGCTACAGGTATGAGAGTTTCTGAACTTGTAAATTTAAAATTTAGTCAGTTGGATTTGTCTAACAAATACATTAAAGTGGTTGGTAAGGGAAATAAAGAAAGAATTGTGTTGCTTAATCAAAAAAGCATAAAAGCCATTAAAGAATGGTTAGAAGTAAGAGAAAAAAAATTTAAAAATAAAATATCGTCTGATTATGACCAATATGTTTTTCTTTCAAAACTTGGAAAACCCATATCAAGAATTGATTTTTGGGAACAACTAAAAAACTATGTGAAACAAGCAGGCATTACAAAAAATGTCTCTCCTCATACTTTAAGGCACTCTTTTGCAACACATATGTTAAAATACGGTGCTGATTTAAGAGTTGTGCAAGAACTTTTAGGACATTCCGATATTTCTACTACCCAGATCTATACACATATAGACAGGCAACACTTAAAAGAATTACACAAAAAATATCATCCCCGAGGATAATTTTAGCTAAAGATATTAAAATTATTTTCTGCTTTATATTCCGTAAATTTTTTTAAAAAACTTTACTTGAATTTATTTAAAAGTTTTTGTAAAATAAAATTTCAACACTCCACTTAGGAGGTAAAATAAATTATGGAATTGGTTATAAATAAAGAACTTCTTGTAAAAAATTTACAACTTTTAGACCCTATTGTTAGTTCTCATACAGCTTTACCACTTACTCCAGATGTTTTAATTTCAACAGAAGGCAAAGACAGATGTGTCCTTATAGGCAGTGATATAGAAACATCTTTAAAAACAGAGATTAGCTGTAAAGTTATTTCTTCTGGAGAGATTTGTATACCTGCAAAGAAACTTCACAGTGCTGTAAAAGAACTTGATGAAGATGAAATAATACTTAAAACTCAAGATGAAAAAACTCCTATAGCTCAGATGTTTTGTGGTAAAACAAAAAATACATTTATCGGTCAACCAGCTAAAAATCATCCGGGAATGCCCAAATATGATGAAAAACAAGCAAAAACTCAAGAAATTACAATGGACGCAGAAGTTCTTTTGGATGCTTTAACAAAGACAGTATTTGCTACTTCTAAAGAAGAAACAAGATATTATCTTAATGGGGTATACTTTAATATACAAAAAGATGTAATAAAGTTCGTAGCTACAGATGGAAGACGTTTAGCATATGTTACAAGAAAAATTACTCCAACTAAGATAGCAACCACAGGAATTGTTCCAACTAAAGCTGTTGATAGGGTAATTAACATAATAGAAAAAAGTAAATCTAAAAGCTGTAGCTTTTCTTTGTTACAGGAACATTTCATTTTTAAAATAGACAACATATGTTTTGTAAGTAGATTGGTCCAGGGAGAATTTCCTGCCTATGAACAGGTAATACCTAAGATTACCTCAACTTTGAAGGTAAAGGTTGAAAATTTAATAAAGGGTATTAAACAATCTTCATGGGTTATAGGAGAAAAAGGTTTTGGTATAAAATTTTTATTTACAAAAAATGGTTTAAAGCTTTCTTCTGTTGTGGAATCAGTTGGGATATCAGAAGTGGAAGTAGATATAGAATACACAGGTAATGATGTCGAAGTTAAATTTGAACCATCTTATATTTTAGATGTTTTATCTGTACTTGATGAGAAAGAAAATGTAATAATAGGAATAAATGAACCTACTGCTCCATGGATGATACAGCCTGAAAACGATAAAGATTATATTTATATTCTTATGCCAATGAAGTTGTGATATTCTTGTCATAATGTTTTTCTTTCCATGGAAAAATTTGTAAAAATTGATGTGATATTAAAAAACTTATTTAAGAGATATGGAATATCAGAGAATTTAGGTATTCTTTATGATGTGTGGGAAAAAGTTGTAGGTAAAGAAATAGCAAAAAAAATAAAATTGTGTGGTGCAAGAAAAGATGAACTGTTAGTTACTGTTAACTCACCTGCTTGTGCTCATCATTTAAAACTTAATAAAAATGAGTATTTAAAAAAAATTAATGAACTCCTTTCAAAAACTTCTGAGTGTGAGTTTAAAAAAATAAAAATAATAAAATGAATGAAAAACTTTTTGGAACAGATGGAATAAGGGGAGAGGTAAACCGTTCTCCTTTTACAAAAAAAGAACTTTCCGTTATAAGTAGATATGCAGCTTCAATTTTAAAAAAAGTGTATGTTACTCCAAGGCTAGTTGTTGGATACGATACAAGAGAGTCAAGCCCCTGGATATCTGAGTTGCTCTGTAAAGAATTTTTGAAATTTGGTTATTTAATCCACAATGTTGAAATTTTTCCTACAGCTGGAGTTTCTTTTCTTTGTAGAGAATTGAAAGCAATAGGAGTAGTGGTTTCTGCTTCTCATAACCCTTATAATTTTAACGGTATAAAGTTTTTTTCTCCAGATGGCGAAAAACTTCCAAATAAGTTAGAAGAAGAAATAGAATCACATATAAAAAATAAACTCAAAATTATATCTTATGAAAAAAAAGGTGAACTGATTAACTACTCATCAGAAGCACAACAAAAATATATAGGATTTCTTAAAAATATTTTTTTAAAAGATATTGTGTTAAAAGATAATTTTTTTAAGAAAATATCTCTAATAGTAGATGCTGCTAATGGAGCTACTTACAAAATAGTTAAGAAAATATTTAGTGAGTTTTTTGAAAACATAAAGTTTATAAACATCTCTCCAGATGGTAGAAATATAAATTATAAATGTGGAGCTGTTTATCCTGAAACTTTAAAAAAAGAAACTCAAACAGGAGAAATAGGAATTTGTTTTGATGGTGATGGAGACAGGGTCATATTTGTTGATGAAAAAAATATCATAAGAGATGGTGACTATATATTAGGAGTTATTGCTACAGATTACAAAAAAAATAAAATTTTAAAAAATTCTTTAGTTGTAGTAACTGTTATGTCAAACTTAGGATTGCTTAAATATTTATGGACAAAAAACATAAAAGTAATTCAATGTCCTGTGGGTGACAAGTATGTTTCAGAGTATTTAAAAGAATACAAAGGAAATTTAGGTGGTGAGCAATCAGGTCATATAGTTCTTTATGATTATCTTCCTACTGGTGATGGGATTCTTACAGCTTTGGAGGTTTTAAAGATAATGATAAAAAATAAAAAAAGAATTTCTCTGCTTTGTAAAATTTTTGAAAAATATCCTCAGATAATAAAAAATGTAAAAACTTCTTTAAAGCCTCCTGTTGAAGAGATATTTGAAAAAGATTTTATTAAAAAAATAGAAAACAAAATCAAAGGAAGAATAATTTTAAGATATTCTGGAACAGAACCCTTGCTTCGCATAATGGTTGAAGGCAAAAATAAAACAGATATAGAAAAAGTTGCAGATCTTTTAGAAAAAAAATTTCTAAGTTATCTTAAAACTAAAAATTGAAAAGTATGGTAAAACTAGGAGTTAACATAGATCACATAGCAACTTTAAGGCAACAAAGAAAAATAGGAGTACCTTCAATAATAGAAGCTGCCAGAATAGTGGAAGAATCCTGTGCTCATCAAATTACTGTCCATCTTCGGGAGGATAGAAGACACATCCAGGATGAAGATGTAATACAGCTTAAAAAAATTCTAAAAATACCTTTAAATCTTGAAATGTCTCTTAATGAGGAAATAGTAAAATTTGCTTTAAAAGTAAAACCTGATGAAGTCTGTATAGTTCCTGAAAGAAGACAGGAACTTACTACAGAAGGTGGTTTGAACCTGAAGGATAACTACAAAAGACTTCAAAAAGTGATAAAAAAGCTAAAAGAAAAAGAAATCATTGTAAGTTTGTTTGTAGAACCTAAAGAAGAAGATATACTTTTAGCTAAAAAATTAGAAGCAGATGCGGTTGAAATTCACACTGGTAAATATTCTCTATGTAAACCTGATACAAAAAAATTCCATCTGGAGCTAGAAAGAATAAAAAATGCTTGTTTTTTTGCATTTCAGCAAGGACTTATAGTAAACGCAGGTCATGGCCTTAACTATGAAAATGTAAAGTATATAGCAAAAATAGAAAATATAAACACGCTAAACATTGGTTTCTCCATAGTAGCACGAGCAATTTTTGTAGGTCTAAAGCAAGCTGTAGAAGAAATGTTAAAATTAATAAAAACATATTAATTCTTCAAAAGTTTAATTCCATGTGTGGAATAATTGGATATATAGGTAAAAGAAACATAACAGAAGTTTTAATTTCTGGACTTAAAAAATTAGAATACAGAGGATATGATTCAAGCGGAATTGCTATACTGAAAGACAACAAAATACTTAGACATCGCTCAGTTGGCAAAATTGTTGAGATGGAGTCAACTTTGCCTTCAGAGTTTAGGTGTGTGGATTTTAAAGATAATAAGTGTTTTGTAGGTATAGCACATACCAGATGGGCTACCCATGGAAAGCCATCTGAAGAAAACGCACATCCACATGTGGACTGTACGAAAAATTTTGTTATAGTTCACAATGGAATAATAGAAAATTTTTTTGAACTAAAAATCAAACTTACTAATCACAGGTTCTCTTCAGAAACAGATACAGAAGTAATAGTACATTTAATAGAAGAAAATTTTAATGGTTCTGTTCTTGAAGCAGTTAGAAGTACTATAAAAATTTTAGAAGGTTCGTTTGCTTTTGTTTTAATTTCAAAACATGAACCTGATAAATTGTTTTTTGCAAGAAAAGACTCACCTCTAATAATTGGTGTAGGAGAAAAAGAAAACATTATAGCTTCAGATGTTACAGCTATGTTGGAGTATACAAATAAGTTTATATTTTTAGAAAATGGAGATTTTGGTGAAATTTCAAACGATGAGATAAAGATTTACAATATTTCTTCCAGTAGACCCCAAAAAAGGTTAATAAGCGTAGTTAACTGGACTGCACAGATGGCAGAGAAGTCTGGTTTTAAACATTTTATGCTGAAAGAGATTTATGAACAACCGCAGGTTTTAAGAGAAAATATAGTATCTCGTATTTTTGGTGAAGAAATTGTTTTTAATGAAGAAATAAAATTTAAAGATGAACAGCTTAAAAAAATTGAAAAGATTTTAATTATAGGATGCGGAACTTCTTATCATGCAGCTTTGGTATGCAAGTATTTTTTTGAACATATTATTAGAATTCCAGTAGAGGTAGATATTGCTTCTGAATTTAGATACAGAGAACTTATTTTAAGTAAAAATATGCTTGCTATATTTATCTCTCAATCAGGAGAAACTGCTGATACTTTAGCTTCTTTAAGAATAGTAAAACAAAACAAAGTTCCTACTTTGGGTGTGTGTAATGTTATAGGTTCTTCCTTGTATCGAGAGGCAGATTCAACAATTTATATAAGATGTGGTCCTGAGATCGGTGTTGCTTCTACAAAAGCCTTCACTGGACAACTTATAAGTTTATATATTTTTGGTTTGTATTTAGCTAAACTTAAAAATACTATTCCTCATAAAAGATATCTTGAAATTCTAAATTCTTTGTATAAAGTACCAACCTACATAGAACACATCCTTTCTGACACCTCATTTTTAAAACATTTAGCAGAGCTCTTTTATACGAAAAAAGATTTTTTATATCTTGCAAGAGGAATTAACTATCCTATTGCTTTGGAGGGAGCACTTAAACTCAAAGAAATTTCTTACATCCACGCAGAAGGATATCCAGCAGGTGAAATGAAACACGGTCCCATTGCTTTAATAGACAAAGATATGCCTGTGGTTATAATCGCAACTAAAGGAGCGCTTTTACAAAAAGTTTTTTCTAACCTTGAAGAAGTAAAATCAAGGGACGCAAAAGTTATAGCTGTTACAAACTATGGTGTGGAGTCAAAAAGTATTGATTACAAAATTGTACTTCCAGAAACGGATGAACTTGTTTCTCCTGTTTTAAATGTAGTTCCTCTTCAATTGTTAGCATATTATATAGCAGATTTACTTAAATGTGAAATAGATCAACCACGAAATCTAGCAAAGAGTGTTACCGTAGAATAAAATATGTTTATTCCGAAAGTCTCAAAATGATACCTGATTTTTTTGCTTTTTTATAAACAAGAGAGATTAAAATAAATAAGACCACTATATAAAAAAAACTTAGCAAAAATCCTTTCTCTAAAAGAAACTCAAATTTTTTTTCAAAGCCCAATCCGTTTCTATAGTAATCTAAAAAATATGTAAGAGGTATAAGTTTTGCTATAACTTGAACCCATTCAGGAAGAATATCTACAGGATAATAAATTCCACATATAAGCATAGCTAACACAGATAAAGACCATGCAATTATGTCTACTCTTTGCCCGTAAAGCATCACAAAAAAGTTAACAACCAGTCCTATTATAAGTGCGCTTAATGATATTCCTGATAAAAAAATTAACACCACATTAAATTTTGGCATATAAGATTTAAAAAGAACATAAGATAAAAAAGTAAGCAGAATAAAAACAAGAAGGCCTCTTATAATACCTACAATCCAGCTTCCTATTATATAATGATATATTTTTGTTGGAGTAATAAAAATCTGTTTTATGCTTTTTGACCAGACTTCATATAAAATTCCATAAGAAACCTCCAGTTGTATTACCTGCAAAACTCCCGAAGCAGTTGCTCCTGTAAGTAGAAATGAAAGAAGAATTTTTTCTAAATTTAAAAAATTACTCATTAGACCCACAGAAACAATTCCCACTACTGGCCAGAAAAGAATATCAAAAAAACTGAAAAGATTTCTTATAGCAAAAATATAGTTTCTAAAAACATAAGCATATATTTTAAAAAACTCATATTTAAATTTTTTCATAGTGAGACAGTTTAATAAAAGCTTCTTCTAAGTTTTTAGTGTTTGTTAAACTAAGTATCTCATCTTTTTTAGATACTGTTATAATTTTGCCACTATTTATAAATGCAATTATCTCTGAAAGTTCTTCAGCTTCTTTCATATAGTGGGTTGTTAGAAGAATAGTAATTTTTTTTGTTTTATGTATATTTCTAATAAACTCTCTTATTTTTATAGACACCTCAGGATCCAGACCTAAAGTAGGCTCATCTAAAAGAAGTATTTCTGGATTATTTACTAAAGATTTTGCTAAAGCAAGTTTTTGTTTTGTCCCTGTTGAAAGTTCATCAAACCTTGTGTTTATGTATTTATGTAGCTCAAAAATCTCTATAAGATATTCAATCTGAGATTTTGCCTGCCTAAAAGAAAGCCCATAAAGATGACAGTAAAACTGTAAAATTTCTTTTACTGTCATACACCATGGAAAATTTGGGTTTCCTGAACACATATTTATTTTGTTTTTTATTTCAGAAGGAATCCCATAAGTTGTTTCCCTAGACATTATAAAAACTCTTCCACAGTCAGGTTTTATTAGTCCTACTATAATATTAAGTAAAGTTGTTTTTCCTGCCCCATTTGGTCCTAAAAAAGTAAAGATGCTATTGTAAGGAATTTCTAAAGATACATTATTTAAAGCAATAACTTTTTTATGAGAAAAATTTGTTTTATAAAATTTCACAATTTGATTTAATACTATACAGGCATCTCGGTTCATACTAGCTTTTAATTTACAATAAGTTTTAGAATTTGTCAATAAATTTCTGATTTTTTCTCTATTGACATTTTTGATAATATTTTGTAATTTTTTAAAATAAAAAATATGGTTAAAAAGAATCTTATTTTCCATTTTTTATTTTTTATTCCCCTTTCTTTAAGTTTTCCACAACAAATAATAAAAGCAGTTGCTTCCGGTAGGTGGAATGATGTATCTATATGGGATGCTTTCAGGGTTCCTCTCCCTGTAGATACTGTAATAATTCAGAAAGGTTTAACAGTTGAAATAGATACCTCTGCTGTTTGTACTGCAGGCAGTTTATCACTCGAAACAGGTGCTTCTTTAGTATTTTCTCCAACAGAAAACGAAATTTCTTCTTTAGTAGTATATGGAGCTGTTAATCTTGATGATAGAAACACGATAATAATTTCTCCTTCATATGGAAATACTAAAGTAAACTTCTCTGTAATGGGCAATATTAGTTTAAAAGAAAACAGCAGTTTTATTATAACACTGGGAACATCTACCCTGGTAAATCTTACTGCTTCTAAAATTTTAATAGACAAAAACTGCAACTTTATCTGTGAGATACTAGATCCTGCCGGAAATATAAATTTTGAAGTTAATACAGTATTAAATGAAGGATATTTTGAAGTTATAAACCATACATTAAATGTAAAGACTATAAAAATTAGTGGAGTTATTAATACTGGTTTAATGAAGTTTAAAGCAGAAGATCCTCAACCTTTAAATCAAAACAAACCTGATCCTCCTGAAGTGCAGAGATATCTTGTGTTGGATGGTAACTACAATGATTCTTACTTTATCACAGTAAGAACTGGAGACTACAATGAGGTCCCTGTTGTTGGATTAATTTTATTAAATGTAAAAATAAATAAAATAGGTATCTGGGACACAGTAAACGAATCTGGTTATCCTCTTTATGGATTAGGTTTTATAGGAGCTAAAGCTTCAATAGATGGCAGAAGGGATATTATAGCAATATACAATTGTGAAATTTCAAACTCTCCTGATACAGGAATATTTTTTCTTAAATGTAAAAGAATTAACTCTCACTGGAATCAGATAGGAATAAGTTCAAATGTAATTCATAATTGCGCTTCAGCTGGTATCTGGTTTATGGATGAGGTTGAGAAATGTGACATAGTAAACAATAAAATCTATGACATAGGAAGGGGTAATGTTGGATATGGTATAGTGTTAGGTATGCCATTTAGAACTGCTAAACAACCACCTTTATATCCCGAAGGGTTTGCTAATGAGAATAACATATATAAAAATGAAATTTACAACAATAAAATTAGAGGTATTTATATTTATCATTCTCACAAAAATTTAATTGACTCCAACAGGTGTTACGGACAGCTTGAAGAAGGAATTTCTTTAAAAAATTCTGTAAAAAATGTTATTGTTCTTAATGAATGTTTTAATAATGGTGTTCATGGCATTGCTCTTGATGGAGTTCATGGTATTCCTACAAGCGGTTCTAGACAGAATTATGTTGCTAACAACAAATGTTTTAACAATGCAAACGGTGGTTTAAGAGTAAGATATAACTCAAACGAAAATATTTTTTTAAATAATATCTCTACAGGAAATACAAAAACAGCTTTTACATCTCATTCTTCAATAGGAAACCTTCTTGTAGATGAGACATATTCGGATAATGGTTGGGGAGATATATATATTGAAGGTGAAGAAAATCAAGGATATATTTCACAGATGTGGCTTAAAAACTGTCTTTTAGGCTCAACTACAGAATTTGTAAACACACCTGAAAAACAAGAGTTTACTAAAAGTAATTCATGGGTGTTTTCTCAATGTCATGACAGAACTCCTGGACTTACACGTATATGGGGACAGTTTTCGTTTCCAGATAGTTATCATAAATGGCACACAAATGATACTTTAAAGTTTAACTATGCTGAACCCCTGTATATAAGTAAATCCCATGGATGGAATACAGTACTTAGTTCTAATGATACCGCTATGTTAAGATATGACGATGGAGGAATAGATGGGCCTGAAGGGAGTAACGATATAACATCAGTTACTATTAGTTCTACAACAAAAACAGAAGTTTGGATTATAACATATGATGCACCCAGCAATAAATGGGTAGCGCGGGGGACAATTTCAGGAGTTCAAAAAAACTTAGTTGTCCATGATACTGACTTTATAAGTGACCAGGGAGAGGTTAGATTTAGAATTACCCACAGGATATCTCCTGTTTCACCAGGTGAGCAATATGTGTTTGCTACTATTGGTTCTTTAAATGACAAAAACATACAAAAAGTAATCAACCTATGTGATTTTTCAGATCCTTATTATGTAGGTGCAGAGTTTAACACAAAAGCACCAGCTAAGTTAGAGATAATAGGTTCTCAAGAATATCCTACAATTTTTACTCGCAAACTTGCAGAGGATAAAGTTTATCAAATAGCTGCTGGTACCCAAGATTTTTATTATAAAATTTCTTTAGGAGGAACAATCACCAGAATTGCTTATGTTAATTTTGAATTTTTAGATAAAAATGGATTAGAGTTAAACTCTACACCAATTTATGAAACAGAAAAAATTTACATTTCCAGACTTCAACCTTCTCAAGAAACTTCATATCTCACAACAAATAATATTATTCATAGCTTTAAGGATATAGTTTTTGATACCTATACGGCTACTCTTGGAGTTGTAAATTACGGAATAAAAGCTACAAATTCAACATTGCACATAAGAAGTTATATAAGGCCATACCTTTTAGATAAGATAGATACAAACAGTTCTGTCTACTGGTACCCAACTATTACATGGTCTGGTTTGACCGGATTTATATCTGATGGAGTTGAACCTGATAGTATAAACAGATTTAATAGCGTTGAGTTTACTGTAAAATATACAGATTTAAATAATACACCACCAACAACAATCCAGGTTTGGGTTGATCTTGATGACGATTTAATATTTTCTGCTACAGAACAATTTGGGTTAAAACTTAAGCCCGGGGTTAACAATAACTTGAACTTTAAAGATGGCGAAATTTATCATTATGTGCTTTCTTACATAAATTATCCTTCTGTACCTTCTTTAGGAAGAAGTGGTGGTAAAATAAAATACAGATTTTTTGCAACAAATCCTTATTGTATTACGATATCAACTTATAGTTTCAATTTAAAAAGCGTGTTTAATGTGGTTCTTTCAAGTAATGAAGCAACTGGGGTAGCAAGAGAGATAAAAACATTTTCTGTGAAGGGGTCCCCACCTGTGGTTCAAGTTCAAACACCTACTCAAGAACAAACTGATCTTGTGAGGATAAACTATGTGCTTTATGATTATGATGACAAGCCAGAACCTTATAATTTATGTTCAGTGAAAGTAGAATACCGGGAAGGCACTGTGTGGAAAGAAGCCACAAAGCATGACTCTTCTGAGCCAACTTCAAATCTTACAGCAACCCTCACAGGGCAGCCACACTATTTTATCTGGGATTCAAGGAAGGACATCCCTTACAAAGATATTCCTGTTGCTATAAGAATAACTCCACAGGACGAAGATGGAATAGGTTCCTCAGCAGCTACTGCATCTTTTCAAGTTGACAATATAGTAGCAACACAGCTTGTGTTTAAAACATCTACTCAAGAGTTAAAAACAGGTAGTACCTCTCAAGTAATAATAGTAGAAGCTCAGGACGATGCTGGGAACAAAGATGTAGATGTAAACGGTGTATTAAATCTGGTAACAACTTCTACAGGTGGAGTGTTTATTAGTTTGCAAGATGTGATAATAAGCAGTATAAATATGGTTTCTGGTGAGGCAAGGTTTAAATATAGAGATGAAGTTGCCGGTGTGCCTGTAATCATGGTTAGTTTTCCAGGACTTTCTCCAGCACAACAGACATTTTATATTACAAAAAATATAAGCTTAGTCAACTCAAAGGTAAGTATTCTTTTAGCAGAAGAAGTAAACTTTGCAGAAATTCCTGTAGGCACAACAGCTACAATAGTTGTCACTTTAAAAGATGTAGATGACAAATCTATTGTAGGAAAAGAAGTTATTTTATATGCTACAGGTGGTGATTTTATACTTACTCAACCGCAAACTCCAACCAACACAGAAGGAAAAGCTTATGGCAGTATCTTTACTACAAAAGCGGAGACAAAACTTATTACAGCAAGAATAAAAGATGAAGGTTTACTTTTAGTGTCTTCAGCAACAGTAAATTTTTATCCTGCAGAGCCATCTTCGGAGAAATCCTCAATATCAGCTAATAAAACAAAGGCTGTTGTAGGTGAAACGATATTTATTACTGTTAAAGTTGTAGACAAATACAGCAATCCTATAAGTTCAAATACTACCTATGGGAATCTTCCTGTAAGAATAGAGGTTGAAAATGCTTCCTCTGACGATGTTTTGGTGGTGTTATCAAGCTTTACTAATATAGAAGGTATAGTAAAAGCTACATTCAGAGGTAATACTCCAGGCAGAAAGATTTTTAAAGGATTTGTAGGAAACATTGAAATTAGTAGTCAGGTAGCTGTTGAGTTTGTTTCCGGAGATATTACTCCACCTCGTGTCATTTCGCTATATCCTCAAAACAACTCATTGATTAGTACTCCTTTAAATCAAATTTCTATAGAGTTATCTGATGAATCAGGTATTTCTTTATCATCAACATCTCTAGTTTTGTATGATCCACAAAATAGAGTTATAACAGGCCAAAGTTCTTTTGTTGGAAATACCTTGTTATACAGCTTCCCTATCCTTAATATAGATGGACAATATAGAATTGAACTTGTTGCTTGTGATGTTCATGGAAATGTTTCAAATTATACTTTCTTTTTTGAAATTCAAACAAGAGATCCACAAAAAGTGTTTAATTCTAATTTGTTGACTTATCCTAATCCATCCAATATAGGGAGTGTATTTGTACGATATTCACTACTTAATGACTCAAAAGTAACAATTAAGATATTTAATATATTAGGAGAACTTATATGGGAGACATCTTATGATGATGTAGAAGGGGAAAACAAAACATTTCAATGGTTTTGCGAAAACAAAGATAGAGAAAAAGTTGGCAGTGGTGTTTATATAGTAAAAATCACAGTGGAGGATAAAAAAACAGGTAAAAAATTTGATACTTTCAGACGCCAGGTAGTAATTAAAAAATAATGAAAAAATTACTTTTAATTTCTTCTTTTGTTTTATTATATATTGACAGTGTATTTCCAAAAAGTTTATAGTATTTGGTTTGGTTTTAAATTTTTATCCATCCGCAAAAGCAGCATATATGGGTAATGCTTTCTCTGCAACAGGTGATACTGTTGAAACTATTTATTACAATCCTGCAGGTTTAAGCTGTTTAAATACAAGACAGCTATATGCCAGTTATTCTTATTGGATATTTGACATGTATGATGCATCTTTAGCATTTGTTTATCCGGTGTCAATTCATAGAATAGCCTTTGGGATTAGATATTTTTATCTTGGAGAGATAACTGAAACTTTAATAGATCAATCTATGCATAGCAAAGTAACACTTTATAACACAGTAGCTATTTTGTCTTACTCTATAGATTTAGATATTTTAAAACTTGGAATTTCTTTTAAAAACCTACTACAAAATTACGGAACTAACTACTCTAACATATCCTCATTAGTTTTTGACCTTGCAGGACGTGTTGAGGTTAGGGGGATTTCTTTTGCTTTAAATATAGCCAATTTAGGAAGTTCCATGAAAATTGATGGGATAGAAAATAGTTTGCCGTTTATTGTAAAAATTGGAGCTGGCTACAATTTAGATAAATTAAAAATTGGAACTGATTTAGATATAGTAGAAAGAAACCTCAAGCTTCATTTTGGTACAGAGTATAAAGTCAGAAAACACATAAGCATAAGAGTAGGTTATGAACAAATAGACGATCTTAATTTACTAAAGGGCCTTTCTTTAGGATTTGGATATGAAACAGAATATTCTGAACTGATAAGTTTTAAAAGTGAAAGCATTTTTGTAGGAGTGTTTAACTATTCTTTTACTTATTTAGGAGAAGAATTAGGTTTTGCACACAGAATATCTCTCGGTTCAAAGTTTTGATTCTTACATATAAAATGATATAAAAAATCTTACCTTAAAATTTTTATTGAAATTTTAGAAAATAATTTATAATTTAAAGTCAATGATAATTAGGAGGTTGCATATAATAACAGCATTTATTATTATTTTAACATTTCTTCCTGCAAAAAGAATATTTGAAGCAAAATTGCCTATTTATCCACAACAGGATAAAATTTTAAAATCTTCTAAATATGTCTGTTTAACCTTTGATGATGGTCCCCATTTCTACTATACAAAAAAGATAGTAGATATTCTTAAAGAATATAATGTGAAAGCTACATTCTTCCTTGTAGGTAAACAGGCACAAAAATATCCACAACTGGTGAATTATATCCTTTCTCATCCTGGATGTAAGATTGCAAATCATACATTTAGTCATAAAAATCTAAGAAAACTAACCCAGATTGAAATTGAAAAAGAAATAATTTTAGCACATAGAACATTTTTAGATATAACAAAAGGCGAAGATTCTTTGCGGGTAATTCCTTATTTAAGACCTCCAGGAGGAAATTTTAATGAAAACTTAATTAAAATTCTTCAAAAACACAAATTTAAGCTGTGTCTCTGGAGTGTGTTTTCTAATGATTTAAAATGTAAAAACAAGGATGAACTTATAAAAAATATTAGTCACCAATTAGATTCATCTAAAGAAATAATTTTACTTCATTCTGGTAATCAGATTACACTTGAAGCACTTCCAGAATTGATAGTATTACTTAGAGATAAAGGTTATGATTTTATAAATATAGACGAAATAGAGTATGAGCTGTATAATGTCAATTGATTATGGAGAAAAAAGAGTAGGGTTGGCTTTATCAGATGAGCTTAAAATCATAGCAAGACCTCTAAAAGTTTTAAAAAACGACAAAAATATTTATAAAGAAATAACACAACTGACAAAGAGTTATAAAGTAGAAAAAATAATAGTAGGCTTGCCTTATTGGGATAAACCAACAAAAATAATAAAAGAAGTTCAATCGTTTGTTGAAAATTTGAAAAAATTTTTAAATATAGAAATAGAATTTGTAAATGAATTCTATTCAACCAAAATAGCACAGGAAAAACTTCATTCTATAAATAAAAAATTGAAAAAATATAAAAATAAACTTGACAGTTTAGCTGCTTGTGTAATTTTGCAGGACTACTTAGACAGGATAAATCCATGATTAAGAGACTTCTATTGAAGTTTTTGGCGACTTTAGTTATAATTGCTTTTTTTATAGAAATAATTCCTAAAAAAAACAAAGATATTTATTTGGAGAAAAATTTAAGTGTAAAAAAAATTTCACAGATACTAAAGGAAAACAATATAATATCAAGTAAATTACTATTTATGACTTTTGTGAAAATTTTCAATCTGGAAAGAAAAATTAAATATGGAAGCTATCAACTTTCTTTTTCCTTAACAACAATTCCTGTTATTGTTAGACTTGTTTATGGTCCTAAAGTGATAAAAATCACAATTCCTGAAGGTTTTACTTCAGAACAAATTGCAGAAAGACTCTACCATAACAATGTGATTTCAGATCCGGTTGCATTTGTTATGTATGTTAAATCTAAAAATCTTGAAGGATTCTTGTTCCCTGAAACTTATTTTTTTTATAAGGGGCAAGCTATTGAAGATATTGTAAGTAAAATGCTAAAAGAATTTACCAATAGATTTACAGATGAATTTAAAAAAAGAGCATATCAGTTGAAAATGAGTACATATCAGGTAGTAATACTTGCATCAATTATAGAAAAAGAAGCCAAGAGTTTTGAAGAAAAACAATTAGTTTCTGCTGTTTTTCATAACAGGTTAAAAAAAGGATGGAACTTAGAATCCTGTGCTACTGTAAGATACGCTTTAAAAAAATTCAAGGGACCTTTGACATATAAGGACACAAAGGTTGATTCTAAATTTAACACTTATAGATATCCAGGACTTCCTCCACAACCTATCTGCAATCCTGGTTTGGAATCTATAAAGGCGGCTTTATATCCTGCTCAAACAGATGCTATGTTTTTTTTCACACAAGATAATAACACACATATTTTTTCAAAATATTATACACAACATATTAAAAAACAAAATTCAAAAAATTATGAAAAAAATAAAAATTAAATTTCCAGATTATAATTTAGAAATTATTTCAGAACTAAATAATACAAATTTAGCAAAAGATATTTATGAAATTCTTCCACAGGAGTCAAAAGTCAACACATGGGGACAAGAGATATACTTTAAACTTCCTCTAAAACATGAAAACGAAAAACCAACATTAGATGTAGAAATAGGTGATATAGGCTGGTGGCCAGATGGAAGTTGTTTTTGTATATTTTTTGGAAGGACTCCTGTGTCTAACTCAGAAAAGCCCAAACCTTACAGTGAAGTTACAATTATAGGTAAAATAAAAGTAGAAAAAGATACCATTGAAAAGTTAAAACAAGTAAAATCAAACAGTAAAGTTATATTAGAGAAACTATGAATGTAAAAAAACAAATCTTTATCGTATATAACCCTCAAAAACAAAATGTGAAAGATAAAGTCAACGAAGTAATAAAGAACATAAAAAAAGATTTTAAAGAAAAAGTTATAATTTCATCTTGTAGCTCAGAAGAAGTCAACAGAAAAATCTGTAAAGGAGATTTAATATTGACCTTAGGTGGGGATGGGACCATATTAAGAGTAACACCTTATGCAGTAGAAAACTCAATTCCTGTAGCAGGAGTAAACCTTGGAGGTCTTGGAT
Organism: Endomicrobiia bacterium; assembly: GCA_039630545.1. Taxonomy (GTDB): domain Bacteria; phylum Elusimicrobiota; class Endomicrobiia; order DTEH01; family DTEH01; genus JANXDG01. The sequence goes on from JBCNUU010000007.1 coordinate 20,906, forward strand.
ATCTTGCAGAATTTAAAATTGGAGAAGTTCCTTTCATAGTTAGAAAATTTTTGGAAGAAAAAATTGAATATCAAAAAAGAATAGTCCTTGAAGTTTTGTATAAAAAAAGAATTCATTACGCCATAAATGATTGTGTTGTAAAACCACTTTCCTCAAAAGTATGTAAATTGGAGCTTTATATTAACAATGAAAAAATAACAGAAATCATTGGCGATGGGATAATAGTATCTACGCCTACCGGTTCAACTGCATATTCTTTAGCAAGCGGTGGAAGTATTGTTGAGCCTGATGCAGATGTTATTCTTATTACACCAATTTCACCGCATACTCTATCCATAAGACCGATTGTGCTAAGTTCAAAAAAAGAAATTAAAATAAAAATTCCTCTATATAAATCCAACAAAAATCTACTTCTTTCATTAGATGGACAAAGAAACTTTATAGTTAAACCAGAAGAAGAAATAAAAATTATTTCTTCAAAGAAAAAACTCATGTTTATCCAAAATCCATCTAAAAGTTTTTTTAAAATTTTAACACAAAAACTTCTGTGGGGTAAAAGATAATTTTAAAACTATAATTTTTTCTTTATGCAAACATCAAGTTTATTAGAATTTTCTAAAGAAGAACTAAAAGAACTCATTGTAAATGATTTCAATGAAAAATCTTACAGGGCAAGACAGCTTCTTAACTGGTTGTATAAAAGCAACAAAAACGAAATAAAAGATTTTTCAAACCTACCTGAAAGCTTTAAAGAAAATCTTCAGAAAAAATTTAAAATTTATTCTTTAAAATTAATCGCAAAAGAAATTTCAAATCAAGACGCTACTGTAAGGTATGATTTTGAAACATCAGATAACTATAAATTTTCCTGTGTTTATATTCCAAAACAAAAAAGAAATGTAGTGTGTGTCTCAACTCAGATTGGTTGTAGCATAGGATGTATTTTTTGTGCTTCAGCAAAAGTTAATTTCAAAAGGAATCTTACCTCATCAGAGATAGTAGAGCAGGTTCTAAGAGTTAAAAAAGACATAGGAGAAATCAACGGAGTTTTATTTATGGGAATGGGAGAGCCACTTTTAAACTATGAGAACTTAGTAAAAAGTATAAAAATTCTTTTAGATCCAGATATGTTTTTTTTAAGCAAAAGAAGAATCACTGTTTCTACTGTGGGTATAGTTGCTAATATATACAAACTTGCGCAAGAAAACTTAAAGGTAAAATTAGCAATTTCCTTACATTCACCTAATGATGCCAAAAGGAAAAAGTTTATTAAAAATTTAAATTTTTCTGTTAAAGAAATTTTAAAAGCAGGTATTTTTTATGCAGAAAAAACAGAAACAAAATTAACAATTGAATATGTGCTACTAAAGGATGAAAATGACAGTGTGCAGGACGCCTTGGAACTTGTACATATTTTAAAATCCCAAACCAAAAATATAAACATCTTTAAAATTAATCTTATACCATATAATCCTCATAACACTGGAAGTTTTTTGTCTCCTTTAGATGAAAAAGTAAAAATTTTTAAAGATACTCTTATAAGAAGTGGATTTTTAACATTCATAAGAAAACCTCATGGGCAAGACATAAAAGCTGCTTGTGGGCAGTTAGGTTTTTGAGTTGTATTTTGGTTTGCTATGGAGTTACTTAAAGACTATAAAATGTTTTTTTTGGATATTCAAAAAAGAAAACAGGAATTTTTAGAAAACAAAAATAATAAAGAAAAAATATTTAAAGAATTATGTTTTTGTATACTTACCCCACAATCAAAAGCTGTAAATTGTTGGCAAGCAGTTGAGGAGCTTTTTGATAAGGGGTTTCCTTCATGTAGACCAGAAACAATAAGATGCATTCTTAGAAAAAAAGTAAGGTTCTACAAAAACAAAACAAACTATATAATTGAAGTTGCTAAAAAGTTTGATATTATATACAAAATGTTAAAAAAAGATTTACAGAGTGATATACTAAGAGAAATTTTAGTTAGAGAAATAAAAGGTATAGGCTACAAAGAAGCAAGTCATTTTTTAAGAAACATAGGTTATAGTTTTGACTTAGCAATATTGGACCGACATATATTGAAAAACTTAAAACTACTAGGAGTCATAAAGAATTTACCTAAAACGCTTTCTAAGAAAGAATATTTGAAAATAGAAAAAAAATTTATAGAGTTTTCAAATAAAGTAAAAATACCATTGGTAGATATTGACCTATTATTGTGGGCAAAGCAGACGGGTTTTGTATTTAAGTAAAAACTTTTTCATATAAAGTTAAATGATAGGAATAGATATAATAGAGACAAAAAGGATAAAAAGGTTAATAAAAAACAAAAAATTTGTTGAAAGAGTTTTTAGTAAAGAAGAAATTGAATACTGTGAAAGTAAAAAAAACAAGGAGCAACACTACTCTGCAAGATTTGCAGCCAAAGAAGCTATCTGGAAAGCACTTGCAGGTAAGTATAGTATTCCGTTAAAGAATATAGTTATAAGAAATATACAAAATGGCAAACCCGAAGTTTTTTTAAAAGATAAGAAACTTAAAAATCTAAAGATAGAAGTTTCCTTATCTCATACAAAAAATTATGCAATTGCTGTGGCAATAATGGTAAAATAATGTGTAATACACATCAAATAATAACAAAAAGTATCGCAAAGGAATTTTTACCGAAGAGGCCAGATATATCTCATAAATATAATTTTGGACATGTTTTAGTTGTAGGTGGTTCTAAACAATACATAGGAGCGCCAATTTTAGCAGCTGAGGCTGCTTTGGTAGTAGGTAGTGGACTTGTAAGTTTAGCTGTGCCTGAAAGTATTTATAATATTGTTGCTTTAAAAGTTCCACATGAAGTCATTACCACAAGTCTACCTTCCACACTACAAGGAGGGATATCCTCGCAAGCAGTTGATGTTGTAGTTGAATATATACAAAAAAAGAAAGTAACCACTTTATGTATAGGATGTGGTTTGGCAAAAGAAGATGAAACCAAAAACTTCGTGAATAATTTGTTAAAAATCCTTCTTTCTTATTATACTGATATTAAAAATCAAATTTCTATTTTAATAGATGCCGACGGATTTAGCCTTCTTGAAACTGATGGATACTTCATTAAATCATTAAAAAACTCTAAAAAAGAAGTCATTCTTACACCACATACCGGAGAATATAAACAGCTACTAAAAATTAAAGAGGAAGATTGGCAAAAAAAACTTAAGAATTTTGATTTCTGTGATGAAGTAAAAGAATTTGCAAAAGAAAACAACGCAGTATTAGTTTTGAAATCAGCAATAACAACAATTTCTGATGGAGAATATATTTTTAAAACAAATACTCCCAACTCTGCTTTAGCAAAAGGAGGAAGTGGCGATGTTTTAGCAGGTATGATAGCAGGACTTATTTATCAGGTTAAAAATTATAACAAAACAGTCGTAAATTATGAACCCGCACTTAAATCAGCAGTTTTAGGTGTTTATCTTCATCAGCAAGCAGCACAATCAGGCAGACAAAAAAAAACAGAGTTTTGTTTTTGTCCACAAGATATAATAAAATCTTTACCAGAGGTCTTTAAAAAACTATAAGTAGATTTCCAAAAGAAAAAATTTTAACAACCTCTTGACAAAAAAAATTATTTTTAATAAATATAAAATTGTAATAAATACAAAATAACAATTATTACAATGAAAACAAAAGAACTTCTTGAAAAAAAAGGGTTAAGACCTACAATACAACGAATAAAAGTTTATGAGTATTTGCTTAAACATAGAGAACATCCAGATGTTGAAAAAATCTATAAGGTGTTAAAAGAAGAAATTCCTACTATATCAAAAACGACGATATATAACACTTTAAAAGAACTTGCTGATAGAGGTTTAATCATAGAAATTCCCACTGAATATAAACTTTGTTTTGATGGTTATACTGAGCCACACAGTCATTTTATATGTGAAGAATGTAATAAAATTTATGATATAGATGCTGATTTTGAGTTTGATAAAAAACAAAAAATTAATGGCCATATTATAAAAAATTTTTGTGTGATGTTTAAAGGCATATGCTTTAATTGCCAAAGAAAGGAGAAAAGCTAAAATGGACTTAAAAGCATTGTATAAAATTGGTTATGGTATGTATATAGTTTCAACTAAAAATAAAGAAGGAAAATTCAATGGACAGATTGCAAATACCGTATTTCAAGTTACTTCAGACCCACCACAGATAGCTGTTTGCTTAAATAAACAAAATTTAACAACTGAATATATTAAAGAAAGTAAAGTTTTTGCAGTGTCTGTACTTACAGAAGAAACAACCATGCAATTTATAGGACAATTTGGGTTTAAGTCAGGAAGGGATATAGATAAATTTAAAGATGTTAACTATAAAATTGGTTCTTTAGGTGTTCCTGTAGTGCTAGATTACACAACAGCTTATATTGAAGCAGAAGTAGTTTCTTTTAGTGATGTTGGAACTCATATAGTTTTTGTAGGTAGGGTAGTTAATGCTGAAGTTTTAGACCAAAAACAGCCAATGACTTATGCATACTATCATTTAATTAAAAAAGGTAAGTCACCAAAAACAGCACCAACATATATAGAAAGCAAACAAATAAAACCAGAATTAAAAAACGAGGAGGTAAAAATGAAAAAATACAGATGTACAGTTTGTGGTTATATATATGATCCTCAAAAAGGTGATCCAGAAAATGGTATAAAACCAGGCACCAAATTTGAAGAACTTCCAGAAGATTGGGTATGCCCTGTTTGTGGAGTAGGGAAAGATCAATTTGAAGAAACAACAGAGTAAGTTCATATGAAAACGGTATTAGTTGCATTTTTGTGTGGTTTGTTTAGCTGGTTGCTAACTTCTCTGGGAGCTGGTATAGTTTTTTTAAACAAAAAACCATCAAGGAAATTTGTAGATGCAGCTTTAGGTTTTTCTGCTGGAATTATGCTTTCTGCAAGTATATGGTCTTTGCTTATCCCTTCAATTGAGATGTCAGAGGGATTATTTTATCCTGAGTGGTTTCCTGCAGTTTTAGGTTTTATTTTAGGTACGATATTTTTAAATATTATTGATAATTTAGCACCACATCTACATATTTTTGACCCAGAAAGTAAACAGGAAGGTATTAAGTCAAACTTAAAAAAACCAATGCTTATTTTTTTAGCTATGATAATCCATAACTTTCCAGAGGGACTGGCAGTTGGTGTAAGTTTAGGAAGTGGTGAGATTTTAAGTGGTTTGATTTTAGCTTTAGCTATAGGGATCCAAAATATTCCTGAAGGTATGGCTATTTCTTTACCTCTTAATGTTGAAGGGCAATCAAAATCAAAAAGTTTTTTTTATGGACAAATAAGCGCTATAGTTGAACCAATTGGTGCTGTTTTAGGAGCATTAGTTGTGTCTTTATGGATTAAAATTTTACCTTTTGCTTTGTCTTTTGCAGCTGGTGCTATGGTATATGTTGTAGTTGAAGAGTTAATACCAGAGTCACAAAGAGCAGAAAATACAAATCTTGCGACCTTTTCGTTAGTAGTTGGTTTTATATTTATGATGGTTTTAGATTTAAGTTTTAGTTAAAATTAATTAAGGAGGAATGTAAACACATGATCAAAACAATAACAACAATACTTGTTTTTACACTGTTGATGACAGACAATATATATTCTCAACAAAAGGAGAATAAATCAAAAATTAAGTACATAGATTTTGAGGCTCAGCAGCTTTCATCAACAGAGACATTTAAACTTTCCTCTTTTGTAGGAAAAAAACTTATATTGCTTAATTTCTGGACAACATGGTGTCCTTATTGTGTAGCAGAAGTTCCTCATCTTATAGAGCTGTATAACAAATATAAAGACAAGGGTTTAGAAATATTAGCCATAAACATAGGAGAACCAAAAAATAAGGTTGAAAATTTTGTTGTTTCTCAAAAAATTCCTTATAGAGTTCTTTTAGATTTACACGGTAAAGTGGCTAAACAGTATGGTGTTAGAGGAATTCCAACTAACTTTTTAATCAATAAATCTGGTGAAGTAATTTTTGTAGGTTATGACTTACCTGATCTAAGCTTAATAGAAAAAAATCTTCTTAGGGATAAAGATAAAAAAGATACAGAAAAGAAAAGAAGTAATAAAAATTAATTATTCAAAGGAGGTTTAAAAAATGAAAAAAAATAAAGAGCAAAACAAAGTGAAATGTAACAACTGTGGCAAAGAAGTTAAAGTAGATGAAGCATCTATAAAAAAAGTTTATTCGTGTTGTAGTGTTTATGAAGTAGTGTTGTGTAAAGAGTGTGATGAAAGACAGAAAGAAAATCTTTCCTGCTGGAGCTGTTGTTAATAAATTTAAGAGAGGAGCATTTTAATGAAGGAAAAATTAATTTTTGATGCTTCAAAATGTGGTGGAGCAGGAGAATGTTTAGAGATTTGTCCTAACAATGTCTGGGAATGGAAAGACACGACTTTTAGTTTTTTTGGTATGAAAATGAGAAAAAGAATTCCCTATCCAGAACATCAAGATAGATGCACTCTTTGTGGTAAATGTGTTAAAATATGTCCAACCGGTGCTGTTAAGTTTAAATAGTATGTTAAAAATAAATACTAAGAAATGTAATTTTTGTGAAGAATGTGTTTTTGTTTGTATAAATAATGCTATAGTTTTTGTTAAAGGTGATCTGGTAATAGATTTTAATAAGTGTAAAGGTTGTAAGTATTGTAAAAAAATTTGTAAGTTAAAAGCAATAGAAGAAATTTCTATTGAAAAAAATGGATAAAAACATAATTATTAAAGCTTTGGTTGGTTTTATTGTGGGTGGTATTTTAGGATTTACTATAAATAAGTTAAATAAATTTTTTTGTATAACTGGTGCTTGCCCATTAACCAGTAACACATGGATTAGTATAATATATTGGGCTTTGCTTGGCTTAGTTTTCTCATTGATGAATAAATAAGTTTATAAAAATTTAACAAAAAGGAGGTAAAACAGTATGAAATCACTAAAAGGAACAAGGACAGAAAAAAATCTACTCACGGCATTTGCTGGTGAGTCCCAGGCAAGAAACAGATACACCTATTTTTCGTCTGTTGCAAAAAAAGAAGGATATGAGCAGATTTCCTGGATATTTTTAGATACAGCAGATAATGAGAAGGAACATGCAAAAAGGTTGTTTAAATTTTTAGAGGGTGGAGAAGTAGAAATACAGGCTGCATTTCCTGCGGGGATAATAGGTGATACAAAGACAAATCTTAAACAATCTGCAGCTGGAGAAAATTACGAGTATACTAAGATGTACCCAGAATTTGCAAAAATAGCCCGTCAGGAGGGATTTGAAGAGATAGCAAAAGTCTTTGAAGCCATAGCAGTAGCAGAACAGGGCCACGAAAGAAGATACTTAAAACTCTTAGAAAATATAGAAAAAGGTTTAGTTTTTAAGAAACCACAACCTGTAAAATGGAGATGTAGAAACTGTGGCTATATCCATGAAGGGCTTGAAGCACCAACCAGATGCCCATCTTGCGACCACCCACAAGCATTTTTTGAATTATTATGTGAGAATTATTAACTAAATTTTTTAAAATTTATACATAAGGAGGTAAAAACTTATGAGTGTTAAAGTTAACCAAGTTGCACCAAATTTTACAACAGAAGCTTATTTTTCTGTTAATGATGAAGTTAAGAAGATAACACTTTCTGACTATAAAGGTAAATGGGTTATTTTATTTTTCTACCCAGCTGATTTTACTTTTGTGTGTCCTACTGAACTTATAGATATAGCAGAAAATTATGATGAATTTAAAAATATATCTACAGAAGTGATAGGTATAAGTATAGACACTGTGTATTCTCATAAAGTTTGGGTTGAAACTGAACTTTCAAAAATGTTAAATAACAAATCTTTTCCTTTCCCTTTGGCTTCTGATTTATCAGGTAAGATTGGACAGCTTTATGGAGTATACGATGAAAATACAGGTTTAGATATGAGGGGAACCTTTATTATAGATCCGGACGGTGTTATACAATCTATAGAAATAAATAATGCACCTGTTGGTAGAGATTCTCAAGAGATAATAAGAAAACTAAAAGGTTTCCAATATGTTAGGGCATCAGGTGGGAATGAAGTATGTCCTGCTAGGTGGAAACCTGGAAAAAAATCGATAAAACCTTCAATTAAAATAGCAGGTAAAGTATATAAAGAAGCTCCTTCTTGGAATGAATAAAAATAAAAAAATAAAATAAAAGTATAATAAAAAGGAGGATAAATTTATGTCAGATACAAAACAAAAACTCATAGAAATGTTAAACAAGGCATTAGAACTTGAGCATGCAGCAAGGATACAGTATCTTGCTCACGCAGAAAAAGTAAAGGGTTTAAACTCTGAACCTATAGTTGAAAGATTAAAAGAAATAGCTTCAGATGAACAAAAACACGAGGAGATATTTAGAACCCTTATTTGTGCTTATCTTGGGGGTGAGGCATCAATGAGTTTGGAAAAAACATATAATGCCAGTAGTGTAAATGATATTCTTGAAGTTAATCTAAAAGGAGAAAAAGAAGCAGTTGATTATTACAAGCAGATTTATAAGTTTATAGTTGATAACAAAACTGAATTTCAGTATGAATTTGAGACGTTGGAACATCAAGTTCGTCATGTGATAATAGATGAACAAGAACACATAGTTGAAATTTCTAATTTATTAGGTAAATAAATTGATAAATAAATTGATAAATAAATTAAAAGAGGCTATAGTTAAGTTTAACGAAATCAGATATCCTGAGAGTGAAGCAAAAATAATAAGTATTAAAGATGATGTTGTATATGTAGAATTTAGTGGCACTAAAGCATCTTTTGCTTGTTGTTTTGACGAAAATTTTGTCGATTTGAAATATTACTTTTTAGATTACTCGAATATAAATTTTGAAATTACAAAAGTTCAAAGGATATCAAATGATAGATTTATTGTAGAGTATAGAAGGAAATAAAATGGATATTCACGATTTACATTTATTATCTGGAATTGCAGGAGCTTTTTTTGTAGTGTTAACTCATGTTTTAGGTGTGTTGAAGTTTAATTATGCCAAAAGAATTTTTTGGCATAAGATTTTTTCTAAATAGCAAATATTTTTATATTTATGCATATTTTAATATATATTAAATTTTTAAAATAAATAAAGAGGATTTAACAAAATGAAAAATATGTTTTTGCTATTAACACTTTTAACTTGTAATTTGTCATCTATTTTTGGTCATCCGCCCTCTGATATTAGTTTTGTATATAATTTAGAAAACAAAACTGTAGAAATTAATGTTCAACATAAAGTAAAAAACATAGAGGACCACTATATAGATAAAGTAACTATTTTTCTAAATGGTAAAAAAATCATAGAACAGGTGAGCTTAAAACAATTGAATAACGATACACAAATTTATATATTTAAAATTCCTGAATTAAAGGAAAATGATAAAATAGTTGTTTTAGCAAAATGCAACAAATTTGGAGATCTTAAAAAGAAATAATAGTAAAAAATGAAAAAAACAATAACGCATATAGATAAATTTTCCCAAAGTGAAGTTTATAAAAAATGTAAAGATTCAACAGTTGCTGTAGTATTTTTCATAATTGGTCTTATTGCTACAATAGCAATTCGTGCAATTGGTATTGTAACAAATATTTTAGGTGAAGTAGGTTCTAAAATTCTTTGGTATATAGGAGTGATTGGTTTTTTGTTGTTTTTTGTATACAAGTATAATGTGGAAAAAAGGAGAAGAAAGATAATTTTTGAAAATGCAATTCTTGAAAAAATAATTATTAACTCTGAATTAGATTCTAAAGATAAAGAAGTTTTAGGTTCTTTAATTTGTAGTTTAGTCTCAAGAAAAGATACCATAAACTATTTTGTAATATTTTTTACTTCGGCTGTTAGTTTAGTAATAGCGGTATTATTTGATTTTGGAATAATAAAAGGGGGGTTAAAAGTATGAACAAAAAATGTTATTTTTTTCTTTTTTTTATTACAACGTTATTCTTTATGATAGGTTGTGGTCCTTTAAGATATAATGTTGTTCATTTAAATCCAACTCCAAATCCTGTGTATAATAAAAAAGGTTTTTTGATATCTTTAAGTAGCGGATATTTAGAAAAAAGTTTACCTTTAAACTTTGAAATTCAAAAGTTTATAGATAAAGAAAATGATATAGATGGTGGCTTCCAAACCTTTTATTCGCAGCATACAGAGGAAACTTTTTATTCTTATAATCTTTTTGGTTTCTTAAGACAATGGTTAAGATTAAAAAATAGACAGAACCCGTGGGGTAGTGTCTATGGAGGACTACAGATTGGTTATGGGTTAGACGAACGCGAAAGAGCTCTATACAATAATTATATCTATACACATCTTGATATAGGCCTGCTGGTTGGATTGTATAGAAAAAATTTTACTTTAGTCTTAGGGCCAAGAGTTGGAGTTGGAGGTTCTTATCCTCATAATAGTATTTACATATTTTTTGGGCCAGTAATTCAAAGTAGGTTATTTTTAATTAAAAATTTAGGATTAGGATTTGATATATGTTATGTTTTTGGCTCTGATTCAAAAGCTGATATAGTAGTTATACCACAATTATATAAATGGTTTGTTTTATGGAGGTTTTAAGATATGGCTGTAATAAAGATAAAAGACGGAGTTTTTTATGTAGGAGCAAATCACTGGGATAGGCGTTTATTTGATGAGTTGATTCCGCTGTCTGAAGGAACAAGTTATAACTGTTACATTGTATTTGGTAAAGAAAAAACAGCACTAATAGATGCAGTAGATCCGGCAACTGTTGATCAGCTATTATATAATCTACAACAGTTAAATGTAAAAAAGATTGACTATGTTATTTCAAACCATGCAGAACAAGATCATTCAGGTGGGATCGTTAATATTTTAGAAATATTTAAAGAATCTAAAGTTGTAACTAATGAAAAATGTAAAAATATGTTGATGGATTTACTTCTTATACCAGAAGATAAATTCATAGTGATTAAAGAAAAAGATACAATTGATTTAGGTGGAAAAACTTTAGAGTTTTATCTTACTCCCTGGGTTCACTGGCCTGAGACAATGTCTACTTATCTAAAAGAAGATAAAATTTTGTTTTCTTGTGATTTTTTTGGTTCGCATATTGCTACTTCAGATATATTTAACGATGAACATTTTTATATGCCAGCTAAAAGATACTATGCTGAGATAATGTCTCCATTTAGAAACAATGTTAGAAACAACTTAGAGAAAGTAAAAAAACTTGACATTGAAATAATAGCACCATCTCACGGTTATATATATAAAAATCCACAAAAAATAATTTCTGCATATGAAGATTGGTCTTCAGAAAATGTAAAAAATGAAGCTATTATTGCTTATGTATCAATGCACGGTTCAACTAAGAAGATGGCTGAATTTTTAAGAGAAGAACTTATAAAAAGAAACATTAATGTTTATTTTTTCAATCTCACTTATACGGATATAGGACAACTTGCAATGGCTTTAGTTAACGCTGCCACAGTTATAGTTGCGGCACCAACTGTTTTAGCAGGAGTGCATCCTCAAGCAATGTATGTTGCTTATCTTATTAATCAATTAAGGGTTAAAGCTAAATTTATAGGAATAGTAACATCATATGGTTGGGGTGAAAAAACAGTAGAGTCAATAAAAAACACTTTAACTAACATAAAGCCTTATTTTCTTACACCGGTTATATCTAAGGGGTATCCTAAAGAACAAGATCTAATAAATATTAAAAATTTGGCAGATGAGATCTTAGAAAAGCATAGAAATCTTGGGTTATTATGAAAAAAAAAGTTGTAGTAGTAGGATCAGGTCCTGGTGGGCTTACAGCGGCTATGATTCTTCAGCATCGTGGTTTTGATGTTCAAATATTTGAAAAGGACTCTAAAGTAGGTGGAAGAAATTCCTACTTAAAATTAGGTGACTATAAATTTGACATAGGTCCTACCTTCTTAATGATGCCATATATACTTAAAGAAATATTTAGTGAAGTAGGTGAAGATTTAAATTCTTATCTTAAGTTAGTAAAGTTGGATCCTATGTATAAACTAAATTTTGAAGCTAAGCATGAAAGTGTTCCAATTACCTCTGATCACGAAAGAATGGCAAGTATAATAGAAAAAATCTATAACGAAAAAGATGGTTTTTATAAATATCTTAAAAACGAGGCTAAAAGATTTTCATATTTAACTCCTTGTTTTAAGAAACCTTATTTAAAATTTTATGATATGTTTAAAAATCCTCTATTAAAGGCACTGCCTCATCTGGATATAGGTAGAAGTGTTTGGGATGTTTTGAGTAAGTACTTCAAAAACGAAGAACTTAGATTGTGTTTTACTTTTCAGTCAAAATATTTAGGTATGTCTGCGTGGGAGTGTCCTGCAGCGTTTGCAATGATTGCTTATGTAGAGCATGAATATGGGATATGGCATGTAATAGGAGGCCTTAATACTATATCTCAAGCTATGGCTAAAATATTTGAAAAAAAAGGAGGGAAGATATATCTTAACTCTAAAGTTAATAAAATAGTAAATGAAGGCAAAAAAGTTAAGGGAGTAAAACTTTATAATGGTGAGTTTGTAGCAGCCGACCATGTTGTAGTAAATGCAGATTTTTCTTATGCTGTTACTAATCTTATGGATAAAAATTATGTTAAAAAATACTCAGAAAGAAAACTCAAAAAGAAAAAATATTCATGTTCTACATTTATGATTTATTTAGGTGTTAAAAAAATATATAAACATTTAGCACATCACAATGTTTTTTTTTCTAAAAACTATAAAGAAAATGTTGATGACATATTCAAAAATAAAAAGTTGCCCAGATATATATCTTTTTATATACAAAATGCTTCTATTACAGATGACACTTTAGCAGCAGCAAATAAATCAACTATTTACATATTAGTTCCAGTTCCTAATTTAAGAGCTGATATAGATTGGGATTTAGAAAAATATAGTTTTAGAGATAAAGTTATCAAAGAGGTTAAAAAAAGAGCTATGTTAGAAGATATAGAGGAAAATATAGAAGTAGAACACATAATAACTCCTAAAGACTGGCAAGAAAATTTTAATGTTTATATAGGAGCAACTTTTAACTTAGCGCATAATCTATCTCAGATGCTTTATTTTAGACCTAGAAATAAATTTGAATGCTTTGATAATTTATATCTAGTAGGAGGTGGTACGCATCCTGGTAGTGGACTTCCTACTATATATGAATCAGGAAGAATAGCTGCAAATTTGATATCATCAATTAATAATAAAAAAATAAGGAGGGTATAGTATGTTGAAATCAAACGAGGGAAACGTGGATAGGTTGATAAGAAATGTATTTGGAGTTTTATCTTTATTTTTGGGGATCTTTATACTTAAAGACACCATTTCAATAATCTTTATAATTTTAGGATTTGTAGGTTTGATTACAGGTTTAACTGGTTTTTGTGGTTTATATGCATTATTAGGTATAAATACTAAATCAAAAGACAAAAAAATAAAATGAAAGTAAGTTTTATATTTTGTTCAATATTGTTTTTTGTATCTGCAAACCTATTTCCAAATCAAAAAGAGGATATTATTAAAATAAAATTTATTGGAGGTATAGCAACCGAATCTGATCCGATAAGTAATCAAAGTCTTGGTTTTTGGGGGTTTGCAGGAGAAAATATTGAAAAGCAATACTTAGACGGTTATGAATTTGGGATGGTGTTAGATATAAGTTTCACCAAGCACTTTATAACATTTCTAGATATATTTATTATAAATTCAAAATTATTTATGGGAAAGGCAGGGAATGTACTAAAAGGACCAGCAATTAGGGCTGCAGATCCTCACTATAGCTCCTCTGTTTCTCCAGTATTGCCTAAGGATATTTATTATATTTCAAAAGCCTCTGTAGGAAGAGTAGGTATAAAGTTTACGATACCTTCTAAAGTAGACAATTTTAATCCTTATATTGGTTTGGCTTTTGGAATTGTACCATATGAAATTGGATTTGGAAATAATGATGGTTCAGTGGCTTACAGTGAGATTATAAGTGATTTTACTTACATCTACTCTTTAATTTTAGGTATGGATTTTAAATTTAGTTTTTTAAATTTAGGTTTATTTTTTGACTATGGTGCCGCATTCACTGAAACAGGTGTAGTTATGAATAACTGGATATGGGAAGGATGGTCATATAAAACTCAATTTCCTGTGGTGCCTGCTTTTAAATTTGGAATAACTTTTAGTTTTGACATTTAATTTTTGTTGAAAAAAATTAAATTTTGTCATTCTTGAAATTTATATGGCAGAAATAATTAGAAGTCCTTTAGAAAAAAGACTAAAAGAGTGGCACGGAGAGGAATGGCATACCACTAAAGGAAGAATAATAAGAGATATTGTATATGCAATTGATACTGGACTTGTAACAACTGTTTCATTTCTTGCTGGAGTTTCTGCTTCTGTTTTTAGTAAGAATAAGATAATATTAGCTGGACTTATTGAGATAGTTTCTGGCACCCTTGCTATCTTTTTTGGCTCATATATATCCACAAAAGCACAGAAACATTTTTTTGAAAACCAAATAGAACGAGAAAAAAAAGAAATAGAAGAAATGCCAGAAAAAGAAACACAGGAAATAAGAGATATATTTGCTGAATTAGGTTTTACAAAAGAAGAACAAGAAATAGCAGTAAAAAGAATCACTCAGAATAAAGACATATGGCTTAAATTTATGGTTCAAGAAGAAATAGGGATAAGTCCTGGTATGATTGATAATCCTTTTGAGATAGGAGTAATATCTTCTGTTTCTTTTATTGTTGGTGCTATCCCTGCAATTTTTCCTTTTTTTGTATTTAATAGCGTTAATGAGGCATTAATTTTTTCTGCGATATTTGTGTGTCTGTTTCTTTTTGTTTTAGGTGTAATCAAAACAAAAATTACAAAAATTAACTGGCTTGTAAGCGGATTAGAAACACTTTTTATTGGCGCTTTATCCTGTGGTGCGGGGTTTTTTCTTGGAAGATTTGCTTCAGGATACTTTCATTAAATTAATAAAGAGGGGGTAAAAAATTATGGCAGTAAAACAAAAAGGTGAAATATATAAATGTAGTGTTTGTGGAAACATAGTAGAAGTTTTGTATGCCGGTGGAGGAACACTTGTGTGTTGTGGAAAACCAATGGAGCTTCAAGTAGAAAACACTGTAGATGCTTCTAAAGAAAAACATGTGCCTGTGGTAGAAAAAACTTCTGATGGTATTTTGGTAAAAGTTGGGTCAGTTGAGCATCCAATGGAAGAAAAACACTACATAATGTGGATTGAACTTAATGTTGATGGGAAAGTGTACAAACAGTTCTTAAAACCAGGTGATAAGCCCCAAGCACTTTTTAATGTTGACGGAAAAGTTCTTTATGCAAGAGAATACTGCAACCTTCACGGTTTGTGGAAGTCAAGTTAATGTTCAGAAATAGGTGATCTGTTTTTTGATAAACTTTTAGTTAATAGAAGGATGTGTCATATGAAAATTTTGTATAAATCTTTATTGCTTCTTTTATTTATAAAATTATCCATTGTTTGTTATGCAGAAGTTTTTAAGAGAAATTCTTTGTATTTAGAAATAGGCGGGACTGGAATAGGTCTTTCCATAAATGCTGAAACAAAAGTTTTACCATATTTAGCATTAAGAGGTGGGGTTTCGTCTGCTATTTTAGGATTTGGGTTCCCGTTAAGTATAAGTTATCTAAGTGGAGCTGATAAATTTTCACATCATTTTGAAGCAGGTGTATCTTTTTCTTATTTTGAGGTGTTGTCAATATTTGGAGAAGGTACATTTGGCCTTCCACTATTTGGAGGAATCTTTGGTTATAGATATCAACCTAAAAAAGGAGGATTTTTGTTTAGAGTAGTATACACACCGCTTGTTCGCATAGAGGAAAAGGAGAGATACGAAGTTGCGGGTGAAGTGTCTGTGCCTACAGGTGAAAAATACTATGTATATCACGTTTTACATTGGGGTGGTATTTCATTCGGGTTTAGTTTTTAAAATCTAGGTGGATATTTGAACATATGCGCATATGGGATATCCACCCTAAATATTTGTGTAGAAAACATTTACTTGGAGAACATAGGGAACTTTATGCTATTTGGAATATTATTACAAAAAACAAAAAAGGATACTCAAAACATCCTGAAACTTTAAGATGGAGAGGCAAACTTAAAGCGTTATATCTTCGTCACAAATTATTAGTTGAAGAGATGCTTAAACGTGGCTACAGGCATAAGTCATAGTTAAATGAAAAATTAGCAAAAGGCAAAGAAAAACAGGATTGTTTTTTAGATACAATTTCTAAACAAAAGTTAATTTTGAAAAATAAAAATTGTAAATGTAAGGTATGAACACAAAAATTTATGAACTCATAATTTTAGGATGTGGCCCTGCAGGAATTACAGCTGCGATTTATGCAGCAAGAAAAAAGATGGACTTTATAATTATTTCTAAAGATATTGGAGGACAAACAATTTATAGCAGTGAAGTTGAAAACTATACAGGATATCAAGTAATAACTGGAGCTGAGTTAGTCCTTAAGTTTAAAGAACATTTAGATATGTTTGATGTTGAACTTCATATGCCAGAGGTAGTAAAAAGAGTTGAAAAAGAAAACGATACAATAAAAGTAGAAACAGACAGAACTACCTATTATTCTAAAACACTAATAATCTCTACCGGGCGTACTCCAAGAAATCTTGGTGCAAAAAATGAAGAAAGATTCAAGGGTAGAGGTCTTACCTACTGTGCAACCTGTGACGCACCTCTATTTAGAGACAAAACAGTTGCGGTAATAGGAGGAGGAAACTCAGCTTTAGATGCGGCAATCCAGCTTACTAAATATGCTAAAAAGATTTATTTGATTGATATAGCAGAAAGCCTTAAAGCTGATCCTGTAATGATTAAAAAAGCTTTTGATTCTGGAATTGTTGAATATATTAAAAAATCTAAAGTAACAGAAATAAACGGAACAAATTTTGTTGAAAGTATAAAGATTGAAAGTTTAGATAGCAATAAAGAATCTATATTAGATGTTCAAGGAGTTTTTGTAGAGATAGGTTCTATCGCATCATCAGATTTTATAGATATAGTTGCTAAAACAAAAGATGGAGAAATAATTGTTGACTGCATGAACAAAACCTCACAAGAAGCAATTTTTGCAGCAGGTGATGTAACGAATGTTTTTGCAAAACAGATAATCATTGCCTGTGGTGAAGGAGCAAAAGCAGCACTTTCTGCTTATGAGTATCTTAGCAAAAAAATTTAGAACTTTCAGAACAATATCAATTTTCCTTTTATTTTTTACTGCCTCTGAAATAATCGCAACTGAGCTATATTCAAAAGAAAAAGTTATATTTATCATTGATTGCTGGAGATATAACTTTGGATGGGAAACATTTGGTGGAGGATATATAAGACATTTTTTAGTTTTTACTGAAGACAAAATTATTGACATAAAGACAGATCAGATTTCTTATACTCCTGCTTATTCTTATTCATATTTTGACCTGTCAAAATATTCAGATAAATCTTTATATGAAAGTTTGTTTTTTGCCACTTTAGAAGCAATAATAACAGTTGGTTTAGAAAAAATATTAGGTGGCTCTCTCCAGGAAAGAGTAGAAAAAGAGTTTAAAAATATTCTTTTGTCTTTAGATAAAGAGTTTACAGTTGAAAGTCTAATTAAATTTTTTGAAACTTATAAAATAAAAACAAAAGTTAAAAATGTATTTTTAATTAGAAATCTAAAACTGCCAAAAGTAAAAATAAAAAATGACAATATAGTCTTTTCTTTCGCTTATATGGATAAAAAGTATAAGTTCATTGCTAAAAATAAAGATAAAAATTTGCGCGAGGAAATAGTTAAAATTATAACTAATTTAATAGAACAAAAAGAACAACAGGTGATTGTTGAGAATGTTACCAATTTGCAATCTTACATTGAGCAAAAAGAAAAATTAAAGACTTTTACAAAAAACTCGATATTTTTCGAGTTTTCTAAAAAAGGTTTAATTTTTTCTTTCTTAAATTATGACTATAGATTTAAACCTTACTTAAGTTTAAGAATAGGTGTGGGATATCTTTATACCTCCATATTATCTTTGAATTTTATTACTTTCCCTAATTCTTCAAATCATATTGAAGTATCTGCAGGATTTTGTATTTTACCTTTTGATATTTTAGCTTCTTTGTTAAGTGTTGGATACAGATTTCAACCTTACAAAAAGGACGGTGTGATATTAAGAGTAAATATAGAATTCTCACCAGAGATAAACTTGATAACCGGAGGTTTAAGCATAGGATATTGCTGGTGATTACTTTTTGGATGTGTGAGCTACTTAAACTACTCCTTTACTATTTCAACTCTTCTGTTTTTCTTTCTACCTTCTTCTGTATCATTAGATGCAACTGGACAAAGTGGACCCACTCCAAAGCTTTTTAGTCTATCTTTTGAGATGCCGTACTTTTCAATCAGTTCCTTTACGACATTCTCTGCTCTTTTTCTTGATAGTTCCATATTATATTCGAACTTTCCAATGTTGTCTGTGTGTCCTACTATATAAACTTTTATTGCTGGGTTTTCTTTTAAAAATTTAGCTATCTCTTTTAATGTTGGTTCTGATTCAGGCTTTATGTCTGCTTTATCAAAATCAAAATAGATTCCATAAATTGCAACATGACCTTTTTTCATTATCTCTTGTTTTATTTCATCTGCTCTAATAAGACCTGTTTCCATTTCTTTTTTTTCAGCAATACCTAGGAATACCACGGGATTATAGTTCCAACCTTCAAGAACTGTGATTGAAACTCCTATATTGTCTTTTTTCGCAGATATATGAAAAAACTCCGAAGGTTTGTTTTCAGTTTGATAAACACCTCGAAATAATTTATTGTATTTTGAAAGAAATTCTCTTATTCCTTTGATTTCTTCTTTCTCACCTTTATAGATTATTTCAAATCCTGCTTTTTTTATTGCATACTCATAGTTTTTAAAAACTTCATATTGAGTTCTTTCTTTAGGGCAATGATATAGAATAAATGTAACTTTTCCTTCAAAAATCTCTTTTTTTGCATTCTCAACATCTTTATCGGCACCGGATGGTAAAGGCCCTGTAAGAAGATATAACCTTTCAAAAGTTTTCTCTTCATAATGTGCTATTCTTGATCCAGGAAACCTTGAAATTAAAGGGTGATCCTTACTTCCTGGAACATCCGGTTCCTGAGAATAAAGTATAATAGGTAAAAACAAAATACATGTTATCATTTTTGTTTTATTTTTCATGCCTTTCTCCTTTTATCTCTAATATTATTTCATTTAAAAGTCTTACAAAATTATGCAGATCAGATTCAATATATAGTTGGTCTGGGATAAAAGTAATTTTTTTTATTTTTTTGTCTATTTTAAATGAAATTTCATAAATTATACAATCAGGGTAAGACTCACCTATAGTGTCTTTTTTTGTTTTTATTTTTTCTATAAGATTTTTAAATATCCTTATCTTTTCACCAGGAAGTTGTGTAGATATTTCAGTTTTTGTTCTTTTATCTTTATAAGTTATTTTCTTGTTGTCTATTATGATTTCTTCATTTAGCCCTATGAGGCCACCTTTTATTTTAGTTTCAATTAAAAATTCTTTTCTATAAGCACAGGATAAGTAGAACACCAAAGTAAAAAATATATAAAAAAGTTTTTTTATGTTACACATCTAAATATTGTTATATCTTAACCACTCTTATTAATCTTATTAAAAAATAAAAATTTTTTCAAGCTATTGTTTGATTTGAAAATACTTTAACTTCTTATTTCTAAAATTTATTTAGCAGATTTTTAATAGAAGTTGAATAACAAAATAATATTTTGTAAAAAACTAAACTGTCATTGTTTTAGCGTAAAGTATAATTATAAAAAAAGAAAAGGAGGAGGTGTAATATATGCCACTTCTTAACCCACAAATAAAAAATAAATTAAAGAACATATTTGACAACCTGCCAAATAATGTAATTTTAAAAGTTTTTACTCAAGAAATAGAATGTCCAACTTGTAGGGAAAATACTTCACTAATGCAAGAAATTTCCGAAGTTTCAAATAAAGTAAAAGTTGAACTGTTAAACTTTGTGTTAAACAAAATAGAAGCTGAAAAGTTAAAAATTGACAAAATTCCTGCTACAGCTGTGTTAGGTGAAAAGGACTATGGAATAAGATTTTATGGTGTTCCTGCTGGTTTTGAGTTTAACTCTTTAATAAACGCTATTAAGATAGTTGGTGAAAAAAACTCCGGACTTAAAGAAGAAACAGTTTCAAAACTTAAGTTAATTTCTAAACCAGTAGATATAAAAGTATTTGTAACTTTGACATGTCCTTATTGTCCTATGGCAGTTGAGTTAGCACATAAGTTTGCTTTTGAAAACGAAAACATATATGCTTCAATGATAAATGCGCAAGAATTTCCACACTTAGCAAACAAATATGGTGTGTATGCTGTTCCTAAAGTTGTGATAAACGATAAAGTTAGTTTTGAAGGAGCAGTGCCTGAAGATACTTTACTAAGTTATTTGATGGAAGCGATAAAATAATATGTCACATGAAGTAGCTTTAGCGAACTTGTGGCTAAAATTGGAAGAAGTCTCTTTGCAAGAAAAATACGACTTAAATTTTTTGAATGATACTTACGAGATAAACATAACCAACAAAACGGTTTTGTCTTATTCTTGCAATTCAGAACCACCTGAAGAGATAAGTATACTGCTTCTTGGATATTTAATAAAAAAATTAAAAAATGAAATTCCAAAGCCAGAAAACGAACTTATTACATTTAATGAAATACCAGATGGTAAATTTTTATACGAGAGATTTAAAGAAAGAGCAGTAAAACCATTACTAAGAAAATACGGAAATAATCCTGAGTTTATTTTTGAATCATTAAATAGGTTTAAAGCTAAAAAATCAGATATTTCTAAATATGCAGTTGAAATCCAGGTTTTTGACGAAGTAAAAATTATTTTTGTATTATATCCAGAAGACGAAGAATTTTCTTCTGATGGGAACTTTTTGTTTGACAGAAGTATCTCAAAAATTTTTACAACAGAAGAAATAGAAGTTTTGTGTATTGAAATTGCGAAGTTATTATGATATTTATTTACAATAAAGGAGGATTCAAACTATGAAACTTTCTAAAACTATTCAAAAAGAATTAAATCTTCAACTTAACAGAGAACTTTACTCTGCATATTTATATTTATCTATGGCTGCTTATTTTGATTCTGTCGCACTCAAAGGATTTTCTCATTGGTTGAAACTTCAGGCAAAAGAAGAAACAAACCATGCTATGAAATTCTTTGATTTTATTTTAGAAAGAAACGGAGAAGTTGAGCTAGAACCTATAGATAAACCAAAAACAAGCTGGAACTTTCCAGTTGAAGCTTTTAGAGATGTCTATGAACATGAACAAAAAGTAACTGGTTATATAAACAAAATTTTAGAAGCCGCAATTAAAGAGAACGACTATGCTACACAAAATTTTCTGCAGTGGTTTGTCTCTGAGCAGGTAGAAGAAGAAGCCCAATCTTTTGAAATTCTTCAAAAACTTGAAAAATGTGGTACATCTATAGGAAGTTTATTTGTTTTAGATCATCATCTTGGTAAAAGAGAAGATAAAAAAGACGAATAATAATTCTAGGGAGGTAACAATTTATGAAAAAATCTTCAAAAAAAACATCTTCAAAATCTAAAAAACAAAAACAAAAATATGTTTGTGAGAAATGTGGATTAATTATTAGTGTTGACGAAACTTGTGGTTGTGTTGATGCATGTGATATAATCTGTTGTGGAGAACAAATGAAGCCTAAAAAATAAAATATACTAAAGATTTTTTCATGGGATTACATTTCAATAGTTATACGCTTTTTTGAAGTGATGGATTTTTTTTATTTTTGATTAGTAGCCACAGGGGGAAAATATATGGAAATGCTAAATATATCTGAAGTATATCAAATTGCTATGCAGATAGAAGAAAACGGTATAAAATTCTATTCATTATGGGCTAAAAAGGTAAAAAATAAAGAGTTAAAAGAAATTTTTTCTGCCTTAGCTTACGCTGAAACTGAACACAAAAAAATTTTTGAAAAGATGCTTAAAGAAATTGAAGACTATGAACCTAAAGAAGCTTATCCTGATGAATATTTTCAATATCTTAGAGCTTATTCTGAAAATTTGATTTTTCGCATTAAAGATGCAAAAGAAAAATTAAAAAAAATAAAATCTGTGTCTAAAGCTTTGGAATTTGCAATAGAAAGGGAGAAAGAATCCATACTTTATTATCAAGAAGCAAAAAATGTTGTTCCGCAGGTTCAACATTCTGAATTGGAAAAAATAATAAATGAAGAAAGAAAACACTTTTTAGATTTGCTTCATATTAAAAATTCAATTATTAAAAAGTAATTTTAAATATATTGACATTTTTAAAATTTTATTATATAAATTTTTCAATCTAAAATTTTAAATAAGGAGGTAATTACTTTATGGGAGCACTTATAGGAGGAATAATAGTAGGGGCTTTAGGAATATGGCTGTGGTTAAAATGGCCTGGTCAGGTGATAGTAATTCAGGGATCTTTACCTATAATGTTAATTTGTGGCGGGCTGCTTGCAATTTTAGCAGGAATAGTTTCTATAAAAGATAGCATTGAAGCAAAAAAGTTAGAAAAAGAAGTTCAACAAACTTCACAGTCTTCAGAGGAACAAAAATAAATAACTAATTTTTATATTTTGTGATTATTTTTTATTCCTCTTCCTGTAAAGATACTCATAAAGTAGCTTTTTACTTGTTAAATAGATATTTAAAAAAAACAAATCTTTTAGTTTTTTTATTGATTGGTGAATTAGGTAGTGGTAAAACAGAATTTGTAAAAGGAATTGGTAAATTTTTAGGCTTTAGTCCTCACCAGATAAAAAGTCCTTCATTCATTATTACCGAGGAGTTAAAAAATAAAAATTTTAAGCTCATTCATATAGATTTTTATCGTGTTGAAGATATTTTTGTAGATAGAATAATTTTTGATCTAATAAATGAGACGAATTTTAAAAGAAAAACAATTATTTGTATAGAATGGGCAAATAAACTTAAAAATAAAACTATAAACTTGCTTAAAAAGTTGAAAAAAACAAAGATATTAAAAATTAATTTTAAGATATTAAGAACCACACGAAAACTGGTAGTAAAGAATTTAAACTGATATTATGAAAAAAATTATATTAACTGTAGATACTTCTTCTTGGTGGCTTTCGATGAGTATCTATAAAGAAAAAAAAATTTATACCAAAACAGCAGAAGTTGAAGATCACTCTGATGCATTAATCAAGTTTTTAGATGAACTTTTAAAAAAATCAAAAACAACTTTAAAAGATTTAACACATATTGGAGTAAATATAGGTCCTGGCAGTTTTACAGGGTTGAGAGTTGGTTTAAGTTTTGTTAAGACAATTGCTTTAAATTTTAAATTAGACATTATATGTATAAACTCATTTGACGGTCTCTTATATGGATTTATTAAAAATTATTCTTGGTATAGTGACAAAATATTGGTGCTTTTTCCGTCTGTGAAAGATGAATTTTATTTTTGTGAATACAGGTTTTTAAATGAAAGTAAATTTAAAGCAAAAAATATAAAATATGCTAAACTTGAAGATATCAAAAAAAATTTTCTAGCACATAAGTTTATTGTTCCTGAAAATTCAAAAAATATTATAAATAATGAAAAAAATTTTTATTTTGTAAAATTTAATTCTGAAACAATTATAAATATATTTCTTGAAGAGAAAAAATATTTGTATAAATTAACCTCACCGAAAAAACTTTTTCCAATGTATGTAAGGCATACTTATTACTAACTATATAAAAAATTTTTAACAACAGTTGACAAAAAATGGTAAAATTTGATAAAATATAACAAGTAATAACTTTAAATGATAAAATATGATATGAAGAAAAAAAATATCCAACAAAATAACTCTATTCAGTATTCTGCAAAAGAGGTAATGGATGTAAAAGAACTTTCAAAGTATTTAGGTATAGGTAAATCTAAAATTTATCAACTAATAAGAGAAAAAAAAATTCCTGCTTCAAAAATAGGTCGTCAGTATAGATTTTCAAAATCAGTAATTGATAGCTGGCTTAAAGAAAATTTAATTACAAGAGAAGAACTTCAATATTCTTTAGACAAATTATTTAAAATTAAGAGTGAAAAATAATATTGATTTTTTTGTTAAAAATTTTTTTTCTTCAAGTAATTGGTATTTTTACTTTAAAAACAGAATTACCAGTATAAATAAACTTGAACGTTTTTTAGATTTAACATTAGAAGAAAAAAGGGGGTTAATTCATACTAAATTTCCATTTGCTATTACTGAGTACCTATTAGGTTTAATGGATAATAACTCACCTAACTGTCCGATAAGAAAACAATTCATCCCCATTATTGATGAAATCAGAACTACTCCTGAGGAATTAAGCTTCTGTAGCATGAATAAAGATAATCTTCAAAATGATAATTCTAAAGAAATTAAACCTTTTGGTTTAATACATAAATATTCTGATAGAGCAATTTTGTTTCTTACTGATCTGTGTGCTTCTTATTGTAGATTTTGTTCTAAAAAACACTATGTTGGAAAAAACAATTGGATTATGACAAATGGAGAATTTGGTTTTATTAAAAAGTATCTTGAAGACCATTCTGAGATTAAACAAGTGATTCTATCTGGAGGTGATCCTTTAATTTTATCCGATGAGAAAATAAATTTCTTTTTGTCTCACTTAAGAAAAATACCACATATTTCAATTATCCGGATAGAAACGAGAGTTCCGATAGTTCTTCCTCACAGAGTAACTCATAAGCTATGTGAGATTTTTAAAAAATACAAACCGATTTATATGTGTATTTTATTCAATCATCCTAAAGAAATAAACGAATGGACGAAATATGTTTGTGAAATGCTGGCAGATAATGGAGTAGTTCTTTTATCTAATACAGTTTTACTTAAAGGCATAAATGACAAAGTCCAAATTTTATCAGAGTTATTTTATGAGCTACTAAAAATAAGAGTACGTCCTTATAGTTTATTTCAGTGTGATATAGTTGAGGGTAATTCTCATTTTAGGGTGTCCTTTTCAACTGTGATGAAGATATTAAAACAATTGAAATCTTTGGTTTCTGGTTTAGCAGTACCTGATTTTATTATAAATGTCCCCAATCATGGAAAAATCTATATTTCACCTCAATGTTTTATATCTAAAACAAAAGATTCTGTTATACTTAAGGATTTAGAAGAAAAAATAGTCGTATATCCGGAAACTAAATAAATTTTAATTTTAAACTTTAAAAAAAGGAGGTTATAAATAAATGGCAGAAAAAGTGGCAAAAGTAGGAGTAAAAAAGGAAGATGGGTATCTATACTTTGTGGATAAAGACGGTGATATTTCAAGAGTAAAAATGGCTCGTGGGGGCAAAAAGGGTGGAAAACCTCAAAAAGTAGCCAAAGTAGGTGTGAAAAAAGAAGAAGGATATCTTTACTTTGTTGATAAAAATGGGGACATATCAAGAGCAAAAATGGTAAGAAAAGGCAAAAAAGGGAAAAAATAGATTTATTATCTTGCTATAAAATATAACTGAGTGTGGAGAAGGTAAGGTAAAGTTATTATTGATTAGTGTAAGTATAATAATCATAAAAAAATTGGAGCCGACCGGACTTGAACCGGCAACCTTCTCCACGCCAAGGAGACGCTCTCCCAATTGAGCTACGGCCCCTCTTTTTAGAATTATATTAAAATGTTTTTTTTAAAAATTCAATAATCTATAAAAAATTTTCCTTTAAGAGTTGAAAGTGTGAATTAAAATATGATAAAAAATAATATATGAATCCTGAAAGAACTTTGCTCTTTTTATTTTGTGTTCTTTTCTTTTCAAATGTTTTATTCCATTTTGTTAAAAGTCTTCCCTTGTATATATTTCTAAATATTGTGTTTTTGGTCGGGGTTTTTTTTATATACAAATTTTCTAGAAGTTTTGAGTTCTACAAAAAAATCTATTCGGTAATTATTAGATTGCTTAACTATAGAGATATGAAATCTCTTTTTGAATTTTCTGTTCATCAAATTTCTGAGTTGTTAGATGCTGAAAGAACTACTATATTTCTATTAAATAAAACTACTAATTCTCTATGGACTCTTGTTGCAGAAGAGCTTGAATTAAAAGAGTTCTCTTTACCTGTGGGTGTAGGAATTGCAGGGTATGTAGCTTCTACGGGAGAAATAGTGAATATTAAGGAAGATGCCTACAATGATAAAAGATTTTCTCCAATAGTAGATCAGAAAACAGGTTTTAGAACGAAAACAATTCTTTGCGCACCAATTAAAGATAGGGAAGGTAACATTATAGGGGTTATAGAAGTACTAAACAAAAAAAACAAAAGAGGTTTTTCTAAAAACGACGAAGAAATTCTTAAAGTTTTTTGTGGAGAAATAGCAAATATTATCGTTAATATTCGACTTTATGAAGAGGTTCAGGTTTTGTTTGAAAGTTTATTAAGAAGTTTTGCTGCTGCTGTAGATGCCAAAGACCCGGTTACCAGAGGACATTCTATGAGAGTAAAAAAGTATGCTGTAAACATTGGAAAAGCACTTGGATTGTCTCCGTTAGAGATAAAAATTTTAGAGTATGCAAGTATGCTTCATGACATAGGAAAAATAGGAATTCCTGATAGTATTTTACTTAAACCAGATAAGTTTACACCCCAGGAATACGAAATAATGAAAACACATGTTGAAATTGCAAGGGATATTCTTTCTAAACTTCATCTTCCAGAAGAATACCAGGATGTTATATTTGTAGCTACTACACACCATGAATTTCTTAATGGAAGTGGTTATCCTAATGGACTAAAAGGAGAGCAGATTCCTTTGCTTTCAAGAATTTTATGTGTTGCAGATATTTATGATGCTTTAGTAAGCTACGACAGGCCTTATAAGCCTGCTCGTTCAGTTGAAGAAGCAATAAATATTCTTTATGAAATGGCATCCGAAGGTAAAATAGACAAAAAAATAGTAGATATTTTTGTAACAAAAAAATTATACCATACCGAGCAAAGAAAATTTGTCAGGATCAATAAAGAAGTTTCATTTTGGTGGAGAAAACTTACAGCAGAAGATTTAAAATCAGTTTTACCCATAATTTCAAAAACACAGAATATCTCATTAGATGGTCTTAGCTTCTTCTGTGAAGAAGAAATAAAAGAAGGAAGTTTTTTGGAAATAGAGTTAAATTTGCCTGAATATACCATTGAGGTATTAGCAAAGGTTGTGTATTGTTTAAAAGAAAAAGAAAATTACAAAATAGGTATAACTTTTATTAACTTACCAAAAGAAGCTAAACAAAAACTTAAGAAGTTTTTAGAAGAACCTGTTGATGAAATTTCACAAAATTAAAAATCTTTTCTTTTATGACTAAATGTTTATTGCTTTTTTCCGGTGGACTCGACAGTACAGTGGCGTTTTACATTCTAAAAGAGCAAGGTTGTGAGGTTATTCCTTTCAAGATAACAACTCCATTTTTATCCTCTAACCACTTAAAAAATGTTCCTTTTGAAATTACACAAAAAATAGTCTACTACGAAGCAAAACAGGATTATATAGAGTTGGTTTTGCATCCGGAGTATGGATATGGAAGAGGTCTTAATCCCTGTATTGACTGCAAGATATATATGCTTAAAAAAGCAAAGGAATATTTGCAGCAAAATTCATTAGATATTATTGCCACAGGAGAAGTTGTGGGTCAACGTCCTTTTAGTCAACAAAAATATCAATTAAAACTTATAGAAAAAAAAACAAATTTGGAAGACAAAATACTAAGACCTTTATGTGCTAAACTTTTACCACCAACAATATATGAAAAAAATGGAATTATTGATAGAGAAAAACTTCTTTCTATTTCAGGAAGATCAAGAAAAATTCAAATAGAATTAGCTAAGAAATATGGAATACATAACCCTTTTTCTGCAGGTGGTTGTCTTCTGACAGATAAAAATTTTGTAGATAGATTTAAAACTTTACTTGAAAAGTTTAAAAATTGGGACATTCAGGATATAGAGCTTCTTAAAATAGGAAGGCACTTTTATTATAAAGACACAAAAGTAATTCTTGGAAGAGACAAAAATGAAAACGAAACCTTGATATCTTATTCAAAAAATAAAGAGAAGTTTTTTATCATAGAACCTCCTTTTATAGGACCCGTTGCACTTTGTTATGTTTCAAGAAGTATAGATAAAAAAGAAATATATGAGTATGCTATACAGCTAATTAAAAATTACTCTAAAAAAAATCAATCAAGTATTAATGAATCGAGTTCAAATAATGGTCCATCTTTGCATACTGTTTGATATTTAAATTCTGTAGAATCATATTTTACCTTTACCACACAACTTCTACATACACCAACACCACAACACATGTATTCTTCTAATAAAACGAAACATTTAATATCGGGATTTTTTAAAAAAATTTGTGATAGTTTTATCATTTCTTTAGGACCACATATAAAAATAAAATCTGGCTTAATTTCAGATAGTTTGCTTTTAGCAAGATCTAACACTGTTCCTTTAAATCCGTAAGTTCCATTGTCAGTACAATAATTTAAATTTCTTATTTTAAATTTTTTTAAATTTATAATATAGCTTCTATCTTTTTCTCCATAAAAAGTAAAAACATCTTCTGTAAAATTAGTAAGATATTTGTAAAAAAAAATTAAACAAGCGATTCCACTTCCTCCACCTATTAGAAATATTTTATTGTTTTTTTGTATTTTAAGGTTTCTAATTTTTTTAAAATTACCAAAAGGTCCTATATAACTTAAAAAACTTTTTGGTTTCAAAGTAGAAAGCCATTTTGTTCCGTCAGAGATGACTCTGTAGATTATAGTTATTTTGTTATTTTCAAAATTTGCTATACTGAATGGTTTAAGTAGAAATTTATTAGGAAAAGTATCAATCATTATAAATTGAGAAGGAAAAACTTTTCTTGAATATTTTAACTCTAAAAGATAGGTGTCTTTAGAAATTTTTTCATTCTTTAATATCTCAGATTTTTTTATTCTCATAAAATGGATATTCTTTGGAACTGTCAAATACAACTTCTCCATTACATATAGTATATTTGATTTTACCTTTTAATATCCAGTTTTTAAATGGTGAATTTAAACTTTTTGAATAGAATTTTTCTATTTTGTTTTCTTCTTTTATAGAAAATATAGTAATATCTGCATCGTATCCTACTTCAAGTTTACCTTTGTTTTTAAGACCAAAAATTTTTGCTGGATTATTTGTGATTTTTTCTAATATAGTTTTTAATGGAATTTTATGTTTATAATGTAAAAATGTAATACACAGAGGAAAAAGAGTCTCAAGTCCTATTATTCCAAAAGGTGCTAAGTCAAATTCTTTGCTTTTTTCTTCTTTTGTGTGGGGTGCATGGTCTGAAGCGATACAGTCTATGATCCCTTCTTTTATTGCTTCTATTAGAGCAATTCTGTCTTCCTCAGTTCTTAATGGTGGGTTTACTTTTAAGTTAGTATCATATGGGTATTTAAGTAGCCAATCTTCTGTAAGAACTATATGATGAGGAGTTGTGTCGCATGTTATATTTTTATTTTTTTGTTTTGCTTGTTTTATAAACTCAATTGAATTTTTTGAAGATATATGAGTTAAATGTAAAAGTCCACAAGATAAAGAAGCCAGTATTATATCTCTTATAACCATTATCTCCTCGGATTCCTTTGGTATTCCTCTTATCCCTAACAATGTAGAAACAACTCCTTCATTTATAACTCCACCTTTTGAGAGATTTTTATCCTCGCAGTGCTGAATAACAGGAAGAGAAAACATCTTTGAATACTCTAATGCTCTTCTTAATATTTTTGAGTTTTCTACAGGCTCTCCGTCATCTGAAATAGCTACAACTCCTGCTTTTTTAAGTTCACCTATTTCTGTAAGTTCTTCGCCTTTTCTTAATTTAGTAACACATCCTACAGGAAAAACATTTATAATACCTTCATTTTTGGCTTTAAGCATTACAAACTCTACAGCTGCCTGGTTATCGATTGGAGGATTTGTATTAGGCATGCAAAACACACTTGTAAAACCTCCGGCTGCAGCTGCTTTAGTTCCTGAGTTTATTGTCTCTTCTTCTTCGTTCCCCGGTTCTCTTAGGTGGGTATGAATATCTATAAAACCAGCTGAAACAAAAAGATCCTTAGCGTTTATCATCTTTACTGGTTGTTTGATAGATATATTTTCAGCGATTTTTATAATTTTGCCATTTTCTACTAAGATGTCTAACTTTTTTTCTAAATTTCTTGAAGGTTCTATAACTGTACCATTTTTTATAAGCAATTTCATAGTTTTGTATTATTAAGAGTTTAAAGAAAGTAAATATAAGACAGCCATTCTAACAGCTACTCCGTTTGTAACTTGCTGATTAATTACTGAGTTCAAACTGTCAGCTACATCGGTTGTTATCTCTATACCTCTATTCATAGGTCCTGGATGTAAAATTAAAACATCGTTTCTAGCTATTTTTAATCTTTCTTTATTCATTCCATAAAGTAAACTATACTCTCTTACTGAAGGAAAAAGGTGTTCAAGTTGTCTTTCAAATTGAACTCTTAGTATATTTATTACATCTGCATTTTTTATTGCTTTGTCTAAGTTGTATTCTATTTCTACTTCTGGGAAAATTTTATCTATTCCATAAGGAATAAGAGTAGGAGGTCCACACAAAACAACTTTTGCTCCTAATTTTGTAAGCCCCCATAAGTTTGACCTTGCTACTCTGCTGTGAAGGATATCTCCAAGAATTACAACCTTCAGATCTTTTATTCTGCCTTTTTTTTCTTTTATTGTAAAAATATCAAGTAATCCCTGAGTTGGATGTTCATGAAAGCCATCACCAGCGTTTATTATTGAAGAAGAAACATTCTGGGAAAGGATATGAGGAGCACCTGCATGAGAATGTCTTATTACTATAAAATCAGCTTTCATTGCTTCTAATGTTTTTGCTGTATCTATTAATGATTCTCCTTTTTGTACACTTGAGGTTTGCACACTTATGTTTACTGTGTCAGCTGAAAGTCTTTTGGCTGCAAGTTCAAATGAAGTTCTGGTTCGTGTAGATGGTTCATAAAAAAGTAAAACTACACTTCTTCCTCTTAATGTTGGAACTTTTTTTATAGAACGTGTAAATAGATTTTTAAATGGTTTTGCGGTGTCAAGTATAATTTCAATATCTTCCTTAGAGAGATATTGAAGCCCTAATAGATGTTTATGCTTAAATTTTTTCTCTTTTAACATAAATTCATTTTGAATAAATTATAACTTTGTCTTCTTGAGATGTTTCCTCTTGAAGTAAAAGTTCAATTTGTTGATTTGGTTTAGTTTTTACTTTCTTTCCAACAAATTCCGCATAAATAGGTAGCTCTCTATTTCCTCTATCAATTAATACTGCTACAGATAGGCTTTTTGGTCTTCCTATTTCTAATATTTGTTCTATTGCAGCACGGATTGTTCTTCCTGTATATATAACATCATCAACCAGTAGAATCTCTTTGTTGTTTACATCAAAAGTTATGTTTGTTTCTTTTGGGTTTTTAATGTTAGTTTTGTATCCAATGTCATCCCTATAAAAAGTTATATCTAGATAACCAAACGGAATTTTTTTGTTAGTTAATTTTTCTATTTTATTTAATATCCTTTTTGCAATAAAGACGCCATTTGTATGAATTCCAATAATACCAAATTTATTTAAGTTTTTTTTGTATTTTTTTAAAATCTTTTTGGTTAGATTTGAAATTATTTTATCTATATCTTTTTTCTTCAATAAGATTTTCATAAATTCCGCGTTAATATCCTAAAGATTGATTTAATAGAATAATTTCGTAGTCGGTATAACTGGGTCGTTTATAAAGGATAACCAGAGCATTACATATTCTTGTTTCTGAATTGCAGTTCTGACATTTGTTGGTAGTAATGCATGGATTTTGTTTTTTTAATCTTATATTATTAATTACAGCCGCAATGTTTCTTGTTCTCCATATAGCGGTTTCTAAATCTTTTGTGATTTTATTATATCCACATATTAATATAACTTTTTTAGGTCCGAAAATACAACAAGAAGCTCTGTTTCCATAAGCGTCTAAAAAAACTAATTCACCATTTAGTGTAACAGCTTGAGGAGATGCTAGATAAAAATCAGCATGTTGTGCTTTTTGCCATATTTGTATTCTTGTTTGCGGATCCATTTCTGGAGTGTGAGTTATGATTTGATTATTTTTTTCTTTTAATTCTTCAATAATTCCTAAGGTCTTTATAGTTTGACTTCCTCCAACGCCGATTGTTTTATTTGTACCAATTGTTTTTAAGAGATATTGTTTAGCAGTTTCTATATCTTCAAAAACTTCACTTTTAAATCCGTTCTTGGTCAGATTTTTTTTAACTTCTTCTAAATTTTTCAAGTTAAATATTTTTATATTTTCTTCTTGCATATTTTTTAATATATAAGATATTTTTTATTTCTGTTTCAATATTTGTTTTTGGTTTAGGAATAAATTCATAATTTTGCCTCATCACAGAAAGAGTTTCTTTTTTTTCTATAAGCTGAAAAATTGTATTTTGTAGTTTTCTTTTCCAATCATTTTTTTGATAAATTACTTTTGCGCATTGATATTTCTTAAGCAACTGAGCATTCCAGTGTTGATGGAGTTCTGCAGCTGTAGGTAAAGGGATAAGAATAGCAGGTTTTCTAAAGAAAATAAGTTCACTAACAGTCATAGCTCCTGCACGACTTATTACTAGGTCAGCTATTGTATAAAGTTCTTCCATATTTTCATAATATTCAAACACATTGATTGATATTGAGTCTATTTTTTGATACTCATGTTTTATTGCTTCAATGTCATAAAAACCGGTGATGTGTACTATTTGTATATCTTTAAACTTTTCTTTATTGTTTTTAATTATTTCTAAAAATGCATAGTTTATAGCCTTTGCACCCTGTGAACCCCCAAACACTAAAATAGTAAAATTGTCTTTTTTAAATTTTAACTTTTCATAAATTTTTTCTTTATCTAAATTTTGCAGAAACCTTTTTCTTAAAGGATTTCCTGTGAATATGAATTTAGAGCTTCTTTTTTTAATTTCAAGACCAATATATACTTTGTTAGCTATAAAAGATAAAAGTTTATTACTTAAACTTAAAACGCTATTTTGTTCATGCAATATTATATATGTTAGTGGGGCAAAAATTTTTGTTAAAATTACTACAGGAAAAGAAGTATATCCGCCAGTAGAAAATAGAATTTTTGGTTTATATTTAAATATTATATTTAAAATTTTTCCAGATGAGAACAAAAAAAATATGAGGATTTTAACTAAAGATAATGGATTTTTTCTTATGAATTTTGCAGTAAGTATATATTCGAATTCTAACTTTTCTGAAAAATTTAGTTCCTTTTTAATTATTTCTACAAACTTTAGATTTTTAGATTTTTGCGATATAAAAATGATTTTATCTACAAAATTTTTTGCTTGTTTGGCTACTTCAATTGCAGGATAGAAATGCCCACCTGTAAGAGAAGTTACTATTATTATATTCATTTCTCAGTGTTAGAAATACTAATTAAAATACCAATGCTTAAAAAATTTGTTATAATAGATGACCCTCCATAAGATAAAAATGGAAGACCAATTCCTTTAGGAAAAAATAATTTTGTAGTTACTGCTATACTTAGATATGCTTGAATAATTATTGTTAAAGTGACACCTAAAGCTATTACACTTCCATAAAATCCTCTATGTGAATTATAAAGACTATAAAATAAAGAAAAACCTAAAAAAGCAAAAATTCCATATAACAAGACAACTAAGAAAGTTCCTAAAAAACCTAATTCTTCGCCAATCAAACTAAACATAAAATCCGTATGAAGTTCTGGGATATAAAATTCTTTAAAGATTCCTTTTGTAAGACCGCATCCATAAAAACCACCCCTGGCTAATCCTAAAATTGATTGGTTAATTTGATATGCTTCATTTTTTTGGTACTTGTGGGTGTTGGCATTCATAGAAAATACCCTTTTTACTCTATAAGGTTTTGAAAAAAAAGCTAATGTGAGAGCAAGTATGATTAATAAAGAAACCTTGAAAATATGTGTCAATTTAACAGAATAAATAAATAATGTAATTAAAAAAACACTAAAAATTATTAAAGGGAATCCAAGATCAGGCTGGATAATAATTAGTCCACATATAACCGATATTAAAAAAAACAAAATCCAAAATTCTTTTTTGCCACTTATTATTTTACTTCTATATAAATCCAAAAATTTAGCAGTAATTAGTACAGAAACCAATTTAGCAAGCTCTGAAGGTTGAAAGCTACCTAAAAATGGTAAAACAATCCATCTATTAGCATAATTTGCTTTTTTAAAAAAAAATACAGATATAAGAAGAATAACTGTAATTATAAATAAAAAGGAAGTTATCTTTTTAAAAAATTGGGATGTTAAATGACTTGTTAAAATACATATGATTAGTCCTATAAATATTGCTATAATTTGCTTTTTTAAAAAAATATAATTGGGGTACGATTTGCAAACTGTAGCAGAATAAATCATGATACATCCAAATACTGAAAGAAATAAAGACAAAAAGAATAAAGAATTACTAAAAAGTTTTGGTTTTGAATGAGGGTTTGTATATAATTTCATCATAAAGTGTTTACAATTTCTTTAAAAATTTTGCCACGATGCTCAAAATTTTTAAACTGATCGAAAGAACTACACGCCGGAGAAAGTAAAACAACATCTCCACTTTTAGAAATTTCTTTTGCTTTTATGACGGCATTTTTTAAAGTTTCACAGCGAAATATTTTTGAATTAGTATCTTTTAGTTGATTATATATAGTTTCTGTAG
Organism: Endomicrobiia bacterium; assembly: GCA_039630545.1. Classification (GTDB taxonomy): domain Bacteria; phylum Elusimicrobiota; class Endomicrobiia; order DTEH01; family DTEH01; genus JANXDG01. The sequence continues at coordinate 55,979 of JBCNUU010000007.1, forward strand.
CTTCTCCAATAAGCAAAATGCTTTTTACTTTCTGGTTTATCAAAGGTATAAGAGGAGTATAAGGAGAACCTTTATCTCTTCCTCCTAAAATTAGATGTATAGGCTGTTCTATACTTTTTAATGCCACAAGTGTTGAATCTACATTTGTAGATTTTGAATCATTGATATAGACTACCCCATCTATAATTCTGACTATTTCCAATCTATGTTCAACTCCTTCAAATTCAGATACAGCTTTTTCAATAATTTCTTTAGGTATTCCTGCCAAATAAGCACACAGTACAGATGCTAAAATGTTTTCGTAATTATGTAGACCTAAAAGTTTTGTACGAACTTTTATTTCTTCATAATTTTTGTTAAACTTTATTATAGCAGTTGTTTTATCTTTAGAAAGCCAGCAGCCATTAAAATTTTCTTTAGTAGCACTGAAATATAAAATTGAGGAGTTAATAGAGTGTTTTGTTAACCCAAGTTTTATGTTTTCATCTTCATATTTTAAAACAGCAAACTCATCTTTTTTTTGATTTTTGAAAATATTAAATTTAGCAGAAATATAACTCTCCATAGTCAAATGATGTTCAAGATGATCTTCTGTAATATTTAGTATACAACCAATGTGAGGCTTAAACTCTCTAATATCTTCAAGTTGATAACTGGAAACTTCTAAAACGAGTAGTGTATCTTTTGTAATTTCGTCTATAAATTTTATTAGAGGGATACCTATGTTACCTGCGACTATTGTTTTTTTAAATGAGGAAAAAATTTTTCCTGTTAAAGTTGTTGTGGTGGTTTTTCCATTTGTTCCAGTAATAGCTACTATAAAAGGAGAAGTTTTAAGTTTATCTATAAGTATTTTATAAGATATTTCTAACTCTGTAAATACAGGAATTTTTTTTTCTACAATTTTTTTAAGCAGAGGATGATTATAAGATATGCCTGGAGATCTTATTATTATGTCGCTTTCTAAAATTTTTTCAGAATGTCCACCAAATTCACATATGATTGAGGGATGTAGTAAATTTAAATTTTCTATTTTTTCTTTTGGTTGTTGCTCTGTAATAAAGATTTTATCTGTAAAATTTAACAGATAGTTAGCTAAATAGAGATTACTTATACCTAAACCAATAATGCCTATTTTTTTATTTTTTAACATTTCCATAATAAAACTATCTTATTTTTAAAGAAGCTAATGTTAAAACAGCAAGTATAATTCCGATAATCCAAAATCTTGTTGTTACTTTTGCTTCATGGTATCCTTTAAGCTCATAATGATGATGTAGCGGTGCCATAAGAAAGATTCTTTTTTTAGTTTTTCTGTAATAAATTATTTGTAAAATTACAGATAATGATTCAATCACAAATATCCCACCAGCAACTATAAGCAGCAACTCCTGTTTGATAAAAATGGCAATAATTCCTAAAAGTCCACCTAGAAACAAAGAACCTGTATCTCCCATAAATATACTTGCTGGATAAGAGTTGTACCAAAGAAATCCCAATCCAGCTCCAATTAAACAAGCCAAAACTATGCTTAACTCTCCTGCACCAGAAACATATATTATTTTTAAATAAGAAGCCAATTTGTAGTTTCCTGCTACATAACTTAAAACTGAGTAAGCAATACTTGCAAAAATTACATTTCCAATTGCTAAACCATCTAAACCATCTGTTAAATTTATTCCGTTTGATGATCCAACAAAAGTTAGAATTATTATGAAAAAGTAAAAAATGCCCAGGTTAATAAATGTTTCTTTAAGATAAGGTATATGCAGATGGGTTGCATAGTTGAAGTTTTGAGGATAGATGTATAAATATAAACACAAAATCGCTCCGAAAATTATCTGAAAAAAAAGTTTTTGTTTTGCAGATATGCCTTTTGGATGTTTTTTAATAACTTTTAAATAGTCGTCCAGAAAACCTAAAACTCCTAAATAAATAAGACAAACAATACACCAGATTACGAATCTGTTTGGTCTTGCTGTTAATAAAGTTGAAATAAAAACAGAAAAAAGAATTACAAGTCCTCCCATAGTTGGGGTGTTTTGTTTTGAGAGGTGAGTTTTAGGGCCGTCTTCTCTTATTGTTTGTACAAATTGTTTTCTTTTTATAAATTTAATAAACTCAGGAAAAACAATTAAACATATCAAAAACCCAATCAAAAATCCTAAAAAAGCTCTAAATGTTATATACTTAAAAATATTCAACCAGGAAAAAATTTCTGAAAAATTTGATAAATAATAAATCATAATGTTAAGATGGTTTTATTTTTTCTACAATTTTCCATAAACCAATACCATGCGAAGACTTTATTAAGACTGTTAAATTTTTGTTGTTTTCCAAAAATTCTTTAAAATCTTTAAAAAATTTATCATCAGCTGTTTGATAATAAAATACATTTTGTTTTGTTTTGATTGTATTGTATAAATGTAAAATTTCATTTCCAACTAAAAATATATATTTTGTGTTTTTGAAATCAATATAATCTTTTAATTTTTTGTGTTCTATAGGTGAATTGTTGCCCAGTTCTAACATATCGCCCAACACTAAAACTCTTTTCTTATCACAGAAAATTTTTTGAAATTCTAAAATTGTTTTTTTCATAGAATCAGGGTTAGCATTATAACTTTCATTTATAATTAAATTTTTATTTATTTTAAAACGCTCACCACGCATCGGTACTGGTTTAAATTTTTCTATAGTTTTTTTAATAGTTTGTTTGTCTATGCCGCAAAAAAAAGCTAAAGTAGTTGCTGCTAAAATATTGTATATGTTATGTTCTCCCAAAAGATTTGTTTTTAGTTTTAATTCTTCAAAGAAATTGTTTGAGTGTATGAATGCCGTAAATGTGGTGTGCGTGGTTTTATATTTTATATCTTTTGCGTAAACATGTGCTGTTTTATTTTTTAGACTATACCATTTTATGTTTATATTTTTTATTTTTTTTAGAAACTTATCATCTTTGTTTAGTATAGCAAAACCTTTGGAATTTAAATACTTTAAAATTTTTGTTTCTTCTTTAAAAACTGTTTCAATGTCAGTTAAAAACTCTAAATGTTCTTTTGCAATATTTGTAATGACTACATAGTCAGGTTCTGTGGTTTTAGCTAAAATTTCCATTTCGTTAGGTAGAGATATTCCAAGTTCTGTGATACAAAAGTCTGTGTTTTTTGTTAAATTAAATAAAGTATAAGCTACACCTATTAAGTTATTCTGGTTGTCTTTAGATGCTACTGTATTATATTTAGCTGAAAATATTTCTTTAATTATCTCTTTTGTTGTTGTTTTACCATTGCTTCCTGCAACTGTGATCATTTTTAGATTTTTAAAAGATTTTCTATATAACCATGCTAAGTAATCTAAAGCTAAAGTTGTGTCATCTACTAGTATAAATTTATTTTTGTATTTATTGTTTATACAATCCTTTTGACTTATAACAACAAAATCAACTTTACTTATTATTTTAGGAATAAATCTGTGAGCATCAAAAAACTTGCCTTTTAACGCAAAAAAAATACCACCCTTCCCCTTATAACTGCGTGTATCAAGAGCTATTTTTGAAATATTATAGGAGTCATATAATGAGCAATTTTTTATAAAAGAGATTGTTTTAGGATATTTTAAGAATTCACTTAGTGGAATGGGCACATCTAATTTAAACTCCATAATTTTTCACTTTTTAAAAAATTCTTTTATTACTTCTCTTTCATCAAAAGGTATTTTTTTATCGCCTATAATTTGATAATTCTCATGACCTTTACCTGCCAGTAAAACTATATCGTTTGGTTGTGCTATACTTAAGGCTTTAAAAATAGCTTCTTTTCTGTCAACAATTATTTCATAATTTTTGTTTTCTGTCTTCTTTATACCTACCTCTATATCTAACAGAATTTTATTAGGATCTTCAGTTCTTGGGTTATCAGATGTAACTATTACATAATCAGCTAACTGTGTAGCAATACTACCCATTACTGGACGTTTGCTTCTGTCTCTGTCTCCGCCACATCCAAAGACTACTATTAGTTTTCTGTGAGGAAGACTCTTTAAAGTACACAATACATTTTCTAAAGCATTTGGAGTATGTGCATAGTCAATTATTACACTGAAATTTAAAGGAGTAATTATTTTTTCTAACCTTCCAGGAATATTTTCTACCTTTTTTATACCTTCTGCTATGTCTGAAACTTCTAAATTTTGGGAATAAGAAGCTGCAAATGCAGCTAAGATATTGTATACATTAAATTCTCCTATCAGATGAGTGAAGATTTTTGCTTTCTTGTCTGAATTATATATTATTTCAAACTCAATAGAATTATTGTTATATTTTATGTTTGTTGCTATAAATTTTTGTGCATTATTTTTGTTTTTTAGACTTTTAGAATACAAAAAAATATTCTTTGTAGGACATAACTGTATTAATTTTTTGCCCCATTCGTCGTCGTAATTTATAATGCATGTTTTTTCGCCTAATTTTGAATTTTTAAAATACTCTTTTTTGTGTGGTGTCATTTCTTTAAATAAGATACTTTTTGCTTTGAAATACTCTTCCATGTTACAATGATAATCTAAATGTTCAGGTGATAGGTTAGAAAAAATTGCGACATCAAACTCACATTCTTTTGTTCGCTGCTGAACTAAAGAATGTGATGAAACTTCCATAATTACCACTTCAACTTTTGCTTGAAGCATCTCATATAATAACTTTTGAAGATCAGATGAAAAGGGGGTAGTATTTTTTGCAGAGAATATCTTGTTTTCATACCTGTAGTTTATTGTACCTATCACTCCTGTTTTATATCCTGCTGTTTGAAATATTGATTCTAATAAATAAGTTATTGTAGTTTTCCCATTTGTGCCAGTTACGCCTATTAAAATTAATTTCTTTGATGGGTTCTCATAGAAATTTGCAGAAATTTTTGCTAAGGCGTAGTTAGTGTCTTCTGTGACTATACATATCACATCTTTATAATTAAATTCTATTTTTTTGTTAGTGACTATTGCGTTAGCACCATTTTTTATGGCTTCGTCAATAAAAAGGTTACCATCTGTATGCTGTCCTGGTAAACATACAAACAAGTCACCTTTTTCTACTTCCTTTGAATTGTACTTTATTCCGGTGATTTGTCGGTCTATTAAATGTTTATTGTAAATTTCAATTATATTTATGCCGTTTATTATATCTTTAATAGATTTTTGCATAGTGAATTTTATTGTAATGATTTAAAATCTGTAAAACTACATCTTTAAAAACAGGCACAGCCACTTCTGAGGCTAAAGTTCCTTTTTTGGGTTCATCTATGAATATACCTACAGTAAATTCAGAATTTTCCATAGGGAAAAATCCACAACAACTCATAAAATATTTTGTGTCAGAGTACCTGTTTAATTCAAAATCAAATTTTTGTGCCGTTCCTGTTTTAGCACAAATTTTAATTCCAGGTATTTTTGCTCTTTGAGCACTTCCGTATTCTACTGTTTTGTATAACATGTTTTTTAAAATCTGACATGTTGAGTAAGAAAGTGTTCTTCTTATGCAGCAAGTTTTTCCCTTATATAATATGTTACCGTCTTCATCTATAATCTCTTTTACAATATAGGGTTGCAAAAGCTCACCATTTCTTGCTATCATTGTGTATCCATTTACTATCTGCAAAGGAGTGGTGGTAAGACCCTGTCCAAAACTTACATTAAGAGGTGTAAGCAAGGAGTATAGTTTATCTGAAGTTTTTGGAATATATCCCTTTGCTTCAGTTGAAAATTCAATTCCAGTTGAATTTCCAAATCCTAGCATTCTTATTGAGTTAAAAAATTCTTTAGGTTTTAGATATTTTAAAAAAAGTTTACTCATTCCAATATTTGAAGAGAAAACTATTATATCTTCTACAGAAAGAAATCTATGAGGTTTAACATCTGAAATTGTCTGTCCATAGTATAAAAATTTGCCGTTTTCGCAGTTAATTATTTCATTTTGTGTTGTAATTTTTTCTTCTAAAAAAATAGCCATTGGAAAAACTTTAAAAACAGAACCCGGCTCATAACATATATCTGTTGCTGGATTTCTAAATGGAGTATCAGTTTCAGGAAGACAACTCATCACAAGAATTTCACCTGTATTTATACTTTGAACTATACACATAATAAGTAAAGGATTATATAGCTCATAATATGTTTTCAAAACATTTTCAATTTTTGATTGTAATGAAAAATCTAATGTTAAAACAACTGTTGGATTTTTATTTTTTTCTGTAAACTCAATTACGTCTTTAATGTTTACTAATCTTATTGATTTTTTTCTTATACTGCCACTTCTGTAAATATCTATTTCTTTAGTTTTCATTTGTGCTAACACATCGTTAAGTTCCAGTTCTATCCCAGAATAAGGTATGCCTTCTTTATTTACTCTTCCAATTACATAACTTCCAGTTTTATCATAAGGATAAATTCTTACTGTGTATCTATTTATTTCAAGTCCAGGAATGTTTTCAAGTTTTGCAGCTTCAGAGAGTTCTAATTTTTCTGCTAAACAAAATCTTTTATACTTTTTGCATATTTTTAAAATTTCATCTTTTTTTATATTAAGTACCGACTCTATTATAGCGAAATTATTTTCTACTATAATGGGTTTTCTTTTTGAAAAAATATTAATGCCTTCAAGAAAAGGTCTTGAGTTTATATACACATTTGCATATTCAACAGATGTAGCTATAATTTTTTTGTTTCTGTCTAAAATGTCTCCTCTTGGTATTGATATTCGTATTTTAGATGAAATTTGTCTTTCTATTTTAGGTTCAAATTCTTTTTTTTGCCATATTTGTATTATAAAAAGCCTTGTTATAAAAATTCCTGGCAAAATAATTAAGAAAAGTGTTTTTATAATAAACCATCTACTTTTGTTCATTGCATTTTAATAATTGTTATATCTTTTTCAGATATAGGAACAAAATTTAATTCCCTTGCGAGAGTTTTTAGCCTTTTTTCATCTAAGAGTTTCTGAAATTCTATAGCTAATTTTTTGTTTTCGCTTTCTAAAATTGATATTTTGTCATAAGTTTCCTTTACTTTGTTTTGAAGATTAATTATTTCATATTGTTGTTTTAAATAAAAAATAAATAAAAGTAAAATTAAAGTATAAAAAAATATTCTATAAACTTTTAACTCTTTTTTGTTTCTTTTTTTAATTTTCATATTTTTTCGGCCACACGAAGTTTTGCACTTCTGGCTGATAGGTTATTTTTTATTTCCTCTACATCTGGAGTTATTGGTTTTTTTGTAAGAACTATACAGTCACCTCTAGCCTTAAACTTATTTTTTATGATTCTGTCTTCTAAAGAGTGATATGACAAAGCTATAACTTTTCCTTTTGGTTTAAGTACATCGATTGCTTCATCTAAACCTTTTTCTATATTTTCCAACTCATTATTTACATAAATTCTTAATGCTTGGAATATTTTTGTAGCAGGATTAAATTTTATCTTTAGGGTTTCTTTATTAGATAAATAGAGATTTTTTTTATCTTTTCTTTTTATTACGCTTGTAACTATTTCTGTAAGTTCTTTAGCTTTTGTAATTTTTTTGTGTTTTCTATATTCAACAATTTTTTTTGCTATTAAGCTGCATTTCTTTTCTTGACCATATTTATAAAAGATTTCTGAAAGTTGTTTTTCTGAAAAATTATTTAAGACATAGCTTGCTGTAACTGGATTTGATGATGGATCAAATCTCATGTCTAATGTGTCATCATTAAAACTAAAACCTCTTTTGCTTCTTAATTGTAGCATAGACAAACCAAAATCAAATATAACTCCATCTACTTTTTCTATATTTAAATTCTCAAGAATTTTTTTGATGTTAATAAAATTTTCTTTCACTATTGTTAGTTTATTTTCAAAGACGAAATTTTTTAATCTTTGTTTGGCAAATTCAATAGCTTCGGAGTCTAATTCAATACCTATAACTTTACAGTTACTACATTTTTCAAATATTTTAATGGTATGACCACCACATCCTAAAGTAGCATCTACATATATGCGATTTTCTTCAGGTTGTAGAAATTCAAGCACTTTATCTGCTAAAACTGGAATATGCATTCACTATATATCTATCTGTGCTTTAATTTTGTTTATTATCTTTGAAAAACTTGAATAATACTTCATCCATTCTTTTTTTGACCAGATTTCAAGTTTATCTTTATTTCCAATTAAAACTACTTCATTTTCTAAACATAATTTTTCTTTAAATTTTTGTGGTATAAGAATCCTTCCTTGATTGTCTAGTTTTACAATTTCTGCTTCAGCAAAAAACAGTCTTAAGAATGCTCGTTGATATGTTTTGTTTTTGATAGAAAGATTTTCTATTTTTTTGATTGTTTCGTTCCATCTTTCAAAGGGATAAACTACAATACAGTTTTCTAAACCAAATGTCATAACAAATTTTCTTTGATTATTTCTGTACTTTGGTGGGATAAATAATCTGTTTTTATGATCAATTAAATGATACGAAACACCAGTTAAAGTATTTATCTCTTTTTTGGACATAGAAGTTTTTACCACTTTTTACCACTTTATACCACTTTATTTTTAGTTTGTCAATAGATAAGAAAACCAACTTTAAGAGGAGATTGAGAGATATAGTTTTTTAGTTATATCTATGTTTTCTTTATCTTTTTGGGATATTTTATCAAAAGAACTTTCTTTTGGTGTTTCAAGTATAAACGGTAGATCTTTGAAATATTTAAGGATATTTTTTATACCATTTTCTCCAATGTACCCTTTAGCTATATGATAGTGTTGATCTATTCTGCTACCTAAAGAGACTTTTGAATCATTTAGATGAATAAGTTTTATTTTATTTAAACCTATGTTTTCTTTAATTTCTTTTAAGACAGTTTCTAAACCTTCAACAGTAGAGATATCATATCCGTAAGCAAAACAGTGGGCAGTATCTATACATATCCCAATATATTTTTTATATTTGCTTTCTGAAATGATTTCTCCAAGTTCTTTAAATGTTCTTCCTATTTTTCTTCCGTTGCCACAGACATTTTCTAAAAGTAATTTGAAATTTATATTTTTAAATTTTTTAAAAATGTTTTCAAAACAAAAGTCTATGCTTTTTACTATATTATTTATACCCTCTTTTGGTGTTTTACCTTCAGAATAACTTCCAGGATGCATAACCAGATATTCAGCTTCAAATAAGAAGGCAAGTTCAAACTCTAAAAGTAGTAATTTTCTTGTTTTTATGTAAATCTCTTTATTTGAGCTTGCAGGATTAGGAAGATAAGCTGTATGAATTACAAGAGGAGAAAGTTTTAGTTTTTTCCTTAATTCTTTGAATTCTTCAATTTCTTGTTTAGAAGGAAAGATGAGTTTCCATATTCTTGGAGAATGTGTAAACATCTGAAGACAGTTGCATCCTAATTCTTTTGCTTCATAAAGAGCACCTTTATAGCCTTTTCTTATTGAACAATGAACACCGATTTTCATAGAATGTATTTTTTTCTTTCTTTGAAAAATTCTTTTACTTTTTCTAAACTTGAGGTAATCATGCATTCAGGTAAAGCTTTAAGAAAGTATCTTCCGTACCATTTTGTCTTTATTCTTGGGTCTAAAATGCTTATTATACCCCAATCTGAGTTTCTTCTTATTAATCTTCCAAAACCTTGTTTTAAATTTATTATAGCGTTAGGAAGAAGATATTCTTTAAAGGGATCTTTTCCTTCAGATGCTAATTTTTGAATTTTTGCTTCTATTATAGGATGTTCTGGTACATCAAATGGAAGTTTTGGTATAATTATAGAAATTAACTTTTCACCTGGAATGTCTATCCCTTGCCAGAATGTATCAACACCAAAAAGAACAGAATTTTCAGTTGATTTGTATTTTTCTAAAAGTTTATATTTACTTTCCGTTTGTATAAAAATTTTTAAATTAGTCTGAATATTTTTATAAACCCAGTTCATTAGTTCAAAACTTGTAAACAAAACAAAAGTGTTTCCTTCGGTTAAACTGATTAAATTTTTAATAACATTTAAAATAGCAAACTTATATTCATCAGGTTCTTCTTTAGGATTGGGAATATTCTCTGGTAAAAATAGTAAAACATTATTTTTAAAATCAAAAGGAGAACTAACAGAAACGCTTTCACAGCAAGTAGTATTTGGAATAATCTCAGGAGAAAGACCTACAGATTTTTTAAAAAATTCGTAGTTGTTATTTATGGCAATTGTGGCAGAAGTAAATACAATTTTTTCATATACTGAAAAAACTTTTTGTTGCATACTTTCTGCAATTTCAAGAGGTGTAATCCTAAGAGCGATTTTTAATTTTTTCTTTTTGGTTTCTTCTTTTTCTACCCAGTAAATATTGTTGTTTACATCTTCACATTTAATCCAGTTTGTTAAAGTAGAAACAAAAGAAGCTGTTCTTTTTATAAAAGCGTTTATCCTAAAATATTCGTCTTCTGTTTTTGCTAAGTTTCTTAAGGACAAAAGTAAACTTAAAACTTCTTTTAATGCTGGCGTTAGACAATCTTCTACTATATATGGTTTGTTTATTCTTATTTCTTTTAAATTTTGAGGAATTTTTAAATTTAATTCACTAAAAAACTGCCCTGTAGAAGCAATTAAATTAAGAACAGCTCTTTTAAGATTTTCCTTTAGGTTTTCATCAAGAGATTTTAATTTAAATATAAGACCTCTATTTTTTTGAGGGTTATATATTTGATTACACAGATATTTAAGTTGGGTATTTGTTATTTCAAATCCTAACCATCTAAGAATAACTTCTTCTAAGTTATGTGCCTCATCAAAAATTATAATCTGTTGTTGTGTATCTTTTGTAAAAATTTTGTCTGAGTAAAGCAAATTTAAAAAAAATAGATGATGATTTACTACTATAATATCTGATTTTTTTATTTGCTTTAAGTTTTTATAATAAAGACAACCTTCATAAAATTTACATCGAGTTCTTCTACATAAGTCAATTTGTCTGTTAATTTCTTGCCATATTTCAGGATTATTTAATTCCAGCTCTTCTAAAGAGCCACTTTGGGTATCTTTAAGCCAGTCTTCAATTTCTGATATGGTTAAAACTTCTTCTATGCTAAGAAATTCAGTTTTAAATTCATAAAATCTGTTTAAACATATATAGTTTTCACTTCCAAAAAAATAAGTAAACTTTATATCTTCGTTGTAGAGATTGTTAGATAAAGAATTTAAAATTACTAGATCTTTCTTTATTAATTGTTGTTGAAGTGTTTTGGTATAAGTTGAAACTATAAACTTGGCAGTGGGATTTATTTCTTTTAGATATACTAAAGCAGCAACTAAATATCCTAAACTTTTTCCTACGCCGGTAGGTGCCTCAATTATTATTTTTTTATCTTCCAGAAAACTTTCTAAAATTTTTTTAGACATGATTAACTGCTGTTCCCTTACTTCAAAGTGAGGAATGAATTTTTTTAAATCTTCTTGAAAAATTTTTTTGAGCAGATCTAACATTAAATCTTTTGGAGGACTTTTGGAAGGTCTTCTCATTTGAGTTGTTTTATTACAGGAACTTCTTTGCATTCCATAAAAAAAGGACAGTTTATACACTCTGTCCAAACTTTGTGAGGGAGAGAATCTCTTGAAATAATTTCATAATTTAACTTTTTAAAAAACTCAGGTACAAATGTTAATGCAAAAATTTTTTTTATTCCTAAAATTTTTGCTTCTTTTTCAATCCTATCTACAATAGCACTTCCTAATCCTTTATGTTGATATTTTTCCTCTACTGCTAAAGATCTAATTTCTGCTAAAACATCTTGATCTTTTCCTGTCCAGGTTATGTGGAATGCTCCGCATCCAACAGTTTTGTTTTTATATTTTATTACAAAGAATTCTAAAAGTTTTTCATAAATTTCATTCATTACTCTTGGAAGTAATAATTTTTTTTTTGCAAATTTATTAATCAACTTATAGATAGAATAAACATCCTCTACCTTTGCTTTTTGTATTTTATATTTCATAACCGACATCTAGTGCCTTAAGATTAAGCGTTAAATTTTTTTTATTAAACATATTTGATAAAACTTTTTTTATAATATAAATATCTATAATTTTAGTTCTATGAATTAATGCTCCTAACATCACTATATTTGATACTAAAGTATTGCCTATTTTGTTTGCTATTTCTGTAGCAGCCACTTTTATAACTTCCAGATTTTTTGCGTATTGATTAATAAACTTTTTTATTTCTTCCTGTTCTTCAATTAACGAAGTATTTAAAAATAAAAATTTTTGTGGAATAAATTTTTTTACAAATTTTAAATAAGAAGGCATGTTCATTATGATGGCTACAGTTGGATTTTCTATTATGGGAGAATAGATGAAATTGTTTGATATTTTTACCATACAATTTGCGGTTCCACCTCTTATTTCTGCTCCATAAGATGGATAGTAAGTTGCAAACTTGTTTTCTTGAATTGCAGAAAATGTTAGTATCTTGCCTAAAGACAACACTCCCTGCCCGCCGCTTCCTGCTATAAAAATTTCTTCATACATCTTTTATAACTCCTAATGGGAAAAATTTTGTAAGTTCTTTTTCTACCCAGTTTTTTGCTTCAAGAGGTTCTAAATGAAGTCCTGTTGGACACATAGAAAGAACCTCTACAAAAGAAAATCCTTTGTTTTCAATCTGATTGATGAACGCTTTTTTAATGTAGGATTTAGTAATTGTTATGTTTTTTGGATCAGTAACACTTCCTCGCGCTATAAATTTTGTTCCATCTAATACTGCTAAAAGCTCAGAAACCTTTAATGGATATCCGTCTCTAAAAACTTCTCTTCCATAAGGAGTGGTTAAAGTTTTTTGTCCTACAAGAGTTGTTGGTGCCATTTGTCCTGATGTCATTCCATAGACAGTGTTGTTTACAAAAATTACTGTAATGTTTTCTGAACGATTTGCTGCGTGAATTATCTCAGCAGTTCCTATAGCAGCAAGATCCCCATCACCTTGATAAGTAAACACGATTCTATCTGGAAGCACTCTTTTTATCCCTGTGGCTACAGCAGGAGGTCTTCCATGGGGTGCTTCTGTTACATCAAAGTCCCAGTAATCATACGCAAAAACAGCACATCCTACAGGCGCAACAGCTATTGTTTTTTCTCTTATGTTTAGTTCATCTATAATTTCAGCAACAACTCTATGGATAATTCCATGCCCACATCCCGGGCAAAAATTATGATGATTTTTCTTTAAACTTTTAGGTTTTATAAATTTTGTTAGCTGCATTTCGTTTACCAACTAAAACTAATTAATATTAATTCTGAAAGATACTTTTTACATTTTCTATTATTTCTTTTGCAGAAACTAAACAACCTCCTGGTCTTCCATAAAAAAATACTTTTTTTTCTTCTACTGCAAGTTTAACATCTTCAACCATCTGTCCTAAATTCATTTCTACTACCAAAAATTTTTTAACTTTTTTAGAAATTTCTTTAATTTCTTTGTAGGGAAAAGGAAAAAGAGTTTGTGGCCTTATAAGTCCTGCTTTAATGTTTTGTTTTCTAAGTTTATATACAGCATCTAAAGCTGCTCTTGCAGCAATTCCATAAGCAACAAGACAAATTTCTGCATCTTCTATTTCATATAGTTTTACTCTTACTTCGTTTTCTTTTATTTTTTCATACTTTTCTTTTAATTTCATGTTATGTTTTTCTAACTCTCCTTCTTGCATAAGCAAAGATCTTATTTTTCTTGAAGGCCTGTTTTTTGCGCCATCTAGTATCCAGCTTTTGTCGACTTGTTGGTTTATTTTAACATTGAGTTTAGATTCTTCCTTTTGTGTATCTAAAACTTCCATTGTTTGCCCTAAGTAGCCATCGTATAATATCAATACAGGATTTCTGTATTTTTCTGCAAGCAAAAAAGATTCCTTTGCAAAGTGATAAATTTCTTCTACACTAAATGGTGCTAAAACTATACAGTGATAGTCTCCATGACCACCACCCTTGGTAGATTGAAAATAATCCTGTTGGGAACCGCTTATGTTTCCCAGGCCAGGTCCTCCTCGCATTACATTAACAACTACACATGGTAACTCACATGCGCAGAGATAAGAAATAGTTTCTTGCATTAAAGATATCCCAGGAGAAGAAGATGATGTCATAGCTCTTTTTCCTGTAGTTGCTGTACCAAACACCATGTTTATAGCAGCGATTTCTGATTCTACTTGTAAAAAAACTTTGTTTATTTTAGGTAAAACTTCAGCAAAGTAGGCAGATATTTCATTTTGCGGTGTTATAGGATACGCATAATACGCATCAAGTCCACCTTCAATTGCTCCTTCGCATAGAGCAATATTTCCTTGTAATACTTTTTTCATAAGTTTATTTTTCTTCAAAAATTTCAATTAGATAGTCAGGACACATAATATAGCATCTTCCACAACCTGTACAATTTTGTGGATTTATAACCTCTACATATCTGTAGCCAAGTTTATTTATTTTTTCAGATAGTCCTAAAACACCTTGTGGACAAGTTTCTATACAGAATTGACATCCTTTACAATATTGAGTTTCTATTACAATTTTAAATTTTTTTGTTAAAACTCTCATTGGCTTCTTTTATTAGTTTTTTGGCATGATTTAAGGAAGTTTCATTAATTTTGCTTCCACTTAACATTCTGGCAAGTTCCTCTATTCTTTTTTCTCCATTTAAAGTTTCCACTTCAATTAAAGTGGTGTTTTCTGATTGATATTTTTTAACTGCAAAATGTATGTCTCCAAAACATGCAATTTGTGGTAAATGAGTTATACAAAAAATTTGTTTATTTTGCAATGTAAGTTGTTTAAGTTTTTTACCTATCACAAATCCCATAGGGCCACCTACACCTGAGTCTATCTCATCAAAGATAAGAAATGGTGTTTCTTCTTTTTTTCCTAAAACAGTTTTTATAGCAAGCATTATTCTTGAAAGTTCTCCTCCAGAGGCTATTTCTTTTAGTGGTAAAAAAGGGCTACCTGGATTTGTAGAAATTAAAAACTCAATTTTATCCAAACCCGAAGGTCCTAAATTTTCTTCATCTGGAGGTAAACTTTCAAGTTTTATTTTAATTTTTGCTTTCTGTAGACCTAAAGTGGGAAGTTCCATATTAATTTCTTTTTCTATTTCCTTTGCAGCTCTGTTTCTTATTTCTGAGATTTCCTTAGCTTCCTTTATAAGGTATTCTTTGAGATTTATGGTTTCTTTTTGTATTTCTTCCAGCTGTTGATCTTTTATGTTTATTTGGTTTAGTTGTTTTTTTAAATCTTCGTAGTGACTTTTTATCTCCTGAATGGATTTACCATATTTACGTTTTAGTTTTTTTATTAGATCTACTCTATCTATTAAGTTGTCTATATATTCAGTAGTATATGTAGAAAAAAATTTTTTATAAGATTCAGTTTGAATATTTAGGTTTTCTATTTCTGTTTCAATTGTTATAAGACTTTTTTGGTTTAGTTCTTTTATATATTGATTAAGCATTTGGAACAATTTTTGAAGAGTAAGTATCTTCTGACTGATTTCTGTAAGATTAAATTTTACTTCAGATAATAGATTTAAAATTTTCTGGACATTTTTTGCTTTTTCAAGTTCTTCTTCTAAAGTTTCATCTTCTGGTGTAAGATTTGCTTGTTCAATCTCAGAGATTTGATACTTTATAAGTTCAAGTTGTTTTTCTTTGTGTTGAATTTCATTTTTAAGTGCATCTAATAATTCAAGTTTTTTCTTATAGAGGTAGTATTGATTTTTAAAATTTTTTACCCTCTGGGAGATTCCAGTGTATTTATCTAATGCTTCAAGTTGATCTGAAGAAACTAACAACTTCTGATGTTCATTTTGTCCATGAATATCTACAAGTTTATTAAGAATTTTTTTAACAAAGTTCGAAGTTACAACTTTATCGTTTATAAAAAATTTAGATTTGTTTTGTTTGTCTATTTCTCTTCTTACTATAAGTTCATCTTCAAAAGATAATTCAGAAAACTCACTTATTTCAGAAAAATTTTCTTTCAAATTATTGTTTAACTCAAAAATTCCAACAATCTCACATTTTTCAGAAAAACTTCCTACTACAGATGTTTTTTGTTTTTCACCACATAGAAGAGAAATTGCTTCTATAATAATTGACTTCCCGGCACCGGTTTCACCAGTGAAGATGTTTAGGCCATTTTTAAACTCTAATTTTAATTCTTTTATAAAGATGTAGTTTTTAAGCTCTAAATATGTAAGCATATTTTGTCAACGGAGAGGGAGGGATTTGAACCCTCGGTCCCGCTTTTGGCAGGACACACGATTTCCAGTCGTGCCCGTTAAGCCGCTCCGGCACCTCTCCGGATATTTTACAAATGTTCTTTTATTAAAGGAATAATCCTTTTTATAGCAATAGCTCTATGACTTATACTATTTTTTTCTTCTTGTTTCAATTCTGCGAATGTTTTTTGCTTGGGGGGAAAATAAAATACAGGGTCGTATCCAAATCCATTTGTTCCTTGAGGTACAAAAGTTATATAACCTTTAACTTCTCCTTTCCTTGTGAAAGTTTTATTTTTTTGCGGAAGATATAAACAAGAAATCGTTATAAATTTTGCTGTCCTTTTTTCCCATGGTACATCCTTTAATTCATTTAATAGTTTTTTATAGTTATCTTCATATGTAGCTGTATGTCTTTTAGGATCTTTATCTGCATACCTTGCAGAGTAAACTCCAGGAGCTCCATTAAGATAGTCAACAAAAAGGCCAGTATCTTCAGCTAAGGTAGGAAGTCCTGTAAAATTACCTACAACTTTTGCTTTTTTAATTGCGTTTTCTTTTAGAGTTTTGCCATCTTCTTCTACTTCTGGAAGGTTTTGAAAATCAAACATAGAAAGAATCTGTATATTTTTTAAACCTGATTTTTCCAATATAGCTTTAATCTCTTTTAATTTATCTATGTTTCTAGTAGATATTACTAGTTTTTTCACAGTTTTTAGTAAAGTTTAAGTTGTTTAACGATTAATTTTATGTCAGGTTTTATGGTTTTGATTTTTACATATTTTTTGGAAGTGTTGATAGCACATTCAGGATCTTTTAAACCATGTCCAGTTAAAATACACACTATATTTGCATTTTGATGTTTATTGAAATAGCCAATTTTTACATATTTTAGAAGCCCTGCTAAAGATGCAGCAGAGGCTGGTTCTACAAATATACCTTCTAAAGAGGATAAAAGATAATATGCTTGTAAAATCTCTTTATCTGTAACTGTGTCAATTACACCTCCTGATTCGTCTCTTGCTTGTTCTGCAAATTTCCATGAAGCTGGATTCCCTATTCTTATAGCGGTCGCAATTGTTTTAGGGTTCTTTATAGGTTTGCCCTTCACAATAGGAGCAGCTCCTTCAGCTTCAAATCCCATGATTTTAGGTAGTTTTGTTCTTTCAATTTTAAGTTGAGAAAATTTTCCTTCTTTAAATTCTTTGTATCCTTTCCAGTAAGCTGTTATGTTTCCTGCGTTTCCTACAGGCATAAATTGATAATCGGGAACAAATCCAAGTTGTTGAATTATTTCAAAAGATGCTGTTTTTTGTCCCTCAATTCTGTAAGGGTTAAGAGAGTTAACCAGAGTAACAGGATAGTTTCTTGAAATTTCTTTTACTAATTTCAATGCTTCATCAAAATTTCCCTCAACTGCATAAACTTCTGCTCCGTGCATTACCGCTTGTGAAAGTTTTCCTAATGCAATAGCACCTTTGGGGATTACAACTATACATCTTATGTTTGCTTTTGCAGCATAAGCTGCGGCTGAGGCAGAGGTGTTACCTGTAGAGGCACATATAACAACTTTTGAATTTTCTTCCTTTGCTTTGGAGATTGCTACAGTCATTCCTCTATCTTTAAATGAACCTGTTGGGTTTGCTCCCTCATATTTAAGGTATATTTTCAAGTTTACATTAAATTCTTTTTTAATTTTGTATTCGAGATTTTCTGCTTCAACTAAGGGAGTGTTTCCTTCATAAAGAGTGATTACTGGAGTTCTTTCTGTGACTGGCAAAATTTCCTTAAAATGTTTGATAACACCTGGCCATATTTTGCTCATGGGTCGAAGTTAAATTTTATAGAAAGCAGGTCCTTTTTTGTTTAAATAAAATTTTAAGTTAGTGTGTTGAGAAATTCTTCTATTTGAATTAATTGAGTTTCTGATGTAAACCTTAAAGCTGAGATCTTTGACTTTAATTCAGGGGTTATAAGTTGTTGTAGATGAAGGTTCTGGGTATCAATTTTTTGTTTTAAATTATGATATAATTTTATTATAACTTTTAACATTAAGTATTGCTTTTTGGCAGAACAGTATGTATCTACTGGATCAAAAGCTGACTGATAAAGAAAATCTTCTCTTAACATGCGTGCTATTTCAAGTATTAGTTTATCGTGTTCCGATAAAGTTTCATAACCAACAAGGCGAACAATTTCTTTGATTTCAGCTTCTTTTTGTAATAAAGACATCGCTTCTGTTCTTAAATCTACAAAATCTTCACCTAGTTTTTCTTTATAGTAATCATTTAGCATTTCATAGTACAAAGAATAACTTGTAAGCCAGTTTATTGCAGGAAAATGTCTGGCATAAGCAAGCCAATCTTCAAGAGACCAAAATACTTTTACTACTTTCAAAGTTGCTTGAACTACTGGGTCTGAAAGATCTCCTCCAGGAGGAGAAACGGCTCCTGTAACTGTAAGTGCACCTACTTTATTGTCTGAACCCAAACATTTTACTTTTCCTGCTCTTTCATAAAACTCAGCAACTTTTTTAGGTAAGTAAGCAGGATAACCTTCTTCTCCTGGCATTTCCTCTAGTCTTCCTGAAATCTCTCTTAAAGCTTCTGCCCAGCGAGAAGTGGAATCTGCCATTAAAGCAACTGAGTAACCCATGTCTCTAAAATATTCCGCTATAGTTATTCCGGTATATATAGATGCTTCCCTTGCTGCAACAGGCATATTTGATGTATTAGCAATTAAAACTGTTCTGTACATTAAAGGATAACCTGATTTGGGATCTTTCAGTTCAGGGAACTCTATTAATACATCTGTCATTTCATTACCTCTTTCACCACATCCTACATACACAATTATTTCAGCATCTGCCCATTTTGCAAGTTGGTGCTGAAGTACTGTTTTACCACTTCCAAAAGGTCCTGGTACACAGGATGTACCTCCTTTAGCAACAGGAAAGAAGGTATCTATTACTCTTTGGCCTGTAAAAAGTGGTTCTGATGGAGGAAGTTTTTCTTTGTAAGGTCTTGGTTTTCTTACAGGCCATTTGTGGTACATTTTGAGTTCTAAAATTTCTTCTTTAGATTTTGCCCTACATATGATATCTTCTACAGTAAACTTACCTGTTTTTATTTCTAATATTTCTGCTTCTTCTATGTAAGGTGGGACTAAGATGAAGTGTTTAATTAAAGGCGTCTCCTGTACATAGCCTAATGCATCTCCAGCTTTTATTTTATCTTTTGGTTTTTTTAAAGGTACGAACTCCCAAAGTTTTTCTCTGTCTAGACTTGGTACATGTATACCTCTTGTTATAAAATATCCTGCATGCTTTTCTATGCTTTCAAGTGGTCTTTGAATACCGTCATATATTGTAGTAAGAAGGCCAGGACCAAGTTCCACACATAAAGGTTCATTTGTAGTTTCCACAGGATCATCTACAGCTAAACCAGTAGTAGATTCATACACCTGAATGTAAAACTTATCACCATGCAGTTGTATTACTTCACCTATAAGTTTTTCTTTGCCAACATAAACCACGTCGTACATCTTTATTCCCGGAATACCTGTAGCTATTACTAATGGTCCTGAAACTTTTACTATTTTTCCTTTCATATTTGGTTATTCCTCTAATTTTATTCCTGTGGCAATTGCAGCTAATTTTTTGTATTTTTGTTTTGCTAAGTTTTTAGAGCCTCTTATTCCAGGCAACGGAATTACACTTGAAGACAATTTTTCTATTTCTGGATATTTTTCTAAAATCACCTCATAGACTTCTTCTGTCAGAAAAATTCTTTCATATAGATTTTTAATACTGTTGAATTTTTCAATAATCTCAGATTTATCTTTTAAGTTAGTATATATAACTTCCCACCCAAAACATTTATACATTACTACTGATTCGTAGTCTCCTAAAACGGCAAATTTTTTCATATTTAAGTTTTTATATACTAATTTATTATTAAAAGGTCAATATAAAAAAACAATTTTTCGCTTTTAAAAATTGAAAACTTCAAGCTATTGACAGATATATTTATAATTTATATATTTTAGTAGTGTTATGTTAATAGCGTTGATGTTTTTATTTTTTATGGTAGAATTTTCTGAAACTCGTCAACCCGTAGTAGCAGGACAGTTTTATCCAGCAGACAAAGAAGAGTTAATATCTGAAATCAAAAACTACTTTGAAAATGTAAAAACTCTTCCAACGCCTAAAGGAGAACTTTTAGGAATAATTTCTCCTCATGCTGGATATGTTTTTTCTGGACAAGTTGCAGCTTACAGCTATAAATTTTTATTACAATATAATATAAAAAATCCTATAGTTATTCTTATAGGCCAGTCACATCATTACTATCTTAAAAAAGCTTCTCTATATCCAAAAGGGAATTTTAAAACCCCTTTAGGAGAAGTCGAAATTCAGCAAGATTTTGTTGAGTTGCTTTTAAACAACAAACAGTGTTTTGAAGCTGCTACACAACCACATCTTCCTGAACACTCCTTAGAAGTCCAGATTCCTTTTTTACAATATACATTTAAAGAATTTACGATAGTCCCTATTCTGGTAAGTAAGTTTGATTACGATTTTACACTAAAAATTTCAAAAGCATTAGCCGAGGCTATTAAAAGTTATCAAAAAGAAAGAAAAATTATTATAGTGTGTTCAACTGATATGTCTCATTATCCAAGTTATGAAGATGCAAAGAAAGTTGATGCTCAGGCAATAGAGCTTTTGAAACATTATGATACTAAAAAGTTTTATAATGAGCTACCTAAAATTGAAAGCGCAGAGGTTGTAAATTTGTATTGTGTATTTTGTGGTGAGACAGCAGTCGGTATAACTCTGGAAACCACAAAGCTTTTAGGAGGTAATCTTATAGAGGTGTTAAACTATAGTAATTCAGGGGATACAAAATTTGGCGAGAAAACTCGTGTGGTTGGGTATTTAGCTGCAGCGTTTATAAAAGATACTTCTAAAAAGGAGAAACAAATAGCTATGAAAGAAGAAACTCAGTCAGAGTTTAAAATTTCAAAAGAATCTCAAAAGATACTTCTATCTTTAGCAAGGCAGGCAATTAAAGAATATGTTTCTAGTGGAAAAATTATAGAATATAAAACAGATAACAAAGAATTACTTACTCCTCAAGCAGTGTTTGTTACCTTAACTAAAAAAGGACACCTTAGAGGATGCATAGGAACTACTTTTCCTCAATATCCACTTTATCAAGCAGTAATAAATATGGCAATAGCCGCAGCCACAGAAGATCCAAGGTTTCCTCAAGTTACTTTAGAAGAAATAGAAGATATAAAAATAGAAATTTCTGTTTTATCACCTCTCAAACGGGTTTTTTCTCATAAAGATATTAAAGAAAAACTTCATGGAGTTGTCGTAAGAAGAGGCGGACGGAGTGGTCTTTTTTTGCCACAAGTATGGGAGCAACTTCCTAAAAAAGAACAGTTTCTTTCAGAGTTGTGTTGGGGAAAAGCAGGACTACCACCAAATGCCTGGCAGGATCCTAAAACAGAGTTGTATGTATTTACAGTTGTTTCTTTTGAAGAATGACTTTCAAATTTAAGAGATTTGCTGGTTATAAAAAAATGGCTCCAACGGGATTTGAACCCGTGCTTGCGGCTTGAGAGACCGCTGACCTGAACCAGCCTAGTCGATGGAGCCATTATAATTACATTATTTTTAAACCTGAAAAGCCAAATTATTTTCTACAAAAAATTTTATATAAATTCAACATATTATTAAATAAAAAATTGATTGGAACTTAAAGTTTTTAAGATACATTACAAAAGAGTTTGCAAAAAGTTTGGTATTAAAAAACTTTGTTTGTAGTAGAATGTATTTCACCTAATAAGTATCAATATAGTACAGCAAAAGGAAAACTTCCCAATGTGAAATTTTACCTTACAAAATTAAAAAATTGTTACCATATAAAAAATATGACTTAATATTGATGGCTGAAAGCTGTCAGTAGTCAGTATTTAAATTTTGAAAAAAGCATTTTTAAAAATATAAGATAACTACTTGCTAAAAATTGTTATGTTTTAATTTTTCGATTACTTTAGAAAGTCAAGTGTTAAGTATTATAAAACACTCATATAGAATAATTTTGAAGAATATATAAAAACAAATGTATTGGCAACACTTACGCTGGCTAAAATCTATTATGAGAAATATGCATTGCCAGTTGTAGAAATTGTCAGTGGTTATTTTGTGGATAAATTTTCATTCTGAGCAAATCTTTTAAAATTTATTTTTAGAAACATCCTAACCAAAATAAGATACTATGTGTATGAACATAGCAGAGAAAAACTTAATGAAGAAAAGTTTAAGAAGAATTTAGCGTATAAAATATTCCTTAATAAAAATTCAATAAAACCTTTCTAAATTCTTGACTGACCAATCAGTCAAAAAAATATTTTTTAAAGCTATTGACAATTAAAATTAAAAATTATATAATATAACTGACTGACTGGTCGGTTAAAGGAGGGTTAGAAAAATGGAGCAACAAGAAAAAATAAAAGATACACACCTTAAAATCATTCAGGCAGGTAAAGAAATTTTAAGACAGAAAGACTATTACGAAGCAGTTGTAGAAGAAATAGCTCATCAAGCAGGTGTGGCGAAAGGGACGATTTTTTTTTATTTTAAAACAAAGGAGAATTTATTTAGAGAAATACTTATTTCTCTTATTGAGGAGGTATGTGCAGTAATAGAAGAAATAAGTCACTATCATATGCATCCGTTAAAAAAACTTAAATTAATTTATGAAAAATACATTGACTTTAATATAAAAAATATGAAGTTGTTTCAAAGTATAAGAAAAGTTCTTTCAGAAACAGAACCAAGGGTGGAAGAAATTAAACAAAAGTTGTTAGGTGTAAGTCAGAAAATCTTACCTATCATTGAAGAGTTAGAAAAAAAAGGACTGATTAAAAAGATAGATGTTACCTTAGATACAGTGGAAGTAGTGCCATCTATGCTTCTTATGTATGCTTCTGCTGTTTCTACTATGGTGTTTTTTTATCCTGAAAAGTTGGAAAAAATAAAAGAGATATTCTGGCACATATTACTTCATGGAATTCTTAATGAGGATGTTTCTGTGAAAATGAATCTTTTAGGTGAAGAAGTTTAAATTTTTAGGAGGATTTATGAAAAAAATTATATTAGTGTTTATAATTTTTTCTTTAGGTTTTACAAAAGAGATAACTTTTGAAGAAGGACTTTCCTTATTGTATGAGAATAATCCTCAACTTAAAATTCTTAATTCAAAATTGTCTCAGGCACGGTACAAAAAATTTGAGACATTTACAAACTGGCTTCCTAAACTTCAACTTCAGGCCCAATATACAAAGCTTTCCAGACCGCAGATGGATTTGTCTAAACTTCCACCTATACAACAGGCAGTTTTTAGTGGTATGTTTCCGTCTACTCTGGTTTCGGATAAGCTTTATTCTGCAAGTTTTAATATATCTCAGCTTTTATTTTCTTCAGGAAAGGTATATTCTGCTTATAAAATTTCTTGTTTAAATTACGAAATAGCAAAATATGAGTATAAAAAAACAAAGCTTGAATTGGAAATTCAATATAAAGAAGCTTTTATCAAAACACTTTTAGCAAAAAAAGTTCTGGAAGTTACAGAAAAAACAGTTCAGATAAGTTCAGAAAATTATAAAGTTTCTTCTCAGATGTACAATGAAGGAAGAGTTTCTTACTTGGACTACTCTAGCGCAAAACTAAATCATTACAATGCAAAAATAGCCTATTTTAAGATGTTAAACAACTATCAAATAGCAAAACAATCTTTAAAAACACTTTTAGGAGTCGATTTTGAAGTAGAGCCTGAAGGAAAGCTTGAAGAGTTTTACATAGAAGAAGATTATGATTTTGAAAAGTTAAAAGAAAAAATTGATTCTACATATGATATAAAAATAATGCAACTTCAAAAAAGCATAATAAGAAACACTCTTCATATTAATCGCACAGAAAGTTTACCTGTAGTTTCTCTTGTTGGAAACTACAGCTGGAGCACGGATAACTATGAGAAGGACTTTGATGAATGGGACGATAGACACAGTTTAGTTTTAGTGTTAAACTGGCCCATATTTAGTAGCGGTGCAACTCTGGCTAAAGTTAAACAAACTAAAGAAAGTCTAAAACAGATAGATTTTTCTATTTCATCCTTAAGAGATGGTCTTCTTCTTCAACTTAATACTTTATATTCTACTTATATTCAACTTTTAGAGTCATTAAAACTTGCAAAAGAAAATTTAGACATAGCTGAAGAAAACTACAATGTTGCTAAAATTTATTATATAGAAGGAAGAAGCTCTTATCTTGAACTTTTACAGTCAGAACTTAATTTGTCAAACTCAAAAATTAATTATTATCAGATACTTTCTGACTATATAATTACTCTTGAAAAGTTTAAAAAATTTAAAACAACTGAGTAGTTTTTAAAAACTAAAAAGGAGGAGAATTATGAAAAGAAAAATAATTATGGTGGTATTAGCAGCAGGTATATTGACTTTGACTTCCTACAGAATTTTTGAAGCTATTCAGAAGCGCAAAAATTTTAAAAAAGAATTTCAAAAAGAAACAGAATATTCCTATATTGTAAGTGTTAAAAAGGCGATTTTTCAAAAAATTCCCGATAGTATAAATTTTGTAGGTGAAATTAAAGGAATAAACGAAATCACAGTTATTCCTAAAGTTACTGGACGTCTCCTAAGAAAGATAAAAGATGAAGGAAGTTTTGTAAATAAAGATGAAGTTATATGTGAAATTGACAGAGACGAGCCAGCGCTTAAATTTAGCTTATATGAACTAAAGTCTCCAATAAGTGGAATACTTGCGAGGTATTTTGTAGATGTTGGAGCGATGGTTTCTCCACAAACACCGATCTGTATAATTTCGGATACAAATAAGGTTAAAGTTATTTTTAACATTGATGAAAAATTAGTTAACAAAATAAAGTCAAATTCTTATGTAAAAATAGAAACAGAAACAGGAGAGATTATTATTTCTAATAAACTTCAGACTTCAAATTACATAGACCCTCTCTCAAGAACAATGGAAGTGCGAGTAGTTTTAGAAAATCCTCAAAATTCTTTAAAATCAGGAGCTTTCGTAAAAGGAGAGCTTATTTTTTATGAAAAAACAGCATTAGTTGTTCCTGTTGAAGCTGTGTATGATATAGATAGTAAAAAAATTGCCTTTGTGGTAAAAGACAACAATACTGTAGAAGAAAGAGAAGTGAAAACAGGTTTGAAATATAAAGATGTGGTTGAGATTATTTCTGGAATTAATAAAGATGAGAAAGTTGTATATAAAGGCGGAGAACTTTTAGTTGATGGGATGAAGGTGGAAGTAGCTGAATAACTTCTTTTTTTAAAAAGCATTTAAGGAGGCTTCTATGAAAATCACAGAAATATCGGTAAAAAGGCCTATAGCCACAACAGTTTTATATATTTTTTTACTAATAACTTCTATAATAGCTCTTTTTAAGTTACCTGTGGATATGTTTCCACAAATTGAACTTCCAGTTCTTATTGTGACAACGCCTTATCCACAAGCTACTGCTTTAGATGTTGAAGAGAAAGTTACAAAAATTATAGAAAATGCAGTAGCTTCTGTAGCTGGTATAGATAAAGTAGAATCCAGATCTTTAGAAAATATCTCAGTAGTAACAGCTCAGTTTAAATGGGGTAGCAACATTGACGAGAAAGCTTCTGATTTAAGAGACCTGTTAGAGTTTACAAAAATGGCTTTACCTGAAGAAGTAGAAAAACCCAGAATCATAAAGTTAGATCCTTCCTTAATGCCTGTTATGTTTTTAAGTGTATCTTCTGAAAGACCTGTAAAAGATCTAAATTATATTGTAGAGAAAAAAATAGTAGATGAATTAAAAAAAGTTGATGGGGTAGCGGGAGCTATTTTAAGAGGTGGTGAAGATAAGGAAGTATCAATCCTTATAGATCCTCAAAAACTTGCATTTTATCGTCTTACTGTGCAACAGATTATATCAGCAATTTCACAGGAAAACTTGGAGGTTCCTGTGGGAGAAGTTTACGAGGGATTTAAAAGATATTCTATCAGAGCTACTTCAAAGCTAAGTTCTGTTGATGAGATTAAAAATTTAATAGTTGGTAGCTTCCAGAATAAACCAATTTATCTTTATCAGGTAGCAAAGGTGGAAGATGCTTATAGGGAAAAAAAAGGAGTAGTAAATGTAAATGGTAGGGAATCTTTGATGATAATGATTAGAAAAAAGTCTCAGGCAAATACGGTTTATGTATGTTCAAAACTTCAAAAAAAAATCAAAGAATTACAAAAGAACTTTCCCCAACTTAATATACAGATAATTTTTGATTCTTCTGAATACATATTGGAAGTTTTAGACAACCTAAAAGAAACAATTATAATTGGTGGCATATTTGTAATATTTACAATATTATTTTTTTTAGGAGATATTATTCCTGCTTTTATTATTGTTCTTCAAATTCCACTTTCTTTGTTTTTAGCATTTTTGTTTTTATATCTTTTTGGGTATACTATAAATTTAGTCTCTCTTATGAGTTTATCAATAGTTTTAGGTATGGTGGTTGATAACTCTATTGTAGTGGTTGATCATATTTTAAGACACATCATGTGGGGAAAAAACTCAAAAGAGGCTGCAGTGGCTGCTACCTCTGAGGTTGCTTCTGCGATAGTAGCTTCTACTTTGACTACTATAGTTGTTTTTGTTCCGCTTTTATTTGTAAGTGGACTTATTCCGCTTCTTTTTAAACAGTTAGCCGTTGCTGTAATAGTGACACTTTTATGTTCATTGGCTATAGGACTTACTTTGTCTCCTATGTTATCATCTCAGCTTTGTAGTGAAACTGAATGTGAAAAGAAAACAGTAAAATTTATCAATATAGTAATTGAAAAACTTGAAAGTGTATATGAAGAAGTAATCACATGGGCTTTATCTCACAGAAAAACTGTTATATCCGGATTTATGGGTATATTTTTTGTTTCACTTATTATTTTTGTCTTTTTTATAGGTAAAGAGTTTTTACCAAAAAGCGACGAAGCTGTTGTTAATATTTATTTTGAAACATCAAAAGGAATGAGATTTGAAAAGACATATGAGATAGGAAAAAAAATAGAAAATAAAGTTTTAGAGTTGATCCCTTCCAAATATATAAGATCTATTTTTATTCGTTGTGGTGAAAGTGGTTCTAAAGGTTTAGCCGCTGCCTTTGGTGAATCAGAAGCATCTAACGCTGGAGAGATAGGTTTATTCTTGGTGGATAAAGAGTTTAGAGATATAACAACCTATAAAATTGTAGAAATTCTACGTAGTCAATTAATAAAAATTCCTGGAGTAATAAAACTTCGTTCGGCAGCGCAGTCTTCGGCGTCTTCAACTCTTATAGGTGGTGCAGGAAAAGCTGTTTCTTTAGAACTTTACGGTAACGATTTGAATGAAGCAATAAAAGTCTCAAATGAGATTAAACAAAAATTAAAAGAAATAGAAGGAATAAGAGACATAACTTTGAGTTTAGAAGAAAGCAGCTATCAGATTGTAATAAAATTAAACAGAGAAAAGTTAAAAATGTTAGGGGTGTCTTCTGGGTACATAATTGACACTTTAAGAAAAACATTTTACGGAGCTAAAGCATCAAATTATACCCCACCAACTGGGTCATTAGTAGAAACATCTTATGATATATTTGTAAGAATAGAAAAAAATCTAAAAGAAGATGTTAAGAATTTAATAAATCTCCCTATCTTGTTGCCTAGCGGCAGAGTAATTTCTTTAAGTAGTATTGCAACTTTTGAAAGAATGTTAGAGCCAAGTGAAATCAAAAGAAAAGATGGCGTAAGAGTAGTAAAAATTGAAGCAGACATCTATGGTAGGGCTCTTAACAAAATTAGAATTGATATTGAAAAAATGCTTAAAACTATAAAATTACCTTACGGTTTCTATATAAAATTTGGCGGAGAGATAGAACAACAAATATCTGCATTTAGAGATTTAACTATTATGTTATTTTTAGGGATACTACTTGTATATCTAATAATGGCCGCACAGTTTGAATCCTTTTTAGAACCGTTTATTATTATGTTTTCTGTGCCATTTGCAGTGGTTGGTGTGTTGCTTGGATTATTCTTATGGGGTGTAAATTTCAACATAATGAGTTTTGTTGGATTACTTTTGCTTGTGGGTGTAGTTGTAAATAACGCAATTGTTTTAGTAGATTACATAAAACTTTTAAAATCAAGAGGATTAGATTTAATAGATGCAGTCAAGGAAGCCTGTAAGACTCGTCTTAAACCAATTCTTATGACTGCAACAACAACTATTTTGGGAACACTTCCTATGGCTTTAAAAACAGGAAGTGGTGCAGAGTATTTTTCCTCTATGGGTGTTTCTATTGTTTCAGGGCTTACTTTCTCTACCTTAATTACTTTAATCTTTGTTCCAACACTTTATGTTGTTTTCTATAGTAAAAAAAATAATAAATAAGTTGACATTTTCTCTTTTTTAGTGTATATATAGTTAGGGGTCGGGTAATTAATATTTAATTATCCCAAATTATACCCCGAAAGGAGGTGAAAAAGGAAAATGAAAAAGTCTAAAGGTTTTACTTTAATCGAATTAATGGTTGTGGTTGTTATATTAGGTATTCTTGCTGTAGTTGTTGCTCCAAGAATTCCGGACCTCGTGAAAAAAGCAAAAGAAGGAGCTACAAAAGGTTCGTTGTCTACCCTTCGTTCAACACTGAATATTTACTATAGTGACACAGAAGGTAAATACCCTGCTACAGTATGGAACTATACAGATAATAACGATCCAAATGGCGCTTCAAGCAACGTTTTGGAGGCTGCTCTTGTACCGAAGTATATAAAGGCTATCCCTATGGTGAAAGTTCCAACTGCTCATTCCTCTGATTCTAATGCGGTATTTGTATATGAAGACGTTCCTTCTGCAGTAAGTGAAAGTTCTTCTGGTTTTGGTTGGGGTTATGGTTCAGAGTATGGTTCACCTACTTATGGAAATTTAATTGTAAACTGCGAACATACGGATAGTAGCGGAAATTATTGGTATAGTTACTAATATGTGAGAAAATATTTAACAGCAAACCTGAATATATAGTAAAGGAGACCTGGTAGTTAGCCAGGTCTCCTAAATTTTTATATGGTTTTCATATTAATATCATTCATTATAGGACTAATTTTAGGAAGTTTTGGTAATGTTTTAATCTATAGAATCCCTAAAAGAATCTCAATTGTTTTTCCAAATTCTTTCTGTCCAAATTGTAACTTTCCTATAAAATGGTATGATAATATACCGATTTTGAGTTTTTTTTTACTTAAAGGTAGGTGTAGAAACTGTAAAAATAAAATTTCTTTTTTATATCCGTTAGTTGAGTTTCTGTGTGGTGTTTTGTGTGTCCTTTTATACTTAAAGTTTGGATTTTTAAAAATGTGGATTTTTTTGAATTTTTTTTTCATTTTATTGGTAATAAGTATAATAGATATAAAAACAACTGAAATTCCGGATGAATTGTCTTATTACCTTATTTTTTCTGGTATAATTTTTTCTATTTTTAATCCTTTCATAGGTAGACACGATATTTTTATAAGAATAACAAACTCTGCTATAGGTGGACTTACTGGATTTTTTATTTCTTATCTTATAGCTATTACAGGAGAAAAAATTTTTAGAAAGACTGCTTTAGGTGGAGGAGATATAAAATTGTTTACATCTGTAGGGATTTGGTTAGGATATGAGGGTTTTTTTAAGATAGTGTTTCTTTCTTCATTTTTAGGATTAGTTTTTATTGTTCTTTTAAGCATCTATAAGAAAAAAACTTTATGGGGTAGTTATTTGCAGTTTGGACCATTTATTTCTTTAGGTTGTTTTTTATATGTTTTTCTTAATTAAATTTTATTTTTATTTTTATTTCTTTCCCTTTTAGATTTTTAATTAATTTATAATTTAAAGGTTGAAGAGTACCCAAGATTAAACTTTGTTCTAAAGGCAATAGTTCACAACCAGAACATCTTGAAACATAATAGCCGTCATTAAGTACAACCTCATCATATCCAGGCAGTCCCCAGAAAATTGTTTGATAGGTATTTAGGTTTTTTAATTTCATAATTTCATGAATTAAAAACCATTGGTTTTCATGAAGTATTTTTATTTCCATCTGAGGTGAAAATTTGTTTGTATATATTTTATTCCATAGTTCCCAGTCTATTAAAGCCAAAGCTGTTTGTAATTCTTTAAGTGGAGCAGATGAACAAAAAATAGCATAATCCCTAATCCATGGGTAGCTTTGAAAATAAAATATGAAGTATTTTTCTGAAGGAGTATCATTCAAATAAGCTTTAAAAGATATGGTTTTGTTAAATCTATCCACTTCAATTTGAGAAAATATGTGTTTTGGTTTATAATTTTTACAAGATAAAAGAAGCAACCCTGCAAAAAAAAATATTACTTTTGCTATTCCCATATACCTGCAATTTTTGTATTGCATACTTTACATCTTCCTTTTGTTATATTATTTTCTAATACATTATAACCTACTCTTTTAATTAAAACTTTTTTACACTTCGGACAATAGGTGGATTCATATGGATGTCCAGGCACGTTTCCAATATACACATACTTTAATCCAACTTCTTTTGCTATCTGATATGCTTTTTGCAATGTTTCCACTGGAGTAGGGGGAAGATTTGTTAATTTATACATTGGATAAAATCTTGAAAAAAATAAAGGGGTTTCATCGCCAAGATTTTCTTTTATCCATACGCACATTTTTTTTATATCTTGCGGATTGTCATTCATTGTAGGAATCACAAGATTTACTACTTCTATAAAAGCTCCTTTTTGTTTAAGATATTTTAAAACCTCCAAAACAGGTTGTAGCTTGCCAGCTGCAAGTTTTCTGTAAAAGTCTTCTGTAAAACCTTTTAAGTCAACCCTAAAAACATCAATATATTTTATAAGTTCATCTAAGGGCGGTATGTTTATGTATCCTGAAGTGACCATTACATTTTTTAAGTTATGCTTTCTGGCTTCCTTAGCAATGTCCAGCATGTATTCATAAAAGATTACAGGTTCAGTATAAGTGTAAGAAATACTTTTTGATCCTGTTTCTAACGCCATCTTTACAATTTCATAAGGAGATATGTTGTAAGTTTTTATTTCTCCTATAGGTCTTTGAGATATTTCCCAGTTTTGGCAGTGAATACATCTTAAGTTACATCCAGGGGTAGCTAACGAGAAACTTTTAGTTCCAGGCAACATATGAAATACAGGTTTTTTTTCAATCGGATCCACAGCAATTGATACTGGATGGTTGTATGTCATAGTATAAAGTTTTCCATTCAGGTTTATTCTTACTGTACAATAACCTGTGTGGTTTGGTTTAAGGATACACTCTCTCGGACATAATACGCATTGAATATTTTTCCCATCCAGGGGTTGCCAGAACATAGCTTCTTTTAGGTTTGTTTGAGAAAGTAGGTTAAGACAAAAGACAGTTAATGTAAAGATAAAAAAGATATTTAACTTCATTTAGGGTATCCTACAGGCATGACATACAATGCAGTTTCCTCAGAAGAGAGTTCAAGAAGTTTGTTAATTTCTTCATCTCTAAAAGCTCCAACCTGAACTGTGCCTAAACCCAATGCAGTTGCTTGTAATGTAAAATTTTGTGCAGAATGTCCAAGATCTATATGTATATAACGGGTTTTTCCTCTTTCTTTATACCAGTAGGAAACTTTATTGTAGTTTCCAACCCATACAAAACTTAAAGGAGCCTCTGATATAAAACTCTGATTATAACAACAAAAAGTAAGTTCTTTTCTAAAATCACCTTTTTTGATGAGTCTTATGGTGTGATTTCTGTAGTTATACTTATAAATTCCTGGCTGAAGATTTTCAACTTTGCCACATACAATATAAATCTCTAAAGGATAAATACCTCCAGCAGAAGGAAATACTCTCGTAGCAGAACTTACACCATCTACAGTTGTTCCACATGTAGCCCATAGGAGCTGACTTAGTTGTTTTAAAGTCAAAGAGGTATCCTTAAAACTTCTTTTAGCTTTCCACTTGTAAATTGTTTCTTCTAAGGAGACATTACTTTTGTAATTTGGTGCAGGCAGGTTAATCTCTTTTGTAAAGTTTATCCAGGGAAGTGTTAATAATAAAAATAAAATTACTCGCTTCATGCTTGTTTTTAATTACAAAATTTTAGTATTATATTCAACATGAAAAATATAAAAAATTCAATATTAACTTTTTTGTTTTTTTTGTTTTTTATATTAGTTCCTATTATACCGGATGTTCAAATTACAAGACCTAAACTTCTTGTGATAGAGATTTTTGCTTTTTTATTATTTGTTATTTTTGTTTTAGCAACTGTTTTAGAAAACAAAATATTTTACTACAGTACTAAATTATATTTTTTGTTTTATTTGTTTTTGCTTTATGTTTTAGCGAGATATTTAGTTTCTGATGAAAAACCTCTTATGTTTAACGAATTAAAAAGATGGATTTTAAGTAGTTGGATTTTATATATTGTAAGCATTTCATCTTATAATAAAGTAAGAATCTTTTTAAATTTTTTTATTTTTGGTTCATTTTTAAGTATAATTTATGGATTTCTACAATACACAGGTGGAATTCATGGTTTTATAGAAGTTCCCAGGATGGAAAGAGTAATGAGTATGTTTGGTAATCCCATATTTTTTGCAGTTCACATAATAAATTTTCTGCCGATAGTTTTAGGGATGTTACTTACAGAGAAAAAATTTTTTTTAAAAATACTTTATGGGTGTATTTTTTTGTTTTCTATTATTACTCTTTATTATACTAAAACTCGTGCTGCTTTTTTAGGAGCATTTGTAAGTTTTATATTTTTTATATATTTTGTTTCCTCATCTAAAAAGAAGCTTTTTTATTTAAGTATTTTTGTTGCTATTTTTATAGCATTTTTATTTTTTACAAAACACATATGGTTCAGACATCAAGCACATCCACTTATATGGCGAGATACCATTAAGATGTGGTTGAAGTCTCCTGTTTTTGGAATAGGTATTGGTAAATTTCATATAGAGTTTGTAAAGTTTGCTTCTGATGAGTTAAGAAGAATATGGCCCCAGAAAAGTTTTATAATCAATGATGCTCACAATGAATATCTTCAAATTCTTTCTGAAAGTGGAATTGCAGGGTTTCTTTTGTTTGTTGTTCCTGTAATTTTATTTTTTAAAAAAACATTAGAAAAAACAAATTTTCAAAAAGAGATTTCTAAAAAAATAATAGTAATTTCTTTGCTAAGTAGTTGTCTAGCGGTTTTAGTTCAGAATTTTTTTAGTGTAGATATGAGATTTATAATTTCAAATGTCTATTTATTTCTCACGATTGGATTGGTCTTCGGACTCACAGATGAACTTAAGTATAAAACTCTGTTTTTTTCTTTAAAAGAAGTAAAAGTTCTTTCAATTTTAGTGTTTATATTTGTTTTAGGATTAATATCTTTTTCTAAAAATTGTATAAGTTTTTTTGGTATCATTCATTTAACTTCGTCTGACATAAAATTTAAAATTGACGATAATGGTTTTGGTTTGCTTCAGATTATACTTAGGCCTTATCTTGCTAACTATAAACTTTCAAAAGAAAAAGACTTTTTTGAAGAAAAAATAGTAAATGCTGCAAGCACGCTTCAGGAGTTAGAAAAATTAAAAGAAAAATATCCAGATAAATCAATAATTTACGAAAAAATTGCCTGGATTTATGCTAAAGAAAGACAATTTGATAAAGCAATACAAAATTATTTGAAAGCAATAGAACTTAATCCAAATTCTTACGCTGCATATAATAATCTTGGAAATATTATGTTTTATATTGATA
The DNA here is from genome assembly GCA_039630545.1 of Endomicrobiia bacterium. Lineage (GTDB taxonomy): Bacteria > Elusimicrobiota > Endomicrobiia > DTEH01 > DTEH01 > JANXDG01. The sequence goes on from JBCNUU010000007.1 coordinate 90,174, forward strand.
GAAAAAAAGCAATTGAATATTATATAAAGTCAATTGAAATAAATCCAAACCAAGTTGATGCAAGACTAAATTTAGGAATTACTTATTATCTTGAGGGTAAACTTAATTTAGCAGGTGAGCAATTTAATGAAGTTTTAAAAATAGATCCTAAAAATGAAAAAGCAATAGTTTATTTAAAAAAAATGAGAGAGTAATATGAACAAAGATTTAATATGTCAACATTTTAGAATATGTGGTGGCTGTCAACTGCAAGACCTTGAATATGATAAACAGATTTCTTTAAAACAGGATAATTTAAAGAGCACATTTAAAGATTTTGAGGTTGAAAATTTTTATGAAATAGTTGCCTCTCCAGATATATGGTTTTATAGAAATAAAATGGAATTTGCTTTTGGTAAAGAAAAAACAGGTAAAGTTGTAGTTGGTTTAAGAGAGAAAAACAAATTTTATAAAGTTATAAACTTAAAAGAATGTAAAATTAGTTTTCAACAAACAGGTGAGATATTAGATATAGCACGTCTCTGGGCAGAAGAAAATGGTTTACAACCTTATGATTTTTTTAATCATAAAGGTAAAGTTAGATATTTAGTAGTTAAACATTCAAAAACATACAACAACATAATGTTAAATATCGTTATAACTGGAACTAGATATCAGATTGAAAATTATGAAAAAAAGGTGTTGGAAGACTTCGTAAAAAGATGTAAAGATATTTCAAATATATCCTCAATTTATTTCTCAATTAACAATAGCATCTCTGATAATGCTAATCCTGAGGAATCTTTTTGTATATATGGAGAAAAGCATATAAAAGAGACGCTAAATTATGTAAATTATTTAATTTATCCTGCTACATTTTTTCAAACAAACACAAGATGTTGTGAAAAGTTGTATGAGTTAATTTTAAATGAGCTAGAAGAGGGTAATACTTTAGATTTATATTGTGGAACCGGAGGAATCACTTTACAGATAGCCAAACATAAACCTGAAGGGAAGATAATTGGTATAGATTCTTCTAAGCAAAACATAGAAGTTGCTTTAGAAAATGCAAAAATAAATTCTATTTCTTTTGATATAGTTGAATTTATAAATGACAATGTTGAAAATTTCCTTTTGAAGTTATGGAAGTCAAAATTTATGGCAAACCTTTCTAATATAATAGTTGATCCTCCAAGACCAGGTTTAAGTAGAAAAGTAAAAAGTATTCTCAATGACACAGGTGTTTTTAAAATAATATATGTTTCCTGTAATCCTAAAACTCTTTATGAGGATTTGAAAAGTTTTGTAAAATTTTATAAAATCAAAAAAATAATTCCCGTAGATATGTTTCCACATACAAATCACATAGAAGTTATTTGTGTACTGGAGCATAAATAAAATGGAACAATTTTTATCACAATTAAACGCACAACAACTAGCTGCTGTTAAATATATAGAAGGACCAATGGTGGTATTTGCAGGAGCAGGAACTGGAAAAACTAGAGTTATTACTTATAGAATAGCTTATCTTTTAAGTATAGGAGTTAATCCTTATAATATTTTAGGGGTTACTTTTACTAACAAAGCAGCTGAAGAAATGAAACAAAGAGTGATAGAGTTGGTGCCTGATAAAGGAAGGTATGTGTGGATTTCTACATTCCATTCCCTGTGTGCTTCAATTTTATATTTAGAGAAAGAATCGCTTGGGATTTATAAGAATTTTGTTATTTATGATGAAACAGATTCTATAAACTTAATAAAAGAAATTTTGAGTGAAATTTCTTTAGAAAACAAAAAAATTTCTCCGTATGATATATATGAAAAAATATGTAGAGCAAAAGACAATCTAATAGATGCTACCTCATATAAAATTCATGCTGAAGTTAAAAAAGATCCTGTAAAAGAAATAGTTTCTGAGGTTTACATAAGATACCAAAATAAATTAGAGAAAAATCATGCTTTTGATTTTGGTGATTTATTGATAAAAGTTATAGAAGCATTTAAAGATCCAAAATATGCATCAGTTAAAGAAAAATATACAGATAGATTTAAATTTATCCATGTAGATGAATATCAAGATGTTAATCACGCTCAAGTAGTATTGTTGAAAATACTTTCTTCAAAACATAAAAATGTATGTGTTGTAGGAGATGATGATCAAGCAATTTATTCTTGGAGAGGAAGTGATGTTAGATATCTTTTAAACTTTTCTAAAGAGTTTGCTACTGATAATATTCCAGTAAAAAAATTTAAATTAGAAAAAAATTACAGATCCAAACAGAGCATTTTAGATATAGGGAACACTTTGATTTCGCATAATAAGGATAGATATAAAAAAGTTCTATTTAGTGATATAAAAGGAAACATAAAAGAAGATATTATTATTCGCCAGTTTAAAAATGAGTATGAGGAAGCGAAGTTTGTTGCAAAAAGTATTGCTTCTTTTAAGGATGATAAAAATTCAATAGCAGTTCTTTATAGAACCAATACGCAATCAAGAGTATTTGAAGAGGTCTTTATGGAATTTAATATTCCTTATAAAATTGTTGGATCTGTTGGTTTTTATGAACGAAAAGAAATAAAAGATATTATAGCTTATCTTAAAATTCTTGTTAATCCATATGATGAGATTTCTTTAAAGAGAATAATAAATATACCACCAAGAGGGATAGGAGAAGTTACTATTTTATATCTATCTACATTATCTAAAGAAAACAAAATTTCATTATGGGAACAGATTTTAAAAATTGATGAGACAGAACTCTCTTTAAAGGTTAAAAATTCCATATGGAAGTTTTTGACTTTATATGATATTCTTAAAAAATGCAAAGAAACTATGATGCCCTCAGAGTTTTTGAAGTTTCTTATTGAAAAAACAGGTTATATAGATTTTATAGAAGAAAATTATAAATATCAGGAAAAAATAGAAAAAATAAAAAACTTACAAGAACTAATCTCAGTAGCTAAAGAATATGAAAAAAAAGACGATATTTCTACTATAGAAGAATTTTTAAATAAAATTTCTTTGTTTTCAAGTAGTGATTTGGTAGATTCTGAAAATTTTGTTTATCTTATGACTTTGCATATAGCTAAAGGGCTCGAATTTGATGTGGTGTTTTTGGTGGGATTAGAAGAAGGAATTTTGCCTATTTATTATGTCTTAGGTAGAAATCAGTTTATTCATAAGTTCCCTTCTGAACTTTACGATGAAGATAGTACAGTTTTTTCTGCTTCTTCTATTAATGAAGAAAGAAGACTTTGTTATGTTGGTATAACTAGAGCTAAAAATAAACTTTATCTTACTTATTCTCTAAAAAGAAAAATCTACGGTATTGAAAGAGAACTTATGCCTTCACGATTTCTGGATGAAATTTTATTAGAATATAATAAAACTTTAGAAAAGCCACAACAAAAAGAACCCTTTATAGACAAAATAGACTTAAAAGAGATAAACTCATTTAATGTTTTAAGAGTTGGAGAATATGTAGTACATGAAAAATTTGGAATAGGAAAAGTTACAGATATACTACGAGAACCATTTGATAACAAAATAGTTGTTTTGTTTCAAGATGGTAAGGAACGTAAGCTAAGTTTAAACTATGCTAAACTTAAAAAACTTTAAAAAGGCATGAGAAAAATTACAAAAGAAGAAGTAAAACATATAGCCTATCTTTCAAGATTGGCTCTCACAGAAGAAGAGTTAGAAATTTACTCTGAACAATTAGAAATAATTTTAGAATACATGGATAAGTTAAATAGTGTGGATACATCAAATGTAGAACCTGTAAAAAATATTTTGAAACTTTATAATTTAGATATAAAACCGCACTACAGAGAAGACATACCCAAAGACAGTGGTTGTCAAAAAGAGATATTAGAGAATGCACCCCAAAGAGTACACAATTATTTTAAAGTAGAAAAGATAATTGAATAATTTTTAAAGTCAGGAGGAAATCAGTTATGTCTAGAAGATGTCTTTTGTGTAATAAAGGTCCAAGAGCAGGCAAAAGTGTAGCCCACTCTAAAAAGACAACCCCCAGAAGATTTTTGCCAAATGTTCAAAAGAAAAAATTTAAGTTAAAAGGTAAATTATACAAAGGTTATATTTGTACAAGGTGTATGCGTACTTATAAAGAAGAGATAATTTATCTTTAATTATGAGAAAAGTTGAAATCTCTCTTAAAAATACATCTATAAAAATCCTCTATGGAAATATAACCAAAATAAAAGTTGATGCTGTTGTTAACCCACTTAATAATAAACTAGAAATATGTGATGCTTTGGCGAAACTTATAAGAAAAAAATTAGTAAAAGAGATTCAAAAAAAATGCCAAGAAATTTCTTCGTTAAAAACTGGAGAATCTGTAATTACTTCTTCAGGAAAATTAAAATGCTGTAAGTATATGATTCACACTGTTGTTACGAATACGAATTTTAAAACAAATCAGGAATATATAAGATCAGCTATAAATACAGCTTTAAAAGTAGCTGATGAAAACAAAATTACTTCTATTTCTTTCCCTGCTTTATGTTTTGGTACAGGGGAATTCCCTTATAAAGATTTAGCAAAAATTATGGCAGAAGAAATCACAAAGTATATTATAGAAAATAAAGACACAAATATAAAAGAGATAATTTTTGTTGTAAAACAAAAAAAAGTATTTAAAACTTTTTCAGAAGTAATTTCTGAGCATGTAGGATATATTAATCGCAAAATAGGTGTATATCCTATTCCTACAGTTGACATAATAATAAATGTAAAAATAAAACACAAATCAGGGATAGTTTTAGTTCAACGGAAAAATCCTCCCTATGGTTGGGCTCTTCCAGGAGGTTTTGTAGAATATAATGAATCATTAGAAAATGCTGCCTTAAGAGAGGCAAAAGAAGAAACAGGTCTTGAAGTTAAAAATTTAAAACAATTCCACACTTATTCCCAGCCAGGTAGAGATCCAAGATTTCATACCATCTCTACTGTATTTGTTGCTGATGCAGAGGAATTACCAAAAGCAGGTTCGGATGCCAAAAGAGTTGTTGTAGCTACAAAGGAAGAAATTCTTGCTAATAAATATCAGTTAGTTTTCGACCATAAGAAAATTTTGCTTGATTACTTTTCCAGTAGATATAATTAATTAAAAGCTTTTAAACTTTTAAACTTATATTTTAGGAGGTAGAGTGAAAATTTTAATTACAGGAGTTGCTGGATTTATAGGTTTTCATCTTGCTAAAAAGTTGTTGAATGAAAAAAAAGAGGTTGTGGGCGTAGATAATCTTAATCATTACTATGATGTTAATTTAAAACTTTCAAGGTTAAAACAAATCAAAAATTATAAAAATTTTAAGTTTATAAAACTTGATTTAAAAAATCCTAAAAAGGTTTTAGAAATTTTTAAAATACATAAATTTGACTGCATACTTCACATGGCAGCCCAACCTGGTGTAAAATTTTCAATTGAAAATCCGTATCAATACATAGATAGCAACATTATCTCTACAGTAAATCTTTTTGAAGCAGTAAGAAAAAATTCTGTTAAACATTTTATTTTAGCTTCTACAAGTTCTGTCTACGGAGCAAATAGAGTTGTTCCTTTTTCTGTCCATCACAATACTGATCATCCAATATCTTTTTATGCAGCAACAAAAAAGTCAGCAGAGCTTATTGCACATTATTACTCAGCCATATTTAGTATTCCTACTACAATTTTAAGATTTTTCACAGTGTATGGGCCATGGGGTAGACCTGATATGTCATATTTTTTGTTTACAAAGAATATCTTAGAAGAAAAGCCGATTAATGTATATAATTACGGAAAGACAAAAAGAGATTTTACTTATATTGATGATATAGTAGAATGTGTGATAAGAGTGATGTTAAAGCCTCCTGTGTTAAATTCCAGCTGGGATGCTGAAAAACTTGATCCCGCCAGCAGTTTTGCTCCGTATAGAGTTTACAATGTAGGTAACAATAAACCGGTAGAAATTTTAAGGCTCATAGAATTATTAGAAGAATACTTGGGAAAAAAAGCTAAAAAGAACCTTTTAAAAGAAATGCAACCAGGTGATGTTTTAGAAACATATGCAGAAATAGATGATTTGATAAAAGATTTTGAATTTAAACCTTCAACATCTATTGAAGAAGGAATTAAAAAGTTTGTGGAATGGTATAAGAATTATTATAAAGTATAATTATGAAAAAGATATTATTTATTTTCGGTACAAGACCTGAAGCAATTAAATTGGCCCCTCTTATTATTGAGTTTAAAAAATATCCCTCAAAATTCAAAGTTGGAGTGTGTGTGACTTCTCAACACAAAGAGATGCTTCAACAGGTTATTGATTTTTTCAAAATTCCAGTTGATTATAATCTCCACATAATGGAACCTAATCAGACATTGTTTAAAATAACTTCAAAAATCATTGAAAGATTAGAAAAGGTAATTGAAAGTTTTGACCCTTATTTAATTTTTGTGCAAGGAGATGCTTCATCAGCGTTTATAGGAGCACTTGCTGGTTTTTATAAAAAAATAAAAATTGCACATGTTGAGGCTGGATTAAGGAGTTATAACAAATATGCTCCTTTTCCTGAAGAAATAAATCGTATTTTAATTTCTCACATTGCAGATTATCATTTTGCCCCTACTAAACAGGCAAAAGAAAACTTAAAAAAAGAAGGAATTACAAAAAATGTTTGGGTGGTAGGCAACACAGTAATAGATGCTTTGTTTTTAACATTAGAAATTATAAAAAATGATGAGAAGAAATATAAAGAGTATTTTAAATTTTTAGATTTTAACAAAAAAATAATTTTAGTCACTGGCCACAGACGCGAAAGTTTTGGAGAACCACTTAAACAGATATGTTTAGCTTTAAAAGAAATATCAGAAAAGTTTGAAAATGATATAGAAATAGTTTATCCTGTTCATCTTAATCCAAATGTTAAAAAACCAGTGTTTGAGATCCTTAAAGGTAAAAAAAATATTCATCTTATAGAACCTCTTTCTTATCCATATTTTGTATGGCTATTAAATAACTCTTACTTTATAATAACAGACTCAGGAGGAATCCAAGAAGAAGCTCCATCTTTAGGAAAACCAGTATTAGTTACAAGAGAAGTCACAGAAAGAACAGAAGCAATAAAAGCAGGTACAAGTAGGCTTGTTGGAGTAAATAAAGAAAAGATAGTTAAATCGGCAGAAGGTTTACTATTAAATAAACCTAAATATTTTAAGATGGCAAACATAAAAAATCCCTATGGAGATGGAAAATCATCTGAAAAAATAGTAAAAATTGTAAGTAATTTATAATTAGTAGTAAGTAGTAATTTTTTACGGTTATTAGATTTTATATACTTTAGCACAATCTAAATCTGATTCTAAGAAATATGGACAGAGTTATAAATTTTAATTTATTTAAGAAAATGAAAGAAATATATCTGTCAAAAAGTAAAAAAACACTCTTAGAAAATTTTTTATCATTGAGTTTTTTACAAGTAGCAAATTACATTTTCCCTTTACTTACACTACCTTACCTTGTGCGGGTTTTAAAGCCTGAAAAATACGGCCTTATAGCTTTTGCGAACGCTTTTGTTGGATACTTTATGATTTTAACTGATTATGGGTTTCATCTTTCAGCACCAAGGGAAATTTCTATCAACCGTGATAATAAACAAAAACTTTCAGAGATTTTTAGTTCTGTAATGATCATAAAATTCTTTTTAGTGTTATTTTCATTAGTTTTAATGACAGCAACAATATTTTTATTTGACAAATTTCGCCGGGACTGGCTTTTATACTATTTAACCTTTGGTGTAGTTTTAGGTAATGTAATGTTTCCTACTTGGTTTTTTCAAGGTATAGAAAATATGAAGTTTATCACCTTATTAAATCTTATTGCTAAACTTATTTTCACAGTTTCAATTTTTGTTTTTGTAAGAAAACAAGCAGATTATTATTTTGTTCCTTTGCTTAACTCTTTAGGTTTTATCGTAGCAGGTATACTTTCAATTTTTATTGTAATAAAAAACTTTGGAGTTAAATTTATAATTCCAGTTAGAGAACAAATCCTACATCAACTTAAAGAAGGCTGGCATGTGTTTATTTCTACTGTGGCAGTAAGTCTATATACAACTTCTAACACTTTCATACTTGGGTTGTTTACTGACCGTAAGAATGTGGCGTATTTTGCAGCTGGAGAGAAAATTGTTAGATCTATTCAAAGTTTGTGGTCTCCAGTTTCACAAGTATTATACCCATATTTTTCAAAAGTCTTTGCTGTTTCACTGGATAAAGCTACGCAATCATTTAGAAAAATATTGAATTTTACTTTCTTGTTAACTCTTTTAATTTCAATACTAGGATGTTTAAGTGCTCCATTTTTTGTGAAATTTTTACTTGGTCAGGATTTTGAGAATGCTATTCCAGTAGTTCGGATATTGATT
>JBCNUU010000070.1:0-544 GCA_039630545.1 Endomicrobiia bacterium
TTTAGATATAATTGAACCATTGTGGAATTGAAACGTTAAAAAAAAATTTACTAAAGGAGGTGGAGGAATGATTTAATTGAACCATTGTGGAATTGAAACTTTTCATAGTGTCCTCCTTTTTGTTAGATTTTCCCCTTGATTTAATTGAACCATTGTGGAATTGAAACTTTCTTGCTTTTCTTCTTCAGTTAAATATAGATCGCGATTTAATTGAACCATTGTGGAATTGAAACAATCTAATGGATACCATTTACCATCAATCTCCACTTCTAGATTTAATTGAACCATTGTGGAATTGAAACTGTAAGGACATATTTACATCAACTGGAACATAAATATAGATTTAATTGAACCATTGTGGAATTGAAACTTTAACCACTCTTTTGCCTCCTGAACACTAATTAACGATTTAATTGAACCATTGTGGAATTGAAACTAATTTCACTCATTTATAACTTGCTCTTGCGAACTCTGGATTTAATTGAACCATTGTGGAATTGAAACTGAAAAGTGTTGACAAATTTATTAAAAATGTGTATGATTT
>JBCNUU010000071.1:0-542 GCA_039630545.1 Endomicrobiia bacterium
CACAATGGTTCAATTAAATCGATATTTTATAGAGTTCCAAGCTACTTGACCGGGGATATTTCAATTCCACAATGGTTCAATTAAATCTAATGGAAGAAACACTTGAACTAAAACCTTTACCGCTATTTCAATTCCACAATGGTTCAATTAAATCTGTAATTTAGTGCTTCTGCTATTTCTGTGGTAGTGTGATTTCAATTCCACAATGGTTCAATTAAATCATTTTTAGGAGAAATGTTTAGAATTTTTTCAAGAACAATTTCAATTCCACAATGGTTCAATTAAATCCCATATATTTTTTTCTTTCAAAAAATCCTTCTATTTCATTTCAATTCCACAATGGTTCAATTAAATCTAGCAAATTGTCCTTATGATAAGCCTGAAGTTTTGTTATTTCAATTCCACAATGGTTCAATTAAATCTTGACACATCGCAACATATGAGTGACATTCAACGCATTTCAATTCCACAATGGTTCAATTAAATCTACATTCTTTACCTGAAAATTTTACGCTTCAGTTTTATTTCAATTCCACAATGGT
>JBCNUU010000072.1:0-523 GCA_039630545.1 Endomicrobiia bacterium
TGAAATTCAGAAATACCTATTTTTTAGGATTTTTCTTAAGGACTAAAAGAAACTTGGAAAGGAGATTAATACGTGTAAAAAAGATTAATTTTGTTGATTTTTTGACAATTTCAAATTGGCAGATTATTCTTTCAGATTTTGAAAATTTAATTGATAGTTTACCTAGTGAAAAGAAGGGTATTTTTAGGTATATGTACCTGGGACTAGAAAAAATTGCACTCACCCTTGTAAGATATGAGGATATATTAAAAATATACGTTAATGGTATTATTCAGTCTTATTCTTTCAGCGGAAAAATTTATGTGAAATTGGTAGAACATAATTACCTTGATAAATGGACTTGTTTTTCTATAAAAGTATCAAAAAATATGCTTAAATTGGATAACTTAAAGAAAATTATAAAATATTTCAGAAAAAAATTTGGAAAGAGAATTAAATATGAAATTGGATATCATTTTGAATCTTCAGAAAATATTTTCAATAAGAGTGTCTGTGTAAACCGTTATAATAAAATGTTTAATTT
>JBCNUU010000073.1:0-514 GCA_039630545.1 Endomicrobiia bacterium
ATTTTAGAAAAGAATATAATTACTATTAACTCTGATTCATTACAACTAACTTTTAATATAGATCAGGAATTTAATGCTAGACCTATTAAACTACATTATATTCTAGAACTAGCTAATCCTGATAAATTAGAAGTATATGAAAATGCTTTAGTTGTAAAAGAAGAAAATATATCAGTTATAGCTTTTGATAAAATATTAGATGAGCATACAGAATTAGTAATAACAAATGTAGATGATGATAATGTTGATTTTATAGGTTTCTAATAAAATTAGATTTATTTTTTATTATTATTTCTATAGTTAATATAAAACAAAAATAATATATGAATACCATTTTACTAAAATAAATTATAAGGAGGTAAGTAAAAAATGTATCTGTTAAAAAATAGCCTTAAAAATAACAAAGGCAAATTTATATCCGAATTAAAATCTAAGATAAATTATATTAAGGATAAAGAAAGGTATAATTTATACCTACATATTAGCCTTGATACTGAAGGAGAATATTTTAACA
>JBCNUU010000074.1:0-513 GCA_039630545.1 Endomicrobiia bacterium
ATACAAGTGGATATAAACAGAAAGATTTAATTGAACCATTGTGGAATTGAAACTCCTCTCTGTCTTTATAGTCAACTAAATATATCACGATTTAATTGAACCATTGTGGAATTGAAACCCTATTTTTACAGTGCTTGCTACTGCGCTTAAAATTGCTGGATTTAATTGAACCATTGTGGAATTGAAACTTTTTGTTTTTTCTATTGTTGATATCATACTTTCACCTCCGATTTAATTGAACCATTGTGGAATTGAAACCAGGCTTATACAGGCATTAAGCATTAATCATGCTACAGATTTAATTGAACCATTGTGGAATTGAAACACAGGCTTAAACAAAGCAGGCTTAAACAAGCAAGAAGGATTTAATTGAACCATTGTGGAATTGAAACAAGAAAAACAAAAAAGTTGTAAAGGTGTTATATGAAGGATTTAATTGAACCATTGTGGAATTGAAACTCGTCAAAACAATAATTTTATATCTTCTTCAACTACGATTAAATTGAACCAATG
>JBCNUU010000075.1:0-506 GCA_039630545.1 Endomicrobiia bacterium
AGTTTGAACTAATCTCAACACAAATGCTTTTTTCGGAATGATCATAATTTTTCGTTTTCGCTATTAATTTACCATTTTTATCAACAACAGCAAATTCAGAACTTGAAAACCGTGAAAATTTTTCGGTATATATTTTTATTACCCGCTCTATCACTACTTTAACTTCGTTAATTTATAAACTTTAATATCATCACCATCAAAATAAAATTGAGCAGTTGCATATTTGTAATTCAAGCAAACGGAATCAAGAACAGCGCTTAAATTTTCAATGCTCGGCAAGAAAAAAGGATAAATTTTACCAATTGAATCTTGCTTCGGCACAATGACATAGACAACATCATAAATTTTTTTCGGCTCATCAATTAAAATATAATTTTTCAAAAAATAATCCCAATCCATAAACCAAGCGTAATTTTCAATCATCGCCTTTGTTCCATAATGCGAAACCACAGCGAAGGAAAAAGGTATAGATTCTTTCTGAATCTTCCGAATAACCTCAACAATTT
>JBCNUU010000076.1:0-504 GCA_039630545.1 Endomicrobiia bacterium
TATAAATATGTTCTTAGAAATGTTGCAAAGAAATATAATAAAAGTGTAACATTCATGCCAAAGCCAATATACAAGGATAATGGCTCAGGTATGCATGTTCATATTTCTCTTTGGAAAAATGGAGAGAATTTATTTTATGGAAATGAATATTCAAACCTTTCAAAATTAGCATTAAACTTTATAGCAGGAATATTAAATAATGCGAATACTATATTGGCATTTACTAACCCTACTATAAATTCATTTAAAAGACTTGTTCCGGGTTATGAAGCTCCAATATATCTTGCATATTCACAGAGAAATAGAAGTGCTTCTATTAGAATTCCAATTTATTCAGATAATCCAAAGTCAAAGAGAATAGAAGTAAGATTTCCTGACCCATCTTCAAATCCATATTTGGCATTCTCTTCAATACTTATTGTAGGTCTTGATGGAATAATAAATAATTTAAAAGCCCCTGAACCCGTAGACAAAAACATATATGCACTTTCAGAAGAAGAGAGA
>JBCNUU010000077.1:0-504 GCA_039630545.1 Endomicrobiia bacterium
AAATAGTTTCAAGTCCACAATGGGTAAATTAAATCTTAGCCAGTAAAGCCAAATAAGCCAGTCATGCTTAGTTTCAATTCCACAATGGTTCAATTAAATCATAGTGGAAAGAATCAACAGAACACTGGGAACGAACCTGTTTCAATTCCACAATGGTTCAATTAAATCCCTCATCCGATCCCAGGTAAAATTGCATGGAATGCGAGTTTCAATTCCACAATGGTTCAATTAAATCTCGCCTTCTCTTGCTTCAACTCTCGCCTCACACTCATGTTTCAATTCCACAATGGTTCAATTAAATCACTTGAGAAAATAAAAAATGTTTTATCAGCATTAAATAGTTTCAATTCCACAATGGTTCAATTAAATCCAACATTCATTTCTATTCTCTTACTCCCAAGAATACCGTTTCAATTCCACAATGGTTCAATTAAATCAACTATACATTTGAAGTAGAACCTGCTGCGTGGGATAGTTTCAATTCCACAATGGTTCAATTAAATC
>JBCNUU010000078.1:0-503 GCA_039630545.1 Endomicrobiia bacterium
ATAATTGCTTTTATATTCTCCTGTGTTGAAATTGATTGAATTTTTCTCAAAGCTCCCGAAATGTCCGTCAACCCGCCAGAAAATGAAAGTGAATCTACATTAAATCCTCTTTTTTCCTCCACGCTTCCAGAAAAAACAAAAAATCTTTTATCCCCTCTGATCTCCATTTTCGTTAATTTCTCAATTATCTCTTTAGTTTGTTTTTTTCTATCCCCAAGGCGATCTTGGATTCCCATGCTTTTTGAGTTATCAATTAATATAGCAACTGAAGGTGATTGATTTGAGCGCAAGATGAGCGTTAAAATAGGTTCAGAAATCAGAAGAAAAGATATAAAAACAGCAATAACTCTTAAGATGAAAAGAAAAATTATTTTCCTTCGCTCACCTGGGATGGATACACGATAATATGAAATCAACCCAACCCCGATTGAAACCAAAACCGCAAGTAAAACTATTATCAAATTTGCGCTCAGCGAAAAAGCACTCATCAAGGTTTCTTTTTT
>JBCNUU010000008.1:0-41495 GCA_039630545.1 Endomicrobiia bacterium
GGGGTTACAACTGGGGTAATTTTGAAGATATCAAAGATATGAAAATAGGTTATGGAAGGAATGACTTTAAGAACCGCATTTACGTATTAAGTAGCGTTGATAAATCTATATATGAGATAACCTATACTGGTCAGTGGGAAATAGTTATATTCGGAAGTGAGCCTTTTTTTCATAAAGCCCTGACAATAGGCACGGGAAGGAATGATGAAATATGGAGAGTCTATACGGCAAATAGCGATGGCTATATGTATGAATATCAATTTAGCGGGACTGTTTTCCAGAAAAAAGGAAATTATTACTCTGGTATGGCATCCATGCTAAATTGTATTACTATTGGTGACGCACGAAATTATGGACTAAATTGTGTTTATTCTGGGAATTCAGCAGGCAGACTTTACGAATTTCGCTGGACCGGTTCTACATGGACAGTATCTGAGATTTATAGTTTTTCATCTTCAATCAACGATGTTGTAATTGGTGATGGTAGAAATGATGGAAAAAACAGAATCTACATCGCTTGTGGAAATAATAAAGTCTATGAACTAGAGTATTATTGGCCTAAACCAAGCGATTTTACAGGAGTTGCATTAAGCACATATTCAATAATGTGGTCATGGAAAGATAACGCTACAGATGAAGCAGGTTATCAAGTTAGGGACCAGAATGGTTTGAACCTATCTGGTAATCTACAACCTAACACGACTTATTGGATTGAAAAAAATCTTACCGCAAATAGTAGATATACACGCTATGCTTACGGATGGACAAATGCTGGAGATTTCGGAGATTCAAATTTATTTTCAAGATTTACCTTAGCTAATATTCCAGATAATCTTACAGGTTTTCCACGGGGAAGTACATCTGTTGGTTTATCCTGGAGTGGAGATGGAAGTAGGTATGCCATACAGAGAGCAAATGATTTAAATGGAGGACCTTCCGGGTGGGAAGATATAGTAAGTTGGGAAGATAACTTAAATGTTTCTAATTACACTGACACAGGACTTTTACCTGAGACCACTTATTGGTACAGGGTGTTGGCGTATAATGGTGATGGTATACTAAGTGAAGCATCTAAAGAGATAGCCTTGAGAACGCGGCCTTTACCTGTTAGGAATTTAGTTGGCATAGCGATTTCTACATATTCTATAAAATGGCAATGGGAAGATATGTCAAAGGTTGAGTATGGTTACAGGGTGTATAGTTCTACAGGTGGTATTTTAGTTGAACTTTCTCCAGATACGACATATTGGGTACAGAGTGGTTTATCAGCTAATAGGCGATATGGAGTGTATGTGGTGGCGTATGATTATACTGGTGAGAGCGATATTGTTTTTGCTTATCGGTATACTTTAGCTAATATTCCTTTTAATTTGGCATTTTCTAGTGCGACTGAGAATACGATTACTTTTTCTTGGGTAGGTGATGGCAGCAGATATGCGATAGAACGTGCGATAGATGTTGGTGGAACACCAGGTAATTGGATAAGGATAGTAAGTTGGGAAGATAATTTTGTTGATGTGAGTTATACCGATGTAAATTTATTACCTAGTACAACCTATTGGTATAGAATTAGGGCTTACAATGCTGAAATGATTTTTACAGATGCTTCTATAGAAAAACCTTATAAAACAACCCCGATGCCGCCATTAATTGTGTTAGATGATGGTGTTTGGTCGTCTACTACTACCATTAAATTTTACTGGCAACTTGGTTCTGGGGACATTGTTAGTTATCATTTGCAAGTTGGTACGATTAGAGATGGAAACGACAAATTTGATGGAGAAATAGGATATGTTTCAAGCTATACTATTTTAAACTGCAACCACGGGAAAACATATTATGCGAGAGTAAGGGTCAAAGATCATTTCTCCAACTACAGCAATTGGAGTAATTCAAGTGATGGAATAACTATAGATATTGTGCCACCACAAACACCATCCATAACATCTTTTTCTCATCCTGAAACGGACTTAGATTACATTAATGACTACGCGGAATTTGGATTTTTCTCTTTAGATGACTTGTCATTAGTTGAATACTATTATATCTTAAAAACCTCTTATACTGAAATTTTAAAAGGTTCCACTTATTATACTTCTTTAACTTTTGAAATACCAGAAGATGGAATATACTATTTCTGTATTTTTGCGAAAGATGAAGCGGGAAATATGAGTACTACTGCAGAAAGAAGAATTAAAGTTTCTCGACGGGTGATACCAACTGTTGAAAATGTAAAGTTACTTTCAAACATAGCTAAAATTATAATACCAGCAGGAGCTATTGCTACAGAAAAATTTATATTTGGCAGAAAAATGAATTCTTTTCCTGATTTACCATTTGATAAGAAATTATATATAAAACCCTCTGAATTAGGAGTTAAATTTTACTTTTCTGATAAAGAAAATGTTTATCTAAACAAGCAGGCAACTCTATATATATACTTTAATGATTTTGAAATAGTGGGTTTGGACAAAAATAAATTAAAACTTTTTTATTTAGATGAAAACAATAACTGGAATCTTATAGAAGAATCAGAGATAGTAAGTGGTCCTAAGAACACCTTAATAGCAAAGATTCATTATCTTTCAACTTTTAGAATAATGGAATATACTGGTATTGAAGAAGAAATTGAGAATGTAAGTAACTATCCTAATCCATTTGAGTCAGGAGGATATACAAAAATTAGGTACTATCTTTCAAAAAACACTGATGTTGAAGTTAAAATATACAACATTTTTGGAAAACTAGTTTGGGAAAAGAATGTAAAATCTGGAGAAAAAGGAGGATGTGCTGGTCCTAATGAGATTTATTGGTATGGTAAAGACAATAATGATAACTTCGTAGGTACCGGGGTATATATATGTGTCATAAAAACACCTTCCGGAGTAATCAAAAAAAGAACAATAGGTGTAAAATAATGAAAAAAAAGATCGTTTGTGTACTAATAATTTCTTACTTTTTGTGTATAAATATAACTTTCTGCATTAGTTCTCACGGAAAACCAGGTTATTACCTAGATATATTATCATCTAGAGCACTTTCTCTTACTGCTTCATATATAGCTTTTTGTGATGATTCTGCTACGATATTTTTAAACCCTGCTGGTCTTACTAACTTTCACCAGAAAGAAATGAGTATGTCTTCAGCTTTTTTATATGAAAATTCATTTTATAGAACTTTACATTTTGCCTTACCCATAAATTTTGTTAGATTAAATAGATTCACGATAGGTTTGGGTTGTAACTGGTTAAATTCACCAAAAATAGAAAAAAGAGATGAGAATAATTATCCTGCAGGTTATGCGACTGATAATCATTCAGTATTTGTAACAGGTGTTGCGTTTGAAGTTAAACCTAAATTCACTATAGGAAGCTCATTTATATTTGTTCATAGGACCTTCGACGAAATGAGTTGTTCAGGTTATGGAGCAAATATTGGTAGTATTTGGTCATTATCAGAGGATATAAGTTTTAAAATTGGAATAAAAAACTTATTACCAATAAAATTAAAATATAAAACCACAGAAGAAATTTTTCCAATGGAATTAGATATAGGAGCATTATTTTCTTCATTTGATTTTTTATCCATGGGTATTGGACTCCAGTGGTTGCCTGCCTATCGTAATGGACTTTCATTTGGAATTGGTACAGAGTTTAAGTTAATTTTACCTTTATATAGAGAAAGGAAAAAACAAGGTATAATCCTACGTTGTGGTTATGAATCATCAAAGTTTACTCCCGGGTTTAGTATTATTTATAAAGATATTACTTTTGACTATACTGTATCAAATGAGGAACTATTAGGTCTAAGTCACATGGGATCGTTTAGTATACGATTTGGTGCTGATAGGTATCAATATTTTGCTAAATCCGTTAGTGAAAAAAAGTATAAACATGCATTGGAAATCATAGAGAAAGGCAATATCTCAAAAGCTATAAAAATATTAAAAGAAGCCAAAAGAATTGATATTTACAATAAAGAAGTAAATGATTTATTAACTAAATTGATAAAAGTTAAAAGAGATGAAATTCCTCCTGAAGTTAAAGTGCTAATCCCTTCTGCTAAGACATTTATTGTAAACAAGGATAGTGTTGAAATAAAATGGCAAGTCGTAGATAATCTGCTTGTTAGTTCTGTAAGTGTTAATCAAATATATGAACCGATGGAACTTAAAGACAGGTTGAGTGGCTTTTGTTCTTTTCAAAAATGGATAAAGTTACAATCAGGCAAAAATAAAGTAGAAATTGTTGCATATGATATGAATGGAAACAGAACCACAGAAACTTTAGAAGTAGTTTATGATGATGCGCCTCCAAAAATTTTACGAGTTTCTCCTGGTACAAATACGACAAAAGCAAAACCATTTGTAGCAAAAAACTTAGAAATAGAAGTAAGATGTTATGTTAAAGATGAAATAACAGAGATAGAGTATGTAGAAATTTCAGGAATGAGAGCTGAGAGAAAAACAAAAGATGAATTCGTGGCTCATTTGTATCTATTGGAGGGGCTGAATGAAATTGAAATAACTGCAAAGGATATAGCAGGAAATATTGCGAGAACTACTATATATATAAGTTTAATCTCGGAAAAAAAATCCACATCAATTGATGAAATATTAGAAGAATAAGTTTTTTTAGGGGCGGTTGAAGTGTAATTTAGTTTGTATAAATTTTAAAAAATCTTTAAAATGTTCTGCTAATTGTGTGGTTCTACTTATATAAATTTTTTGGTAATTCGTAATAAAAACAAAACCAAAAATATAGTAAGATATAAATTTTGCATATGCGGATTTAGATATATTTTTAAGAACATATGGGAATATTTTAGGATTTCTGGGATAGGGTTAAGAAGAAACTTATAGAATATTTTGTTTTTGGTGTACCAACATATTGTTTGATGTTTAGGATAAGAGTGTGTAGTAGAACAATTGAAAAATTTTTCACAGCAGTACGAACTTTTTGAGTATTTATTAAGAATGTTGCGAACTATTTACGGGAGAAATTGAGTGTGACGAAATAACTTTTGGCAGAAAAAGGCAAGGTAAACGAGGTTGATGTGTGCTGAGTGTAAAATAGTTGTTTTAAGTACTTTGAAACGGAATAGTAAAATTAAAGTTTTTCCGATTAAAGGAAGAGGAACAGAAATTATTCAAGAGTTGATAAGAAACAATACTCAACCGGGATTGTTTGTATTATACTCCTGCCTGTTGGTATTGATATGCCTATACATTTTTGTTTTTGAGAAGTAATCATGTCTGCTTGTTTGGCAGATAGATAGTGATTAGTAAAGAAAAAAGAAAACCAAAAGGTAGAAATCACATTAATAGTATTAAAGGGTTCTGGAGTTATGCAAAACACTAACTTAACTAGTATCGCGATGGATTAAATCCCGCACCGCGGGAGATTTTTGTTTAGGAGAAATTTCTTATTACAGGAACCTAGACATTTTTCCAAGATGATTTACTTACACAAACACCTTTTAACAAAAATTTTAATCCGAAATGATTACGAATTACCAAAGTTTAATAGAAGAGTATGCACCTGTTTGTTTAAAGAACAATTTGCAAGTTGAACAGTTAGTGAGGAAGTACATGCTTGAAAAATTGTTCCTGATAAGTATGTGGCTGATGTTATTCATATAGCCTATGCAGTATCTTATGATTTAGATGTAATAGTAAGTTGGAATTTGGAACATATAGTTAAACTATCAACTAAGCTTAAGGTTAATGGAGTTAACAAGAAAGAAGGGTATAAAGAAATAGAATCTGTACACCACAGGAGATAATTTTATGAAAACAAAACGGACGCATCCTATGCGTC
Source organism: Endomicrobiia bacterium (assembly GCA_039630545.1). Classification (GTDB taxonomy): domain Bacteria; phylum Elusimicrobiota; class Endomicrobiia; order DTEH01; family DTEH01; genus JANXDG01. The sequence goes on from JBCNUU010000008.1 coordinate 5,820, forward strand.
AAATACATTTAATCAGAGAAGAGATATATAAAGATAACAAAGGGAAAAGTATCACTGCCCTGATGCGGTACATAAGACAATTTGCCAAAAAATTTGAAAAGAAGCCCACCAGTAAACATTTACTCACATCAAAGTAAAATTTTTAACCGGTTTGATTTAAGTTTATAAGTTAACAACCGAACTTGAAAGTTGCGACTACCAACGATAGTATCGGTAAGAAAGGTGGAGAAGTAGGGAAGGTAAATGGTGTAAAAGCAAACCTGAAAATTTGACACTGGTAAAAAACTGCCGGATGCAAATTGCGGGGATAGGAGGTTAGCCTTGCAAAAACAGATACAAATCTTAAAGGTTTGCACTGCAGATGGTTTGTTGAACAAACAGGTGTTTCATCGGGACTACCGCGGTTTAGTAGAGATTTCTTTCAGGTTTAACTGCAGACACGAACCTGCCTGATGATATTCAATTTATTGAAGGATACCTCTTTTTTTAAAAAAATTAGTCTGGTTTCCTTCTCTATTACCTTATTTTCTGTATTGACAGATATTCTAAAATTTTTATATAAGACAGATATGATAAAAATAGTTGCGGGTGAGTATAAAGGCAGGTTGTTGAAAGCGCCAAAAAATATAAGGCCAATCCTTGCACAGATTAAAAAATCTGTGTTTGATATTTTAACACCTTACATAGAAGGGAGTGTTTTTTTAGACCTGTATGCGGGAAGTGGAGCTGTGGGGCTTGAGGCGTTGTCAAGGCAGGCGAATTTTTGTGTGTTTGTTGAAAAAGAAAAAAATTGTCTTAGGGTTTTGTCAGAAAATGTAATTAAGTTGGGCTGTCAAAGTAGTTGTTATATAATAAAAGCGGATATTCTTAAAGAGTTGATATGGGTTGAAAAAGCAAAAAGAATTTTGAAAGAAAAATTTAGTAGGGAAGATTTTGATATAATTTTTGTTGGTGCTCCTTATGTAGAAAAAGAAGAAACTAAAAAATTTTTGTTAAAAAATTTTTCTTTACCTACTATAGATATAATTTTTAACAGCACACTCCTTAACAAAAACGGAATCTTGGTGGTTCAACATCACAAAAAAGAAAGCATTCAGCAATATAATCACTTTTGTTTCAAGCAAAAAAAATATGGTGATACTTTAGTATCTTTTTTTAAATTTAATTTATGACAAAGAAATTTTTAAAATTACTGTTTTTGTTTTTAGCTTATAGCTCATTATGTGAAAATACATTTATAGCAATTAATCAAGAAGGTTATATCCCTTTTGGACCTAAAAAATTTATGGTTGCTAACACTAAACTACAGAAGTTTTATGTAAAAAATAAAGATGGGAAAATCGTATATAAAGCTAGATTTATTAAAGTAATAGATGACAAAAACTCAGGAGATTTAGTAAAAATTGGTGACTTTAGTGGTATTACAAATGTTGGAGAGTATTACATTGAGCTTCCTGATGGAACAAGATCTTATACTTTTGAAATTTCGTCTGATGTCTACAAAGATGTATTCAAAATTACGATGAGATCATTTTATCTACAAAGATGTGGAGTTGCTGTTGAGGGAGGAGATGAAAAAATAAAACATGAAGCATGTCATTTAGAAGATGCAGAATTTCATGAAGATGTTGGACTGCAAGGTAGGATAGATGTTACAGGTGGCTGGCATGACGCAGGAGATTATGGCAAATACATACCTAACGCTGGTATTACTTGTGGAACTCTTTTATGGATGTGGGAGTTTTACGAAAAAAAACTTGAAAATATATCTCTTGATATTCCAAAGATTGAAAGAAATTTACCAGATGTTTTGGAAGAAATAAAATATGAAATTGATTGGTTTTTTAAAATGCAAAGAGAAGATGGTGGAGTTTATTTCAAAGTGGCTCCTGTAGGTTTTGGAGAGCTTGTTCTTCCAGAAAAAGATAAAACTAAAAGATATGTTTACAAAATATCTTCCGTTGCCACAGGTAATTTTGTAGCAGTTATGGCAGCAGCAGCTAGAGTATATAAAAAATATCTTCCGGAATACGCTCAAAAGTGTTTAGAAGCAGCAGAGAAAGGATGGAAGTGGTTAGAAAAAAATCCAGATATTGTTCCACCTGGAGGTTTTGACGACCCTGCTGTTTTTGGTGCAGGTTATGAAGGAGACAAACAGGATATTGATGAAAGATTATGGGCAGCTGCAGAATTGTTTGCTACTACTGGAGAGAAAAAATATAATGAGTTTTTTATAAAAAATTACACCAGATGGGAACCAACAATTGACTACCCACCTAGTTGGATGGATACACATGTAATGGGAATGTTAAGATATTTGATTACTGATAAAGGAGAAAGAAATGTAATAGAAAAAATTAAAGTCGACTTAATAAAATATGCTGATTCTGTTGTAGATCATGTTGAAAAAGATGGTTATAGAGTTGCCTTAAAGGATGATATGTACTACTGGGGAAGCAATGCAGTTGCGTTGAACGTTGGAGTTTTGTTGATATTTGCAACTAAAATTACTAAAGAAAGAAAATATTTGGAAGCTGCTTTTGATCAGATTTGCTATATTCTTGGAAGAAATTCTTTAGGTAAATGTTTTATAACTGGTTTAGGAAAAAATCCAGTCATAAATCCGCATCATGGCCCTTCTTTTGCAACGAAAACACCATGGCCTGGTTTTGTTGTAGGTGGACCAAATGAGAATGGAGGAGATGATGTCATAAATGTTATTATAATAGACAATCCCCTACTTCCTAAAGCAAAAAGATATGTAGATATTGATAAATTAAAAGCAGATTTTAAAAAAAAATACTATGGAAGAACATCATATGCGACGAACGAGCCATGTATAAGTTATAATGCACCATTTCAATTTTTAATAGCAGAATTTCTTGATTGATAATAAAAATCTTATAAAAAAATAATTAAAATAATTACTTTTCTGATTTTTTTCTTACTCTTGAATTTTATTTTCTTTTATTATAAAATTTTTATTCAAAAATTAAAGTTATTTATTTTGATATGATAAAAGGAGAACCAAAATGAAAATTTCATCTACCATAGCAAAAGTTACAAAGTTTAACTATAAAATAACTAGAGACTGGTATCTTATAGATGCTCAAGGAAAAGTTCTAGGTCGATTGGCTTCAAAAATAGCTACGTTGCTAATTGGTAAACATAAGCCAATTTATTCACCTGATAAAGATTGTGGAGATTTTGTTGTAGTAAAAAATGCTTCAAAAATAATACTTACAGGTAAAAAACTAAAACAAAAAATTTACTTTTCCCACTCTGGATACCTAGGTGGAGATAAGTACATCCCTTATGAAAAACTGATGCCTCATAGAGCTGATTTTGTTTTGTATAATGCAGTAAAAGGAATGCTTCCTAAGAATAAACTCAGAGCTAAAATGCTTAAGAGACTTAAAATATTTAAAGATGAAAAAGTAAATATTACTCAAAAAATGCAAGAATTAAAAATATAAATTTTACTCTGACATGGAGGAGTTAAAAATGCAACAGCAAGTTCCTTCTATAATTCGAGCAACAGGAAGAAGAAAGACATCTGTAGCTGTAGCTTCAATAAAAGAAGGTTCTGGTAAGATTACAATAAATAATAGATCATTAGATGAATATTTTGGAGGGAATCTTTCTCAGAAACAATCAGTTTTGTCTCCATTGGTTTTGTCTGGACTAAAAGACAAGCTTGATATAGAAGTAGAAGCAAAAGGAGGAGGTTTAACTGGGCAAGCCGATGCTATAAAGTTAGCGATTTCAAGAGCTCTGGTTATCTATAAGCCTGATTTAAGAAATATCCTTAAGAAAGCAGGAATGCTCAGACGAGATCCAAGAATGGTGGAGCGTAAAAAGGCAGGTAAACCAAAAGCAAGAAAAAGTTTCCAGTGGACAAAACGATAAAATGTGTTTTCATTGTTGGAGGTTCTTATAATGAAAAGAAAAGAATTAATAGAAAGAATATCTCAAAATACAAATCAAAGACCATCTATTGTGCAAAAAATTTTACGTGAGTTTATTAAGGTTTTGGCAGAAGCATTAAAAAATGGTGAAGTTATAAATATTTCTGGTTTAGGACAGTTTAAAACGAAATTAACTAAACCAAAACTTGGAAGAAATCCAAAGACAGGTCAAGTTGTTCAAATCCCTGAAAGAAAAAAAATTTCATTTCGTCCTACTGATTGGATTAGAAGATATATTAACTCGAAGTAATCTTATAGCTTGATGAAAAAAAAAATAACTTCATCTAAGAAACTTCAACAACTACCTCCATATTTGTTTGCAAGCATTAATAAGCTTAAATTAGAGGCCTATAAAAAAAATCTTGATGTTATTGACCTGTCTATGGGTAATCCAGATTTCCCACCGGATAAAGAGATAATAAAAAGATTATGTGAAACTGTTCTTGAACATCCTAAAACTCACAGGTATCCACAAGCAAAGGGTATGCCTAAGTTTAGAAACGCTATTGCAGAGTGGTTTTTAAAAAGATTTTCAGTAAAACTTGATCCGGAAAGGGAAGTTTTGGCATTAATTGGTTCTAAAGAAGGAGTAGGACACCTATGTATGGCTTTTTTAGACCCTAACGATTATACTTTAATTCCTGATCCTTCTTATCCAGTTTATTTTAATGCTACAATTCTTGCAGGTGGTATTCCTTATTTATTTAAAATTTTTCCTGAAAACAACTATCTACCAGACTTTGGCAAAATTCCACAAAAAATTGTTGATAAAGCAAAGATTATATTTTTAAACTATCCTAACAATCCTACAGCAGCAGTTGTAGAAGATGAGAATTTCTTTAAAGAAGCAATAAGATTTGCTAAAAAAAACAATTTAATATTATGTTATGATAATGCATACTCAGAAATAACATTTGATGGTTATGTAGCTCCTTCTATTTTGCAATTTGACGGAGCAAAAGATGTAGCTGTTGAGTTTTATAGTTTTTCAAAAACATTTTCAATGGCTGGTTGGCGTGTGGGGTTTGTTGTTGGTAACGAATATATAATTTCTCAGTTAGAAAAATTTAAATCTTTTATTGATTATGGAGTTGCTACATTTATTCAGTTAGCAGCAGTAAAAGCTTTACTTGACTACGACAGAATTGTACCTGAAGTTAAAAAAATCTATCAAACCAGAAGAGATATAATGATAAAAGAGTTTAAAAAAATTGGTTGGGAGGTTCCTTCTCCTAAAGGTGGGATGTATTTGTGGTGTAAACTGCCAGAAAAAATTACAGATGAACTGGGTTCCTTAAAATTTGCAGAAAAACTTTTAGTTGAAACAGGTGTAGCTGTTGCTCCCGGTGTTGGTTTTGGACCAAATGGTGAAGGATACATAAGGTTAGCTTTAGTTACCGCTAACAATAGATTTCATGACGCAGCGTTGAGATTTAAGAAAGTTTTTAAAGAGTTAGGGATAAGTTTTAAAAAATAAATCCTTTATGAAAACAGTAAAATTAGGCCTTATAGGAATAGGAAGTGTTGGTTTGTCGGTTTTAAAGTTTTATTTAAGTAACAAGAATTTAATAAAACAAAAATGTAACTGTGATTTGGAATTTAAAATTGTGTGTGATAAAGACAAAAATAAAAAAAATGTTTTACCTTTTGATGTAGAATTTACTGATAACTACAAAAAAATTTTAGAAGATCCTGATATTGATATAGTAGTTGAGTTAATAGGAGGGCTTCATCCTGCATATGAAATAATCACAGAAGCAATTAAATGTGGTAAACATGTGGTTACAGCAAATAAGGCTGTGCTTTCTGAGTACTGGGATAAAATTTTTAGTTTAGCAAATAAATATAACAAATCAATTTATTTTGAGGCAGCTGTAGCTGCTGGAGTTCCGGTGATTCAGGCACTTCATGAAGGACTTGCTGGCAATAAAATTTTAGGAATAACAGGAATATTAAATGGCACTACCAACTATATTCTTACAATAATGAATCAACAAAAATGTTCTTATGAAGTAGCAGTAAAAAAAATTAAACATATGGGCATAGCAGAGACCGATGTTTACTATGATGTTTCAGGTTATGATACAGCTTGTAAGTTAAGTATTTTAAGTTCTTTGGCTTATTCCTCATGGATTAAAATTAAAAACATATATGTTGAAGGTATAGAAAATATCGAGTTGCAGGACATAATATTTGCAGAAAGTTTTGGTTTTAGCATAAAACTTTTAGGTAACAGCCAGTTTTATAAAGGCAGTTATTTTTTTGAAGTAAGAAAATTTTTGGTAAACAAAAGAAGTGTTTTTGCAAATATTTTGTATGAAAATAATGCTGTTATGTTTAATGGAGACTATTGTGGGAAAATATTACTTGCTGGGAAAGGTGCTGGTGGATTTTCTGCAGCTTCTGCTGTTATATCAGACATAATTGCAATAGCAAAAGAGATAGTTGAAGCTGTTGGTGGAAGGATGCAGTATGTAAAATACATGCCTCAAAAAATAAACATTGTAAAAACAGAAGAAGTGGAGGATTGTTTTTATTTAAGATTTACTACTGTAGATAGAGCTGGAGTTCTTGCAAAAATTGCGAATATTTTAGGTAAATACCAAGTTTCTATTGCATCGGTTTATCAAAAAGAACCTTTGTTTAAACATAAAAGGGGTGTTCCAATAATTTTAATTACTCATAAAACAAAAGAAAAAAATGTTATTTTAGCATTAGAAAAAATAAAAAAATTGGATGTAGTTCTGAAAACACCTATTTATATTAAAATTTATTCCAATACCTAAAAGGAGAAAAAATTATGGTTTTAGAAACAGAAATTTTAAAATCAGTAAGCGGACCTTTAATTTTAGTAGAAGGTGCAAGGGGAGCTAAATACGAAGAACTTGTTGAAGTTGAACTTGGTAGTGGAGAAAAAAAGTTAGCCAGAGTACTTGAAGTAGAAGATGACAAAGCTCTAATTCAGCTTTTTGAAGAAAGTCGTGGAATAAGCATAGGTTCAACTAAAGTAAGATTTTTAAATAAAATGGTAACTTTAGCAGTAAGCAATACGATTTTAGGAAGAATCTTTGATGGTTTAGGAAGGCCTATAGATGGAGGACCTGAAATCGTAGCTGAAAAAAGGTTAGATATAAATGGAGCACCTATAAATCCCTACTCCAGAGCCTATCCCAGAGAGTTTATACAAACAGGTATTTCTGCAATAGATGGTCTTAATACATTAGTAAGGGGTCAGAAACTTCCAATATTTTCTGTATCTGGACTTCCTCACAATTTATTAGCTGTTCAAATTGCAAGACAGGCTACTGTTTTAAAATCCGAAGTTTCAGACCAAAAAGAAGAATTTGCTGTAGTTTTTGCTGCGATGGGAATTACTTTTGAAGAAGCAAACTTTTTTATTTCTGAATTTAAAAAAACAGGAGCACTGTCTAAGGCAGTTTTGTTTATTAACTTAGCTGACGATCCTGCTATCGAAAGAATAGCTACTCCCCGTTTAGCTTTAAGCTGTGCTGAATATTTAGCTTTTGAGTTAGAGATGCATGTTTTAGTAATTATGACTGATATGACTAACTATGCAGAAGCACTAAGAGAGATTTCTGCAGCAAGAAAAGAAGTACCTGGTAGAAGAGGTTATCCTGGATATCTCTACACTGATCTGGCAACACTTTATGAAAGAGCAGGAAGGATAAAAACTAAGAAAGGTTCTATTACCCTGATGCCTGTTCTTACTATGCCCGAAGATGATAAAACTCATCCTATTCCTGATTTGACCGGTTATATTACGGAGGGACAAATTGTTTTATCCAGAGATCTTCACAGAAAAGGTATATATCCACCTGTAGATATAATGGCAAGTTTATCAAGATTAAGAGACAAGGGTATAGGTAAAGAAAGAACAAGAGAAGACCATCCTGACTGGGCAAATCAAATGTTTGCATGTTATGCCAGAGGAAAGGAAGTAGAAGAACTTGCTGTTGTTTTAGGAGAAGCTGCTCTGGATAAAACTGATCAGATATATCTTAAATTCGTAGAAGAGTTTGAAAATAAATTTTTAAAACAGAAATATACTGAAAATCGTTCAATCTTTGAAACTTTAGATAAAGGATATGAATTGCTCAAGATGTTTCCAAAAGAAGAGCTTAAAAGGATCAGACCTGAATTCAAAGATAAGTATCTGTAAGTTTTATGATAGATAGAGTAAAAAAAAAGATTGAAAACATACTAAAAGAGTTTTATAAAAAAACAAAAAAAGGTAAAGTTATAGTTATTTCTGGACCTTCTGGTGTAGGTAAAACCACTGTTTGTAAAGAGCTTTTAAAAAAAGATAAAAACTTAGTTTTTTCTATTTCATATACTACAAGACCTAAAAAGTCAAAAGAAAAAGACAAAGTAGATTATTATTTCGTTTCAGAAGAAAAATTTCTAGAAATGGCAAAAAGAGGGGAATTTATAGAATGGGCGAAAGTTCATAATAACTACTACGGAACTCCTAAGAAACCGCTTCTTAAAGCAATAAATTCAGGAAAAGATGTTTTGCTTGATATTGATGTTCAAGGAGGGAAAAATATCAAAAAAATATTTCCTGACGGAGTTTTTATTTTTCTTCTACCACCTTCCTGGAAAGTGCTTATGAATAGAGTGATATCAAGAAAAAGAGAAGATTTAAAAGAAATTTCTTTAAGATTAAAGAATATTCTTAAAGAAATAAAATACATAAGGTATTATGACTACATTGTAATCAACGATAATCTGGGAGATACTTTGAAAATTTTATACAATATAATTAAATCTCACAAATACAAAATAAGGGGAGTGCTTCTATGAAAACAAGATTTATTTTAAGTTGGTTATTTATTTATCTATTACTCTCTTTCCCTTTAGTTGCTAAAGATTCTACTTATAAACAAATAAATCTTCTTTTAGATGTTCTTAAATATACAGAAGAAAATTATGTAGAGGAGATAGATAGAGAAAAACTCTTGATTTCAGCTATTAAAGGGCTTCTTAAACCATTAGATCCTTTCACTCAATTTATGGAACCAGACACTTACCGGGAATTAAAAGTGGAAACCGAAGGACAGTTTGGAGGGTTGGGTATAAGGATTGCAATAAGAGATGAATGGTTAACAGTTATAACTCCGCTTCCTGGTACTCCTGCATACAAAGCTGGGATTCTACCAAATGACAGAATAATAAAAATTGAAGGAGAATCCACCTATGGAATTACCATAGAAGAGGCTGTAAAAAAACTTCGTGGAACCCCTGGAACAAAAGTTACAATTACAATTTCTAGAGAAGGAGTAAAGGATCCAATTGATTTTACTATTACTAGAGACATAATTAAGATAGAGGTGGTAAAGTATAAAATGTTAACTGATACAATAGGTTATATAGCACTATATGAATTTAATAACAATTCATATGATGATGTAAACAAAGCACTTGCGGATCTTAAAAAAAAGGGAATGAAAAGTTTAATTTTAGACTTAAGAAACAACCCTGGTGGACTTTTAGAACAAGCGGTAAAAATTGCTAAACTATTTTTAGACCAGAACAAACTTATAGTATATACAGAAGGCAGAAAGTCACCAAGAAAAGAATATAGAGCAGATTTTTCAGCTCCTTATTCTGACATCCCGATGATAGTCTTAATAAATGCTGGTTCTGCTTCTGGTTCTGAGATTTTAGCAGGTGCACTAAAAGACAACAGACGTGCTTTAATTTTAGGCTCAAGAAGTTTTGGTAAAGCTTCGGTTCAGAGTGTGATTGATTTAGGTGATGGTTATGGTTTAAAAATCACAACAGCAAAGTACTACACACCCTCTGGCAGATTGATAGAAAGAAGTGAAACTTCGGTTAAGGGTTCCACTCAACCTTATTTAGGGGGCATAGAGCCTGATATTACTATTGAAGTTCCAAAGGAAATAGAAGCTAAACTTTATCAACAAAGAGAAGAAATTTATGTTCCTGGTAAAGAGCCGGTATCTGCTGTAAAGAAAGAAGAGCAAGTGGAAGATATAATATTAAGCAGAGCAGTAGAAATTCTTAAAGCTATTAACATTTATACTGGTAAATGAGGAAAGTTTATTATTCTTTAGGAATAGAAACTTCATGTGACGAAACCGCTGCTGCAGTAGTAAATAGTTGTTATGAAATTGTTTCCAATGTAGTTTTTTCTCAGTATAAACTTCATGCATCTTACTTTGGAGTAGTTCCTGAACTTGCTAGTAGAACTCATTATGAAAAAATTCATTTTGTGATAGAAAAAGCTATTAAGAATTTTGATATTAAAAAAATTAATATAATTTCTTATACTGAAAAACCAGGACTTAAAGGAGCATTGCTAATAGGAAAAACTGTAGCTAAGACACTAGGGTATATACACAGGTTACCAACAGTAGGTGTTGATCATTTATGGGGACATATTTTTTCTGTAATACTTACTCATAAGGGAAAAATAAAATTTCCTTTTATTTCTTTAATTATATCTGGAGGACATACTGAGTTGAGTTTAGTTTATTCTCTAAATAAAAGAGAAGTTTTAGGACAAACAAGAGATGATGCTGTTGGGGAAGCTTTTGATAAAGTTGCAAAGATGCTTTCTGAAAGGTTAGAAGGAAAAAACAAAAATATCCTTAAATATCCTGGAGGACCTATAATAGAAAAACTTTCAAAATTTGGAGATCCTAAATCAATTGATCTGCCAAGACCTTATCTTTTTGAAAGCTACGATTTCAGTTTTAGTGGGCTTAAGACAGCAGTTTTATATTATATAAAAGATAGAATTTTAAATTTAAAAGATGTATATAATGTATGTGCTTCTTTTCAAGAAGCAGTGATAGATACCCTTGAGGGGAAAGTTTTACATACGATACAAAAAACTAGGTGCAAAAGGGTAGTTATAAGTGGAGGTGTATCTTCTAATTATTTTTTAAGAAAAAGATTTAAAAGTTTAGCTTCTAAAAAAAACATTGAAATTTATTTTCCGCATAAAAAACTTGCTACAGATAATGCAGCAATGATTTCTATTGCAGGTATTGCAAAGTTTTGTAAGAATTGACCTACAAAGGAGGATTTTTATATGCATATTATAATAAGATTTTTAGTGGTTTTGCTTATTATAAGCTGTAGTATTTTTTCTCAAGAAAATATTAATGAAACTCAAAAAGTTAAAGTTATAGATCCTTTTGAAGAAGCTGTTAACAATTCCAAAAGTTATGATCCTTACATAAGAAGACAGGCTGCTGAGCAGTTTGGAGTATTAAGAGATCAAAGGGCTTTGCCTTATCTTAAAATACTTCTTAAAGATGAAAATCCTTTTGTAAGACAAGCAGCTTTAGATTCTTTAGGGTTGCTTAGAGCAAAAGAAGCAATAGATGATATTCTATATGTTCTAATAAACGACAAAGAACCACAGGTAAGACAGTCAGCTGTAGTAGCATTTGGGTATATAGGCATAGTTGAAGATAAGGTAATAGATCCTCTTATAGATATTCTTAGAGATGAAAAAGAAATAAATGCACTAAAGTATGCTGTTTGTAACACATTAAGTATATTAAGGTCAACAAAAGCTGTATCTGCACTTGTGGAGTTATTAAACACTCAAGATATAAATTTAAGAAGAAGCGTAGTATACACACTAGGTAAAATTTCTCATCCAGATGGTATAAAAGCTTTAAGAGATAGTATTGAAAAAAATTTAGAAAACGAAGCTGTAGTGTCTGACATAATAAAAGTATTAGTTGAAGTATCAGATGTTGTATCATTAGAAAAATTTAAAGTTTTATATTCAACACCATCCATTTCACAATCTGTAAAATTTTATCTGGCATACGCTTTAGCAAAACTTGAAAAAGATACTAAAGTTATTAACATAATAAAAAGTGCTCTTAAAAGTTCTCAGGAAGAAATTAAAAATTTAGCAATAGATGCTATACGTTTTATAGGAGATAAAGAGTCGCTGGATTTACTTAAAGAAATGCAAAAAAAAGAAACATCTGCTTACACAAAACAACTTTTAGAAATTGCTATAAAACAACTGGAGCAGAAATATCCTCCTTCACAAAGGCAGCAACAAAAGGAAAAAAGTAAATGAAGAAGTTTATTTTTGTTATATTAGTAAGTTTATGTTGTAAATTTTTTTGTTTTGCTATAAATGAAATAGAAAACATAAATACTCCTACAGCAGAAATTATAGATTACGGAGTAGGAGGTTTTCATGTAAGACTTTATAGTTATGGTGGAGTTGTTACAAAATTTGTTTTTGGGCCTTTTAACCGAGTAAATTTTGGAGGAAGCATAGACATAGCGAACTTGATAGGTTTTGAAACACCAAAAGTAAAAGATCCCGCTTTTTATTTTAAATGGCGAGTATTTGATGGTTCTAAATATTTTCCCGCTTTTGCTATTGGGTACGATGGTCAGAGTTATAATTTTATTTCTAATGAAAGGGTATTACCTAAAGGACTATTTTTGGTTTTCACGCACAATCTTTTTTCTGCGCTGTTTTTTGATTTTGGAGTTAATTTTACAAAGTATAGGCAAGATAATGAGCTTTTAGGGTTTTTATCTTTTAGGTTTTGTATAGAAGACATAATAAATTTCGGTATAGAATATGAAAACATTCCAGAATCTGATATAGAACAGCTTAATTGTAAACTTTCACTTCTTTTAGGAAGAATTGTATGGATTGATTTTATTTTTCACAGATTGAATTCTCAAACAGAAAAAATTGAAAGACAGTTGAGAATAAACTATCTATATAAATTTTTTTAAACAATATGGCAGAGTATTATTTAGAATTTGAAAAACCCATAGAAGAGCTTGAAAAACAGATAGAGAAACTCCAGCAATCCGCAGTTATTAACGAAGAAATAAAACAGCAGATTTTAGAACTCCAGGAAAGATGTAAAAATTTAAAGAAGGAGATCTATGCAAACTTGACTCCAGCACAAAAAGTGCTTATAGCTAGACATCCACAAAGGCCATACTCTAAAGATTATATTATGAATATTTTTACTAACTTTGTAGAATTACATGGAGATAGATGTTTTGGAGATGATAAATCTACGTTATGTGGATTTGGAGAATTAAAAATAGATAGTGAAAAAAATATTGTATGTGCTTTAATTGGACATCAAAAAGGACGTACTTTAGAGGAAAATCTAACATTTAATTTTGGTATGTCGCATCCAGAAGGATATAGAAAAGCTCTAAGAGTAATGAAACTTGCTGAAAGATTTTGTATGCCTGTTATAACTTTTATAGATACACCTGGAGCCTATCCCGGAATTGGTGCAGAGGAAAGAGGACAGGCAGAAGCTATAGCAAAAAATCTTTATGAGATGTCACAGATTACAGTTCCTATTATTTGTATAATTATAGGTGAGGGTGGATCCGGAGGTGCTTTGGGAATTGGTGTGGGAGATAGAATTCTTATGTTAGAAAATGCTTACTACTCTGTAATTTCTCCTGAGGGATGTGCTTCTATACTATTTAGAGATGCTTCTAGATGGCAAGAAGCTGCCGAAGCGTTGAAACTTACGGCGAGGGATTTATTTGATTTAGGAATAATAGATGAGATAATTCCAGAACCTCCTGGAGGTGCTCATAAAGATGTTAATTTTGCAATAGAAAGCGTTAAAAAGTCAATTATTAAAAATTTAATGGAACTTTTAGAAATAAATAAAAAAGATTTGTTGAAACAGAGGTATAAAAAATATAGAAAAATAGGTAAGTTCAAAATTTTATAATTTTATATTAGAATATATAAAAATATCTTTATCAGGAGGATCTTATGAGTAAACGGCTAGCTGAGGCTGCAAAAAAAATTGATAAAAATAAGTTATACACTTTAAGAGAAGCAATAGAACTGCTAAAAGAAATTAAAAAAACAAAATTTGATGAGACTGTAGAGGTTCATGTAAATTTAGGTATAGATCCAAAACAATCTACACAAACAGTAAGAGGCGCAGTTGTTCTGCCGCACGGGACTGGCAAAAAAGTAAAGGTGTGTGTTTTAGCTAAAGGAGAAAAGTTAAAAGAAGCTGAACAAAGTGGTGCTGAATATTATGGTGCAGAAGAACTTGTAGAAAAAATAGCAAAAGGATGGATTGATTTTGATGTACTTATTGCCACACCGGATATGATGAAAGATATCGCTAAACTTGGAAAAATTTTAGGCCCAAAAGGATTAATGCCTAATCCAAAAACAGGTACTGTTACCACTGAAATTATTAAAACTGTTGAAGAGGTAAAAAAAGGTAGGGTTGAGTTTAGAAATGACAGTTCAGGAATAATCCATTGTGGTGTTGGCAAGATTTCTTTTGAGACAGAAAAACTAATAGAAAATATCATGGCTTTGATTGATATGATTATTAAATTAAAACCTCCTCAAACTAAAGGTTTATATATAAGAGATATTTATATTACAACAACTATGAGCCCGTCTATAAAAATAGATCCTTCTGAATTTTCTAAAAAGAAATAAACTTTTAGTAGTTTTTTATTTTTTACTAAACTCTAAGAAAATAAAATGGACACAACTGTTGGTTTAATAGGAGCTGGCAATATAAGTAATGTGATTTTGGGCTTTGATGAATTTAGAATTTTTAAAAATATATGCATATACGATATAAATTCCGACAATGTAGAAAAACTTATAAATAAATTTAAAAAAAATTATAGTTTTAAAGTTTGTAGCTCTCTAGAAGAGATTCTAATTAGTTCTGATATAATAGTAGAAGTAGCTTCAATAACTGCGGTAGATGAAATTTTTAAATTTTTAAAGGACAAAAAGTTTTTAAAGACAAAAGTTTTTATTATACTTTCTGTTGGAGGTATTTTAAAAAATTTTAATTTATACAAAAAATTTAAATCTTTAGGTTATAGAATTTATATCCCCTCAGGTGCCATAGCAGGTTGTGATGCTTTGGATGCTTTGAGATTTTCTAAAATAAAACATATCAATCTTATCACAACAAAACCTTCTGAAACATTAATAAATTCCGATTATGTTTTGAAAAATCAGAAATTATATAAAAAGATGTTAAGGAGCCTAAGATGTATAGTTTATAAAGGCAATGTATATGAAGCAGTTAAATATTTTCCTCAGAACATAAATGTGGCAGCTACTTTAGCAGTAGTAAGCGAAGCACCACAGAAAATAAAAGTTGTAATTATAGCAGACAAAAAAATAAAAAGAAACATTCACGAGATAAAGATAGTATCTTCTATAGGAGAAATTTATATAAAGGTTGAAAACATACCATCTCCTTATAATCCTAAAACTAGCTACCTAGCTGCGTTGTCAACATTGTCAACGATTCTTCGAGTAAGTAATTTATTTACTTTAAAAAGCAGATAAAAACTCTGCTTAAAAATTTTTCAAGGAGTTATTGCTAAGAAAAATTAAAACCCAATCCACAAAAACAGTTGAGTGTAATAATTATTGAATTAGTAGATGCATCATTTTTATAAAGATAAGCGGATGAATTAACAAAAATAATTATTTACTTTTTAAATTTTTGTGGTAAGCAAAATACTATTGCAAAAAATACATTGAAACTATCCTGGTAGGAGTTGCTTAAGAAGTAGCAAGCAATAGATGATTTTGTAGTAATAGTTTAAGTTTACTCAAAATAGGACATCCACTTAAAGGACATATAAAGTTTCCTATCAAGGTATGTGGTTTGGGTGTTTACTTTATTTTCAAACACAAATCTATTATTAACCTAGTTAGTTTTAAATATCAACTGTTAGTTTTTATTTTTAAAAAGTTGACTTTTAAAATAAGTTTTAGTACATAAAAATTTATAAAATATGGGCAGGTGGCGGAGTGGACAATCGCAGCAGACTGTAAATCTGCCGTCCGTTGGGACTACGTAGGTTCGAATCCTACCCTGCCCAAAAAGTAAATTTTGCGGGAGTAGTTCAGTTGGTAGAACATCTGCCTTCCAAGCAGAATGTCGCGGGTTCGAGTCCCGTCTCCCGCTTTTTTAATTAAATGAAAAATATAAAATGTTCTGTATGTGGAACAGAAAACAAAGAAGGAGTTAAATATTGCAGAATTTGTTTTTCAAGGTTATCTTCCTTTTATTATAAAACTTCATTAAAAACGGATTTTTATTCAACAAAGATAATAAAGCACAAAAATGTTTTTTCATGGATGTTAATTTTATTATTGATTTTTATAATATTTATGTTAATAAATTAATTTTTGTAAAAAAATAAAAATGAAAAGAAAACCTTTAATAGCTGCTAACTGGAAGATGCATAAAACTACTAAAGAAACAAAAGAGTTTATTGAAAAGTTTTTATCTTTAGTAATAGATATAAAAGATAGAGATATAGTGTTATGCCCTCCTTTTACAAGTTTATATTTGGCTTCACAAATGTTACATAATACAAATGTTAAACTTGGTGCTCAAAATATGTACATAGAAGAAAAAGGTGCTTTTACAGGTGAGGTAAGTGTTTTGATGTTGAAAGATTCTGGTTGTGAGTATGTGATTTTAGGACACTCAGAGAGAAGAAAATATTTTTGTGAGACAGATGAGTTTATAAATAAAAAAGTACTTTTAGCACTAAAGCATGGCCTTACTCCAATAGTGTGTGTAGGTGAAACCCTGCAAGAAAGAGAAGAAAACAAGACATTTCAAGTTCTTGAATATCAAATAACACATTCGTTGGATAATTTAAAAAATGATGAACCACACAGAGTTGTTATTGCTTACGAACCCGTATGGGCGATAGGTACAGGCAAAAATGCTACACCACAACAAGCTGAGGAAGCGCAGAGTTTTATTAGAGAAAAATATGCTCAGATGTATGGTAAAGAAAATTCTCAAAAAATAAGAATTTTATATGGAGGTTCAATTAAACCTGAGAATTTTAAAGATATAATGGCTCAAGAAAATGTTGATGGTGGACTTGTGGGTGGTGCTTCTTTAGATCCCGAGAGTTTTTTCAAAATTGTATTATTTGATAGACAATAAAAAATTTTAATTTTTAACATATAAAAATGCCAAAGTATACCTATAAAATAAGAACTCCTGCCGGTAAAGTTCTCACTGGAGAGATAGAAGCTCCTACTCAAAGAGAGGCTATTGACAGACTTAAAAACATGAAGTATGTAGTTGTGGAGATAAAAGAATATAAAGAAAAAACTTTAAAAACTTTTCTTTCAAAAATATCTCCTTTCAGGGGAAAAATAAAATCTTCTGATTTGACTATATTTTCAAGACAACTTGCTACTTTGGTGTCTTCTGGAGTCCCATTAGTTCAAGGATTGTCTATTTTAGAAGAACAGTTTGAATCAGTAGTATTTAAAAATATAATAAAGGCTGTAAGAACAGATATTGAAAGCGGTGTCTCTATTTCAGAAGCTATGAAAAAACATCCTAAGGCTTTTTCTGAACTTTATGTTGGGATGATACATGCAGGAGAGGTTGGAGGTATTCTTGATCAGGTGTTGGATAGGCTTTCTTCATATCTTGAGTCTGCGGAAGAACTTAAAGCAAAAATAAAAGGTGCCATGATGTATCCTATAATAGTTTCCGTAGTAGCTGTGGGTGCTGCTGTTATAATGTTGACAGTTGTGGTTCCAAGATTTGCGGCGTTGTTTTTAGAAATGGGTGCACAGCTTCCTGCTCCTACTCAGATGCTAATTAATCTTTCTAATTTTGTAAAAAAATGGATATGGTTGTTTATAGTATTGGGAATATTAGGGTTTGCTATATTTAGAAGGATTTATTCTACAAATCCTAAGTTTGCTTTAAAGGTTGATAGTTTACTTCTTAAAGCTCCCATAATAGGCGGTGTTATTCAGAAAACAGCAATAGCTAAATTTACAAGGACACTTGGCACTTTAGTAAAGTCAGGAGTTCCCATACTTCAGGCATTAGAAACTGTAGCAAAAACCGCCGGCAACAAACTTATAGAAAAAGTAATAATGGAAGCACGACAATCTATTAGGGAAGGAGAAAGAATTTCGGAACCTCTTAAAAAAAGTCAAGTTTTTCCACCAATGGTAATCCAGATGATATCTGTTGGAGAAGAAACAGGTGCTTTAGATACAATGCTTACAAAAATTGCTGATTTTTATGATAGAGAAGTCTCTGCTGCTATAGAGGGATTGACTGGTATGATAGAACCCTTAATAATTGTATTTCTTGGAGTTGTGGTGGGTGGGATGGTTGTAGCTATGTATCTTCCTATGTTTGAAATTACAAGTAAAATGGCTGGAGGGTAATCTTGTTTAAGGGAAGGAGAGGATAAGAACTATAAAGAAAAGAAAATTTAAAAACCTATCTTCACTAAAACTTGCAAAGTATATAGCATCTCTTTCCTCAAGAAAAAAAGCAGAAGATGTTGTAGTTATTGATCTTAAAAAAATATGTAGTTTTTGTGATTATTTTGTTATAATGACAGGTTTAGCTGACACTCATATTAAAAGTTTAACTGAAAATATAGCTTTGTCTGTAAAAAAAGAATTTGGAAGAATTCCACATCATATTGAAGGTGAAAACTTTAACAGGTGGGTAATTATTGACTATATAGATGTAGTTGTTCATATTATGAATAAGGACGCAAGAGAGTTTTATGCGTTAGAAAAAATATGGTCTAAAGGTAAAATTGTTGATTATGAAAGAAAAATTAAAAAAAGTGTTTGATGAAATTTTGAAACTTTTAGATTTTGAGACTATAGATTTTGAAATAAAACAACCTCCTTTTCATATAAATTTTGAGTTTGCCACAAATCTACCGATATTGCTTTCCAGCAAATACAGGTTGTCTTCACAGGAAGTATTTGGAAAAATCAAGCAGGAAATAGAAAAAAATTTTAAAGATATTTTTTCAAAAATTGATTTTTCTTTGCCGGGATTTTTAAATTTTGATTTAAATAAAAATTTTTATTTTGAAGAAATAAAAATAATTTTAACTGAAAAAGAAAATTACCCTGTATTAGATATTTATAAAAATGAAAAAGTATTGTTTGAGTTTGTATCAGCTAATCCTACAGGTCCTCTTCATATAGGCCATGGAAGATGTGCTGTTTTAGGAGATGTTTTAGGAAATATCTTTAAAAAGTTGGGTTGCATAGTAGAAAAAGAATACTACATAAATGATAGAGGCAAACAGATAGATATTCTTGTTGGCTCTATAATAGAGACAATAATAGAAAATAATTTAATAGAAGTAGAAGCAAAAGTTCATGAGTGGAGCAAGAAAGTTTTATGTGAATCCAGATATAAAGGTGATTATATTAAAGAATTTGCATATAAAATTGTAAAGTTTTTTAATAAAATCACTTTAGAAAATCTTGAAGATGTAAAGAGTAAAATTATTAGTTTAATGATGATAGACATTAAAAAAACTTTAGAAAAAGCAAAGGTATATTTTGACAATTTTGTAAGTGAAAATTCTCTCTACAGGAATGATATCAGTTCTAAAGTAAAGAAAATTCTTGAAGAGTATATAGAACAAAAAGATAATGCTTTGTGGATGAAATCTCGACAGTTTGGTGATGATAAGGATAGAGTAATTATAAAGTCTGATGGACAGCCAACATATTTTTTTAGCGACATATTATATCACTATCAAAAAATTATTAGAGGTTATAGTTGGCTTGTGAACATATGGGGTGCAGATCATCATGGTTATGTAGAGAGATTAAAATCTGCAGTAGAAGTGATTTCTCAAAAATTAAACAAAAATGTGAAATTAGATATAATTTTATACCAACTTGTGTCTCTGATAAAACAAAATCAAAGAATATCTATGTCAACAAGAGAAGGTAAGTTTATTAGTTTAGATGAAGTTCTAAATGATGTTGGTGTTGATGTGTGTAGATTTTTTTTGCTTACAAAATCACCGGATACTCACCTTGATTTTGATATTGAATTAGCAAAGGAACATTCTCTTAATAATCCTGTTTATTATATTCAGTATGCCCATACAAGATGTGTGGGAATATTAAATGAGGCACAAAAGATACTAAATAACTTTTCAATTGAAGAAAAATTTGAAGAGTTTAAAAAATATATATTTAGTCTAAACAGCGACTCTCATGAATTTAAGTTGATAAAAACTTTGTGTATCTATCCAGATGTTCTTATGGATTCAGCAAAAGATTTTTCTCCTCATTATTTGTGTAACTATCTTATAGATCTATCCAGAGTATTCCATAAATTCTATGAAACATCCAGAGTTGTAGAAAAAAATAATATACACTTTGGTAGGTTGCTTTTAGTTTTGGCTACAAAAATTATTCTTTATAATTCTCTTTCTATTTTAAATATTGAAGCTCCACAAAAAATGTAATTTAAGAAGGAAATAAAATGAAAAAGACAGATGTGGAATATGTAGAAGAAATAATTAAAAAGTTTAACTTAATAATAAAAGAAATTGAAAAAAAAATAGTTGGTCAGAAACAAGTGATAAAAGAACTTTTAATTTCTATTCTTTCCAGAGGCCATTGTTTAATAGTTGGAGTTCCGGGTTTAGCAAAAACAATGATAGTTCATACTATTTCTGAAGTGATGGATTTGAAGTTTAACAGAATCCAGTTTACTCCAGATCTTATGCCTTCCGATATTACAGGTACAGAAGTAATAGAAGAGGATCCTTTGACTAAAAAAAGAAATTATAGATTTATTCCTGGCCCGATATTTGCAAATATTATACTTGCTGATGAAATAAACAGAACCCCCCCTAAAACACAATCTGCGCTTCTTCAAGCTATGCAGGAATATAAGGTTACAGTAAATGGAGTAACTTATGAGTTACCTTTACCTTTTATCGTATTGGCTACACAAAATCCCATAGAGCAAGAAGGAACTTATCCTTTACCTGAAGCTCAACTTGATAGGTTCTTTTTTCAGATAAACATTGATTATCCTTCAAAGGAAGAAGAAAAAGAAATTCTTTTTAGAACCACAGGTACATATGAAGCAGAAATAAAAAAAGTTGTCTCTAAAGAAGAGATTCTTGAGTTTCAGTCATTTATAAGAAAAGTACCAATCAGTGAATATGTGATAAGTTACATAATAGATTTGGTAAGAAGCACAAGACCTAAAGAAGAAGCTAGTTTTGATTTTGTTAAGAAATATGTACAATGGGGTTGTGGACCAAGAGCTGAACAGACTTTGGTTGTAGCTTCAAAAGCAAATGCGTTGCTTAATGGTGAATATTCTGTTAGCATTGATGATGTAAATGAGGTTGTGTTGCCGTCTTTAAGACACAGAATCATTTTGAACTATCAAGCAGTAGCTGAAGCAATTACGCCAGATAAAATAATTACACATATAGTTGAACATCTAAAAGATAAATATAAATGATTGATTTTTTAAAAAATTTAGATATTTCAATTTTTTACTTTATAAATCATACTACAAAAAACCAAATTTTTGATATTGTTATGCCATTTATTACTAATACCAGAAACTTCTATATTATATTTTTGATTTTATGGTTTCTTATGATTTTTTCTTCTAATTTAAGATATAAGATTGCAGGCTGGAGTTTAATTGTAGGAGTTAGTTTATCTGATTTATTAAGCAGTAAAATTTTGAAACATATTTTTTTAAGAAAACGACCTTTTGAAGTTTTAGAGAATGTTTATCAGTTAGTAAAAGCAGCTGGCCCTTCTTTTCCTTCGTCTCATGCTGTAAATTCTTTTGCTGCAGCTACCTTAATAGCTTTGTTTTTTAAAAAACCGCTTTATAGTGTAGTGGCTTATATTTTGGCATTTTTTTCTGCTTACTCCAGGGTTTATGTAGGAGTTCATTATCCTTTTGATGTTCTTTTTGGTGCTATTTTAGGGATTTTATTTGGATGGATAGTATATAAGGTATTAGATAAGGTATTTAAGTTAGAAAAATTATCTATTTATAAGAGAGACAATTACTCCATATAAATTAACACTTTGTTCTGAGTGAGGTAGTTTATACTCTTTTAAATACCAGTTTTTATATATTCCAGAGAGTTTTAAAAGATATTTTTTTGATAATAAAAAATTTAAACTTAAAATAAATGTCTCTTCTTTTGAAGAAGAATTGAATTCATCTCTTAAAAAGATAAAGAAATTGCCACCTCTATAAGTTTGTATGATTTCCGTAGAAACTGAAATTTTTGGTGAAATTAAAAAACTTGTTTGAAATCCCCAGTAGAGCAAATCTTTAAGCAAAAAATGCAGTTTATATCCTGTAGTTAAGTTTGATGTTAAACCAAATTTGTTTTTCTTTATGTATAAAACTCTCCAGTTAAATCCTGAGCTTCCACTAAAAAAGAAACTTCTATTTTTTTCTTTTAAAGAAGGATTATAACTTACTCCTCCCCAACCAACCTCAGAAGACAACTCCCATCCAGGATAAATAAAATTAAGTATTGGAGTTGATACATGAGCTATATAGTTACCATATAAGTAAAAAGTTCCAACAGAAAACTTAAATTTCTCGTTTATTATGTTTCCAGATTTATAATGAATATCTGAGTTTAAATAACCAATACTTAAAAAATTACAATTTCCAAACCCATATTCAAATTGATCTATTTGTAAACCCTCTCCCTTAAAAGCCATCTTTATTGGTTGAGGAAGAAGGCTGTAAAAAAGATTTACTAAAAAATTGAAAGAAAAAAGAGGAGTACTAAAAAGTAAAAAAAACACTAAAATAAGCATTTTGCTTTTTTTGAAAAATCCTTCCATATTTTAGGTTGAAACTTATATAAAAATTTTATATTTTATTCAACAATGACCAAAATAGTAAAAGTAGGTTGTTGTGGTTTCCCTGTTGCTCAAAAAAAATATTATCAAGAGTTTGAGTGCATTGAAATCAACTCCTCTTTTTATCAAATCCCTTCTTTAAAAGTTGCTGAAAAATGGAAAAAATATAAAGAAGATATAAAACCTGACTTTGAATTTATAATAAAAGCCTGGCAGATAATTACACATAAGTGCACATCTTTTACTTATAGAAGAATGAAGGAGAAACCTGGAAATAAGAAAAATTATGGTTTTTTTATGCCTACAAAAGAAGTCTTTTTAGCATGGGATAGAACGAAAGAGTTTGCTTTGGTTTTAGGTGCTAAAAAAATTTTGTTTCAGGCTCCAGCAAGCTTTTTGCCAACCAAGGAAAACTTAAAAAATCTGCATAACTTTTTTAAAGAAATAAATGCGGACAAAATTAAATATAACTTTGACTTCATAATAGAATTAAGGCATCAACAGTGGGACAAAAAAATTGTTTCAAAAATTATAAAGGATCTCAATTTAATCCATTGTGTTGATCCTCTATATGATAGGTCTTCTGGAGGGAAGTTTAGATATTATAGACTTCATGGTTTGCATTCAGGCAACAGACTTGATTATAATTATTCATTTTCAGAAGAAGAACTTAAAAAAGTAGTTTTGAAATGTGATAAATCTTTAAATTATGTTATGTTTAATAACTCTACAATGTATGAAGATGCACATAAGTTTAAAAAATTATTGTTATAATTTAAAAATCAAATTATGAGAAATAAAGAAGTAGCAGAACAGTTTTATCTTATAGCTCAGCTTTTAAGTTTAACAGATGAAAATCCTTTTAAAGTAAGAGCATACGAAAAAGC
The DNA here is from genome assembly GCA_039630545.1 of Endomicrobiia bacterium. GTDB lineage: Bacteria > Elusimicrobiota > Endomicrobiia > DTEH01 > DTEH01 > JANXDG01. The sequence goes on from JBCNUU010000008.1 coordinate 29,399, forward strand.
AGCGCAAGTGATAGAATCCCTACCTGAGCCGATAGAGGAAATTTCAAAAGATTTTAAGAAACTTTCAGAAATTCCTGGTGTTGGGAAAAGTATTGCAGAAAAAGTAGTAGAGTATTTGTCTTCTGGGAAGATACAAAGACTTGAGGAACTTAAGTCAAAATTTCCTGAAGGAATATTTGAGATGTTAAAAATTCCGGGATTAGGACCAAAAAGGGTAAGGTTGCTTTTTGAAAAACTCGGGATAAGTGATACCGCTACCCTTAAGGAATATGCTCAAAAAGGAATGTTAAGAAGCTTACCTGGTTTCGGAGAGAAAGTAGAAAAAAATATTTTAGAGGGAATTCAACTTTTGTCTGTTTCTGAACAAAGGTTGTTGTTGTTTGATGCAATGAAGGCTGTAGAGGAGATTTTAAATGAACTTAAGAATAAAGACATAATAAATATAGATCCGTGCGGCTCTTTGAGAAGAAGAAAAGAAACAGTTGGCGATATTGATATTCTATGTTGTGTAAAACCAGGTAAAGAAAAACAAACGATTGAAAAATTTACAAAACTTTCATCAGTTAAAAAAATACATGCATCAGGAGACACAAAAGCAAGCATACTTACTACTTCAAATTTACAGGTTGATTTAAGAGTTGTTCCAAAAGAAGTATACGGAGCAGCTCTGCAGTATTTCACAGGTTCTAAACAACATAATATTCACTTAAGGGAAATAGCTAACAAAAAAAATCTTACTTTAAGTGAATATGGAGTTTTTAGGGTTGGCAAAAAAGACAAACCCATTTGTGGTGAGACAGAAAAAGAAGTATATGAAATTTTAGGTCTTCAATATATTGAGCCAGAGTTAAGAGAAGACAGAGGTGAAATTGAACTAGCTTTAAAAGGGCAGCTTCCGAAGCTTTTAGAGTTAAAAGATATAAAAGGAGATACCCATATTCATTCTGTTTACTCAGATGGTGCAAATACCATAAAAGAGATTTCTGAATATGCTTATAGGTTAGGATATGAATGGATAATAATTTGTGACCATTCACAAAGTTTAAAAGTAGCAGGTGGGATGGAGATAAAAACACTTTATAAAAAAATAGAGGAAATAAAAAATCTCAATAAAACAAGTAAAGTTAAAGTTTTGTGTGGTCAAGAGGTAGATATTCTTTCTGATGGGAGACTTGACTATCCGGATGAAGTATTAAAAGAGCTGGATTTTGTTATAGCAGCTATCCATACTGGTTTTAAACAATCAGAAGAACAAATTACAGAAAGAATAATGAAAGCTATGGATAATAAATATGTTCATTCCATTTCCCATCCCACAGGAAGACTTTTAAATAAAAGATCACCCTATAAAGTAAACATTTCTAAAGTTATAGAACATGCAAGCAAAACACAAGTGATGCTTGAAATAAATGCTTTTCCAGAAAGGTTGGATTTAGATGATACAAATGTTAAGTATGCCAAAGATCAAGGGGTACTTATATCCATTGGTACAGATGCTCATCATGTTTCTCAGATGGAATACATTGAATTAGGTGTTTATGTAGCAAGGAGAGGCTGGTTAGAGAAAAAAAATGTGGTAAATACCCTTTCATATTCTGAGCTATTAAAACTTCTAAAACGAAGAAGATGAAAAATTTATTTTTATCAACTCAACAAATATATAAAATAGATGAAATGACTTCTAAAAAATTTCTTATCCCATCTTTTACTCTTATGGAAAATGCTGGAAGGAGTGCTGCTGAGGTAATAAGAGACTATGCTAGAAAGAAAAATTTTAAGAAAATAGTCTTATTTTGCGGACCTGGAAGGAACGGTGGAGACGGATTTGTGGCAGGAAGATACCTCCACATATGGGGTTTTGAAGTCCTTTTAGTTTTAGTTGCTAATAAAATTGACTATAAAGATGATGCTCTTTTAAATTATAAGATAGTTAAAAGGCTTAATGTAAAAATAAAAAAATTTAATTCTAAAATCAGATATTTAATAAAAAATTACGATGTAGTTGTAGATGCTATATTTGGAATAGGATTAAAAAGAGAACTTAAAGGTATATATAAAGAAGCTGTGGAGTTAATAAACTTATCTAAAAAAGTTGTTTTCTCTGTAGACATTCCTTCAGGCCTTCACGCAGATACAGGTGAGGTTATGGGTGTGGCTGTTAAGGCTGATTATACACTCACGATAGGTTTCTTAAAAAAATGTTTTAAATATGAAAAAACAAAGAAATATTTAGGAAAGATTAAAGTTTTAGATATAGGCTACCCCGTATCAAAACTTGTTTAATCTTTTTTCTAACCTAAAAGAGTTCCTCTTGAAATTTTAAATAAATTTTTATATTATTAAAAATTACTTCATGGAAGATGTAGTAGAAAGATACTTACAGCTAAAAAGGGAAGTAGAAAACTATAATAAAAATGCTAGGATTGTAGTTGTTACTAAATATGCTTCAGATATAAATAGCATACTTAAATTATATGAAGCAGGAGCTACTGATTTTGCAGAAAACTACGCTCAACAGTTGGAAAAAAAAATTGAAGAGTTAAAAATAAATAATTTAAGATGGCATTTTATAGGGCATCTTCAGAAAAACAAAGTTAAAAAAGTTGTGCCTCTGGTTTTTCTTGTACAGTCTCTGGATTCTATAGATTTAGCAAAGAAGATAAATCAGGAAGCATCTAAATTGAATAAAGTTCAGCGGTGTCTTATAGAGCTTAAAGTTTCTTATGAAGATACAAAATTTGGAATAAAGGAGGATGATATTTATAAATTTGTAGAAGAAATTCTTTCTTTAAATTTAAATAATCTTGAGATAGAAGGAATAATGACGATGGCACCATATTTTGAAGATCCACAAAAAACAAGGCCGTATTTTAAAAAGGCATATGAAATTTTTTGGAATATTAAAAAATCCTACTCTGATAAGCTTAAAAACTTTGAGATACTTTCTATGGGTATGAGCAGTGATTATAAGATAGCATTACAAGAAGGTTCTAATATGGTAAGAATAGGAAGTTTTTTATTTAAAAGTTAAAATTCTTATGAAAAAAGTAGGAATTATAGGTTGTGGAAATATGGGTGAAGTTTTGATAGAAGCAGCTTCTGAATTAGCAGGCAGTGAAAATGTGGTATGTTATGACATAGATGAGAAAAAATTAAATAAAATTAAAGATAAATACAAGCTTAACATAGCTACTTCAAATCCCGAGGTGGTAAAATTTTCTGAGGTAGTAATTATAGCTGTAAAGCCTCAACAGATTAAAGCTTTACTTGAAGAAATAAAAAGTTTTATAAATGATAATCATGTTACAGTTTCAATTGCAGCAGGAGTTAAAATTTCAACAATTGAAAAAGTTTTAGGTAAAAGAAAACAAATAATAAGAGTTATGCCTAATTTACCTCTGAAAGTTTCATGTGGTGTTTCAGCTATGTGCAAAAATAGTTTTTGTAAAGATGTGAATTATGGTTTTGTAAAAAATTTGTTTGGGACGAAAGGAGTAGTTCTTGATGTAAAAGAGAAGTTTATAGATATAATCACAGCTATCTCTGGCTCAGGACCAGCATATGTTTTTTATATCTCTGAAATAATTCAAAAAATAGCAAGAAAACTGGGGCTTAATAAAAATATTGTAGAAGATCTTGTGAATTATACCATACTAGGTGCTGCGAATATGCTAATTAAAGAAAAGATTTCTGCAGAAAAACTAAAAAATGCAGTTGCTTCAAAGGGCGGAACTACTGAACAAGCGTTAGATGTATTTTATAAACACAACTTAGAGAAAATTTTTTATAAAGCAATATATAAAGCTTTTAAAAGAGCACAACAGCTTTCTAGTTTAGTAGATAAAGGTTAGTCTTTATACATTTTTAAATAAACCTTTATCTGCTGGAGGTGTAACAACTGACCGTGATCATAAAAGTTAGAGTAGTCCCAAATTCTAAAAATAATGAGATTGTATCTCGAGTTGGAAGTGTAATAAGGTTGTGTGTTAAGACAAAAGATGTTGACAGTGATGAGACTAACGAAATAGTAAAAAGAGCAATTGCTGAGTTTTTTGGTGTTAAGTTAAAAGATATACACTTAAGAAAAGGACATAGAGGAAAAGAAAAAACAATAGAAATAGAAGGGAAATCAGACGAAGAACTCAAAGAGTTGATGGATTGTATTCCATAATAAGATTTTTTAAAAAACCTCATCGGTTTTAAAAATGAACATCTTAGAGACCTTGCAGATAAGACCTTTTTTTTGGAAAAATTCCTTTCTTTATGTTTTAGACCAAAAACAACTTCCATTTAAAAAAACATATATAAAGTGTTCTACATATAAAGAAGCTATAGAGTGCATAAAAAACATGAATGTCAGAGGAGCACCAGCCATAGGTCTTGTTGGCAGTTATGCTTTATGTCTTGCTTTAAAAAATATGGATTCAAAAAATTTTTTAGATCTTTTAAAAAAAGCTACGGACGAAATAATTTCAGCAAGACCTACAGCTTATAATCTTTTTTATTGTGTGAATAGATTAAAACAGAAAATAACTCTAATGTTTTCCTCAGGAAAATCAAAAAAAGAGATATTTAATGAAGCACTAAGTGAGGCTTTTAGATTAGAAAAAGAAAATTTTGAAAGTTTAAATAGACTAGTAAATTACGGCGTAAAACTGATAAAAAAAAGTTCTGTTGTGCTTACTCATTGTAATACAGGAGCACTTGCTTGTGGTAGTGTAGGGACTGCTTTAGGAATTATAATTGAAGCTTATAATAAAGGCAAGATACAACATGTATTTGTAGATGAAACAAGACCATACCTTCAGGGAGCAAAACTTACTGTTTTTGAATTAGAAGAAGCCAAAGTTCCCTACACACTTATTACAGACAACATGGCCGCTTTTGTCATAAAGGAAAAAAAGGTAAACTGTGTTATAGTCGGTGCTGATAGAATTGCAAGAAATGGAGATACAGCAAACAAAATAGGAAGTTTAAATCTTGCCATTTTATGCAGTTATTATAAGATTCCGTTTTATGTAGCAGCTCCATTTTCAAGTATTGATAGAAGTATTCCTTCAGGAAGCTATATTAAAATAGAGTTTCGTACTCCTGAAGAGGTAATTTATGTAAATGAAAAACCTATTACTGTTAAGAAAGCAAATGTTTTGCATCCTGCATTTGATGTTACAGATGCAAAGCTAATAACAGCTATCATAACAGAAAAAGGAATATTTAGATATCCATATGACTTTTCTAAAATTTGTTAAACAAAAAATAGAAGATGAGAAATTAGAAAAATTTTTTTATAGTATAGTTGATAAAAAAGTAGTATGTGTTGGTGTAGGAAATACTTTAAAGGGAGATGATGGGGTAGGCTGTTATATTGTTGAAAAATTAAAAAATACAATAAATAACAAAAATTTTCTTTTCATTAATGCTGGAGTAGTTATTGAAAATTATCTAGATAAGATAATAAAATTTGCTCCTGATATTGTAATATTTTTTGATGCTTTAAAAACCAATGTTGAGTGTGACTGCTTTATATTAGAAAAAGATCAGCTTCATAATTATACCTTTTCTTCTCATAATATTTCATTAGCTACAATAATAGAGTTTTTAGAGCAGAATTTAAACATCAAAAAAGCCTCATACTTTGTAGTGGCATTAAAAGTTTTAAAAACTGTTTTTTCTGAGAGTTTAAGCAGTAGTGTTAAATCTCTGGCTGATAAGATAGTAGAAGTATTTCTTAAGGTCTTAAAAGAAGCAGAAAAAAACTATGCATGAACACAGTTTAGCAAAGACCCTAGCAGCAGTTATATTTGAAGTTATAGATAAAAACAAACCAAAGAAACCAAAAAAAACTACTATAGTTGTGGGTAAGGCTTCAGGAGTAAACAAAGAATTTTTGGAACACTCATTAAAAGACCATGTATTTAAAGGTACAATTTGTGAAAATATAGAGTTGGAGTTTAAGTTTGAGGAACCAAAAATTAAATGTAAAGAATGTGGATATGAAACAACTCAAGCAGTGACAAAATGTAGATGTGGAGGCGACAATTTTGATGTGATTTCTGGCAAGGATACTTATGTGTTGGAGGTAGAGTTTTCCTAAATAAAATGAAAGCAAAAAAAATAGAAGTATACGGGAAAGTACAATCAGTTGGTTTTAGACCATTTATTTATAATCTTGCAAAAAGATTTGATTTGAAAGGATATATTAGAAATAAAACTTCATCAGTTGAAATTTTAGTTGAAGGTAAAGAACAAAGTTTAAATGAGTTTTTAAAAAAAATAAGGACCAATCCTCCAAAGTCAGTACTTATACAAAAAATTCTTGTCAATGATGACGCAGTAAAAAATTTTGTATCTTTTGATATACTTGAAAGTGAGCCTACCGCTGCTTCATTTGTATATATTCCGGCTGAAATAAAAATCTGTGATGAATGTATAAAAGAACTTTTAAATCCACATGATAGAAGATATCTTTATCCATTTATAAACTGCACGCAGTGTGGCCCAAGATTCACAATAATTGAGAGGTTGCCATATGATAGAAAAAACACCACAATGAAAGTTTTTAAGATGTGTGAGGAGTGTTTAAATGAATATGAAGATCCCTCAAATAGAAGATTTCATGCGCAGCCTAATTGCTGTCACAGATGTGGACCAGGGTTGATTGTTAAAGATAAAAATTTAGATCTCGTTTTTAAAATTTCTCGTTCTGCAGAAGATGTAAAAAAAATTTTAGATTTCATAGTAGAAAAAATTTTAGATGGAAAAATTTTTGCGATAAAGTCCTACGGAGGCTACCATCTTGTTTGTGATGCAACTAATGATGAAGTTGTTTTAAGATTAAGAAAAAATAAATACCGTGAATTTAAGCCTTTTGCAATGATGGCTTCAAGCATAGAAGCAATAGAAAGATATTGTGTGATAGATAACTCTCAAAAAGAACTTTTAAAATCCAGTCAAGCGCCAATAGTTCTTTTAGTAAAAAAAACTTTAGAGGATTCTCAAATAAGTAAATATGTGGCGGATGGGAGTAAATACTATGGTTTTATGCTTCCTTACACACCACTACATTTTTTAATTTTTGAATGGCTTAAGAGATATAAAAAAGATATTCCTTTAATAATGACCAGTGCTAACATATCAGAGGAACCGCAAGTTTATAAGGAGTCTGAAGCATTTCATAAATTAAGAAACTTAACAGATTATTTTGTTTTCTATAACAGAAAAATAAATATAAGATGCGATGACTCTGTATGCAAAACTGTAGACAACAACATCTACTTTATAAGAAGATCAAGAGGATGGGCACCGGAGCCGATTTTTGTAAAATATAAATTCGCCAAAAACATACTTTCATTTGGTGCCGATTTAAAAAACACTTTCAGTTTAGCAAAAGACAACCATGTAGTAGTAAGCCATCACATAGGAGATCTTTATAACTTAGAAGCTATAAACTCATATATGCAGTCAATAGACCATTATCTTAAGACTTTTGGTTTTTCTCCAGATGTGATTGTATGTGATTTACATCCTGAATATATCTCTTCAAAAATAGCCAGAAAATTTGCTAAAGAAAGGAGTTTAACTTGTTTAGAAATTCAGCATCACTATGCACATATGTTGAGTTGTATGTTAGAAAATGATTTGTTTGAAAAATGCATAGGAGTTGTCTTTGATGGGACTGGATATGGATTAGATGGAACTATATGGGGATCTGAGTTTTTAGTTGGTGATATATATGGTTTTTTTAGAAAAGCTCATTTTGAAAACATAACGCTTATAGGTGCAGATAAAGGAATAAAAGAACCATATAGATCTGCATTAGCTTTTCTTTATGAAGAATATAAAAATGAGAAAATATTAGAGAATTTCTGGAGTACTCTTCAGCAAAACCTCACAGGTAGTGAAATTTTGAGTTTTAGTTTCAAAGATATGTTGAATGCTGTCAGATTTTTATTAGATAAAAAAATAAATTTAACAGAAACCTCTGGCATGGGAAGATTTTTTGATATAGTTTGTGTATTTTGTGGCTTTGGTGCTTTTAACTACTATGAAGGATATCTGCCACAGTTGCTTGAGTTTAATGCTGGTTTTAGATTTGAAGAAATAAAAAATAAAGATAGATTTTACGAATATGAAGTAATAAAGCAAGAAAATAAATATGTTGTTAAAACAAAATTACTTCTCAAAAAAATATTTGAAGATGTATTTTTTAAAAAAGAAGAAGTAAAAACAGTAGCTGCTAAATTTCACTATACAATTTTAAAAATTACAGAAGATGTATTGTTGAAAATAAGAAACGATTTAAATATAAACAAAGTTATCTTGTCAGGTGGTGTTTTTCAAAATGAAATTTTAGTTTCTTATTTATATGAAAGTTTAAAAAAATTAAACTTTGAAGTTTTTATTCATAGAAAAATCCCATGTAATGATGCTGGAATTTCTTTTGGTCAAAGTTTAGCTACAGAAAGTGTAGAATCTTTAAAGTAAGGAGAAAAATTTATGGTAGAAATTAAAGAGTTTCATGGTTTGATTTATAATCAGCAAAAACTTTCCAAACTTAAAGTCAATTTTAAAGATTTGATATGTCCTCCTTTTGATACTATATCTTCCTCCTTGCATAGAAGTCTTTTGCTTAAAAAATATAACTTTGTAAACTTAGAACTTCCAAAAGGGACAGGACAAAAAAAATATCAGAATGCTAAAAAAATCCTTTCAAGCTGGAAAAGAAGTAAAATTATAGTTGAAGACGATCTTCCTTCCATTTATCTTTACAGCCACAAATTTTCATACCCTGTAGGATGTGAGAAACAATACACAAGATATGGAATTTTTTGTCTGATAAAAGCAGATCCTTCATATACAGACATAATTCCACACGAGCATACCAATCCAAAACCAATTGAAGAAAGAGCAAAACTGATTTCTGCTTTAAATGCGCAGACTTCTTCTCCTTTTTTCATAGTGGAAGATGAAAAAAAAGAATTTTACAACTTACTTTTAAAATTAGCAAAACCACAATATCTTTTTATCACTACAAAAGATTCTTTAGGTGATGAGCATAAAATTTACAAAATAGTAGACTCTAAACTTATAGGTAAAATAAAAGATATCCTAAAAAGAAAAAAACTCTATATTGCTGATGGGCATCATCGCTATAAAGTAACATGTGAGTATCTTAAAAAAAATAAAAAAGAGTATCTTTTAGGTTATATATGCTCATTAGAAGATGAAGGACTTTTAATTCTTCCAACACATAGAGCTTTAGCTGGTTCTCATATAGTAGAAGAACTTAAAAAGTATTTTGATTTCTTGGACTGGGATGGCAAAAGTAATGTTGAAATTGTTTTTTATCATAAAGGAAGCTTTAAGACATTAAAACCCAAAATAAGTTTTAAAGATACTGCTAAAATAATAAATAACCAACCATATTTTTTACTTGATAGGGTTCTTAGAGAACTTGAAGGAGAAAAGATAACACAACATATATTTTATCATCAAGAAATAAAAGAGGTGGTAAACTTTGCTGATAAATATGATGGATGTGCTTTTATTTTACCAGCAGTTAAAAAAGAAGAGTTTTCCAAAGTTCTAAAAGATAAAATTATTTTTCCGCCAAAAAGCACATATTTTTATCCAAAAGTTTTTTGTGGATTTGTATTTTATGAGTTTAAATAATAATCAAACTATGGGGGTAAGCTTAAAACAAAAATTTCGTTTTATAAATATTTAAATTTTTCGTCTGAAAGTTTAATGTAAAATTTTTGTAAAATTGATTTTTAAACTTAATAGTTGACAAAATTTAAATTTTGAATTATTAATTATTTAGTGGTAAAATTTAAAAGTAAAAGGAAGGTGTCTAAACGATTCCTTTGTTTAAGTAACCGCACACGGAATAAGGAAGTTTAAAAAAGGTTTGAGGATGTGAAAAAGAATAATTATAAATTGCGTTTAGCCACCTTTTTAATAAGATGAAAAAAATTTTAGTGTTATTAGTTGGTGTTGTTCTTTATATAAGTTATATCTCAGAAAAAAAATTGAATTACAACCCTAGTGATTTTTTTGTTTTTGTTTCTTTTTCAAATTTTGAAGACAGAGACTATGAAAATAAATTATTAAATACAGAGTTCTCAAAAAAAGTATTTATAGAATGTTTGTATTCTCTTCTCATCAAAGAAGAACTAAAAAGTTTTTCCTATATAGCAAAAGAACTCAAAAAACCATTTGTAAAGTTGTGGATAACCAAAGAGATACTGGTTAAAATTTTAAAAGAGTTATTTTATATATGGACTGATGTAAAGAAAAATTTTTGTCTATCTAAAATTTCAATAATCTGTTTGACAATTCTTTTTGTTTCTCTTTCCTATTTAAAACTTAACTTAAAAACCTACCAGAAGATTTTTTTAGTTTTAAGATGTTGATAATCCTTTGACCTATAACTTGTCTGTTTATTAGAAAAACAAGCTTTAAAGAAAATACCCATATATTCATAACTAAGTCTTCCAACTCTCTATCTGGTGTGGGTTTTTAGGTGAAGAGTCAGGGAGACTGATTATGAGTATAGGGGTTATAAAAGGCAACAAAAATAAACCATTCATGGGTGAGTAGGAATGTTTAGCATTTTTAAGAAAATAAGAAATCTTTTAAAAGTTTTAATTTTAATTTATCCTTTATTTAGTAAAGAAGAAATTTTAATTGATAAATCAAAATTAATTGAAGATTTGGATAGTTCTAATGTTTCTATAAGATACGCTTCATTAAGGAAATTATCAAATGCATTAGATGAAGAGACTATTGAAATTTTAACTAAATATTTAAAAAAAGAACAAGATAATTACTTAAAGAGTGAGATTATAGAAATTCTTTCTTTAAGTGGTTCAACAGTAGCTTTAGCAGGAATTAAAGACCAACTTAATGATAAAAATCTTTATATTCGTCAAACTGCAGTGAGATGCCTTGGCAATTTCGATGAGAAACTTGTTATTCCAGAACTTGTAAAAGTAATAAACCGTAGAGATGAAGATCTGTCTGTAAAAAAAACAGCTGTGTGGGTGGTTGGTAGATTTAGAAGTAAAGAAGCTATATCTTTGTTAGACAATGTAATTTCAGATCAACAGAATTCTGAAGAGCTAAAACTTTTAGCAGTGCGGGCGTTAGGGAAAATTGGGACCAAAGAAAGCAGAAATGCATTAAGAAAATATATAACTTCAAAAAATTCTAATTTAAGAAGTTTAGTTGAACAAGAACTAATAAAAAAGTGACTTTATTTTGACAGCGGAAGAATATAAAAAACATAATACAATGGATAAAAAAAATCAAAAAAATTTTCAACTAAAATTTAGCTTATTAATTTTAGGATGTTTTATTGTAGGTATTGCCTATACTGCTACAGAGGGTATTCTTAGTTATTCAAGGTCAGAAATGGCTCCGTTTGCAAGAACTTACAATCCTTCAGTTGGATGGTCAACTGCTACCATTACTCTTATGGATACGATAGATCCAGCTGTAATACAACACATAAGAGCTGCTTATGCACCATCGTTTAGTCCAAGAGCAGGATGGGTTGTAGTAACATGGATTGATGGTGCTGGTAATGTTAATTATCAGATAAGAGATTCTGCAGGCAACTGGCGAGATTATGGAAAACAGGTTTTAAATGCAACAGGGCTACTTGGATATGGTTTTGTTGACTGTGTATGGACTGCTGATGGTAATGCAATAGTTGTGTTTAGCAGAAATATAACAACTGCTAATCAACAGTTAGGTTTTGTTGTGTGGTATAGTACATCTGGATCATGGGGGTTACCTGGTGTTTTTGGGTATGGTACTGCTGCTACAGCAAGATGGGTAAGATTGGAAAGACCTTCTGTGCCGGGCACAAATCGTCTATTATGTGTTGTTCAGTTTGATAATTCAAATGTTGTATCCTGGTATTGGACAGGAAGTGGTTGGTCCTCACCTAATACTTTTGCTGTAAATGTCGAAAATGCTACAAATAGAAATTTTGATGTATGTTTTACATCTTTAACAGCAAGAATTTTTGTTGGTAATACAGATGATGCTATATCGCATTATGTATGGTGGGCAACTTCTACTGTGTATG
>JBCNUU010000079.1:0-503 GCA_039630545.1 Endomicrobiia bacterium
AACCTAACGCTCTCACTTGAAGCACCGCATCGGAGATCTTTTGATTATGGATTGAAGCTTAAATACTCAATTTTCACTGTACTTGATACAATTGAAAATTACGAGAGTTCAAAATTCAGAGGTAGAGAAAAAAGATTTGATTTTAGTTTTAACTTTAGGCATGATATTGATTTTTTGAGAGTTAAATTTAGTTCGGATTATTCATCTTCGCCGGAGAAATTTTTGAAAATTGGTTTATTTGCTGGAAATTTGCTTGAATTTTTTGAAGTGGGGAGAAATTATTCGCTTGATTTTGGAGTTAACTTGTTTTCGTTCCAGAATTATGATATGGCAAGGAAGTTAAGAGTATATCCGAACGTTTTATTTAAATATCTTGCGAGCAGGGAAACGCAAATTTATACTTTCTTTGCCCCAGAAGTTTTGAATTTAAGCATTTCTGATTATTTCGGGGCTAATAGATTTTTAACGAAAAATTTGAAAACTTTTCGTCCTGAAGGTTATTT
>JBCNUU010000080.1:0-503 GCA_039630545.1 Endomicrobiia bacterium
CACATCTGTTTGATTTTATTATCTATTCCTGTTTCTCCTCCTAATATCAACAGTATTTTGCTGTTAATTTCTTTTATTTTTGGTAGTTCTATTTTACCTTGGGAGTCCAAGCAAATTGGGTTATATCCTTTTTGTTTTAATTCTTCTATTGTTTTTAGGGCATTATTGATTCTGGCGATTAAAATTTTAGCGTTTCTGCTCGTATGTATGACAGTATCATTTACTGGGCAACTATCTCTCGAGGTTAGTATGATTCCTTTTATATCAAAAGCACTGGCTGTTCTTAATATTGCTCCCAGATTTCTTGGATCTTTTACTTTGTAAACCAGGAGTATTATATTCAGATCACTTTTGTTTTCCTCTATATCTTCTATATTTGAGTACCTAAAATTTGATATTTGTAGAGCGATATGTACATTTTTGTCTTTTTCGCTTTTCACTAGCTTTGAGATATTTGTTACTACAATGGGGATATTCTTTTGTTTAGCTAGTTTTATTATATT
>JBCNUU010000081.1:0-502 GCA_039630545.1 Endomicrobiia bacterium
CCAATATACGAATCCATAGTTTGTAATTTTAGCATAATCACTATCATTACCTATTGGACTTCTTATACCAAATAAATAATTTATCATAGTATATTTTGTTACAGTTAAAATTGTATGCTTATTATATTAAGCAAAAAAATTTTTTTCATATAATATTAAATATTTATTAATAAACCTGTTTTACTATATATATAAGCTTTTATATCTTCTATATTTATATTATAACTATCTCTTTTTAAATAACTAGAAACTATTCTTTCTATATTCGTAGTATCAGAAAATCCAAAACTTTTATCTATAGCTTTTTCAAAAGAAACTATACTAAAATTACATTGTAATATTTCATTTTGTAATAAATCTTCATCTAAAACAATTCTAGTATACTGATCAAAACTACCTGCATTATATCTATCTTGGTTACTTTTTATAATTTCATTATAAAAGTCTTTTTTGGTAAATTTTTTATTAAGTTTATATGTATAGAAAGGTTTTATTATATCTT
>JBCNUU010000082.1:0-500 GCA_039630545.1 Endomicrobiia bacterium
TCTTTTCCCTTAGAACATTAAATGGTAAATATTCAATATCCGATACACTGGGTAATATGTAAACCTTCTTGATATCAAGTTTTAAAGCTACTTCATCTGCATTTTTTATTACATTTGTTCTATATTCTTTCAAAATTATAAAAGCTATAGAAAAAAATAGTGAAAATAGCATTGAGAATGTGATGTTTCTTATCCAATTTCTGCCTTTTACTGAAATATATGGTTTTTCGGTAAATTCAAGTATTCTAATATCTGGCACGATTTCTGCTTCTTGAATTTTTATTTCTTCCATTCTTTGAGAAAGTAATGTTATAATATCTTCTATAGCTTTCTTCCTTGAAACTAAGCTCAATGCTTCTTTTTCTATTTCAAGAGAAAAATTTATTTCGTTTCCTATTTTTTTCTCCATTCTTTCTAACAATTTGACTTGGGTCTCTAAATTTTTTATCCTTTCTTTAACTTTCTCACTTAAATTCTCTTTCTGTCTATTATATGCATTA
>JBCNUU010000009.1:0-40008 GCA_039630545.1 Endomicrobiia bacterium
AACATGTGCTTTTACAGTGTTGTATGATTCAATTCTTCTTATCCAGCAGTTTGCAGCATTTTTGAAATAAAAAGTATTACCGTCACCATTATCTACTCTTTCTATATAAAAATCTTCAAATCCTACATTTGAAATTAAGTTGTTTCTTCGTACCCGCGGGTTAAGGTCTGCTCTAAAAGTAAAATTAAGAGGAGGATCTATTATTAAAGTGTTTCCTTGAATTCCAACTATGTTAAAAAACTGTCCAACAGAATTTGCTGCCCAAGAAACATTCCACTGAGATTTAGTATACATCAAAGCTGGATCGTTATCTTGTTGAATTTCTGCTGTATCTCCAACTTTAAACTGTGAAACATCTGAAACAACAATTTGAGTAGAACCTTTAGTATAACCTGATATCGCATTAACCCAGTTACCTCGTCTATAAGTCAGAATATCAATACAGTTATCGTTAGCTCCGTTTAAGTTAAAAATTAACTTTGTTTTTTTATAACCTTCACCGCGAAAAATAATACCATCGCAGTTTTGTAGGTTAATTTTTGACTTTATCAGGTATGTCCCCTCTGGAAAGTATACGACAGCAGGTGTGCTTTTTTTAATAAAGTTTATTGCAGAAACGATTGCCTGGTAGTCGTCAGTTTGGCCGTCTCCTTTTGCTCCAAAATCTTTAACATTTGCTACAGGTGAGCTTATATAAGGGATTTCTCCTGGATAGCCTGCCTTTGACCAGTCAATTATTCTGTCAGGAGTAAATATCTCCGCGTAGCAGACAATAAAAGACACCAAAAGAAGAAAAGTTATAGTTTTCAGACAGTTTTTCATTGCTATAATTTACAAATTTTAGCTTAGTAAGTCAATAGCTGTGATTAAAATATTAAGTTTCTTTATTGTTAATTATTCTTTCTCTGTTGCAATAGCTAACTTTTCTGCGCCAGCAATTTTTGCTATGTCCATAATTTTAACAACTAATCCATGAGGTACAGATTTGTCTGCTCTGATTATAACTAACTTTTCTGAGTAATATGGAAGTAGCAACTTTATTTTTTCTTCTAAATTTTCCAATGGGACAACTTTGTTTTCTATGAAAATCTGTTGAGCTTTGTCTACTGTTATTATTAACTTTTGCTGAATTTGAATTTCAGAAGTTTGCGATTTAGGAAGATTTACTCTAATTCCAGGTTCTACTATAAACGAAGAAGACAAAATAAAAAACAACAAAACTTGAAAAACCATATCTGTCATAGGTGCTAAATCTATAAGAGATACTAAGCCTGTTGATTTTTTATTTTTTTTAAGTTTCATTTTTTACTTCCTGTTTGAAATAATTTAATAAGTTTAGTTCTTTAAAAACAAAAATAACACCTAAAATTACTACAGATAAAATGCCTATAATGTGAGAAAGTAATGAAAATGCTACTGCTTTTGTTTTTTCAATATTGAATATAGATAAAGCAAGCATACCCATAAATTCCCAACTCCCTATATATCCAGGTGAAGAAGGTATTACAACACTTAAAGAAGTTATTGCTTGTACCAAAAAAGAAGACATTATGGAAGGAAGATTAATATCTAAAGATAAACATATCAACCACATGTTGAAACTATAACCTATCCATAAAAGAAATGTTAAACTAAAAACCTTTCCTAAAAGAAATTTGTCTTTAAAATTTTCTAAAGCAATATAGAAATTTTTCATAAAAATATTTATTTTCTGGAATAACTTTATCCTGGTAGAAAGTTTATTTACTGTGGTGATAACAATTTTTTTAAACTTTAAAATAAAATAAAAACCAAAAACTAAAAAAAATAGTAAAAGGCTACTTAAAAACAAACTAACCTGTCCAGGTAAAACGATAAAAAAAGAACCTATTATTATAAAAACTACCGGCGGAAATAAATCCACAAATCTTTCCATTAAAACACTACTGAAAGTCAAAGATTTTGGAATGGCTGTTTTTTTAGAAAGTACATATCCTTGAATAAGATCACCCATTCTGAAAGGTAAAATGGTATTAAAAAACAATCCTAAGACAGTAGCTTCAAAAAAAATAGGAATTCCGAAATTTTTATATTCTTTTATAATTAACCTCCAGCGATAACTCCTAAATAATAATAAGAAAAAACCTATAAATAAAGCAACAATTAAATATCCTATTTTAACATTTTTAATATAGCTTAAAAGTTCAGTAAAACTGATTTTTTTGAATACCAAGTAAAGCAAAACAAAACTGATTATTAAACCTGAAATTGCTTTAATAAATTTCATACATACTATAAATTCATAACTGAATATAATACAGATTACCTATTTTGTTTAAAATATTTATTAAAACATTAAGTAGTTTTAACCTATTTAAAGCTACCTCTTTGTTTTCATCAAAAATTAATACTTTATCAAAAAATTCATCTACTATAGGTTTTAACTCTAAAATTTTTTTGGTTATATCGCTAAAGTTTTTTTCATTATATGACTTTTCTATTTTTTCTTTGTAATTCATTATTTCTTTGTAAAAATTAAACTCTATATCTGTCTTAAACAAATTTTCATCTACTGAACCTTCTATGTTATACATTTTCTTATTTGCCTGTTGAAGAATATTGTAAACTCTTTTATATAACTCTATTAATTTTTTAAAATCAACAGAATCCCTAAAAGTGTTTAAATTTTTAACCATCAGTAGTCTTGTGTAAAAATCACCTTTAAAATCAAACATTACAGTTCTTATTTCATCAATTTTAAAATTTTTCTGAAGAAGTATATTTTCAAATCTTTGAGCAAAGAATCCTACAGTGGTGTTTATTAACCTTTCATTAATTGGAAAATTTAATAATTCACAATAATATTTTACAATCTTATCTAATTCTATGTCTATTTTCTTTTCAAGTAAGATTTTTATTACACCATCAACCATCCTTTTTAATCCTAAAGGATCTGAATTTCCAGTAGGAAGATTGTCTATAATTGTGTTTTCTATTATGGTAGAAATCTTATCTGCTAGTGAGTAAATTACAGAAAGATCATTTGTAGGTATTTCATCATTAAAGTCTTTAGGTTTAAGATGTTCACAACAACATAAAGCTATTTCTTCCGGAAGATTGTTTTTTTTACAAAATTCTAAACAATAAATTTTTCCTGCAATTCCTTGAAGTTCCGGGTACTCAAAAACTATTTGAGTAAGTAAATCGTTTTTTATAAATTTTGAAGTGATTTCAATTTTTTCTTTATCAACTCCGAATGCTAATTTTTCATTTAAAAATTCTGCTAATTTTTTAATATTTATAACTTTATCATAATAAGAAAGTGAAAGTTTTGAGTTATATACTATCCCTTTGAGCCCTTCAAAATACTTACTAAATTCAATTTTTTTATCTGCGTTATAATAATACTTAATATCATTTAAACGAGCAATCAGTACTTTCTCAAAACCATTCTTTACATAATCTAAATGTTCCGAAAGACCGTTTTTTACTCCTATAAATTTGTTAGTCAATTTTTTAGTAGTGTCATATAAGGGAATAAATTTTTGTTTTACTTTCATACATGTTATAATAAATTCCTCAGGTAAATTTAAAAATTCTTCCGGGAATTCACATAATATACAAGTTGGATATTCGATCATAGAGGTTATTTCTTTTAATAATTTTAGGTCTTGGTCATATTTCAATTTTTCTTTTAGTGTAATATTTTCAATAGATTTTTTTAAAATATCTAACCTTTCTTTAGAATCCAATACTATACACTCTCTTCTCATAATAGCAAAATAACTCTCAGCTAAAGAGATTCTTCTATGTAGGTCTATCTTTATTTTTTTTATTGGATATGTTTTTATTCCAAAAGTAAAATTCGAAGATACTAAAGAAGCAAATTTTATTTTAATAAAACTGTTCCCATAAATAACTAGTATATTCCTTATAGGCCTTGGAAATTTAAATTTTGTTTCTTCCCATACCATGTTCTTAGGAAATTTTAAATTCGAAATTATATCTATAAACAAATCATTTATTATATTTTTAAAATTCTCACCTCCATAAGTTTTCTTAATTGCTAAAAATTTCCCTTTTTGTGTATCTTTTATAAATAACTCTTTTAGCTCTACATTAAACTTTTTAGCAAAACCTACAGCTGCTGGAGTAAATTCCCCGTTTTTTATTCCTATATTTACAGAAGGTCCTAAAATTTCTTCTTCATATTTTTTTGTGTTTTCTTTTACATCTTTAATAAATATAACTATTCTTACAGGAGTGACATAATATTCAAACTCTTTATAATCAACTCTGAATTTATCCAGTGAATCTTTTAAAATTTTATTTAATTGTTGATATGCTTCTTCAATGCAGTTTACTGGCAATTCTTCTGTATAGATCTCTATTAAAAAATCATTTTTCAACATAACAATGAAATCCTTAATATTTAGAATCTTCTAAGTATTTTTTTGCTACTTTATTAGCTAAACTTCTAATTTTTAAAACATATGAATTTCTTTCTTCATAAGAAATTACTCCACGAGCATCTAAAAGATTAAAAAGATGTGAACATTTTAAGACAAAGTCATATGCCACAATATATAAACCAAGATCTATGAATTTAATACACTCATTATAATAATCTTCAAAATGTTTTTTTATTAAATTTTCATTTGCAAGTTCAAAATTATATTTACTCCATTGGACCTCGTCTTTAAAATGTAAATCACCATATGAGTGATTTTTATCCCACATTATATCAAAAACAGAATCTTTCTGTTGAGAAATCATCGCTATTCTTTCTAATCCATAAGTAATCTCGCAACTTACAGGATCTAAATCAATTCCTCCCATTTGTTGAAAATAAGTAAATTGTGTGATTTCCATACCATCTAACCAGACTTCCCAACCCAATCCCCATGCTCCTAAAGTAGGTGATTCCCAGTCGTCTTCAACAAATCTTATATCATGCTGTTTTATTTTTATACCTATTGCCTCTAAAGATGAAAGGTAAATCTGCTGGACGTTTTGTGGTGAGGGTTTTAAAATTACTTGATATTGATAATAATGCTGAAGACGATTAGGATTGTCTCCATATCTGCCATCTGCCGGTCTTCTTGAAGGCTCAACATAAGCAACCTTCCAAGGTTTTTTTCCTAAACAACCGAAAAATGTAGCAGGGTTAAAAGTTCCAGCCCCTTTTTCTAAATCATATGGCTGCAAAAGAAGACAATTTTGTTTTGCCCAAAATTTGTTAAGTGTGGTTATTATTTCTTGAAATGTTATAAATTTTGTTTTCATAAGAAATACTCCAGGTTTTAAGTGGAATATGTAAAAAATCTTGCAGATAAATAAATGTAAATTTTAAAATTTCATCTAGAGTTTTTTTATCAACATTTAATAAATTAACTTCTTCGGCATTTAATTTAAAAAATTTATGCAAAGTAAATAGAAGATCAAAACTAACAAACATTTTTGAATTGACAATTCTAAGACTTTTCTCACATATACTACATATTATACCTTTTTCTATAAAATCAAAACAGTAAATTTCATTCTTATTATTTGATTCTTCATGAAATAACCTCCTGCCACATTTCACACATTTTTTAATTTCAGGCATATATCCACATAATTTTATAAATCTAAATACAAACGCTAAATATAAAATTTCATAATTTTTATACAAAGGTAAAACTTCTAATATCCTTTTCACTAAAAAATACTTACTTTCATCCTTTGCACCTTCCATAGTTAAAGCGTTTACAAGTTCTAATACTTTAGCAGTATATTTATATATCTCTAAATTCTCCCTCAGAGATTGATTGTAATTCAAAACTCTTCCACCAGCAAATCTAAAAATTTCTCCGTAATTTATATTTTTTGTGTGCAAGATTTGGAGTTCAAGCTCAGTTGCAATTTCAGTAGATGAAATAAACTTAGATGTCAATTTATTTACACTTTTAAAAAAAACTTTTATTTTACCATATTCCAATGTGTAAATTGTAACCAGTTTATCATATTCTGCTGTATTTTTTCTATCTAATACAAATCCTCTAACTAAACTATACATTTTTTTACTTAAGAATATCTCTTAACTCAGGCAAAATTAATCTTGCTATATTAAAATAGATAATTAATCCACCAACATCAACTATACTTGTAAGTAATGGAGCAGAGATAACAGCAGGATCTATTTTAAGTTTTTTTGATATTAATGGTAACATTATCCCCGTAATAACACCTAAAAAAACTACTGTAATAAGAGACAAACATACTACAACTGCAAGCATTATATTTACCTCCACTGCCAATACTCGCAAAAAACCTAGTATCCCCACTCCAATCCCTAACATAAGTGCTGTAGTTAATTCTAGCTTTATTATCTTAAAAATATTTTTAAAATTAACATCTCCTGTTGAAAAACCACGAATTATAAGAGTTGCTGTTTGAGAACCAGCATTTCCTCCAGTATCAATTAACATAGGGACAAAAAATGTAAGAGCAATAATTGTAGAAATAGCTTTTTCAAAGAACTGAAGCACGGAACCACTTAAAAAGTTAATGACTAAAAGTATAGCTAACCATCCTATCCGTCTTTTAAACAAATAAAACACAGTAGCATCCTGATATTTAATTTCTTCTTTACCTGTAATTTTACCAACTTCATAAAATTTTTGAGTGTTTAACTTTTCAATAATATCAATTACATCATCCACTGTTATTACTCCTAGCAAAACATCATTTTCATCTACTACTGGTGCTATTACCAAGTCATATTTAGAGAATAATTTTGCCACTTCTTCTTGAGGTGTATCAACTTTAACTTTTATAAAATTTACACTTGACATAATCTCTGAAACTTTTATATCAGCTGGAGCAGCTATAAGTTTTCTTAAGGTTATACCTCCAACCAATTTTTTTTCGTCATTTACTACATAGAAAGCATGTAAAGAAGAATATCTTCTATATCTGGATAAAGAATGAATATGATCTATTGCCTGCTTTGTTGTCATATTTGGAGATAAACTTATAAAGTATGTATTCATTATTGCTCCAGCGGTTCCTTCTTTGTAACTGAGTGTTTGTTGAATTATATTTAAATCTTCTTTTTTAATACAGTTTAACAATTTCTTTTTAACTCTTTCTGGTAGATGTTTTACCAACTTTGTTTTTTCGTCAGCAGGCATATCTTCAACAAGCTTCTCTAATGGATTTCTTTCAAGATTTTCTATAATTAAGCTTTGCTGTTTAGGATCTAAGTCTTCAAATACAGCAATTGCTTTATTGTATCTTAATAATCTAAATATTATTAACTGTTCTTCATCAGAAAAATAATCAAAACCTTCTGCTAAATCAATTGGGTGTAAAGCATTAAGTATGCTTTTTAATTCAAAAAATTTTTTTTCCTTAATTAATTGTTTTATTTCGGGGACTATTAACACCAAAGGTTGAATTCTTGTGTGATTTGAATTTTTAATATTCATCAGTTTCTCCTTTTAATTTTGTAGATTGGTTATCCTTAGTTTTTTAATAACTCTATCAGTACTCTCTAAAATTTCCACCTCAAAATTGTCAATTAAAAATTTTTCTCCTATTTGAGGTATATATCCAAGTTTAGTGGCTATATAACCACCAATAGTAACAATTTCTTCATCGGTAAATTCTATATTTAATTTTTCAGAAATCACTTTTAAATTTTCATTTCCTGATACTACTGCTGTATTTTTATCTAACATGTATATTTTTTGTTCTTTTATATCATATTCGTCATAAATTTCGCCTATTAATTCTTCTATAATATCTTCTATTGTAATAATTCCAACAGTGGCTCCATATTCATCAACTACAATTGCCATATGATGTTGCCCTTCTTTAAATTTTCTAAGAAGATCTATAATTTTTGTTGTATTTACTACAAAAAATGGTTTTCTTAAAAGATCCTCTAAAACAAAAATATCTTTGTTTTGCATTGCAACTATTAAGTCTTTTGTATATATTATTCCTATTATATTATCAATATTTCCTCTATATACAGGAACTCTGGAAAATTTTATATGAGTTAATTCTTCTATTATTCTTTCAAGAGGAAAATTTGCATCCACAGCGACTATATTTTCTTTTGGTACCATTACGTCATATACCCTTTTGTCAGCAAGTTCTATTATATTAGAATAAATAAATTTCTCATCTGTATCTTCAACCTCTTGTGAAACTATTTTTTTTAGTTCTTCTGCTGTAAGGAAGGGATTTTCTTGTTCTACTTCATAAAAAATTTTGATAAAATAAATACTTAATCCTGCTAAAAATTTGGATAAAGGTGAAATTATTTTACTAAATATAACTAATTTTTTAAAACCCCAATTAATTATTTTTTGAGGATAAAGTAGAGCAAATATTTTAGGTAATATTTCACCTATCGATAATAAAATTATTATAGAAAATCCAATCCATAATCCAATTGAAGTACTGATTACTCCTATTCCAATACATGCAAGATTAGTGCCTATAAGGATTGTACTTAAAATATCATGTGAGTTTTTTTCCCATAAATTTATATATGGTAATAAGCCATTTTTTATTTTAAATTTGATAGCTGTATACTTTAATAATGCTGTTTCTATAGCAGCAAAAAATCCAGCTGAGAATAATAAAAACGCGTATATTATAATTTTGATTAAATATAATATTTTATCTTCTCCCAATAAACTTAGTATCGTACTCATCTAATATATCTCCTACTATTTCCTCTACAACGTCTTCTAAAGTTACAATTCCTAAAAATTTATTGTTGTGGTCAACAACAATAGCAATATGGATTTGTGTATTTTTAAATCTTTTAAGAAGATCTTTTGCTTTTTCATTTAAATTCACCTTAATTATAGGATGTATTATGTCTGATATGTTACATTCATAATTATAACATAAATAAAATAAATCTTTTACCAAAATATATCCTACTATTTTATCTATAGAATTATAATATACAGGCACTCTTGTCCTTCCACTTTCTATCACTTCATCTATTATATTTTGGAAATTTTTATTAGCGATATTAATTGCTATAACTTTTTCTTTAGGTACATATATATCTTTAACTTTTATATCATTAAATTTGACTGCATTTTCGAATATTTCATTTATACTTTTTGGGAATATACCTTTTGTAGTTTTGCTTAAAAGATTTTTTAATTCATCTGTTTTTTTAAAATAAAAAAATTTTTCTTTTGAAAAATATTTTTCTACAAAAAATAAAACAGGAAAAAAAATAAAAAATGTAAAATATTGCAAAATATATAGAGGTAAAATACTCAAAGATGAAACTTTCGTTGAAAAATTTTTAGAGACTATTTTAGGTAAAAGTTCACAGAAAGTTATAACAACAAACGAAGATATTATCCATATAATCATTTCTTTTAATTCTCTACTTTTTGTAAAATGAAAGTACTTCGTAAAGAAGATAGTAAATCTCTCGCTCAAAAGTAAATTAACTATTGTATTTCCTATAAGTATCGTTATGATAAACCTATACGGTTTTATCAACCATAAAATAGAAGGTTTTTGTAAAACTTTGTGCTGAAAAAATATTTTTTTTAAATTATAATCAGATAAAGAAGTTAATGCGGCCTCACTACCAGAAAAAAATGCAGATAAAAACATCAATAATAAAATATAAAATAAATTCATCATTAAATACCTATAAGTTTATAAAGTATTTTTTCAGAAAGTAAATCCATTCTTTCTTTTTCTTTAGATGTAGCATCTTGCATACCTTTGAAATGAAGAAATCCATGAATTATTACCAACAATAATTCTCTCTTTTTGTCATTTTTAAAAATTTTTGCATTTTTTATTACTTGTTCTAATGAAATTATAAAATCGGCAGAGTGTTTATCATATTTAAAACACAAAATATCGGTAGGATAATTTTTATTTAAATATTTTCTATTTATTTTTTTTATTTCTTTATTATTTACAAAAACAAAATTAAAAACGAATTTTTTTCTTATTTTTAAGTTAGGAAATAAAATTGATAAAATTTTTTTAATGTAATTTTTTAATTTATATCTAGTTGTTATTTTAAGCTTTGTTTTATAAAAAAAATTTATCACCATCTAATCTCAACTTTCTTTTTGACGAATTCTTACATGATAAAGGCTTATCAACATTTGAGTAACTACATTTGAAATAATGTATAAATCTCGTAAAGTTAAAGGTGTCTCATCAAACTGCCCATCTACAAATTTAGTATTAATTACACTTTCAACTGTCTGTTTAATTTTTTGTGCATCTGGAAGTTTTATACTTCTACATGCAGCTTCACAAGAATCACAAATCATAATTATAGCGGCCTCTTTGCTTTGTGGTTTGGGGCCAGGATATCTGAGTAGTTCTTTATCTATTAAGTTTAATTCTAATTCTTTATCATATAGTCCATAAATAACAGAATTTCCATGATGTTGTTCTATTATATCTATTATCTCTCTATCAAGTTTATATTCATGAGCAAGTTTTACACCTTCTTTTACATGATTAATAATAATTAGTGCGGATAAAGATGGATTAATTTCTCTGTCTTGGTTTTTAAGGAAAGAACGATTTTCTATAAAATATTCAGGTTTTATAAGTTTACCTATATCGTGATATAAACTTGTTGTTCTACATAAAAGACTGTTTTGGCCTAATTTTAAAGCAACATTTTCAGCTAAAGTGGCAACTGTAATAGAATGATGATATGTTCCAGGTGCTTCTGACATGAGTCTTTTAAGAAGTGGATTATTGAAATCTGATAATTCTACTAGTTTTATATTAGTTACTTTTTGATAAATATTTTCAAAAGGAGATAAAAAAATAGATACTATATAAAAGCTTATAAATCCTCCTAAAATGTTGTTTATTAATATACTAAAAATACTTTTTTCGTTTTCCAAAAATATTTGATTAATATTAAAATTAAATATGTTAATGTTATATCCAATTAATATTTCAAGCAAAAAACTAAGTGCAAAATTTAAAGTTACAGTTTTTAATATAATTTTAAAAATATCTTTACGTGAATAAATTTTTTCTGTTAATGTTAAAGCATATATAGAAACTATAAAATATACTGACATATATAAATATATCTTAGCGCCATCTTTATAATAAAAAAACCCCATTATAAAAATATTAACTAAACTAAATAACACACCATAGAATCTTCCTAACAAGATTCCAGCTAGAACTATAATTCCAGTGGTAGGCAATAAATAAAAGTTTAAATTATTTATAAGATATAATAACATTATCACTGTATTAAGTATAACAAGTGTCCAAAAAATCACAAAGTTTTTTCTATAATCTTTATTTTGTTCTAATAATGTTTTCAAACTAAAATTTTTAATCACTACATTACATATAAGATATAAAAAAATAGTCAGACCTAAAAATCGAAAAAATATATTAACTAGAGATATATCTTTTTCAAGTAATAAAATTTTAATTAACAAAGAAACATACAATACTAAAATGAATGCAAAAAATACAATTTTTTCTGGCAGCTCAATAATTTTTAATTTTCTTACTTTTATTCTTTGTTGAAAAGATAATGTTTGTTCTAACTGCTCTATTTTTTTTAATAACTCTAACAAGATGGGTTTTAATTTAACTACTATCTTTCTAAACATTTTTTTTAGCCTCTTCCCACTGTTCGTATGCTTTTATTATTTTTTTCACTAATTTGTGTCTTATTATGTCGTTCTCAGTAAAATATATAAATTTTATTTCATCTATATCTTTGAGTATTTTAGTAATCAAAACTAATCCTGAAGTAGTTTTACTATCAAGGTCTATCTGAGTAATGTCTCCAGTTATCACTAGTTGAGAATTAAAACCTAACCTTGTTAAAAACATTTTCATTTGTTCGGGTGTGGTGTTCTGTGCTTCATCTAAAATTACAAAAGCATCATTCAATGTTCTTCCTCGCATGTAAGCTAATGGTATTATTTCTATTATCTCTTCGTTTAAATAATGTTTTAGTTTTTCAGGTCCTATCATAACAAAAAACGCATCATAAAGTGGTTTTAAATATGGATTAATTTTATCATATAAATCGCCCGGTAAAAATCCCAAACGTTCTCCTGCTTCAACAACAGGTCTTGTTAAAACTATTTTGCTTATATCACCTCTATCTAATTTCATAAGAGAAGCCATAACTGCAAGAAATGTTTTACCAGTACCTGCAGGACCTATCCCTATTACTATATCGTATTCATCTATCATCTCTAAATATAACTTTTGATTTGGAGTTTTTGGTTTTATTATTTCTCCATTATAAGCAAGATATTCATAATTTTTAAGTAAAGTCTTTTTAGTTTCATCATGAAAAGGTTTTTTAGGAAGAATGCTGGAGATTTTATGTTGAGATATACTCTGTATATAATTGTATGCTTCTTCTACATTTTCTTTTGATCCAACAATATCCAATTCAAATCCGTCACTATCATGTAGGGGATAATAATATATCTCTACATTGTTCATTTTTTCTATATATTTTATGTTTTTATCCTGTTCACCAATAATCTCTAAAAGTTCTTTTTTATTTTTCAAATATATCTTTTTTTTCATAAACTGTCTCCATTTAGAGATTATTCTTTTGTTTTTAATTGAATATTTAACTCATTTAATTGTTTTTTAGTTACACTTGAAGGTGCGTTCGTTAATAAACACAATCCTTTTTGTGTCTTAGGAAAAGGAATTACTTCTCTGATTGAATTTACACCTGTTAAAATTGCAAGTAATCTGTCAAAACCTAAAGCTAAACCTCCATGAGGTGGTGCTCCATAACTTAATGCTTCAATTAAAAATCCAAATTTGTTTTCAATTTCTTCTTCAGATAGTCCTAAAATATTAAATATTTTTTTCTGTAATTCAGGTTCGTGAATTCTTATACTGCCACCACCAAGTTCTACTCCATTTAAGATTATATCATAACCGCAAGAACGAACTCTTAAAGGTTGTATATCTAAAAGGTGCATATCTTCTTTTTTTGGCAAGGTAAAAGGATGATGTACGCTTACTATTTTGTTCTCCTCTAAAGAAAACTCAAACAATGGAAAATCTACAATCCATACAAATTTATATTCGGAGTTATTTATTAAATTTAAATCTTTCGCCAATTTGTTTCTGAGTAAACCTAAAAATTCACAACTTTTTTGATGCTCATCAGCAGAAAAGAAAATAATCTCACTGTTTTTAAGTTGTAGTGTTTTTGCTAACATATCTAATTCTTCTTTTGAAAAAAACTTTACTATATTTGATTCAAAGTGTCCATCTATATGCTTTATCCATGCTAAACCTTTCATTCCAGAAGATTTAGCAAATTCTATATAATTGTCAATCTGTTGTCTTGAAAGTAAGTTTCCGTTTTTTACAACTATACAATTTATCTCGCCTTTGTTTTCTATAGTTTCTCTGAATACTTTAAAATTAGTATTTTTAAAAATATCTGTTAGATTATTAATTTCAAGTCCATATCTTAAATCAGGTTTATCTGAACCATACTTGGAAATTGCTTCAGCATAAGATAACCTTAAAAATGGTATTTTTACTTCCAGGCCTACACTTTCAAATATCTTTTGAAGTAATCTTTCTGTAAATGAGATAACATCATTTTCATCTACAAATGACATCTCATAGTCAATCTGAGTAAATTCTGGTTGTCTGTCAGCTCTAAGATCTTCATCACGAAAGCATCTAACTATTTGGAAATATTTATCTATACCTGCTATCATCAAAATTTGTTTGAAAAGCTGTGGAGATTGAGGTAAAGCATAAAAAGTTCCAGGATTTAATCTGGATGGCACTAAAAAATCTCTTGCACCTTCGGGTGTAGATTTTGTAAGAAAAGGAGTGTCTACTTCTATAAAACCTTCTTTGTTAAAAAAACTTCTAATTGTATTCATTAAGTTATTACGCAATTTTATTCTATTGAGCATCTCAGATCTGCGTAAATCTAAGTATCTATATTTTAACCTTAGCTCTTCTGAAACTTCCTTATAGTCAGATATTTCAAAAGGTAAAACTTTGGAAGTATTCAAAATATCAAATTCGCTACATAAAATCTCAACTTCTCCTGAGTATAATTTTTTATTTTCCGTACCTTCTGGTCTTTTTCTTACTTTACCTTTAACCTTTAAAACATACTCATTTCTTATTTTTTCTGCTTTAGAAAAAATTTCAGAATTATCTGGTTGAAATACTACTTGAACTATACCTTCTCTGTCTCTTAAATCAACAAAAATAACTCCTCCATGATCTCTTCTTGAATGAACCCATCCATATACTGTTACTTCTTTTCCTATAAAATCTTTGTTTATTTTACCACAATAAATTCTTTCCATAATGTTTATTGTCCTTTCTTCATTTGGAGTAAGAGAAATAAAATTTAAATTATAAAATATACTAATTTTTTGTTGTTAATGCAATAAAAAGAAATGAACATATTGAAAAGAAAAGGACAGATTATTCACCAATTTTTAGATCATATTTTTTTGTTCTTTGTTTTGCCCATTCCCAGCAGTATTCATAAAGATGTAAACCCTTTGAGGAAGCAATTATCTCTCCGTTTCCTACTCCTATTTCAGATGCCATATATTGTTTTAAAAGTTCCATACCTCCCAGATTGGAAGGCATGCCTCCCCATAAATCCCAGGAACGAAAATAGATAATGAAATGAAGTTTACCATATCTTATTCTTGTATCTATTATCCTACAACATGGAGGATCTTTGAGTCTAATGTCTGTTGGCATACCTATTTCTAATGTACACTGGTTAGTTTCAAATCCTTCTGTTTTATAAATACGAATTACTTCCTGAATTGGATTAATTTTACAATCTATTTCTTTTTCTTTCCCATTTTCATCTACGATTTTTATTTTGGGATTTACTAATCTCTCTCCATATGTATAATCTTCTGTAGGTGTTTTATAGTCAGTTAAAAGATAATTTAAATATTCTTGAATATACTCCATGGATGTAGGAGGTGGAATTCCACAACCTTCAGGGATTATAGGAATTATTTGGTGTTCTGGTTTTCTTACTCTTATTATTACATAATCAAATTCAAGACGTCTTATACCCTTATAGCTTCCTCTTTCTACTTTATATACATATCCATATTCCAAAATCTTGTCTAAACATTGATACCAGGCATCATCTAAATCAAAAGCATCAATAAATACAGGAGTTAGAAATTTCTCTTCGCTTTGTTGCATATTAATCCTCGTAATCTGCTAAAAACTTATTTTTTGAAATATATTTTATTACATACTCTTTTATAGATGCTTCAAAGTCAGTAAACTTTTTATTATATCCACAGGATATTATCTTTTTAATATCAGCTTTTGTATAGTACTGATATTGGTTTATTATCTCTTTTGGCATCTCTATATATTCTATGGCTGGTTTTATATCTAAAGCTTTAAATACAGCTAAAACGAGTTGATTAAAACTATGAGGTGTGCCTGTCCCTATATTATAAATGCCAGATAAATTTTTATTTTTGTAGAAGAATAGTGTCATCTCTACAGCATCTTTAATATATATGAAGTCTCTAAGTTGTTCTCCATCCTTGTATTCACTCATATAAGATTTAAATAATCTCACTTTTCCGGTTTCTTTTATCTGTTCAAAAGCTTTGATTACAAAACTTCGCATATCTTTTTTATGATATTCATTAGGGCCAAACACATTAAAATACTTAAGACCAACTATTTTGCGTAAAAATCCCTTATTTTTAGCCCATAAATCAAACAAGTGTTTAGAGTACCCATATAAATTAAGAGGTTTTAAAGTTTCTAAAGTATTTTCATCATCTGAGAATCCATTTGAACCGTCCCCATAAGTAGCAGCTGATGAGGCGTAGATGAATCTGATGTTTTTATTTATTGCATATTCGCATAAAATTTTGCTATATTCAAAGTTGTTTTTAATATAACACTCAGGATTACTGCAAACAGTAGAAGAACAAGCACCCATATGAAAAATTGTATCTATTTCTGTTTTGTCGTATTCGCCATTTAAAATTTTTTTTAAAAAATCGTCCTTTTCTATGTAGTCTATAAATCTAAGCCCTCTTAAGTTTTTCCACTTATTGTTATCTATCTCGTCTACGACTACTATATTATAAATTTTTTCCTTGTTGAGACGCCATATAATTGCACTTCCGATGAATCCTGCTCCACCTGTAACTATGATTATAGGTTTCATGTTTTGCTAAAATACAAAATTTAATTTTTTTCTACAAGATCTGCAAAGACTCTTCCTATTATAACTCTGCTTTCCAATCTTACAGGAAGTTTTTTTTCATCATTTGTTATATAAACAAACAACTTCCCTCTTGCTTTGAAAAGTGGAAATTTTTTTAAGTCTACTTTTGGTTCTATTTTAAAACATGTATATTCTTTATCAAAAATTTTTATTTTTTGTAAATTTAAAACGTCCACTTTCATAGGATATATTACTTTTCCAGAGTAAACCTGTATTTCATATTGTTTACCTACATCCAACTGTTGAAGTCTTAACCACCATAATGCAGAAACTACATCTTGTAAAAAATTTGAAATGTAACCTGTAGTGTCACTTATTGTTTCTTTCCAGTAGCTGTTATTATAATCAAAAATCACATATTCTTTATATTCTTTTCCTGCTTCATTTTGTTCACTGAAAAATTTTAATGAATAAAATCCCTTATAGTCTACATAAGAAACAGTTTTATTTCTTACCTTATATATCAAATCCAAAGATTTATTTGAAGTAGTTTTTGTAAAAATTAAATAAAATTTTTTGTTGTACAGTTCATCTGTTAATAAACCCATTTCAGCATCTCCGGCATATAAAAATTCCCAGTAAATTTTATATCTAAAGATTTCTGATTGCATATAGTAGGTTCCTATATCCCTTAATTCAGAATTTTGAAGAAAAAGGTTTGCATCTTCTAAATATGTTTCTATCTGAGAGATTAAACATCCTTTGAAGAAAAAAACTAAAAATAAACTTTCTATGAATTTCTTAAACATCTAAGAATTACCTCAACTGCACTTTTAAAATCCTTAACTACATAGTCAGCAGTTGTATTGTAAATGAGATTTTTATTTATTAGAATGCTTCTTATCCCTAAGTTTTTTCCAAATTCAGCATCTGTTTCTTTATCACCTACTATAAAAGATTTCTGTTTATCAATTGAGTTTAAAATTTCTTTAATCATTCCTATTTTTGGTTTTCTACATTCACAATTTTCCTCTGGTAAATGTGGACAGTAATAAATTTTAAAAATTTCTATTCCTTCTAAACTCAGTTCATTTTTTATTTTAGTGTGGATTAATTCTAAATTTTTAATTTCAACTAAACCCCTTCCTATCCCAGATTGGTTAGTAATTATTACTAATCTAAAACCTGCAAGGACTAATTTTTTAAGTCCTTCTTTGACTCCCTCTAAAAATTCTACTTCGTCTGGATTATTAAGATAGACTTTATCTACTATTAAAGTACCATCTCTATCCAGAAAAACTATAGGGTATTTATTATGTTTTTCCATATATCTTTGCCTTCTACTATTTCTAATTCAATATCTATATAGTAAAACTTCTCTAAAAAAACTTTGCTAATTTTTCCTAAATAATAAAGAAGTTTTACAGCATCTTTATAGGTAACTACTACAGGTAGCTTAAAATTTTTTGCAAGTTTGTTTATGTTTTTTAATTTATACCAGTAATGATCTGGATAGATAAATTTTTTTTCTATATCAAAACCCTCTATTTCTAGCATTCTTTTTAAAATAAGAGGATTTCCTATTCCACAACACAGAATGATTCTATTGTATAAAGACAAAAATTCTACTAAAGAAAACCTTTTTTTAGAATAAATATTAACAAAAGAGTTTATTTTATAATCTGTAGTAATAAATAAAACTTTTTTATTTATTTTTTTAATCTTTTTTTTGATCTTGTCTACTATTTTTTCAGAGACAAATTTTCGATGGTTAAGCACTACATAATTTGCTCTTTTTAAGGCTAAAGAAAACGGTTCTCTTAAGTTGCCCGATGGAAACAGGAATTGAAATTTCTTAAAATCAACTAAATTTATTACTAATATATTTACATCTTTAAAAAATGAAAAGTTTTGATATCCATCATCTGAAATTACAATACAGGAAGAAAATTCTTTAGATATAAATTCAAGTGATTTTTTTCTATTTTTACAAATAACTATGGGAACCTTCAATTTATCATATAACATATAAGCTTCATCCCCTATTATTTTAACTAGTCTGTTATCATGATTTTCTTTTAAAGAAAGAAAAAAAGGTTCGTTTTTTGTTTTCCCTTTATATCCGCGTGTTATAATTGCTACTGGCTTGGATAACTCTTTAAGGTCTTGTGCTATTTTTTTAACAATCTCGGTTTTACCACTTCCTCCAAGAGTATGATTTCCAACGCATACTATTTTCAGATTGTTAAATCTTTTTTGTGCTTTTTTATTTATAAACATGATAATACAGAAAACAAAAAAATAAACTGGTATTAATAACATCAGTAAAGGAAAAAATATAAATCTTATAAATTTTATCATCTTTCTTTCCATCTTTTATGTAGCCACATCCATTGCTCTGGATATTTTAAAATATATTTCTCTATGATTTTGTTTATATTTAAAGTGTTATATTCTAAATCTTTTCTTAAATCTCCTGTATATAATGGGATATAAGGATCTTCTATATAGATAGTATAAATGCCATTGTCTTCTTTTATACAAAACATAGGTAGAATTTTACTTTTTAATCTTTTATTTAACAACGTTATAATGGGAGTAGTAAAAGCTTTTCTTCCTAAAAAATCCACAACTACAGATCCCTCTGCAATGTGTTGATCTGGCAAAAGGTATATTATTCCTCCATTTTTAAGCCACTTAATAATAAAATTAAGCTGATGTGGATAAAAAACTTTACCTCCTAGTTTTTCTCTAACTTTTGTAACCTGTAAATTAATAATTTTATTCCTTAATTCTCTTACTATCGCTGCAACTTTGTATCCTTCAAGGACTAATCTCTGAGCTAGTATTTCCCAGTTGCCAATATGAGCTGTAAAAATTATAGTATTAGGTGAAATTTGTTTTAGTTTTTCAGGGTCTTTGAATTTTGTTTTCCTTAAAATTTTATTAGGTTCTGCAATATATTTAAAAGATAAAATAAAAGTTAAACCTATGTTATACCATACACTGTTTGATATTTTTATTATGTCTTCAGGACTAATTTCAGGAAAACTCATATGTAAATTTCTGATCATAATTTTTTGTCTATGATATAAGAAAAACTTTACTATTATTAACAATAACTTTAAAAAAAAACTTATAAACCTTTCTGGCAGCAGGAAGAAAATTATTCTTAAAAAATAAAAAACAACATACTCAACAGTTTCTTTTATCATATCCCTAAAAATATTTTTATATAAAAATCTAAATTTTTTAAAAAATCTTTTAAACTCATAGAAGACAATTCTTTCCACTCTATTCTAGGTAAAGCTAAAAGATCTAATTTTTTATTTGCTGGTTCTATCAAACCGGTTTCTAAAGTAGTAGCGGTTAAAAAATCTTCTTTAGATAAAATACTCTTGTGATTCTTAAAAACTTTTCCAAATGGATAACAAAAGTGTTCAGGTTTTAAATTAAAAAATTTTTCTAACACTTTATTTGATTCTCTCAGTTCTTTAATGATTTCTTTTTCAGACAAAGTAGTAAGATCTGGATGAGTTAGAGTGTGATTTCCAATTTCAAAAACATCTAACATTTTTTTCATTTCTTCAAAAGAAATCATAAGTGATGCTGGCATTTTGGGATAAGAATAAACTCCTGTTTGTATTGCATCTATGTGTAGATATACTGTAGCTTTAAAATTATATTTTTTTAAAATAGAATAAGCATGGTTTAGATTCTTGTAACCATCATCAAAAGTAATACAAAACATTTTTTTTAAAGGTAATTTATTTTCTAACCTATGTTTAAGTTCTGTAAGTGTTATAGTTGTGTATCCTCTGGAATAAAGATATCTCATTTGTTTTTCAAAAGCTAAAGGACTTACATATAAAGACTTTAAACCCCCTCTGTAGTTTTCTATTTGATGATATACTAAAATAAAAGAAGTGTTAGAGTATTTAAAATACAAAAAAAGATATATACTAAACAGAAAAATCAGAAAACCTATTATTTTCTTAAATATGTCCTTTGACATAAACAAAAAATTTATTCTGAATAAAACTTTAAATACTTTTTTATCATACTTTCAATAGAAAATTTCTCCTGCAGGATATCTGGATTTATTTTCGCTTTTTTATAAGATAATAATTCTAATATAGCTTTTGCAAATTTTTTAGGATTTCTTTCCTTTACTATTTTTATTATTTCTTTAAATTCTTCTAAATCATTAATATCTACTGCAGAACTACATACAACTGGTTTTGACAAAATTATACTTTCGACTAAACTTCTAGGTAAACCTTCATAGTAAGAGCAACATAAAATAACATCAGAGGAAAAAATATAATCGGCTGTATTTTTTACAAAACCTGTAAAAATAACATTTTCGGAAATTTTTAATGTATTTATTTTTTCAATAATTTTTTTATAAAAGAGATGATCTTCTATTTTGCCTATTATTAAAAGTTTGACTTTTAGGTTATTTTTAACTAACTCATATGCAACTTCTACAGCAAAATCTTGTGCTTTGTTTTTTTCGATTCTACCAATAATTGAGATAACTATCTCATCTTCACTTATATTATAATTTTTTCTTATATTAAAATCACCTTGCTTCAAATTAAATCCATCATAAATCAGATTAACTTTATCATTATATAGGTTAAAATCTTTTATCAGGTTTTCTTTAATTTTGTTTGAAACAGCTATAACTCCGTTACAATTCCTATATAAAAATCTATTTATTATTTTTTTAATACCTTTTTTTCTATATTCCACATTTCTTGTAATAAAAACTTTTTTCTTTAAAATTTTTCCTGTTATTAATCCTATCCAATAAAATTTAGGTGAATGGATATCAATTATATCTATTTTATATTTAATCAAAATAAATAAAATTTTTATGGCTGCTAATATATCTAAATCAAAAACAGGCCGTATGTTAAAAATTTTTATGTGATTTTTTAATAATACATTTAGTCTATTTGTTGCGAAACATATAAGAATTACATTGTGTCCTTTTTCTTTAAATCCTTTACAACATAAGTATACTCTTTGCGCGCCACCTGACCAGTATTTTGAAGCGTCAAATAACGCTATGTTCATAAAATTATAATTTTATATTAAATTCTCGGTTTTATTGCAACAAAAATTATATTTTTATATTTATTTTTACTATGAAACAAAAATATGTACTGTGGAGCAGTATTTTGCTGTTTTCATTTTTTGGTATGTTTGGAAAACTTCATATAAGTGATCTTCAACCACTGGGTTCTGCGGCACATGCTTCTATTGCCAGAGAAATTTTAAGAACTAACGATTGGCTTACTTTACACTGGCCTCATTGTGAAGAATTTAGCGATTTTTATCAGTTTCCTCCTCTCTTTTTCTGGCTTCAAGCTATTTGTTTTAAAGTTTTTGGAATTTCAGATGCTACTGCAAAATATGTTTCCTCTTTTTTTGGAATATTAGTTATAATTTCAACTTTTATTTTAGCAAAAATTATTACCAAAGATAATTATGTTGGGTTCTTATCAGCAATGACACTTATTCTCCACCCTTATTTCTTCAGACATGCAAGAAAATGTGAGCTGGAGACCGGTCTTATGTTTTTTATTACTATGGGTATAATTTTTTTTGTAATCAGCGAAATAAAAAACAACTATAAATATCTTCTTTTAAGCGGGCTTTTTTCAGGATTGGGATTTCTTTATAAAGGTCCACCTGCTTACTGTATTCATGTGACTATTTTAGTTTATTTTGTTATTACTAAACAGTATAAAAAAATTTTAAACATATATTATATTGGTTCTATTTTGATAGGTATTTTAATACCATTTATATGGTTTATTCCTCAACTTATACATAAAGGTAATGCGTTAATTGAAAAATATTTTGTCAACCAAATATTTTGGTCTTTGCAAGGAAGAGGTGTTGTTTTTCAAACATTTTTTGAAAAAGTCAAAAGTTACTTGTTTTTTGTCCCAGTTTTTTTTAGTTACTATCTTCCATGGAGTGCTACCGGTTTTTTTGGAGTATATAAAGTTATAAAAGAAAAAAATAAAATTTTTTATAGCCTAATAATATGGGCTGCAGTAGTATGGATAGGTTTTACGCTTGCAGGTTATAAAGATGACTACTATCTTTTAGCTTTCTGGCCAGGATGGTGTGTGATGAATGGATATATTTTTTCCTTTTGGACCCAAAAAATAAAAGATAAATTAATAAATTTCTTTGCTATCATGAGTATAATTTTTACAATGTTGGTAATTTTAACACCTATTAAATTTGATAAAATAAGAAATCCAGAATTTAAAAGTCTTTCTTCTTATGTGAAAAATATTGTTCCGGAAAATAAAAAGATAATTCCATACAGACTTTTTTATTATGACATGGTGGCTTTAATTCCTTGGTACTGGGATAGAGGGGTTGAAAGATCATCATTTGTTGATAAGAATAAAAAAGTATGGAAATACCGTAGTATTGAAACAGAAGAAGAATTATTTAGTAGCCTAAACTCTTTAGATAAAAAGTTTCTTATTATTAAGAAAACCGACTATGAAAAACTATCAGATATTTTAAAAAATAAAATTCTCATATTAAAAGAAGAAGGAAGATTTTATTTTTGCGAAAGTAAGCCTAAATTATAGCTTGAAGAAATTAAAAAAAATAATACATATGGAGCATAATGTGCTCTAAAAGGTTCATCTACAAACCCATATACTAAAAAAACTAAAACGCTTCCTAAAACCCCTAATGAAAAATTTCTTACATATTTTTCTTGAGAATTGTAATATATTTTTATTAAATTTCTTATTAATTTAAAAAATAAGCAAAAAAACAAAAAAAATCCCAAAATTCCGTTTTCAAAAAGAATATGAAGATACATATTATGTGGATGAAAATGTCCCTTTTCTTTAAACTCAGGATTTTCTTGATAAAAAACTTTTCTAAAACTATCTGGCCCATAACCTAAAATTGGCCTTTTTAATATCATTTTAGGAGTTAATTTAATAAATTCTTTTCTTACAATGTCAATATTCTCAAAAGTTAAAGTTAACCTGTGTCTTGTTGGTGAATATATTAATAGTAAAAACAAAAAAGCTCCTAAAAATATTAAAAATTTTCTTTCTATTAACAACCCAAATAGTAAAAAAAATACAAACAATCCCAACCATATTCCTCTAGTAAAAGTTAAAAATATCCCACTTACCACAGGAAAGCACAATACTGCATAAATAAATTTTAACTTTTTATCTTCTGCAAAGTAAAATAACACAAACAATAAAGGAAAAACCAGACCAAGAGTTCCCGCCAGAGAATTGAAATGTCCTGCTAATCCTATTATTCTATGATATTTCTGATATCCTTTATTAAGAATATCTAAGCCAGTAAAATATTGAACTGTTCCATACAGGGAATGTAAACTTATACTAATAAAAAATATCCACAGGATTTTTTTTAAGTAATTTTTTTCTAAAGTTAAGATAGAAAATAACAAAATAAAATATCCTAAAATTGTTATTGTTCTTTTAATACTAGAATATAGATCAAAAGAAAAAATTGTAGAAAAAGTTAAACTGGCAAAAAAAAGTAGTATTATATATACAAGATTCTTGTCTTCCAGATAAAAAAATCTATTTCTTATAGCGCTTAAACCTATATATCCTAAAGTCAATAAACTCAAAGATGTTCCAATGGCTGTAATTGAGCAAGAAACAAAAATTGAAAAAAAAACAATGGATATTTTTATTATAAAAATAAAGATTCTTTCCATTTTGTTGAAGTATTTCTACTTTACTATATTTTTATTGCGAGGTATCCAACTAAACTTATAAAGAGGAATCTCAACTAAAAGATTTCTTAATTTGCTTCTTAATACTCTCAATTGTGGTTTTTTGCATTCATACTCTCCACTTAACTGCTTTATTACAAGTTGAGAATCTCCAAGAATTTCCAAGGTTATGTCTTTTAAGTCAATTTTATTTTCTTTAAAATACCGAAGTGTTTTTTCTATTCCATTTATTGCTGCCAAGTACTCAGCTTCTGGAACTGTAGTTTGTGGCTGTAAAGTTAAAGTTTCCTCAAACAAAATTTTTTCATCTTCCGTCGTAAGACAATAAGAACAACTTACCCCTTCAGGTGTTTTGTTGCCATCAAAATATAATTTAAATTTAATCATCTTTTTTATGTTTAATTTCTTTTAAAGTGATATTTATATTTTTATAAACTTCATCTACTATCTTATCATTGGTTATTTTTTGATTTAAAGTTTCTCTTTCTTTTATAAATAAAGGTTTCAATCCAATTTTAGGAAAAACAAAAAAATTTACAAGATATAAAAAAAGAAATATCGTTAATACCCAAAGAGAAATTCTTAATAAAACCGATGTAATTTTTATAATGATTTGTAAAATTAAAATAGAAACTATCAAAATTGTTGCTAAAATAACTAACCTGTCCATATTTAAATACTTTCTACTGATTTAACCTCTGGTATGTGTTTTTTAAGATAACTTTCTATTCCCATCTTTAATGTCAATAAAGACATAGCACAATGAGCACAGGCTCCTTTTAGTTTTACTTTGACTGTACCATCATCTGTTATTTCTACAAGTTCAACATCTCCCCCGTCTCTTTGTAACATAGGTTTTATTTCATCTATTTTTTGTTTTATTTTTTGTTTTATTTCTTCATTCATTTTTTTCTCCTCTTTTTAAATTCTTCAACTTCAAATTCTTCTGTAAACTTTTTCTTTTTCTCCATTATTTCTTTTTTGAAATTTTCTTTATTTTTCATTATCCATTCATTTCTTTGCTTTTTAAGTTTTTCAAAATTTTCTCTGTATCCTTTTGTGGATTTTAAAAATTCTTCGACTAGTGTTCTTTTATATTCTAAAATATTAAATGACAAATCTACAACTGCAGGAATAGTCGTATCAGGAAAAAAAGTAGCTTGTTTATTTTCTTGTATGGTTATTTTCTTTTTTTTCATTTCCTCAAACTCATATTCATCTTCCAAACTTAAAAATTTTTCTTCATCTATACTTTCTAAATAGGTTTCCACCTCACCTTCAAAAACAGCAATGTTTGTACTTTTGTCATCTTTTACACTTACATAAAAAATTGTACCCCTGACAGAAACTACTGTAGTAGGTGTAAATATGTGTAATGCCTCAAGTTGATATTCGTCTTTAAACACAAAACTATCAACAATTAAAGAACCTTCATGAACTTTAAGCAGAATTTTTGTTTTTGTCTTATATTTGTCAGGTGTAACTATAAATTTTTTAATGTCTAACAAACAATTTTCTTCAATTCTTAAAGCAACTCCATTTTCAAACAATAATTCCACAAAAGATAAAGAAAAAGTCTTTATTTTATCCTCTTTGTATATTGGCATGTATTTTTCTATTTTAAATTCCTTTTTTTGTCTTACTACTATTGCTTTTCCTTTGAATTTAGAAACCAGGGCCACCGGATTTTCATGACAATATATATACTGAATTAAAAGCAAAAAAATTAAACATAAATTTTTCATAACTTTATTTTTTCTTTACTTTCCTTATAAAAATTTTCATTTTTTCAAAATCTTTTCTTCTTGGAAGTCTTTCTACTCCAGATGCTACATCTACTCCCCAGGGTTCTAAAAAATCAATTACTTCTTCTACATTTTCTGGTGTAAGCCCACCTGCAACAAAAAAATTAAACTGCTTATTCATAACGTTAAAATTTTCCTTTATTTGTTTTAGTAAAGACCACTCAAATGTTTTTCCTGTACCACCGGCTTGATTTTCTAAATGAGTATCAAAAAGTATATAATCTACATAAGGAAGATATTTTTCTATTTTTGAAGATATTTCTGATATGTATTCGTTTATCTCATTTTGAGGAATTTCTTGTTTTGGTTTTATTTTTATGGTTTTTATTATCTTAAGTTGTGGTTGCTCCAATTTCAAATTCTGACAAAAATCTGATGTTTCTTCTCCGTGAAGCTGGATATAATTCACATTCAATTTTTTGCAAATTTTAAGGATTTCTTTTGCATCCTCATTAAAAAATACACCTACACATGAGGTATAAGAGGGAAGACTCATTATAATTTCTTTGGCGTTGTCTATAGAGACTTTCCTTAGAGAATTTTTAACAAAGTTAAGTCCTATAAAGTCAGCACCTAAACTTGAAGCCCAAAATGCATCTTCTTTGTTTGTTATACCACAAATTTTAATTTTTGTCATTTTTGAAATTTTATTAAACTCATCAATGCTTGTGTAATGTTAGAAGCCTTCATAAAATAACTTCCCACTAATATAGCATCAACTTTTAAATCATAAATATATCTTACATCTCTGTTAGAAGAAATTCCACTTTCTGAAATGACAACCACATTTTTCGGTATATATTTTATCAACTTTTCAGTGGTAGTTATATCTACTTCAAATGTTTTTAAGTTTCTGTTATTTATTCCTATAATGTCAACATCAAAATCAATAAGTTCTATATCCTGTTTAGTATGCACCTCCACAACAACATCCAGTCCAAAGCTTTTTGCTTTATTATATAAAATTTTTAATTGTTTCTTATTTAAAATACCCGAAATCAACAAAATGGCATCTGCTTTGTAATATATACTTTCATAAATCTGATATTCATCTATTATAAAATCTTTTCTTAAAACAGGTAAATTAACTTCTTTCTTTGCTAAAGTTAAATCAGAAATTTTACCTAAAAAATAGTTTTTTTCTGTAAGAATAGATAAAGCATCTACAAAACCAGAGTTGTAATATTCCTTTACTATTTCCCTGATATCATAGTTTCTGTTTATTATTCCACAAGAAGGAGTGGCTTTCTTACATTCAGCTATAAGGGAGATTCTATCTATTTTTCTTTTTATTGCTTCTTTGAAGTTTCTTTTCTGATAGTTTACTTTTTCTATCTTTTTTAAAATTTTGTTTAAAGGAATTCTTTCTTTTGTTTTGTTTATTTCCTTTATTTTTTTTTCTATGATGTTTTCTAACAAAGAGTGTATTTCTATTTTACTCATTGGTATATTTTTTAAGAAGTTCTAATTTATTCAATGCATAACCCTCATCAATAGATTTTTTTGCTAATTCTATGCCTTCCTGAATAGTTTTTGCTTTTTGTGCTGCTACTAAGGCAAAAGAAGAGTTTAACACTACTATATCTCTTTTTGGACCTTTTTCTTTACCTGTAAGAATATCTAATATAATTTTAGCATTTTCCTTCGCATCACCCCCATAAAGATCTTTAAGAGATGCTTTTTTTATTCCGTATTGTTGAGGCTCAAAAGTAAAGATATTAATATCTTTATTTTTAACTTCAGCTATAACTGTAGCTCCGGTAGTACTTATTTCATCAATTGAGTCTTTGCTGTGAACTACAAAAGCATACTTTGTCCCTAAATTCTTAAGTACTTCAGCAATAGGTTTAAGTAGTTCATCAGAATAGACACCCAAAAGCTGAACATTGGCATATGCTGGGTTTGCCAGAGGTCCTGTTATGTTGAAAATTGTTCTTATGCCGATTTGTCTTCTAGGGGCTAAAGCATATTTCATAGCAGGATGCCACACCGGAGCAAATAAAAAAACAATTCCAATTTCTGACAAGCATCTTTCTGCTTGTTCTTTTGTGATTTCAAGTTTTATTCCTAACTGCTCTACTACATCTGCTGAACCACACTGAGAAGAGACGGATCTGTTGCCATGTTTAGCAACAAAAACTCCACACCCGGCTACCACAAATGCAGTAGCAGTAGAGATATTAAAAGTTTTTGAAGAGTCTCCTCCTGTCCCACAAGTATCTACAATTATATCGTAATTTATTTCTCCAATTTTTTTAAAATTATTAATGAGTTTTTCACGATGTAACTTTACAGGAATCATAAACTCTCTTAGAACTTTTACTGCTGCAGTTATTTCTTCCACTGTTTCACCTTTCATTCTTAAAGCTGTAATAAATGAAGCTATTTGAGCTTCTGTGGCTTGTCCAGACATTATTTCTTTCATCGCTTCTGTCATTTCTTCTTCTTTCAGATTATGCCTATCTACTATCTTTTGAATTATTTCTTTTATCATATTAAATAAATAAAACTAAAATTTTATTTATTTTTTATTTTTTCTATCATTCTGTTAACTATCTGCGCATAATAGGGATTTGTAGCAATAAGTTCTCTTATCTTCGTATAAGCATGATACGCGGTGGTATGATCTTTTCTTCCAAAACTTTCAGCTATCTCTAAGTAAGACAGATCTGTAAGTTTCTTAGCTAAATACATACCAAATTGCCGTGGCAAAGCTAAAATTTCAGATCTCTTTTTAGATAAAAGTTCGTTTTTTGAAATTTTAAATTCTTCTGCAACAACCTCTATAATTTTCTGAATGTCTACAACTTTAGGTTGAGGTTCAATTATATCCTTTAAGATCTCCTTTACCGTATCTATAGTTAAAGGAAGATTTTCTGTGATAGCTTTAGCTATCACTTTAAGCAAGGCTCCTTCTAACCTTCTTATGTTTTCAGTAATATTTTCTGCAATGTATTTTAACACATCCTCAGGTACAAAAACTTTTTGTTTTTGTGCTTTATGTTTTAAAATAGCTAATCTGAGTTCCAAGGAAGGTCTTCCTATATCTGCTACTACTCCCCATTCAAATCTGCTTATTAGTCTTTCTTCTATACCTTTTAATTCCTGAGGTTTTCTGTCTGAAGCAATTATTATCTGTTTTTTGTTATCAAAAAGAATATTAAATATATGAAAGAATTCTTCTTGAGATTTCTCTTTTCCAATAAGGAATTGTACATCGTCTAAAAGTAAAGCTATTGCATTTTGAAATTTTGATCTAAAAGAATCTATTTTTCCATTTTGAATTGCAGAAATATAATCAGATACAAATTTATCAGCAGTAATATAAGCTATTCTAAATTTACTTGACATTTCTAACATTTTATTTC
This sequence comes from Endomicrobiia bacterium, assembly GCA_039630545.1. GTDB lineage: Bacteria > Elusimicrobiota > Endomicrobiia > DTEH01 > DTEH01 > JANXDG01. The sequence goes on from JBCNUU010000009.1 coordinate 29,161, forward strand.
CTACAGCGTGCAAAAGATGAGTTTTACCTAAACCTACTGGAGCATAAATAAAAACAGGATTGTATGCAGAACCAGGTTGATTAGCCGCTGTTTCACAGACTGCTTTAGCAAACCTGTTTGATTCATCAACTATGAAATTCTCAAAAGTATATTCAGGATTGAAAGTTTCTTTTAATACAAATACTTTCTCAGGGATATATTCATAATCTACTTTTTCTTCAGGAAAAATTTGTTGAGATGAAGATATATCATAGATATACTCAATTTTAACCTCCAATGAGTCAGAACACTTCAACTCTTCACTTATAATTCGCTTAATTTTCTCTAAATATCCGTTAGAAATTAACCAATCAGAAAAATATTTATTAGGAACCAAAAGAATAACAAACTCCTCAGTTATTTCCTTTATTGACAAAGGCGAAACCCACAATTCTAATTTTTGTTCATCTAATCCACCAAAAACTACTTCCTTTATTTTTTCCCATAGTTTTTGAGTATCTACTTTTTTATCCATATCTGTGGATAACTTTGTGGATAACTTTTATTTTTTGTGGATTTTATATTAAATTCCTTAATTTTTCAGTTATTTTTTTGTATCCATAAATATCCACTTCATTTGGTCTTTGAGTAGGTTTTATGCCTGAATCTAAAAGGAGTTTTTTTATTAAATTTTTTTCTAAATTTAATTCTAAACTTAAAGAATTTAAAAGAGTTTTTCTTTTATGGATAAAAGCCATATCTATTATTTTCATTATAAGTTGTTTACTATTATATTCTAAGAATTCAAAATTAGGCAAAAACTTTAACACAGTAGAATCAACCTTAGGTTTGGGATAAAAATTATCTTTGGCTACTTCACAAATTTTTTCTACATTACTATAAAAATTAACAATTAAAGTCAACTTACCAAAAAACTTACTTTTAGGTTTTGCTAAAATTTTATAAGCAACTTCTTTTTGTACCATAATAACACATATCTTCCATAAATTATTCAATGGTAAAATCTTGTGCAAAATTTCTGAAGTGATACTATATGGAATATTTCCTACTATTTTTAGATTTTTTTCCTTTATGGTTTCCAAATTTAAGTCTAAAAAATTTAAATTCAAAATTTCAATATCTTTTCTTAAAGCAAATTTTTTTACTAAAAAGTCTACTAAATTTTTATCAATTTCAACCACATATATCTTTTTTACTTTTCCTATAAAAGCCTCTGTCAATGCTCCTTTTCCACCACCTATTTCTAAGACCGTATCTTCATAAGAAAGCTCCAGTGCTTCTATTATTTTTTGAACTATTTTTTTATTAACCAAAAAGTGCTGTCCAAAATCCATAAATTATTTACCGACACAAAATTTTGAAAAAATAATATTTAAAATATCTTCTGTGATATCAAACCCTAAGATTTTCTTTAACTCTCTTAAAGCTTCTTTAAGATCTTCCACAACGAGTTCTGGTGAGGAAGTGATATCTTTATTTAGTGCTTTCTCAATTAGTTCTTTTACCTTCTTAAAAATTTCAAGCTGTCTTAAATTAGCAACAAAAGTTCCCTCTCTAATGTCCTGTCCAATACTTAAATTTTCTTCAAATCCCAACATCTCAAATATTTTTTGTTGTAATTCTTTTATTCCTTCTTTTGTAATACAGGAAATAAAAACAGCTTCTTTTTTAAATCCTACCATGTCAAATAATTCTTTTAGCTTTTCCATATCATTTAAAATTACCATTGGTAGGTCTTTTTTATTAATTACCACGAGCAAATGTTTAGAACACTTTGTTTCCTGTTTGATAATTTGTCCTACTAAAAAGTCATCTTCTGTAAGTTTTCTTGAACCGTCTAATAAAAGCAATATGACATTTGCTTCTCTTATAGCTTCTTTTGTCTTTTCAATACCTATTTTTTCAATTACATCATATTGTTGGTCTCTTATTCCAGCTGTATCTACAATCCTTATCGGAAGTCCGTTTAAATTAATAGTTTCAGAAACCACATCTCTTGTGGTACCAGGAATTTCTGAGACTATTGCTCTTTCATAACTTAGCAAAATATTTAAAAGACTTGACTTTCCTACATTTACTTTTCCTACAATTGCTAAATTTATACCAGTGATTATTGGTGTAATTTTTTGAGAATTTTCTATTAACAAAGAGATTTCTTCTTTTAATTTTAAAATTTCAGAATTCAAAGAAAAAAAATTTATATATTGAGAATCCTCCTCCTGTGGATATTCAATGCATAATTCTATTTTAGCAATAATTTCCTCTATTTTTTCTACAAATTTTTGAATATTGTTTTTAACTTTGCCTAAAAGCGAGTGGATAAACAATTCTCTTTGAATTTCAGATTGAGAGTAAATCAAATCACACACAGCTTCTGCTTGAGTAAGGTCAATTCTACCGTTAAGAAAAGCTCTTTTTGTAAACTCGCCAGGTTCGGCTAATCTTGCTCCTTTTTTTAAACATAACTCTACTATTTTTTTTAATACTACAGGTCCACCGTGACAGCTAAATTCTACTACGTCTTCGCATGTATAACTATGAGGAGACCGCATTATAGCTAAAAGTACTTCATCTATTATTTTTTTATCTTCTACTATGTAACCTAAATGAATAGTAAATGTTTTGAGTTGAGAAACAACTTTACTTTTGTTTTTAGGAACAAAAATTTCTTCTGCTATTTTTATAGCATTTTTACCACTCAATCTTACTATTCCTAAACCACCAAAACCTAAAGGCGTTGAAATTGCAACTATTGTATCTTCAAGATTATTAGACATGATAGAAATTAATCTAAAGAGGCAGAAACTTTAAAAGTTAGTTCTAATTTTTGCTTTAAAGATAATTTTTTTAAAAAAGTTTCTGTTAGCAAATATATAGCATCGTAGATTTCTTTAGAGTTTACAGTATTAAAAGCTTCTTTCTCATTAAGAATAGCAATTATTTCTACACTATCTTTTTTCATCTGTATGTCTGCTAATAAAATGGATTCTTTTACAAAATTGAGGAGTTTTATGAAGTAAAATTTAATAACATTTTCTATTTTATCAAAATTTGGATAGACTTTTATTTTTGCTGGTTTGCTTCCTTTAAGACCAAAAAGTCCTTTTTGTCCCTCAAACAGAACTTTTATCTTTAGTTCATCTTTAGTCATTTTTAACTCAGACAAAGCCTTTTTTATCGCGTCTTCTACTGAAGAACCTTCAAACTCTTCATTAAAAATTGCTGAATATTTATATTTAAGTGATTGTTCTATCATAGTAAGCTTTATATAATTTATACTCGGGTTGTAGTTCTGACTACTAGCAATTGAATTGCTATAGAGAAAAGATTATTTATAAACCAGTATAGCACAAGTCCTGAAGGAAAACTAAAAAATAAAAATACAAAAATGACAGGCATCATTATAGAGATCGTTCTTTGTTGAGGATCAGAAAAACTGCCAGAAAGTATTTGTTGTACAATCATAGAAATACCCATTAGTAGAACTAATACAGGTATTCCAAAATTTACTCCTGGGATAAACAATTTGTCTGGTTTAGATAGATCTTTAATCCATAAAATAAAACTTGCTCCTCTAAGATCATATGTATTTCTTAACATAGTAAATAACGCCCAAAAAATTGGTATTTGTAAAAGTAAAGGTAAGCATCCTCCAAAAGGATTTACTTTTTTTTCTCTATATAAATTCATAATTTCCATATTGAGACGTTTAGGGTCATCTTTATAGATTTTTTGCAAAAACTGTATTTGCGGTTGGATATGCTTCATCTTTATTGTGGCTTTTATTGAGTTATAAGTCAAAGGAAATGTAAAAATTTGAAGAATAATAGTAAGCCCTATTATCGCTAACCCGTAGTTACCAAATAATCTGTAAAAGTAAGTAAGTATGTTATAAAACAACTTACTTAAAAATGCAAAAGTACCCCAGTCAACAGTATGTATGAGTTTTTCTGCTGCTGTTTTTAAAAGTGAAATCTTCTTAGGTCCAAGAAATAACTTAATTTTATAGTTTGCAGTTGGTGAAGTTACAACCAATAATCTTTTTTTATTTTTATCAACTTTATTTATCTCTATTTCTTCTAAATAATTATTTTCAAAAATAACAGTTGAAATAAAATACCTACTGCTTAAAGCAACCCATTTAAGTTTATCCTGTTTATAAAATTTTCCTTTATTTATTTTTTCAACTACTAAAACTTCTTTTGAAGCAGTAGGTTGTGTCTTACATATGTATCCAATATTTGGTTCTTTTATATCTTCGTCAGAATGAATATAACCTTCAAAAAATACTTTTATACTTTCTGACGAATTTCTATTTATTTCTACATCAACAAAATAGGGTTTATTATCATCAATATAATAACTACATCTAATATTTTTTTCTTTTGATTCAAATCTAACAACCAGTGTGTTGTTCTGTTTGAAAGTTTCTGCTTTATTATAATAATATCCATCGTTTAGTTGATGCCCAAAAATATCTTTATCTTCTTTACATAATAAAATAAAATCTTCTTTATGCGGTTCTTTTAAATAAACTTCTCTTATGGCTGCTGTATGTTTATTAAAAATAATTCTAAGATATTTTGTTTCTACATTTAAAGGCACAAAACTGAATAGATTTTCAGGTAATTTTTTTTCAACTTCTTTTTTGTTAATTGGTTGTGAAATATCTTTTTCTATTTGTGGCTTATAAAATACATACTGCCACAAGAATAAAAATCCTAAAGAAAGCAAAATAGCTAAAATTAATCTTCTTTCCATAAATTAACCCTCTTTCAGTTAAGGAAAATCAACACCACCAGAGTTAAAAGGATGGCATCTTGCTATTCTAAGAATTGTTTTTATAATACCAAATACTACACCATATTTTTCCAGTGCAATTAAAGCATATTCAGAACATGTTGGATAAAATCTACAATTTTTACCTAATAGAGGAGATATAAAATTTCTATAAAAGTTGATAAATAACTTAATAAAGAAATTCATTTTTTATCAAGTTTTTTTCTTTTAATATATTTAAAAAAATTTCTTCTAAAACTTTATATTTTAACCTTATAGAATCTTTTGTAGCAATAACTATTATGTCAACCGGATATAAAATTTTATGTTTATTTAACCTGAATATTTCTCTTATCCTTCGTTTGAATTTGTTTCTTACAACAGCTAATTTTTCAACCTTGCTAGATACTAAAACTGCTAAACGAGAAAATTTATTAGCTTGATTTTTATACAAGTAAAAAATAACCCCCCTTGAAAAAATTTTTTCACCATTTTTTAAAACTGTTTCTATTTCTTTTTGTTTTGAAATTCTTTCATATTTTTTAAACGTAAATTTAAGCTCATAGTTGTTAGTCATTTTACTTTTTAAGGAGTTAATTTCCAGCGTCCTTTTTTTCTCCTTCTTTTTATAACTCTTCTACCACCAGGAGTTGACATCCTTTTTAAAAATCCGTGAACTTTCTTTTTATATCTTACAGATGGTTGATAAGTTTGTTTCGTCATAATTTTCTCCTTTTAATGTGTGATTTGAAGTATAAATATACTCAAATTAAAATAAATTGTCAATATAATTTAATTCTGAAAATTTTATTTTGCTGATACATTTTCTAAGTTGAATTCTTTAATTACATTAAAAAATTTAGGATTTTCAAAAATACTAAAAGCGTTAAAAAAACACACACCTTCTACACATTCAGTAGTAGTGTTAAAGGAAATTTCAATTTGTTTTTTAAGGGTATTCTCTGTCATGGTTTTCAAATATACACCAATTCCCATAATAAGTTTTGTGTTTGAATTCTTTACTGTCTGAATGTTTTCTAAAAGATACTTATAAAAAGTGTCATAATCAGATGTATATGACATAGGAACCACAAAGTCTAACCAGCCATTTTTCACCCATAGTTCCCATTGTTGAGATATATGATTTTTTTTAGCATTAGTAGGAGAAGCAAAGACAGCACAAGAAAATATTATATTTTTGTTGTGGTTTTTTACAAGATAATAAGCTTCCTTCACAAAAGAAGAGATTAAATCGCATTTAAATTGATAAAAATCAGGATCTTTTGGATCTGGTGATTTTCCATATTGTTGAGTATATAAATTCACACTATGAGGATTAAACCCTATATCTTTATAACCTTCATATCGAATTCTATCTAACTGAATACCATCTATTTGATAATTTTGTAAAATTTCTTTAATAATGTTTAGAATCCTTACTCTTACTTCCTTTATTGCAGGTGATGTCCATCTTGTTTTTTTTCCATTTTTTCTTATTTCCATATAATCCGGGTGTTTTAAAGCAAAATCTTCTCCTTCCATAAATACATTTAAGTAAGCATGAATCTTTATATTTTTTTGTTTTGACTTCTTTATTACATAATCTAATACATCCCACTCACAAGCTTGTTTCATATATTTTGTCTTATAGTAGCCTAGACCGTTATGATCTTTTACAAGGAAAAATATATTATTTATTTTCAACTTCTCAAATTTTTCAAAATGTTCATCTATTTTCTTTTTAGCTGAAATTTCATCTTTAAGATCTATTTTATAAGCGTTATACCACACAGCATAAATTTTTTCTGAGGGAAAGATAAAATTCCAGTTAAGTAGTTTGATAAAAAATATAACACTAAAAATCTTTTTCATTTAGCATTTCTTTTAAAATCTGCTGAGCTTTAACTGGATCAGCTTTACCTTTTGTCTTTTTCATTACCTGTCCCATTAATGCCGATATTGCTTGAAATTTACCAGATTTATAATCTGCTACTATGTTTGGGTTTTGTAAGATAACTTCTCTAACAATTTCTTTAAGCTGTTCAACATCAGAAATTTGAGATAAACCTTTCTGTTGGACAATTTCTTTAGGGGACTTTTTTGTTTCCCAAACTTCATGTAGGATTTCTTTAAGAAGTTTTGAAGACAGAATTTTATCATTATAAAGTTTTACTGCTTCTGCAAGATATTCTTCTTTTATTTTATTTTCTTCAAAAGACAATCCTTCTTGATTTAACAGGCCTAAAATTTCTGTAATTATAAGATTACTTACCGTTTTTGCTACATTAGTAAGGTCTGAATTTTTTAATTCATAATTTTTTATATATACTGCCATAGTTTTTTCAAAATATTCCGAGATAGTTTTTTCTGAAACAAGAATGTTTATATCATAATCAGGTAAGTTAAATGTTTTTTTGAATCTCTTTTTTTTCTGAAGAGGTAGTTCCGGTAAGCTTTTTTTTAATTCTTCAATCCAGGAAGTTTCAATTTCTAATGGTAAAAGATCGGGTTCTGGGAAATATCTATAATCATGTGCTTCTTCTTTTGTTCTCATAGATTTAGTTATACCTAAATTTTCGTCCCAAAGACGTGTTTCTTGAACTATTTTATTATTTGATAAAAGGATTTCTTTTTGCCTTTCAATTTCATAAGTTAAAGCTTCTTTTATTGCCTTAAATGAGTTCATATTTTTAATCTCTGTCTTGGTTCCTAATTTTAGCTTATTATAATCACCATCAAAATTGTCATTTAGCTTAGTGATAGAAACATTTGCGTCTACTCTAAAAGTTCCCTTTTCTAAATCGCAATCTGAAACTTCTATAAAACGTAAAATGTCTCTTAAAGCAACTAAATATGAAATTGCTTCCTCAACTGAATACAAACATGGTTGACTTACTATTTCTAAAAGAGGAGTTCCTGCACGGTTATAATCTACAAGTGAATATCCAAGTTCTTCTTTACCTATAGCGTGTAGAAGTTTTCCAGCATCTTCTTCTATGTGGACCCTTTTTATAAAGACTTTTTTATATTCATTATTTTCTTTTAATTCCACTTCAACATATCCATCGGTAGCAATAGGTTGTTCATATTGGGTAATTTGGTAATTTTTAGGAAGGTCTGGATAATAGTAATTTTTTCTTGCAAAAATGGATTCATTATGAATTTTACAATTAAGTGCTAAAGCTGTTTTTATAGCTAGTTCTATTGCTTTTTTATTTACTACTGGTAAAACTCCTGGTTGACCAGTACATACTGGACATATATTTTTATTTGGTTCAACTCCGAACTCCACACTACAGTCACAAAACATCTTTGTTTTGGTTTTAAGTTGGACATGAACTTCAAGTCCTATTACTGGCAAAAATGTTTTTGGTGTAGAAATACCATTCATTTGTGTAGTGTAATGTAATATTTTAAAAATTTAGATTTTTATTACATAGTATTTTACATTATCCTTTCTATAGCTTTCGTTAACCTTTATTAGTAAAAAATCTACATTCTTTGTAAAATTTACGAAGTTTGTGTTTTTATCTTCATTAATTTTACTTGTTGATGAAACTTTGTAGTGTGGATTTTAATATAAACTTTATTGTTTTGTGCAATTTAACAAAGATCATTTTCTAATTTTATATCAATTAATAAAATCTTTGTAAAATAGTTTTTTATACTATTCTTATTTTTTATTGTTTTACTTTCTTGATTTTAAAATTTTTAAAAAAACCTTAAAAAACTTTTAATTTTTAAAAATTATAACTTTTTCTTGCGGTTTTTTGTATTTTAGTTCCTTTCTTATATAATACTCAATTGTATTAGTATCATGTTTTAAAAGATAAATTTCTGTTTTTAATTTTTCATGTTCTTTTTTTAGTTTATTAAGTTGGTTTTCTAAAGCAAGGTATCTGTCTTTTAAAATTAAATACTTAATTATGGCATTCGAAATAAAAAAATATATCAAAATGATTGCTGTTAATGCTAAAATAATAATATGTAACTTTCTGGGCGTAATTTTGTATCCTAAAGAATTTTTTCTATACTTTTTCACAAAAATAATTATTTTTTGAAAACTTCGCTTCCTAAAAAGAGTGCTTTCTTTCCTAGTTCTTCTTCTATTCTCAATAGTTGATTATACTTACAAATTCTATCTGTTCTTGAAGCTGAACCAGTTTTAATCTGTCCAGTATTTAATGCAACTGAGAGATCAGCAATAAAAGTATTTTCTGTTTCTCCTGAACGATGAGATATTATTGCCTTATAATTGTTTTTATACGCCAATTTTACAGTTTCTACTGTTTCCGTTAATGTGCCTATCTGATTTAATTTTATCAGGATAGCATTACCTATTCCCTCTTCTATTCCCTTCTTAAAAATTTTAGGATTAGTAACAAAAATATCATCACCAACAAGTTGAATTTTATTGCCTATTTTTTGAGTAAGCAGTTTCCAACCATTCCAATCATCTTCTGCGAGACCGTCTTCTATTGAAACTATAGGATATTTTTCTATAAGTTTTTCATAAAATTCAACCATCTCGGAAGATGTTTTTTCTTTGTTTTCTTTTTCTCCTAAAAGTACATATTCGTTTTCATCTTCATAAAATTCAGAAGCTGCAGGATCTAATGCAATGAATATATCTTTAGCAGGTTTATATCCTGCTTTATTGATTGCTTCTATCAACAAATCAAGTGCTTCTGAATTAGAGGAAAGATTAGGTGCAAATCCCCCTTCATCTCCAACAGCAGTTACATAATTTTTAGATTTTAAAACAGCTTTTAAACTATGAAAAACTTCGGCTCCATATCTTAAAGCTTCTGAGAAACTCTTTGCACCTGCTGGAACAATCATAAACTCTTGCAAGTCAACATTATTATCTGCATGTTTACCACCATTTAAAACGTTCATTAATGGGACAGGTAATACAAAATCTTTTGATTTGAATTCATAGATTTTTCTTATATATTTATACAGAGGCATTTTATAAAAATTTGAAGCCGCACAACATACAGCTAAAGAAACTCCTAAAATAGCATTAGCACCTAAATTTGATTTTGTATCTGTTCCATCTAATTTTATCATTATTTCATCTATTTTCTGCTGTTCGGAAGCATCTAAACCTTTTAGTTTTTTTGCAATGATGTTATTTACATTATTAACAGCTTTTAATACTCCTTTACCTAAGTATCTGTTTTTATCTCCATCTCTTAACTCTAATGCTTCATTTTCTCCAGTGGAAGCTCCCGAAGGAACCTGTGCTCTACCAAAACTCCCATCCGACAGAAGGACATCTACCTCTACAGTAGGATTACCTCTAGAATCCAAAATTTCCCTTGCTTTTATTTTTTGGATTTTTGGTTTTTGTGTTTTCATTTTTTCCTCCTTCAAGTCAAATTAAAGTTTAAAATTTATCTGAAAATCAATATTTTTATTTTTCGGATTTATATACATAAATTTTTTTGATTTAGCAATAATTAAAAAAATTTATATGTATAATTTATATATTTAAAACAAAAAATTGAGAATAGTTGGTTTTGTTAACGATATTTATTATTTGAGAGAATAGAGCTTATTTTGTAAGATTTATGTATACTACAAACAAAAAAATAAGAAATTATTTAAAATCTAAATACTAATCCTATATAGTGGCTGCCCTGTGTATCTGTAAGTTGAGAAGGTATTGCATATGTATAATCAATTCTTATCTTGTCTAAATTATATGAAACACCTAAAGAATACCTTACATCACTATAACTACCCCTTATACCTACCTTCCCTTTACTTAACCAACCTTCAACTCCAACACTATAACTACTATCACTACCCCTACCATAATAACCTAAACTATATATAAACTTATTATCACCCGAAATACTTACATAACTTATACCAGCTAAATAACCCATACCTACCTTCTCCTCACTGCCTAAACCTATGTCCGGATTAACTATATCCTTCAACACAACTCCTAACCTTAAATTATCACTTAAACTATATACACCTCCAACATCACCACTAACAACCCCTTTGCCTCCCTTGCTAAGCAAAGGATCATCCCCATACTCAGCAGAATCTAAA